>CAMVNO010000004.1 GCA_947168855.1 uncultured Clostridia bacterium
TCACCGTGTACACCTCTTCGGTGTGCGTCTGGCCGTCGTACGTCCAGCTCTTCGTCGAGGACGTGATCGTCAGCGCGCTGTCATTCGCCGTGATCTTCAGCGTGCCTTCTTCCTTGACGATCGTGTAGTTGGTCTCCTTGAACGCTTCGGTCGGCGTGTAAACGATCGTGTTCGTGACTTCGCCTTCTTCAACCGTCGTGACGCTGCCGATCGCCTTGACGTCGGTGACTTCGCCGGTTACGAAGCCGGTGTTGTTTTCCGTATCCATCTCCCAGCCGGTAACCGTGGGTCTGGTCAGCGGTGTGCCGTCGTATGGCTTCTCCGCGGTTTCGCTTACGAGCGTGACGGGACGCGGCTTGATTACAATACGACAACCCGTTAGTATAATATTGCCGCTATAGTTGAAATGTCCCTCGCTATCAGCAACACCTACATATGCGCTGAAAACTTTGTTACATACATCTTTTTCATACGGGAACTCGTCTATCATTTCCCAGCCTTCGGGTAGCGGCGCATACGGATTATCTATTACCGCGCTCGATAGTTCAGAATACGTCGCTGTGCCCTCTCCTACCCATTGATAGATAAAGACCTCTGTATGTAGATCGTCATAGTTTTCTTCCTCAAAATAATGGTAATAGGTAACGTTGCTGACATCAATCGATGCCGTATGCCACTGGCCGTCATAATAACCAACGTAACGGTTTACTTTAGCACCCCAAGCGATGGAACTTGCTGGGGTTACGATCAGCGTGCCTTCGTCTTCGGCGTCATAGTAGTTCGGGTTGGTCGCCTTGACCTTGTAGGTGATCGTTCCGACGTTGCGGATGCTCGGCGCGGTATCGCTCCAATCGCCCCACGTCTCCGTTTCCGGATCGTAGACGCTGTACCGGTACGTCGTGCCCGCCGGCATGGACGATGCGTTCGCCACGCCGCCGTTGTGATACTTGGCGTCGTAATAATGGTTGTAGTCGATCGCCTCGACCGTCATGGTCGCCGGAGTGATCTCCAGCGTGCCCGTCGCGCTCGTGTCGATGTTCGCGAACTGATCCGTGACGTCTTCGCCTGCTGCGTTGAAGATCTGGAACGCTATGACCGCGTTCACCGCCTTCTCGCCTTCGCCCGGCGTGACGTTCGTTACAGTACCGTCTGCCGTCGCCGTCCAGGTGAAGCCTTCCGGTACGCCGGTGACCGTGAAGTCGTCATGCTCCGTCTTCGTCAGCGGCGTGCCGTCGTACGTCTTGCTGCCGCTGCCCGGTACCACCACGATCTCCACATTCGACGCCGTGATCTTCAGCGTACCGAGGTTCTCGCTCAGCGTGTAGTCGCTGCGAATTGCCGTCGCCGTCTCGCTTGCTCCTTCTTCGCCTGCAAAGACCAGCGTGTAGCTGTTCGTCACCGGTCCGCCTACATTCGTGATCGTTCCCGTGACTTTGAAGTCTGCCGTCTCGCCGTTGACAAAGCCCGTAATGCTACCGTCAGCCGTCAAAGGCGTGCCGTCGTATTCCTTGCTGTCTGTGCCTGTCGTGATCGTCAGCGTCGCAGGCGTTACGCTCAGCGTACCGACAACGTCTTCGCCCTTCGTGTAGTACGTCGCGTTCTCAACGTCCCAGGTGAACGCGTTGTTCACCGTCGTCTCGGCTACGTGCGTGATCGTTGCACTCGCCGCAGGCGTGATCGTTACCACGTCGCCCGTCGACAGCTCGACCGTACCCGTCGTCTCGTCTTCCGCGATCGTTACCGTGTGCGTCTCGTCGTCGCCGTACGTCACCGTGTATTCGTACTTCGTATGCGCGTTGCCGTCATACGTCCATGTGTCGCTTGCAGATTCGACCTTCAGCACCTTGCTGCTCGTCGTGATCGTCAGCGTGCCGAGGTTCTCGCTCAGCGTGTAGTCGCTGCGAATTGCCGTCGCCGTCTCGCTTGCTCCTTCTTCGCCTGCAAAGACCAGCGTGTAGCTGTTCGTCACCGGTCCGCCTACATTCGTGATCGTTCCCGTGACTTTGAAGTCTGCCGTCTCGCCGTTGACAAAGCCCGTAATGCTACCGTCAGCCGTCAAAGGCGTGCCGTCGTATTCCTTGCTGTCTGTGCCTGTCGTGATCGTCAGCGTCGCAGGCGTGATCTCCTGCCAGCCGTCGGTGTAGACGAAGGTGACGGTTGCGAAGTTCGTGTTCTTGTTCTCGAAGTCGTCTTCGGTGAGACCCATCATGGTCTTGCCGGAGTTGTCGCCGTTCTCGACCACGTGCCTACGGGTCGCGGAAGCGGTCTTGCCGTTCACGAGACCGAAGTCGGTCTCCTTATACAGCGTCGTGTCGACGCCGTCGATCTGGATGCTGTCGACCGTGTAACCGGTGACCGTATGATCATTGCCGTCGTAGGTCTTGCTGTCGGTGTTGCCGTGCAGGGTGACCGTGACGTTGATCGGCGTGATGGACAGCGTGCCGAACTCCGTCGTTACGTTCGTATAGAATTCCCCATTGTCGATCGCATACGTGAACTTATTGTTATTCGACACGGTGTCGTTGACGTCTCTGACGCCGCCCGCGGTCGACGTGATCGTGAGCTTGTCGCCCGTCGGGAGCGTGAAGACGAGACCGTTCGAGCCTTCGTCCGCCGTGATCGTCTTCGTTTCCGTGACGTTGCCGTCGTTGTCGAGCACGTCATAAGTGACTGTGTAGACGTCCTCCTTATGGAGCTGTCCGTCGTACGGCCACTCCTTCGTTGCGGACGTGATCTTGATCGGCAGGTCCGTCGTGTTGATCTTCAGTTCGCCGTCGATGACGTTGAACTGGATCGTGTAGTTGTTGCCGTACGCCGCCATGAACGCATCGTACTCGAAGCTGCTCTGGGCAAGACCCATCGGATACGTGCCCGGATTCTTCTTCGTGACCTCTGCGGTGACGTCGCTCTTCAGACCCAGCGTGAAGCCATCCAGTGCCGTACCGACAACGTTGCCGTTCGCATCATATTCGATTTCGCCGACGAGCTCGTCGCCGTCCTCGGTGAACCAGCCGTCGTATTCGACGGTGTAGCCGGAGATGGTCTTTTCTTCGCCGTCGTAATCGTATTCCGCCTTGTTGCCGCGGATGGTGATGATCAGCGGCTCCTTGGTGATCGTCAGCGTGCCGTTGACGATGGTGACGTCATAGTTCTTGAGATTGTCGCCGCTGATGACCGGGTTGGTCGCGACGATTTCTTCCGGATATACGCCGACGTCCGTCTGCGAACCGTTCAGCGTAATGCTCGTCAGCGCGTCGGTGCCCTGCAGACCCTCGACCGTGACCTTATCCGCGAAGTTCTCTGTATAGGTCGCGTTGTCCTCGCCCTGCGGCGTGCCGTTGTAGGTATAGTTCTGGGCGATGACCGTGATGGTCAGCGGCGCCTTGTTGATGGTCAGCTTGCCGTCCTGCGCGACCACAAACGTCACGTTCGTGAAGTTCGGATCGTTGTAGCTGAAGTTATCCTTGTCGAGACCCATCGGGTAATTGCCGACGTCCTTCTCGGTGATCGTCGTCGAACCGTTGTAGACGATCTTGCTCGCGTCGAACAGGTTGCTGTTGCCCTGCGCGTCGTAGCCCTCGACCGTGTAGTTCGAGCCGTTGTAGGTCTCGGTCGCCGTGTGACCGGTGATCGTGATCTCGAGGTTGATCTTTTCGATGATCAGCTTGCCGACGTTGGTGTATACAACGTAGTTGGTGGTGTTGGACGAGCCGGTCTGGATCGTCGTGTCACCGCTCTTGATGACCAGCGTGCTGACGTCGAAGTTGCCGTTGTTGTATGTGCCCGCGTTCGTGCCGGCGGCGGGGGTATAGTCGATCGAAAGGGTCTGACCAGAGACAAGACCGTCGATCGTGTATTCGGTAGCCGAACCGGAGACTTCGCCTTCGATGTCGTAGCCGTACTGCACGCTGCCGTTGTACGGGAGCGTGCGCTGGTTGACCGTGATCGTCAGCGTTCTCTGGCTGATCATCAGGATGCCGACGTTCGTCATGCCGTTCACGGTGAACTGCGCGGTGACGTCGTTGCCGTTCGCGTCCTTGATGACGGGCGTACCCTGGAGCTTATTGAAGTATGTGCCGACGTTGACCTCGACCGGGTTCGTCGTCGTGACGCCGGTCATGGTGTAGGTAACGCCGTTCACAGCGAACGTGACCGCCGTGCCGGTGCCGCCGTTCTCAACCGCCGCGTCCGCGCCGGTGAGCTTGAAGCCCGCCGCCGTGTGCTCCTCGCCGTCGTAGACCGTGGTGAAGCCGTTCGGGGTCAGCGTGATCTCGAACTTGTTCGTACGGTCGGTGATGGTCAGGGTGCCGGGCACGGTGCTGATCGTGTAGTCGTTCGCGTCGGTGCCATCGTTCAGCGTGTAGGTGAACGTGTTCTCGCTGCTGCCGACGATCGTGCGGGTACCGGTGACGTCATAGGTCGCGCCTTCGCCGGAGACGAAGCCGTCGCCGGTGACCGCGACATTGCTGTTCGTCAGCGCGGTTCCGTCGTATTCCTTGCTGTCGGTTGCGCTCGTCAGGGTGACGGAGCGCTTCGTGATCTCCTGATAACCGTCGGTGACGTTGAACGTGACCGTACCGAAGTTCGGGTTCGTCGTGGAGAAGTTTGCGCTCGTAAGACCCATCATGGTCTTGCCGGTCGCGTCGCTGCCCTCGACCACGTGCGTACGCGTTGCGGAGCCGTTGTTGCCGTCGTATACGATGTCCGCTTCTTTGAACAGCGGGTTCGAGATTTCGGTGACCTCATAGCCGCTGACCGATTGTTCACTGCCGTTGTACATATCGGAGCTGTTCGCGCCGACGATCGTGACGGTGATGTCGATCGGCTTGATCGTGACATAGCCGTCCTCGACGATCTCGAACGTGACGTTCGGGAAGGTCTGCGTATCGGTAACGTGGAAGTTGCCCGGAACGAGGTTCATATTCGTCGTACCGGCGTCGGTTCTCGAAACGGTGTTTGTGCCATCGAACGTGAAGCTCGCCGCCGTAAACGCCGTGCTGCCGATGATCTCAACATCGTAGCCGGTCGCCGTATATTTGGTTCCGTCGTAATCATGCGTCACATAATGACCGGTGATCTTGACAGTGATGGCGCCTTCCGGCGTGATCTCCATGTAACCGTCGGTGACGTTGAACGTTACCGTGAAGTTCGCGTTGTTGTTTGTGAAGTTCGCGCTGGAATCCGTGAACGTGCCTTCCGCCAGACCCATCGGCGTCTTACCGACGTCGGTACGCGTCGCGCTGATCGTCTGCGCCGGACCGGTGAAGTCCGCCGCGGTATACAGCGTATCGCTGATCGTCACGTCGTAGCCGGAGATGCTGTGCGACTGACCGTCGTGCGGTTTCGTATCGTTGTGACCGGTGATCGTGACGGTGACCGCACGCTTGCTGATCGTCATGTAGCCGTCGGTGACGGAGAACGTGACGTTGTAGTTCGGATCGTTGTTCACGAAGTCAGCCGCGGTGAGCCCCATGTTCGTGGTGCCCACATCGGTGCGCTTCGCTTCCGCGGTGCTGCCGGACTTCAGTGCGACGTTTGCGGTGTTATAGCCCGCGTCGTTTGCCGTTGCGGTGAAGCCGGTCGCCGTGTGTTCGTCGCCGTCGTACGTCTTGGTGTCGTTCGCGCCGGTGATGGTAACGGTGACCGCCTTCGGCGTGATCGTGAACGTACCGGGAACGACCGTCACGTCATAGTTCGGGTTGTCGCCCGGGGTGACGGTGATGGTATAATCGCCGACGTCCTCGCCCGCCTGACGGGAGAGGGTGTAGTTGATCGTGTCGCCTGTCTCGGCGCCGGTGACCGTTGCCGTCAGCGCCGGATCCTGATCGCCGTAGACCTTGGTCTTGTCGTCCGCGGTGATCGTGATCGCCTTCTTGGTGATCTCGAAGTCGCCGGTCTGATAGACGATCGTGTAGTTGCCCTGCGTGGTCTCGCCGCTCGGCGTGATCACGTAGTGACCGACATTCTCGCCCGCTTGACGTGCGACCGTGTAGGTGATCGTGTCATTGCCGACAAGACCGGTGACCGTTGCGTCAAGGGTCGGATCGGCTGCACCGTAGGTCTTGCTCTTGTCGTTCGCCTTGACGGTGACCTGCTTTGCGGTGATCGTCAAAGTGCCGGTCGTGGCGGTGACATTATAA
Source organism: uncultured Clostridia bacterium (assembly GCA_947168855.1). Taxonomy (GTDB): domain Bacteria; phylum Bacillota; class Clostridia; order Christensenellales; family CAG-138; genus UBA3792. The sequence goes on from CAMVNO010000004.1 coordinate 6,141, forward strand.
TAGGAAGGAATTCCCGCCGTGGGAGCCGAATAGGTCTGGCTGCCGACGCCCGGACCGATGGTCAGCGGATCGCCGATCGCCGAGTTGATCGTCGCTTCGTCGCTCGCAAGCGCGCCGGTCACGGTGTAGGAACCGGTAAGCGTGGTGCCGTCGTACGTCTTCGAAGCCGACGACGCGGTGATGGTCAGCGGCAGGGTGTAGTATACGATAATGACGTTCTCGCCCGCCGCGACCGTGATCGTCTGAGACGGGTTGTAGCTGTCTGCGGTGAGGTTATAGCCGGAGAAGCCACTGAGGAACGTCGTCGCCGCGTTTGCGGTGTAGCTCGAACCGATGGTCTTGCTTTCCGTTACATCCTCGGCGACCGGGGTGGTCGTGCCGAGCAGATAGTGGTGCACGGTGATCGGCGCCACGTCAAGCTCCCACACGCCGTACAGCGGAACGACCGCGTCGTCCGTTGCGGTGAGGTTCTTGACTTCCTGCATGTTGGTATAGACCACACCGCCGTTTGCGGAGGTCGACCAGCCGAGGAACTTATAGTTCGGAACGGTGAACGCGTTCTCGCTCAGGTTCTGCGCTGTGTCGTAAACAAAGTGCTGATTGTCCATCGAGCCGGAAGCCGACGTGCCCGCGGGCGCGTTTGCGTTGAAGCGCACGTCGTATTCATGCGGCGCCCAGACCGCGTACAGGTTGTCGTACGGAAGCCATTCGTCCGCCGCGACCTGCGAACAGCCCTGCGTGCATGCTTCGTTGGCATAGTAGCCGGTGCCGTTATACCAGATGAAGTTCGGCTCGGTGCATGCATACGAGGTCGGAACCTCGCCGCCCATTGCCTGCATTTCTTCTTCGGTGAAGGACTTCTTGTACCAGCCGAGGAAGTCGTAACCCGTGCGGCTCGGCGCACCGGGGATGTTGACCGCTTCGTTGATCAACAGGTTGTCATCCCGGCGCACGGTGTCGCCGGAACCGTCGTTTTTATACCAATAGATATGCGTCGGAACGCTTTCTTCATTATCGGCTTTATATTCCGCGCGAAGCTGGATCGTATAGGTCTTGCTGCCGTCCTGATTCTCGGTGACCTTTGCGTAGGTCTCGTCCGGAACGAACGAGGAGCCGGGGTACGCGAAGTCGGTGGTGTCGACCCACGCGCCGTTCTCCCACTTCTGGATGACCCAGCGGGAGAAGACCAGATCCGAATCGTTCGGCGTCGAGCCGGGCTGTGCCCAGACCTCGGAACCGACGGTGTACGGGTTCGGATCGTTAAAGGTCGTGCCGCCGCCGGTGAAGGTACCGTCGACCGCGTCATAGACGATGCTCAGACCCGAAGCGCCTTCGGTCTTGGGACGCCATGCGGCGTAGATCGTAAGGCGGCCGCGGATATACTCGCCCTTGGTCGGATCTTCATTGTTGTTATTGTCGTTGTAGCCGGTGGTATCGCCGGGAACGGTGCCGCTCTTTGCGTCGCCCTCGAGGTCGCCGTACGTCATATCCATCCCGGTCGTATTTTCATAGATGCCGAGATTGAAGTTGAACGGGATCGTGTGCGCCTCGTCGAGATACCAGCCCGCGAGGACCCAGTTGTCCGCCGTTGCCGCGTTGACAGAGTTCGAAACCTGCTCGCCCGCGTTCAGACGGAAGGAGAGCGCCTGGTTGGTATCCGGATCGCCGTCGAGATCCTGCGGGAACGTGATGTCTGAGCGCGTCAATCCGACGTCCGGACCGCCGGTGATGTCCATAACGATACGGAAGCGCAGCGGGTTCCACTTGGCGTAGATCACCGTGTTCTGCGCGGGCATCGTGTCGTTTTCCCAGTCGACCGGGTTCTGATACGCGGTATCATAATACCAGCCGGCGAAGTAGTATTGGTCACCGCCGTCGTTCGGAACGTACTTAACGCCGTTCTTATATTCATACGGCGCAAAATGCTCGTACGTGTTCAGCGTTTCGGTTCTTCTGCCGCCTGTCGTCTTGGACTCGAAGACGAGACTATAGGAGACGCAGCTTAAGTAGATCCAGATCTTCTTGGTCGAGCTGTTGACCTTGATATAATTCGAAGCGGAACCGGTGCCGTAATAAATGGGCAGATCCGTCGTTCTGGATACGAATCCGTTCGTTACGCTGTTTCGACTGAGGTTATAGCCGTAGCAATGGTAGTCGTCCGCGTTCGTAAACGTGACGGTAACGCCGCTCGGAAGCGAGTACTCCTCCGGCGTGTCCGTCCAGGCGCCGGTATCCGGATTCTGAGAAACGATATAGATCGTTGCCGTATCCGTCGATACCGTATGCGACCGGATATAGAAGTTGATCGTCGTTGCCGTTACACTGGTTGCGCCGAGCGGCGTATAGAACCGCGGGATCGGATAATCCCAGTAATAATCGGAGCTTTCTACGTACCAGACGTAGCCCGTGCCGGGATCCGGCCAGTTGCTCGCATCGAACGGCGCGCCGTACATGCCGGTATAAGATGAATACGGTAAAGTGATATTCGCTGTGCCGCTGTTATACCTGCCATTGGTATAGTTAGTTCCATTATACGTATAATAGATATATCTATTGGACGTTACATTTGTAATTGCAGATGCATTCCATACAGCAGATCCATTGCTGCCGATTCGATGCCAAGAACCGTTGATTTTGATGTAGTAATAACCATAGTAGGAATCATACGCAAGCTCGTACCCGCTGATCGTCTTATACGACATATCAGTATCGGTGACGAAGTTATACGTGATCGCCACGCGGTCATAGTAGACGTAGATCTTCGTGGATCCGTCGCCCTTTACCGTCACCGTCGCGGACGCATCATTCTTCGTGCTGAACGTGTAATATGCGTTTTCCAGACGGGTAAGACCGGCAATGCTCGGGATGGTGCCGCCCTCCCGCGCAAGACCGTCGTCGCCCCAGTAGCCATTGCCGCCGCTGCCGCCGGTTGTGGTGTAATAAATCGTGACCTGATCGCCGGTCTTAACGGTCTGCAGATTGCCGAACGCAGTACCGTTGTCTTCACTGTAGTTATACTTGACCGTTCTTACGATACTGGTATAATACTCGTAAGTCTTCTGCGCATTGGTTGCGTCAACCGCGTCTGTCGCGCTCTGCACCATAAAGACAACCGTATATTGCGTCTCCGCCGGCGTCCACTTTGCATAGATCGTGGTGTCCGCGGTCAGCGGGGAGCCCCATGTGAACAGGGTCGTCATGTTCTCGTCCGCATACCAGTTCTCAAACGTGTAACCGGTACGGGTCGGATCGGTCGGCTTCACGGTGTTTTCGCCGTTCGAATAGAACACAGGTCCGAAATACTCTGCGGAAGTATTATCCTCAAAGCCGAGAACCTGCTGATTCTTTTCGATATTGTTGTTGTAAACAAGCCAGTAACCGGTACGGATGTACGGATAGAGAACGACGTCGTTCGTCACCGTGAACGTGCCGCTTGCTTCGCCGGGCTTATAGATGACCGCGCCGGTGGGATAGGTATAGGTATCGCCGCTGACGGTGGGTGCGGAGGTCGTCCAGCCGTCGAACGTCTGCGTGGTCTTTTCCGGGGTATAGGAGGTAGAAACCGTATAGCTTGCGCTGCCGTCGGTCAACAGAACGATGTCCGTCTTGATCGCCGCGCCGTGCTGATCCAGGTAGGTGACGGTGCGGGATTCGAACGCCGTTGCGTAGTAGTGCAGCGTTACGCCCATATCGACGAAGTCGTTGGTCGTATCGCCGTCGGTATTCTTTTCGAGCTCCGCGCGGATGTCGTTGCGAACCGCGTCAAAGGACAGCTTGGTGGTCGTCGTGTTCCAGGACGCGGTCTTCGACCAGCCGTGGAACAGATAGCCTTCCGGCATCGTGCCGGGGCCGGGATCGTAAACGACCTTCTCGAACATGGCGTCGGTATCCATATCCTTCGGCTTGACGAGGATCTCGACCGCTTCGGTGTCAGTCTCGTTGGAACCGTCCGCCTTCATGCGGTGGAACAGGACCTTGATGCGCGCGTATTCCGCGTCGCCGCCGGTACCGATGACGATATAGACGGAGAAGGAGGAGGAGTCGAAGCTGACGCCGTAGGGAGACGCCGTGTCAACCCAGTCGAGGACGCCTTCTCTGATTTCGTGATAGAGCGTGAAGGTGTCGCCCGCCATCTTTCTGCCGGTGTTGATTTCGACATGGACCTTGTTCTGATCCTTCGGCTCGATCTTCTTGCCGTCGGCGTCATAGAACGTGATGTCGACCGCGACCGCGTCGGTCAGGTTCTTGTCCGCCGGAACGACGGTCGACGCAAGCGCGCGCGCTTTCGCATCTGCAACGTCGGTAACGCGCATCGTCGTGCCCGCAGGGAACACGCCCTCCGCAACGGAGGCCTTGACGACGACGCCCTTGGTCGTGGTGAACATAAAGTTCTGCGCCGGCATCTCGGCTTCGTCGTCGCCCTCATATTTCGGGCTGACGGTCATAGAACGATTGACGATCGTCGTTCTGTACACGGCTCTGCCGTTCTCGTTGACCCAGCCGAGGAAGGTTTTGCCTTCGATCACGGGCGCTTCGGGAAGCTCGCCGATCGCTCTGCCCGCCAAAACCTGCAATACGACAAGAACATTGCCGTCCTTGTCGAGGAATGTTACGGGGAGATATAAGCCGCCGTCGGGATCAATGATCGGAAAAGTGGGCAGGATCGGATCCACAGGATCCTCGGGATTCTCGGGATCCTCCGGATTCTCCGGGTTCTCGGGATCCACCGGGTTCTCCGGGTTCGCCGGGTTCTCGGGATCTGCCGAGGGCTCCGGATCTGCCGGGGGCTCCGGATCTGCCGAGGGCTCGGGGTCCGCCGGGGTCTCCGGATCTGCCGGGGTCTCGGGGTCTGCCGGGGGCTCCGGATCTGCCGGGGTCTCGGACTCGCCGGGAGTGCCTTCGTCCTCCTTGCCGCCGGATTCGCTGTCGCCGCGTTCCACAATAACAACGTCGCCCTCAGACGCGTCCGCTCCTGTGGAATCGGCAATAACTGCCGCCGGCAGCATCTGCAGCACCATGATCAGCGAAATGAGAATCGCCCAGGTACGTCTGCCGAAAAGGATCTTGGTCAGCTTAGACATGTTTTGTTCCTCCGTTTAGTCCATCTTTACATAGGAAAGTTGTATCGTTTTTTCCCGGTTTTCAGCCGGGACCGCAGACTATGCCATATATCATCCTATGGTATAATCCTACGTTATTTTAGCAGAAACTTAGGTCCAATGCAAGCGGTATTGGGCATAATAAAAGATATATTTTCAAATTTTTGTGTACAAATTGTGAATTCGTACTATATCTTGTGGTCGGCTGGAAATCAGTGACATTTCCGTATACATTTGTTCAAAATTCTGTTGCACCATTTCAACCGGGTCTCATGCGGATCCCTGTTTGCACAAAAGAAAAAAGGAACGGTATTCCGCTCCTTTATGATTACTATATTCGGTTATTCGTTTCCTACGATCGTGCGATAAATGCGATCGAGATCCTCGCGTGAGTAGTAATGGATAATGAGTTTCCCTTTGTCCTCACTGCCCTGCACGGAGACCTTGGTGCCCAGCTCGGCGCGCATACGGTGCATGGCGTTGCGGAATTCCGGCGTCGGTTCCGGCTTTTCCTTATGACGGCGCTTCGGCATTTCGGCAAAGCGCAGCTCGTCCTCAAGACGGCGCACCGACCAGTCGCCTTCCACGCATTTTTCAGCCATTTCCATCTGAATGCGCGGATCGCCGACGCCCGCGAGCATCTTACCGTGTCCCGCGGACAGCCTGCCGTCCTTGATCAGCTTCTGCACCGATTTTGCGAGCGTCAGAAGGCGCAGCGCGTTCGCGATCGCGGGACGGCTCTTGCCGACGCGCTCCGAAACCTCTTCCTGCGTCAGATCGTGCTGCTGCATCAGCAGCTTCAGCGCCGCGGCTTCTTCGATCGGGTTCAGGTTCTCACGCTGGATGTTTTCGACCAGCGAGATCTCCATGACCGCGTCTTCGTCAATATCCGTCAGCACAACGGGCACGGTCATCAATCCGGCTTGCCGCGCCGCGCGGTAACGACGCTCACCTGCAACGATGGTGTAGCGTGCGCCGTTCTTTTTGACAAGGATCGGCTGCACGACGCCGTGACGCTTGATCGACTGCGCCAGCTCGGAAAGCTTGTCCGGATCGAACGTTTTGCGCGGCTGATTGGGGTTTGTGTCCAAATCATAGAGATCGACCTCGAATGTGCCGTTTTGAGGCTGTTCCGGCGCGTCGAGCTCATCCAGAAGCGCGTCCAGTCCGCGCCCTAATCCTTTATTCTTTGCCATTTGCTTCCTCCTGTTTGATGAATTCTTCCGCTAAATTGATATACGCCTTGGCGCCGATGTTACGCGCATCGTACAGCGTGATCGGCAGACCGTGGCTCGGCGCTTCGCTCATCCGGACCGAACGCGGAATGATCGTGTTATACACCTTTTCCCGGAAATACTTTTTTACCTCTTCCACGACCTGTACGCACAGGTTCAGCCGTGAGGAGAACATCGTCAGTACAACGCCCTCGATGTCCAGCTTGGCGTTCAGATTGCGCCTTACGAGCTTCACCGTGTTCATCAGCTGTGACAGACCCTCAAGTGCGTAGTATTCGCACTGGATCGGTACGAGCAGAGAATCCGAAGCCGTCAACGCGTTCAGCGTCAAAAGACCGAGGGACGGGGGACAGTCGATGAAAATGTAGTCGTAACGGTCCGCAATCGGCGAGAGCGCCTGTTTCAGCCTCTGTTCACGCGCGATCATCGTTACCAGTTCGACCTCCGCGCCCGCAAGCTCGATCCTTGACGGCAGGACGTCCAGCGTTTCGATCATCGTTTGGCGGATCGCTTCCTCTGCGGGAACGTCGTCGATCAGCACGTCATAGCTTGAGGGAAATTCCTTTTTCTTCGTCACGCCGAGACCGCTCGTGCTGTTGCCCTGCGGATCCAGGTCGACAAGCAATACACGTCTGCCCGTCTGCGCGACGCAGGCGCTCAGATTGATCGCCGTCGTCGTTTTGCCTACGCCGCCTTTTTGATTTGTAATAGAAATAATCTTGCCCATATTCGCTCCTTTTCCGGTTCCATTATAACGCGTCATATCCGCATTTGCAAGACCGTATCGTCACATTTCATTGTTTCACGGAAAACATTTTTGTGCACGCCCAATACTGTGTTTCACGTGAAACACAAAAAGCCGCTCAAATGAGCGGCTCTGATAGAACATGTGTCTTTATTCGGGTTTCTTGGTCTTTGTTGTGGTGGACTTCTTTGCAGTTGACGCCGTCTTCTTCGCGGCAGGTTTCTTTTCCGTTGTCTTGTCTGCCGCGGGTTTGACCGTGCGCGTCACGCGACGGCGTACCGGCTTCGGCGGTTCTTCATCCGGCAGCCCGAGCAGATTGCGATAGAGCTCCATATATTTACGCGCGGAAACAGCCCAGGAGAAATCCGTCTTCATGGCGCGCTTCATCAACCGCTTCCACATCTCGCGATCGTCGTACCAATAACCGACCGCGTGCTCCAGCACGTGCAGCATGTCATGCGCGTTATAGTCGTGGAAGCTGAAGCCGTTTCCGTCGTCCGTATACCAGTTGTACGGCAGAACGCTGTCCCGAAGTCCGCCGGTTTCGCGAACGAGCGGAATGGAACCGTACCGCATGGCGATCATCTGACTGAGACCGCAGGGCTCAAATTGCGACGGCATCAGATAAATATCGCTCGCCGCGTACACACGCCGTGCGATCTGCTCGTCGTGACGGAGGCAGCAGACGAATCTGCCGGGGAAGCGGTACTGCGCTTCGCGGAACGCGTTCTCAAAATACGCATCGCCGGTGCCGACAACGACCAACTGAATGTCCATGCGCATAATGTCGTTCAGAACACAGGTAACAAGATCCAGACCTTTCTGCGCAGTCAGTCGCGTGACCATTGCAACAAGCGGCACGTCACGCTTCTGCAAGCCGAGCTCTTCCTGCAGCGCAGCCTTGTCGAGCTTCTTCCCAGACGGATCCGCCGCGTTATAATGAACGGGAATATGCATATCTGTGCTCGGATCAAACGATATTCCGTCTATTCCGTTCAGGATGCCCGACAGGACGTTTTGCCTTGCGCGCAGCAAACCGTCCAGCCGCTCGCCGTAGTAACCGGTTCGGATCTCCTCGGCGTAGGTCGGGCTGACCGTGGTGATGCGGTTGGCAAACACGAGACCCGCCTTCATAAACGACAGCAGCCCATAGAATTCGAGGTTGTTCGGGGAGAAATAGCCCTCGTTGAGCCCGAGCACGCTGTTGATCCGATGCCAGTCGAAGATGCCCTGGAATTTCAGGTTGTGGATCGTGAACACGGTGTGCACATCGCGATACTCGGCAATCATGCGATATTGGTCGTTAAGCAGCACGGGAATAAGACCGGTCTGCCAGTCGTTGCAATGGATCACGTCGGGATAGTAGTTCATATGCTTGAACGACTCGAGCACGGCGCGGCAGAAGAACGCAAAGCGGAAGCCTTCCTGTTCGTCGCCCGTGTAGATCTTATCGCCGCCGAACATCGCAAGATTGTCGACAAAGTAGAATTTGACGCCGTCCTGCTCGAGCATGTCGATCCCGCAGAACACGGAATAGCTGCCCAGCTGCAGATTGAAATGGCAGATATGCTGCATCTTGTAGATGTAATAATCGCCGATCTGCGTGTATTTCGGGATCATGACCGCGACTTCGGCGCCCTGACGGACGAGCTCCTTCGGGAGCGAGCCCACGACGTCGGCAAGACCGCCGGTCTTGATGAACGGGAAGCATTCGCTTGCCGTAAACAGTATTTTCATGATGATTCTCCTTTCAAAGCATGTCAGACGGTCAGATTCTTGCGGAAGACGAGCGGAATGCCCTCGTACCCCGTGAGCTGCCGTCCGGCGTTGACGGTCACGTTCTTGTCAAGGATGACATGATCGAGCACCGCGCCCTTTCGTACGGTGACGCCCTGCATCAGGATCGAGTTCTTGACGATCGCGCCGCGCTCCACGGTGACGCCGCGGAACAGGATGGAATCCTCAACGGTGCCGTCGATCATACAGCCGTCCGCCATGACCACGTTGTGCACGTCCGCCCAGTCGCCGTACCGGGTCGCGATCTCGTCCTTGACCTTGGTGTAGATCGGATGCCGCATGTTATAAAGATCCCTTGCAGCGCCGGCGTTCAAAAGCTCCATGTTGTGCATGAAATAGGTGTTGATCGAATCGATTCTGCCGACATAGCCGTCGTACCGCCAGCCCATGATCTTGAGATCCCTGACCCGCGGAAGCAGGACCTCGCGCACGAAATCCACCGCACCGCGCGAATAGGATTCCTCGACCAGATCCTCGAAAAGATCCTTGTCGATGATCATGACCTCGCAGGAGCGGAAATTCGAGCCCGGGTTTCTGGGATTCCATTCGAGGCGCTTGACCGTCATCCCGTCGTCGTCCAGCAGCAGCCGCAGATCGCGGTTCTGCTCCTCGGGGAAGAAGCGGGGATCCTCGTTGTACATGATGGTGATATCCGCGCCGGTATCGCGATGCTGCCTGAGGATCGCGTCGAACGTCGTATTGAATACGATATGGCTGCCGCAGAGAATCAGATATCTCTGGTTCGAACGGCGAATGTACTGCATGATGGAGTGGAACGCGTCGATGTCGCCGCGATACACGCCGGTGTTGTCCTTTGTGGAGAACGGGGGGAGGAGGAACAGACCGTCGCGCTTGCGGTTCAGGTCCCATTCCTTGCCGGTCCCGAGGTGGTCCATCATGGAATGATAGTTCTTCTGCACGATGAGACCGACGTTGCGGATGCCGGTGTTGACAAGATCGGACAGAACGAAGTCGATGACGCGATAGCGTCCGCCGAACGGCACTGCGGCAACCGCGCGGGAAAGAACGAGATCGCGCATATAAGGATTGTGTTCGCCCGTAAAGATCAGACCGAATGCTTCCTGATTCATGCTTTCATTCCTCCGTTCGTAAACTGTCCGAGCGTTTCGGCGGTCACGACCGCGCCGCGCGGGATGACGGTATCCGCGGGGATCGTCACGTCATTGCCGATCAGCACGATATCGCCGGTCAGGTGATTGTCGACCGTTTCTCCGTCCTTCGGCGGCACACCGATCTGCACGCGTTCGCCGATGACTGCGTTTTCGCCGACGATCGCCTTGTTCACAACACAGCTCTCGCCGATGACGGCGTTCGGGAATATGACCGAATCGACCACCTCCGTGCGGGCTTCCGCCTTCGCGCCGCAGAACAGCACGCTGTGTCTGACGCTGCCGCGCACCACGCAGCCCTCCGCTACGAGACTGTTTTTAACGTCCGCGTTATGATCGGTGTAGTGCGGCGGCATGACCGGGTTGCGCGTGTAGATGCGCCATGCCGGATCGTTCAGATCGAGCACGGGCGTTTCGCCCAGAAGGTCCATGTTCGCTTCCCAAAGGCTCTGGATCGTTCCGACGTCCTTCCAATAGCCCTCGAACGGATAGGCGACCATCTTTTCGCCGGCGTTCAGCATATTCGGAATGATGTTCTTGCCAAAATCGTTTTCGCTCGAAGGATCGGCGTCGTCGCGCTCCATGTAATCGCGCAGGAGCTTCCAATTGAAGATATAGATGCCCATCGAGGCGTTGTTGCTCTTCGGAATCTTCGGCTTTTCCTCAAACGAAACGATCCTGCCGGCTTCGTCCGTGTTCATGATGCCGAAGCGGTGCGCCTCTTCCATCGGAACCCGAAGCACCGCGATCGTCGCCGCCGCGTTGTTGGCCACGTGGAATTTGAGCATCTTTGTGTAGTCCATCTTATAGATGTGATCTCCCGAAAGGATCAGCACGTAATCGGGATCGTACTGATCGAGGAAGGAGCGGTTCTGCCAGATCGCGTTCGCCGTTCCGGAATACCACCGCCCGTCATGCTCTGTCATATACGGCGGAAGCACAAATACGCCGCCGTTTGTGCGGTCGAGGTCCCAGTGCTGACCGGTGCCGAGGTACGCGTTCAACGCCAGCGGACGATACTGCGTGAGAACGCCGACGGTGTCGATGTCGGAGTTCACGCAGTTACTGAGCGGAAAGTCGATGATGCGGTACTTTCCGCCGAAGGGGACCGCAGGCTTTGCCATGCTGGAGGTCAGAACGCCCAAACGGCTGCCCTGTCCGCCGGCAAGCAGCATGCAGACGATTTTCTTTTTCATTCCTTTGCTCCTTTCGGATCTTTTTTATCGGGTGTGAAGCGGAAGAATACCGCGCCGTAGGCGGGCAGCTTCACATGCAGACGGTGACGGAACTTGCCGAACGGCTCCTCGACGGTCTTGACCGGTTCGTTGAACGACAGACCGCCGCCGCCGAAATACGGAGCATCGGTCGAGAAGATCTCGGAATACGTGCCGGCATTTTCGCTGCCGAGGCAATAATCGTCCCAGGGAACGGGTGTGAAATTGAATACGCACAGGATCGGATTCCCGTCGGCGTCCTTTCGCACGAATGCCGCAATCGAATGCACGGCGTCGTCCACCGCGATCCAGTCAAAGCCCTTCCAATCGTCGTCGCACTGATAGAGCGCGGGCGTGCGGCGATAGAACTTGTTCATCTCGCGCACATAGCACTGCATTTCCGCATGCTTCGGATAGTCCAGAAGCATCCAGTCGAGCGAATCGTCGAACCGCCACTCGATGAACTGACCGAACTCCATACCCATAAACGTCAGCTTCTTGCCCGGATGCGACATCTGGTAGGCGTACAGAAGCCTCAGCTGCGCAAATTTCTGCCAGTAATCGCCCGGCATCTTGTTCAGCATGGACAGCTTTCCGTGCACTACCTCATCGTGCGAGAACGCCAGGATATAATTCTCCGAGAACGCATACATCAGGGAGAACGTCAGCTTATCGTGATGCCATTTCCGGTAGAGCGAATCCATCTGCATATAGCGCAGCATGTCGTTCATCCAGCCCATATTCCACTTGTAGTCAAAGCCCAGGCTGTCCTCGTGCTTGTTCGTCACGCGCGGGAACGCCGTGCTCTCCTCGGCGATCAGGATCTTGTTGCCGGGGATCTCCCTGACCGCCGCGGCGATCTTGTGGAACAGGTTGATCGCGTCGAGGTTTTCCTTGCCGCCGTACTGGTTCGGATACCATTCGCCGTCGTTTCTGCCGTAATCGAGATACAGCATGCAGCTCACGGCGTCGACGCGCAGACCGTCGATGTGGAACTCCTTGAGCCAGTAGCACGCGTTGGATACGAGGAAGCTCTGCACCTGCGTTCTGCCGTAGTCGAACAGCAGCGTGCCCCACTGCTTCATTTCGGAACGCCGCCAGTCGGGATGCTCGTACGTCGGCGTGCCGTCAAAGTACGCAAGCCCGTAGCTGTCGCGCGTGAAATGCGCCGGTACCCAGTCCATGATCACGCCGAGTCCCTTTGCATGCGCGCGGTCGACAAAATAGCGGAAATCGTCCGGCGTGCCGTAACGCGTCGTCGGCGCATAGTAGCCGGTGACCTGATAGCCCCAGCTCGGATTGAACGGATACGCCATCAGCGGCATGCATTCGATGTGCGTGTAGCCCATGTCGGCGCAGTAATCGACCAGCTCCGTCGCAAGCTCGCGATATCCGAGCCCCTTGCGCCACGAGCCCAGATGCACCTCATAGATGTTCATCGGCTCGCTGTGCCGCTTCGAGCAGTGCGCAAGATACGCTTCGTCCGTCCACGGGAATTCGCCCGCTTCCCAGACCATCGACGCCGTTCCGGCGACCTCGCAGCGCTGCGCGTACGGGTCCGCCTTCATCGAGACGTTGCCGTCCGGTCCCTGTACCGCGTATTTATAGAGCTGTCCCTCGTGCGCGATGCCTATGAGGACCTCCCATACGCCGGTTGAACCGACCGGATGCATCGGATCAGCATTCGGGTTCCAGCCGTTCCAGTCGCCCGCGACTGCAACGCTTCTTGCATTCGGCGCCCATACGGAAAACCGCCAGACCCATTCGCCATTATTTTCCACCCTGTGGCAGCCGAGCGAACGGTAAGCGGTTTTCGTTGTACCTTCGTTAAAATAATACAATTCTTCATCCGTTAAATGCGACATACTTACACCTCATCCCCGGGTCTGCGGGTAAAAATCCCGCGCCCGCTATTTATACGTTTATATAATATCATATCTTTCGAATAATGGAAAGTGTTTCCTTCGGTGAATTTATTGCGAAAACGTGAAATTTTATCGGAATCGTTTCATTTTTCGCAGAAAATGTGGTATACTGCACCAAAAAGAGAAAGGAGCGGCGCATATGAAGGATACGGCAAAGCGATGGATCCTGATCGGAAGCTTTGCGCTCATTCTGGCGGCGCTTGCGATCCTGCTGCCGCTGCTTGCTTCCCGAACCCGTCCTGCCTCCGCTTTCTCGGAGCCGCTCACAATCATCACTCCCGAACCGGAAACCGGAGAGGACGCAATCGCCGTCCGCACGCCCGCGCCGACGCCCACGCCCGTGATCACCACGCCGCGTCCGGTTTATCCCGAAAAGGCCGTCAATCTCCTGGTCAACGGCACGCCGCTGTTCGCGGTTGCAAACCGGGAGGTCGCGGAGCAGCTTGTCCGCATCTTTTTGGATGAATGCGCGTACGAGAATCTCAGCGGAAACGCGATCCTTCTGACGGCGTCGATCGACGCGCAGCTTGCGACCGTCCCCGCAGACGGCAGCGTGGAATACCTCGAATTCGACGTCGCGCTGAACCTTCTCCGAAAGGACCGCTCGCTGATCCCCGTGCGGCGCACCGCGGAACGCGTGGAGATCCGAACGGAGATCGCCAAGCCGAAGACCGGCCGCACGCCGCTGCTGCCGAAGGGCTCGCGGATCTTCCGAAAGCTCGGTTCGCCCTCGCGCACGCTGATCTATACCGAAACGCTCTATAAGGAAGGGCTTCCCGTTTCCGAAGCCGAAACGCTCAACACCCCGGTGCAGAGCGGAAGCGCGCGCAGCGAGCTTGTCGGCACCTATGCGCTGCCCGCCGGTTCGGTCTATGATCCGGAAGCGCCGAACCTTTCCGAGGGGAAGGCGGGGCCAAAGCCCGCGTCTCTGTCCTTTGTTGCGCCGATCCGCGGAAAGCTTACCGCATACTACGGTCTTCAGACCGGCGAAATGCATTACGGCGTCGACTACACCGCCGCGCCCGAAACGCGCGTGGTCGCGCCGGAATCCGGCACGGTCGTCTTCCTCGGGGAACGTCCCGGGCTCGGTTTTGTCATCGACATCCGCCACGACGAGGGCTTTGTTTCCCGCATTGCCGTCGGCGCGAACACCGCCGTCCCCGGGCTGCTGCTCGAAAAGCATGTGAACAAGGGCGATGTGATCGCGCATCTCCCGGCAACGGAGGGCGCGAAGGTGTCCGTTCTGCATTATGAGCTTTTGCACGACGGCGTGCCGTATAATCCGCTGTTCTATCTGCCCTCCTGATCACGAAAGTCACAAAGACCGTTCAAAGCCGGATCCGGTTTGAACGGTCTCTTTTTTGTGTTCCGCAAATGAAATGCCGACGCCGTATCCGCGCATTCCGCCTTGCCCGAAAATTTTGGCAATCGGATCGGTATACATTTTTTCACACGCGTCCATACTACAGCCGAGGTGATAAAAATGGAAGAATCGAACAAAACAACAAATGATCGTATGGAACGCTTCCGCTTATTCCTGCGGAACAACGGATTCTACATCGCGCTGGTCGTGTGTCTCATCGTGATCGGCGGCGCGATCCTGCTGCTGGCGCTGGACAAGCCGGAGGAGGAGCAGGCGGAGGGACTGCCCTCCGAGCCGATCGTCATCGTCGGACAGTCGGAGGACGAGCGATTGAACGAGGTCGTATCCGCGCCGACGCTCCTGCCGTTCGCCCCTGCGAAAACGCCGACGCCCTTAACGACGCCGACGCCGATTCCGCTGCCCACCGCAACGCCGGAGCCCACGAAAAAGCCCGCGAGCGCGCCGAGTAAAGCGGCGCCGCCCGTTGAGGGCGAAATCATCTTCGGCTACGCGGTCGACAAGCTCCTGTACTCGGTGACGCTCGATCAATGGACGACGCACGCCGCCGTGGACATCAAAGCCGACGCGGGCACGCCGGTCAAGTGCGTGTTTGCCGGCACGGTCGAACGCGTCCATCAGGACGACGCGCTGGGTTATACCGTCACCGTCAGCCACGCAAACGGCAGAACCACGCTCTACGCAAATCTCGGCGAGGATATCCGCGTCAAGGTCGGCGACCGTCTGAACGCCGGCGACGTGCTCGGCACCGTCGGCACAAGCGCCATCTCCGAATGCGCGCTGCCGCCGCATCTGCACTTTGCGATCACCGTCGACGGCGCAGTGAAGGACCCCGCAAAATATGTGCGGCTGGGCTGAACTCCATGAACGCAAAAGCGGTGGATCAAGCGATCCGCCGCCTGTTTCTGCTATTCAGCGATACAGCGCCGCAAGTCCGCCGTCCGCAAACGGCTTCATCCCGCAGGCGCGATAAAAACCAAACGCCTCCGATCCGTCGTCCGTCACGACAAACACCTGCCGCACGCCGGCAAACCGGTCGAACACCGCCTGCATCAGCGCTTTGCCGACGCCCCTGCCGCGGTACGCTTCCGAAACAAGCAGGTCCTGTACCAGCACCGTGTGCGCGCCGTCGCCGACGCAGCGCACGAAACCGATCAGCGCCTCCCCGTCAAACGCGCCGCGCGTATACAGCGAATGTTCCCACGCGCGGGACAGCCGTTCATCGTCGGTCAGATACGCGGTCCAGCCGTTTTCCGCATAAAGGTTCTTCACGTTCTCAAGTTCCGCCGCCGCAAGCTCCCGATATGCAATCATCGTTTCTCCCTTTCTTTTCTTTGTTTTGTTATTTTTCTTCGCCGGACGCTTCCTCCGCCGCGTCTTCGGGTTTCTCCGCCGCTTCCGCGCATTCTTCGGCTTTCTCTTCCGCTTCCGCGCATTCTTCCGGCTCCGGCACGGTCAGATCGTCTTCGTGAAACACCTTAAAGGGCTCGCCCTTTTTCCAGCGGCGCGAAAGGATCAGAATCACGACGCCCGCGATCAGGATGGCAATGCTGATCCATTGCGAGGTGTAGAGCGGTCCGTACTTGCCGCGCGCCGCGTCGCCGCGGAACATCTCGATGACAAACCGCCAGATCGCGTACAGGATGAGATACCAGCCGGTCACGGTGCCGAGGTGCTTTTCCTTGCGGAAGATGAGCACGAGCACAACGCACAGAAGCAGCAGGAAGATCGTTTCCAGAAGCGGCGCAGGCAGGCGCATGGTGCCGTCGAGGTATTTCACCGCGCAGACGCCGTTGTAGGTGCACAGCCCGAACTGCGTCGTTTCGCCGGTCGCAACGCCGTAGCAGCAGCCGACCAGCAGACAGCCGATCCGCCCGAACGCATGCGCCACGCAGAAGCACGGCGCCATGAGGTCCGTGAATTCGAAGAAATTCTTTTTCTTCTTCCGCGCAACGAGAACGATGCCCAAAAGCCCGCCGATCAGTCCGCCGTAGAAGACCATGCCCGACATCAGAAGCTCCAGAAGCCCCTTGAAGAAGCCGTTTGAAAACGCATCCTTAAACACGCCCGGCGTAACGATCCAGTAGAGGATCTTCATCCCGACAAAGCCCAGAAGCACCGCCGAAATGATCGCGTCGACGAATTCGCCGTTCCAGTCGAGCGCGGAACGCTTGCGCAAAAACCAGCTTAACAGCACGGCAAGGATCGCGCCGACGAGCACGCAAAAGCCCATCGCCGGCACGCCGAAGCTGCCGATGCGGAATAAATATGTACCGATCATAGGAACACTCCTTTCTGAATTGCCAGTTTATCATATCTTCTGCGGCTTGTCAAAAGGGGCTGTTCAAAAGCTGAACAGCCCCCATGAATTCTCGCCTGTGATGTTACTTGACCGTAAGTTTCACGGCCTTGCTGTTGACGCTGCCGATGTCGTTCTTCACAACGCAGCGATACTGCCAGCCGTTGTTCTTCTTCGCAGCCTTCAGAGACAGCGTTGCGCTCGTCTTGTCGCTCAGGTCCGTCCACGTCTTGCCGTCGTTCTTCGAGTACTGCCACTGGTACTTGAGTCCCACGCCCGCCGCGACGACTGTGAACTTGACCGTCTTGCCGCTCTTGACGGTTACCGCCTTCGGCTGGGTCAGGATCCTCGGCTTCACGCCGGAAACCGTCATCTTCACGGCGCTTGACGTGACGCTGCCCTTGGTGTTTTTGACCACGCAGCGGTACATCGTGCCGTTGTTCTTAGCGCTTGCCGTTACCTTGACGCTCGCCTTTGTCTTGCCGCTCCATTTGACCCATTTCGCGCCGTTGTCCTTCGAGTAATACCACTGGTACTTGAGTCCGGTGCCCGCGGCGACCACCTTGAACGTTGCCGTCTCGCCGACCGCGACCGTCGTCTTCTTCGGCTGCGCCGTGATCCGCGGCTTCACGCCGGAGACCGTCAGCTTCGCGCTGTCCGACATGCTGCTGTAATCGCCCTTTGTGATCTCGCATCGGTACAGGTTGCCGTTGGTCTTGGCGCTGCCCGTAACGCTCACGCTCGCGCTCGTTTTGTCGCTCCATTCCTTCCACGACGCGCCGTTGTTCGTCGAATAATACCACTGGTATTCAACGCCCTCTCCGAGCGCGGCAACGGTGAATTTCGCCGTCTTGCCGTTTGCGACTGTCTGCGCCTTCGGCTGCGTCTTGATCTCCGTCGGAGACCATATCTCGAAGAATTTGCTGCACGTTCCGGCATATTCGCCCTTGAACGTCACGGTCACATAGGCGATGCCTACATTGATGTTGTCTTTGTATTCATAATCGTAATTCGCCGGATTGATGACGCTGCCGTCCGCACTGTTCTTGACCGTGAACCGCGGCGTCTTTGCCGCACCGTCCGCAATCACATACGCCGTGCCGTCCTTAAACTGCACATCCTCCGCGTTCCATTCGATCGTGCCGTTGATGCTGAGAACCGCTTTCCAATGCGCATACAGCGTATGGTCCGACGCAATCTCTACAAGGGAATCCTCCGTGATTTGGGATCCGCCGTTAATCGCAGTAAACCATCCGATAAACAAGTAGCCGTCCCGCACCGCCGTAGGAAGCACGCCATCGAGACGATATAAGGTCCCGTATTGTCTTTCCACCGTAACTGTATCGCCGTTGTAGTTTGCGATCCTTCCGCCGTTCGGATCATATGTGATATTATACCAGTTCGCGTACCAATGCGCGTACAGCGCATGATCGTTCGGATTGCTTACAATCGTCGATTCTGAAACATAATTGCCCGCGTCCGGGTCAGTATACCATCCCGTAAAGCTATAGCCGGCGCGCGTCGGCGTCGGAAGATCGTCGTACGTGCTGCCGTAATAAACCGTCTTGCTGCCCTGCGATACGCTGCCGCCGTTGGCGTTGAAGGTTACGGTATAGCTCTTTGCGCTCCAATGCGCATACAGCGTATGATTCGACGCGGTTGAGACCGTCGTTGAGGACGTGACTTTTGAGCCGCCGCTCGCAGCGGTATACCATCCGACAAACGTATAGCCCGTGCGCGTCGGCGTCGGAAGATCGTCGTACGTGCTGCCGTAATAAACCGTCTTGCTGCCCTGCGATACGCTGCCGCCGTTGGCGTTGAAGGTTACGGTATAGCTCTTTGCGCTCCAATGCGCATACAGCGTATGATTCGACGCGGTTGAGACCGTCGTTGAGGACGTGACTTTTGAGCCGCCGCTCGCAGCGGTATACCATCCGACAAACGTATAGCCCGTGCGCGTCGGCGTCGGAAGATCGCCGTAGGTGCCGCCGACGGTAACCGTTTTGCTGCTTGTAGAAACGGAACCGCCGTTGGCGTTGAAGGTTACTGTTACCGTTGCAGAGGAGCTTGAGGTGACCGTAAACGAGTTTGAGTGGAACAAATATTCAGAACTCGTGGCAGACGAAAGATTGCTTCCGTCGTTGGAGTAATAATACAGGCACTTTGCTTTTAATGCGTACGTATAGCTCCCTGCCGAAAGATTATTGAACTTAAGATTATTATCCAAAGTAGAGCTCTTGAGGCTGTAAGACTTTGTCGATAATCCCGTATGCGAGCTCGAGATCGAAGGTGTACCGCTTGTTGCGGAACCGGGATAACAATACGCATACAAAGCCGTCATTGTATTGTAGGTGCTGGATACGGTTCCCTTGATGCTGAAAGCGTTTCCCTGTGATATTTGAGAAGGGTTGGTCGCGCCGGAAAGCGTAATATCCGATCCTTTCCAACCGTTCCATGAAGTATTGCCGGAATATAAATAGCATTCTTGGCCGTTATACGTCGTTTTATACCAATAATTGCCTGCCGTGTTCTTATAGAGTGCAATGGCGTCAATCGTTGTTCCTGTTGATAGCGTTGCGATATCTGTGGAATACGAAGACGTTGACTTCGAACACGGTAAAGATTTCAACGTAGTTGAAGCAGTAGTCTTGACCGTGCCGTACGTGGGGGATACTGTGCACTGGGCAAGGTATTCATCTTCTGGAGATGCGACATAATTCTTTGCTCGGCTAATTGTGACATAGGTATAGCTACTGTATGAGATTGTATGTGTTGTTACTTTCCTAGCTGTCCAATTGCAATCGATAACCTCTACAGTATCCTGATTTACCTGTATAACCACAGCAGAATGAAACTTGCTAACACCATCCACAATCTTTCCTAGCCTAATTATGTCCCCAACTTTAGCCATCTGCATTGTATCATGGTTAAAACTACCTTTTACAAGTTGATCATAGTCTACTGTATCATTCGCAGCATTTGCGAAAATGAACCATCCCGCATAGTTAGCAAATCCCGCGCAAGTGTATCCTCCATATAGTTTTTTATCATAATACCAGTGATATGCTGACCAACTGCTTATGTTTGAAGGAATAAGTAGACCATATTGAGATGCTTTTTCTCTAAACCATTCAGTTTGAATAACATTTATCATCTTACATTTATCACACGCACTATCTGAACAGCCACAGTGTGCCTGTGTAGTTGTAAAATACTGATTATTAAGAGCATTTTGCAGTTTTTTGATGCGTTCTTCCACAGTTTTTTGAGAAACTGTGGTCATACCCTTAGTAGAATTCTCGGCTTTTTCAATTGAATCAATTCCCACTAGACCGTCTTGTTCATCATCTGTATCTCCAACAGTCTCGACCGTCTCAATCTCTGCACGATCGATCTCTGAGGGCTCGGTCGGTTCTTCTTCAGATACGGCAACGATCTCCTCCGTTTCTTCCGACGGCTGTTCCGAATCGGTCGCTTCCTCCGCCATGACGGACGGCAGCAGCGCCATGCACATCAACAGCGCAAGGAGCAGGGACAGCAGTTTTTTCATAATCATCCTCCCAAACAACAAAAATCAAATGTATCGTAACACATTGTTACGTTTATAATATAACAAAATGTTACAATTCTGTCAATATGAAGGGATTACGGGACATACGGAAACGGCGCGGATTAAGCCAGCAAAAGGTGGCTTTAGACCTGCATATCACGCGGGAGGCGCTGTCCTACTATGAGACCGGAAAACGGGAGCCGTCGTTCGAGTTATTGAACCGCATGTCGGTATATTTTCACGTCTCAATCGATTATCTCATCAACGGAAAAGAATTTGAAGAATAACACAGAGGGATATTTGCCGTAGGGGAAGATACCATTTTCCCGTTCCGCTTTTGCATGCGGGAGGTCGGGGTCGACCTCCCCTGCAACAGTACAACATCCAAAACCTGTCATTCTGAGGAACGTAGTGACGAAGAATCTTTATGATCCTTCGCGGACACTCAATTCAAAATGTGGATGTTACAACGTACTACGCGCCGTGCATTGCGCTTGCGCGGCATGCAATCTGATCCGAAGGCGATTTTGCGGAAAGCAGTTGACAAACGCCATGGAAAAGTTATATCCTATTATATCTATCGGGCAACCGGTGAAAGGAGCATTTCATGGCAGATTTTTACGATTTCAACGCCGTTGAAAAAAAGTGGCAGGCGTACTGGGACGCGCACCGCTGCTTTGAGGCGGAAAAGGATCATACAAAACCGAAATTCTACGCGCTCGTGGAGTTTCCGTACCCGTCCGGCGCAGGCATGCACGTCGGGCACATCAAGGCGTATACGAGCCTTGAGGTGCTTTCCAGAAAGCGCCGCATGCAGGGCTATAACGTGCTGTTCCCGATGGGCTTCGACTCGTTCGGTCTGCCCGCCGAGAACTACGCGATCAAGACCAACACGCACCCGCACGACATCACGACCGCGAACATCGAGCATTTCAAGGATCAGATGAAGCGCGTCGGCTATTCGTTCGACTGGACGCGCGAGATCGCCACGTCCCTGCCCGACTACTACAAGTGGACGCAGTGGATCTTCCGGAAGCTGTTCGACCACGGACTGGTGTTCCGCGCAAAGACGCTGGTCAACTACTGCCCGAACTGCAAGGTTGTCCTTTCGAACGAGGATTCGCAGGGCGGCAAGTGCGACGTATGCCACAGCGACGTCGTACAGCTCAGTAAAGACGTCTGGTACCTGAAGATCACGGCGTACGCCGATAAGCTTCTGGAAGGGCTCAGGGACGTTGATTATCCCGACTCGATCAAGCAGCAGGAAATCGACTGGATCGGCAAATCCGTCGGCGCGTTCGTGAATTTCCAAGTCAAGGACGTGCCCGAAGCGCTCGAGATCTACACGACCCGCTGCGACACGCTGTTCGGCGTCACGTTCATGGTCGTCGCGCCCGAGCATCCGATGCTCGACAAGTACAAGGACCGCATCAAAAACTGGGACGAGGTCGAGGCGTACCGCGCGGCTTGCGCGAAGAAGACCGAGTTCGAGCGCACGCAGCTCAGTAAAGAAAAGACCGGCGTGAAGCTTTCTGGCTTTACGGCGATCAATCCGGTGAGCGGCAGAGAGATCCCGGTGTTCATCGCGGACTACGTCATGATGGGCTACGGCACCGGCGCGATCATGGCGGTCCCGGCGCACGATCAGCGCGACTGGGAGTTTGCGCATAAATTCGGCGTCGAGATCATTCCGGTCATCGAAGGCGGCGACATCGAAAAGGAAGCGTACACCGGCGACGGCAGGATGATCAATTCCGATTTCCTGAACGCGTACGACAACAAAAAGGACTCGATCGCAGCGATGCTCGACTACCTCGGTGCGCACAAGCTCGGCAGAAAGGGCATCCAGTACAAGATGAAGGACTGGGCGTTCAACCGTCAGCGCTACTGGGGCGAGCCGATCCCGCTCATTCACTGCGAAAAGTGCGGCACGGTGGGCGTGCCGTACGAGGAGCTGCCGCTCCGCCTTCCGGACGTCGAGAACTTTGCGCCGGGCACCGACGGACAGAGCCCGCTTGCCAGGATCGAATCGTTTGTGAACTGCACCTGCCCGCAGTGCGGCGGACCCGCAAAACGCGAGACCGACACCATGCCGCAGTGGGCAGGATCTTCCTGGTACTATCTCCGCTTCATTGATCCCAAAAACGACAAGGTCTTCTGCGATCCGGAGGAGATGAAATACTGGATGCCGGTCGACTGGTACAACGGCGGCATGGAGCACGTCACGCGGCATTTGCTGTATTCGCGCTTCTGGCATCACTTCCTGTATGACATCGGCGAGGTCAACACGCCCGAGCCGTACGCAAAGCGCACCTATCAGGGACTGATCCTCGGACCCGATGGCGACAAGATGAGCAAGTCGAAGGGCAACGTGGTCGACCCGATCAACGTCATCGAACGCCTCGGCGCGGACACGCTGCGCGTCTACGTCATGTTCATGGGCGACTACATGGCGGCAACGCCGTGGAGCGAGGAGTCCGCCAACGGCTGCAAGCGCTTCCTCGACCGTATCTGGCGCATGCAGGATATGGTAAAGGGCGAGGGCTGGACCGACGACGAGCTGCGTACGAAGGTCAACGCCTGCATCAAGAAGGTGGGCGAAGACTACGAGCGCATGAAATTCAACACCGCGATCGCCGCGATGATGTCGCTCGTCAACGATTTCTACGCCAGGGGCACGCTCACAAAGGACGAGTTCCGCGCGCTGCTTTTGCTGCTGTATCCGGTTGCGCCGCACATCAGTGAGGAGCTCAATGAAAAGCTCGGCTTTGCGCCGCTGCACCACGCCGCATGGCCCCAGTACGATCCGGACGCGCTCGTGGAAAACACGATCGAATACGGCGTGCAGGTCAACGGCAAGATCCGCGCGCGGGTCAAGCTCCCGGTCGGCATGGAAAACGCCGCGATCGTCGAAGCCGCGCTGGCGCTCGACGACGTCAGGCCTTTTACGGAAGGCAAGACGATCCGCAAGACGATCGTCGTCAAAAACATCATCAACCTCGTGGTCGGCTGAGACACGATCCGCAGACTGCCGCAGCAATGCGGCAGTTTTGTTATCCCGAAAACACATCCGTAAAAGGATTGACAGCGTCCCTTCCGCAATGATATATTATATTTAGGCCGTTATGAGAGGGTGCTATGCAGGAAGTTGACAATCGCGC
The DNA here is from genome assembly GCA_947168855.1 of uncultured Clostridia bacterium. Classification (GTDB taxonomy): domain Bacteria; phylum Bacillota; class Clostridia; order Christensenellales; family CAG-138; genus UBA3792. The sequence goes on from CAMVNO010000004.1 coordinate 29,677, forward strand.
ACCGGAGTTTGCGCCGATGCACGAGCCTGTTCGGGGCGTAAAACACAAAAAGGGGCTGTTCGGAACAGCAGCGCCGTTTATCGCGGCTGCTGTGGCAGGCGGCGCCCTTTTGTCGTCTTATTTCGCTCCGCTCGCAACGACGCCCGCGCCGTCCGACCCTCCGTCCGCCGTGGCAGAGGCCGCGAAAACGCCATCTCCGTCGCCGAAGCTGACGTTCTCCCCGACGCCTTCCGAAGCGCCGACCGAACCGCCGACCGATGCGCCGACCGAAGCGCCTTCCGATGCGCCGACCGAAGCGCCTTCCGATGCGCCGACCGATGCGCCTTCCGAAGCGCCGACCGACGCGCCCACCCCAACGCCGTCGCCCAAACCGACGCGCAAACCGACGCCCACACCGACGCGCAAACCGACGCCCAAACCGACGCCCAAACCGACGCCGACACCGACGCCCACACCGACACCCACGCCCACGCCGACGCCGACACCCACGCCCACGCCGACACCCACGCCCACGCCGACGCCCGTTCCGCATAGCAACCCGGAGATCGTGGAGTGGTATGCTGTGCCGTGGATGGACGACTTCCCGACGAGCGGCGAATTCCGCATCGGCTTCCAGATGGATCTGAACGAGCTCAAGGGCGGAACGGCAACCGCAACGCTTTACAGCAACGAAAGCGGCAGCTTTGCTTCCACGGGACTGTCGACGACCTACGTCGATACCGGCGACGACACATGGATGTACGACGAATTTGATTATACCCTCAACCGCGGCGGAGCGCCCGGCAAGACGGCGAAGGTCAAGATCGTGATCAATTACACCTATCCGGACGGAATCTCCGAAACACTCGAATCGCCAGAAATGTTCGTTTATGCCGGGACCTTCGTCACACCGAAGTCCGCGTCCGTCAGCGGTCCCGCCGGGTCGCAGACGCTGACCGTCGAGTTCAAGGTGGACAGCGGCATGGTCAACATATCGCAGATTGATCTGGGCGACGCATATTACAACATGGTCCGCGTGATCGACGACGACAATACGGAATACGTCCCGCTGTCGACGCCGGATATGTCGTGGAACGGGGACGTCGTTCGCATGGTCTTCAGCATGACAGATACGCTCATGCCGGGACAGTATCGGTTTGATTTTTCCTTGTATTATAACGATTGGGAGGGCAATTCCAATGAAACATTCAACGTCGACTAAGAAAAAGAACCGCAGGGGCATCGGAACATTGATCGGCGCGATCGTCGCGATCGTCCTCATCGTCCTTTTGCTGAACCCGCAATGGATCCTCAATTCAAATGCCGCCAAGGAAATGCAGGAAATCACAAAAGAGCATTTCCTGATTAACGGTGACTTCAAGGTCTCGGCAACGCGGCTTCTGAACGTTCTCCTTGCGGTCTGCATCATATGGCTCGTTTATATCATTCTGCGCTGGATTCTCGGTCTGTTCGCCAAGCGGAACAACCGCGCCGCTTCCATCGCAACGCTGTTTCGCGGGATTCTGAAGTATATCGCCGTAATCGTCGGAATCATCTGGGGGCTTGGGATTCTCGGCGTTAACATGACTGCGGTGTTCGCAGGCGTCGGGATTGTCGGTCTCGCGCTCGGCTTCGGTGCGCAAAGCCTGATTGAGGATATCATCACCGGCTTCTTCATCATTTTTGAGGGACAGTACGGCATCGGCGACATCATCGTGCTCGACGATTTCCGCGGCGTCGTCCGCAGCATCGGCGTGCGCACCACGGTCATTGAGGACACGGGCGGCAATCTGAAGATCGTCAACAACTCCGACATCCGAAATCTCCAGAACCGTTCCCGCAACTCGTCGCTGGCGATCGTCGACGTCGACGTCGCGTACGAGACCGATCTCAAGGCGATCGAGACGATGCTCCCGTCCGAGCTTGTGCGGATGTATGAGGAGAACCGCGGGCTGTATCTTTCTGTGCCGCAATACATGGGCGTCGAAGATCTCGGCGACAGCGGCATGACGCTGCGGTTCTGCGTTTCCGTCAAAGAGGAGAATTTCTTTGCCGGCAAACGCCGTCTTGCGCGCGATCTCCGCGTCCTGTTTGCCGAAAAGGGCGTTGAGATTCCGTTCCCTCAGATCGTCGTGCATCAGGGCGACTGACAGCGTTCCGCAATCGAAATCACTTCCTTCCCGGTCGGATATCCGTCCGGGGATTTATATGCAAAGGGGATCTTATGGAAAAATACTTCAACATCAACGACGCGGGCTTCAGCATTCGCTGCAAGCTCTATGCAAAGGATCCGAACGACGTCAAAACGCTCGTTCTGTGCGGGCACGGCTTCGGCAGCGACAAGGACAACAAATCGGCGGCGCGCCTTGCAAAGCACCTGCTCGACAAGAACCGCGGCGCCGCCGTTCTGACCTTCAACTGGCCGTGCCACGGCGACGACGCCCGGAAAACGCTGCGGCTTTCGGACTGCGACGCGTACCTGTCCGCGGTGCTTTCGTGGATCAAAGCGCGTTATCCCGCCGCTGTGCTGTTCGGTCACGCGACAAGTTTCGGCGCGTATCTCTTTTTGAAGTACCTCTCCGAGCACGGCGATCCGTTCGAGAAGATCGCGCTGCGCTGTCCCGCCGTCGTGCTGTACGACGTGTTTACAAAGGCGATCATGACGGAGACCGATCTCGAACGGATCAGAAAGGGCAAGCCCGTGCCCGTCGGGTTCGACCGCAAGGTCGAGATCGACAAGGTGTTTCTGGACAGTGTCAAAGAAGCGGACCTACAGCATCGGGATTTTCTTCCGTACGCGGACGAGCTTTTCATCGTGCACGGCACGAAGGACGAGATCGTCCCGTTCGACGCGGTCAAGGCGTTTGCGGAGAACAACGTGATCGACTTCGAGCCGGTCGAAAACGCCGACCACCGCTTCCAGTCGCCCGAGAAGATGGATTTCGCGATCGCAAAGATCTGCGCGTTCTTCGGGCTGAAATAAGCGGATGGCAGGATCTTCCGCCTCGCATGGTTCTTATGTCATCCTGAGCGAAGCGAAGGATCTTGCGAAGCGAAGGATCTTGCGAAGCATCATAAAGATTCTTCGTCGCCGTCCGCTCCGCTGCACTTCATTACAAGGGTACCGTTGCGCGACGCCGCGGCTCCTCAGAATGACAGGAGCCGGGTAATCTGAAAAGGAAGAACAAACAAGGAGGGATCTTATGGACCTGATCATCCGCAATGAAACCGAACGGGACTTCCGCGCGGTCGAGAACCTCGTGCGCGAAGCGTTCTGGAACGTGTACCGCCCGGGCTGTCTCGAGCATTACGTGCTCCACGTCCTGCGCGACGATCCGGCGTTCGTCAAAGAGCTCGATTTTGTCATGGAGCGGAACGGCGAACTGATCGGACAGAACATATTCGTGAAGACGCACATCGACGCCGACGACGGAAGGCGCGTCGAGGTCCTCACGATGGGACCGATCGGCATTACGCCTGCGCTCAAGCGGCAGGGCTACGGCAAGAAGCTGCTCGATTATTCGCTCGAAAAGGCAAGGGAGATGGGCTTTTGCGCCGTGCTGTTCGAGGGCAATATCGGCTTTTACGGCAAGAGCGGCTTCGATTACGCGCGAAACTTCGGCATCCGCTACCACGACCTCGAAGCGGGCGAGGACGATTCGTTCTTCCTCTGCAAAGAGCTGATCCCGGGCGCGCTTTCGGACGTCACCGGCGTGTATCAGACGCCCGCGGGCTATTACGTGGACCCGGACGATGCGGAACTGTTCGACGCGACCTTCCCGAAAAAGGAGAAGCTGAAGCTGCCGGGACAGCTGTTCGACTGACGGAAAGGAGCTGTTAAGAAAGCCCTGTCATTCTGAGCCGCAGGCGAAGAATCTTATCAAAAGCATAGATCGTATCTGCGTTTTTCAAAAGATCCTTCGTCGCCAAGGCTCCTCAGGATGACATGTTTCGGACAATCTTAACAGCCGCTTCGTTTTTGGACGGATTGATTAAAAGAGGCGAAGCCAAATGGCTTCGCCCCTGTGTTTGTTCATGCGTTAATCCGCGTTTAAATAACTGTACGCCGCGGACGCATAGCCGAGCATCGCCGACGCCGCGTTGCGCACAGGCGCCGTTTCGTTTGCATTGAACAGCAGCTTCATGTAGGACAGCGCGGACGTCGTGATCGTCGCCGTGCCGCCTTCCGTCGTGACCGTGATCGTGTAAACCTTTGAAAGCTCATGCGCCGCAAGGTTCGGGATCTCGACGATATACCGGTTTCCGGACTTGCTCACCGTTGCTTCCTTGCCCTGATCCGCCTCCGCCGCAAACGTGCCGGTGTAGCCGCTCGTCGGCGTGATCGGCAGACGGATCGTCGTTGCGCTGTCCAGCACGGTCGCAAACGACAGCTTTGTAATATCCGCGCCGTCGTTCACGCATGTGAATCCGTATTCGTTGAGCCCGGTCTCCGTATCGTTGTAATTGTACGCTTCGGTGTAGAACTTGTCCATCTCGTAATAAGCGCCGTTCTCGCCGAGCGCCCAGCCCTTTACATCGGCAAGGTATGCCTGCACATAGTGACCGTAGTCCGCCGTCGATTCGATCAGCTTCTGCGTATTTGGGTCAAACAAATCCTTGTTCTCATCATATGAAAGGAAGTAGTCCTTGATCGCGTAGGTCTTTTCGACCGTCTTTTCTTCCTCGCCCTCCGTCCAATGGAACGTCGCCGTGATCGGCTCCGCCATCTGAATCGTCGCGACATAGCACACGAACGGCTTTGTTCCGCTGCTTCTCATTTGCGAATCCGTATAGTCCGCGCGTTCGGTGCAGGTCCCGTGCGGGATCGTGAACGTCATATAGCTGTTCTCCCAGTTGACGCCCTCGATGTCCGGCAGGTCCATATTGAAGCTCAGACCGATCTGTCCCGACAGGATCAGCGACTGCGTCGTAAACGTCGGCGTCGGCTTGAAGACGATCTCGCCGTTTTTCACCGTAACGTCGTTTTCATACGCGACGAGCACGGGTTTTTCCCACGCCGCGTAGGTGTGTCCGCCGAGGTCGATGACGACGGTCTTACGCTGATTCGGATCGAACACCAGCGCCGGACCCTCCTGATCGTCAAAGAGCGTGATCGTTGCGCTTTGCACCTCATCGGCGCTCGTGACGCCGTCACGCCCGGTGATCTTATCGATCGCCGCGGCAAGCGATGTGCAGCGGTAGGTCTTTTCATCGTCGTTGATCGTCATCTCGGCGCAGAACGCCATGCCCTCCGGCAGCGTGACGTCGACGTTTTCGTCGCAGTCCAGAAGTCCGAAGTTTGTATTGCCGGCAAGGTCCAGCGCCGCGATCTGGTTGTGCTCGCAGTTCAGCTCCTTCAGCGCCGCAAGTCCCGCGAGGTCGAGCGATTCGATCTGATTGTCCTCGCACTCGATGCGCGCAAGCTGATTGCTCTGTGCGCGAAGAAGCGGGTACACATGCACGCCGGGCAGCGTCAGCACGGTTGCATTGTTTCCGCCGCACCACAGCACCGCAAGGTTGGCGTTTTGCGAGACGTCGATCACATTAAGCCGGTTGTTTCTGCAGTTCAGCCACTGCAGGCGCGAAAGTCCGGAAACGTCGAGCGAGGTCAGCCGATTGTTGTTCAGATGCACCTCGGCAAGGTTCGGATTTTGACTCAGATCCACCTCGGTCAGATAATTGCTGTGCCATACCCAGTCGCCGTCTTCGTCCTGCCGGTACCCGTCGCCCAGAAACAGTCCGAATGCGTTCGGGAAGTATTCAAGTCCTTCGATCGAAGCGATCTCCATACCGGTCAGATCGAAATAGTACGCGTCGTATCGTGTCTCGGTCAGATACTGTCTGCCGAATTCGTCCTCCGTATAGTACGGCGTCAACGATTTCAGGATCCAGTTCCGGAAATTGTCGTCCGGGAAGTGTTCCCTATCGATCAGGATCGCGCCGTCCGGCAGCGGGGGCATCTCGACATTCAGCGTGACCGTGACGGGCATCGAAAGCGTCACCCCTTGATCATCCGACGCGTTGAACGCATAGCTGATCGTGTCCGCCGCCTCCGCAAACGTCGCAATGCCCGTCTGCGGATCGAACGAGGACGCGCCGCTGACGGAGAGAATGCGGTCAAGATTCTCCGCCGATACAAGATTGTGCATATCGAATGTGAAGCCGTCGCCGTCAGGCTCCATCCCCGCTGCGCAGACCGCGGTCTGACCCTGTCCGTAGAACTCTCCGCCGTATTCCTGGGTTCCTGGAACCAGTATGAAATTCAGTTCCTTGAGATGATTATAGGAACAGTTCAGGATCGTGATATTGCGGTTCAGTGACAGATTGAGCCGGTACAGGCTGCAGTTGTCGCAGTACAGCTCCTTGAGTTCGCGGAGATCCGACAGGTCCAGCGACGTGAACTGCTCATTTCCGCCGCAGTCTAAAATCTCCAGATTCGGGATATTGTTGGGGATTTCCGAAAGTCCGCAGTTCCGGCAGCGGAGCTCGCGCAGCGCGTAGTTGTCGTGGATCTCGCATTCCGTCGGATCCAGGCTCGTGCAGCCGTTGATGTTCAGCGTTTCGAGCGTATCGATGTTGTGACAGCGAACCGACGTCATTTCGGAACGACCGGAAAGGTCGACCTCGACGAGTCTTGTAAAGCCGCAGCGCAGGATGCGAAGATTCGGCATCTCCGGCGCCGTAAACGACGCAATGTCGTTGACCTCGAAGCTCAGCTCTTCGATCTTGTTGTTGTTCGACAGATCGAGCGCCGTCAGCGCGTTATGGAACAGGCTGAGATGCGTCAGCTCCGGGTTAAGCGAAAGGTCGATCGCGGTCAGCCTGCAGTAGCTCGCGTACAGCCGCGTGAGCTTCGGATTGCCGGAAAGATCGAGCGTCTCGATCGGGTTCGAGGCGTAGAGGAAGAACGCGTATTCCGGCACATACTCGGTCAGCACGCGTCCGCAGTACAGCCATTCAAGATTCGGGAAGTATTCAATGCCCGCAAGGCTTTGGATATGCCGTCCGCGGCAGTCGATCACCGTCACGTTCCAGCGCTGTTCGCCGGTCAGCAGATACGTTTCCTCCCCGGTCTCCCCGTCCGTGACGGTCTCATGGTCGAGCTTTCTCAGGATCCATTCGCGGAAGTTTGCATCCGGGAAGTGCTCCTCGTCGATCGGGATCCCGTCAAGCGATCCGTCATACGCGGGCGCAGTCGGCCACTGATCCGGCACCGTTCCGTCCTCGCCGCCGGAGTTGTACTCGGTGGAGGGATCGATCCCCTCGTCCGAAACGTACGGATAGTCGGGATCGTCCGGGTCCTGCGGATCGTCGGGGTTGTACGGATCGCCGCCGACAAAGTCGATGTTCAGCCAAAGATCCTCCGTAGATTGCCAGTCCTCGCCCTCGAACACGACCGTTTCCTTCACGCAGAACTGCTCCCAGTCCGGCACATACGCAAAGGTCACGACGCCGGTTTCCGTGTTCAGTGACTTGCTCTCGTCCCATTCGGACGTGTCGATCGATTCAAACGAATATGCCGTCGGATCAAGCAGCGTCGAAAGGTCGAACGAATAAGTGCCGTTTCCGTTGTCCGTGGGTTCGACCTCGCAGATTCCCAGCCAGCCGCAGACCTTATGATCCGGCAGCGTCAGCGACGTGATCGGATTGTCGGCGCATTCCAGCCGTTTAAGGTCCGCAAAACCGGACGCATCGAGCGCAGTCAGCAGGTTGCCGTTGACGTTCAGCTCCTTCAGGTTCGGCACGCCGGACAGATCGAGCGCGGTCAGCAGGTTGCCGTTGACGTTCAGCTCCTTCAGATTCGGCACGCCGGACAAATCCAGCTCGGAAAGCCGGTTTTTCTTCGATCCCCATTCGTCGTTGCCCTCATACCATCCGCAATCGCCCGCGTTCAGGTATTCAAGATGCGGGAGATCGCCGAGCGTCAGGCTCGTCATACCGTTGCCGGCGCACCACAGGCGTTCCAGGTTCGTCAGCGGCGAAACGTCCAGCTCCGTCACGTCGGAAAGCGTAACGGAAAGCTCGACAAGGTTCGGCGCAAGCGCGGGGTCGAACGACGTCAGCGCGTTCGATCCGGCAAGTACCCAGTCGCCGTTTTCGTTCTCTTCATAGCGCTCTCCGGCGATCAGATACCGGAGGTTCGGGAAATACTGAATGCCGGTCAGGTCCGCAATCCCCTGCCCGGAGCAATCGATAAACTCGTTTTCGCGCGCGCCGCCGCTCAAATAGGTGACGCCGTCCTCCGCTTCGGTCCAGCCGTCCTGCGCCAGAATCCATGCGCGGAAGTTCGCGTCCGGAAAGTTCTCCTCCGTCAGCGGCACGCGCTCATATTCCTCGCCGGGATCGTCCGGTTGCACGACCACCGGCTCCTCCGGCTCGTCGTCCGTCAGCTCCCACGTTACCGCCGGGTTTTCAACGTTCAGGTCCAGCGTGATGCGGTAGACGCCGTCCTCTTCGATCACGCAGTTTTCGTCGTCCGCCGCGCCGTAGTTCCATTCCCAGTCGAAGTTGCAGCGCACCCTGAATTCCCAGTCCGCTTCCATCGTCCACGGACCGGCCTGCCACACGCCGGCTTCGATCTCGGTCATCTGATAATCGGTATCCCAATTGCTCCCGAAGATCGAGCCGATCACGGTCCAGACGTCGCTGCCCGGTTCTTCCTGCTCGATCTGCGGCAGGACCGTTTCGCCGTCGCAGGTGAGCGCAATGGTCGTCGGCTCCCCGAGAGACAGCGTTACGACGTACGTGCCGTCCGCCGGGATGACCAGATTCCTGCCGCCCTGACAGCAAATGACCGGTTCGTTTCCGTCCCAGTTGAAGTCGATGCCGTAGTTCATGTCCCAGCTGCCGTTGAGCCGGACCTTCAGCATTTCGCCCGCATGCAGCTCCAGTTCATCGGACTTCCAGATGTTCGGTTCGATCTCCGTCATCGGAAAATCCGTGTCCCAGTTCGTTCCGCAGATGTTTCCGATGACGCCCCATGCATCCTGCTCAGCAACGGCAACTGCCGGAAAGAGACAAAGCAGCATCAAAATGCTCAGTACCAAAGAAAAAATACGTTTACGCATATGTCCTCCTTTTTTGATCCAATCGGTTCAATATGATCGTTCCGTATACGCGGCGTCCGGGTTGCCGGTGAGAAAGTCCTTCACGCTGACGCCGAACAGCTCGCTTGCGGTCAGCACCTCGTCATAATCCGGCAGATGCAGTCCGCGTTCCCAGCGGGATACCGTCTTGTTCGAGACGCCGAGCACGCTCGCAAGCTCCGTCTGCGTCATGCCCAATCGTTTCCGATGCGCCGCGATGAACTGCCCGATCCTGATTTTATCCATTGTGTCATTCTCCCCGATTTCGCATAGTTTCTCATATTCAATATAAAAGAAGCGATTGAAAAGTAAAGGACACAAAGTGCGATTTTTGGAAACATTTTATATTTTTCCGTCAGGGCCCGAAACGGTGATCGGGCAGAACAAAACCCGCAGTACGGCTGAAGTTTTCCGTACTGCGGGTAAAAAGGAAATTGTATTATTCGGTCTCGGAAGGCTGACCGGCTTTTGAATCGCTGTGCGAAGCCGCAAGGTCTCCTTTCATGAAATCCCGGACGTCGACCTCAAAGAGATTGCTCAACGTAAGCACCTGATCATAGTCGGGCAGATTGATCCCGCGCTCCCAGCGGGAGATCGTTTTATTGGATACATCCAGCGTTTCCGCAAGCTGAGCCTGCGTCAGCCCCTTTCTTTTTCGTTGTTCTGCAATAAATCTTCCGATTTTGATTCTGTCCACTGCTTTTCTTGTCCCGATCTGTTTTTTCTGTAAAATATGATAACATTCCGACTTGAAAAGTAAAGGACACAGAGTGCGAATCTGCCGCCTAAGGCAGACGGATCGCGGGAAATCGCGGACGGAAAACGACAAAACCCGCACCCCTTTTCGGATGCGGGCTTTAAAACAAGATCGGGATCATCGCGGGACTTCGGCCGCTTCCATGCTCTCGCTCAGATGCTTGACCGTTTCGTCCTCATAGAACGCGACATACTGCTCGAGGTTGTCGATCCGGTGGATCGGCATCAGGTATTCTCTGTGCGTCGCGTTGAATTCGTCCAGGATCGGGTACAGCTCGGAAAGCTCGCCGACCGTCACACACTCCAGCACGCCGTGGAAGCTGCCATGCGGGGTGAACGCCGCGGGCTGAAACACAAACCAGCCCCCGCTGTACGGCACGCCGATGCACATGATGTTGAAGCAGTTGTTACCGTTTACATAGAGTACGCACAGCCCCGGATAATTGTCCTGGATCAGCCACGCGCAGGGTGTCGCGATGTTGTCCGCGGCAAAGAACCGGTTCTTGATCTGCATCTGCGGCAGGTCATACGAATAGAGATTCGTGCCCGGCTCATTGTTCACAAAGGAATCCCTGATCTCCTGCTCCGTTACGTTGAACCACGCAAGCATATCGGCAACCGTCGAAATGCGCTCCCTGAGAACGGATGGCGGCGCGTCCTTGAGCGCGATCAGCTCGTCGTCGGACAAACGCCGTTCGGCAAGTGCCGCGGGCAGATCCGCCGCCTTATACTTTGCCTTCCATACACGCGCCGATGCCGTCGCCGAAGCGGTCGGTTCCGGCGTCGTTTCCGTCGGTTCCGGCGTCGTTTCCGCAACGGACGCCGCGGTCGGCTTTTTGCACCGGTCTGACAGCAGCAAGGCAAAAAGCACGCAGCTTGTCACGATTCCGCAGACTGCGACGATCCATCCTGCGCGCAGCAGACCTTTTACATGGCGCTGCGGCGCAGCGATCTGCGGGTTTGGAACGATCGGCCGCCCGTCTGACGGTTCGCTTCGCTTTGCGGCCAGGACTTCCTCTATCCGCACGGAAAACAGATCGCAGAGCATTTGCATCTGTTCGTAATCGGGCAGCGTTTGTCCGGTCTCCCATCGGGACACGGTCTTTCCGGAAACCGCCAGTTTTTCGGCAAGCTCCGCCTGCGTTAAACCGCGTTCCCGCCGCAGCTCTGCCAGAAAATTCCCTGTTTGCAATCGGTCGATCATGCTTCGTTCTCCCTTGCAATTTCACTTTTGCACGTCGTTTTCGTTATGGTAGCATATTCTTTTTGAAGCGTCAAGAAATGATCATATGCCCGCGGGTCCGATCCGGATGCAGCGAAAAAGCACAGCCGTTTCCGAAAACGACCGTGCTTTGACGCTCTTGAAAGACCGCATGAAGGTCCTTCTTCTGTATTTCCTTACTTCCGCTTTGCGATCAGGGTTTTGAGCCGCTCGATCTCGCGGAGGTTTTCGTCGACGCTCTCGCCGTCGGTGCAATCGTAGTCGGTGCGAAGGCAATCGATGATGCGCTTGCGGTCCTCGATCGCGCCTGCATAGTCGCCGATCTCCTCGTGCACCTGCGCTCTTGCGAACAGCCCGTCGGTGTAGCGCGGGGCGGTCTGCATGGTGAAGCTCTTCTCGAACGCGTCCAGCGCTTCCTCATACATGCCCAGCGCAAGGTATCCCTCGCCCAAAGCGTCGGTCGCCTGCCAGCGGTTCGGATAGTCCGCCGCAGCCTTTTTCCAGAGCTTCAGCGCCTCCTCGCAGTCGCCCTTCAGGAATGCCAGCTTTGCGCTGTAATTAAGGTACGCGTCGTCCTTCTTCATCTGCGCGATCGCCGCTTCCGCTTCGTCGAGTCGGTGATCCGCAAGCAGGTTTTCCGCAAGGATGATCTTTGCGTAGCGGTCGTCCGGGTTCTTTTCGAGGAACGCGCGGATAAAGCGGATCGCGGAGAAGTGGTTGTCGAACCAGTTGTCGCCGCACGGTGCGTTGTTCGCCTCGAGGTACGCCGCCCATGCGTTGCTCTCGTCCGCCGGATCGGCGTCGAGCGCGCGCTCCGCATAGTAGGACGCGTTCTCGTGATCGCTGTGGGCGCGGTGGTTATAAAGCTCGGCAAGCATGGTAAGCGCTTCCGCGTCCTTCGGATCCTCCTTGAGGATGCCTTCGAGATACGCGACGGTGCGGTCGAAGGTCTCCGGGTTGATCCGGCGCTCGTCCCAGATCATGTTCTGGATGCGCTCCATCTTTTCCGAGCGCGGCACCTCAAAGAGCTCGTCGATGCTGACGCCGAAATAGTTCGCAAGCTTCGGCAGAAGCGCGATGTCCGGATCGCTTGCGCCGGTTTCCCACTTGCTGACTGCCTGTGCGGATACGCCGATCGCGTCCGCCAGGGTGTCCTGCTTGATATGCTTATCCTGTCTCAGTTGTTTGATGTTCATGCCGATCATGGTCATATCCTCCTAAACCGTTGTTTGTTTGCTGTTTTGTTCAGATCGATCTTATGCCTTTATTATACCTGGCTTTTTTGAAAAAACAAGCGAGGCGAATTCTTTTTCGCTCTACCGCCGGTTGATTGCGCCCGCCAGAGGATCCTTCGGCGCATGCGCCTCAGGATGACAGGGCGCCGCGCACGCCCTCTCCGGATCGTCATCCTGAAAAACGAAGTGGCGAAGGGGCTTTTCTCGCACGAATTGTGATGCAATTTTGTCGATTGTGTTTCCTTTGTGACGTTTAGCACTCTCCTATTGACAGTGCTAAAACCTTGACTATAATGGGTATTGAACAAAGAAAGAAGGGCATCCTAAAGGAAATGAAGGAATGAAGAATGAAGAAATGAAGAAATTCGGGATTCGTTCTTCACGACGGAACCCGAGGATGTCCGAGGGCACAAGGGATTGTGACAAAAAGAAAGGAAGTGTGACCTATGCTGCCCAGTATCTGGAGTAATAATTGGTTTGACGACCTGTTTGACAGGAGCTTTACGATGACGCCCTGGCCGGAAGAGCGCGAGCTTTACGGCAAGCATGCGAGGAACCTGATGAAGACCGACGTGCACGAGACCGAGGACGGCTATGAGATGAACGTGGATCTGCCGGGCTTTAAGAAGGAAGACATCCATGTGGACCTCAAGGAAGGCTATCTGACGCTGCGCGCCGAGAAGAACCTTGAGAAGGAAGAGAAGAAGGAAAAGAAGATCATCCGCAGCGAGCGTTACGTCGGCTCGATGAGCCGCAGCTTCTATGTGGGCGATGTGCGTCCCGAATCGATCAAGTGCAAGTACGAGAACGGCGTTCTGACCCTCGAATTCCCGAAGGCGGAGCAGCCGAAACTCCCCGAATCGCACAGCATCACGATCGAATAACCCGAAAGAACTGAATCGGGGGATGTTAAGAAAGCGTCTTGCATTTCTTAACATCCCCTATGAATTGCAGCACGGCTGCATGAATTGCCTGACGGCATGAATCGACTTCGCCGTGAATTGACAACTTTGTTGTCATTTATGAAGGTTTTCCGTTCGGAAAACCGACCTTCATGACGGCATTGCCGTCAATTCATGTCCAAAGGACAATTCACGGAGCGAAGCGAGAATTCACGAAGAGGGTGTTCGGAAACAGTTCTATGTTTCTGAACACCCTCTTTTTTTTGTACACTCCCTTCCGACAAAAACGCCGCCGCTTGCGTTGCCGGGTCCGCTTCGACAAAGTTTGTGAAAAAAGTGACACAAACAACGAGGCGCGCACGCTATATTCTTTCGTCGCCGTATCGTACAATACAGGTAATCAAGAACGCGCGCCGAAAATGGTGCGAAGGGAGGACGGCATGACGAAACTGCGGATTCTGCTGGTGGACGACGATACGCGCTTCACCGATATGATGAAAGGCTATCTTTTGACGGAGGAACGCGTCGGCGAGGTCGACACGGCGCAGGACGGGCGCGAGGCGCTGGAGCGTTTGAAGGACAAGCATTACGATCTCATGACGCTCGACCTCATCATGCCGAATACGGACGGGTTGACGGTCCTTGAGCAGATCCCCGCGGTCTGCGGCGCGGCGGCGCCGGCAGTGATCGTCATCTCCGCGCTGCGCAACGAAACGATGGTGCGCCGCTGCTGCACGCTGGGCGCGCGCTATTTCATGGTAAAGCCGATCGAGCCGGAAACGCTTCTGAAACGCGCGCTCGATACGCTCGAAAACGACCGCGCAAAGGGCGGCGTGCTTTCCTATCAGCAGGCGCCGAAATCGTTTGACGAAAAGGTCACGGCGATCTTCCTGGTCGCCGGCATCCCCGCCCATATCAAGGGCTATCACTACCTGCGCGAAGGCATCCGCATGGTCTATGAGGACCAGAGCCTGATCAACCGCATCACCAAGGAGCTGTACCCCGGCATCGCGAAGAAGTTCAACACCTCCGCGAGCAAGGTGGAGCGCGCGATCCGCCACTCGATCGAGGTCGCCTGGACCCGCGGCAAGATCGAAAACCTCAATGCGCTCTTCGGCTACAACATCTACGGCAAGAACGACAAGCCGACGAACGGCGAGTTCATCGCGCTCGTCGCGGACAAGCTCCTCATGGAGGAGCAGAGCAAGAAAGCCGGATGAAGCCCGCCTCGGCTGTCATTTTGAGCCGCGGGCGAAAAATCTTTTGAGAAAACGGGTCGTCCGCCCGATTTCATACCCTTGCCGGGAGAAGCCCCGTCTCCTTGCAGGAATGCCCCAACCTCATAATCCGTGAAGGACCGTCGTTTGAAATACCGCAAGGGATCAAGCGGCGGTTCTTCACGTCGGATTATCCACATACATATGGTGCGAAACCCCCCTGTAAATACAAGGATTGTGGATAAATCGGTGGATAAGGTGGAAAAGGAGCGTGGATAGTGTGTCCGAATTGTGAACGCGGCACGGCGCGTTCCGGTTCCTGTTTTTTCCTTGACAGGCAGCGGCTCTGCCCGTTACAATATAATCAGACAACTGCGCGGGAGGTGCGATATGGAACGGTTTTCGGATCTTTTGAAGGGCAAGCTTGCGTTCGGATGCATGCGCATGCAGCTGGACGCGAACGGCGAGGTGGACCTCGATAATTTCCGTGCGATGGTGGACTGCTACCTTCAGGCGGGATTCAACTATTTCGACACGGCGCACGTCTATTACGACGGCAAGAGCGAACGCGCGCTCAGGGAAGCGCTTACGAGCCGCTATCCGCGCGAAAGCTATGTGCTCACGAACAAGCTGACCTCAAGCTGCTTCGAGACCGAAGCGGACATCCTGCCGCTGTTTCAGACGCAGCTGGACCTGTGCGGCGTGGAGTATTTCGACTTTTATCTGATCCATTCGGTGCTCGAAGGGAACTATCAAAAGTACACGGACTGTCACGCGTTCGAGATCGCGCAGGAGCTCAAAAAGCAGGGGAAGGTGAAACACGTCGGCATGTCGTTCCATGATTCGCCGGAATTTCTGGACCGTGTGCTCACCGAGCATCCGGAGCTCGAGGTTGTGCAGATCCAGTACAACTGGCTCGACCTCGACGATCCGAACGTGCAGTCGCAGGCGTGCATGGACGTATGCAAAAAGCACGATAAGCCGGTGCTCGTCATGGAGCCGATCAAGGGCGGCGGTCTGGTGTTCCTGCCGGACGCGGCGCAGAGCAGGCTTTCCGCGCTGAACGAGGGCTCGCCCGCGGAGATCGCTCTGCGGTTTGTTGCGGAGCAGGAGCAGGTCGTGATGATCCTTTCCGGCATGAACAATGTGGAGCAAATGCAGGAGAACATCACCTTCATGAAGGACCCGAAGCCGCTGTCCGAAGCGGCGCACCGGGCGATCGACGAGGTCCGCGGAATGATGCGCGCGCTGCCGCTCGTTGCCTGCACCGGCTGCCGCTACTGCACGGACGGCTGCCCGATGAACATCAATATCCCCGGCGTGTTCCGCTGCATCAACGACAGGATCAAGTTCCCGAATAAGCCCGGCAGCTCCTATGGCTGGTTGACCGGCAAGGGCGGCAAGGCGTCCGACTGCATCGAATGCGGTCAATGCGAGGATATCTGCCCGCAGCACCTTCCGATCCGCGATCTCTTAAAGCAGGCGGCGGAGCAGTTCGAGTAAACGAAAAAGAGCCTCCGGGGAGGCTCTTTTTTGATGCGTTGTTATCTTCTGCGCGCGCGTCCCGCGAGCGACAGGAGCCGCAGCACGGTCACGAACGAGCCGAGCGCGGCAAGCACATAGGTCATGGCTGCGGCGCGCAGCATCTTCTTTGCGCCGGGCAGTTCGTCATCCGCAAGATACCCGCCGTCCAGAAGCATATCGAGTCCGCGCTTCGACGCGTTAAACTCGACCGGCAGGGTGATGAGCTGGAACAGCAGCACCATCACGTACAGCGCCACGCCGACGATCGCGATGTAATAGCCGATGTTGCCGGCGTTTTGTGCGATCAGCGAAAGCAGCAGTCCGCCGATGACCATGATCGGTCCGAGCCGGCTGCCGATGTTTGCCGCGGGCAGGATCACGCTGCGGAAGCGCATGGGACCGTAATCCTCATTGTACTGCAGCACGTGCCCGATCTCGTGCGCGGCGACGGCGAGCGCGGAGACCGAGCTCGATCCGTAAACCGCCTCGGACAGCCCCACGACCTGATTCTTCGGATCGAAATGGTCGGTCAGGCTTCCCGAAACCTGCTCGACCGGAAGACTGAGCCCGTTCCGGTACAAAAGCTCCTGCGCCAGCCCGGCGCCGGTCACGCCCTTTCTTGCGGGAACCTGCGCGTACTTTCTGAATACGCTGCTCACGCGTCCCTGCGCGATCAGCGAAAGCAGCATGACGGCGATCGCCAAAAAATAATACAAATAACCTTCCATATTTTTATTATAGCGCATCGGGTCCGAAAAAACCATCGCCAATCGTGAAAAAACTGTAAGCTTTCTGCAAAAAACCGCCGGGAAACAACTTGTTCCCCGGCGGTCCGATTCCCCCCGAAACGGTTTATCTTGCAAACAGAACGGTGCTCAGCTTGCCGTAGTACTGCGTCGTCTGCGTGATGTTGTCCTGACCCGTTTGGTTAATGTATTGCCGTCTCCAATACGCGACAAAATCGCAAACGTAGTTATAGATCTCTTCGAGCGTTGCCTTGGAATTGCCATCGGTATCCGCCGACATGCCGCCTTCGACGTACGATCCGCTCGGATATTCGCAGCCCATGCCTTCCACAATGCCCGCCGTAAACACGCCGAAGGACAGACCGCTCGTAAAGGAGAGCGACGACGACGTCTGATCGTATCTGGCGGCGGTCAGGACCGTGAACTTGCTCTGCGCCAGTTCGCCCAGCTTCTGCGTTGCCGAGAACTCCGCTTCCGATTCGTCCGTAAACGTGTAACCGGTGAACGCGTCGACCACGCTCTGATTGAACTGATCCAGCGCTTCTTCGTCGTTTGCCGCATCGCCGTTCTTATGGATCGACGCGCCGGAGAAGCAGCTGTCCAGCATTACGACAACCTTGCCCTTGAACGCGGACAGCGCGGTCGCAAGCTCATCCGTCCGGATATAGTTTTTGTCTATCGTGCAGAGCGCGCCCTGATATGAGCCCATATAGTTGTTCGCGCCGTGTCCGGAATAGTAGAAATACAGTACGTCATAGCTCTTCGAGCTCTTGGCATAGGCGGCGATCGCCTTGGTGATATCGCTCTTTGTCGCGTCCGGCAGCTTCTTGATCTTATACTTGGAGCGAAGTCCGCCCAGCATGCCCGCCATTGCCTTCATGTCGTTCAGGCAGCCGGACAGCGTTCCGTCGCTGTAGTTTTCCTCGCCGACCAGGATCGCAAAATACTGCGGAACGGTCAGCTTGGCGGAAGAGGTCTTGACGCTGCCCTGCGCGTTCTTCACCACGCAGCGATACAGTCTGCCGTCCATGGCGCGGGTCGTCTTGATCGAAAACGTCGCCTTGTTGTATCCCGTCTCGGTGCATTTCACCCAGGTCTTGCCTGCGTCGTCGCTGTACTGCCACTGGTACTTCATGCCGGTGCCGCACGCTTCCACCGTGAACTTCGCCTTCAGCCCGACTGCCGCTTTCTTGGCCGCGGGCTGCGCGACGATCGCGGGCTTGACGCCGGAAACGGTCAGTCTCGCGCCCTTCGACTTGGTGCTGCCGACGGAGTTCTTCACAACGCAACGGTACAGGCTGCCGTTGTTCTTTTCGCTGCCCTTGACCTTCAGGCTTGCGCTCGTCTTATCCTTGATATTCTTCCAGGTCTCGCCGTTGTCGTTCGAGATCTGCCATTGATAGCTCTTTCCGGTTCCGCCCGCAGCGACCTTGAATGTGACCGACTTGCCGGCGGCGACCTTCTGCGCCGAAGGCTGCGTCAGGATCCTCGGCTTCACGCCGGAGACCGTCAGCCGGACCTTCTTGGAGGTGACGCTGCTGCTGCCGCTCTTCACGATGCAGCGATACAGATTGCCGTTGTTCTTCGCGGTTGCCTCGACCTTGGCGCTCGCGCTCGTCATGCCGCTCCAGTTCTTCCACGTCTTGCCGTTATCCTTGCTGTACTGCCACTGATAGGCGCTTGCGCCGCTCGCGGTTACACGGAACGTTGCGGTCTTGCCAACGGCAACCGTCACGTTGGTCGGCTGCTTGGTGATGGTCGGCGCAGAATACACCGTTCCCGTAAGGGCGGTGTGTACATCCGCGTCCGCAGACTGCATGCCGAACGGCAGCAGCGCAAGGCACATGCACAGCGCAAAGATAAATGCCAATGCCCGTTTTTTCATGATAAGTCCTCCCCTCAATCATTATGGATCCGATCCGGACTGGGCGACGCCGTCGTGACAGGTCGGCGTTTTCCCCCGTGCGTTTTCCAATATCTTCTACTATTATACGTACCCCCCTTGGGAAAGTCAAGAATCGATCGGCATTTTATCCGATATCCGGCGCGGCAAATTCCTTGCTTTTCCCGATCAAAATCCCGTTGCAAATCACGGAAAATATGGTATAATGCTCTTTACAATACGGAAAAGACCTTTCGGGAGGCAGATATATGCAGTATTTGAAGCTCAGGGATATTCAAAAGGCGCCGGAACAATACGTCGGCGCGATCACCGTGTGCGGCTGGGTCCGCACCGTGCGCGAAGGCAAGGCGTTCGGCTTTATCGAGCTGAACGACGGCACCTCGTTCCGCCCCGTGCAGATCGTGTACCCGAACGACGAGCGCAAGCTCGGCAAGGGACTCACCACCGGCTGCGCGATCGTCGTCGACGGCGAACTTCTTCTGACGCCGGACGCGCCGCAGCCGTTCGAGATCCACGCAAGCGCGATCGTGATCGAGGGCGAATGCCCGCCGGACTATCCGATGCAGAAAAAGCGCCACACGCTGGAGTACCTTCGCACCATGCAGACGCTGCGTCCGCGCACCAATACGTTCCTTGCGACGTTCCGCGTACGCTCGGTCGTTGCGGCGGCGATCCACGAATTCTTCCAGGACCGCGGCTTCGTGTATGTGCACACGCCGATTTTGACCAACGCGGACTGCGAGGGCCGCGGCGAGATGTTCCAGGTCACAACGCTCGACCTTGAAAACCTGCCCCGCACCGAGGACGGCAAGGTCGACTATTCGCAGGACTTTTTCAAAAAGCCCGTGCATCTAAGTGGTTCCGGTCAGCTCTACGGCGAGGCGTTCGCGCTGGCGTTCCGCGACATCTACACCTTCGGACCGACGTTCCGCGCGGAATACTCCTTCACCGCCCGCCACGCGAGCGAGTTCTGGATGATCGAGCCGGAGATGGCGTTCTGCGATCTCGAGGGCGATATGGACGTCGCCGAAGCGATGGTCAAGTACATCATTCAGACGGTGCTCGACCGCTGCCCCGCGGAGATGGAATTCTTCAACAAGTTCGTGGACAAGGGGCTTCTTTCGCGGCTTGACAACGTGCTGAACAACGAGTTCAAGCGCCTTTCCTACACCGAAGCGATCGAGATCCTCAAAAACTCCGGCGAGCACTTTGAGTACCCGGTCGAGTGGGGCGTCGATCTGCAGAGCGAGCACGAGCGCTACATCACCGAGAAGGTCTTCGGAAAGCCGGTGTTTTTGACCGACTACCCGAAGGAGATCAAGAGCTTCTATATGCGCCAGAACGACGACGGCAAGACCGTCGCGGCGGCGGATCTGCTGGTTCCGGGCGTCGGCGAGATCATCGGCGGCAGTCAGCGCGAGGAGCGCTATGACGTGCTCGACGCGCGCTGCAAGGAGCTCGGCATGGACATGAGCGAGTACCAGTGGTTCCTCGATCTACGGAAGTACGGCGGCGTCAAGCACGCGGGCTTCGGGCTCGGCTTCGAGCGCATGGTCATGTACCTCACGGGCATGCAGAACATCCGCGACGTACTGCCCTTCCCGCGCACCGCGGCGAATCTGGAAATGTAAAACAGCATACGGCAAAACCGCCCTTTCCGGGCGGTTTTTTGTGTGCTTTGTTATGCGTTCTTCTGCTGTTCTTCGAGGCGCTGACGCTCCCTTTCGAACTGCAGCGTGTAGAGCGAATAGTATCTGCCCTTCTTTGCGAGCAGCGCCTGATGCGTGCCCTGCTCGATGATCTCGCCGCGCCGCAGAACGATGATGTTGTCCGCGTGCTGGATCGTCGACAACCGGTGCGCCACGATCAGCATGGTGCCGATGTTCATCATCTTCTCCAGCGAATCCTGAATGAGGACCTCGGTTTCGGTGTCGATGTTCGCGGTCGCCTCGTCGAGGATCATCACCGCGGGCTTATGGATGATGGTCCGCGCAAAGCTCAGAAGCTGCCGCTGTCCCGCCGAGAAGTTGTTGCCGCGCTCGCGCACGACCTCGTCGAGCCCGTTTTCGAGCCGGTCGATGAAATGATCCGCGTTGACGTAGCGGCACGCTTCCCTGATCTCGTCGTCGTCTATGCCTTCAAGCCCTAAAAGGATGTTGCTGCGGATCGTGCCGGAGAACAGGAACACGTCCTGCAGCATCTGTCCGAAATGCTTCCTGAGCGAAGCCGTTTTGATCCTGCGGATGTCGACGCCGTCGATCAGGATCTCGCCCTTCTGGAACTCGTAGTTGCGGCAGATCAGCGACAGGATCGTCGTCTTGCCGGAGCCGGTCGCGCCGACGAACGCCACGGTCTCGTTCGGATTGACATGGAACGAGACGTCCTTCAGCACCCATTCGTCCGGGATATAGCTGAACCAGACATGCCGGAATTCGATCTCACCGCGGACCTCGTTAAGCTCGATCGCGTCCGGCGCGTCCTGAAGCTTCGGTTCGATGTCCATGATCGTGAAGACCTTTTCGGCGCTTGCGAACGCGGACTGCAGCCAGTTGAACTGCTCGGCGAGGTTCTGGATCGGGTTATAGAACTTGTTGATGTACATATAGAAGCTGACGATCGTGCCGACCTCCAGCGTCTGTCCGAGGAACGATGTGCCGTCGAGATACCCCTTGCCGCCGAGGAAGAACAGACACAGCACGGAGCTGATATAGAGCATGTACACGAGCGGGCGGAAGATGCCGAAGACCAGGATCTGTTCGCGCTTTGCCTTGCCGAGCCCGTTGCTCTTCTCCGTAAAATCGCGCAGCTTTTCGTGTTCGCGATTGAAGATCTGCGTGATCTTGATGCCGGAAAGATTCTCGGAAAGATACGTATTGATGTCCGTCGTGCGGTCCTTGACGCGGCGGTAGGCGCGGCGGGCGAACTTCCGGAAGATCACCGTGAACAGCACGATGAACGGCACGAAGCACAATACCATCAGCGTCAGCTCGTAGTTCAGCGCAACCATCGCGGCGAACACGCCGACGATCACAAACAGGTTCTTCACAAGGTTGACGAGCAGGGATGTGAACATCAGCGAGATCGCGTTCGTGTCGTTGGTCACGCGCGTGACGAGCTTGCCGACCGGCATGGCGTTCATCTGCTCATGCGAGAGCGACTCGATGTGCGTGAACAGGTCCTCACGCATGACGGAGATGATCCTTTGTCCCACCTTCTGCAGCACGATCGCCTGCACATAGGTGCAGACCATCGACACGATCAGAATGCCCGCATAGACCGCGACGAGCACGAAAAGCTCCTTCAGCGCAAAGTCCGCGCGGATCAGTCCCGTGATCCTGCCGACCAGCAGCGGGGAAACGATGTCGTAGGCGATGCCGACGAGCACGATGAACCCGACGAAAATAAACTTGCCCGCGTACGGCCTGGCGTAGCGCATGAGGCGTTTGACGATCTCGCTGTCCTTCATGTGCCGGTCAAAGCCGATCGCCTGTTTTTTGTCCTTGATCATGGCGAACGCAACGATCAGAATGACGGAGATCAGGCCGATGATGCCGCCGACCAGAAGCAGAGGATAGTATTCGTGCATGTCCGTCACCTCCTTACGCGTTCGCGGCTTCTTCGAGCCGCTGCAGTTCGACCATGTGCGCGTACGCGGGGCAGGTCTCCATGAGCTCGTCATGGCTGCCGACCGCCTTTACACGTCCGTCGTCGATAAAGATCAGCTTGTCAAGATCGCGGACCGTGGAGATGCGGTGCGCGATCAGGATCGTCGTTCTGCCCTTGCGGCTTTCCCTGAGGTTCTTCAGAATGACCTTTTCGGTGTCGGTGTCGACCGCGGAAACGGAGTCGTCGAGGATCAGGATCGGCGCGTTCTTCATCAGCGCCCGCGCAATCGAGATACGCTGCTTCTGCCCGCCGGAAACCGTAACGCCGCGTTCGCCGAGGACCGTCGTATATCCGTCGCGGAAATCGACGATGTTCGAATGCACGTCGGAAAGCTGCGCCGCAAGCTCCACCGCTTCCTCGTTCAGCTCGTCGTATGCAAAATTGATGTTGTTCGCAATCGTGTCGGAGAACAGGAAATTATCCTGCGGAACGTACGCGCACGCCTCGCGCACCGAGCGGATCGACACGTCGGTGACGTCGTGCCCGTCGATGAACAGCGTCCCTTTCGGCACGTTGTAGGTGCGCAGAATGAGATCGACCAGCGTCGTTTTGCCCGCGCCGGTCTTGCCGATCAGACCCACGCTTTCGCCCGGCTCGATCCTGAACGACACGTCCTCCAGCGCGTTGAACTCGCCGTCCGGGTAGCGGAAGGACAGATGCTTAAACTCGATCCCGCCCCGAATGCCGGAAAGCTCCTCCGCATTCGGTTCGTCGTGCACCGTGATCTCCGCCTCCAGAAGCTCGGAAACGCGCTTCATCGACGCCTTGCCGCGCGCGCTCTTTTCGATCAGCATCGACACCGCCATGACCGGCCATACGACCGAGGTGAAGTACGCGATATATTCCACGAGCTGTCCGGCGTTGAACCGCTTCTCATAAACGAGCCAGCCGCCGTAGCCGAGGATCACGCAGATGACCGTCTCGACCAGCAGCACGATAAAGACGTGCATCAGCGTTGAAATGCGGGTGTAATCGACGTTCGTGTCCTCGTTTTCAACGTTGAGCTTTCGGAACGACATGAGCTCATGCAGCTCCTTCACGAACGCCTTGATCACCGCAAAGCCGGAAAAGCTCTCCTGCGCAAAATCGCTCAGGTTCGAGAACGCGCGCTGACGGACCTCCCATTTTTTCATCATCGCCTTGCCCATGAATACGCCGATCAGCAGGAGCAGGCCGAGCGGGATCAGCGTCAGAAGCGTCAGCCGGATGTCCATGCGCCACATCTTCACGAACGCCAACACGCCCAGAAACGCCGCGTCGAAGAACATCAGCAGTCCGTCGCCGAAGCACTCCTGGATCGTGTCGAGGTCGTTGGTAAAGAGGCTCATCAGGTTGCCGACCTTGTTGACCTGGTAGTATTCGCGCGAAAGGTCCTTGCAGTGGTCGAACATCCTGATGCGCAGATCCGTCTCGACGCGGATCGCCGAACCGAAGAAGCAGACGCGCCACAAAAAGCGCCCGACGACCATCACCGCGACGATCCAGACGACCGGCAGACAGATGCGATCCAGCAGAAAGTCCGTGTTGAACGGAACCATGCCGCCGCGATAGAGTACCTGCCCCTCGTTGAGCCCGTTGATCAGCATCCGATACAGCTCCGGGATGATCAGCTGCACGTAATCGACCAGGATCAGCGCGATCGCGCCCAGGAGCAGTCTCGGCGCGTATTTCAGATAATATCGATTGATGTGTTTTCCGAATATCAAGGTCCCGTACCTCTTTTTTCTTGTCCTGTATCCTCATTATAAAGGAGTGCCGCGCAAAAAGCAACCGGTTTTTGTATCCACTGGAAACAATATCCGGCTCCGCGCGAAAAAGCGGAAGCCCTTCGGCTTCCGCTCGGCTTTGCGTTCGTCAAAGACGGATCCCGTCGATCTCCTCGGTCAGCCGGATGATCTCTTCGATCAGCGAGCCGATGTAGTCCACGGTCGCGTTCAGCGGACCGTCTGTGCCGATGTCGACGCCCGCGAGCTTCGCCAGCTCCAGCGGCGTTTTCGAGCCGCCCGCGGCAAGGAAGCGCTTCCAGTCCGCAACGGCGGGCTCGCCCTCTTCGCGGATGCGCAGCATCGCCTGCGTGGCGACCGTGAGTCCCGCGCTGTACGTATAGGGATACAGCCCCATGTAGTAATGCGGCTGCCGCATCCAGGTCAGCTCCGCGCCCTCCGGGATCTCGACCGCGTCGCCCCAGAACAGTTCGAGGTTTTTGCGGAAGATGTCCGAAAGGATATCCGCGTTCACGCTGCCGCCCGCGTCGATGATCCTGTACACCTCGCGCTGATACCACGCTTCCCGGAGGTGCGTGACAAAGTTGTGATAATACGTGTTCGAGATCAGACTGGACAGCACCCAGCGGCGGAAGCGTTTGTCCCCGTTCGTCTTCAGCAGGTAGTTTGCAAGCAGCAGCTCGTTCATCGTCGACGGCGCTTCTACAAGGTACATGGTCGGGCTGCAGTCGTAATAGGACTGCGCCGCGTCGCCGTACATGCTCTGTCCGGCGTGTCCGAGCTCGTGCGCGACGGTGAACACGTCCGACATGCGGTCGTTCCAGTTGAGCAGGATGAACGAATTCTGCCGGTAGATGCCCGAGCAGAAGCCGCCGGTGGACTTGCCGATGTTCTTCGCAAAGTCGATCCAGCGCTCGCGGTACGCGCGATCGACCATCTCCGTATAATCCCCGCCGAGGATCGAAAGCGCGTCATGCACATAGCGCTGCGATTCTTTGATCGTGACCCGCGGATCGTATTCCGGATCCACCGCGATCTTCAGATCGGCGAACGTCATTTTGTCGAGCCCGTGCTTCTTCTGCAGCAGCTTTGCGTAGCGGCGCATATGCGGCGCAAGGCGCTCGGTGATCACGTCGATCTGACGGTCGTACATCTCGCGCGTGACCTTCTGCTCAAACAGAAGATAGTCGAACACGTCCTTGTGCCCGCGCAGCTCGGACATGACCTTTTCCTCTGTCACGCAGGCGTTGTACGCCGTCGCGGTCGTGTTTTCGTATTTTTTCAGCGTATCGTAGAACCGCCGGAACGCGGCGCGGCGCACGGCGGGATCCGCTTCGAGCTCGTAATCGTCCTCATAGAGCGAATAGCCCATTGGATATTCCTTTCCGTCGACCGTGATCGGATTGAACGCAATATCCGCCAGCTTCAGCGTATTGTAGACCTCATACGGCACGTCGAATGTCCTGCCGAGCGCGGCGAGCACCTTTTCCGTTTCGGGAGAAAGCATGTGCTCCTTCTTTGCAAGCAGGTTCTCGAGGTATACGCGACAGCCCTTCGCAAGCTTCACCGCCGCCTGCAGCTCTTCCGCCGGCGCCAAAAGGATCTCGCTGTCGACAAACGCCAGCTCCTTATACAGGCGCGTCATCTCGTCGCCGATCTTTTCGTTGCGTTCGCGGAGCGCGTTGTCGGTATAGTCCGCTTCCACCGCAAGCCCGGAATACGACCAGATATTGCCCATCGTCGGAAGGAACGCTTCCTGCTCATCGAGACAGGCGACGATCTGTTCCGCGGTCGTGAGCTTTCCCGCGTATGTATCGACAAAGGTCCTGACCTGCTTTTTCAGCGCGTCGAGCGCTTCCCACATCTGCGATTCCTCCGCAAAGATCAGCGAAAGATCCCATGTTTCCTGTACAGGAACGTCCTTGCGTGCACACAGTGCCATATCAATTCCTCTTTCCGCCGTTTCGGCTGTTGTTTTCCGGACGCAGACCGGTCCGTCTGATCCATATTAACACAGAATCCCCGCGGATGCAACGGATCCGCGAAACCAAAAAGGGGCTGTTCAAAAACGCTTTGAACAGCCCCAATGCATTCTCGCTTCGCTCCGTGAATTGTCCAAAGGACATGAATTGTGCCTTGCGGCACATGAATTGACGCCGAACGGCGTCATGCAGGAAGATTTTCCGTACGGAAAATCAACATTCATGTGACCTTTGGTCA
Source organism: uncultured Clostridia bacterium (assembly GCA_947168855.1). Lineage (GTDB taxonomy): Bacteria > Bacillota > Clostridia > Christensenellales > CAG-138 > UBA3792. The sequence goes on from CAMVNO010000004.1 coordinate 55,857, forward strand.
CAATTCATGCCGAAGGCAATTCATGGCGCAGCCAATTCATGCGGCAACGCCGCAATTCATCGGGGATGTTAAGAACTGCCGATCAGAGTTTCTTAACATCCCCGTATTGTCGGTTTGATTTATGCCTTCGGACCGGCGTTCTTGATCGCCTCGGGCATGTCGGGGTACTTCTCGGTGAAGTTCTTCTGGAACATACCGGCAAGCTTCTTCGCCTGCGCGTCGTAGGCGTCCTTGTCCGCCCAGAGGTTTCTGGGATCCATGATCTCTGCGGGCACGTCCGCGCCGGGCACGAACGCCGGCACGTCGAGGTTGAACACGTCGTTGTGCGTGAACGGGACGTTCTCCTTTGCGTACGCGTCGTTCAGCGCGGCGGTGATCATCGCGCGGGTGTAGCGCAGCTTCATGCGCGGGTTCTTTGTGCCGTCCGGATTGACCGCGGGACCGGAGACCCAGCCGGTGTTCACAAGGTAGACCTTGGTGTTGTACTTTTCGATGCGCTCGCCGAGCATGCCCGCGTAGACCGATGCGCGCAGCGGCATAAACGGCTCGCCGAACAGCGTGGAGAACGTCGGGACCGGCTCGTTGATGCCGATCTCGGTTCCGGCGACCTTGGAGGTGAAGCCGGTGACGAACTGGTACATCGCCGCTTCCTTCGAAAGCAGGGAGATCGGCGGAAGCACGCCGAACGAGTCGCAGGTCAGGAAGATGACGACCTTCGGAATGCCGCCGATGCCGGGGATCGCGGCGTTCGGAATGAATTCGACCGGATAGCCCACGCGGCTGTTGATCGCAAGGCTCGGATCGGAATAGTCCGGATGACGCTTGTCGTCGACCACGACGTTCTCGACCAGCGCGCCGAAGCGGATCGCGCGGTAAATCTCCGGCTGCTCCTCCTCGACGAGGTCGATGCACTTGGCGTAGCAGCCGCCCTCGATGTTGAAGATGCCCTCGTCGTCCCAGCCGTGCTCGTCGTCGCCGATCAGCATGCGGTTCGGGTCGGCGGACAGCGTCGTCTTGCCGGTGCCGGAAAGTCCGAAGAAGACCGCGGTCTCTTTCGTTTCGGGGTCCATGTTTGCCGAGCAGTGCATCGGCAGCGTGCCCTCCTGCGGGAGGATGAAGTTCATAGTGGAGAAGACGGACTTTTTGATCTCGCCCGCGTACTGGCTGCCGGCAACGAGGATCATGTGCGCTTCATAGTCGATCATGATCGCGGCTTCGGAGCGGGTGCCGTCGATCTCCGGGCTGCACTTGAAGCCCGGGCAGGCGATCAGCGTGTAATCCGGCTCGCCGAAGGAAGCCAATTCTTCCTCGGTCGGACGAACGAGCAGGTCGCGGATGAACAGCGCTTCGCTTGCGTACTCGCAGATCACGCGGAATTTCTTCGCGTATTTCTTGTCCGCGCCGGCAAAGCCGTCGAACACGAACACCTCGCGTCCCTGCAGGTAGGCGACCATCTTGGACTTGATGGCGTTGAACTTTTCGCGCTTGACGGGCACGTTGACCTTGCCCCATGCGATCAGGTCGTGAACGCCTTCGGAATCCACGATAAACTTGTCCTGCGCGCTTCTGCCGGTGTACTTGCCGGTCTTGACGAGCAGCGCGCCGTTGTCCATGATGACGCCCTCTTTGCGCTCCAGCGCATGCTCATAGAGCTCCGGGACCGTCAGGTTGCGGTAGACCGCTTTGGGACGAATGATGCCGAGATGTTCGAGATTCATATCGTTTTCTCCTTATACATGATAATCTTTGGAAAGCGGCGTGTTCCCATACCGCCCCATCTTAGTTTCAGTATACCGCAACGCGCGCGCGAATGCAACAAAAAAAGATGCGCTTTGCGCGCATCATTCCTGCGAGATCTCGTGCTTTAAGCACTCCTTCATATAGAGAATGCAGTATTCCTCGAAGGTCTCTTCGCTTTCGCCGCTGTTCAGGAGCGTACGCAAAAGCTGATAGGGGATCACGATATTGCCGGTCGTATCCTGCTTGCTGCGGATCGCCGCGATATGCAGGATGACCTCCCGCATGTTTCCCGCGCCGTATGCTTCCAGGTATTGCTTCCGCGCCGCCCGGCGATAGCGCGCAACGCTGCGGTTGTGCAGGATGCGCAGCGCCGTGGCGATCCCGAAGGTCAGCGGCAGAAATGCGGACATCGAGATCCACGGCGGGATCCGCGTGAGGAATCCGTAGAAATCGTTCCAGCCGCCGCGCTCCTCGCCCACGACCGCCACCATCATATAATAGATGCAGGCATAGATGAACACCGGGATCAGAGAAAGGAACGTCGACGCAAACGAAAGACGCAGATCCTTCAGAACGAGACAGAACACGACGATCGCAAGGATCGGACAAAGCCCGTGCAGAAAGAAGCGCGAGCCGGTGAAGATCAGCACAAAGCCCTTGACCGGCGCAAGGATGAAGAGCGAAACGAGAAACGTCAGCGAAAGCGCGGTCGTCGAAACGAACAGCAGCCGCACCAGCCAGTCCGGCAGCCGGAAATACCCGTTTCGAAGCCCGTCGACGGTGTACGGCAGCGTCAGAAACATCGCGATGCCCATGAAGATGTTTGAATTGACGGTGAACATGCAGAACGTCGAGATCCCCATGTGGTCGAAATTCTCATCCTCGAGCGTCGTGAGGTTCATGACCACGCCGACGCACACGCAGATCACCACCGCCGCGGAAAACAGCAGCGTCAGAAGACATTTCCCCCGATTGGTATCCCGTATCCCTTTCATTGCCCGTTCCCCCTTTGTCTCTCGGCAACAGCATACCGAAACAGCCGCCCGCTGTCAAGCGAGAGGACGCGTAACATCCTTGTAAAATCGGGGAACTCGGACTGGTAAAAGCGGAAAAGCTATGATATAATGATATTATGAAGAAGTTTTTGTGTCTTTTTCTGATCGCGATCCTGATGACGGGCTGCACAGGGACGCCGGACGCGCCGATCGGGGTGCTGACGCCCGCGCCGCAGAACACGCCGGTCGCCGTCGAAGCGACCGCGGTCCCGGAAACGCCGGCTGCAACGCCTGCGCCCACCGCCTCGCCCGAGCCGACGCCGGAGCCGACGCTTTCGCCCGAAGAACGTCTGTTCGCCTGCATCGACGGCATGACGACCGAGGAAAAGATCGGCCAGCTGTGCATGTTCGGTTTTTCCGGCACCGCGGCAATCAGCACGGAGTTCCGGAAGATCCTCAGGGAGTATCACATCGGCGGCGTGATGCTGTACGGGCAGACGAACACGGTGCGCTCGAACAGCGACGGCGGCTTTTCGCAGTGCAGAGCGCTCACGGAAAGCATCCGGAACGCGAACAAAAGCGAGATCCCGCTTCTGATCGGCATCGACGTCGAGGGCGGCAGGGTCACACGGTTCCGATGGAAAAAGACGCTGTTAAGCGCGCAGTCGCTCGGCAAAAAGGACGACGCAGACCGCGCGCGCGACCAGTTCCGCTATATTGCGGAGGGACTTACGGACGTCGGAATCAACATGGACCTTGCGCCGTGTCTGGACATTGCGCGGGATCCGGCGGAAACGTTCCTCGGTTCGCGGATCATTTCCTCCGACGAAACGATCGCGTCGCGGATCGGACGCGCCTGCATCGAAGGACTGCACGACGGCGGATGCCTGTCCGTTGTCAAGCATTTTCCGGGGCACGGTGCGACGACCGCCGATTCGCACGCATACACGCCGGTCGTGAAAAGATCGCTTGACGCGCTGGAGACCTACGAGCTTGTGCCGTTTCAGGCGGCGCTTTCGCTTGCGGACGGCGTGATGATCGCGCATATTTCGTACCCGAAGATCGACGACGCGCACATCGCAAGCCAGTCCGAGGTTTTCATCACGGACCTTCTGCGCGAAGAATTCGGCTTCGAAGGCATCGTCATGAGCGACGATTTCCGGATGGCGGGGCTCAGAACGCAGACGTCGCCTGCGGACGGCGCGGTGCAGTTCATTCTTGCCGGCGGGGATCTGATCCTCTGCGGCGCGAATCACACCTATCAGCGGCAGATCCTGAAGGGGCTGTATGCCGCAGTCGAGGACGGCACGATCGACGAACAGCGCCTGAATGAAAGCGTATATCGGATCCTTACGGCAAAGATGCGCGTTACCGGCTGGGACCCGTTTGAATGATCGAATTATGAGGAATAAGGGGAAGGATTATGGCAAAGATCGGATTTGACAACGAAAAGTACATTTCGATGCAGTCGCAGAAGATCCTGGAACGCATCGCGTCGTTCGGGGACAAGCTGTATCTGGAGTTCGGCGGCAAGCTGTTCGACGACTACCACGCGGCGCGCGTGCTGCCGGGCTTTGCGCCGGACAGCAAGATCCGCATGCTGGAGCAGCTCAGGGATTCCGCCGAGATCATCATCGCGATCCATGCGGGCGACATTGAGCAGAACAAGGTGCGAAACGATCTCGACATCGCCTACGACCGCGAGGTTTTGAGGCTGACCGACGCGTTCCGCAAGAAGGGACTGCTCGTGTCCGGCGTGGTCATCACGCGATATGCGGGACAGCCTGCGGTCGACGCGTTTGCGGACAAGCTGCGCCGCCTCGGCGTCAAGGTCTATCTGCACTATCCGATCGCGGGCTATCCGCAGAATCCGTCCTTGATCCTGAGCCCGGACGGCTTCGGCAGGAACCAGTTTGTGGAAACAACGCGTCCGCTGGTCGTCGTCACCGCGCCCGGTCCCGGCAGCGGCAAGCTTGCCGTGTGCCTGTCGCAGGTCTATCAGGAATATGCGCGCGGCGTGCGCGCGGGCTACGCAAAGTTCGAGACGTTCCCGATCTGGAACCTGCCCGTGTCGCATCCGGTCAACCTCGCCTATGAAGCGGCGACGACCGATCTCGACGACGTCAATCTCATCGACCCGTTCCACCTCGAGGCGTACGGCAAGACGACGACGAACTATAACCGCGACGTCGAATCCTTCCCGGTGCTGAACGCCATGTTCGAGCACATCTACGGCACCTCACCCTATCATTCGCCGACGGATATGGGCGTCAACATGGTCGGCTTCTGCATCACCGACGACGACGCCGTGCGAAAGGCCGCCTGTCAGGAGATCATCCGCCGCTACTATCATGCCGCATGCGCCTGCAAGCGCGGACTCATCGACCGCGAACAGGTCGACAAGGCGGAATATCTGATGACCCGCGCGGGCGTGACCGTGGCGGACCGCCCGGTCGTTGCCGCGGCGCTTGCGCGCGATCGGCAGACCGGCGGCGCGGCGATGGCGATCGAGCTTCCCGACGGAAGCATGGTCACCGGCAAGAACGGCACCATGATGGGCGCCGCGGCGGGCGCGTTGATGAACGCCATGAAGGCGGTCGCCGGCATCCAGCCGGACATCGACCTGATCGCGCCGATCGTGCTCGAGCCGATCCGCGAGCTCAAAACGAACCATTTCGGCAGCGAAAACCCGCGTCTGCACAGCGACGAGCTTCTGTATGCGCTCAGTATCTGCGCAACGATGAACCCGACGGCGGCGCGCGCCCTGAAGGCGCTCGGCAGTCTCAAGGGACTCGAAGCGCATTCGACCGTGATGCTCTCACGCGTCGACCTCGAGGTCTATCGCCGGCTCGGCATCAACCTGACCTGCGAGCCGCAGCGCAAGACCAACCGCCTCTTTGAGAAGAATTGATCCATGAAACGCTTCCTTTTGCTTCTGCTCGCGCTGCTGTTTGCGGCATGCGCCGGGCAGACGGTCTCCGAGCCGATCGTCGAAGCGACGCCCGCGCCCGCAATCGAGGACGCGATCGTGTTCGTTACGCCTGCGCCGACGCAGGCGCCCACCGCTTCGCCCGAGCCGACGCCGGAGCCGACCGCGATCCCGACGCCGGAGCCGACGCCCGAACCGACGCCGGAGCCGGAGCCGTTTGCACCGCGGATGCTGCCGGACGGGATGCGCGTGCGCAGCGGATACACCGGATCGAGCTTTACCGGCATCGTGCGGCGCAATTCGGACGGCGCGTATTTCGCGTACGGCACGGTCGGCGAAACGGAGCCGTGCTTCTATCCGTGCGATGAAACAGGCGCGGTCGCCCTCGGCGCGGATCCCGTTCCGGGCGATCTCATCGTGCCCGCCTATACGCCGACGGACCCGCCCAAGAAGGACGGCGAAAGGCTGCTGGTCGTGTATCTCGGCTCGCAGAGCGTCGTGGGCTACGAGGGCAGGGACGGCGACTGGGAAGAGCTGCACGTCATGATCTGCTCGTCCGGACGGAAGAACCACGATACGCCGACAGGGCCCTATAAGATCACCGACCGCTACCCTTATCATCCGCTCGGAACGGGTGACACGAGCTGCTACGGGCTGTGGGCATGTCGCTTCAAACCGCATTATCTGTTCCATTCGGTTCCGATCAGCGTCAAGGCAGAGGACGCTGAAACGGGTCACCGCATGTGCGATATGCACAAATTTGAAAAGCTCGGCACGGTCGCATCGGACGGGTGCGTACGCGTGACGGTTGCGGACGCAAAGTGGATCTATGATTTTTCGGAAAACGACATGGTCAACGTGCGCGTCGTAAAAAGCAGCGGTCCGACGCCGCCGAAGCCCCCCGCGGTCATCTGGGAGGAGCCGTACACCGACAAGAACGGCTACGGCTGGGACCCGACCGACCCGCACCCGCAGAATCCGTATCGGCTGCTTTCCGGCGATCCCGAAACCCCGTAAACAATAAAGAGGGACTGTTCAGAACTATCTGAACAGTCCCTTTCTTCTTGTTCGCAATCGGTTATTCCGGCTGCTCCGTCGGTTCCGGCGTCGGCTGCTCGTCCAGGATCAGGGTGATCCTACCCATGACCTCGGTGATCTCGCCGAGGCGCCCGGTCACCGTCAGTCCGAAGGTCAGCTGCTCCATATCCACGGCGCGGTCGGCACGGCAAAGGATATAGTTGCCGTCCTCCTCGATCAGCGCAAGGTATCCGTTCTTCTGCGCAAAATCGGAAAATACGGACGTATGCGTGTCAAAACGGAACCAGCCGACCTTGGCATACGTGTCCTCGTTCACGCCGTAATGATACGTATACAGGAGGTCCGGTTCGTCGTCCAGATCCAGATCGGTCACATAGTAGTCCAGAAGGCCCTTTCCGTCCTCGCCTTCGCCGAGACGGTAATACTGCCCGTCCTGCACCAGATACGAGCAGCCGAGCACGACGCTGCGGATGATGCGGAAGCCCTCCGTGTCGTCCTTTGTCATGTCGAGCCAGTTTTCCGCAAGCGCAAGGTCCCCGGCGTACTCCGTAACGTGCCCTTCGTTCAGATCCAGAAGCTCCAGCGGCGGCGCTTCCTCCATTTTCTTTACATAATAGCTGTGACCCGGCACCGGCGTGGGCTCCGGCGTCGGCGTTGCTTCCGCGGCGTATCCGCCGCCGGACGTGCAGCCGCGGCGTACGCGAAGCGTAATGAGGACGGCGGCGCCCATCAGCAGCACGGAAATCACGATGCAGCTGACGGCAAACGCGCCCTTACCGAGCAATTTTTTCCATTTCGGGTTGTTGTTTTCTTCCATCAAAGCGCCTCCAATGCATGTATTGCCCCGTTGAGCGCGTCATACAGCCGTTTGAGATGGATCCCGTCGATCAGACGGTGATTGACCTGCACGGTGTAGGAAAGCGTTTTTCTGCCCGTCTCATTCGTATCGAAGCGCCCCCACAGGATGCGGGGCGTGCTGTCCGTGCTGTCGAGCGGAAACTCCTGCGCGATGTGCGTGTAGTCGATCCACGGCAGCGACGAGATGTACACGTTGTGCCCGGCTTCATCCGCTTCGGCGGTCGGGACGGGGGACGGGTTTGCTTCCTCCGCCGCCTTCATCCGTGCCGCAAACGCGACCGGATCCTCGCCGTCGATCCACGGGATCCCGCAGATGCCAAACAGCTCGCCGTCCCACGGATAGGTATAGGACGGATCGCGGTGATCGAGGAGCCATACCTCGTCGCCGCGCAGTTCATATCGGAACGCCTCGACGCCGTTGACCGCCTGCATCGTCGCCCAGATCATCACCGCATAGAACGAAACGCCGCGCCGCTTTGCAAACGACGCCGCTTCGGTAACGTCCAGCCGCCAGCTGATGCTGTAAAAGGGCACCTCGAGCCGCGCGAACAGCCGGTCATGCGCGTCCCGGTTCCAGGTATTGCGGTCGATCCTGCGTTCCATGCTCAGAATACCCTCCGCGCGAATACAAACGCTTCTTTCCAGTATTTGCTCGTGATTTTGTTGGTGATGACCTTGCCTTCGCCCGAGGACGGATAGATCATTTCGCCGTCGCCGAGATAGATGCAAACGCAGTTCACGCTTTCGTTGCCGGGCGTCATAAAGAAGCAGAGATCGCCCGGGATAAGATCGTCCATCGACTCCACAAGCTGCCAGTTCTTGTTTTCGGAATAGCCCTTGCTCGCCTTATGCCGGACCTTGACGCCGACCTTGTTCAGACAATAATACACAAACCCGCCGGGATCAAAGCCGGTTTCCGGCTTCTTTCCGCCCGGATGATATTCCGTGCCCAGCAGCGACTTTGCGACGTCGCAGAACTGTTCCGCTTTCGTGCGGTTCGGCGTCGGCGTTGCGGTCGGCTCCGGCGTCGGTTCCTCGGTCGGTTCCGGCGTGGGTTCCGGCGTCGGTTCCTCGGTCGGCGCCTCCGTGGGCGCTTCAGTCGGCACATCGGTCGGCTCCGGCGTCGGCGGATCGTTTACCGTGATCGGCTGCAAAGTTACGCCGGCGTCCGTCGGTTCCGCGGCGCTTTGCCCTTCTTCGGTCGGCGCGGGCGTTTCGATCTGCCCGACGATCTGTATCTTGTCCGTATCCGTTCTGGAATCGATGATCTTCGGCTCCGTCGCGCAGCCGAACAGCAGAACGATCCCAAGCACGCCCGCTATGATGTTCAGCGATCGCTTCATTCGGATACACCTCCTAACCTGTCATGTGGATTGATTATAAAGGAACAATGTCACCGAACCGTAAACGGAATGTGAACATTTCTTTATTTTTGCGCCGAAGCAGAAAAAAAGAAGGTCCTCCCGGACGGAGAACCTTCCGCTCTTTTTCGTCAGAACCGGTCAAGCAGCTCGACAGGCTTGATCAGGATCGCGCAGACGATGATCGCGATAACCGTATTCGGCAGCATATACGCGCCGTTGTAGACAACGGAGAACAACACCGCGCCGGGCGTTGCGACGGACAGACCGAAGAAATCCGCCGTCGGTTCCGCATACTGCGCATAGATCGTGATACCGCTGATAAAGTGGATGACAAACCGTGCGAAGCAGCCGATCAGCGCGGCCACGGGCAGCATGTTTTTCTTTCTGCAAAGAACGCCCGCAAACCCGACGAAGGCATACGCAACCGAATAGTCCAGAAGCATGCTCTGCCAGTTGACCGCCGCGCCGCCCGCCAGGAAGAATTTCAGCGTGCCGAAGGCAAGACCCGCGAGCAGACCCTGCCATACGCCCCAGCGATAGGCAAAGACGATCAGCGGAACCATGACAAAATCGATTGAGCCGCCGAGCGCCGCAACCGGGATCTTCAGATAGCTCAGCGCAAGCGCGAGCGCAATGCTGACGCCGCCTTCCGCCAACATACGGATGGAAGTTCTGTTTTTCTTTTTCTCCATTTTGACTCCTCCTCAAATAAAAGATGCCGCCCCGTCGGGACGGCAATCGAAAAGCTTATTGGTTACGCTTCCTACGATGGCATGACCCAACAGGTTCCAAGGGTGCTTCTCAGCCGAAGGTCGTTCGGCGCCCCTGCGTCGGGTCAAGTATAGCAGAATTCGCGCGGTTCGTCAAGTATCAGTGCGTAAATATCGTAAAGTCGCGCAGCCGCACGCAAACCAGACCGAGAATGTCCGCGTGGCTTAAGCATCCGATCGTTTCCTTCCGGCTGTCCTCCCCGTAGTTGCGGTCGTCTGACAGCACAAAGACCTTGTCCTCGGGCACGGCAACGGCGGGAAAGTCGATCGGGTCCGTCGTGCCGCAGCGGTGTTCGTCCACGCCGTACTTGCCGTCGATGATCAGCACGCCGTCCTTCGCTTCAACCGTTTCTCCGCCGAGCGCGATCACGCGCTTGATGAGAAGCGCCTGCGTTTCGGGATCGCGGTATACGACGATGTCGCCGCGCTGATATTCGTGGAAATGCCCGTACAGCCTGTCATAGATCACCGTGTCGCCCTCGGAAAGCGTCGGCGACATGGAAGCGTCGTTGATATACACGGGCGAGAACCATCCGAACATCACAAACAACACAGCCGCAAGCCCGAGGATGCCCGCAAAGACCCACCCGAGAAAGCTCTGTGCACGATGTTCATGCCGATACCGTTCCGTGCGTGTTTTCATGTTCAGATCAGATGCGCGTTCGCAAAGGGAAAGATCACCATGCGCGCCTTTCCGATGACCCGGCAGAGCGGGATCGGACCGACGGTTTCATAGCGCGAATCGCGGCTCACCGCGCGGTTGTCGCCGAGCACATAGACGCAGTCCGCGGGAATTGTCTGCCGATAGATGTTTTGTCCGCCGATGCGGTCCGGCGTAAGATACGGTTCGTCGAGCCGTTCGCCGTTCACGTACACCTCGCCGTCGACGGTTTCGATCGTGTCGCCCGCCACGGCGATCACGCGCTTCACGCGCGTTGCGTACGCAAGCTCCTGCGAGGCATAATACTCATCCGGATAATAGCACAGCACGATGTCTCCCCGTTCGGGCGATTTGAACGCGTACGCCGTGCGGTCGACCAGCATGACCTCGCCGTCGGTCAGCGTATCGAGCATGGAACGTCCGTCCACGCGCACCGGATCGATCATCACCACGCGGACCGAAAGCATGACCAGCACGATCAATACCAGATACAGCAGAAAATCCAGCGCTCGCCAGGGCGTGCCGCCTTCCATGGATTCATTTCTTTTTTCCGCTTCCCGCTGAAGCCGGCGAACATCCATCGCCGTCACCCGCTGCGGGGCGGGTTTCCGTTCCGTCATTTACTCCGTCTCTTTCTTTATGATTTGTTTCGCCGCCTTCAGAAAGGCAAGCCGATCCAGCATGACGACGCGTCCGCATCCGAGGCATTTGATCTTGACGTCCGCGCCGGTCCGCGTCACCGTCCACAGATCGTTTCCGCAGGCGTGCGGCTTTTTCATGCGCACCGTGTCGCCGAGCGCAAACGTGTCGATCATGTCGCTTCCCCTTTGTACCGGATGTAGCGGTCCGCCGCTTCCGCGATCTGCGCGGATTTTTCCTCATGCATCCAGTGTCCCGTGTTGCGGATGCTGTGGAAGATACTGTCCGGCAGCATTTCCTTGAGCTCAAAGATCCTGCCGATCGGCTGCAGGCGGTCCTCGTCTCCCCATATGATAAAGAATTCACGACCGGCGCGTTTGATCGCTTCAAGCGCGTACTCCTCGTCAAAGTTGCGGATCGCGTACATGATCGCCTGCCGCGACGCGTGATCGTCGCAGGTCTCATAGTACTGATCGACGACCGTTTCGGTGCAGATCGTCCCGTCGTAATAGAACAGGGGCAGGTATTTTTCGAAATCCTTCTTGCTGTACATTTCGCGGCAGAACGCGCCGAACGGTCCCTCAAGCCGGCGGATCTTTTTCGGCATGTTTTCCGTGATCCCGCCCGGCGTCAGCGCAATGACCTTCATAAACCGGTCCGGATATTTCACCGCGGCGTACATGGTATACAGCGCGCCCATCGTCACGCCGAGCGCGTGCGTCCTTTTGACGCCGAGCGCGTCGAGGCATTTCAAGATCGCGTCCGCCGTTTCATCCATTGAGTAATTCAGCGACAGCGGGCGATCGGAATGACCGAAGCCCGGAAGATCGATCGCGATCACGCAATAGGATTCCGCCAGCTTCGGCATGAGATCCCGCCATGTATAGATGGACTGTCCCACGGAATGCACAAGCAGAAGCGGTTCGCCGCTGCCCATCGTGAGATAATGCACGCGGCAGGGCTCCGGCTTCGGATGCGCGCCCGGAAATCCGGGCAGCTCGATGGTGATGAAATCGCCGATCAGATCGGAATTGACGATCGGTCTGAATTTTTGTTTCATGATACACCTCTTTGATCGTTTCGATTATACCGCCATGCCCCTTCGGATGCAAGGATACGGCGGAAAACTTTTCTTTTCGTACATATTTCTGTTGCAAATATTCCGTGTTTTACTGTTATCATGTGCCATGCAGAAGGTTTTTTTGCGTGAAGCGTCACTTTTTCTTCTCAGCGGACGCTTTCTTTGCAGAACATGTTCAAAACACACAAGGAGGATTGAACTTGATCGATCTTTCGAACCTGATGAAAAACGATCCGGAAAACGGAACGCGCGCACTATTGCGGCAGTACGGCGGACTCTTATATTGTATCGTTCGGCGCATTCTCGCAGGATACCCGGACGACGATATCGAAGAATGCGTATCGGACGTATTCTACTACCTCTACCGGCACAGAAAGCGGCTTGATCTATCGGACGCAGCATTGAAATCGTATCTGATCAAAACCGCAGAACACCGAGCGATCGACCATCAAAGGAAGGTCGCGCGTATGCCGGTTCCGCAGGAGGACGCGCTTTGGGAAGCCGCAGAACCGGAACGTTCCGCAGAGGAACTGGCGCTTTCGCAACTTCGTCGCGACGAGCTGATCGAACGGATTCGTTCGCTCGGCGAGCCGGATGCGTCAATTCTGCTCATGAAGTACTGGCTCAATCTGACAAGCGCAGAGATCGGAGAACGGCTCGGCATGAAACCGAATACCGTCGTGGTGCGCGCCGGAAGAGCCTTGAAACGAATCAGAAAAGCATGGAAAGGAGAATTGGAATGAAACAATCATTGTACACCGTTTTTCAGAATATGACCTCCGAAGAAACGGGTCGGTTATTTGAAACGCTTGACCCGAATACCTGTGTGGAGGAAAACACCGTAAACCGCATTGAAGCGCGGCTGAACCGCAGATTTTTGAAGCAGCGCCGTTCTTTTGCAAGTGTATGGAAGCCCGTTGCGATCGCCGCGGCGGCGTGCGCCGTGATCTATCTCACGCTCGGCTTTACCGTGCCGGGCGTCGCGGACGGACTGTACCGTCTTGCGCATCCGGACACGACGACCGACAGCTACTTCATGCAGCAGCCGGACGAACATGAACCGGTCAAAGAGATCGAGCAGGCGATCGAAAACACCCGCGCGAAAAACATCGGCGGCTGCGTCGAGATGATCGGAAGCTATTCCGGCGAGCTGCCAAACGATGCGGAAATCAACAAAGAAGCGGCGGGAACGACGGAGCATCCCGCGGTCGATCCGGACGAATACGCGTATCTTCTGACGCTGCAGCCGGAGCTTAAAGAGCTCTATTACGACGGCAGCCGTCTCATCATCAACGCGCACTTTGAATGTCCGTTCGCAGGCGACTTTCTGGTCGGCTTCGGAAACAGCGAGATCGCGCACAGGCACAATCTCGATATGCTGACCGCTCATGTGCTCGGCACGGTCAACGGTACGCCGTATGATTTTGGCGGCTACGGACACAGCGTGATCCCGATCTTCGATAAGAAGGAGGCAAACGGATTCACCATGCAGACGGATATCGATCTCAGTACGCCTCTGCCCGACGGAACAGTCGAAATGACGCTGTATTATTACATCTACAACTGCGACGATCCGGAGATCGAATACAACGTTGCACGGGTGAAGCATCAATTCTCGTTTGACACGACCGCGGGCAACAAGCATGAAGCGAAGACCTGCGAGCTGACGCTTTCCGGCTCTGCGCCGATGACGGTGACGGAGATGGATCCCGAAACGAAGGAATTCTCGAAGATCGGAAACCGCACGGTATCGTTCGACGGACTGAAGCTGAATCTGGAAACGACGTTCCTGCCCGGCGGCATGACGATCGCGATCAACACATACACCCTGCCAAATTCGTTTGACGAGAATCTGATGCAATCGCTTCTGACGTATCACGAAGGTCTGCAGTTTGACGTCTACGTGAACGGCGAGCGCGTCGAATACCGCGTGCCGAACAGTTTAGGCGGAGACCGCTGGAAGATCGAACTGCCGATCCACGCGGAGGATCTTCCGGAGATCCGGTCGATCCGGCTCGTGCCGAAGATCGTTCGGATCACGGGAATTGTGCCGATCCTCGATCCGGTGGACGCATCCAAAAAGGGGGATCCGATCGTTCTGACGGTCGACGACGCGCCGATCGGAATGCCGGAGTACGGATTTAACCTGCTCGGTTGGGAGGAAGCCGTTCTTTCGGACTGCGCGATCGAACTGCCGCTCAACTGATTCCGGAGATCAGACGGGTATTCCCATTAAGGGGATAACTCCCCGACAAACCGAAAGACAAACACCGGTCGGAACACGTTTCGGCCGGTGTTTTTGCTGAAAAAGCTTTTCTTTCCGGAAAAAATCTGTTATGATAATAGCGGTAGAAAAGCGCCGAAGGGAAAGATTCAGCCCTTCGAATGATTGGGGTACACATGGAAGATCTGAAAAAAATCTGGTTTGACGCGCGGGAGATCATTCGCCCGCAGATCTCGCCGGTGACGTTCCACCGCTGGATCGACGCGCTCGATCCGGTCGCCGTGAAAAACGGCGTTCTGGTTCTGGAAGCGACGGACGAGGTCGTAAAAAACACGATCAACGAGTATTATTTCGAGCACATCCGTGCCGCCGTGCAGAAGGCGGAGCCGGATGTGGTCGGCGTGCTTCTGATCCTGCCCCCGCAGAGGAAAGATTTTATTGAAACGGCATCCGAAGAGGTTCCGTTGAATTCCCTGATGCTAAATCCGGAATACACGTTCGAAACCTTTGTCGTCGGTAAATCGAACAATTTCGCACACGCGGCTTCGCTTGCGGTCGTCGAAGCGCCGGGCAAGGCTTACAATCCGCTGTTCCTGTACGGCGGCGTGGGACTCGGCAAAACACATCTGATGCACGCGATCGGGCACGCCGTCCGCGAATCGAATCCGGCGGCGCGCATTGTGTACGTCACGAGCGAAATGTTCACCAACGACATGATCGAAGCGGTCCGCGCCGGCAAAAACGTCGAATTCCGGCAGCGGTACCGCAATGTGGATCTTCTGATGATCGACGACATCCAGTTCATCGCGGGAAAGCAAGCGGTGCAGGAGGAGTTCTTCAACACGTTCAACACACTGCACAACGCCGGCAAGCAGATCGTGATCAGCTCCGACCGTCCGCCGAAGGAGATCAAGGCTTTGGAGGAGCGTCTTTCCTCACGGTTTGAATGGGGTCTGGTTGCGGATATACAGGCGCCGGATCTCGAAACGCGTACCGCGATCCTCCGGAACCGCGCGCAGAACCGGAACGTCGAGATCGACGATGAGATCATCAATTTCATTGCGGAAAACATCGTCGACAACATCCGAAAGCTCGAAGGCAGCCTGAACCGCGTCATTGCGTACGCAAAGCTGAAGCGGCTTCCGATTACCATGAACCTTGCGAAGGAAGCGATGAAGGATATCCTGCCGCAGAAGCAGAATATCGTCGTGACGCCGGACCGCATTAAGGAGACGGTTGCGGAATACTATTCGATCCAGATCGAAAGCCTGATGTCGCAGCGGCGCGACAAGGAGGTCGTGATCCCGCGGCAGATCGCCATGTATTTCTGCCACACCCTGCTGAGTCTGCCGTATAAGCAGATCGCAACGCTGTTTGACAGAGACGATCATACGACGGCGCTTTCCGCCTGCAAGAAGATCGCGCAGATGAAGGAAGAGGACCGGCAGTTTCGGGAAACACTGGAGAGCATCCGCACGCGCATTCAGGAAGGCTCGTAATCCACAGAATGTGGAGCGCGCAAGTGAATGATTTGGGGATTGTGCGGACAGCGGGGATACCGTGGAAAAGAGGAAGATCTTTCCACCGGACAATCACACATGCTCCCACATCAAAAAATCCGCAGGCATGCGGTTTCAACGGGTTTTCCTTATTCTCCACACCGCCTACGACTGCGACTGCTGTAAAAAAGAATAACGGAACCCTTACACGATACAAGAAATGGTGGATAACCGCCGGAAAGGAAACGATATGAAGTTTACCATGCAAACCGAAGACCTCTCTGCAGGTGTTATGTCTGTTATCAAAGCATTGCCGGTGCGTTCTGCGATGCCGGCGCTGGAAGGCGTTTTGATCGAAGCTACAAACGAAGGATTGAAGCTGACCTGCTCCGATCTGATGTTCCAAAAGGAATGTGTGCTGCCCGCAACCGTTGAGGAGGAGGGCAAATGCGTTCTGAAGGGCAAGTTTTTGGCTGAGATCCTGAGAAAAATGCCGAACGAGCCGCTGACCGCCGAACAGGAGGGCATGATTCTGAAGATCAAAAGCGGCAGAGTCCGTCAAAGACTGCAATGCGTTGAGTTTGACGAGTTTCCGATCATGCGCGCAAAGGGCGACGTCGTGGATATCACGGTCAAAGCGGAACAGTTGAGAACCATGATCGACCATACGGTGTTTGCGGTTTCCATGGACGATTCCCGCCCGGTTCTGACCGGCGCTCTCATTGAGGCGAACAACGATCTTCTCACAATGGTAGCAACGGACTCCTTCCAGTTCGCCATGACCAACCTGCATAATGAGAAATGCGGCGCGGAAGCAAAAACGATCGTCCAGGGCAAGGTTCTGAATGAGATCGCAAAAATGGCGGAGGAAACGGAACAGGACGTTACGCTTTCGATCACCAAAACGCATATGACCGTGCAGGTCAACGACACGCGGCTGACCGCGCGGCTTCTGGACGGCAATTACATCGATTATAAGCGCATCATTCCGAAGGACTGCAAGACGCGCGTGCTGGTAAACACCCAAGACCTTTACACGATGACCGATCGCGCGCAGCTGATCGCAAGAGAAGGCAACAACAGCGTCATGCTGCATTTTGAAGGCGATACGCTCACCATGAGCGCCGAAAGCTTCGTCGGCAGAGGCGAGGATACCATGGAGGTCAGCATCGTCGGCGATCCGATCGACATCGCGTTCAATCCGAAATACATCCTGAATATTCTCAAGAATATCTCCGACGAAACGGTCTATCTGGAATTCATGAGCCCGATCAGTCCGTGCGTGATCCGCCCGGTGCAGGGCGACGCGTATCTCTATCTGATCGTTCCGATGCGAGTCTATTAAGAAGATAGTTCAATCAAAAAAGCACAGTACGCATATTCGGCGGCTGTGCTTTTTTATTCTTCTTTGACAGGATGATCTTTTATATCTTCATATTTATATTATTTCGTATACGTTGATTTTTTTTATATCAGGGTGTATAATAGTCGAGTAATTATCACAGGGAGGAATAAAAATGAAAAAATATTGGATTCTTGTATTGTCTTTTTTAATGGCGATCCTTATGACCGGCTGTTCTCTGGCTGCAAAAGTAGTTGATCAAGTAACGGAACCGGAAACCAAGACAGAAGAACCGATGGCCGAGCCGACGGAAGAGCCGACGCCGGAACCTACCGAAGAACCCACCGAGGAACCGACGCTTGAGCCTACGGAGGAGCCCACAGCCGAGCCGACGGAAGAACCGACGCCGGAACCTACCGAAGAGCCGACGCCGGAACCGACGGAGGAGACGGAAGAGCCTGCCGGCGATGTAATGTATGTGAACTTTGATAAGATGCATTTCTGGATCAATGGAGTAGAGTTTATTCTCGGCGAAACGACGCTGCAGGATATGATCGATTCCGGCGTTGTTCCGTTCAACGCGAACGATCTGGAGGATGCAAACAACAATTTAAAGAGCAACTATCAGTCCCCGGGCTTTAGGATCGATCTCGACAAGTATTGGAGCGCGCAGGTGTATGTTCTTAACGATACGGATGAAGGAAAGCCGATCAATGAATGCTACATCAACGAGATCTATCTGCCGAATCATCCGGGTGAGACCCAGGATATTCTGAAATTCGATTTTCCTCTGACTATGACGATGGATGAGCTGAAAGCAAATGCCGGCGAACCGGAGGCGGATAATTACAGCCACTATGACGGCGACAACGGATATTATTCCGATACGTTCAAGTATACCCATCCTTCCACAAAATACTTTTCCAACAACAGTTATTCCTTTGAGTTTATCAAAGGAGAGCTGACCTACATCTACATCACGTATATGCCGTGATCATAAAAAGGAAAACATAATATGAAGAAAACCACCGCGTAAAACCGGTGGTTTTTTATAGGCTTAAAATCTGTTTTGGAATAAAATTCAGATAATCCGCAGGCACCGCGTGATACGTTACCCCATCAAACGGACCGTTAAACAAAAACTTGTGCGAAGCGCCGTGCAGATGTCCGTAAACGACGTCGGTCACGCCCGCCGCAGCAAATCTTTTTGCAAATTCGCCGGGCTTTCCCGCCTCCGAAAACGGTGGAAAATGCAGCATGCCGATCGCGCGGACGCCTTCCGGCAGCGCCTTTAAGGAAAGATCAAGACGGATCAGTTCGCGTTCGAAGAGTTTTCGGTCCGCGCTTTCCCTGAAATGCGCGGATTCCGGGATCGTCCAGCCGCGCGTCCCGCAGACGGCAATATCCCCGAACCGGAACACATCGTTCTGCAGCGCGTACATGCGCGCAGGAAGCGCCGCACGGACCTTTGTGACGCTTTGCCACCAATAGTCGTGATTGCCTCTTAAAAGCAGCTTGGAGCCCTTGAGAGAGCCGATAAAGGACAGATCGGCGATCGCGTCGGAAAGATACATCGCCCAGCTGATGTCGCCGGGGATCAGCACCAGATCATCCTCTTCGACCGTATCCTGCCACGCTTCTTTGATGCGTTCCGCGTGATCCTTCCAGTGCGCGCCGAATACGTCCATCGCCTTATTCGGTACGGACAGGCTCAGATGCAGATCACCGATGGCAAAAACGCGGGGCATGGAGGTCTCTCTTTCTGAAATAGGATCCGGTCAGTCTTCTTCGTCTTCCGTTTCGCTGATATCCTCTTCGAGCGGATCCTCCGCTTCGTCGGCGCGTACCTTATCCGCCAGAATCTCGAGATTTGCCTGCCGCTTCTGTTCCTTCAAACAGTCTTCGCAAAGATCGTGTCCGGGCAATGCGGGTTTTTCGCCGCATTCGCTGCACATGATGATCTCGTCCTCGGATTTCGCTGCGTACCGTCTGGTACGTTCAGCCGCGCAGGTGCGGCACATCGTTTCGTTTCCGCGAATATAATTCAATTCACAAATCGGGCATTTTTTGAGCATACCTGTTTTATAATACCTCGCCTGTTGATTTCAAAGCATAGTATGCAAAGAACAGGCTCTCCTGTCAAGCCCTTTTTTATTCTTTTTCGGATTCTTTTTCGATTACCGTGCAGTCCCGGTAAATCTGACCGATCCGCTGCAGCAGTTCCGCCTTGCCTTCGCCGGTTTCCGACGAAAACGGAATGGCAAACGGCGGCGCACCGAGCTCCTTTGCGCGTTTATTGGCTTCCTGCGCGCGTTTTGACTTGGCGATCTTGTCCGATTTGGTCGCGACAAGCGTATATGGGATATTGTAGTAAATGAGATAACGGAACATTTGAAGATCGTCCTGCGTCGGCGCATGACGGATATCAACGAGCATCAGAAGATGCTTGACGCGTCCGCTTTGCAGGTAACGTTCCAGAAGAGCGCCCCAGCTTTTCTGCTCGGTTTTCGACGCCTTCGCAAAGCCGTAGCCCGGCAGGTCGACCAGATACAGCGCCTTGTTCAGCAGAAAGAAATTGACCAGCCGCGTTTTCCCCGGCTGCGACGAAGTTTTCGCAAGCTTTCCGTTATTGGTGAGGCGGTTGATGAGGCTCGATTTGCCGACGTTGGATTTTCCGACGATGGCAATTTCACACGGAAGAGGCGCCGGATAGTTGCCTTCCGTGCCCGCGCTGGTTTGAAATTCCGCCTGTCTGATGATAAAAAGATCTTCCATAGAACCAAGTATATCGTTAAAATTCACATTTCGCAAGATATTCGTTTACACTTTCGTCATCGGTTTCGGAAAAAGACATGGTACAATTATGGTACAAGTATAAGGAGCCGATTCTTTGGCGAAAGGATCATTATGGGACTGTTTCATTCATCGGATATCGGGCTGGATCTCGGCACAAGCAATGTGCTGGCGTATGTGCGCGGCAAGGGCATCGTTCTGAGGGAGCCGAATATAGCCGCGATCGAGCGCGGATCGGGCAAGCTTGTTGCGATCGGCGAGGAAGCGAAGGAGCTTGTGGGACGCGCGCCGGAAAATCTGATGATCATCCGTCCGATGCAGGACGGCGTTGTCGCAAATTTCGACGCGACGGAACGCATGCTGACGCTGTTTTTCAACCGTCTTGTCGGCAGCCGGATCTTCTTCAAACCGCGCGCGGTCGTTGCGGTGCCGTCCATGGCGACCGAGGTGGAAAAGCGCGCGGTCATCGAAACGACCGAGGGCGCCGGCGCACGGTATACGTTCTTATTGGAAGAGCCGGTTGCGGCGGCGATCGGCGCGGGGCTGGACATCACCGAGCCGAAGGCAAACATCGTGCTGGACATCGGCGCGGGCACCTGCGATATGGTCGTGACCTCGATGGGAAAAGCGGTCCGGCACGATTCGCTGCGCGTCGGCGGCGACAAGTTCGACGCGGCGATCGTGCGGTATCTGAAGCGGCAGCACGGCGTTGTGATCGGCACACGCGCGGCGGAGGAACTGAAGATCGCGTATGCGTCCGCGTTTCCGCGCAAGGAAGAGCTTAAGATGGAGGTCCGGGGACGGTCTCTCGGCGGCGGACTTCCGATCTCCATGGAGCTCGGCTCCAACGAGCTCACCTATGCGCTTGCGGAACCGCTTCTGTCGATCGCGGAAGCGCTGAAGGATACGCTCGAGCAGACGCCGCCGGAGCTTTCGGGCGACATCGCTTCGAGAGGGATCTGTCTGACGGGCGGCGGCGCGCAGCTGTTCGGACTGGATCAGTACATTGCGGAACAGATCGGCGTGCCGTGCTATGTAGCGGAAGACCCGGTCGCGTGCGTTGCGATCGGCTGCGGCAAGGTATTGGAAGAACCGAGAAAGTATGAAGGCGTGCTGTACGACTATCGCCGCGGCGATTATTATGAGGAGTAAGGGGAGTTTGATATGACGGAAACAAAAGGCAAAAAAGCGTTATCGCTTTGCATTCTGCGCGTATTGGAGCAGCATGCCGACAAAGCGAATCCGCTGTCAACGCGGCATATCATCGAATATCTGGAGCAGGATTACGGCATGATCGCCGAACGTAAGGCGGTCGGACGGAATCTGCTGCTTCTCCTTGAGATGGGCTTTCCCCTTTCTACCTATCAGGAAAACGGAAAGGGGTATTATCTGCGCGCGGAAGAGGGAGCCGTTTCGCATGAGCACAATCCCGCCGCGCTGGACGCGTACCTGCGCGCGCCGCGTTCCGAACGCACGGAGCGCGAAATCATGAGACTGCAGGATCAGGTGCCGGTGTTTGTATCCGACGCGGAGCGCAAAAAGCAGCCGGACCGGCTGTTTGAAACGCTCGACCTTCTGAAGGAAGCCATCGAAAAACAGATGCAGGTCAGCTTTCTGTATACCGTCGTGCGGACGGACGGAAAAAAGACGCCGCAGCGGGAAACGCCGTTTACGGTGTCGCCGTACGCGCTGTTTCTTGCCGAAGGATACTATTATGTGATCGTGTCCATGTCCGGCTACGGCAGACTGCTGCACTATCGCTGCGATCTCATGGAACAGGTGATCGTGACCGATACGCCCGCGCGTCCGGCGGACCTGCTGATCGAGTGCAGGGACGGACTGGACGTCGCTGCCTATGTGAACCGCACGATCTACCGTACCGACGTCAAGGAACAGCACACCGTGTTATGCGCGGAGCATCTGGCGGGAAATCTGATCGACGCGTTCGGCGACGCCGTTCGGATGCGTCCCGAAGGAGAAACGATCTGTGCCGAGATCGACGCGCCGTGGGAGATGGTGCACCGGTTCTTGACCGAGAATCTCAAGCACACGACGCTGCTTGCGCCCGCGTGGAGAAGAGCGCAGATCCGCGAAGAGCTGCTCTCCGCGCTTTCGACCTATCCGCAGGGCTGAAACGTTTTGATTTCGTACGCATTTATGACACATTTGTGTGCTATCGTATGAGCTGAGGATTACGCTATGGAACAGAAAGAAACTTCATCCGGAAAGGTACTCTTTGAAAGCCTCCGGTCACAATTCAAAGCCATTATTCCGCAAAAACCGCTGCGTGTGCTGATCACGGCTGCGGTGATCGTGCTGTTTTTAGGCGTTCTCGTCGGGATCGTCAGCGGCAGCCTTGCGATCGCGAGGTGCGGAACGGGACGGCAAGCCGTCGCCGTCGAAGCGGAGCCCTCCGCAAATCCGCAGCCCGCGCGTCCGGATCCCGGGTTCTCGAACGATACGGTGGCCGTGCAGCATCCGACCGAAGCGCCGCAAACGGAGATCCCGCCGGTCACGCCGGAGCCTGTCTCCGATACGCCGGAGCCCGTTTCGGACACGCCGGAGCCGGGCGAGGAAACGAATTATCTCAACGGCAGAATGCTGAAAAAGGGCGATAACGACGAACTGATTCTTCATGTGCAGTCGATGCTGATGGATCTCGGGTACATGGACCCCGACGAGCCGACCGATTATTTCGGCAATCAGACATACGACGCGCTTATCACGTTCCAGCGTCATAACAACCTGCTGCCGGACGGTATCATCGGCGAAGCCACCTATGCGCTGCTCGCAGGCGGACAGGCCAACGAATACATCATGCAGGAAGGCGACGAGGGCGACGACGTCAAGGAGGTTCAGGACCGTCTCTATGAGCTCGGTTATCTCGACAAGAACAGCCGTACCGCAACCTTCGGCGAAAAGACCGCGGCGGCGGTGCGATCCTTCCAAAGCGCAAACAAGCTCAAGGTCGACGGAAAAGTCGGCGACAAGACGCTGAACGCGCTGTATTCGAGCGACGTCGTCGGCAACAGCTATAAATCCGGCGATACGGACGAGCTCATCGTTCCGTATCAGAAGCGCCTTCAGAAGCTCGGATACCTCGACAGCAATTATGTCTGCACGGGCAGGATGGACGGCAAGACCGTTTCCGCCATCAAGACGTTCCAGGAAGCGAACGGACTCGTCCGCGACGGTTGTCTGGGACCGGCGACGATGGAACAGCTCGACTCGAAGGACGCCGTACATTACGCCATGCGTCTCGGCATGAGCGGCTCCGGGATCCGCGCGGCGCAGCAGAAGCTCTATAAGCTCGGATATATCCGCGCAAGTCAGGTTACCGGTTATTACGGCGAAACCACCGCGGAAGCCGTCAAGACGTTCCAGAAGCGCAACGGACTCACCCAGAGCGGCGAGATCAACGCTAAGACGCTTGATAAGCTGAACAGCGAAAAGGCAAAGGCGGCGCAGACGCCCACCGTCAAAAAGACGCCGACGCCGAAGCCCGACGCCAAGAAAACGCCGACGCCGAAGCCCGGCAGCACCGGCAGCGGATCGAGCAGCAGCGCGCCGACAAAGCTCAAGGGCGTGGAAAAGCTCATCAAGATCGCGGAAAGCAAGCTCGGCTGCAAATATGTGCGCGGCGCGAAGGGACCGAATTCGTTCGACTGCTCCGGCTTCGTATACTGGTGTCTGAATCAGGCGGGCGTGCGGCAGAGCTACATGACCAGCATTATCTGGCGTTCGTGCTCGAAATACAAGCGGATCAATTCGATGAGCGCGCTGAAGCGCGGCGATATCCTTGTATTCCGCGGCGAGTCCATGTCCACCGGTCACGTCGGGATCTATCTCGGCGACGGCAAGATGATCGACGCTTCCTCTTCGCAGGGGCAGGTACGTATCACATCGAGCAGCATCCTGAAGAGCACCTACTGGCAGACGCGTTTTCTGATGGCGTACCGCATCTGGGATTAACGGAACGGAAACATGCGGACGGTCTCCCGATCACCGGGAGACCGTTTTTGCGTTCTGTATGAAAGGATGAATATTCTTTCTCCGACGGAAGCCGATTCCGACGCATAACGGCCGGAAGGAGGACGGTCCTTTTCACGCCGCCAAAGAGCGGCAAATGCCCTTTGGCGTCTGGGAAAACGGCAAAACAGGGGGTCGTTTTCCGCTTTTGTCATGCGAAACGGTATGCATAAACACGTTTCATCGCTGTTTGTGAAATCCCCGCTGTTCATCGACGTTTTTTGACAATTGCTGCATCCATGCGTGCATATTCATTCCCGGCACAAGGGGTGCATAATCGCATACATTTCCACACCGTCCACACAGTTATCCACAATTTAAGGCGCGGAACATCGGTTTTTCCTGAGTTATCCACCGAAATTGCCGTCCTGCATATGCGGTATATCGGACTTGAATACGCAGTGAATAATTCATATCAGAGGGTAGAAATAACGGTAAAATACAGAATATAATGAATATGAACGGTTAATCGTGTGCATGATGCATGCAATTCTGCATTCTGCGCATGACGCTTTGCAAAGCGAAGAAAAGAGCCGCTTTTGCGGCTCTTCTGCAATTCATTTGCGGCAGAACGGCTGCAGCGCGCCGTTCTCGGCGGCGGCGATCAGCAGCAGCGACAAAACCTCGTCCCTCCATTGATACAGGGTCGACTGCGATACGTGAAACAGGAAGGTCAGACGAAGCATTCCTTTCTTATCATACATCTTCCTGTCGCCGTCAATGCCGTAGCACTGCCGAAAAAACCGCTCTTTGTCCGGCGCGTACCGATTGAGATACACGAGGACCCGTTCCACGGCTTCGACCCATCGTTTGAACTGCTCCGCCCGTTCCGTCATCATGCACGCCGCGTCCTCCACGCCCTTCAAAAACGCTTTATGCTCCCGATAGTGCAGCACCTCCCATTCCGCAATCCGCTTCCATTCTTTTACGCACATTTCCGATTCTCCTTTCCTGCGGATTATGCGAACATATGTTCGCATAAGGACAGTATAACAGATTCCGGAAAAAAGAAAAGTCCTTTTATGGGACAGATCCATAATATATCATGCAGATTCTTTCGGAGGCCGAATGACTTGCGCGGAACCCGCCGCGTATGGTATACTGAAACATCATAGGATTCGGGAGATTGGGTATGCGCAGATGCAGAGCGTTTCGACTGATCATCTGTCTTTTGGGGATGATCCTTTTCTTTGCGTGCGGAAAAGTCGCGGACAAGCCTTCGGAGACGGCGCTTCCGCCTTTAACGGAAACGGATCTGCCGACGGCTGCGCCGCAGGAAACGCCGCTGCCGCCGGAAACGGTCGTTCTTTACGGACGGGAGATCTCCGCGGACGTCAAATGGCTGGAGTTCACCGAACCGGTCGACGATCTTTTGCCGCTGTTTGACGCGCTGACGCGTTTTCCGGACTGTCGTTCCGTTCAGATGATCCGGAATTACGATCCCGAAAAGACGGAGAACGGACTTGCGGCGTTTGAACGGGACTGGGAGCTTCTTTCGGAGCAGTTCCCGAATGTTGCATTTTCCGGGCAGCTTCTGATCGGCGGCGAGCCGAGCGAAACGCTGACCTCCTATACCGTGCCCGCGGCGGCATCGCTTTCCGAAGAGATCCCCGCGGTCGTCTCCCTCTGTCCCGCGCTGCAAACGCTGGACCTTTCCGAAACGGCGGCGTCAAGCGAGGCGGTTGCGAAGGCGGAGCAGGACGCGCCGGGTGTCAGGATCCTCTGGACGGACGCCGTATACGGCGCATCTTCATCGGACGCGGAAACGCTTGCGTTTTCCGGCGAGCAGGACGCGGACGCGCTTCTGTCCTACCTTGCCTGTTTCCCTGCGCTTTCGGAGATCGACGTGCGGGATACGACGCTGTCGGAGGAACAGGGCGATGCGCTGAGCGACCGGTTCCCGTCGGCTGCGGTCCGCCGCACGGTCACGCTGAACGGCAAGCCCTTCGACAGCTTTACGGAGGAAATAGACCTTTCCGGAGCAAAGATCGCTTCCTGTGAGGCGTTCTCGGACTCGCTGCGGTATTTTCCGAAGCTCAGACAGCTTCTGATGCACGACTGTTCTCTGTCCAACGAGGAGCTTGCTTCGATCCGCGACCGCTATCCGAACGTCAAGGTCGTTTGGACCGTCAGATTCAGCCGCTGGCACGTTTCGACGGATGCGATCGCGTTCTCCACAATGCAGAGCGGATATACCAAAAACCGCATGAAGACAAAGGACGTGCAGGTGCTGCGATACTGCAGGGATCTCATCGCCCTGGATCTCGGACACAACGCTATCACGGACATTGAATGGATCAGGGAGCTTCCGGATCTGCAGGTACTGATCCTTGCCAACAACTGGGACATCGTCGATCTTACGCCGATCGGATCGCTCACGAAGCTCAAATATCTGGAGCTGTTCATGTGTCACTGCGCAGACATCTCGCCGCTTGCGAACCTTTCGGAGCTGCTCGACGTCAATCTGGTCATTACGCGCGTAACGGACATCTCGCCGCTGCTTCAGTGCAAAAAGCTGGAACGGATCTGGCTCGGCGAAAAGGTTGCGGCGCAAATAGGAAAGGAAGGCATCCTGCAGCTGCAGAAAGCCTTCCCGAATGCGGAATTCGATCTTGTTTCGGCGGGATCGACCAGCCGCGGCTGGCGGGATCACCCGCGCTATGAAGCGTATATGACGATGTTCAAAACCAATCAGCCGGTCGAACCGTTTCTGCCGTAACGCCGGCAGCACGCCTTATGCGGGCGGCTGCACCGAAGGATTCTCAAGAAATACCACGATATCGGAGAGCGCACGGACGGTGTTGTATTGCTTGCCATCGAAGGAGAGCTGCGAGAGGTCCCTGCCCATGAATACCAGAGCGGTGGAATGTCCGCCGTCCATGTTGTAGGCGAGTTTCGCGCCGTAGCTGACCATCGTATTGGCGGTCAGGATATGCGTGAACTGGTTCATACGGTTGCGCAGCGATACAACGACAAGGTAATGGTACGGATCGCTGTAGCCGAAACCGACGCGCATGGTATATTCCTTGTATTTCTGCGGATCGACGGTCACCGCTTTCCCGTTTTTCACCAGCAGCGGACCGAAGGAGAAGCTGTCCTTTACGCCCTGATCGAGAAGCTTTTTCGCAGTCGTTTCCCCTTTTTTGTAGTAATGCAGCGTGCCGTCGGGCAGGACTGCCAGCGTCGATGTTTCGGCACGGTCGTAATACACGACGCCGTTGCGGATCATCACCGCTTTGCCGTTTGCGGTAAAACCGATATAGTCGCCGGTGAACCCCAGGACTGCGTGCGCTTTCTGCGCCTGCAGCTCCGGCATTTCGGTATCCATATAGATGATCTTTCCGGTCGCGTCCGGCTGCGTGACGCGGCCGCCCGGCAGCGCGTTTGCGGTTGCCAGCAGATCCGTCCGCAGCGGCGTGCGCTCCTGAGAATCGTCGACGCAGATCAGCACCGCGCCGTTCGGATCCAGATACAGCCACGGACCGAACTCGGAGGAAAGCCCCTCAATATAGACCGTCTGTTCCGCGGAGGAACGCGCGGAGACCGCGGAGATCGGGTCGAGCGTCCAATCGGAATCGAATACCGGCGCATCGGGAAGCGATTCGTGCGGGGCGCAGCCTATAGAGAGCAGCGTGCCGTCCATGCGCGTCGCCGCCGTATGGTACGCGCCGGCGGAGATTGCGGCGATCTCGGTCCATTCGGACACGTCGCACTGTCCCGCGGCGTTGTCGCCGCAGGCAACGACCGTGCCGTCGGATTTCAGACCGACCGTAAAGCATGCGCCGCAGGATACGGAAACGACGTCCGTCCAGCCAGACACGTCGCACTGTCCGTAGGTGTTGTCGCCGCAGGCGGCGACCGTGCCGTCGGATTTCAGACCGACCGTATGCCACAGCCCGGCGTCGACCGAGACGATCCCGGTCCAGCCGGACACGTCGCACTGCCCGAAATCATTGTTGCCGACCGCAAGGACGGTTCCGTCGGCTTTCAGACCGACCGAATGCCATGCGCCGGCGGCGATGTCGGCGATGTCCGACCAATCCGCCGTGTTCAGCTTGCCGTACGCTTTGCTTCCGACGCCGGCAACCGTGCCGTTCTCCGAAAGGAACAGCGCATGGTTGAGACCGACGCCCATGTCGACGACGCCGGACAGCGCGGCGATCGCCTCAGCGCCGCCGAAGGTTTCTCCGAACGCGATCACCTTGCCGTCCTTCAGCCCGAAGATAGAGCTGAGCCCGGAAAAGACGCCGTCGACCGCGGTTTCGGGCACGGTATAGCGCGCGTCGCCCGAGAAGCGGATGACGCCGTGATCTACCCATGCGGTGTGCCATGCGCCGGCGGCAACCGTCGCCCGCGCCTGCTCGCGCAGCGTCGCTCTGCGCGCAACGCGATCGTTCAGAAGCTGTTCCGCAGCGGCGTTGCCCTCATCGGTGCCGAGCGCGCGCAGCGCAGCGGCGCCCTCGTCGTAATTGCTGCCCGTAAAGACGGCTTTCGCGTCGTCCAGACGGATCTGTTCGCGGAGCGCTTCCACGCGCGCCGGCGCGTCCGAGAAGGACCCGAGCGCAAGGAACAGCTCGATCGCTTCCGTCTTGTTTCCTTCCGCGCCCAATGCTTCCGCCTTTTGATACAGCGTTTCATAGAACGGCAGCGCCTGCTCTTCCGTAAGCGATTCCGTGAGCTTGAGCGCATACGCGATCTCGCCCTCGCCGATCGCGTATTCGATCTCCGCCTTCGTCAGCTCCAGAAGCTGCAGCTTCAGCGCGTCGTACCGGTCGGCATACTGCGCCTTGCCCTCGAGCGACGCCATGGCGTCCTTCAGGACCGAGCACGCCTCCTCGTACGGCAGGTCGCCGCTTTGGTCCATTGCCGTTTCATAGACATGGTCGTATGCAAGCTCGCCGAACAGAATGGCAAGCTCGCTCTGCTTTGCCGTAAACAGCGGATTGCCGTCCAGCTTTCGGATCGCCGCCTTCAGGATCTCCGAAGACTCTTCATACGGGAGCTCCCGGCTCGCCTGCAGCGCGTTTTTGTACGCCTGTTCCGCGGGGAACCAGTAGAACCCGAATACGGCGCCGGCGATCAGGATCACGGCGACGGGGATGAGGATCAGGAGAGCTTTTTTGCTCCGTGGTTTTTGTTCCATGTTGCCTCCAACTGCAGATGTCGCCGTTCCGAACGGAAGGGCGATCTTTCTTCTTTTACATTATAGCGCAGCTTTTCCTTTTTGAAAAGGCTTTGCGAACGATTCGCCGATGTGATATACTGTACAAAACGACCGGAGGAATGCGCATGAAAAAACGGTTCTGGATCCTTCTGCTGATCGCGGCGCTTCTGCTGCTGCCGCACGCGGCAAGCGCGAACGCACCCGCGCCGGATCCGTGGGAGCTTTCGGTTTATCTGCTGGACGTGCCGGAAGGAACGACGGTCACGGCGTTCTTTCTGCAGGAGGACGATACGCTTCGGCAGGGGGAGACCTATACGTCGAGCGGCGCGAAGAGCTGGAAGATCGGCGTCCGGTTCAAGGAGGACGAAAAGCAGTTTTATCTGACGATCCTTGCGCCGGACGGCGCGGAAACGCGTACGAACGCGGTCGCCATCGAACCGTACGGCAGCTATACGGTTGACTGCAAAACGAATGTGCTCGCCGCCGGAAAGCCGAGCGGGTCGGATTCGTGCCTCGGAGGGCTTGCAGGTGTTTGTCTCGGCTGCGGCAAAATGCTGCTCTGGCACGCGTTTGTAACGCTGATCGTGCCGCTCGCCGTCACGCTGCTTGTCGAATGGCTCGCCGCGCTGTGCTTTCAGATCCGCCCGGTCAAATATGTCTTCGTGATCAACGCCATCACCAACCCGATCATGAACGTCCTGCTTCTCCTTGCGTCGATCATGCTCTATTTCGGGCATATCGGGTATTGGGCGGCGCTCGCGGTGCTGGAGATCGCGGTCGTGCTCATCGAATATTGGTACTATATCCGGAACTATCCGGACATCCGGCGCGGAAAGCTGCTCGCGTTCTCGATCACGGCGAACGTTCTGAGCCTCCTGCTCGGCGGATTACTGCAATATCTCCTGCTGTAAAAAAGTCCTTGACAGGGTGAAAAACATCCGCTATAATAACCGTACCAATGGCGGTGTAACTCAGTTGGCCAGAGTAGTCGGTTCATACCCGACCTGTCATCCGTTCGAATCGGATCGCCGCTACCAAGTTTACAACAGACGTTAAAGTGGAAGTCACTTTGATGTCTGTTGTTTTTTTATCCGAGCTGACCTCGATCCGTTCGATCAGCAGATGGATCGCCCGCTTGTCCGGCGCTTCGCGGATCGACTGCAGCCACTTGATGATGGCATCCGAAGTATACTCCTCCGGCGGTTCGGTGTTTTCCAGCGCCTCGATTTCGTTCTTGATCTCGTTCATGCGCGCGCTGATGTCGGCGACAACGTCCGGTGCGAAAGCGGACGTGGAGAGATTCCGGATCAGATTGTTGTATTCCGTCCGCTTCTGATCGATCTGCTTCTTGATCGCCGCCGCAAAGGATTTCCGGCATTCCTTTTTATGATCCTTATAGGAGCGAAGGAAATGCGCGATCTTAATCTGCATCGGCTCAGAGATCAGTTCGCTCAGATAATCTTTCACCGCCTTGAGGAGCACATCCTCGCGCACCGTCAGCGCGCCGCAGTTATCCTTGCATGCGTAGTATACGTATTTGCCGCCCTTCTTATCGGGCGACCGGTGGACGTGCATCTTAGCTCCGCACTTGCAGTAGACAAGTCCGCTGCAGAGAAATTCGTTCTGTTTTCTTCCGCATTGTTTCCGTGAATCCATGATTTTCTGCACCTCATCATATGTATTTTTGTCCACGATCGCCGG
The DNA here is from genome assembly GCA_947168855.1 of uncultured Clostridia bacterium. Lineage (GTDB taxonomy): Bacteria > Bacillota > Clostridia > Christensenellales > CAG-138 > UBA3792. Next base: position 86,684 of record CAMVNO010000004.1, read on the forward strand.
GATCCCTCCGTCGATCCGAATGATATTCTCGGATTCCTCCCGACCTTTGCGGTGACGGCATCCTTCCAGCGAGTACACATAGAAGCCCGCATATTTCTCGTTCCGCAGGATCTCGTAGATCTGGGGATACTTGATCTCGCTTCCGTTCCTTCCGCGCACGCCGGCTTCCTTCATTTCGCGCATCACGCCCAGGAAGCCGTTGCGGTTCAGGGCGGCGTCAAACATCTTTCTGACCCATATGGCTTCGGACTCGTCGATCACCAGCTTCTGATCGACGATCCGATACCCGAAGGGGGCGGGGCCGCCGTTATGCAGCCCCTTCAACGCAACCTCGCGATGCCCTTTCCGAACCTCCTTGGCGAGGTTCTTGCTATAATACTCCGACAGCACCCACATCATCTGCTTGGCGAAATCGCCTTCGATGCTCGTCCCGAAATTCTGCGCGACCGCGATGATCGGGATCTGCTCCTTGTCCAGCAGCTTGGACAGGCGCACGTGCTCCTCCAGTGAACGCGCCACGCGGTCGTACTTGTGGATCAGCAGAACATTGAATTTGTGATTATGCGCATCCTCCAGCATGTTTTTATACTGTGTACGCTGGTCTGTCTTCTCCTCCGTGCCGGAGATCGCCTCGTCGGAATAGATGCGGTAGATGTCCATTCCGTTGTTATTCGCGAATTCCGAACATGCCCGGACCTGTGCCTGTGTGCTCATTTCCGTCTGATGATCGGAACTGAACCGTGTGTAAATCGCAGCCTTCAATCTGCATTCCTCCCTTCCGTGTTTTCGGGGATATCCATCCCGAATCCTTCTGCCAGAAATACGGCAAGGTCCCGGACCGTGATCTCCCCGCAGTCCATGTTTGTTCTGGTCACCTGCTTGGTCTTTCTGTTTACGACGTAGTGTGCAATGACCGGGATGCACACCTTTTCCGCCCCGACGCGTTCCGCTTTTTTCATCGTTCTGCCTCACCGGTCAAAAAGAGCGTACCACGGTTCGCGTGAAAACACGAATGTACGGGACGGGAAATCCGAAACTTTTTTCACATTTTCGGAAAAGAATCGATATTCACGGTTCATCGTTCTTCCTCCCGGCCGCACTTCTGCGGCTTTTTCTGCTGTTCCAGCATCCGTACAATCGCGTTTCTGATCTGCTGAGGTGTATAATCCGGAAAGAAGAGCTGCAGAACGTCCAGAGGGATCTTCACCATCTCGCGCTGATTAGCCTTTTCTTCCGCGAGAATATCGAAGACATCATCCTCCGTGAGCTGTTCGTCCGAAAACAGCTTCTTCATCCGGCAGGCCTGGGAGAGCGATGGCGTGCATTCCTGCTCTCCCATGGCGTCCAGCACCGCATACTGCATTTCCTCGTTCAGATAGGACAGCGCCTCGCCGACGGTCAGCGCCATCTCGCCCCGGTCCATGCGCTCCAGCAGTTCCGGGATCAGGTTGGTCAGGCGAATATAGCGCTTGACCTGAGAAGCGCTGTCGCCCTCGGAAATGCGCTGGACAGTGAGCTTCGGACCAACTTGGTCCGAAGTTGCTCGTCCCTGATGTTTGATCGCTTCCATCTTCATCTTGTAAGCAAATGCCTTTTCCGAAGGCAGCAGATGCTCCCGGTGCAGGTTGCTGTCCACCATTTGAATGACGGCGGCGTCGCGGTCGATTTCGGTGATGATGACCGGGACGTCGGAGAGTCCCGCGAGCTCAGCGGCCTTTGCGCGCCGGTGTCCGGAAATGATCTCGTAATCATCCGTTCCTTCCAGCGGGCGGACGAGGATCGGAGATAACACGCCGTTTTGCGCGATGCTGTCGCTCAAAGCAACGAGTTCGGCATCCTCCTGCACGTGATACGGATGTTCCCGGAACGGGCGCAGCCGAGCAAGCGGCAGCATGGTGATCGTTGCGGCTTCACTGCCATTCTCGGTGTCCGAGGTGTTTTTCGGCTTTACGCCGAGCGCGTTCCGCACACTGTTCCAGTGCGGATTGTTCTGTAGTGTTTCTTTCATAGTGATTTACCTTTCTTTTCCATGTTGTTTTAGTTTTTGTTCCAGTGAGCGTCGCAACTCCGGCGGAAGCATTTCGATCGCCGCGACGGCTTTGTCCTTCTCGGCCTGTAGTGCATCGATCTTGCATCCCAAAGCGAACAGCTCGGTATCCTGCTCTTCCAGCAGGGCGTCCTTTTCTTTGATCGCTTCTCGCAGTGCTTTCGCCTGCTCGTCAATCAGTTTTGACTGTGCCTGCAGCTTGTATAGGTCAGGCAAATACTGCCCGAGCAGCGCCAGCGCCTCGTCGCGCTTCCTGCCAGAGTTAAAGACCGTTACGTCGCTGATCGCCTTCATGATCGCGTCGTAGCTCTTGCTCGCGTTGTCCATCGCCCGGAAGAGATACGGCGGGATATGCTTGCGATGTGTGATCGCCGACGGCAGCCCGCGTTCCAGCTCCGGATAGAACCCGTGCATGTACTCGTAGAAGTCATCCTGCCATTCCGACATCCGCGCACGGTTGCCGAGGATGTCCTTTGCGGACAGGCGACCGTCCTTCGTGATCGGGCAGAAGCAGAGGTGCATGTGCGGCGACGTTTCATCCATGTGGACGATCGCCGAGATCACATGCTCCTTTCCGATCCGGTCGTACAGAAAAGCGGCAGCCCTTTCAAAGTACTGCCGCTGTTCCGCTGGATTCAGTTTTGAGATGAACTCGGGTGACGCCGTTAGCATCGTTTCCACCATGACGACGCTGTTGGCGCGTGTCCGGCACCCGGCCTGTTCGATCATCTCCGTATACCGCTGTTTGTATTTGCCGTTCGGTTCCACCAGATGATAGTTGTCTTTGGTTCGATCCCGGTCGATGTTCGGATTGCTTTTGTACTCCGACTTCAGCCGTTCGTTATGGCGGTTCTTGGCAGCCACACCGCCTGCCGCGCATTTTTGGAATCGCATGATCGCGTATGGCATATGTGCCTCCTTCTTTGTTTGATTGGTGTTTTCAAGGAACATTGCAACCGTGTGTGTTTACAGGGATTGCAATGTTGATTCACTCCCTGCGGGGAGGTCAGAATCCTGCATTGCCGCTGCAAAGAAATCTCGGGAACGCACTGTGTTCCCTCGATTTCTTCGCCCGCAGGCGACTGCTCGGATCGGGTTTCTCCCGATGCGGCAAAGCAGTATAACACACTACACCTATATGATAGGTGGTGTGCCCCTGCAGGGAGCCAAAGGACGGTTCGGAACCGTCCATGTACGCCGGCAGCGATCAAAAGCATTTATCTTTTGACCGGTTCTGCCGCAGGGTTCGGAAGATTGCAGTCCCTAAAGACACACAATGTTGCAATCTTCCTTGTCCTGCTGCGGACGCAGCCAGTACCACGCGTTGCCGCGCTTGGCCGACTGGATGCCGAGCTTTTTCTTCGCCTCGTCAACCGTGCGTTTGCTGATGCTGTTTTCGAGGAAGAAGTCGTAGATCTGCTGGCACAGGATCTCGTCCGCGCTTTGGAACACGTCCTGCAGCGTCGCGCATACCTGATCGAGCTTCGTCGGCTTGTAGTCCGGCAGATCGCCGCAGTTCAGCAGCTGATTCGCGCTGATCTCGCTGACGCCTTCAAAGTACATCCGGTTATTCTCTTTCGTGAATACCAGCGTCTGCCCTTTCGGGGCGAGGCTGCATTTGACGTGCGCCAGATAGACCTCATCCGAATGATCGTCCTTCGTACCGAGCAGCAGGACGCTGCGCGCGGCGCCGCTGATGTCCATGGAGCCGAGCCCTCGCGTGATCGCCGGTCCGCCTTTCATCTTGTTCAGATGTTCAATCAGCAGGATCGCGCACTTGGTACGCTGCGCAACGTCCACGAGACGGTTCATGACGGCACGTACTTCGTTCGCTCGGTGCATGTCCACGTCCGCGCCGATATACGCCTGCAGCGGATCGAGTACGAACAGCCCTGCGTTCTTTTCCAGGATCGTCTGTTCGATGCGTTCGTCTGTGAAGCACAGGGGATCGTCATGCTCGTCGATAAAGAAGATCCGCGTACAGTCCGCCGCCGCGGAATCGAGCCGCGGCTTGATCGTATCGTCAACAGCGTCTTCCGCGTTCTGGTATACGCAGGCGATCGGTTCGCGCCAGTTTTCCTCGTTGAACAGCGGTCTGCCGGTGCTCAACGCGGCGATCAGCGCCACGACGAACATGGACTTCCCGTCGCCGGGCATACCGCGGATGATCGTTACCTTACCTCTCGGCAGGTACGGCTTCCACAGCCATTCCACGTCCACGACATGGACGTCGGCCATACAGTTGATTTTCGCTTTCTTCATTTTCCCTCCTTTCCGAGCGGATAAGAAAAGAGCCGCTGCCCGGCTCCCGAGAATCCCGCTCAATTTGTTCTCGTCCGAATGGTTCCGTTCCCGCAATGCGGTGCGATGCGGTTTCACCTCCTTCTCTGAAAAGTGGGCGCAGTATTCGAATATGAACTGCCGGTTTCTGTTTTCTTACCTTTCCGGACCGTCGTTCTCACGCATGTTCTGTCGAACCCCCGCATCCCGCGGAGCCGCCCAATGCTGTGACGCGTTCAAGGCGGAAGTATCATTCTGGTGTTGTCCGGATCGGCTATTCAGTTGTCAAAGTGCTCGGAGCGTATAAACCCCTCTATCTTTCTAACGGACAAAAAATTCGGGGGTGGCCCAGGTTTTTGGAAGAAAAAATATTTTTCTCTCTATCTTTCTAAGGGTCACTAAAACCCAGGGTGTCCAAACGAAAAATAAAAAGAATAATATATTTACGGCCTTTTTCGTGAGGGATGTCCCAAATTCGGGACAAGCAAACCCTTTTAGCCCTTCCGGCTCTAATGTCCCTCTACCTATAACGGCATTTCAGAAAGGGTGTTTTGGACAAAAATCGGCAGTTTTCAGGAATATATTTTTTCAAAAAGACAATACGTGCTTCTGAGTGATAATACGTATAAACCCGGAATCGTTCCGAAAGTGCCGGCTGTCGAACCCCCTCACTTATAACGGCATCGATCGAAGCCGTTTTTCACGGTCTGGAGAGGAATATATTTTTCAATCACGATTTATCCCTCCAATAACTAGCCCACGAAAACGCGAAATGTTACCGGGGTAAACGGGAAAAAGATTGTGAACTTTTTCCCCTCTACCTATATCGGGTGTTGAGAACCGGGTTTTTGAAATGGAAAAAGCGGCAATTTGTGTTATTTTTCTCTGACAAGCCCTGCGATTGCACGCAAAAAACAGCAGCACCCGGCTGCTGATAAATCTTTTCGATCTTATATTACTCATTCATGACATTTCAATTTAGTCAAATATGTGAAAAATGACCAAATTAAATTGACAAATGAAGGAATTAAGCGTAAAATGAGGGCAAGAATTAATGTGAGGGCGTATATGCGAACGTTTGATTTCAAAATCGATTATCTGAAACTGCTTCAGCCGGACATCGTGGCCATGCTGACGACAATCCATGAACACAAGGGAGAACAATCCGCGCAGCCGGAACGCGAAGTGGTTGAGCAGCTCCTGGAGATCGCAATGATCCAGAGCACCGAGGCGTCGAACCGCATCGAGGGCATCATCACGACCGATGACCGGCTTAAAAAGCTCGTACAGCAGAAGACCATGCCGAAAACCCGCAGCGAGCGCGAGATTGCGGGTTACCGAGACGTGCTTACGACGATCCATGAGAACTACGCATATATCCCGCCCCGTCCGTCGATGATCCTGCAGCTGCACCGCGATCTGTATAAGTTCAGCGGCAAGTCCATCGGCGGCAGCTTCAAGGCAACGGACAATGTGATTGCGGAGGAGCTTCCGGACGGCACGCGACGCGTGCGCTTTTCGCCGCTGTCCGCGTGGGAGACGCCGCAGGCGATGGACGATCTCTGCACGGCGTTCGACCGGGCAGTACAGGATCCGGAGTGCGATCCGCTGCTGCTGATCCCGATGTTTATTCTGGATTTCCTTTGTATCCATCCGTTTTCCGACGGCAACGGCCGCATGAGCCGGCTTCTGACACTGCTGCTTCTGTATCGAGCGGGCTACGTCGTCGGAAAATACATCAGCTTGGAGAAACTGATCGCAGACAGCAAGGAAACCTATTACGAAGCGCTTGCGGACAGTTCGGAAAACTGGCACGAGGGCACAAATGACTATGCGCCGTTCGTGCGGTATCTTTTGGGCGTTATCGCTGCGGCGTACCGCGCGTTCGACGACCGGCTGCGGCTTTTGAAAAACAGCGGCAATTCCAAGTCCGCGCGCATCCGCGAAATGATCCGCGCGCATCTCGGCAGAATCACCAAGAGCGAGATCATGGCGCAGTGTCCGGATATCAGTCAGGTGACGGTGCAGCGCGCGCTTGCAGAACTCATCGAACGCGGCGAGATCATCAAGATCGGCGGCGGACGCTACACATCCTATACATGGAATCGGGAGGCAGAAAAATGATCACGGGAGAACTGAAAAACAAAATCGACGCGCTGTGGGACATCTTTGCGGCGGGCGGGATCGTGAATCCTCTGACGGTCGTGGAGCAGATGACCTACCTGATGTTCATCCGCGACCTCGACGACGCGGACAACCTCAAGGCAAAGGAAGCCGCCATGCTCGGGCTGCCGCATGAAAGCATCTTCAAGGGCGAGGTCGAGATCGGCGGGAACAAGGTCAACGGCACGCAGCTCAAGTGGAGCGTCTTCCGCGATTTCCCGGCGGGCAAGATGTATTCCGTCGTACAGGAATGGGTGTTCCCGTTCATCAAAAACCTGCACAGCGACAAGAACAGCGCCTATGCAAAATACATGGACGACGCGATCTTCATGATCCCGACGCCGCTGATGCTTTCCAAGGTCGTGGACAGCATGGACGCCATCTATGAGCTGATCGCCAAGCAGAAGGAGACCGACACCAAGGGCGACGTCTATGAATACATCCTCTCGAAGATCTCCGCGTCCGGCAGGATCGGACAGTTCCGCACCCCGCGCCATATCATCCGCATGATGGTCGAACTGATGGATCCGCAGCCCGACGAGACCGTCTGCGACCCCGCCTGCGGCACCGCGGGTTTCCTTGTGGCGACGGCGGAATACCTGAACGAGCCGGAGCGCCGCTCCTTCCTGTTCAACCGGCAGAAGAAGGATCATTATATGAACCACATGTTCCACGGCTTTGACATGGACCGTACCATGCTGCGCATCGGCGCCATGAACATGATCGCGCACGGTATCGAAAACCCCTATATCGAATACCGCGACAGCCTGTCCGACCAGAACCCTGACCGCGAGAAGTATTCGCTGATTCTGGCGAATCCGCCGTTCAAGGGCTCGCTTGACGCGGATATCGTTTCGACCGATCTTCTGAAGGTCTGCAAAACACGCAAGACCGAGCTGCTGTTCCTTGTGTTGTTCCTCCGGATGCTGCGCACCGGCGGACGCTGCGCCTGCATCGTTCCGGACGGCGTGCTGTTCGGTTCATCTACCGCGCATAAGGCGATCCGCAAAGCGCTGATCGAGGAGAACCGCCTCGAAGCCGTGATCTCCATGCCCTCTGGCGTGTTCAAGCCGTACGCGGGCGTCAGTACCGCGGTGCTGATCTTTACCAAGACCGGGCACGGCGGCACGGATAAGGTCTGGTTCTATGATATGCAGGCGGACGGATTCTCTCTGGACGACAAGCGCACGCCGACCAAGGACAACGACATCCCCGATATCGTCAAGCGCTTTCGTGCGCTCGACGCCGAAGCCGACCGCCCGCGCACGGCGCAGTCCTTCCTCGTGCCGAAAGCGGAAATTGCGGCAAACGACTATGACCTTTCGATCAACAAATACAAACAGACGGACTATAAGCCCGTGGAGTACCCGCCGACCAGCGAGATCCTCAGGGAACTGAACGATCTCGAAACGCAGATCGCCGCCGGCCTGAAGGAATTGGAGGGGATGCTTTGATGGCAAAGCATCGTCATGATTTTGAAAAGCGGTATTTTGAGATTACTGCAAAAATGATCCTTGAACACGTTTATGGGGATTCGTTTGGTGATCTTGTTGTCTCTGATAAGCCGGACATCGTAGCCAAAGATATGTCGATCGGTATAGAAGTGACAAGGGTTGTTACACCGGAAATACAGGAACGGAATGAGTATTTCAGAAAGAATCTACTAGGAAAGGAATTGGCAGACCTTGATAAAAAAGGTCTAAAGAGGTTTGAAAAAGATGGATATCAAGTCCTGACAAGAGAACAACTCCATCACACGAAAGGCGACAATACCGTAGTGGCATATTGTTCTCCGGTATTCTGCATTACTACGGAACCAATCAAAGATGCGATCGTAAAGAAAATTGATATTATTAATACACGCGGATATCAACCGGTCAGGCGCTTGTGCTTATATGTGTTTACAGAAGATAGAGACGATTATTTGGATGATGATATCCAAGAAGCGGCAGAAGATGTGGCGAAACAGAATTCAAATGCTGGATATCGATTTGATGTTTTGTTTGTTGATAATTGGGAACGTCTTTATCGGTTTGATTTCGCAACGCACGAAACCGAGACAGTCGAAATAAAAGAACTACATGATAACATTTGCGATGAAGCGAGGAAGCTCGCAGATTTAGGAGACTAAAATGGTCAGTTTAGGCGATATATGCACAATAAATATGGGACAATCTCCGGATTCGGAAAGTTATAATGATGTCGGCAATGGGATTCCGTTTTATCAAGGAAATGCGGACTTTGGGGAACGTTATCCAACGCCAAGAGTTTTCTGTTCGCATCCGATAAAGATTGCTCATGAGGGAGATATCCTTATTTCTGTTCGCGCTCCTATAGGTGCAATAAACTATGCCAAAGAGACTTGTTGCATCGGACGAGGGTTAGCAGCATTAACGGTTAATACGGACAAATGCCTAAAGGATTATCTTTGGTATGCTATCACATGTAAAGTAGACGAATTGAACGCAAAGGGAACAGGCAGTACGTTCAAGGCTATAAGCAAAAGCGTACTATCTGAGACGCAAATACAAGTACCGAATTTAGAAACACAACAAGGGATTGTTGATTCTTTGATTAAGGTCGATAAATTGATCTTCCTGCGGAAAAAGCAGCTGCAAAAGCTGGATGATCTCGTCAAATCCCGCTTTGTCGAGATGTTCGGGGATTATGACTTGTCATTACAGAAAACAGGTTGGTATAAAGTATCCCAAATCGGAACTGTAGTTGGCGGATCTACTCCAAAGACGAATGTTCCTGAATACTGGAACGGAGAGTATCGTTGGATTTCACCGGCAGAATTAGAAATGGATTCGGGCGTAATACTTGATTCTGCGAAAAAAATAACGAAAGCCGGGATAGAAAGCTGTTCATTGCAAGAATTACCGATTGGAACCGTGATACTATCTTCTCGAGCACCTATCGGTAAAGTTGCAATAGCGGGTAACACTTTTTACTGCAATCAAGGGTTCAAGAATATTATTTGCAGTACAAAGGTTAAACCGAGATTCCTATATACTTTGCTGCTGTATAATACGGAGTATTTGAACTCTCTCGGACGAGGAGCAACTTTCAAAGAAATATCTAAGTCTATTGTTGAGGAAATCAGAATTCCTGTTCCTCCAATAAAAGACCAGGAAAGGTTCGTGCAATACAATGATCAAATTAATGGAGTAAGAAGATGTCTAAAACAAGGACATGCTAAGCTCGAACAAATGAAACAGGCGTTGATGCAAAAATACTTTGGATGAGGTGTTGGTTATGGAGAAATATTTGCCTTATATAGTTTCTATTGTTTGCGCAGTTATTTCAGGGTTTGCAAGTTATTCAGTTGCCCGCAAGCAAGGAAAAGCTGACTTGAAAAAGCTTGAAAAGCAGCACGAATTGGATTTGGAAAAGCAACGAGAAGTGTTTGAAATGGAAAAGGAAAAGATGGAGCTCGATCACAAGCACAAAATAGAGCTGATGGAAAAAGAAACGGAAAACGCTCTTGGCACCGAGCTGATTTCAACCTTAGCAAAGGAATATATGCACACACCAGAAGGACAAGCACAGATCAGAAGTTCTGGCAAAAATAGACGCAGATAAGATTGGTAAAGGAAGTTAGTATTGTGAAACTGAAATTCTTATGCTTTGATTGTATTAGAGATAAAGTACCTGATGAAAAAGGGTATGTATACCTCCCTTTCGACGCTAATAGTATAATAGACTTAACAGATAATTATTGTTATGATTTTGTATGTGCAAACGGACATGAGAATCATTTTTTCCTAGCTGTTCCCAAATATGCGATACTGTTCGATATGGGCATTAGCGCATATTTGGACGGTTATTATCGTGAAGCGGTTTTAGATTTTGCAGCGTGCTACGAACGGTTTCATGAGTATTGTATTTATATGTTGCTTTGGCAAGAGAACTCATTTTCCGATGATGAGTTATCGAATCTGTGGAAGACCATATCTTCCCAATCAGAAAGGCAATTGGGGGCATTTACCGCGCTGTTCTTCAATAAGATACGCAAGCTTCCGGTGCGATTAACAGATAATACTATTCATTTTAGGAATGACGTGACGCATAAAGGTAAATTCCCAACCAAGCAGGAAACATATGATTTTGCTTTAGCTGTTGCTAATTATGTAAAAGCGAATATCAACGAGATTAGCACAAGACACGGTTTCGATATTAAAGGTGTGTATCCTGCTGTCAGAGAATCTGTCCAAAAGAAAAGAAAGTATCAAGCACATGCTTTCATGACGGTAATTACTCAATACTCGTGCGGGAATGACTTTGATGAATCAATCGAACTGTTTAAGAGACAATTCAATAGTCATTATCAAAAATGAATTTGAGTAGGAAATCAGGTGGTATTAGCCGGAGAGCGAACCTATGACAAACGTTGATTTTTACATAACGATTAGTAGTTTGCTGCATAAACTTATGTGTGACATGAAGCGGACATTGACGCAACAATAATTTGGACAAACTGATATATATTCTTGTATAATACTAGTAAACGATTTGGTTGTCTTTAGTAAAGGAGAAAACAACGATGCAGATTATTGATTCAATCACTATCAGATACTTTAGATCCGTTTATACTTTGACCCTAAAGTCTTGTAAGGATTTGAATGTCATTACTGGTAAAAATGACGTTGGTAAATCGAATATACTTAAAGCTCTAAATCTGTTCTTTAATGGAGAAACGGACTATTTACATAAATTTGATTTTCAAGATGATTATTCGCTAAAGCGGAAAGATGAGGTGAAAAAAGACACTATCCGTGGTCAACAGTTTATCTCAATAATGATTCGTTTCTTGAGAGGAGACAGAATGCCCAATTCGTTACCTCCGTCCTTTGTTGTTACAAAGCGTTGGGATATGCATTCAATGGATTGTAAAACAACATCAGATGTTCAAACGAGGATGCAACTCTATGCCAAGAAACAAGGAATAAAATATTCAGAAAAAACGACAGCAACTTCTCTTAGCGCGTTCTTAAACCGTATTAGTTTTGTATACATTCCGGCTATCAAAGACGAACGTGTGTTTAATAATACACTAGATATTTTGCAAAACAGTCTATTTGATTCAAGAAACAAGGCAATTCTTGATGAACCTATTGGAAGAGCGAATGATGCAGTACAAGAAATTGTGGAATCATTGCAAGACGATTTTCAAAATGCAACGGGAATACAGAACTTTGTTCAAATCCCCAATACACTTAATTATACAAACGGTTTATTACAGGTCAATACGCTAATTAAAGATGGTACTATTTCAATCGATAAAAGAGGCGATGGTATTAGGACGCATTTTATTCCCAAAATATTAAATTATGTCGCATTAAACTCGAAGAAAATCTTTATCTGGGGATTTGAGGAGCCGGAAAACTCATATGAATATAGGAGATGCCTTCAAGTTGCAGAAGAATTTGATAAAGAATATTGTAAACAAAGCCAAATATTCATTACAAGTCATTCTCCCGCTTTTTTCATCATGGACACGGATTGCAAGGCAATATACAATATTGGCAAGGAAGGTGATAACACTGTTGTAATTGACGATTTATCTTGCCTCGACGAAGAACTGGGGTATAAGGTTTTATATCAGGAGTTTGCAGAGAAACTAAAAGAAAGAGAGAATAAAGAGCGGGAATATCAAAAGCAATTATCTTATTTGATGCAAACAGTTGAAGACATTAGTAGAATAACTGTATTAACCGAAGGAAAAACGGATGCAGCTTTATTGAGAATTGCAATTAAAAAACTTGGGTTAAACGAGTATAAAGATTGGAATATTCAAGAGATCATTAGTGATAAGACATCAAATAATGATACATTACTTCGGCACCTAATGGATTTATCAGATAACAGAACGAGCCCAGCGCTAATCATAGGTATGTTTGATAGAGATACACCTGTTCCTCTAAAAGCAGGTGGTGCCACTTACGATCTTAGAACATGTGAGTTCTCAAAAATAGGAAAGAACGTCTTTGCTTTTGCTATTCCTGTTCCGCACAATCGAAAAGAAACAGATCAGATTTCAATAGAACATTATTTTACAGACGAAGAGATAAAGACTGAAATTGATGGAAAGCGCTTATATATGGGATATGAGTTTTATGAAACGGGGGTAATGAAAAGCGACGGCTCTATGAATTATAAGGGGGCGAAAAAAGTCTTTGATACAATAAAGATCATTGAACATGAATCAAAATGCTATGTGACAAAGGCAGACGGAAGCGGTGATTATAGTATCTCAAAAGCAAGATTTGTTGAGCTTATAGAGAAAGAGGAAGGCAAATTTGCACTTTTCTCATTTGAAGAATTTCGAAAGATATTCAAAGTTCTGGATAGGATAAAACAAGCAGCTGAAGCAGAAAAAACAGGAGAAGTCCTCGCCCATGACCAACTTTGATTTCTTACAAAACGATCCGCAGTTTGCGGGGTTTGCGGAGGCGGCGATCAGCGCGGAGAAGCTGTACGCCGTCGACGCCGCCGCGTGCGCGATCGGATGCCGCCGGGCGATGGAGTTTGCCGTCAAGTGGATGTATTCCGTGGACGCGGCGCTGGTTCTGCCGTATTCCGACAATCTCTTTTCCCTGATGAACGCCGAGGAGTTCCGGGAGGTCGTGGGAACCGATCTTTACCGGCGCATGGACTATATCCGGCGCGTCGCCAACGACGCCGCGCACGCGGGGCGGAAGATCACGACCGATCAGGCGGCGCTGTGCGTGGAAAATCTCTATTGGTTCATGGATTTTGTCGCCTGCTGCTATGCGGCGACGTATGAGGCGAGGGCGTTTGATAAGGCGCTGCTGATAACACCTCATTCGTCGCCTGCGGCGCCACCTTCTCCTCAAGGAGAAGGCATGGTTGAGAGCGATGCGGAAGCCGTTGATCTTGCGGCGCTGATTGCGGAGAACGAAGCGCTGAAGGCGGAACTGACCGCGCGCAGAGCCGAGCAGCAGCAGGCGTACGTGCCGAAACCCCTGGAGCTTTCCGAATACAAGACGCGCAAGCTCTATATCGATGAAATGCTGCGCGACGCGGGCTGGAAAGAGGGCAAGGACTGGCAGAACGAGGTCGAGCTGCCCGGCATGCCGAACAAGAGCGAGGTCGGCTTTGCGGACTATGTGCTCTACGGTGACGACGGCAGACCGCTTGCGCTCATCGAGGCAAAGCGTACCTGCGTGGACGTATCGAAGGGGCGGCAGCAGGCGAAGCTGTATGCTGACATCCTCGAACAGAAATACCATCGCCGTCCGGTGATCTTCCTCACGAACGGCTTTGACACGCGCATTCAGGACAACCTGTACCCCGAGCGAAAGTGCGCGGCGATCTGGTCGAAACGCGATCTTCTGAAGCTATTCAATCTGCAGACGATGCGGACGAGTCTCCGAAATGTGCTTGTAAACCGCGACATTGCGGGGCGGTATTATCAGGAGAACGCGATCAAGGCGGTGTGCGAGGCGTTCGGCGCGAAGAACCGGCGAAAGGCGCTGCTTGTGATGGCGACCGGTTCCGGCAAGACGCGCACGGTGATCGCGCTGTGCGACGTGCTTTTGCAGCACGGCTGGGTGAAGAACATCCTGTTCCTAGCCGACCGCAATTCGCTGGTAACGCAGGCGAAGCGCAATTTTGTGAACCTGCTGCCCGATCTCTCCGTGACGAACCTGTGCGAGGAGAAGGACAACTATACCGCGCACTGCGTCTTTTCGACCTATCAGACGATGATGAACGTGATCGACGCGGTGGAGGACGAGCAGGGCAGGCTGTTCACCTGCGGACATTTCGATCTGGTCATCTGCGACGAGGCGCATCGCTCGATCTACAACAAGTACAAGGACATCTTCACATACTTCGACGCGCCGCTCGTCGGTCTTACCGCGACGCCGAAGGACGAGATCGACAAGAACACGTATGAGATCTTTGAACTGGAAAGCGGCGTGCCGACCTACGGCTACGAGCTTGCGCAGGCGGTCAAGGACGGCTATCTCGTTGACTTCATTTCGGTCGAAACGACGCTGAAATTCATTCAGCAGGGCATTGTGTACGACGATCTGTCCGATGAGGACAAGGCGGCGTACGAGGACACATTCGTCGATGAAAACGGCGAGCTGCCACAGGCAATCGCATCGTCTGCTCTGAACGAGTGGATCTTCAACGAGGACACGATCCGCGAGGTGCTGCACGTGCTGATGACCGAGGGGCTGAAGATCGATTACGGCAACAAAATCGGAAAGACGATCATCTTTGCCAAGAGCCATGCGCACGCAGAGAAAGTATTAGAGATCTTCGGAAAAGAATATCCGCATCTTCCCGGCTACGCGAAGGTGATTGACAACTACATGACCTACGCGCAGAGTGCGATCGACGAGTTCTCGAACCCGAAGAAGCTGCCGCAGATCGCGATCTCCGTGGATATGCTCGATACCGGCATCGATGTGCCGGAGGTGCTGAACCTGGTCTTCTTCAAGAAGGTCATGAGCAAAGCGAAGTTCTGGCAAATGATCGGGCGCGGCACACGACTCTGCCCGGGACTGATCGACGGTGCGGACAAGCAGAAGTTCTATATCTTTGATTTCTGCGGCAACTTCGAGTTCTTCCGCATGAACAAAGGAAGACCGACCGCGAACATGATCGCGCTGCAGGGAGCAATCTTCCATCTGAAGGCGCAGATCGCCTACAAGCTGCAGGACATCGCCTATCAGACGCCGGAGCTGATCGCATTCCGCAAGGCGCTGGTCGATGACATGGTGAACAAGGTGCGCGAGCTGAACCGCGAGAACTTTGCGGTCAGACAGCACCTGAAATATGTGGAGCTGTATTCCGATCCGGAAAATTACAAGGCGCTGACGTATGAGAACACGCTCGTGATCGGACAGGAGCTTGCGCCGCTGATCATGCCGGAGGAGGACGATGCGAAGGCGCTGCGTTTCGATGCGCTGCTGTACGGGATCGAATTGGCTTATCTTGCGGGGAAAAAGTACGGCAAAGCGAGAAGTGACCTTTTCAAGAAGGTCAATGCGATTGCGAGTGTTGCCAATATTCCGGAGATCATGGCGCAGTCGGAGTTGATCAATAAGATCCTGCATACCGATTACGTGGAGAACGCGGGTATCAATGAGTTTGAGAATATCCGCGAGAACCTGCGTGATCTGATCAAGTATATTCCGATCAGCAAGGTTCGATACGACACAAATTTCGATGACGAGATTCTTTCGATCGATTGGAAGGAATCCGAACTTGAAAACGACGATCTGAAGAATTATAAGGCAAAGGCGGAGTTTTATGTGCGGCAGCACTGCAATCATATCGCGATCGCAAAGCTTCGCAGCAACGTGCCGCTGACGGAAACCGATGTGCAGTCGCTCGAGCAGATCCTTTGGAGTGAGGTCGGAACAAAGGAAGAATACGAGGCGGAATACGGAAAGAAGCCGCTCGGTGAATTCGTGCGCGAGATCGTCGGACTTGACATGAATGCGGCGAAAGAGGCGTTTGCGGTGTATCTGAACGATGCAAATCTCGACAGCCGGCAGATCTATTTTGTGAACCAGATCGTGGAATACATCGTCCACAACGGTGTCATGAAGGATCTTTCCGTGCTGCAGGAGCCGCCGTTTACGGACCAGGGCAGCATTGTGGACATCTTTACCGACCTCACGGTCTGGCAGGGCATTCGCAAGGTAATCGATCAGGTCAACGCCAATGCGGTGGCGTAGAAGGACAGATATAAGCAGGGATATTACAATACTCCGGCGATCGTTTGTATTAGTCATGCGGTATAATGAATGTAATAATGATGATAGCATTTTGCGGAACGGGATTGTTTGTTGCATTGATAAACGCTTTGCAATATAGTATCACTTACAAATCGGAGGGAAAAGAATGGCAAAATCTGGAGGAGATGACCTTTATAGACTGATAAAGGAAGAGGGTAAGCATTTAGCTAAGTCCAAAGACACTGAGGGAGCATTCCGTGGGGTATATTTAGATGATGATTCAAATCGGGTTTGCGGAGCAGGCCAATTTGTACCAGTAAAATCCGACGAGGAGTCTGACGGATCAGGCATATCGCCTGAAGCTATCGCAGCATTGATAGCTCTTTGCGTCGCTGCAGGTTATGGAATTGCTAAGGCGGTTCCATATGTAAAGAAATGGAAAGAGGAGAAATTTGTTCCTTGGTTTAACGATTCCCTCAAGCCATGGGCCAAGAGGTCTTGGAATAAACTACGCGGGAAGCAGGGGATCCAGATTTCAACAGAGGAGATCAATAATCAAATTGAAACAAGCGATGTGGAAATAAGCAATGATGTTATCCGCTTAAAAGCCCGTGAGAGGATGACAGAAAAAGAAGCACAAAAGGAACTAATAGATGCCTATGTGTTAATTATCTGCGCATATAAAAAAGCGAATAGGGTTGCAAATGCGGAAATCATTACACCCTCAGGTGAGCTCGTTGATGGTAGGACTATCATTTTAGATGAGACAGTTATTGCAAAAGTAAACGCAGCTATCAAAAAACATCCAAAGCTAATTAATACCCAACAGCGACGTGAACTGTCAGAAGTGCTGGGTTATGATGTTTTTCAACAGGGCAAGTTTGTTCCGATAACTACTGTTGCTGTGAAAAATGCTGTAGAATCAGATTAGTCATCTGTGTATATTTAATTATGGGACTGGTTTGAAAGGTTACGTTATATTGTAGATTAAAAACGCTCCCAGCCCGGGAGCGTTTTGCTGTTCAATGAATCCGGTGTACCGGGCGCGGGTTTTTCGATCGGAAGACCGTAACCTGTGTCCCCAGCAGGATCGGAAGGTGTGTTCTTGCGTAATCAATTAGGTCCGTCCCATTTGTGAACGGACGTCAAGTGCCTATTTGTCTGGGGTTCATGCCCCAAAGGCTGCTCGTTGTCAGCCGTTCTGTATTTCACAAAAGAGCCGGCCATTGTTGGTCGGCTCTGTTTTCATTCCCCACTGATAACCTTGACTGCCTTATAGACATCTGTGCTTGGCGCAAAGTCGTGCTTGTGGTAGGTATAACCTGATTTACGACAGTGGTCTTCCATTCTTTGCGCATTTTGAATTGCGTTTGTCGTCTTATTTTTCAGCTTTTCATATATAAGAGGATCTTCTTTGCTATAACCGCCGAGTTCTTTAGAAAGCTCGCTGGTTACGTCTTGACTGGAACGAAAGCCTTTCGTTGTGAAACGAAAATGTGCCAAGAACCAGATTTCAAAGCAGGGGTTTGAAACAATCAGCTGTCCTTCGGTGTCCGCAAGTATTGCTTCTGCTGAAGCAATTGCAGTATCCTTTTCTGGTTTCAAGTCGTGATCCACGAATGCAAATGCTACGTCGCCAAGTTCAGAATTGAAATCGCAATCTTTCATTTCTTCTTTCAAATGATCTGCGATCTGAATTGGGTCTGTATCGTTTCCTTTTGCGGAAATTACTCGATGCGTTTGATTCGCTAATCGTTTCAGATACTGGGTTTCCGTCTTGTTCTTCCCTTCTGTGGAGATGATCAGCAGCTTTTTCCGCTCTCTGAGTCCTGTATTCCTGCGCTTTGGCTGATATCCTCTTTTCGATGTCACCATAGATCAACATCCTCTCCGACTTCCGGAACAGCACCATAGCGTCCGACCAAATATGCTTTCCGGATATCCTCTCCGATTCTCGGCGAGAACTCGTCTAATGAATAGAGCTGCGAAGAACCTGTATTCCGATCTTTTTCGACGAAATAAAACTGATCGCGACGCATTTCCTTTAGTGACAGAATCTCTGTAGAGTGTGTTGAAAAAATCAACTGTGCGTTAGCCTTGTTTACCTGCGAATTGTTGAACAAGCCAACAAGGAAGGTAATCAATGCAGGATGTAAACTTGTATCCAGTTCATCAACACAGATAATTCGCCCATTTTCAAAAGCGCTTTTTAACACAGGACTAAGTGCAAAGAGATTCTTAGTCCCTTCGGATTCTTCATTGAGAGAAAGCGCGAATGTTTCATTTGTTTGATTATCATTCGAAACACGATGAAGGGTTTTTACGGAAACACTCTTTGTTTGGAATTCGGCTGTTGTCGGAATCAGCCCTTCCAAAGCAGGAGGAATCAGTTGCATATAGCTTTCTCTGGATATA
Source organism: uncultured Clostridia bacterium (assembly GCA_947168855.1). GTDB lineage: Bacteria > Bacillota > Clostridia > Christensenellales > CAG-138 > UBA3792. The sequence continues at coordinate 105,311 of CAMVNO010000004.1, forward strand.
TCTTTGCTTTCAAAGATATAGTCATCGATATGAATGTCCGCCTCACGCATCAATCGACCGGTAAAGTGCTTCAAAGATCCGTCGCTATCAGCGTCAAAATAAGGGATTGACTGATTGAATAGCGTATTGAAATCCGTCAAGTACGTATCGATTTTTGTCATGAACCAGGAGAGCGGTTCTTTTACCATCTCACTGTTCCATGCTCCTGCGGTTGCCAAAAATAACTTGTTTTCTGCATTTCGTATTTCGATCGGTTTCAATTCCTTCGTTGCAGCAACTGAATAATACTTATAATCATCGGTATTCGCGCGTACAAAGACAGTTGTAGGCTTTGCAGTTTTATAGACAAAAAGATACTCATCTATGATTTTCTGCTTTGTTGCGGAAAACCCATAGACATATTTTTTCTCGTTTGCACGAAACACAAATTCGAATTTCGTCGGTTTGTTAATGGCATCTTTATCAAACTTGAATGGGACAACCTCAAATAACGGTTCCCCGATCTGTCGAAGATTCGATTTGCGTATAATCATGATTGCAGCGGTGAAAGCCATGAAAAGATTGCTCTTTCCCGCCGCATTTGCTCCGAAAACAGCTGCTGACTTAAGCACCTTATCTTTGCCGAAAACAACTACGTTTTCCGGGTGCTCTTTGTCAGAAGATGCTTCCATAGATAAAACTGCTGAATCCTTTATGGATTTGAAGTTTTCAACCTGAAACTGCAACAGCATAATGACTACCTCCTTTACAACATCATTATAACAGCAAATATATCAAAATCAATATTTATTTTTGACATATTTGCAAGAAAATTGCAAATTTCAGGAAAATAAATTATGTTTTGTATCATTATGTTGTTATTATCGTGTTGGTTACACACACCGATTGTCACCAGTTAAATCGCAACGCATGAGAATCGCTGAGAGCGTTTTCCTTTTGAATGTCACTATCTCCGTGATTTCTATGACCGAGGAGTTCATCGTGTGCATCCAAAGTCGGATCAATCCAGTTTGCTTTTTCAGATGCCCATTCTGCCCACTTGGCAAGTTCTTCCGGCGGATGATCGCAGGAAGAAAGTTTTGCTTCCACAAAGCGCCTGATTTCGCATGCAAGAGCATAATCATGTGCTTCATGAATGAGCTTTAGAGTTTCTCTTTTCTCCAGATTGATCTTTTCCCTCAGCTCTTCGGCTTTGCGACGGTTTTCTTCTCTTATTCTCGTTTCTTCTTCACGCTTTTCTCTTTCAACACGGTTATGTTCAGATTCGACATATAATTTGACCAAAATGTCCCATATTTGGGATTCCAGCTTTGCTTGCCGTGTATCTTTTATCCGAACCGACGGTCCATTTCCGATCATGATTTGCAGATTACCGGTATAATAGTAATCATACTTTGGGATAGATGGCAGATAAGCGTAATGTCCGCGCTTTTTAGCATCATTGTATTCTACCAACGCTTTTGCTTCTGGTTTTGTTAATTGATGATCCTTGCGGTCAACGGTTTCTTCTATCCAGATTGTTACAGGATCTTGAAGCACTTGTACCGTATCCGGAGAGATAACGGTGCCGCCCGATTTCTCAATAATGCGGAAGAGCCGATTTAGTAAATCCAACGTTCGGGGGAAACTCGTCATAGACATATCTTCCATAAATGGCGGTGCAGAGGAAGAAGTAGATCTTTGGTATGATTTGGAAGAACGTGCAGCGGGCCATCCTTTTTGCTGTTTCCATTTTTCGACTTCAGATTTATATCGAATGAGCACCCTATGAAGACCGCAGTCGGTTTTGCTTTGCAGGAAATTATAATTGTTATATAGAGATTCTCTTTGTTCTTTTTCCATAAAAGAAAGCTGTCTCAATTGGACCGTACAAGCATCGTTAAGCTGTTCCTTTTCTTTGGTTGTTTGCACAGAAGCAGCCGATGTTTTCGTAAACTCGGCGTCCTTCTTGTCGCAAGGGTTTGATGTCTGACAAGAGGAGATGCCGGCTGTAGGACTTGAATGATCATCAGTCGCATCTTTTGTCGTATTTCGCTCAGCAACAGATCCGGCAAGCGCCAGCGTAACGGCAGAATCAGGGTCGCCAGAGAGAGGCTTTATCTCAGAAGAAACCTCCTTCTTCAAACTGACCTTTGTCCAGTAGCCTGATGGCGGATAGGGGATATCATTTTCTTTCAAAGTGCAAAGCAAACGACCGTAGTTTAATCCGTTTTCCTTTGCAAAATGAATGATCGGTTTTTCCCAAACATGATCATATAGTTCTTTTCTGCTCATGACTATAGAGTTTTTATTTGTCATAGTATTTCACCGTTCCTTCAAGTGCTTTTTCCGAGTCTTTATATCTGCCAAGCGAGAACGCATATTCATATAGTTCCAGTTCCTTTACTCTGCGCTCTCGCTTAATATAAAAACCAGTTCGCTTTTAAGTGATTCAAACTGTTTGATGATTTCCGTGAGACTTTTTTCAACATTCTGGATTTGCACTTCTGTTATTCGTCCGTGTTTATACGCAATCAAGCGTTCTGCCACAATGTAATATGACCAGCTTTCAGAAAAAGAATGGTCTTTCTCTTCGTTGTGAATTGCGAAACCGATGGGAAGTAAGTTGTTTCTCATTCCTAAAGAAACGGCCATCGGCGGAATACCGAGGTAATACCCGGCTGTCTGACATGTTATCTTTTTCATGTTTCTGATTTCTTCATCCGTATACTTTTCCATACAATTCTCCTTTTATATTATGACTGTAATGAATTCCCGACAGTGGTGAATCCGATTTCTATTATAGTTCATCTTGTTTTTGTATCAAGTTCTTACAACACTAGTTTCTTTTTAGAAAAGATGAAAAGAGTGAAATAACCGGTGACTAATAGCGCAGAGAGCATCTGTGCTATTGCTGAACATATTCGAATGTCATGCATCAATTATCCCGGTTGACAGGACGCGGAATCTGCTTCCGGGAAACGGTGACCTGCGTTCCCAACAGGATCGGGAGATGGGTTTTTGCGAATTCAACCAGATCCGTCGCCGCTACCATAGAAGGACTCTAATTTGGATACAATTAGGGTCCTTCTTTTTTGCACCCCTCCCCTGTGGAAAAGTCCTTATGTCGCGGGCTTTTTCGGCTTCTTGCACACGAATACCTGCTCGAGCCGTCTCTTCATTCATGCTCATCCAGTCGATTTTCGACCACTTACAGCAAAACACCCATCTTGACCGACTCTGAAATCGTGTGCGAGATGGGGGTAATCGTGTGCGAGATAGGGGTAATCGTGTACGAGATGGGAGTAATCGTGTGCGAGATAGGGTAATCGTGTGCGAGATGGGTATTTCGTGTGCGAGATGGGTTGTAACTACAAACTGGAATTTGTCTATTTGTTCAGAATGCAGTTATAACGAACGACTGAACCATCGGGATAATTGTGCGCGAGATTGTTTTGCCTACTTAATATTCAATGCTTTGCCTACTTTTGAACTGTAATGAGTATCCTTCCGATGGCGGCCCGTTTCATCAACGACGATATTGCTTCTACTGGCCATTTCGGTCTGAACAGCGGTAAACATCTCTTTTGTGATGATAGCCGGGAAAACATCGGAGAGCATGTACCGATCTTCGGTTTCATTGTCGATCCGCTTATGACCTTTGGCTTCAGAGGTGATCGTTTTTCTTGCGATCACGTCTCCGGTGTATATTTCGTTTGTAAGTATTTTTTCAATGGCACGTTTGCTCCAGATGTCCTTCCCTCTGGACGTGGGTATTCCCTGTTCTTGAAGAATCCTCTGAATCCCAATGATGCTTGTTCCCTCAAGATAGGATGCAAAAATCAGCTGTACGACAGCGGCTTCATCTGAGCAGATAGAAATAACACCCTCGTCATTTTTCCTGTAACCATAGCAAGGCCTGAAGTAAAGTTCGGACGTTCCATCTTTCAGCCTTTTCTTCACTCCCCAGATCTGGTTTTCCCGGCGGGAGTGGTTATCCGCTTCCGCATATGCAGATAATATGGAGATAATGACCTCGGAATCATCTTTGTTTGTGTCAATGTGCTCCTGGTCAAATATGACCTGAACTTTATGCTTTTTCAGCAGTCGTATGGCTTGGAGCGCATCTTCCGTATTCCTGCCGAATCTGCTGATGCTTTTGGTGATCAATACGTCCAGCTTCCCGTTCTCCGCATCTGCCAGCATTCGAGCAAACTCCGATCGGTTCGGGGTTTCTCCGCTCGTTACATCGATATACATATCAACAAGCCGCATGCTGTTATTTGCAGCAACCCAACGGACAAAACCAGAAGCCTGTGCTGAGAGACTGTTCAACTGCTCTCTTAGGCCACTGCTGACACGGCAATAGATACCGACATTTTTGAATAAGGCCGGAAAAGAATGAAGAGGGTCATATATCTTTCTGACTTTTCGTTCATCCATCGCGATTTTGCCTACACTTCCTATAAAACGGATGATTGAATTATACACAGAAAGCGCCGAAAACACAAGGGTTTGTATCATAATTAGTGTTTAGCCTAATTGGATCATAGAAGGACTCTAATTAGGATACAATTATACGCAACTGAAAACAGAAATGCTGATATGCTTTCTATCATCAAGGATGTGCAACGATATGACGTTTTGTTTGTATAAAAGGAAAAGATATTTCTGATAAAACGGGATATTACCTTGCGATAATCTGTTCATTACGATATAATCTACTATAACTGAAATACGCAGAGGGATAACCGATGGCAAAGATTAATGACCGATTCGATTCTTGGAAGAATAAGCTTTTAGATTTAGGAAAGCGAAATCGCCTGATCAATTATAAAGAGACTAAGAGCTCGACACTGAGGATAACGCAACCCACAATTGAAGAGCTATTCGATCGTCTTGTTAGAAAAGAGGAAGAAATAGCTTTTCCGCGTTCTTTAGATGAAAAAGATAACGAAGATGTGGAACAGCTGACACTACTTAACTATCAGGAAAAAGACGAATACGGGAACAGCAGCTCGATTATTCGAACAAACAAGAGAATCGAAGATCTTCAAAAGGTTTTGCGTAAGCTGCGCAATAAGGCTAAAACAGCAAACGAGGAGCAAGGTATCAATATTTTGTTTGCATGCTTTGGCTTTTTGAATTGGACAGAGAGTGATGCTTCGCATACATCTTTTTCATCGCCGCTTATTCTTGTTCCAATTACGCTCTCCGTTGAGTCCATTATTTCTCCATTCGTCATGTCTTTACATGAGGATGAAATTGTTGTTAATCCAACGCTATGCGAGTACGGTTTTTACCGTATGATAGTAAAAATGGCGGCAACAGATGATCACAGTAAACCTTTACTATCCTTCTTGAATCCGATCAGATAAGGAGCGCTGCTGTATGCTGTTTCAATCATTGGATAAACTTAAGCGGCAGTCGATACTGGCTGCAATTCTCATGATGGCTCTCGGCGTGGTCATGCTGATCTGCCCCGAAAGTTATGTGAATACTCTCGTTGTGTCCGTGGGCTATGGGATAATTATCTTTGCGATCGTGGAGATGCTTGAATTCATTGTTAGTAAAAAAGCCTTGATTCACTACATCACTTTTACCATCGCCTTGTTCATCGCTATTCTCGGCGTCTTCATACTCATTTACAATCAGGACCTGCTGAAAGCCCTGGGCTGGCTGTTCGGATTCGTGCTGGTACAGGACGGCCTGTTTACACTGTTGAATGCTCTGCTGTTTGCCCGTCGCTCCAATCGGAAGGGCTGGTGGATGCTGATCGTATTTGCCATTGTGCTCATGACATTGGGGATATTGATCTTCTTGAATCCCTGGTGGGATTCCCCAACCTTACTCATGAAGATAATCGGCGGCGCGCTCCTGTTCTCTGCTTTCGTGAGCACGCTCAGGTTCATTTGGGCGTGGCCGTTCAATAACGGAAAGGAGAGTGCGGAAGATGCCTCTGAACGATAAAGCGCAAAAACTGATGGACAAGCTTGAGAATGAAGAAGAACAGATCAAACACAGTACGGAGGAAATGAGTGCGGAACTGAAACGGCTCCTCGAAAGTGAAATCGAAGCGTTTCAGAAGCGCGAGAAGCATCGTTCCGCCGAAATGATCGCCATCTTTGCCAGGCACAATTTCTACGCAAACGGTTTTACACCGCAAGAACTTCGGACGACCCTGGAAGATCTTGGACCCACCTATGTTAAGATCGGTCAGATCATGTCCAGCCGGGTTGATCTTCTGCCTGTCGCGTATTGCAAAGAGCTGGCAAAGCTGCGTGAAAACGTAAAGCCTTTGGACCCGGCTGTGGTCAAAGCCGTTATCGAGCAGGAAACCGGCAAAAAAATCGACGATATTTATACTGAATTTCGGGATGAGCCGCTGGGATCTGCATCAATTGCTCAAGCTCATTATGGGGTCCTCAAGGATGGCACCCGAGTCGTCACCAAGGTACAACGCCCTCTGATCGCTGATATGATGCGAAAGGATTTTGTGCTTCTCAACAAACTTGCGGATCTGGTGAACATCGTTGAGGAAGATTCTGACGAACAGGTCATCGACTTCAAGTCAGTGATCGCAGAGGTTGAACGAGTCACCAAGGCTGAATTGGATTTCCGCGTCGAAGCGGAGAACACCCGTCTTTTCAGGGATAAATGCATCGATGACGAAGAACTGATCTCCTGCCCCACAGTCATGGACGGGCTGACCACCGAGCGCATCTTCACCATGACCTATATCGACGGCTGCTCTGTCGGCGACACGGAAAAGCTGGCTGCGGAGGGCTGTGACCTGGACGAGATCGGGCGTGTGATCGTGGACAGTTACCTGCATCAGGTGCTGGACGTGGGCACATTCCACGCCGATCCGCATCAGGGCAATATCCTGGTCAGCCACGGCAAGCCCTATTGGATCGACTTCGGAATGATCGGGCACGTCACGGACAAGGATATCGACCTCATCCAGGACGCGGTCAAGGCGCTGCTGGTCCAGGACGCTGACGCCCTGGTCAACGCGGTCATGGGCATGGGCGCCGCCTCGGAGAAAACCGATCGCGCCAAGCTTACGCGGGACGCGGAAATGTTCATCGAAAAGTATATGAACGTTAAGAGCGTCAGCGACATCAATGTGACTGAGGTGTTCGAGGAAGTGATGAGTCTGGCCGCAAAGAACCACGTCTCCATGCCGGGCAGGTTCACAATGCTGGCCCGCTCCCTCACCACACTGGAAGGCGTCATCGAGCAGCTTTGTCCCGACCTGAACATATTCGATATACTCTATGACAAATTGAAGGCACGCGCGCGGCAGAATATGAACATTCCGCGTGAGCTCCTTGAGAAGGGTCAGGAGCTGGTTAAGGCCGGAAAAAAGGCAGCCAGAATCCCTCTCCTCGCTTCGGAAGTTCTGGAGGGCATGGTGAAGGGAAAGACGAAGGTGCGCTTCGAGCTATCCGGCTATGAGGAACCCCTAAACCGGATCTTCCACTTCCTGCGGTACACCGTACTGACGCTGGTGGCTTTGGTACTGTTCATCGGATCCTGCATTCTTTGCACCACCGATTTCAAGCCGATTCTACCCAACGGAGTGCCCTTGCTGGCTGTAGCCGGGATCGTCTTTTCCATCGCGTTGGCGATATTCTCGATCAAAAAGCTGAAATAGCTGACATTTGTCGTAGCACGATGGCACTCTAAGGTCGCCACACAGCGAGGGAAAAGAATGGAGAGGGTTATATATCTGTCTGACTTTTCTTTCATCCATGAAAATACTTATTTTAGCCTACACTTTCTGCAAAATTAGGTGCATATATAATACCTGAAAAATGTAGAAATTACAATGGTTTTGTATCATAATTAGTGTTTAGCCTAATTGGATCATATTAAGACGCTTATTTTGATACAAAGTAAGCGTCTTTTTTTATGCACCTGGCAATTTTGAAAAGCCCATATATACTGGTCTTTTTCGGCAGCTTTCACACGATTACTTTTTCAAGGCAATATAAATGAAGCCTGTCAAATCATTTTGACAGGCTTTTTTCTGCTGTTTTACTGGTTTTCGTAAAAGCTATCGTGTGCGAGATGGGTAATCGTGTGAAAGATGGGTAATCGTGTGCGAGATGGGTTATCGTGTGCGAGATGGGTTATCGTGTGAAAGATGGGTAATCGTGTGCGAGATAATAATCCAATCTTTCACTTTGGCATTGTTTAAATGGCAAAATAGAAGCCTGTCGGATTGATTCGACAGGCTTATTTAACTTATGGGTCATCGTGTGAGATATCTTATAGGGAATTGTACCAGCTGATGAAAATGTCTTTTGTTGGCCCCTTTCTAGGATCATCATACCATTGAGAATACATTAAGAAACGGTATGGACCAGATGTAAACTCATCCTTCCAATATCTATCGCGAACAGCCTTCTCGCAACTTGAGCGAGATTCACCTTCCTTTAAGAGCCAAAATAGAGGCAATTTTCGTTTAGTAATATGGCTGCTCCCATCAATAGAACTAAACGAAGCCATTTGATTATCGGTAAAAATATAGCCTGAACCTAGGAGCTCTTTTAGGGCTGTTCGAGCAAACGCACATGGTCCTAAAGAATTAGAAGGAAGAGGAGGTTTTTCTTGATTAGGGCCTTTCTTTTTGGGGATAGTCACGGGAGCATCAATCGACACGGTACGAGGAGTTGTTTTGCGGTTTTTCTTGTTTTCTATCTTGAAAACACGTACTCCTATGAGTTCCAAGAGGAACAACGCCTCTTCGAGGTATTGTTCGAGTTCTGCTTGCCGGAACTCATCGACTTTTTGTGGATTCCCCTTTTTCTTGTTATCACTGTCGGATTTTCCTGCTTTTCCCGCAAGATCGATAAGACGTGACTCAAGATAATCGATATCTGAGGCGTTGAAGCTGTCATCCTTTGTGGTCATAAGTATGACTTGAGTCCACCAATCCTTATCGGCTAAGTGTTGTTTGGTACGTCTTTCGAGATCACTTGCCTGGCCAACATATACTTGCTGATCAGATAAAAGAAGGTAGACACCATATTTCTTACAATCGGCGCGAGAAATCAAATCGATAATTGATTCACGCGGTGCAGAATACATTTTCCCGCTTTCCCAAGCAGAGTCAGAAATATTCATAACACCGTTTAATGTGCCATCATATAATAGCATCTTTATTGTCTTTGTCTTTGTGGCCATTGTTGTCACCTCGCATTGTTTAGATGATTCTGCTTCAATTCAAATCAAAAATTCGGTAGATAACAGAGATTAATTGCGTTTTGACATTCTCTTCGTTTTCTTCAAAAATAAAGGGAAGCCTAATGAAGTGGATTCTAATATTAGTGTTTCCTCGACTTTTCCCAACCGGGAAATGGGGTTCCGTTTCTTCATTCCGATACATAGGATATAAGAGATAAACATCAGTAACATTTCTCTTTCTCGCGTATTCACAAACCTGATAAACATCAGCTTGATCAGGCTCTTCACTGACTATTCTATAAACAGACTCAGTATCCCCTTCAAACCGCGGCAATTGCTTATATTTTGTATCCAGGATAAATGCTTTTCCGTTCAACTCAACAAGAATATCATGCCGCATTTTAAACGCTGCACCAAGAGATTGTCCAGCATATTGGATGTCATCAATAAGGTGCATATCACTAAGCTGCAAACGAACCTTGCCACCACATGGTTCAATTGCTTCTTGCATGAAACCGCCAATGAATCCTTCAAATAATAGTTCTGTTGGAAAAAGAAAACAAAAGGAATCATTAACATCCATTGTTAATCCTGATGTTTTGTTTAACAGAAACATTTTGCTCATCGTAAGGATTATATTATAGTTCCTATGCATTTTACTCAGGCGAACCTTATCACAGTCACTTGGTTTACATTGCACATCCTCAACTTCACTCAATCTTACTAAGATATTTCTAATCCTCTGTTGATTTCGTTTGGAGGTAGAATTAACGAGCTGTTTACACGTATACTTTATAATCTTATTGACCCAATTGTTAAACTCGAATGTGGAATATGAACACCTAAATTGTGTACTCAGCCCATTAGGTATTTTGCGAACAATATAATCGGTAAAATCAAACTTGCCCTTTATGTGTGAAAGGTCTTCGGTTTCATCAACATATTGGTAGAAAACGCCTCTATTAATTGCAGCTCTCACATATCCAACATACAGTGTGATAAATAACTCTCTAACAGTGACCGGCACATATACCGTTCTGGCATATAACCCGCCGCAGATTACGGAGTTATCGGTATTCCGTTGCAACAGTTCCGGCGTTGCGTCGCATACCGGAACGTATGTATCGGTTAAGATGAAGGTCGCGATCACGGCGCTGAACAACCTGAACGACGCGACGGTCAAGGCGCAGCAGAAACGGAAGACGGCGACATCGTATTCGAACATGAAGACGTGGACCGGCTCGTATACGATGAACAGCACCTATGTGGTCGGCGGATCGCTGTCGAACCAGTACGCGTATGACATTCGAATCGCGGCAACGGATTACTTTGAAACGGTGTACGCGTACGCGGATATCGCGACAGCGGACACAATTCTGTCGATCCGGAACAACGGTCTCGGCATGGCGATCGGCAAGATCAGTGAACAGAACATGTTCGAAGTTGGGTGGCCGTCAGAGTTCCACGAAGCGGTCACTTTTGATGAAGATGTATCTTTCTCAAAGCTGACTTGGCTATTGGATCTGATCTATCCGATTGGATCGATTCGTATGACGACCAGCACGACAGGAGCAACGACGTTTCTTGGAGGAACATGGGAATTGTGGGGATCGGGCAAGGTGCCGGTCGGCGTCGATACCTCCGACAACGACTTCAAGACTGTCGAAAAAACAGGCGGCGCGAAGACAGTGGCACTGGCGACAGCAAACCTGCCGAGCCATAGTCATACGCTGTCCGGCGGTACGGTGACTGTCGCCCAGGCTGCGGCGCATACGCACTCGGCATCCACCGGCGCGTACAAGGTCGGCTCCGGTAACGGCAGTAACTACAAATACTTCACCAACGAAGGCTCGACAAACCCGCAGACTACCGGTGAAGGCGGCGCGCATACGCATACCGCGACGCTGTCCGGTTCGACCGGAACATCAGGCAGCGGAACGGCGCACAGCAATGTACAGCCGTATATCACTTGCTACTTTTATAAGAGGACAGCATAAGAAAACTCCCATGCCGTAATCATCGTAACGGTCATGGGAGCGTTTCTTGCGGTTGTAGACTTTTTTGCTTTCCGTCTTGCGTGTTACAGGGGAGATATCCCAGGTGACACGCTTTTGTTTTGCCAGTTCTCTGGCGGCCTTTTTACTCATCTTGGCCTTTGGTATGAACTTTGCCATGCGATATCTCACTTCCTTTCGCACGGCATTATAACCGAATGCATCAAAAAACACAATAGGAGGAATCAACTATGAAGGAATTCTGGCTCACGGTGCAGCTTGTGTTCTCGGCTGTCGGAGGTTGGCTTGGCTGGTTTCTAGGCGGCTGCGACGGGCTGCTGTATGCCTTGCTCGCGTTCGTTGTGATCGACTATATCACCGGGATCATGTGTGCCGTAGTCGATAAGAAACTGTCCTCTGCCGTCGGGTTCAAGGGCATCTTCAAGAAAGTGCTGATCTTCGCGCTTGTAGGTATCGGGCATATTCTGGATACCTATGTGATCGGAAACGGATCGATCTTGCGCACAGCGGTGCTTTTTTTCTACTTGTCCAATGAAGGAGTGTCGCTGATTGAGAATTCCGCGTATCTTGGGCTTCCCATTCCAAAGAAGCTGAAAGAAGTGCTTGAACAGCTGCATGATCGCGCAGAGAAAGAGGGTGACGAGGATGGCGAATAATCTGAAACCGTTCCTGGACTACCTGGAAGAACAGGTCAGGAATCATAGCATCTATGTTTGGGGCGCGCAGGGACAGCAGGGTTCAGCGATCACGGAAAAGTGGATCAAGCGCAGGGAGACGTCGGATACGAACTACCAGCGCGCTGTTGCGTTCTGGAAGAAGCAGTGCGAAGCAGGCTACGGCGACGTGCTGCGCGCGTTCGACTGCTCCGGACTCGGTATGTATTACCTGCAGAACGTTTCTCATGCTTTGCTGCTATTGTATTGATGCATTATTTGTCCAAACACGAACTAACAAATGATGAGGCAAAAAAGAAATTACGATTCAGAGAAGCTGCGAAACAAGAGGATTGACGCCCGGCGCAACGCATTTAATAAAGTTAATCCCCTTTTATCAGAACGAATAGAAGCATTTATGTCGTGCGTTGACCAATCATCGGTTGACCGGAGCACGGAAGAATGGTTGGACACGATTGATGACCGCCTGACCTATCGGCATTGGCTCTGCGGACATTGGCATATCGACAAAACGATTGACCGTTTCCGCTTTGTGATGGATGATTTTGTAACAATCGACGATCTATAATTTCTATAAAAACGAAGCGCAGTCCGGGAGTTCCGGGCTGCGTGTGCTTTTGGTCGATTATTGATCGCCGTTCGCCAATGTGAGGAAAGCCAGGCGGTATTCTTCGAGGAGACGCTTTGCGACGAGGTCGATCTGCTCGTCGGCGGACAAAAGGCGTTGCTTTAAAAGCTCGTAGCGCTGGCGCTTTTCCTCTTTCGCAAAGTGGGTTTCGCGACGTTGCTCGGGACAGTCGGTATAGTTCAGAGCGACGCCCTGAAACTGTTCGCTCGTGAGATCGAACACGCAGTCGCCGACGACGTTGAAGCAATGATAATTGCCGTCCGGGAGCGGCACGCCGAGTACCTTCCCACCGTAAATATCCTGCATCAGAAACGCTGTGATCGAGCATTGCCCGAGTGTCGGGTTCTCCGGGCTCCAATCCTTTCGCATGCGCGGCGCACAGGTGTCCGCCGACCAGATCGATTTCAGCCGGTCATAATAATCGCGCGGCGTCAGCCCATTCGCGTCCCGGATCAAAGCTGTTTCCCAACCGTAAAACATTTGCTTCCTCCCATCTGTGCTGCATTCATGGATTCAACGAATCGGAAAGCGTGCTGCCGGAGTTATTGCTTTTTGAACCGATACTTGCCTTTCCCTTGTCCAGAAACCGGAGCGATCGCACCGACGGAAAACAGCTTTTTCAAAAGGACAGACGCTGCTGCAGGGGAAAGATGCGTGATTTCGCAGACATCTTTTCTGCCAAATACGCCTTGGAAGCCAAAGGCATCGAACAGTTCCCTTGTATGACGCATGGCTGTTTCATTGTTGTTTGCGGTTTTCAACAAATCGGCATAGGGAAAGAAGACTTCAATGTCTTGTTTTCTATCTGCAATGTCTTGTTTTCTGCTCTCAATGTCTTGATTTCTCCCGCTGTGATCCGGTTTGAACTGCCCGCTGATATGCAGATAGCGGTTTTTCAGCTCATTGCGTTCGCCGAGCAGCAGGTTGCGGAGGAACAGTTCGAGATATTCTGTCGTTTCCCGAACGCCCTTTGTGAGGTTCGTATAGTTGGCGCGAACCATGGCGTTGCGGAAATACCAGGCGTTTTCGGCAAAGGTGTCATTGGTCACATCGAAGCCGAGCGAGCGCAGATACTGAATGAAGAATACCGCCGTCGTGCGTGTGTTGCCCTCACCGAACACATGGATCTGCCAGAGGCGTGACACGAACACCGCGAGGTGACGGATCACTTCGTCCATGGAGAGCCCCTGATAGCGGAACGCGCGTTCCGTAGCCAAATCGTACTCCAGAGTGGCTTTCAGCTCGCTTGCGCCGCCGTACAGAACGGTATCTCCGTCCAGGACCCACTCTTTTTTTGTAATATTGTAATCACGAATGGTTCCGGCATGCGAATAAATGCCTTCGAACAGCCGCTTGTGGATGGAAAGGTACTGCGTTGCAGAAAAGATAAACGCCTTTTCGGACAGGATTTGCGCAATGCGGACAGAGACCTTGTCCGCCTCCTCCGTGCGAGGTTCGGCAGACTTTGGGCGTTGCTCATAATACCGATGGATCAGCTCGCTTGCCGTATCCAGCGTGATTTCTCCCTCGATGCTTTTTTTCGCCGTCTCGATCAGATACCGGGAAGGTTCAAGATCGTCCACCTTCTGTAAGCCCACGGCTGTCTGCCATGCGTAACCGAGCTGTTTGCGACCCGGTTCCTGCGCGCGGAGGTATTCTTCAAAGGGATCTTTGTACATGGCGACGTTCCTTTCAAATCATTCAAATTATTATACCATTTTTTGTGCCAACCGACAAGCATTTGAAAGCCCTTTTCTCTCGATTCAATGGATCCGATGCACCGGTCGCGGGATCTGCTTCCGGGAAACGGTGACCTGTGTGCCCAGCAGGATCGGAAGATGGGTTCTTGCGTAATCAATTAGGTCCGTCTCATATGCGAACGGACGATAAGTGCCTATCTGACTGGGTTTCGTGCAAAAATACTGACCGTTGTCAGCCATTCGATGCGTAAGTGCTATTGTTGATTTCCTGCGGTACACGGCTTGACATTTTCGTTGTTTTGATTCTCAGAATAAGCTCAGACCGGGTCTTCGTAGTATCCGAATTTTGTGACCCTGCCGTCCCGCATAAGGATCTGTCCCTTCGCGACGAGAGTATCCGCCGTAAGATCTTCCCGAAGCAGCAGAAGATCGGCGTCGCTTCCGGGACGGACTGCCCCTTTTCTCGGATACATCAGCAGACCCTTTGCGACGTTTTCCGTGAAGAACGGGAGCGCCTGTTCGAGCGCAAAGCCTTCCGTTACGAGCTGGCGGAGCGTCTTTAAAAGGGAGGTCATCTTGCCTACGCCCATGCCGATCACGTGCTCGTGCGCCGCGTCCCACTTCGGTATGGAACCGTTCGAGTCGGAGCTGATCGTAACAAGGGACGGGTCGAGCCGGTCGCGGTATCCGTACAGTACCGGCGCAAGGGAATCGTGCGCCGTGAAATCGGCGTAGCCGCCCATTTTATTGAACGGAACAGCCTGTTCGATGTGACGCGTCATATGCGTCGGACGGAAATGGAAGACGGGGATGTCCGTCGTTCTGACGATGTCCATCAGCGGTTCGATCCCTGCCGGATCTATCCCGACATGGATGTGCAGCACGCCCGGCTTGCCGCCGATCAGACCCGCCATGCGGATCTCGGATACGAGGCGGATGATCTCGTCGCGGGTGGGATGGCATGCCCGGTGATCGGAGACTGCGAGCTTGCAGCCCAGCACTTCCGACAGGAACACGATATCGCGCATGACCGAGCCGGTCAGCGTGACCGGCGGATAGTTGTACGCGCTGGTGAGGCATCTGGCCGTTACGCCCTCCTCGTTCAGCGCCTTCGTCTTCGCGAGCAGCGTTTCGACGTCTCTCGTCACGCCGTCGGTTCCGAGCACGCCTACGAGCGTTGTAACGCCGGCCTTTACGATGTCGGAAAAGGCGATTTCCGGTACGCGGGATTTGAGCCCCTCTTCGCCGCCGCCGCCGATGACGTGCACGTGCTGGTCAATGAGCCCCGGGACAAGGATCATGCCGGACGCGTCGATCACTTCCGTGTCATATCCCACGGGTGAAACGGAATCCTCCACCGCAAGAATCCGGTCAAAGGCGATCAGAACGTCTTTCTTTCCACGGCGCGCGGGATCGTAAAGGACCGCGTTTTTGATCAGCAGCATGCGGCTGTCCGGCTTTCCGGAAGCGGGAGCTTCTTCCCACAGCGCATCCGGCGGGCAGCCGAGATAATCCGCGATCTTTTTCAGTTCGGGATCAGTGATCCTTTCGCCACGTCCGATCTTCGCGACGGTATGCGAAGAGATCCCGAGCGCGGATACGAGATCGGACCTTGTCATGTTCCGTTCCTGCAGTTTTGCAATCAGACCCGAGTAGGAAATCATTTCAGGCACCTCCTAATCCATACAAAGTATAATGAAACTGCACAAGAAAGTAAAGATGCCGGTGAATGGCCTAAATTCATCAAATTCATACCTAAAAACCATGTAAACTTCTACTGACAGGGACATACATATAAAGGAAACTCTGTCAGCAGGCTTTTAGCTCTTTAATCGATAGGTTCGATTGCGGTTGCCTCCTTCCGGAACAACGATACCTTCTGAAACGAGCTCGTACAACAGTTGCTTTACTCTCGTTGATTTTACCCCCAACACCTGAGTAAGCTGCGATACGCTGCATTTGCCTTGATTTGTTAAGTGCTCGATGATCAAAGCCTTCTGCACAGATGCTTTTATCGTCACTTTTTTATCGTCGCTTTTTATCGTCACTTTTTTATCGTCACTTTTGAACAGCGGCAATACAAGCGTGCTTCGGTCGGGTTCGGAGGAGACCAGAATCGTCGGTTCGCTCCAGCCTTGCTGCTTCCAGACGGAAAAGATATTCGGAATACCGCTGCCCGCGCGTTCACCGATATCGATCAGATTGAACATCTTCATCATCGTACCGTTGCGCGGATCGGAGATACCGCCGGAACGCGCGGCGGAAAGACCGATGCGGAAATCACCCGGATTGGTCATGGTGATCACATCTTTTTTCTTGATAATGACGAGTCCCTGCCGACCGTAGTAATCGGCGTTGACCAGGCAATTTGCCAACGCTTCGCGCAGCGCCCGATGGACCGGCGTATCATCGACGCGGTAAATCCCGTTCATCTCAAAGGGGACTTTCAGATCAAGCTGAAGCTTGTTATAGACCCGGAAATAGAAATCGAAGACGTTTCCGCTCCAATCTCCGGAAGAAGAGATGACCCGATCTGTCCACCGATGGACGTCATCGTATTCTTCGCGATAATCCAGGAAGTAGCGCGGGTATTCACGGACGATATCCGATTCGTTTCCAAACATCAATAAGCCTGCTGCGGTGGGATGAACCGAACCGTTTTCGCCGATTGCCGCTGCGCCGAGTTTGATGAGAAAATGCTCGTCGTCCAAAGTATCCCAGACATGCCCGGGCTTGCTGAGACGCATCCGCTGCCGATAAGCACGCAAGCTCTCGGCGTTGATGACGTCCAGACGCATTTCCTGCAGAACGAGCATATCCTGCGTCTTTATTGAGGCATCACGGTACATTGCATGCAGTTCGTCGGCGGTGCACTTGTAATCGCCTTCTCCGTTGCGGCGATAGCTGTTCAGCGGATTGCCGTCCACATAAACCGGTTTATAGGTGCGATCGGCCCGCGGGACATTGATAACGACGATGCGTTCCTCACCGACAGGTTCAATCGTAATATCTTTGCTTGAAAGAATGTTGACGCTGGCTTTATTGGGATTGTTGACGGCGTCCCAGAAATCCTTTACCAGTTTTTCCGGATCCGGAAGATGGACTGCGTGGAGAGATTTGTCCGGATGCTCTTCGACACCAAGCAGAATGATCCCGCCTAGCGTATTTGCGAATGCGGAATATGTCTCCCAAATGCTCTGCGGAAGTCCGCCGACAGCTTTCTTTGCTTCGATTCGGTTGTTTTCTCTGTACTGTTCCAGATGCTGCAGGTCGATCATGGTATACCTCCGAAAATCTCCATATACATTATAGCCGAAGACAGCAGTGTTTACAATGTTTTTTCATGTTGAACGGAACCGACTGACCGTGCCGAAACCGGGTTCCTTCAGTGGATCCGATAAATGAACTTGTCTGTACAGGTAAAACCAGTACAATAAAAAGACCGCTTTTATCAGAATGAGAAAAATGGTATGATAAAAAACAGATGCAATATTTTGCGGTGTTCGTGCGTTGTTATGATGAAAGGACGGAAAATGACATGTTGATAAATGCACAAAAAGCAGAAGACCCGGATCGCGAGAGGATCGATTCTTTGCTGTCACGCATCAAGGACGGAGATCGGCACGCCATGGAGTTGCTGTATCGCTGTACCGCGAAGAACGTGTACGGCTATGCGCTGTCCATGCTGAAAAGCACGGCGGACGCAGAGGACGTTTTGCATGACTGCTACGTGCAGGTATTTCAGAAAGCGCGTTTTTACAGAAGTGAAGGAAAGCCTATGGCGTGGATCCTCACGATTGTGAAGAACCTCTGCCGCGATGCGATGCGGAAGCGAAAAAAGACCGATCCCCTTCCGGACGGAGATTGGGTCGCGGAGCTTGCAGAACAAAAGCACTTATCGAACGACGAGCGTCTTCTGTTGGACGAGTGCATGAAAAGACTTTCCGATGAGGAGCGCATGATCATCGTGCAGCATGCCGTTATCGGATTCAAGCATCAGGAAATCGCAGACGATCTGGATCTGCCGCTGTCAACCGTTCTTTCCAAATACCGGCGGGCGCTCATGAAACTGCGCACCGCAATGCTGAAAGGAGATTCCTATGATGTCTGATAAAGAACTGGAAAAAAAGGTGGATGATCTGTTCGCAAAACTGACGCCCGATTACGCGGAATCGATGCTCAAAGATATCGATACGGTGCAAAAACCTGCCGGCAAAAAGCGCAATCTGAAAAATCTCTGGCTGCGCGTCGGATCGATCGCGGCGGTATTCGTTCTTGTGACGGTCGGGATCGTCGCCGCTGTCAATTTTACGCGCTACAACAAGGTCGATACGACCGTAACGCTTGACGTCAACCCGAGCATTGAATTGCGCGTCAACCGGTATGACCGCGTTCTGCGTGTCACGCCGCTCAACGCAGACGGCGAAAAGGTGATCGGCACGATGCGGCTGAAGAACGTTGACCTCGACGTTGCGGTCAACGCACTGATCGGCTCCATGATGAAGAACGGATATTTGAGCGAGATGTCAAACTCGATCCTTGTTACGGTGGATGGTTCTGACGCCGCGCGAAGCAGCACTCTTACAGAACGTATTTCCTCGGATATTGAAGCGCAACTGAACGCCGGCTTTACCGGATCGGTGTTAAGCCAGACGGTACAGCACGATGCAGCGCTGCAATCGCTTGCCGACGAACACTCGATCACGGTCGGGAAAGCACAGCTGATCCAAGCGCTGGTCAGCCGCAATCCGCTTTACTCGTTCGACGCGCTCTCAAAGCTGTCCATCAACGAGCTGAACGTGCTGCTTGCAAAGGAGCCCGTAAATACCGACGCCATTCACACATCCGGCAGCGCAAGCACAAGCGCGTATATCGGCGAGGAACAGGCGCTTTCGATCGCTTGTCTCTATGTCGGGCTTGAGCCGTCCGAAGTGACGCTGACGGAGGCGATCGAACTGGAATACGAAAACGGCAAGATGGTCTATGACGTGGAATTCCGCAAAGACGACTGCAAGTATGAGTTCGATATCGATGCCGTAACCGGTGAGATCGTTTCTTTCGGGCAAAAGCAGAAACCAAGCGGTGAACCGGTCACGCCGCCGGTCACGCCGGCACCGCCTGTTGCGGATATCGGGCAGGAACGCGCCGTTGCGATCGCGCTTTCCCACGCAAACGTACCGCAGAGCGAAACGGTTATCAGGAAGATCGAAAAGGAATCCGACAACGGCGTAACGTATTATGAGATCGAGTTTATCGATTCCGCCTTTGAGTACGAGTATAAGGTCAATGCCGCGACCGGTGCGATCATCAAAGCCGACAAGGAGCGCGACGACGATGCGCCCGGCACTCATTCGGAAGCGCCGGAGCACAGCGCCGAGCTGATCGGCGAAGCAAAGGCAAAGGAGATCGCTTTGCGCCATGCGGGCTTCAGCGCCGGTGCGGTCAAGAAGCTGAAATGTGAGCTGGATCGCGAAAAAGGCAAGCTCGTATATGAGGTCGAGTTCGAGGCGAACGGAATCGAATACGAATACACCGTCGACGCCGAGACCGGAGAGATCGTGAAGATCGAAAAAGAAGACGACCGGAAAGATATTGACGACGACGATGACGACGATTTCGACGACGATGATTAAGTCGCGGTTGGGTTAATCGATATACGCAGATCAAAAGCGCTCCCGGTTAGGGAGCGCTTTGATTTTCAATGGACCTGGTTGACCGGACGCGGGATAAGAGGCGAGAGAATGAAAACTTTTCGCTGTCCCATAAATGGCATTGATTAACATTTATATCCCTGCTATACTCACTATAAAGCGGAAACATCTCCATCAGCACGAGTAAGTGTAGTGCTTTTGGCAGTAGCTGCGGAGGAATCGTAACCTCCCCCGTACGCACATGTTTTCGCTTTTTTGATTATCTGCGACGCGCGGCTTGACACGTTAGCTACGCTTTGTTATACTACATAAAACGATGCAGCTCTTCTGTCGCTTTCCTTAATTGGATCGAACGGCTTGCTGTATCGTTTTTCATTGTATGATCAATTTATCAATGGATCCGGTTGATCGGATGCGGTGGTTGCGATCGGAAGACCGTGACCTGCGTCCCCAAAAGGATCGGAAGATGGGTTTTTGCGAATTCAACCAGATCCGTCGCCGCTGCCATAAAAACCACCCAAACCTGGGTGGTTATTTTTATAGCGACGATCATCGATTCTCACGGGCGCAACGCGCTCTGTTCGATGGTACGCGCGGGAAGCGCGCGATCTTCCTCTGTAACGAAGTGGAGACGCGGGGACGCAAAGCGTTCACGCGTCGCCGGAGAAATCTCCTTGAAGAAAGACGCGAAGCGCCTGCAATCAGATTTCTCCGTAACAGATCGCCGCATCGCTCCTATGATTCTCACGGGCGCGAAGCGGTCTTTTCGATCGTACGCACGAGAAGTGCGCGATCTTTCTCTGTAACGAAGCGGATACACGCGGGCGCTTTTTCTTTGACTGTGCAATCCGAAAAAACGACGTAAAGGATCGCTGCAGATTTGCTGCTAAACAAATGGCGCAGTCAAAAAAACTGCTCTGAAAAACAGAGCAGCTTGTATGCTTCGAGCAATTTGAACCGCGGGATCAGCGATAGAAGCGGTTGAGGTATGCGAGAACGTCCTGCCGGGTGCCTTTGAACGGTCCCGGCGTTTCCATCTTGAGCGAGACCAGCGCCGCTGCAAATTTAAGCGCGGTCGGGATATCGTGATCGAGACGCTCACAGAGATAGCCCGCAAAGGTCGTGTCGCCTCTGCCGGTTCTGCCGGACAGATTGCGCGGACGCAGCGGCGCGCGGTAGATTTTGCTGCCGTCGCAGACGATCGCCTCGGTGTTATGCGTGATCAGAACCTCTTTTGCGCCCCATTCGCACAGCAGGAACGCCGCCTTTTCGCGGTCGTCGGCACCGGTCAGCATTTCCGCCTCCGCCGCATCGGTCTTGAGATACCGGATCAGCGGCAGGCACTGTTTTTTCTCCGGCCAATCGCGAAGCTCCAGCGTTCCGTCTTCATTGCGGTAGCGCATCATGCCCTGCACATCCAGTCCGACGTCGCCGCGCGCGGCGCACGCTTCCACAAACGCAAGGGGAAAATCGCCCGCAACGAGACCGCCGAGATGGTAGATCTTCGCCTGCGCGTCCGGCAGATCGGACGGCTGATACGGTTCGATTCCCTTGGTATTCAAGCTGCGCCGCCGTTCGCGGTCCGGCGTGAAATAGGTATTCTGCATCTCGGTATAGGTTTCCGACTCGACGGGGAGGATCTTCTCCACCTTGCTGTCCCGGAACACTTTATACGGGTCGATCACCTTGGTGTTGCCCTTCGGTACGACCGCCACCGAATGTCCGATCGCCGCCGCGGCATAGCCGGAAAAGGTGACCGCGCCGCCGTTGATAAACTCTTCTCTGCCGTCGTAGTCGATGTTGTGATCGAGCGTGATCTGCCCGATGATCATACTGTCAAACATGCGGTATTTCCTCGCTTTCTTTGATGATCCGATCGAATTCGGGACACCAGTTTTTGTACTGTCCCGATGTAATGACGTCTTTGAGTGCATAGGAGTCGCGGATGCGTTTCTCGGTCAGGATCGCCGCGCGTCCCTCGTCGCCGATCTGGTGCGCATCGGACCCGACCGTGCGGTAAAGATGCGGGTTTTCTTTGCACAGCTTCAGCGCCAGCTCGTTGCGGTTGTCATGCCGCGGATTGCAGTTGACGACCTCGATTCCGTGCACGCAGTCGTAAAAGACCTCGTTGCAGCCGTTGCGGTACGGATGCGCGTGGATGATCAGAACCTCATCTTTATACCTGTCAAAAAACGTCTTATGGTCCAGTTTCGTGATCCACGGATTTTTGCGGAGCCACGGTTCGTCGATCCCGTAGATCAGATAGTCGCTGTCGTTCTCGGGGAAGCGCAGCTCAACGCCGAAGATCACATCCATGCCGAGCGCGTCCCCCGCCGACTTTGCCGCACGGTAGCCGACAAGATACCGGTCGACGATCGCATCCCAGTCGTCGGGCACGTTGTAATGCGCGATCTGCGTGTTGTGCAGATGATCGGTCACGCAGATGCCCTGATAGCCGAGCGCATGATACGTTTTGATCTGATCGGCGGCGGGCACATGCCCGCACTTGCTCGATTCATCGGTGTGCAGATGCAGTTCGTAACGGTACATAGAGCCTCCCTCAGTTGTTTCCGATCGCCCGGCAGGAATTGCGGATCACGAGCGACGGGGAAAGAATGGTCTTGGTGTGCGGCGTCTCGGGACGCTTGATGCGGTTTAGGAGCATGTCCAGCGCGGAAACGGCAAGCTCCAGCTTCGGCTGGTTCACCGTGGTCAGCGAGATCGGCGGCAGCGCGGAGAACGTGATGTTGTCAAATCCCATCAGGGAAAGATCCTCCGGAATGCGGATGCCCTTCTCATATGCCGCCTGGATGACGCCGATCGCCAGCGTGTCCGCCGCGCACAGGATCGCCGTTTCCGAAAACGGCTGTTCAAAATGCGCCTTCGCAAGCTCATAGCCGACCTGCACAGAGCTGCGCGCGCTGGAATTGCGCAGCACGTTCGGCTCGATATTGAGCTTCTTGCAGGCGTTATAGTAGCCGTCTGCGCGAAGCTTGTGCGTCATGCTGTTGTCGCGCGCGCCGAGATACAGAATGTTGCGATGCCCGAGCGAATACAGATATTCCGTTGCCTGCTGCATGCCTGCCGTGTTGTCGACGGAGACGTAGTTTTCCGGCAGATCCATTGTGTTCTCGCCGATAAAGACCGTTGGCACCTGCGCCGTCTGCGTCTTCAGCGCGTCGTAGGATTCGGACCCGACCGGAATCATAATGATGCCGTCCACCTTGCGCCCGACGAGCAGCGAAAAGACCTCCTTTTCGAGCGCGGGGTCATAGGAGGAGTTGCAAACCATCAGATTATAGCCGCATTGACGCGCATAGATCTCCAGATGCGCGGTCATTTCGCTCATAAACGGGTTGTCAATGCTGGTGACGATCAGCCCGATGATGTTCGTGCGCTTCATCACCATCGACCGTGCGACGGCGTTGGGCATATACCCCATTTCCTCGCAGATTTTGATGACGCGTTTCCGGGTGCTTTCGCCGATTTCCGGGCTGCCGGACAGCGCGCGGGAGACCGTAGCATAGGAGACGCCCGCGACCTTTGCGACGTCCTTCAGGGTGACGACTGCCATGAGATACCTCCGTTTTGTCGGTTCCGCAAATCTTACGCAAACGTTTTCATATACTTGATTGTACAACCGTTTTTCCCGTTTGTCAATGAAAGAAAGCAAACAAAATGATAAAATGCGGTTTTCGTTTTCCATACAGGGACGGTTTCGGCGGTTCGCACCGCAAAGAATCGTGTTTCTTCTTTAATACAAAGGGAACGCTTTGGCTGCAGCGCCTGCGACGGATCCGGGAATATTCATTCAAAAACGATGTATTTTCATATTGACAAACCTCTCGCTCTGAGATACAATTACAGTAGCGAAAACGTTTACGTAAACATAGGCGCACGGAGGGGCAAGATGATCACAACTCTGCTGTTCGATCTCGGCGGCACACTGCATTCGGTGATCCGCAAGGAGGACTCGATGGTCCGGTATGCGGAACGGCTGATCCGCCGCCTTTCCGATTACGGAATCATGCTTGACACGACGCCGGAGCGTCTTGCCGTTTCTCTGCACGAAAACGCCGAAGCGTACAAGCATCTTTCGGAACGGACGCTTACGGAGCTTCCCGAAGCGAAGATCTGGAACGAGCATTATCTCAGGGAATTTCACATCGGAGAAGAACGGCTTGCGCCCATTGCGGAGGAACTGAGCTTTCAGTACGACTACGACCGGCTGACGATGATGCGCAAGCCGCGTCTAAGGGAAACGATCGAAGAACTGCACCGCATGGGGATCCGGATGGGGATCGTTTCCAATATCATTTCGACCTCCCTTGTTCCCCACATGCTGAACGAATACGGCATTGCGCAGTACATGGAATGTATCGTGATGTCGAGCGAAACCGGCATCCGCAAGCCCGATCCGCGTATCTTTGCAATCGCGCTGGAGCGCATGGGTGTGACGGCGGCGGAGACCGGATATGTCGGCGACACGATTTCGCGCGATGTGCTGGGAGCACGGAACGCGCACCTCGGGCTGGTTGTGCGTTTGAACAACCCCTCGATCGCGCACCGGGACGCCGCCTTTCAGGGCGCAGACGCTCCGCAGGCGGACTTTGTGATCCATGAACTCTATGAGCTGCCGGAGATTCTCCGGTCGGTCAACGGACGATAAACAATTTCAGTAAAGGAGACGGAGCATATGACGGACACAATTTTCTTTGACGTCGGCAACACCCTGCGCATCGTGATTCCGGACAAGGAGTTTTCCGACGCCGCCGAGCGCGAGCTGATGGAGCTGGTCGGCGCAACCGAGCCGCACGACGTGTTTTTTGCAAAGCTGCAGGAACGCTGGGAAACCTACCGCAAGGGCGTGAAAAAATCGCTGCTCGACGCCGGTGAGATGGAGCTTTGGAGCCAGCACCTGCTGCCGGATTACGATCCGGAACGCGTCTGCGCGCATGCGGGGCGGCTGACCCGGCTCTGGCGCGATCACGACGGAAGGCGCGTCCCGCGTGACGACGTGAAATCCACGATCCTTGAGCTCGACCGTCGCGGCTATACGCTCGGCATCATCGCCAACACGATCACCGAAACCGAAATTCCGGATTGGATGATCCATGACGGCGTGGCGCACTATTTCAAAGCGGTCATCCTGTCCTCCAAGGTGCGGCTTCGTAAGCCCGATCCGGAGATTTATTTTCTCGCCTGCCGCGCCATCGGCAAAAAGCCGGAGCAGTGCGCATACGTGGGCGACAACCCGATTCGCGACGTTGAAGGCACGCGCAAAGCGGGCTTTGCGATGATGATCCGCATCGACGAACCCGACACGATCAAAAAGGAGCCGCAGGAGATCATCTTAAAGCCTGACTATACGATCACAAGGATCGGCGAGCTTCTGGATATCTTCCCGCCGCTGAAAGGAGAATGAGCATGACAAACGAACGGGAATTTGACGCAATCTTTTACGACCTGGGCGGCACGCTGCGCCTTGTCGAACGCGACGCAGCATTTGAAGCGGAAGCGCGCCGCAAGATTGCCGAGATGTGCGGCGAGACCGGCGATCCGGACGAATTCTGCAAGTTCCTCGATTACCGCTACGCGGGCTATCGCAAGTGGTGCTTCGAGACCATGCGCGAAGCGCCGGAAGAGGAGCTCTGGACGAAGTGGCTGACGCCCGAATATGACCGCGAGCTGATCAAAAAGAACGCGATCGAGCTGACGATCGAGTACCGCAACAAGGACGGCCGCCGCGTGGTTGCGCCGAACGGCGCGCAGTCGATCAAAGATCTTTACGCAAACGGCTACAAGCTCGGCATCATCTCCAATCTCGTTACCTCGCAGGAGATCCCGCGCTGGCTCAAGGCGGACGGTCTTGAACAATACTTCGGCGCGGTGCTGCTCTCCTGCGTGGAGGGCATCCGGAAGCCCGACCCGGCGATCTCCAACAAGGCGTGCGATCTGCTCGGCGTACGCCCGGAGCGCTGTGTCTACATCGGCGACAATCTGAACCGCGACGTCGAAGGCACGCGGCTTGCCGGCTACGGCATGTTCATTCTTTACACCACGCCGGAGAAGCTCGCCAAGGAAAAGATCACGGATGAGAACCGCCCGGACGCGGTCATCTTCGATTTCAACGAGCTCAAAGAGATCTTCCCGAAGGCGCCGCACGTCGCATGGGACAAGGTACGGAGGGTATGAGCATGAAGCAGGGCATCAAAGCAATCTTTCTGGATCTCGGCGGCACATTCCGCGTGGTCGATGAGGACAACCGTCCCTTTATCGCGGAAGCGCGCGGGCGCATCAAGGAGCTGTGCGGCACCGATATGGATCCCGACACGTTCTATGATTTCCTGAACAAGCGCTACGACGGATACCGCGAATGGGCGCTGAAATACATGTGCGAAGCGCCGGAGGAGATGCTCTGGACACGCTGGCTCGTGCCCGAATGGGACCGCGATAAGATCGAGAAAGCGGCAAAGGAGCTGACCTATTGCTTCCGCAGAGCGAAGGGCGAACGCGTGGTCGTCGAAAAGGGCGTCGAGACCGTCCGCGAATTGAGAAAGCGCGGGTATCTCGTCGGCATCATCAGCGACCTGATCGGCACGATCGAGATCGACGAGTGGCTCGACCGCGACGGCATCCGCGACCTGTTCTGCACGGTGCAGCAGAGCTCGGTGACGATGTTAAGGAAGCCGCATCCCGCGATCTACTTCCTTGCGCTTGCGGAAGCGGGCGTGCGTCCCGAGGAAAGCTGCTTCGTCGGCGACAACTTAAAGCGCGACATCATCGGCGCAAAGCAGTCGAACTTTGCCGGCACGGTCGGCGCGGAATATCCCGGCGGGCTTGAATTCAAGCTCACCGAGGAGAACCGTCCGGACTGCATCATTCATCACTTTGACGAGCTTTTAAAGGTCTTCCCGGGCGACGGCAGATTCTGTCCCGAGACCGCGGAAGATCCCGCGCCGCGCATCAGGTAAGCATCGGAAAGGAGCAGACAATGGCACAGTACAAGTTTTCCGGCGGAGACGCGCTGGCGCGCGCCGTAGAACGGATTTACGCAAACAACGGCGGCTCGGAATACGGCTTCGAGCCGATGAACCTGTATGACGGCGACCGCGCGGTGGGTCTTGTGAAACCCGGCGACGGCGTGATCTTCTGCTGCCGCAGAGGCGAGCGCGAAACCGAGCTCACCGACGCGTTCACCGATCCGAACTTCAAGGGCTTCGAGCGCACGATGATCGATCCTTTGGATTTCGTCATCCTCACCATGTACAGCGAGCGCTACACCTATTTGCCGATCGCCTTTGCGCCGAGCAAGGTGCAGAAGACGCTCGCCGAAGTGCTCGCCGCAAACGGAAAGACGCAGATGCACCTTGCGGAGAGCGAGAAGTTTGCGCACGTGACGTTCTTCTTCAACGGCGGCAATCAGATCCCGTTCGACGGCGAAGACGACATCCGGATCCCTTCTCCGAAAGGCGTGCCGTTCGAGACCGTGCCGGAGCTGAGACTGCCGGACGTGGCGAAGACCCTGTGCGAAGGCGTCGACAAGGGCTATGATTTCATCGTCACAAACTTTGCAAACGGCGACGTCATCGGGCACACGTCCTCCGATTCCGCGAAGCCCATTGCCTGCGAAGCGATCAGCCGCTACGTCGGCAAGGTCGTCAGCCATGCGCGGGAAAAGGGCTACACGGTGCTCGTCACCGCGGATCACGGCAATATCGAAGTCCTGCACACGCCCGAGGGCAAGCCGCATGTTTCGCATACGACCAATCTCGTCGCCTGCGTTGCGCTCGGCGAGGGCACGGAGCAGCTGAAGGATTCCGGCAAGCTCTGCGACGTTGCGCCGACGATCCTCTCCGCGATGGGGCTCGAGCAGCCCGCGGAAATGACCGGATCCCCGCTGTTCCGCTTCGGACACGCCGGCAAGGTGCTGCTTTTGATCTGCGACGGCTGGGGACTGGACAAGCCGACCGACAACAACCCGATCTTCACGGCGCCGACGCCGGAGTGGGATATGCTTCTCTCTAATTACCCCTATGCAAAGCTCGAGGCGTCCGGTCCCGCGGTCGGACTGAAGGAGGGCAAAACGGGTAATTCCGAGGCGGGGCATATCAACCTCGGCTCGGGGCGCGTGGTGCTGCAGGACGACGTACGGCTTGACAACGCCATGAAGGACGGCTCGTTTGCCGAAAACCCGGTATTCTTAAAGACTCTCGAAACCGTCAAGGAACGCGGCACTGCGCTGCACCTTTTCGCGCTGCTCACCAAGAAGTCCTCGCACGGGTCGATCGACTATCCGCTGGCGCTTCTGGACATGGCGAAGAAGGCGGGGGTAAAGGACGTTTATGTACACGTCATCTTCGACGGACGTTCCACGGAGCCCGGCAGCGCGCCGGCGCTTTTGCGGGAATTCGGCGAAACGATGGAGCAGAAGGGCGTCGGACTCATCGTGTCCGGCGTCGGCAGAGGCGTCGCGCTTGACCGCGATCAGAACTGGGCAAAAATACAGCGCACCTATGCGTCGCTCGTCGAGGGCAAGGGCGCGCCGTACTGCGAATAAAGGATTCCAATTCATTTCAGGAGGTATTTTATGGTAAATGTCGGTATCATCGGCGCGGGCCGCATCGGACAGGTCCACGCAAAGAGCATTCTTACGGGCGTGCCGGACGCGAAGATCGTCGCGCTTGCGGACCCCTATATGAAGCCCGAAGTCGCCGCATGGGCAAAGTCCGTCGGCATCGAAAACGTCTGCGCGGACTATCACGAGATCCTGAATGATCCGCGCATCGACGCCGTTCTGATCTGCGCGCCGACCGATCAGCACGCGCAGCTCTCGCTCGAAGCGATCGCTGCGGGCAAGCACATCTTCTGCGAAAAGCCGATCGACCAGAGCATTGCAAAGATCGAAGAGGTTAAGGCGGCGCTTGCCGCAAGCCCAAAGAAGCTCGTCTATCAGGTCGGATTCAATCGACGTTACGATCACAACTACCGTGCAATGCGCAAGGCGATCGAGGACGGCAAGATCGGCGAGGTGCAGTTCGTCCGCATTTCGTCCCGCGATCCGGAGCCCCCACCCGCCAAGTACGTTGCGGTGTCCGGCGGCATCTTTATGGACATGATGATCCACGACCTCGACATGGTGCGCTATCTCTCCGGTCAGGAGATCGTCGAACTGTATGCGCAGGGCGCGTGCCTGATCGATCCCGCGATCGGCGAAGCGGGCGACGTGGACACGGCGACGATCACGCTGAAGCTAAGTAACGGCGCGCTTGCGACGATCGACGGGTCCCGCAAAGCGGTGTACGGCTACGATCAGCGCGGCGAGGTGTTCGGTTCAAAGGGCTGCGTGATGAACGCAAACGACAGTGAATCCAACATTGTCCTGTCCACGGTGGACGGCGTGACCGGTGAAAAGCCGCTGTGGTTCTTCCTCGAGCGCTACATGGGCTCGTATCAGGCGGAGGTCCGCGAGTTCATCGACTGCGTGAAGAACGGCAAGGATCCGTGGGTCGGCATCGAAGACGGACTTCTGTCCATCAAGCTGGCGCTCGCATGCAGCAAGTCTCTCAAAGAAAACCGTCCCGTCCGGATCGACGAAATTTGAAAAAGGAGCACACCTATGGCAAAAATCAGAGTCGGTGTCGCCGGTTACGGCACCATCGGTCAGCGTCTGGCTGACGGCGTCGCCCTGCAGGGCGATATGGAACTCGTGGGCATCGCGGACCTTGCGCCTACGCTTGCGATCCGCGCGCTGCGCGAAAACGATATGATCGGCGCAAACGACGTGAAGTACAACCTGTACCTCGTCGACGGCGCGGACAAAGAAGCGTTCGACCGCTATGATATCCCGGTTGCGGGTACGTTCGAGGAACTGTGTAAAAGCGTCGATATCATGCTCGATTCCTCGCCGGGCGGCGTCGGCGCAAAGAATAAAGAGCTCTATCAGAAGGTCGGCGTCAAGGCGATCTTCCAGGGCGGCGAAAAGAACTCCGTCGCGGACGTGTTCTTCCACGGCTATGCGAACTATGAAAAGGGCGTCGGTCAGGACTACCTGAAGCTCACGAGCTGCAACACCACCGGTCTCATCCGTACCGTCGACTGCCTCGATCGCGAGATCGGCATCGAAAAGGTCGCGATCACGATCATCCGCCGCGTTGCGGATCCGGGCGATTATCACCGCGGTCTTACGAACGCGCTGCAGATCGACAAGGCGCCGTCGCACCAGGCGGTCGACCTGATGACGATCATGCCGCACGTCGAAGCGACGGGCATCCTCGTGCATACGCCGGTCACGCACGGACACATCATCACCGTGCTCGCAACCGCCAAGGACGGCAAAAAGATCACGCGCGAGATGGCGCTCGAGGCGTTCCGGAAGCACCCGCGCATCCGCACCGTCACGATCGACGAGGGCTTCAAGGGCAACGCGAGTCTTTTCAAGTACGCGCGCGACCTCGGCAACCGCCGCGGCGACATGTACGAGATCGGACTCTGGGAGGACAGCATCGTCGAGAGCGGCAACGACATCATGTACGCGATCAACATTCCGCAGGAGAGCGTGACGATCCCCGAAACGATCGACGCGATCCGCGCCGCAATGAAGATGCAGCTCACCCGCGAGGAAGGCACCGCAAAGACCAACGAATATCTGAAGATCGGTCGGTTCAAGAAACTGCAGAAATAACAGAGAGGTTCAACATGCGATTCGGGATCAGAACGCTGGACGAACTCGAGGTACGCGGCAAAACGGTCCTTTGCCGTGTGGATATCAATCAGCCCGTGGATCGTGATGCGGGGACGCTGAAAAGCATCAACCGCATCACGGCCTGCGTGCCGACGATCCGCGAGCTCAGCGAAAAAGGCGCCAGAGTCGTCCTGCTGGCGCATCAGGGCAGCGATATCGAGTACAAAAACTTTTATACGACAAGGCCGCATGCGGCGATCCTTTCCTCACTTCTCGGAAAAGAAGTGCAGTGGATCGACGACGTTTGCGGTCCCGCGGCAAGGCAAGCCATTCGCGATCTAAAGGATGGCGATGTTTTGCTTTTGGACAACGTACGATTTGTCGCCGAGGAGCAGACGCTGTTTGAAAAGAACCTGCGGCTCACGCACGAGCAGCAGGCAAAGACGCTGCTTGTAGAGAAGCTCGCGCCGCTTGCGGACCTGTATGTGTGCGACGCCTTTGCCGCGGCGCACCGCGATCAGCCGAGTCTGTGCGGGTTCGAGCAGGTGCTTCCCTCTGCGATGGGGCGGCTGTTTGAGAAGGAATACTGCACCGTATCGTCGGTCATGGAAAACCCGGAACGTCCGTGCGTGTTTGCGCTGGGCGGCGCGAAGATCGCCGACGCATTTCAGATGATGCAGACGGTTCTCGAACGCGGGATCGCCGACACGATCCTCACCGGCGGCCTGGTTGCGAACATCTTTTTGATCGCGCTCGGACATGAGATCGGCCGCGGCAGCCGCGCGTTCATTGTGAAATCAAACTATACGGAGTTTTTTGATCGCGCAAAGGAGCTCTACCGGCAGTTCGGCGAGCGAATCCGTCTGCCGGAGGACCTTGCGTGGGTCGAGAACGGCGAACGGCGCGAGGCGTCGGTTTTCCTGATGCCGGAGGACGTATCCGCCGTCGACGTCGGGCATGCGACCGCCGAGGCATACCGGACCTGCATCCTTTCCGCAAAGACGGTGTTTGTCAACGGTCCGATGGGCGTCTTTGAACAGGAGCCGAGCGAATACGGCACTAAGGCGCTTTGGCAGGCGCTTGCCGATACCGAGGGCTTTACGGTGCTCGGCGGCGGCGACAGCATCACGGCGACCGAAAAATACAAGCTGACCGGCAAAATCGGCTATATCTGCACCGGCGGCGGCGCGCTGATCCGCTTTTTGAGCGGCGAAGAGCTCCCCGTCGTCAAAGCGCTGCGGCACGGATCGACCCTGCCGCTTCCGGAGGAACAGGCATGAAACTGCGTTTCGGATTCGGCACGGGCTTTCAGGAAGTCGAGGTGCCGGACAAAAACCTGATCGCGGAGCTGCACGCCAACGACGTTCCCGCGGAGCTGACCGGCGAAGCGGAGGTCAAACGCGCGCTTTTAGAGCCGATCGGCTCTCCGCGCTTAAAGGACATTGTGCGCCCGGGCGAGAAGATCGCGATCATCACAAGCGATATCACGCGTCCGATGCCGACCTTTAAGGTCATGCCCGCGCTTTTGGATGAGCTGTACGCGGGCGGCGTCAGAAAAGAGGACGTCACGCTCGTGTTTGCACTCGGCAGCCACCGCAAACATACCGAGGCGGAGCAGAAAAAGCTCGCGGGGGAACGCGCATGGAATGAAATCAAATGCGTGGACAGCGATCCGGACGACTGCGTGCATTACGGAACGACCTCGCGCGGCACACCGGTGGACATCACCCGCGTCGTGGCGGAAGCGGATCGCAGAATTTGCCTCGGCAACATCGAATACCACTACTTCGCCGGATATTCCGGCGGCGCAAAAGCGATCATGCCGGGCGTATCGACGCGCGCGGCGATCCAGGCAAACCACAGCCGCATGGTGCTGCCGGAGGCAAAGGCGGGCGCTCTGGAAACGAATCCTTTGAGAATGGACATTGAGGAAGCGGGCGCCATGGTCGGCATCGACTTCATTGTGAACGTGGTGCTGTCCGAGCACAAGGAGATCCTGAAAGCCGTTGCGGGCGACGCAACGGAAGCGCACCGCGCGGGCTGCCGCTTTTTGGACCGGCTGTACCGAAAGGAGCTCAAGGAGCCTGCGGACATCGTGCTGGTGTCGCAGGGCGGAGCGCCGAAGGACCTGAATCTCTATCAGACGCAAAAGGCGCTGGACAACGCGAAGCACGCGGTTAAAGACGGCGGCGTGATCATCCTGATCGGCTCCTGCAAGGAGGGGCTCGGCGAAAAAACGTTTGAGCAGTGGATGACCGAAGCGGATTCGGCGCACAGCCTAATCGAACGGATCGGACGCGAATTCAAACTCGGCGGACATAAGGCGGCGGCGATCGCCATGGTGCTCGAACGCGCGGAGGTCGATCTTGTATCGGAGCTGGACGACGATTTCGTCCGCTCGATCTTCCTCAAACCGTACAAAACCGCGCAGGAAGCGTTCGATCACGCGTTTTCAAAGCTCGGTCCGGACGCAAGGGTTCTGGCTATGCCGTACGGCGGCTCGACGCTGCCGACCGTGGTACAATAAGATTACAGAAGCAAGGAGATACATATGGATTACGCAAAAGAATCGCTCCGTCTGCACGGAGAATGGAAGGGCAAGATTGAGGTCATCGCAACGGTTCCCGTGGCGACCAAGGAGGATCTGAGCCTTGCCTACACCCCCGGCGTGGCGCAGCCGTGTCTGGAGATCCAGAAGGACATCAACAAGAGCTATGAGCTCACCCGCCGTCATAACCTCTGCGCGGTCATCACCGACGGCAGCGCGGTGCTGGGTCTCGGCGACATCGGTCCCGAAGCCGGCATGCCGGTCATGGAAGGCAAGTGCGTGCTCTTCAAGTCGTTCGGCAACGTCGACGCGTTCCCGCTGTGCATCAAGACGCACGACGTGGACGAGTTCGTCAACGCGGTGTATCTGCTCTCCGGATCTTTCGGCGGCATCAATCTTGAGGACATCTCGGCGCCCCGCTGCTTTGAGATCGAACGCAAGCTCAAGGAAAAGTGCGACATCCCGATCTTCCACGACGATCAGCACGGCACCGCGGTTATCACGCTTGCGGGACTTACCAATGCGCTGAAAGTCGTCGGCAAGAAGAAGGAAGACGTCAAGGTCGTCACAAGCGGCGCAGGCGCGGCGGCGGTCTCGATCGTGAAGCTGCTGCTTTCCGCGGGCTTTAAAAACGTTACCATGTGCGACCGCAAGGGCGCGATCTACAAGGGCAGGGACGGCCTGAACTGGATCAAGGAAGAGATGGCGGAGGTCACGAACCTCGAGCACAAGGCGGGCAGTCTTGCGGACATGCTCGTCGGCGCGGACGTGTTCATCGGCGTTTCGGCGCCCGGCACGGTCACGACCGAAATGGTCAAGACCATGAACCGCGACGCGATCGTCTTTGCCTGCGCGAACCCGACGCCCGAGATCTTCCCGGACGACGCAAAGGCAGGCGGCGCAAAGGTCATCGCAACGGGCAGAAGCGACTACCCGAACCAGATCAACAACGTTCTGGCGTTCCCGGGCATCTTCCGCGGCACGTTCGACGTCCGCGCAAGCGACATCAACGAGGAGATGAAGATGGCGGCGGCAAAGGCGCTTGCGGACCTCATCTCCCCCGAGGAGCTTTCCCCGGACTACATCATTCCGAAAGCCTTCGACCCGCGCGTGGGCAAGGCGGTCGCGGCGGCAGTCGCAGAAGCGGCGCGTAAGAGCGGCGTTGCAAGAATCTGAAAGGAGAACAACCATGGCAATGTTTGATTCGGAAAAAGTGAAACTGGGCATCGCCCCGATCGGCTGGTGCAACGACGACATGCCGGAGCTCGGCGCGGAGAATACGTTCCGTCAGACCGTCAGCGAAATGGCGCTGGCGGGCTTTACGGGCTGCGAGATCGGCAACAAATATCCGAAGGATCCGAAGGAGCTCAAGTGGGAGCTGGATCTGCGCGGCATGCGCATCGCAAGCCGCTGGTTCTCGTCGTTTTTGCTGACAAAGCCGCTTGAAGAAAATATCGCGGACTTTACAAGGGAGCTCGATTTCCTTGCCGCCGTCGGCGCGAACCGCATCAACGTTTCGGAACAGAGTTATTCGATTCAGGGTCAGGTCGATACGCCGATCCTGACCGGAAGCCACAAGCCCGTCATGAACGACGCGGGCTGGGAGCGCTTCACAAAAGGGCTTGACGCGCTCGGCAAGATCGCGTATGAGCGCGGCTTCAAGCTGTGCTTCCACCATCACATGGGCACCGTCGTGCAGACCGCCGAGGAGACCGATCGCATGATGGCGAACACCGACCCGCGCTACGTCTTCCTGTGTTACGACACCGGTCACTTTACCTTTGCGGGCGAGGATCCGCTTTCGATGCTGAAAAAGTACGTCGATCGCGTGGGGCATGTGCATCTCAAAGACATGCGCCTTCCGATCGTGCAGCTTGTGCGGGAAAACGACTGGAGTTTTTTGACCGCGGTCCGCAACGGCGCGTTCACCGTGCCGGGCGACGGCGACGTGGACTTCGATCCCGTGTTCAAGGTCCTCTCCGACGCGCACTACGAGGGTTGGCTTTTAGTGGAAGCGGAACAGGATCCCGCAAAGGCGAATCCGCTGGAATATGCGATCAAAGGCCGCCGTTATATCAAAGAGCACACCGGACTGTAAGGAGCGAACCATGTATTTCAAAAAAGAGCCGCAGCGCGGCTACAACGCGTATATCGACACGAAGATCGACGATTACGGGATGCTGATGGACATCGGACTGCTTGTTCTGGAGCCGGGCGACACATACGTGATCGAGGAGCCGGACAAGGAGACGGCGGTCCTGCTGTTTGCGGGCAAGGTCGTGCTCAGCTGGGCGGGCAAAACCGTCGAAGCGGACCGGCCCGACTGCTTCCGGTACGAAGGGACCTGCCTGCTGTCGCCGCGCAGAGTGCGCATCGGGATCGAAGCGAAAACGCATGCGGAGCTGTTCATCCAGCAGACGGACAACGACCGCGATTACGAGCCGGTTCTGTACACGCCGGAAACGGTGCAGGTGCAGCATGCGGGCGCAAACGGCGAGCTGATGGGCTGCATGCGCCGCGAGATCAAGACGTTCTTCGACTACGACAACGCGCCGTTCTCGAACATGGTGCTGGGCGAGGTGCTGAATTTCCCGGGGCGCTGGTCCAGCTATCCGCCGCACCATCATCCGCAGCCGGAGGTGTATTTCTATCGGTTCGACCATCCGCAGGGCTTCGGCGCGGGATTCAGTAACGGCGAGATCTACAAGACCGAGCACAACGGCATGGCGACGATTGCGCACGGCTTCCATTCGCAGGTCTGCGCGCCGGGCTACGCCATGTGCTATGCGTGGGCGATCCGCCATCTTCCCGGCGATCCGTGGAAAAAAACGCGCATCGACGATCCGGAGCACAGCTGGCTCTGGAAGCCGGACGCGAACGAACATATCTTTCAAGCTTGAACACAGGAGGGACCTATGAAAACCGTACGACTCACCATGGCGCAGGCGCTGGTGCGCTTTTTGGAAAACCAGTATATCGCCTATGACGGCAAGGAGCTCCCGTTCGTCGAGGGCGTAATCATGCTGCCGGGACACGGCAACGTGGTCGGGCTCGGTCAGGCGCTTCGGCAGGAGACGCGCCGTCTCAAAGTGTGGCAAGGCAAGAACGAGCAGGGCATGGCGCACACCGCCGTCGCCTTTGCCAAGCAGATGAAGCGCAAAAAGATCATTGCGGTGACCTCGTCCGTGGGACCCGGCGCCGCCAATATGGTGACCGCCGCCGCGACGGCGACCGCCAACAACATTCCTGTGCTGATCCTGCCCGGCGACGTCTATGCCTGCCGTCAGCCCGATCCGGTGCTGCAGCAGATCGAGCAGGTCAACGATCTTTCGATCTCCACGAACGACGCATTCCGCGCGGTCTGCCGCTACTGGGACCGCATCGTCCGTCCCGAACAGCTGATGAGCGCGATGATCTCCGCGTTCCGCGTGCTGACCGATCCCGCGAACACCGGCGCGGTCTGCATTGCGATTCCGCAGGACGTCGAGGGCGAAGCTTACGATTATCCGGAGAGCTTCTTTATGAAGCGCGTCTGGCGTCTTGTACGGCGTCTGCCCGAAGCGGAAGCGATCGAAGAGGCGGCGAAGGTCATCAAAACCGCGAAAAAGCCGCTTCTGATCTGCGGCGGCGGCGTTCGTTACAGCGAAGCGCATGCGGAGTTCAGGGCGTTTGCCGAAGCAACGGGCATTCCGTTCGGCGAGACGCAGGCGGGCAAGAGCGCGATCCCCTATGACCACGAACTGAACCTCGGCGGCATCGGCGTGACCGGCTGC
The DNA here is from genome assembly GCA_947168855.1 of uncultured Clostridia bacterium. GTDB lineage: Bacteria > Bacillota > Clostridia > Christensenellales > CAG-138 > UBA3792. The sequence goes on from CAMVNO010000004.1 coordinate 142,158, forward strand.
TCCGCGGCGAACGAGATCGCCAGGGAAGCGGATGTCGTCATCGGCGTCGGCACGCGCTATACGGACTTCACAACCGCGTCGAAATGGCTGTTCCGTGACGACACGAAGTTTGTGAACATCAATGTCAGTGAATTCCAGGCGTATAAGATGGACGCCGTTCCGGTGATTGCGGACGCCAAGCGCGCGCTGCCGGTACTGCTTGCGGCGCTGGACGGCTACCGTGCGCCGTACACAAATGAGGTCAGGGATGCGCGCGACCGGTGGTTTCAGGAGCTCGACCGGCTGCATCACACCGCCTACGGCGAGGGTTACGTTCCCGAGGTCAACGACGCAAACGCAAAGAGCGCGGATCGCTTTGCCGAAGACATGCAAGCCGATCTCACACAGACCGCGGTGCTCGGCGCGATCAACTTTACGATCGATCCCGAGGACGTTGCGATCGGTTCGGCAGGCTCTCTGCCGGGCGACATGCAGCGAATGTGGTGCGCACGCGGCGTCGATACCTATAACATGGAATACGGCTATTCGTGCATGGGTTACGAGATCTCCGGTGCGCTCGGCGTCAAGTATGCGATCGGCGATCGCGACGTCTATGCCATGGTCGGCGACGGCAGCTTCATCATGCTGCACAGCGAGCTTCTGACCGCGGTGCAGGAGCACAGGAAGATCAATGTCTGCGTGTTCAACAACGCCTCGTTCGGCTGCATCAACAACCTGCAGGTCGGTCACGGCAACGACACGCTCTGCACGGAGCTGCGCTTCCGCGGCGACGACGGCGCGCATTCCGGCACGTTCATCCCGGTCGACTTCGCAAAGATCGCCGAGGGGTACGGCTGCCGTTCGTTCACGATCCATACGATCGAAGAAATGAAGGCGGCGATCAAAGAAGCCAAGAAGATCGAGGGCGTTCCGGTCGTGTTCGATATCCGCGTACTGCCGAAATCCATGACCGACGGCTACGGCTCCTGGTGGCGCGTCGGCGACACGGAGGTAAGCGAGAATCCGAGAAATTTGAAAGCATACGAGGATCATCTTGCGCACGTCAAGGACGCAAGAAAGTATTGAGTTCCGAACCCGAAAGACCCGATCCGCACGGATCGGGTCTTTTTGTATAACAAAGGATCGCTCCCGAAAACGGGAGCGATCCTTTGCACAGATAAGGAGGAATTTACAGGAGATGGATCAGCGCGATCAATCCGGAGAACACGATGGAAACGGTCGCGCAAAGCTTGATGAGGATGTTGAGCGACGGACCGGAGGTGTCTTTGAACGGGTCGCCGATCGTGTCGCCGACGACGGACGCCTTATGCGGCTTCGATCCTTTGCCGCCGAAGTGACCCTCTTCGATGTACTTCTTGGCGTTGTCCCACGCGCCGCCCGCATTGGACATAAAGACCGAGACCGCAAAGCCCGCGACGGAAACGCCCGCCAGAAGCCCTACGACGCCGGTCGGTCCCAGGATGAGACCCGCAACGATCGGAACGACGACCGCCATGATCGCCGGAACGACCATTTCCTTCAGCGCGCCCTTGGTGCAGATCGAAACGCACTTGGCGTATTCGGGTGTTGCCGTGCCTTCCAGGATTCCCGGAATCTCGCGGAACTGCCGCCGCACCTCGATGACGACCGACTGCGCGGCGCGCTCGACGCCGTTCATGGTGACCGCCGAGAAGACGAATACGAGCATCGCGCCGATGAACATGCCGATCAGCACCGTCGGATTGATGATGGAGAAGTTCAGCACTGCATCCGTCTTATCCTGAATGATGTTGACATAGGAGACGAGAAGAGCAAGCGAGGTCAGCGACGCCGAGCCGATCGCAAAGCCCTTGCCGGTCGCCGCAGTGGTGTTGCCCAGAGAATCCAGCGCGTCGGTGCGCTCGCGTACGACCGGGTCCATGCCCGCCATCTGCGCGATGCCGCCTGCGTTGTCCGCCACCGGACCGTAAGCGTCGGTCGCCAGCGTGATACCGAGGGTAGACAGCATGCCGACGCCCGCGATGCCGATGCCGTACAGACCGCGGTTAAAGGACTGCAGGAAGTGTCCGTTCGCGTCCACGATCGTCGTTGTGCCGCCCGCTGCAAAGTAGCTCACGAGCACGGCTGTGCAGACGATCAGGATCGAGGTGAGAGCGGATTCCATACCGAGCGAAATACCGCCGATGATGATGGTCGCGTAACCGGTCTGCGAGGTCGCGGCAAGGTCGCGCGTCGGGCGGTAGGACTCGGAGGTAAAGAACTCGGTGAAGAAGCCGATCAGGCAGCCTGCGATCAGGCCGCACAGGATCGCGATATAGATGCCGAGCCAGCTTGCGCCTTCCACGCCGCGGAAAATGAAATAGGTCAGCGGCAGCGCGGCGATTGCCGACAGGATCGCCGCGGTATAGGTGCCGGTGCGAAGCGTCCGCAGAAGCGTCTTTTGCGTGGCGTTTTCCTTGACGCGAACAAGCTGCGCGCCGATGATCGAGCAGATAATGCCGGACACCGCCAGCATCAGCGGCAGGAACATGCCTTCAAAGCCGTAGCCGCCGATTGCGGACAGCGCAAACGTCGCAAGGATCGAGCCGACATAGGATTCATAGAGGTCTGCGCCCATGCCTGCGACGTCGCCGACGTTGTCGCCGACGTTGTCCGCTATCGTCGCCGGATTTCTGGGGTCGTCCTCGGGGATCTTCTTCTCGACCTTGCCGACGAGGTCTGCACCGACGTCCGCGGCTTTCGTGTAAATGCCGCCGCCCACGCGCGCGAACAGCGCCATAAAGGACGCGCCCATGCCGTTCATGACCATGATGTTGCCGATCTGCACGGCGTCACGAATGCCGAACGCATAGTAGAGGAGGAAGTACCAGAGCGTGACGTCCAGGATGCCGAGCGCAACGACCGTGAAGCCCATGACCGAGCCTGCCGAAAACGCCACGCGCAAGCCGCGGTTCAGACCCTCGCTCGCCGCCTGCGCCGTGCGCGCGTTGGCGTGCGTTGCAATGCGCATGCCGATAAAGCCCGCCAGCAGCGACCATATACCGCCGGTCAGAAACGCGAACGGCGTAAAGTGCGACAGAAGTCCGCCCTTGAACGCGAACGCCAGTACCATCAGAATGACGAAGATCACCGCGAACACCGGCAGAACCGTCTTGTACTGCCGTCTCAAGTATGCGTTTGCGCCCTCGCGGATCGCAGCCGCAATCTTTTTCATGCGTTCAGTGCCCTCCGAAAAGGACTTGACGCGCTTCGCCTGCAGCAGCGCATAGATCCCTGCCAGCGCCGCGCCGATAAAACCGATCCAGAATAATGTTTCCATAGTACCCTCTTTTCTTCCAAGATTCGCTCTGTCAGGTGCATTCGCGGAAAAAATGCGAACGCAAACGTTTGCGTTGATATTAGAAAGAAATACGACGCTGCCGTCTTGTCATTCCGACCGGAATCGGACGACAAGCGTCGTAACATCTTTTTCGGAACTCAGGCGTTCATCCTGCCGTGATTCCGCCTGCGGATCAGAACGATCGCAGCCGCCGCAGCGCTCAGAACCGCCGCGCCGATCAGCACCCATACGATCGGCGAAACGCCTTTCTTTTCGGGAGTCGGCTCCGGTTCCTCCGGGTTTGCCGGTTCAGCGGGTTCCGAAGGTTTTGCGGGCTCAGCGGGTTCCGACGGTTCCGCAGGATCCGCCGTCGACTGTTTTGCAATCGTAAAGCGGTCGATCACCGTGTAGTCGGCGCAGGACTTCATCGTGGCGTCTCCCGCCTCGGTTCGCTGATAGGCGGTTACCGTAATGCCGTCCCCGCCGACCTCGACATAGGTGAAATACTGCCGTTCGTCCGCCTGTCCGCCGGTCTGGAAGCCCAGAATATCGTCGATTTCGCCGCCGTACTCGTCAAACTTCATGCCCATCGGGCTCGTCGTGACGAAGGTCGTTGCTTCGCCGATTTCCGCCTTGCGGCCTGTTCCGTCGACCGTCGCGCGGAAATAGTTGTGGATATGACCGTTGAAGAACAGGTCCACATCGAGCTCATCGCACATCTGCTCGAGGAACGCCGTGGCGGCGGGATCCTTCTGCACCAGTCCCGCGTGCGCGAGAACAATGCGATAGCTGCAGCCGGACGCTTCAAACACGTCTTTTGCCCACGCCTTTTCCAGCGTGTAGAAATTCAGTTTGTCCTGCGACGCGTCCGTGCCGTCGACACCGGTATACGGTTCGGTGTTCAGAATCACGAAGCACACGTCGCCGACAATAAAGCTTGCCGTATTCTCCGCCAGCATCGGATCATCGACGCCGTCCGGCAGATTGGTGCGGCCTTTGAAATGCGAATAGATCACGTCGCCCTTGGATTCATGATTGCCCGGAACGAACGCCGTCGGCGTCGAGGCAAGCGTTTCGGAAAGCTTGTCAAACAGGAATCCCCATTCCGCCATCGTGTCGTCCTCGGTGAGATCGCCCAGATTGACGATAAAATCGGGATGCAGCGTGTCGGTCAAAAGTGTTTTCTGTGTGTACAGCCAGGGCAGATAGCCTTCCTCGTTGGTGGACTGCAGATCGGACACGAGCACGAAAGAAAATGCGTTTCCCGCGGGCAGCGTACGGAACGCATAGACGCTGCTCTGATAATCCGCCGTGCCGTCGTTCGTCACCGCCATATACTCGTAATCCGTGCCCGGCTTGAGGTCCTTGAGATCTGCCGAATAGCTCGTGAACGTGCCGTGATCGCCGAGAACGTTCACACGCTCGATCTCGGTGACCGGCAGCGTCTGCCAATCGCCCGCGCCCGCCTCGCGCCATTTCAGAGAAGCGGTCAGGCCGTCCGCCGCGGTGATCCAGTTCAGGCACATCTCCGAAACCGTTGCGCCCGGCGTCAGCGTGATCTGCTCGGGAAGATAGCGCATGGTCGGCGAAATGACGTCGAGCCGCATCGTACCCTCGGTGGGGAATGTGTATCTGGTACCGTCGACGGTGACCGCGCAGTAGTAATAATACACCCCAACTTCATCCGCGGTGAAATTCGCGCCGATCAGATCGTGATCATCGACGGTCGCCATCGGCAGCGCTTCGGTGCAGGCGGAACGCTTTTTGGACGTTCCGACGTACAGCGTCGCGTCGGTTGCTTCACTGCCGTCCGGCAGCTTTAAAAGCGCCGCGATCGGAACGGTCTCGCCCGCGTACATACTGTTGACCGTGGGTTCGGAAAGCATCAGAACCGGCTTGTCGATCGTAAGATCCGCACGGATGCGCTCGCTCAAATCGACCGTGTCGGCAAACGCTTTGATCATCGGATAGCCGTCGAGCTCGTCGCCGACCCATGCCCAGACGTTGTCGAAATCCCAGCCGGCCGTTTCGGCGTAAAAGCCTTTCAGCTTCAGCGTAACGGCACGCACAGCCGTGAACGCTTCCGTCTCGGGATGGCTGCTCGATACGCCGCCCAGAAGTCTCGTGCCGTCGAAAATGTAATTGTTGTGGAGATGCGAGCCGGACTCTCCGCTGTAATTGCCGCAAAGGAAGCCGACATTCTGGCTGTCCTCGCCGCCGTCGATCAGCTTGAGCAGCATGACGTTGTTGTCGATCGCCGAGCCGCCCTTCAGATTCCCGACAATGCCGCCGACGCTGTCCGCTTCCTCGCCGAGAACTTGGATCGATCCTGCGGCAAAGCAGTTTATGACCTCTCCGCCGCCGGAACAGGAAGCGGTGATTCCGCCCGCCGCGCCGTTTTCGTTGCCCTTGCCGCGCACGAGAATGTCGCAGTACACGAAGCAGTTGCGCGCGACGCCGACATAGCCGTTGTCATTCTTCTTGATCTTGGCCGCAAGACCGCCCGCGTTCTTTTCCCGGCAGTCGATCGTGCCGGTACAGACGATGTTGTCCGCATCGCCGTACAGGCTCCCCGCAAGGATGCCGCAGGAAGCGCTGCCGACGATCTCGGCGTCGAGGATCGCAAGATCCTTTGCAAAGCCTTCGCCGAAGTCGTGTCCGATGTTGCCGAACAGACCGCAGTTTTTCTGTCCCATGCGGACGACGCGGAGATTTTTGATCGCATGGTTCTGTCCGTCAAAGGTTCCGAAAAACGCGCAATGCACGCCTTCGGTTTCATCCGCGTCCGCAAGCGCGCCGATCGGCGGCATATAGCCCTTGGTCTCGGTTCCGGTCTTTTCGGTCAGAACCGCACCGATCTTTTCGTTCAGCGGCGCCATGTCGAGATCGTTCATGAGCACATACGTTCCGGAACACGGCGCGTCCGGCGCGCCGTCGCCGTTCGTATCCTCCGGCTTCCAGGTGCCGGAAAGGTACAGAAGCTGTTCCGGTGTTTCGATCTCATAGCGCTGCTCCGCGGCGTTGTAGGTCGGAAGCTCGGCGCCGAGCTCCAGAAGAACGTCGACGCTCCAAAGATCCTGTTCCCACCAGCGCTCCTCCTCCGCCTGTGCGGGAGCGGAAAACAGCCCGCAGATCAGAAAAGCTGCAAGAAGTATTGTCAAAAACCGTTTCATATGAACGCTCCTTTCTGCGTGCTGCGTTTCGGAAAACCGCGGAGGCGGTCAACCGGGGTTGACCGCGCTCCGTTGATCGTTCGTTCGGGTTATGCGATCGGCTCAAACTCGACGCCGTCGGTGGACTTTCCGCCCGCCGCAAGCGCCACGGCGTCCATTGCCGTGATGTCTTCGGCGTCGTCGGAGACCTTCTGCTTGAACTCGTCTGCCTTGACGGTGAACACCGTGTAATCCTCAACCGGCATCTCCAGCACGAAATCCTGCTCGGTGCCGTCCGCAAACTTGATGCGCAGCGTCATTGCGCCGAGCTTTTCGGTCTCGCGGAACACGTATGCAAACACCTCATGCGGCTTGCCCTCGGCGCTCTCGTCCTCGGTCGGGATCATGCCGTCCACAACGGTCTTGAAGATGTTCTTGCCCTTGTCCTCGCCGTTCGCGAACAGATAGACCTTTTCGATCTCCTTGCCGGACTTGTTCTTGAGCATCAGATGGAGACCGGTGTAGCCTGCGGGAACCTCTGCCATGGGTTCTTCGCCTTCTGCGGGAGCTTCCGCTGCGGGCTCTTCGGGCGTTTCCGCGGGCTCTTCGGACGCGGGCACCACAATCTTCGCCTGCTCTGCTTTCAGCTCCTCAACGGTTTCCGCCGCAACCTCGGTCTGCACATACGTCGGATACCACTGGTCGACGACCAGGCCCTTTGCGAGCGATTCCGCAAGGTAATCGATCGGTTCCGGTACGCCGTCGTCATACTGGACCTTGATGTCGTCCGGATCCTCTGTGTTCTTCAGAGAGATCTCGTTCGGCAGGTTGCCGCTTCCGTCCGGCTTGAACCAGTCGTCGATCGGATAGGTGATCGTTGCGCCGTCATCGTATACGACGTCGATCATGTAGTTGTCGGCATGCGGACGGATGAAGCACTTGAAGAGGTACATGCCGCCTTCCTTCGCCTTGCCGCTCATCAGAACGTCCATCTTCTCGCCTGCGGGCGTGTACAGATAGTCGATCATGTTGTTGTACATCTTGGGATCGCCGCCTTCTTCATAGAAGTACAGCTCCTTGATGCCCTTGCCGGTCTTGTTCTTGAGTTCGACCGGGATCAGCTCATAACCGGGATAGAAGTTATCCGCGGTCTTGCCCAGCGCCGCCGCGAGGTCGCAGAGCGCTTTGTCTTCGTCCTTCACCTGCTCATGCTCCCAGTTGGCAACGTCCGCGCCCTTCTTGAGGGAGAGCTCGTCATACATGGCAAGCGTTCCGACGTCCCAGGTCGCAACCGTTTCGTCCTCGAACACGACGGTGACTTCCATCTCCTTGCCCGCTTCACGGACGATGTAGATGAACTTCTCGTAGTTCTCCTCGTCGGCGTCCTTGTCCTTCCAACCCTCTTCGACCACGCTGTTCATCTTCTTGGCATAGAGATCGGTGCCCTTTTCGGAGATGTAAAGCGCCTTGATCGTCAGACCGGTCTTGTTCTTCAGCTGCAGCGCAAGACCTTCGTAGTTGACCGTCGCTTCGGGCTCCGGCTCAACCGGCGCTTCCGTCGGCTGCTCAACTGCCGGTGCTTCGGTCGGCTGTTCAACCGGCTTTTCGGGCTCGTCGGGCTGCGCAGGCGTTGTGCCGTTGCAGGCAAACACCGACAGTGCCATCAGCAGAACGAGCATGATGGAAAGTAGCTTTTTCATGGTATTTCCTCCTCATATTGATTTCTGTGGTTGTGTATTTCCATCCGCGTAAGCGGAAGAGAAACCGTTATTCCGTTTCGCACGCGATCGTGCCGTCGTCGCCGATCGTGATGCGGACGCCGTTGTGCGTCGACGCCTCGAGCGTTTTCAGCGGGCGGTTTTCCGTGCAGAACACGTGCGGGACCGACGACTGCAGCATGGCGACGACCTGCTCGTTCGGACGATCCTTTCCGCCGCGCGGATCGCTCTGGCAGGAGATGACCGCGACCGACGGCGAAAGCTTTCGAAGCAGCGGCGCCGTCATGGACTTCGGATCCCCGTGATGCGGCAGCTTCAGAACGTCGATGTGTCCGACCGGTTCGTCCTCCCAGTCCGAAGCATAGCGGTCGCCGGTGATCAGCACGCTTCTGCCCGCGCAGTCGAACCGCAGCATCACGCTCGATACGTTTCGCTGCTTTGCCGCTTTGAACACCTCGTCCGAGTCAATCGGCTCGTTCCGGTACAGCGCATCGAACACGCGCCGCTGCCGTTCGGCAATCTCCGCTTTCGGCAGGATCGCCGTCACGGACAGGTTTTCCGTCAGCCGTTCCGTTCCCGCCGCGACGGTCGAACACGCACAGCCGCCTGCCTTCGCCGCATCCGTCACGTCCCGGAAGTTGTTCAGCATGGTCCGGATGCCGTTCTGCGTCTTGTCCGTCGAGCGATACGGCGGCGAGATCCAAAGGGCGTCCTCCGGCGGCAGATACAGCGCGAAAAGCCGTTCGGTCGGAATCGCGCCGAGGATCCGCTGTGCGCCGCCGATGTGGTCGATGTGCAGATGCGTCAGATACATCCGGTCGATGCGATCCACACCGCGCGCCTTGAGAAAGTAGATCGCTTCCTTGCGGAGCGAGCCCTCGGCGGGCTCCAGAAACGGTCTGCCGCAGTCCACGAAAACCGTGTATTCCGGCAGCCCCTCTCGGAATTCCCGTATCAGAATTGCGTCGCCGTCGCCGACGTTGCAAAAGAAAACTTCCAGCATGGCTTAGGTTTGGTAGTAGGACGGACGATTCGGCGCCTTCTCCTGTTCTTTTTTCTGCTTGTTCCGAATACGGTGCCAAATCAGAAACGCCGGCACGCCGCCGCACACGGCCGACAGCAGCAGCGGCAGACCCAGAAGCATCCAAAAGAGCGTGTACTCCGTCTTTGCGTCCGACCAGTCGATCAAAAGCAGCTCCGCCAGCATGATCAGCACCAGCATGACTGCCATGAAGATGTATGCGCACGGTACAAGACGCTTGTTCTCGCCGCGAAACGCGAACATCAGCAGCACGCACGGCACGCTTCCGGCGAGCGCCGGAATGAGGTATTGCAGTACATTCTGCCAAAACGTCGGAATGCCAGAAAACGCTTCATGCAGCGGATCGAGCAGTAAAAGGTATGCCGCGACATACACGCCGGCAAAGAGCAGCGCCAGTAAAAATGCGTATAGGAACGTCGCGCTTTTCGGCTTGCCGTTTTCATCCAAAAACAGCGCGCGCGTAAAGCTGTCAACCCATCTTTGCAGTTTGGAGCGTTCCTTTGCCATACAAATCCTCGGATGTCCCGCGGAGCGCGCAATGCTCCGCGGGACGTTTCGTTCGGTTATCGGGTGCTGTTCCAGAGGTTCCAGTAAGCCTTGACATTCGGGTAGTTTGCATAGATCTTCGCAAAGTCCGGCACAGTCAGATTGACCTCCTCATATGTGATGCCGGACTTCTCATAGGTGACGTCATCACGCACGGACCAGTGGCCGAGCTTGTCGAAGGCCTGATAGCAGCCGCTCACGCCGTCCGCATCACCCATCAGGAACCGGATATACAGACGTGCGCCTGCCGGGTTGTCGCAGTTGCCGACGACATAGGAGTAAGCCGCCGCATCCTGCGCGGTGTAGGGCTCGAGGCCCGTAACCCACGCGATGTCCATGCCGTTTTCACCCTGCGCCTGCTTGGAATTGTCCAGCTTCGACGCGGAGCAAAGTCCCAGCGTCGGACCGTTGACGGAGTCGTTCACCGCCTCGACCACCGCGTCGCCGTCCGCCAGCGGCGTGATCGTCATCTGCGAGAAGCGCCAGAACAGCTCGACGCCCGCGTTGTTCTCCGGCAATTCCATAACGCCCGGGGTGTTTTTCAGATGCTCGTGATAGGTGAACACGAGCGGCTCGCCGTACTGTTTTTCATACTGCGCCTGCAGCTTATCGCCGTCGACGATCAGCTGCGCCCACAGCGCCGCGTAGGAAGGCGCGGTGATGTCCTTCGAGTAAATCGTCCAGAACTGCGTGGAGTTTCCGCTCGCATCCTTATAGGACTGGGTGTCGACGTTGTAGCCCTCGACGATGTCCCACCAGCTCTCGATCGGAACCTTGTCATACATGCGCGTATTGTAGAACCACGGGTTGAATGTGGAATACAGCGGCAGACCGTAGGCGATCAGATCGTCCGAGATATGCTCGCAGATGTCCGCGGGATAGTAGACCTTTACGAGGTCCCAGAGCACCAGCTCGTTGTAGATCTCGCCGGACGAGTCCTTGACCATCAGCACGTCCGCCATCGGATTTCCGCTTTCCGCTTCCATCTCGATCTTCTTCATGACCGTGTTGGTGTCGCAGGAGATGTATTCGAAGTTCAGATCCGGATAGACGCGCTGAATCTTTTTGCGCGCGGTATCGGCGTCCGCGGTCGTCGCATAGATCGTGATCGTGCCGCCCTCCGCCTTTGCCATTTCATACAGCTCGTCCGTCGTCATATGATTCCAATCGATGCCGTCCTCGCCGATGACGTCGATCGCCGCTCTGCCGGTCTTGGGCTGTCCGTCGTCCGACGGACCTTCCTGTCCGCCGCCCGAGCACGCCGCAAGCGAAAGAACCATGGTCAGTGCAAGAAGGATTGCAAGAAGCTTTTTCATGTGTATACATTCCTTTCTGTGAGTTGTTCGGAAGGGCTTGACCGTCAGTCGTCGACGCCCGCCTTATGCTTGGTCTTGGCAAACTTGATCAGACGACCCGTCTTCTTATTATATACATTCATGCGGCCCGGATGCAAGACGACAAATACTTCCTGATTCATGTCATACTCTACCAGACCGACCTGAATCGCAAGGAACTCGACGCTTCCGACCGTCAGCGTGATCAGCGTTTCGCTGCCCGCCGGTTGGTTGGCGTAGACCTTTGCCGCGACCGTGTTCTTATGATGCGGATCCTCGGTGTAAATATCGACCATCTCTGGACGCAGACCGAGCACGCATTCAAACTCCTCGCCTTCGGGAATCTCCTCGTCCAGCTTCAGCGTTTCATGCGCGAACACATAGGTGCCGAACTCGCTGGTGACCGAAAGCGTGTCGCCGTTGTAAACGCCCTTCGCGTCGATGAAGTTGATGCGCGGGTTGCCGATAAAGTCCGCCGCCTGCAGATCGATCGGGTTGGTGTACAAGCCCAGCGGGGTATCGATCTGGGAGATCTCGCCCTCCTTGAACAGCGCGATCTTCGTGGACATCGTCAGCGCTTCGACTTGATCGTGCGTGACGTAGATGATCGTGGTGCCGGTCTCCTTGTGAAGACGCTTCAATTCCGCGCGCATGTCGATGCGAAGACGGGCGTCGAGGTTAGAAAGCGGCTCGTCCAGAAGCAGGAGCTTCGGGCTCGACGCGATCGCGCGGGCAATTGCAACACGCTGCTGCTGCCCGCCGGAAAGCTCGTTCGGATAGCGATCGCGATACTCTTCGATGCGCATGGTTTTCAGCGCGCGCATGACCGTTTCCTCGATCTCCGCTTTCTTCATCTTTTTGATTTTCAGACCGAATGCGACGTTCTGGAACACCGTCATGTGCGGCCACAGCGCGTAGCTCTGGAACACGAGGTTGAGCCCGCGCTTACTGGGTGCTTCATAGAACGCGGCGTCCGCGTCGATGATCGGCTTGTCGTCGATCGTCATGGTGCCGTGCTGCGGCTTTTCGAGACCGGAAACAACGCGCAGCGTGGTGGTTTTGCCGCAGCCGGACGGTCCCAGAAGCGTCATAAAGTCGCCGTCCTCGATCGTGAGGTTGATGTCGCGCAGAACATGGTTCTCGCCGTAGAATTTATCGATATGACTTAATACGATCTTGCTCATGGTCAAATCCTTTCTGTATGTCCGTAATGGTTACATGCTCTTGCTGACGTTGCCGCCGAACCGATCCGCGATCTGGTTGGTAACGAGGATAAACACGATGATGACGATGCAGATCGCGTCAGCCACCTGCGGCATCGCTTCCTTGGAATAGTCGAATGCAAGGAACGACAATGTGTAGTTCTTCGGCGTCATCAGAATCGCGATCAGGTCCAATTCCTTTGCGATGCTGATGAAGGAAAGGAGGAAGCCCGAAAGGAAACCGTTCTTTGCGAGCGGAATGACGATGCTGCCGATGCGCCGCCAGAAGCCCGCGCCGTTGATCGTTGCCGCTTCCTCGAGTTCCACGGAGATCTGCATCATGTTCGAGGAACCGGAACGGCTTGCGAACGGGAAATGCTTGACGATCGAAACGATCAGAATCAGCAGGAACGTGCCGTACAGCGACGGGATCAGTCCGCCGAGCCGCGGCTGGCTGAACATGGCGAAGTAGATCGCCGAGAACGCCACGCCCGGCATCAAGTACGGGATGAAGATCAGCTGCTCGACTGCGTTGCCGTACCACTTGCCTCTGCCGCGGGTGGTGATATACCCGAAGAACTGACCGAAGACCGCGGTGATCAGCGACGCGATCAGCGAGAGCTTGACGGTATTCAGAAGCGCTCTGCCGAATTCGGAATTGCGGAACAGTCCGCTTTGGTTGAACGCGGGGTTCGGCGCGTTCTGCAGCTCGCCGATCCATGCGTACAGCGTGAGGTTGTCGAGTCCGTAGCCGCCGCCCGGCACGATCTGGAACGACTCCATAACGAGGAAGAACACCGGCATGACCATTGCCGCCACAAGGAACAGCACGATCACGATCGTCATCGGCCACTTGGCGCCGCGCAGCGGAATGAGGTTCGAGCGCGTGCCCTTGCCGCCGATCGTCGCGTACGATTTGCGCGTGCCGATCAGGCGCTGATTGACGATGATCGTGCCCGCCGCGAGCAGGATCATCAGGATGGACATTGCGTAGCCGACACCTTTCGGACTGTTGTTGATGAAGTCCTTCATGCGGGTCGCCAGCACATAGAACGGCGTGCCGTCCGGATTGTTGCCGCCGAGGCGCGCCGCAACGCCGTAGGTGCCGATCGACTTAGAGATCGTCATGATCGTTGCGGAGAGGATGGAGGGCAGGATCAGCGGCAGCGTGATGCTCTTCAGAATCTGCGCCTTGCTGGCGCCCTGGATCTCGCCCATTTCCTCCAGCTCGGAGTTGATCGAGCGCAGCGCGCCGGACGCCATGATGTAGGAGAAGGCGTAGTAATGCAGCGTCATGACGAGAATGATCGGGATAAAGCCGGACGCCAGCGCATCCGGCACGGGTATGCCTAAACTCGACAGCACGCCGTTGCCGCCCATCGACGGATTGCGGAAGATCGTCATCCACGAAAGCGCCTTGCACCACGACGGGATCATGTACGGGATCAGAATCAGCGCGGACAAAAGCCCCTTTGCGGGGATGTCGGTGCGCACCATCAGCCACGCCATCAGCGCGCCGAGCGGCACGGAAAACACCGTGACGAACGCGCCGATGATCAGCGAGTTGCGAAGCGGCACCCACAGGATCGTCTTGGTCAGCGGGCTTGCCAGCAGGTACTTCCAATACCAGAGCGTATAATCGCCGACCTTTGCGCCAGGGATGTTCCGAAGCTCCGACTTCGCCACGACGAACGTGTTCTGCACCATGGACAGAAGCGGAATGATGATCGTAATGAACAACAGGATCAGCGTAAAGAACACGATCATGTTGAACGGATTCCCGATCACGCTCAGGAGTTGGTTTTTGAACCGCTTCCCTGTCATTTTAGGACGTTTCCATCCTTTCTTTGCCATCTTTTGACCTCCCTTTCTATCCGAAGTTCTTCGGAAACGGTCTCAGTTCTCTGCTTCCCGTTCCTTTTTAAGAAGCGTATAAACGTCGTAGATATCGGTGATCTGGTAATCGGGCTCGACGTCGTACTTGCCGAGATCCTTCTGCGGCGTTAAGAATGAATTGATCTTGAACACGCGCCCGAAGCCCATTCTGCGGGGACCGACCACATCGCGCGAGAGCGTGTCGCCGACGAACGCGCATTCGGACGGATCAAGGTTCGCCTGATTCAGCGCAACGCGGAAGACGTTGGGATGCGGCTTGCGGTAGCCCGTGATCGACGAAAGCGTGATGTCGTCGAAATACTGGCGCACGCCGTACTTTTTCAGCGTTTCAAACACCTGAAAGAGGCTCCCCGTATTGCTGACGACCGCGATGTACATGCCGAGATCCTCCTTGAGCGCTTTCAGCATCTCCGCGCCGTGCTCCCGGAGCTTGCGATCGTAAAAGGTCGTCTCCCACATGTGCGCGATCTCTTCGCTGATTGCGGCGAGCTTGTCGCGATCGACCGGGATATCCCGAAATCCCCAGTCGCACCAGATTTCCTCCGGCTTCAGCTCGCGGAGCGTCCGCTCGGAATCCTTCTTGTATGCCTGAATCCCTTCGCCGACGATCTTCCAGAGCGGTTCCGCCTCGTAGGGGACTTCAATGCCATGCTTTTTGAGAATTCCGTACAGCGCATATGCGGTTGCACGATCGTTTTTCTCGTCGGAATACAGATCTTCGAGCGTTCCGCCCATATCAAACATGACAGCTTTGATCATTTGCCATCCTCCTCATGCAAAATGGTCTATTTGCAGCGCAAACGTTTGCGTTCTTTCGACTTCATATTACCACGCAAACGCCGGATTGTCAATTATATTTATGAAAAAATATACGAATTTCCTGATATTCTTTCGTTCCGACACGTCGGCTTCCCTTTTCAAACCGGTCGATCCGTGCTATACTGCAGGTAAATGATCGGAGGCAGATCCATAGGTAAATGATCGGAGGCAGATCCATGAACGCGATTCCGTATGAAAAGCGGGTGCAGCTCGACGCCGAAGTCCCGTCGGCGGGGCAGTTCGCCGTGATGGCGCGCATCCCGCAGTTTGGCGCGCCGGAGGTATACCGGGCAAGCCTTGCACAGAAACCTGCGCCGGAAACGATCCGCGCCGCCGTGTTCAACGTGGAGCACGGAACCAGAATCCGCGAGATCGTCTCGTTTCTCGAGGCGTGTCCCGCGCTGCAGAATGCGGACATTCTGTTCGGCAACGAGCTGGACGACGGCACGGAGCGCAGCGGCAATATCGACGCCTCGCGCAAAATCGCCGAAGCGCTCGGGTATCATTATGCGTACGCGCTCGAATTCATCGAGCTTGTCAATCCGAACGATCGCAAGGGCTATGAGGGGAACACGCTGTTCTCACGCTGGCCGATCGTCCGCGCCGAGGCGCTGTCGCTGCCGGAGGCGTATAACTGGTATTTTGACGAGCAGAAACGGATCGGCGCGCGCGTTGCGGTGTTCTGCGAGCTCGATATTGCCGGGACGCGGATCGGCGCCGTTTGCGTGCATCTGGAAAACCGCACGACACCGGCGCAGCGTGCAAAACAGACCGAAGCAATCCTCGAAAAGGCAGCGGCCGTGTTTCCGGGGCTGCCGGTTCTGATCGGCGGTGACTTCAATACAAATGCGTTCGATTACGGCGAATCGGCTGCGCTTTCCGCGTATCAGCGGCAGAAAACCGACGGCGTCGTCGTCGATCCGACGCCTGTCGAACCGCTGTTTGCCTGCTTTGAACGGGCGGGCTTCGATTGGCGTTTCTCGAACGGGACCGGCGTTCCCACACGCCGCAGACCGACCGGCGACGGTGTGCTTGCACTGCATCTGGACTGGATCTTTGCCCGCGGCATCACCTGCACGCGACACGGCGTCGTCTCCACCCTGATGAAGGACTGCGATTGGGCGGACGCGGCTTCGCCGCTGCGCGCCGCAGGGTTTTCCGAGCTTTCGGATCACAATGCCGTATGGGCGGATTTCCGTCTTCGCGCACAGCGAGCGCAAGAATCCGGTTGACATTTCCCGCCGAACGTGATATTATACAGATACACGGAACGCAAACGTTTGCGTTTTCCAATCCGATTCGGAAAGGCGGCGAAAGTATGGGAACGCTGGCGGGATACATGTTCGGTCAGTTTACACTCTGGCAGTATCTGGAATTTCTGATCCGCATCCTGGTTTCCTGCGCGTGCGGCGCGGCGATCGGCTATGAGCGCACCAAGCGTCTGAAGGAAGCCGGTATCCGCACGCACATCATCGTCTGCTGCGCGGCGGCGCTGACGATGATCATTTCCAAATACGGCTTTGTCGACATGGCGATGAACGGCGTCTTTTATCCCGGCACGCACAGTACCGATCCGGCGCGTCTTGCGGCGCAGATCATCAGCGGCGTATCCTTCCTCGGCGCGGGCATTATTTTCCGCAACGGAAACTCGGTGCGCGGCCTGACGACGGCGGCGGGCATCTGGGCAACGGCGGCGATCGGTCTTGCGATCGGCGCGGGCATGTATGTGATCGGTCTGATCGGAACGGTTGTCATCGCCGTGATCCAGATCATCATGCACCGCTTCACGATCGGTACGGATTCCATGATGGTCGGCACCATCAGCTGCCGTGTGACGGAGCAGGAAACATTCCGCAAAGAACTGGACGAATATGTCACCCGCAACAAGATGCAGATCCTGGGAACGAAGGTCAAGTTCAACGACGACGGCAGCGAGACGTATCAGTTCACGCTGCGTATGCATGTGGATACAACGGTTAACGACCTGCTGCATTTCCTGGAATCCGTCAAAGGCGTCCGCGCAATCAGCTGCGAAATCGAAAAATAAGAACGACACCGTTTCTGCCGCTCAACCCCGAGCGGCTTTTCTTTTGGGAGGATGGCAATGAAGACGATCAAAAAACAGGCAGGCGGCGCGATGATGTTCCTCCTCCTGATGGGCGTGATCAGCCTGTTCTCGGACATGACGCACGAAGGCGCCAGGAGCATCCTCGGCGAATATCTGGACCTTGCCGGCGCGTCGGCGGCGACGATCGGATTTGTTTCGGGCTTCGGCGAACTGTGCGGATATTCGCTTCGCATGCTGTCCGGCTTCCTCGCGGACAAAACCAAAAAATACTGGCTTCTTGTGATCCTCGGCTATGCGCTGCAGGTGCTGGCAATCCCGGCGCTTGCGCTGATTCCCCAAAACGGCTGGGTCGTTGCCTGCGGGCTGGTGATTCTGGAGCGCATCGGCAAGGCGGTCAAGAAGCCTGCAAAGAACACGCTCGTCAGTTTTGCGGCAAGCGAAGTCGGCGTAGGCAAGGGGTTTGCGTTTCTTGAATTTCTGGATCAGCTCGGCGCGTTTATCGGTCCGGTCATTCTCTTCCTGATCGTATCCTTGAAAGGAACCGGCACGCTGTTTTCCGCTTACCGGCTGTGCTTTGCGCTGCTCGGCATTCCGGCGCTCATCACCGTCGGACTGGTCGTATTCTCCCGCATCAGATACCCGCACCCGGAAATCTTTGAAAAAGCCGAAGAGGAAGCGGAGCCGTTCCGGTTCAAAAAGCCGTTCGTGCTCTATATGATCGCCATTTCCCTGTTCGCGTTCGGGTTTGCGGATTTCACACTCATCACCCTGCACGCGGCAAAGACGCAGGCGTTCCCTGAATCGACGCTGAGCCTTCTCTACGCTGCGGCGATGGCGGTGGACGCGTTTGCCGCGCTGTTCTTCGGCTGGCTGTTCGACCGCATCGGCGTTCGGGCGCTGATGATTTCGACCCTGCTCAGCACGTTCTTTTCCGGCTTCGTGTTTTTAACCGGAAACCCGTACCTGATCGCGGTCGGCATCGTTCTCTGGGGCGTCGGCATGGGCGCGCAGGAGAGCATCATGAAGGCAGCCGTCAGCAAGATCGTTCCGTGTTCCATGCGCAGCACCGGCTTCGGCGTCTTTGAGACCGGCTTCGGCGTCGCGTGGTTTCTCGGAAGCTGGCTTTTGGGCGCGCTGTACGACGTCAATCCCGCCTTGCTTGTGCTGATCTCCGTTGCATCGCAGCTGCTTGCGATCCTGTTCTACGCCCTTTGCGTCCGACAGCGAAAGGCGGAGGATTGACAAAACATCGGATGAAGCGTTGCAGTTGATCGTGTTCCCGCAAAAAACTGCTTTCGTAAACGGTGATTATCCGGGTATTATTGCTGAATAAAATGAATACGCCCGAAGTGAGAGCGCTTCGGGCTTTGGTGTTATGTGCTGCGGTTATTCATCGAAGACGATCTCGCGGAGGACGAGCTCTTCCGCGCGGGCGAGAATCGAAAACGTCTCCGAAAAGGCGTTTTCGATATGGTACGAGTTACAAAGTTTTAACTAATGATTTCGAAAAATTTGAGTGGCGGCTATGCGGCAAGTGATGCTGCTATCACTCGTTCATCAAACGGAGAGGAATTGAGTCGAGAATACACGGTATCAATTCAATATCTGTGCAATATCCTTTGCTGCGCGGGAGAAAAGTATTACCCCGGATGAGTTCACTTCAAAAAATGGCCATAGAGCATTTGGATTGGTTCGGCTTTGCCTGCGGAATTATCAGATTGAAAAACAACTAAACAAATCATAACGAACGCAAAACAACCCTGCGACAAAGCCCGAAGCGTGTGCGCTTCGGGCTTTCGTAAAATCGCACGAACCTCTTTTGCCATTTCGCAAAGGGGGTTTCCTTTTATGAAACGATCAAGGAGGTGATACAGATTATTTCTCGCTGTCCTGTAAATGGCATTGTGAAAAATCGCGGAATATGTTACAATTTTACTGTCGATCGAATATTGGCGATTGAGGAGGGCATCCGAGTGGCACGCAAATCAACAAAGGAAAACAAAACCGTTTACCAAATCCGCCGGGAAGAATTGGGTTTAAGCCGCGAAAAAGCGAGCGAGCTTTTGGAGACGATTCCTCCAGAAAGAATAGAACGGATTGAAACCGGAAAGTTCACCGCATACCCTGATGAAATCCTTGTTATGGCAGAAAAGTATCAGGATCCCGGTTTATGCAATCATTATTGTGCGAATGAATGTGCGATCGGAAAACAATATGTACCGGAGGTAAAGATGCAGGATCTTTCCCAGATCGTACTGGGGATGCTTGCTTCCCTTAATACTGTGAAAAAGCAGCAGGAGCGTTTGATTGAAATAACGGCCGACGGGATAATTGAAGCAGACGAAGTGGGGGATTTTATCCGGATTCAGGATGAGTTGGAGAAGATCTCCATAACTGTTGAAGCATTGCAGCTTTGGGCTGAACAGAAACTGGCTTCCGGTGAAATTGATATAGAGGCGTACAACAAAGCGAAAAAGAAATAATGCGTCCTGCTAATACCATATAGAGACTTGAACAGCTCTGCATTCTTGCAATATTTGTAATAATACCCTACTGAAAACTGCACCACCTGTTATGTAACACGCACGTCCTGCGTGTTATTCTTTAGTTACAAAAAAGAAAGGAGTGATGCGAGTTGACTGTGAAAGCAAGAATCGTTACGATCAAGCTTATTGAGAAGATGAATCGCCTTCCCGGCTATGCCGAAAGAATTGGTTTATCAGCAAACGATCTCAAAGCAGCAGACGATGGAAAGCAACAGACGATTCCGCAAAAGGTGTGGAAATAGACCTCATAGTTTTACACTTTGTGTAGTGTAATAAAAAGAGTCTATCATGTATCATATAACCATAGAAACACCGAGGGGTGAAATAAAAAGGAGGAGCAAAAATGAAAAACTTATTGGCAGGGATCTTACTTGTAGCGACAATTGCGTATGTGATATGCCCCATCGACTTCATGCCTGGCATTGTTGTTGATGACTTGATCGTTGGTCTTCTCGGTATCGGTTCTTCAATCGGTTTAAAGGCATCGGCTGCGTAAGGCAGAGTAGAGAATGAGACACGAAGACATGTGAGTTTTACAGTAGAAATCTTAATAATAAACTAGGAGGTAATTTCAATGGCAAGACAAATTCGCGGCGACATTCAAATTGGTAACTTGGAAAAGAAACTGGGTATCCTTCCAGGTTCGTTCAGGAACCCAAATGGTCGTGACACAAGAAGCGACAAATTGCTGAAGACGCTTCGCAAAGAGTTTGAAAAAGCCAACAAAAGATGAAAACAAACCGATAAGGGGGAAAACAAAATGGGACGCAGAAAAAACAATCCCGAACTAGTAGAATATCTTAAAGCCTTTGGAGCAACAATGGACACGAAGGAATTCACAGAATTGTATAATTCTCTGAGCAGTAGCGATATGGATAGACTAGATAAAGAGGTAAGAGAAGAATTTGAATCTGATGATTGGGACTTCGATGATGAAGATGATGAGGACGATGAGTAGATAGTATATCCGCTAAACAAGATATTTAACATAAAGCAGAAAGCTTTTGCAGCAATATCGGTAACAATTACCTGATAACAGATAATTACAACAAAAGCCCGAAGTGTGTGCGCTTCGGGCTTTATGTGTCTTTGTTCTCTTTACCGGCGGAGCGTTATTCCGGCGCGTGTTCATCGCGGTTCGCCTTGCAAACGCGTTTGCGGCACGGCTGTTCAGACCGATATCTCTTCGTCGCGTTCCGGCAGAACCTCGTACTGCGTGCGGTACGTCTCCAAAAGCTCTTCGACCTGTTCCGCGCAGCGGCCGGTATAGTTCCGGGGCACGAGCAGAGCGGTAAGCTCCTGTTCCGTCATGCCGAACGTCCCGGCGGCGGCGAGCCGTGAAATCAGGTCGCAGGGTTTTCCTGCGCGCATCTCCTTTACGCTTTCCATGGAACATCGGCGGATAACCTCGTGGAGGACCTGTCGATCCCCGCCCCGCTTGACGGCTTCCATCAACAGATTCTCCGTTGCGAGGAAGGGCAGGTATTCCATTAAACTCTTTTCCACCATGACTTCGTTGACCTGCAGCCGCGCGGTTATGTTCCGGCTGAGACGCAGAATTGCGTCGGCGCAGAGGAACCCCTCCGGCATGGAGATGCGGCGATTTGCCGAGTCGTCCAGCGTCCGTTCCAGCCATTGCGTCGAGGCGACGGCAGCCGCGTTCGCCGCATCCGCCATAAGATACCTGCCGAGGGAACAGATGCGTTCCGAACGCATGGGATTACGCTTGTAGGGCATGGCGGACGAGCCGATCTGATCCGTTTCGAAGGGCTCTTCCAACTGCCGGTCGTGCTGCAGCAGACGAATATCCGTTGCCATGCGGCAGCAGGTTTGCGCAATGGCGGACAGGACGTTCAGGATACGGCTGTCCAGCTTCCGCGGATAGGTCTGACCGCAGACGTCGAAGCACCGATCGAAGCCGAAAGCCGCCGCCAGACGCCGGTTCAGCTCCTCAACCTTTGCTCCGTCGCCGTCAAACAGATCCAATAGACTCGCCTCCGTTCCGGTAGCGCCGCGGCAGCCCAAAAAGCGAATGCAGGAAAGCACGAAATCCACCTCTTGGACGTCGGTCAGAACGTCCTGTAGCCAAAGAGACGCCCGCTTTCCGACCGTTACGGGCTGGGCCGGCTGATAATGGGTATAGCCCAGAGTCGGCAGATCGCGATACCGCTCGGCAAAGGCGGCCAGATTGGCGGCAAGCCCCAAAAGCTCCCGCTTGATATGCCGCAAAGCGTCCCGGTACAGGATCAGATCGGCGTTGTCCGTTACGTAGCAGCTGGTCGCTCCCAGGTGGATGATGCCTGCCGCCTCCGGCGCAGCGACGCCGTAGGCATAGACGTGCGCCATAACGTCGTGACGTACTTCCTTTTCCCGGCGTGCCGCCAGCTCGAAATCGATGTCCTCCACGTGGGCTTCCAGCGCCGCCACCTGCTCTGCTGTGACGGGCAGCCCCAGTTCATGCTCGACGCGCGCCAGCTCGGTCCAAAGCCTGCGCCAGGTTTCGATGCGGGTCCTCTGGGAGAACAGACGCTTGATCTCCTCCGAAGCATATCGGGAGCACAGGGGGGATTCATATGTATCGTACAAGGTCATTACCTCCATATCGTTCGTCAGTCGGATCGGCGATCCGCGGCAAATTCTTTGTTCTTCGGCGGATCATACGCCGCGCGCCTCACGGACGCGCCTTTTCGACCGTCCCTCAGGCGTCATGCTCGCACAGGCGGCGCATGACTTCGGTATAGGCGTCCTCGACATCGCCCAGGTCTCTGCGGAAACGGTCTTTGTCCAGCTTCTTTCCGGTCTTGCTGTCCCAAAGACGGCAGGTATCCGGGCTGATCTCGTCTGCCAGAATGATCGTTCCGTCCGAAAGCCGTCCGAATTCCAGCTTGAAGTCCACCAGCGTCACGCCGCAGTCCGCCCAGACGGCGCGCAGGACTTCGTTGACGCGCAATGCGTACCGTTTGATCGTCTCGATCTCGTCCTTCCGGGCAAGATGCATGGCTATTGCGTGCGAGGTGTTGATCAGCGGATCTCCGAGGGCGTCGTTTTTATAGGAAAACTCTACGGTCGGAGCATCGAAAACCACGCCTTCCGGCACGCCGTACCGCTTGGAAAAGGAACCGGCGGCGATGTTGCGGACAATCACCTCCAGCGGAACGATCTCGACACGTTTGACGAGCGTTTCCCGCTCCGAAAGCTCTTTCACGAAATGAGTCGGGACGTCTTCGCGTTCCAGCCGCTGCATCAATCGATTGCTCATTTGGTTGTTGATGACGCCTTTTCCGCAGATCGTTCCTTTTTTCAGACCGTTGAATGCCGTCGCATCGTCCTTGTATGCCACGATCAGCAGATCGGGATCGTCCGTTGCATAGACCTTTTTTGCCTTTCCTTCATATAACTGTTCTTTCTTCTGCATGATAAACCTCCTTGCGGCTTTATTATCGACGGATACAGGCGTCCCGCTCCGCACCCACCGAGATATACGCGATCCGACAGCCCACGGCGTCCTCAATCCGCTGCACATACGCCCGGGCGGGCGCCGGAAGCTCTTCCCATGTGCGCGCCTTGGATATGTCGCAGCGCCACCCGTCCATATACTCCAAAACGGGCTTTGCGTCCGGAAGAGCAGCGGGGAACGGGAACCGATCGGTCTCTTCTCCGTTCAGTTCATACCGGGTACAGACAGGGATCTTGTCCAGATAGCTCAGCACGTCCAGCTTCGTCAACGCCAGCGACGTCGCGCCCTGCATCCGCACGCCGTAGCGGGTGGCGACCAGGTCGATGGGTCCCACGCGGCGGGGACGTCCGGTCTTTGCGCCGTACTCCGCGCCGGCTTCTCTGAGCGCATCCGCTTCCGCGCCGAACAGTTCACAGGTGAACGGTCCTTCCCCTACGCAGGTGGAATATGCCTTTACGACGCCGATCACCTCGTCGACTTTGAGCCACGGGGCGCCGGAACCGACGGGGGCGTAAGCGGCGACCGCGTTGGAGGAGGTGGTATAGGGATAGATCCCGCAATCCAGATCCCGCAGCGCGCCGAGCTGCGCTTCGAACAGGATGCGCTTTCCCTCCGCCTGCGCTTTTTCCAGCTCTGCGCCTGTGTCGCAGAGGAAGGGCTTCATGCGATTGCCGAAGGTTTCAAGCCAACGGAGCAGCGTTTCAAGGGAATAGGGTTCCGCTCCGTAGACGCCGGTCAGCGTCAGATTCTTCCATTCCAGCAGATCCTTTGCATGTTCAAAAAGATGCTCCGGATAGTTCAGCTCCCCCGCCAGCAGCGTTTTCTTCTGATATTTGTCGGAATAGAACGGCGCGATCCCCTGTTTGGTCGAACCGTACTTTTTATCCTTGAGCCGCGCTTCTTCCAGCGCGTCCAGATCCCGATGCCACGGCAGAAGGAGGGAAGCCCGTTCGCTGATCTTGAGGTTTTCCGGCGTAATGGAGATGCCCGCCGCGCGGAGCGTTTCGATCTCTGTCCACAGACTTTCGAGGTCGAGGGCGACGCCGCTGCCGAGAACGTTGACGACGTCCGGACGGAAGATGCCCGAAGGCAGCAGATGCAGTGCGAATTTTCCGAATTGGTTGACGACGGTATGCCCCGCGTTTCCTCCGCCCTGATAGCGGACTACGTAATCGAACCGTTCGGTCAGAAGATCGACCATACGGCCTTTGCCTTCGTCACCCCAGTTGATCCCTACGATCGCGCAATTTGACATAAATACATGCTCCTTTCCCGGATTGGCAAGAAATCGAAAACAGAAGGATGCGCATCGCTTTGCTGCGCATCGGCGGATCTGTTGTGCATAGGACGCCGCTCTTTTTTTGAATCCTTCATCAGCGGCTGAAGCGCTTTCTGAGACAAGCGGAGTCTCCGAAACCGACCATCCTGCAATCGATCCGGCAAAAACACATATATATTATATCAATTATGCGACTTTTGCAACTGGCTTTTTTGATAAACCGGGAGCAAGGTAAAAAAACAGGAACAGTTGTTCATGCGGCGGATCCCTTTCATCCGGTTCGCGGCTTTCAGGCGCTCGGTGACGCCCTCAAGCGGCGCCATTTTGGAAACCGCAGCTTCGATCTGCTCCGCAGATACGGTCGTGTCGGTCCGTCAGACCGGCTGCTGTTCGCCGTCGGCGTCTTCGCTGCGCACGATGTTGACGACCCAGCGATCGCTTTTTACCAGGATAAAGCCGATCACGCACTTAATGAGCTCCAGCGAGCAGCACACGATATAGAGCGGCAGGATGGGAAGCGCCGTAAACCGGCTCAGCACGAACGCGACGGGGATGCAGATCGCCCAGACGAAGCAGCTGTCGAACAGCATCGTGATCCGCGTCTGCCCGCCGGAGCGCAGCGTGAAATAGCAGGCATGGGTGAACGCGTTGAACGGCATCATGCATGCGGAGACCCAGAGGAAACGCGTTGCGAGCATCTTCACCTCGTCGCCGGTGTTGTAAAGGCGGGGGATGAACGGCGCGGCGACGGCGAGCGCGGCGCCGAAGAACAGGCAGGTGCACACCGACAGCGCAATGATCTTTCTGTCCGTGTCCTTCGCTTCCTCCAGCTTGTTCGCGCCGAGCAGGTTGCCGACGATGATGCCGATCGAGGAGCCGATGGACATGAAGACGATGTTAAAGAGGTTCGATACCGTGCTCGAAATGTTCAGCGCCGCGACGGCGGAGATGCCGCGCATCGAATAGCACTGCATCATGGTCGTCATGCCGAGCGACCAGAGTGCTTCGTTCAGCAAAAGCGGCGTGCCCTTCAGAACGATCTGCTTTGCAAGACTGCCCGGCACGTAGAACGAATGATAGACGCCCCTGAAAAACGGGAACCGCGCCGTGTGGGTGTGCGCGTAGATGACGATGATCAGAAGCTCGACAAAGCGCGAGATCACCGTCGCGATCGCCGCGCCGAGCACGCCGAGCGTGGGGAAGCCGAGCTTGCCGAAGATCAGCAGCCAGTTGAACAGCAGATTGATGAGCACGGCGGATCCGCTGGCGACCATCGGTACGAAGGTCTCGCCCGTTTCGCGGAGCGAAAAGGCATAGCACATCGAAAGCGCGGCGGGAACGAGCCCGATCAGCATGATCAGGACGTAGTTGCTGCCGTATGCGAGCGTTGCGGCAAGGTCGCCCTCCGCGCCGCTTTCGTGCAGAAACAGCGTGAGCAGCGGCTTATGGAAAAAGCCGAGAACGACAAGCGCGATGATCGAGATACCGGCACAGATCCATAGCTTAAAGCGGAGCACGTGCCGCACGCCGTCCGTATCCTTTTTTCCGGCGAACTGCGCGCCGAAGATGCTGGCGCCGGAAAGCCCGCCGAAGACCGTCAGATTGAATACGAAGATCAGCTGGTTCGCGATCGCGACGCCGCTCATCTGCTCGGTCCCGATCCTGCCGACCATCAGATTGTCCAGAACGTTGACGAACTGGCTGACGCCGTTCTGGATTACGACGGGTATGACGATCGCAAGGACCGCCTGATAAAACGCTTTATTCCCGATGTATTTTGAAAGAAAAGACCGCTGTTTCATTGTCCGCCGTTCTCCGCGGGGCGTTCTTTCGCCCGTCTGTTTCACAGTATACCATGAACGCCTGTAAAAGAAAAGCCGAAAAACGCGCGTTCCGGTCGGCGGGACCCTAAAAACACGGTCGACTGAATGAAGGTCGTTTCTGCAGAAAACCCTGCCGTCATTGAAGCGCGTGCTTCGGGCTTTCGAAAAAATACACGAACCCCTTTTGCGTTGACACATAAAACAAGCGGTACTGTGTACCGCTTGCTTTTGACTGCGCGCCGCTTCTGCGGCGCTTTATTTTGTTGAATTCACTTCCGATCGTCTTTTGTATACATGCTCTGCGGCTTTTCAGACGCCGCGGAAATAAGCGACGGCGGATTCGAACAAATGGCTGTCGTAGCAGCCGGGAACGTTCCTGTAAAGATCCGTGCCGACGCGCTCGGAGTGTCCCATTTTGCCGAGGACCCTGCCGTCCGGCGAGGTGATGCCCTCGATCGCAAGAACGGAGCCGTTCGGATTGAATCGCAGATCGGAGGTCGGAACGCCGTTCAGGTCCACGTACTGCGTGGCGATCTGTCCGTTCCGGATCAGCTCATTGAGGACGGCGTCGGAGGCGATGAAGCGCCCTTCGCCATGGGAGATCGGTACGCTGACGATCTCGCCCGCGTTCAGCCCGGAGAACCACGGAGACTTGTCGGAAACGATGCGGGTGCGTACGATGCGGGACTGATGGCGCCCGATCGTGTTGAACGTCAGGGTGGGGCTGTCCGGATCCGGATCGGTGATCCGTCCGTACGGCACGAGTCCGAGCTTAATAAGCGCCTGGAAGCCGTTGCAGACGCCGAGCATCAGCCCGTCGCGCCGCTCCAGAAGCGTCGTCACACCCTCGCGGATCGCCGCGTTCCGGAAGAACGCCGTGATGAACTTTCCGCTGCCGTCCGGTTCGTCGCCGCCGGAAAAACCGCCCGGGATGAAGACGACCTGCGCGCTTTGCAGGGCTTCGGCGAAGCGGTCCACAGAGCGGCGGATGCCGTCGGCGGAGCGGTTGTTGATGATCAGGATCTCCGGCTCGGCGCCTGCATCCCGAACCGCCCGCGCGCTGTCGTACTCGCAGTTCGTGCCGGGGAAGACGGGGATCAGAACGCGCGGCTTTGCGCAGCGGACAGCCGGCGCGATCCGCTGTTCGGCATGATAGGAAAGCGCTTCATAGGTTTCGACCGGTTCGTCGATCCCGGCGGGATAGACGGATTCCAGACGACGCTCCCACTTCAGACGCAGCGCGTCCGCGTCCAGAGACGTTTCGCCGTATGTGAAGCGCGGCGCTTCGGTAATGACGCCGACGGGTTTGCCGTCCGGAACATGTTCCGTCACTTCCGCAAGGAACGAGCCGTACTGCTTTTGCAGCAGGTTTGCCACGGGGATCGTTTCATCGAAGCGGAACCCGAAGCCGTTGCCGAAGGACATTTTCAGTACGCCCTCGAGGATCCCGCCGGAGCCCAAAGCCCAGCACGCGGTGATGATCCCCGCGCGCTGCAGCGCGGTGATGCGGTCAAACAGCGCAAGCAGGGAGGCCGCCCTGGGCAGACCGTTCCCGTCGCGTTCCGGAGCAAACAGGACCACGGAACGTCCCGGCGCTTTGAACTCCGGAGAAACGATATGCGCCGTTTTGTCGGTCGTGACGGCAAAGCTCACGAGCGTGGGCGGCACGTCCAGATTTTCAAAGGTGCCGGACATGGAATCCTTGCCGCCGATCGCGCCGACGCCCAGCTCCGTCTGCGCGCGGAACGCGCCGAGCAGCGCGGAAAGCGGCTGTCCCCAGCGCTTCGGATCGCGGCCGGGCTTACAAAAGTATTCCTGAAAACTCAGATAAACGTCCTCGAACTTCGCGCCGGAGGCGACCAGCTTGGAGACGGAATCCGTTACCGCAAGGTACGCGCCGTGATAGGGACTCAACGAGGACAGATAGGGATCGAAGCCGTACGCCATCAGCGAACAGTCGTCGGTGTGTCCCTGTTCCGCGGCGATCTTATGGACCATCGCCTGAACGGGCGTCAGCTGATGCTTGCCGCCGAAGGGCATCAGGACCGTGCCTGCGCCGATGGTGGAATCGAACCGCTCGGAAAGTCCGCGGTGCGAGCAGAGATTCAGGTCGTTCGCAACCCGCTCGCAGGCTGCATCAAAGCGCGTTTCCGCGATCGGCGCTTCCGTTTGCGGCGCGGCGGTTTCGATGCTGATATGCTTTTCCGCGCCGTTGGAATCCAGGAATGCGCGGCTCAGATCCACGATGCGTTTTCCGTTCCAGTGCATGACCAGACGCGGCGATTCCGTGACCTTTGCCACGACGCACGCCTGCAGATTTTCCCGCTCGGCAAGCGTCAGAAACCGGTCGGCGTCTTCGGACGCGACGACCACCGCCATGCGCTCCTGCGATTCGGAGATCGCAAGCTCGGTGCCGTCCAGACCTTCATACTTGCGCGGCACGGCGTTGAGGTCGATCTCCACGCCGTCCGCCAGCTCGCCGATGGCGACGCTGACGCCGCCGGCGCCGAAATCGTTGCAGCGCTTGATCAGCCGCGCGGCTTCGGGTGAGCGGAAGAGACGCTGGAGCTTGCGCTCCTCGGGCGCGTTGCCCTTCTGGACCTCCGCGCCGCACAGCTCCACGGAATGCGCGGTATGCGCCTTGGAGGAGCCGGTGGCGCCGCCGATGCCGTCCCTGCCGGTGCTGCCGCCCAGAAGGATCACGACGTCGCCGGGCGCGGGGCGCTCGCGGCGGACGTTCGCCTGCGGCGCCGCGGCGATGACCGCGCCGATCTCCATGCGCTTTGCGGCGTAGCCGGGGTGGTAAAGCTCTTCCACAAGACCGGTGGCAAGACCGATCTGGTTGCCGTAGGAGGAATAGCCCGCGGCGGCCGTTGTTACCAGCTTGCGCTGCGGGAGCTTTCCGGGAATCGTTTCGGAGACCGGGGCGGTGGGATCCGCCGCGCCGGTGACGCGCATTGCCCCGTATACATATGCTCTGCCCGAAAGCGGGTCGCGGATCGCGCCGCCGATGCAGGTGGCGGCGCCGCCGAACGGCTCGATCTCGGTCGGATGATTGTGCGTTTCGTTTTTGAACAGCAGCAGCCAGGGCTCCGGTTTGCCGTCCACGTCCACCGTGATTTTCACGGTGCAGGCGTTGATCTCCTCGGATTCGTCGAGCTTCATGAGCTTGCCCTTTCGCTTGAGATCGCGCACCGCAATGGTGGCAAGGTCCATAAGGCACGGCGGCTTGGTTCTGCCGAGTTCTTTGCGCAGGGCAAGGTAATCCTCGTAGGTTTTCTGCAGCTCCGGGTCCTCGAAGCGCACGCTGTCGATGATCGTATGGAAGGTGGTGTGCCGGCAATGATCGGACCAGTACGTGTCGATCATCCTGAGCTCGGTGATCGTGGGATCCCTGCCCTCGTCCCGGAAATACGTCTGACAGAAAGCGATGTCGCCCTCGTCCATGGCAAGCCCGTAATCGCGGATCATGCCGGACAGCGCCGCTTCGTTCAGCGTCCGGAAGCCGTCCAGCGTCTGCACGGCGGTGGGGATCTCGCAGGGCGTTTTCAGCGTCTCAGGCAGCGCCTGCGCGGCTTCCCGCGCCTCCACGGGGTTGATGACGTATTTCTTGATCCGGTTGAGATCCTCCGCGTTCAGCGCGCCGTAGAGCGCGTAGACCTTCGCCGAGCGGATGACGGGCCGTTCGGACTGGAAGAGGATCTGGATGCACTGCGCGGCGGAATCCGCGCGCTGGTCGAACTGACCGGGAAGATACTCCACGGCAAAGACGGCGTCGGCGTCGGAGAGGTCGGGCTCCTTTTGAGCAAAATCCACCTGCGGCTCGGAAAAAACGGTGGGGATGGCTGCCTCGAACTGTTCCTTTCGGATCGCTTCGGCGTCATACCGGTTCAGGATGCGGACCCGCTTGAGCCCCGCAATGCCGAGAAAGGAGCTGAGCTCGCGGCAGAGGGCGTCCGCCTCCTGCGCAAACCCCGGCTTTTTTTCCACAAAAATGCGATAAACCATGTTATGCCTCCGGTGCTGTCAGTGCGCGTTTGCCGATGTCCCGGCGATAATATGCGTTCTCAAAATGAATTTGTTCCGCCGCGGCATACGCCTTTTGAAGCGCCGCTGTCAGCGTCGGCGCAGTTGCCGTAACGCCGAGGACGCGTCCGCCGGACGTGACGAGCTGTCCGTCCCGGTCCTTGGCGCCCGCCACGTAAACTTCGGCGCTCAGGTCGTCCGGAATGCGGATGGGATAGCCCTTTTCATAGCTGCCGGGGTAGCCCTCGGACGCCAGGATCACGCAGGCGGCGGCGCCGTCGGAGAATTCCACGGGGCATTCCGCAAGCCGTTCCTCGGTCACCGCCTGCATGACCGTCAGAAGATCGGTCTTCAAAAGCGGCAGAACCACCTGCGTCTCGGGATCGCCGAAGCGGCAGTTGTATTCGATGACCTTCGGACCGTCCCCGGTCAGCATCAGCCCGAAATAGAGACAGCCCTTGAACGGACGTCCCTCCGCCGTCATGGCGCGGATCGTGGGCAGAAAGATCTCCCGCATGCAGCGCGCCGCAACCTCCGGAGTATAGAAGGGGTTCGGCGCGACGGTGCCCATGCCGCCGGTGTTCGGTCCGGTATCGCCGTCCCATGCCCGCTTGTGATCCATCGAGGAGACCATGGGAACGACGGTCCTGCCGTCCGTAAAGGAGAGCACGGAGATCTCCGGCCCCTCAAGGTATTCCTCGATCACGATGCGCTCGCCGCTCTTGCCGAAGCGCTTGTCCGCCATCATGGTGCGGACGGCTTCCTTTGCTTCCGGCAGCGTCTGCGCAATGATCACGCCCTTGCCGAGGGCAAGCCCGTCCGCCTTGATGACCGCGGGCATAGGAGCGGTTTCAAGATAGGAAAGCGCCGCGTCCATATCGTCGAAGGTTTCATAACGCGCCGTCGGGATGCCGTAACGCCGCATCAGGTCCTTGGCAAAGATCTTGCTCGCCTCGATCACGGCGGCCTTCCGGTCCGGACCGAAGCAGGGCACGCCGATCGCTTCCAGAAGATCCACGGCGCCCATCGCCAGAGGATCGTCCGGCGCCACCACGGCGTAGTCGATCTTTTGTTCCTTTGCAAAACACACCATGCCGTCGAGGTCCGTGGCGGCGACGGGAATGCAGGTCGCGTCCCTTGCAATGCCGCCGTTGCCGGGCAGACAGTACAGTTCGGAAACGTTCGGATTCTCTTTCAGTTTTTTGACGATGGCGTGCTCGCGTCCGCCGCCGCCGATCACCATGATTTTCATATCGTACTCCTCAATGATGGAACAGCCTTAAGCCCGTGAAGCACATGACCATGCCGTGCCTGTTGCAGCAGTCGATGACCGCGTCGTCGCGGATGGAGCCGCCGGGCTGCGCGACGTACCTGACGCCGCTTAAAAAGGCGCGTTCGATGTTGTCGGAGAAGGGGAAGAACGCATCGGAGCCGAGCGCAACGCCCTGCACGGTATTCAGATACGCGCGCTGCTCTTCCGGGGTGAACGGTTCCGGACGGCGGGTAAAGAACCGCTGCCAGACGCCCTCCGCGCAGACGTCCTCTTCGTTCCGGTTGATGTATCCGTCGATCACGTTGTCGCGGTCCGGACGCGCCATCTTCGGCAGAAACGGCAGCGAAAGGACCTTGTCCGCCTGTCTTAAGAACCAGGTGTCCGCCTTGGAGCCCGCAAGCCGCGTGCAGTGGATGCGGGACTGCTGCCCCGCGCCGACGCCGATCGCCTGCCCGTCGACGGCGTAGCAGACCGAATTGGACTGCGTATACTTCAAAGTGATGAGCGAAACGATCAGATCCCGCGCCGCACTTTCGGGCAGGTCCCTGTTTTCGGTCACAATGTTGCGCAGCAGGGAGCCGTCGATTTTGCTGTCGTTGCGCCCCTGTTCAAAGGTCACGCCGAAGACCTGCTTGTGCTCCTTTGCGGCGGGGACATAGTTCGGGTCGATTTTGACGATGTTGTAGCCGCCCTTGCGCTTGGCTTTCAGGATCTCGAGCGCCTCGGGCGTGTAGCCCGGCGCGATCACGCCGTCGGAGACCTCGCGCTTGATCAGCGAAGCGGTCAGCGCGTCGCACTCGTCGGAAAGCGCCACCCAGTCGCCGAAGGAGCAGAGCCGGTCGGCGCCGCGGGCTCTTGCATAAGCGCAGGCGAGCGGGTTCTGATCCAGATCGGGAATGTCGTTCACGAAGCAGGCTTTTTTGAGCCGCTCCGGCAGTTTTAGACCGACGGCGGCGGAGGTGGGGCTGACGTGCTTGAAGGACGCCGCCGCGGGCAGCCCCAGCGCCTGCCTAAGCTCGCGGACCAGCTGCCAGGAGTTCAGCGCGTCCAGAAAGTTGATATAGCCCGGGCGCCCGTTGAGGACCTCGACCGGCAGGTCGCTTCCGTCCTCCATATAGATGCGGGCAGGCTTCTGATTGGGATTGCAGCCGTATTTCAGTTCAAATTCGTTCATAGTTGCTCCTTACCGATTGCGATTGATGATGCGTTCCGTGTACGTTCCGGATTGCAGTTCGACGAAGCGGACGTACAGGGAGATGCGGTTATCCGGGTCCAGATTGTCCCAAAGCGACGCGGTGAAGGCGTCGATATCGCTGCCGAGGCGGATGCGCTCCGGCTCGCCCGAAAACGTGGGCAGCGGCTTGCCGTCCCGGATGTAGGTGTGGATGAAATGTCCGAGCCCC
Organism: uncultured Clostridia bacterium; assembly: GCA_947168855.1. Taxonomy (GTDB): domain Bacteria; phylum Bacillota; class Clostridia; order Christensenellales; family CAG-138; genus UBA3792. The sequence continues at coordinate 175,040 of CAMVNO010000004.1, forward strand.
GGCACGGCGGGATAGGAAAAGGTATGGCGCACGCAGTCGGTCCCCGCGGCGTCAACGCTCTTCAGAATGCTCATTTCATATCGCGGTGCGGTCGCGTCCAGCGTGAACACGCCGCTGATCCGCGGCGTAAAGTTCGGCGCGTCCGGCTCGAAGCAGCGGGATTCCAGCGATTCGGAAAAGGTTTTTCCCGCCTGCAGACCTTCAAAAACGGTGTCGGTCTGATCGCCGTTGGTGACGATCAGCCGGTTTTCATACTGCCGCACGGCGGCATAGATGATGAGGCTCGGATCCTCCACCTTTGAGGCGTCGAACGGCTCAGTGAAGACCTCGCCGTTTCGAACGGCAAAGACCCGGTTCCGGGAATTTGCGCTGCGACCCATGATGAAATACGCCGCGACGGCGCGCGTTCCGTCCTCCGTCCGTCCCAGAACGATGCCCCTGCCGGGGTAGGCGTTGCCGCGGATGCGATCCGCGATCGGAAGAGATTCGTAAATATCCATGTTATTCTCCTGAAAGAATTTGTTCGGAAACCAGTTCCACCGCTTTCGGCAGCAGGATCCATTCCGCCTGCTCCATCACGCGGCGCTGCAGCGTTTCGGGCGTATCCCCCGGCAGCACCTCGACAGCCTTCTGCAGCAGGATCTCGCCGCCGTCCGGGATCTCGTTGACAAAATGAACGGTCGCGCCGGTGACCTTGACGCCGCGCGCAAGCGCCGCTTCGTGGACGTGCAGACCGTAGTAGTCCTTTCCGCAGAAGGACGGGATCAGCGCCGGATGAATGTTGAGAATGCGGTGATCCCAGCGGCGCGTGAAATCGGGGGAGAGGATGACAAGAAAGCCCGCCAGAACGATCAGGTCGATCCGATGCTCTTCCAGAACGCGCGCAAGCTCCCGTTCAAAGGCTTCCTTGCCGCCCAGCGCCTTCGGAGAGAGCGCCAGCGCAGGAATGCCCGCGGTCCTTGCCCGCTCCAGCGCGTAGGCGTTCGGCTTGTTGGAGACCACAAGCGCGATCTCGGCGCTTCGGATCACCTTGCCCCTTGCGTCCAGGATCGCCTGCAGATTTGTTCCGCCGCCGGAGACCAGCACCGCGGCGCGAATCTTCCCGTTCAGCATAGCTCGACCTTCTGTTCGCCGCGAACGATCTCGCCGAGGACATACGCGTCCTCACCCTGCCCGCGCAGAATGGCAAGCGCCGCGTCGGCGTCCTTTGCCGACACCGTGAGGCACATGCCGACGCCCATATTGAAGGTGTTGAACATATCGCGGCGGGAAATGCCGCCGGTCTTTTCGATCAGGTCGAAGATCGGCAGAACGCGCACGTCCTTTTCGCGGATCCTTGCGCAAAGCCCGTCCGGGATCATGCGCGGGATGTTCTCATAGAAGCCGCCGCCCGTGATGTGCGAAACGCCCTTGACGCGGATCTTCTCCATCAGCGCCAGCATCGGCTTCACATAGATGCGGGTGGGGGTAAGCAGAGTCTCGCCCAACGACTTTCCGCCGAGCGCTTCGACGGGCGCGTTGAGGTCGGCGTGTTCCACGTCAAAGACCTTGCGCACCAGAGAGAAGCCGTTGGAGTGGACGCCGGAGGAAGGCAGGGCGATGACGACGTCCCCGGGTTCCGTCTCGGCGTTGTTCAGAATGCGGTCCCGGTCCACCACGCCGGTGGAATAACCCGCGAGATCGTATTCGTTTACCGGGTAGAAGCCGGGCATTTCGGCGGTCTCGCCGCCGATCAGCGCGCAGCCCGCCTGCACACAGCCGTCGCAGACGCCCTTGACGATCTGTTCGATGCGTTCCGGGACGTTCCTGCCGCAGGCGATGTAGTCCAGGAAGAAGAGCGGTTTCGCGCCGCAGCAGATGATGTCGTTGACGCACATGGCAACGCAGTCCACGCCGACGGTGTCGTGCCTGTCCATCAGAAAGGCAAGCTTCAGCTTGGTGCCGACGCCGTCGGTACCCGAAACCAGCACCGGGCGGCGGATCCCCGTAAGGTCCGGTTCAAACAGACCGCCGAACCCGCCCACGTCGGAGCAGACGCCGGGCGTCATCGTTCCGGCGATGTGTTTTTTCATCAGTTCCACGGCGCGGTAACCGGCGGTGATGTCCACCCCGGCTGCGGCGTACGCTTCGGATTTGGAAAACTCGTTCATGCTTTATTCCTTTCCGTTCCAGCAATAGGTACAAAGCTCGCATTCGGGCAGACCGATCGCCTCGACCACGCCCTCCAGCGACTGAAACTCCAGTGAGGAGAAATGGAACCGCTCGCAGATATTGGCGCGGAGCTTTTTGCCGCGCTCGGTGTTTCCGTCGGCGTATTCCGAAAGGAAGCGGAAGCCCTCTTCGCCCTCCAGCTCCAGGATCACCCTGCGGGCGATGAGCTCCAGATCCGACGTCGCCCGGGAGAAGTTCAGGTACTTGCAGCCGAACATGATGGGCGGGCAGGCGGAGCGCATATGGACGGACCGGGCGCCGTTTTCATAGAGGAACTCCACGGTCTCCCTCAGCTGCGTGCCGCGGACGATGGAATCGTCCACAAAGAGCAGATTCTTGTTCCGGATCAGTTCTGTGACCGGGATCTGCTTCATTTTGGCGATCCTGTCCCGGTCCACCTGCGCGGGCGGCATGAAGCTGCGCGCCCAGGTCGGCGTGTACTTGATGAAAGCGCGGGCAAAGTGTCTGCCGCTCTCGTTGGCATAGCCGATGGCGTGAGGCGTGCCGGAATCCGGAACGCCGCCGACGTAGTCGATCTGCTGCACGTCCGGCTTGTCCCTGTCCGCCTGGGCGAGGATCGCGCCGTTGCGGTAGCGCATGGCTTCCACATTGACGCCCTCATAGGTGGACGTGGGATAGCCGTAGTAGGACCAGAGGAACGCGCAGATGCGCTTCTCCTTGTCGGGCGCGCGAAGCTGCGTCAGCTTGTCCGGGGTCAGCTCGACGATCTCGCCGGGGCCGAGCTCCTTCTCAAAAGTGAATCCCAGTTTCTCATAGGCAAAGGACTCGAAGGAAACGGCATAGCCGTCCTCGCGCTTGCCTATGGTGACGGGGAGCCGCCCGAGCTTATCGCGGGCGGCGATCAGCGTGCCGTCCTCCTTCAGGATCAGGATGGATGCCGTGCCGTCGATGGATTTCTGGGCAAAGCGGATACCCTCCGCAAAGTCCGTCTTCTGGTCGATCAGCGCAACCAGCAGCTCCACGATATTGATCGCGCCGCCGGTCTTGGCGTCGAAGTGCCCGCCGGTGAAGGAAAGAAACTGGTCGATCAGCGAATCCGCGTTGTTGATCCTGCCGATCATGCAGACGGCGTAGGTGCCGTGATTGGAGCGGATCAAAAGCGGCTGCGGCTCGCTGTCGCTGATGCAGCCGATCGCGGCGGTGCCCTTCATCTCTTCAAAGATATGCTCAAAGCGGGTGCGGAAGGGCGCGTTCTCGATGCTGTGGATCTTGCGCTGCAGACCGATCTCCGGATCGTACGCCGCCATGCCGCCCCGGCGCGTGCCGAGGTGGGAATGGTAGTCGGTACCGAAGAAAACGTCGGCCATGCAGTCGTTTTTGGATGTAATGCCGAAAAAGCCTCCCATGTGGGAACCTCCTGAAAAAATGGATTCGATGCGCGGGGTGCAAAGCCCGTCTGCAATCGCTTACGCGAAGAAGAGCGCGGAAAGCGTCATGGGATCGACGTACTTGCCGTCCTTATACACGCGCATGTTGCCGGAAGCGATCTCGTCGATCAGCATGACGTTGCCGTCCGCGTCGTAACCGAACTCGAACTTGATGTCGTAAAGCACCATGCCGCGCTTTTCCATCTCGTCCGCCACGATCCGCGTGATCTTCTGCGTCATGGACTTGATATCATCGTACTGCTTCTCGGTCATCACGCCGAGGACCACGAGACCGTCCTTGGTGACCAGCGGATCGCCTTTCGCGTCGTTTTTGAACGTGGTCTCCACATATGCGGGCAGGTCTGCGCCTTCCTCGATGTATTCGCCGTAGCGACGCAGGAAGCTGCCGACCGCCTTGTAGCGGCAGATGACCTCCAGACCCTTGCCGAAGACCTTGGCGGGCAGAACCTCCATGGTGGTGTTTTTGAGATCCGCGGAAACGTAGTGCGTACGGATGCCTGCCGCGTTGATCTTTTCAAAGAAATAAATGGACATGCGCAGATTCACGTCGCCCACGCCTTCGATCGTCAGACCGACCGAGTTTTCGCCGGGATCGAAGACGCCGTCCTTGCCGGTGCAGTCGTCCTTGAATTTCAGCAGGTAGTTGCCGTTGGGCAGCGCATAGACGTTCTTGGTCTTGCCGGTGTAAACAAGCTTGTTTTCCATAATGATAACTCCTCTTCCGATGGATTCTTATCGTATTGCGTTCGTTGATCGGGTTTAAGACAGATCTTTTTCAAGCTGCGCGTCCTGCTGAAGGATCGCAGCCGCCGCCGCTTCGCGTTTTTTCTGAAGCCTGCGGGCAAGCTCCGGATCCCCGACGGACAGGATCTCAGCCGCCAGCAGCGCGGCGTTTGCACCGCCGTTGACCGCCACGGTTGCCACCGGAATGCCGGAGGGCATCTGCACGGTGGACAGCAGCGCGTCCATCCCGTCGAAAACGGGACCCTTGCAGGGCACACCGATGACCGGCAGCGTGGTGTTGGCGGCGATCGCGCCCGCCAGATGCGCCGCCATGCCGGCAAACGCGATCACGCAGGCAAAGCCGTTCTCCCGCGCGGCGCGGGCAAACGCCGCCGCTTCGACGGGCGTCCGGTGCGCGGAAAAGATATGCGCCTCATAGGGGATCCCCAGCTCGTTGAGCACGTCGACCGCCTTCTGCACCACGGGAAGATCGCTCTTGCTCCCCATGACGATTCCGATCTTCTTCATAGCGGCTCCTTTCCCGTCAGATGCCCGCCTTGGTCTCGCAGTAAATGCAGCGATAAACCTTGTTTTCGCGGTCCGTCAGACGGAAGATGTGCTTGAGCTCCTGCTCGGTGGACGTGATGCAGCGCGGGTTCTTGCAGGTCAGCACGTCGGTCAGAGTTTCGGGAAGCTCCATCTGCCGCTTTTCCACCAGCGCGCCGTTGCGGATGATGTTGACGGTGGCGCCGGGATCCACGTACGCGATGACGTCGAGGTTCACGGGAATATCGGCGTCGATCTTGATGATGTCTTTCTTGCCCATCTTGCGGCTCACCACGTTGCGGATGATCGCCACGGACAGGTCGGTTTCGTCGAGCTTAAGCAGGTGATAGAGCTTCATGCCCTGACCTGCGGTGATGTGGTCGATGACCACGCCGTTCTGGATGGAATCAATGTTCATATTGTACCGGCCTCCTTCAGCAGTTTCAGAATCAAAGCCATTCTCATGTATTTGCCGTTCAGCACCTGTTTGAAATAGCACGCTCTCGGGTCGTTGTCGATGGCGATGCTGATCTCGTTGACGCGGGGCAGCGGATGCAGAATGGCAAGATCGGGTTTGGCGTTTTTCAGCTTGTCCGGGGTCAGGATGTAGCTGTCCTTCAGACGGAGGTAATCCTCCTCGTTGAAGAAGCGCTCACGCTGGACTCTGGTCATGTAGAGAATGTCCAGCTCGGGCATGGCGGATTCCAGATCGGTGGTCTGGGTATAGGGAATACCGAACTTTTTCAGACTGCCCTTCTTCACGTAGCTGGGCACCTTCAGCTCTTCCGGCGAGATCAGCACGAACCGGTTGCCGTTGTAACGGGACATGGCGTTGATGAGCGAATGCACCGTGCGTCCGAATTTCAGGTCGCCGCAAAGACCGATGGTCAGCCCCTCAAAGCGGCGTTTTTCACGCCAGATGGTGAGAAGGTCCGCCAGCGTCTGCGTGGGATGGCAGTGACCGCCGTCGCCCGCGTTGATCACGGGGATCGTGGCGTTGGTCGCCGCGACGTACGCCGCGCCCTCCTTGGGGTGGCGCATGGCGATGATATCCGCGTAGCAGGAAACGGTCTTTGCCGTGTCCGCCACGCTCTCGCCCTTGGCTGCCGAGGACGACATGGCGCTGGACACGGAGATGACGTGTCCGCCCAGCTCGTACATCGCCGCCTCGAAGCTCATGCGGGTGCGGGTCGACGGCTCAAAGAACAGAGTCGCCAGTTTCTTGCGGTCGCAGGCGTGGGCGTACTTGTCGGGATCGGCGATGATGTCCTCGGCGGTCGCGATCAGTTCTTCCAGCTCCTGCGTACTCAGATCCAGAATGTCGATAATGCTGCGTTTCATTGATTTCCTCCTATCCAGCTTTCGTCCGAGGGATCGTTGCGGAAGGCGATGAGCCGTTCCACGTCCTCCGGTTTGATATAGCCCTCCCGGGCGGCGACTGATACAATACAGTCAAAATTTGTCAGCGAATGGTTTTCTACGCCGGCGGCGGCAAGACGGTCCAGTCCCCGCTGCATGCCGTAGGTAAAGATGGACACGACGCCGAGGACCGTTGCGCCTGCGTCCCGCAGCGCCTCCACGACCTCGATGACCGACCCGCCGGTGGAGATCAGATCCTCCACCACGACGACCTTTTGTCCGGGCTCCAGCCGCCCTTCGATGCGGTTCTGACGACCGTGATCCTTGTTTCCGCTGCGGACGTAGCCCATGGGCAGCCCCATCAGATGTCCGACGATGGCGGCGTGCGCAATGCCGGCGGTGGACGTGCCCATCAGGACCTCGACCTCGGGGTAGTAGGTCCGGACAAGCTCGCAAAGCCCGTTTTCCACGTCGCTGCGGACCGCAGGCGCCGTCAGCGTCAGACGGTTGTCACAGTAGACGGGACTTTTGATGCCGCTTGCCCAGAGGAAGGGTTCCTCCGGACGGAAGAAGACCGCGCGGATGGACAGCAGGTCCTTTGCGATCTGTGTTGACAGTTCCATGCCTTTCGTTTCCTTTCTTAATCTATAAACTCCGCGCAGCAGCGCGCGTACGCGGCTGCGGGATCGGGTGCGGCGGTGATCGGACGACCTACGACGATGTAGTCCGAACCTTCGAGCTTTGCCTGCGCGGGCGTCATGATCCGTTTCTGGTCGCCCTTTTCCCCGTCGGCAAACCGGATGCCCGGGGTGACGGTCAGAAATCCGGAACCGCAGCGCCGGTGAACTTTTCCCGCCTCGAGCGGCGAGCAGACCACGCCGTCCAGTCCCGCGTTCTTTGCGTTCTCGGCGTAAGCAAGGACCACCTCGTCCATCGGATGCTCGATCAGAAGTTCGCGCTCCAATGCGGTCTGATCGGTCGAGGTGAGCTGCGTGACGGCGATCAGAAGCGGTCTTGTGCCGTCAGGGCGCGTCAGCCCTTCCAGCGCGGCGCGCATCATCTCCGCCGTTCCCGCGGCGTGGAGATTCACGATGTCAACGTCCAGACCGGACAGCACCGCCATCGCCTTTTTGACGGTGTTCGGAATGTCGTGCAGCTTCAGGTCCAGAAAGATCTTGTGTCCGCGCGCCTTGATCTCACGTACTATGGACGGACCCTCGGCATAGAACAGCTCCATACCGATTTTCACGAAGGGCTTTCGTTCGGGAAAGCGGTCCAGAAAAGTCAGGGTTTGCGCCGCAGTCGGAAAATCGCAGGCGATGATGACGTCTTTTCCCATGTTATACTCCTCTCAGTTCACGAAAATTGCGAATGCCGTACCGGTCCATCGCTTCCGGCAAATCTTCGATGATCTTTTTGCATGCCAGCGGGTCGACAAGGTTCGCCGCGCCCACCTCGACGGCGGCGGCGCCTGCCGTCATCATTTCCAGCACGTCCCCGGCGCAGGAAATGCCGCCCATGCCCACGACGGGGATCTTCACCGCGTGCGCAACCTGCCAGACCATGCGCAGGGCGACCGGGAAGACCGCGGGACCGGACAGTCCGCCGGTATTGTTGGCAAGAACGGGCTTGCGGGTTTTCAAATCGATCCGCATGCCCAGGAGCGTATTGATCAGGCTGATCCCGTCCGCGCCCGCCTGCTCGCAGGCCTTTGCAATCGTCACGACATCGGTCACATTGGGCGTCAGCTTGATGATCACGGGCTTTTTCGTCACCGCCTTGACCGCGCGCACCACAGCCGCCGCCTGTTCGGGATCGGTGCCGAAGCTCATGCCGCCGCCGTGCACGTTGGGGCAGGAGACGTTGACCTCCAGCCAGCCCACCTGCGGCTGCGCGTCCAGCTTTGCGCTGACCTCCGCGTATTCCGCAGCGGAAAATCCGCTGACGTTCGCCATGACCGGCTTATGAAAAACGGTCGCGAGCTTCGGAAGTTCCGTGTCGATGACCCGGTCCACGCCGGGATTCTGCAGTCCCACTGCGTTGAGCATGCCGGAAGGACAGTCCGCGATCCGCGGCGTCGGATTGCCGAAGCGCGGTTCCCGTGTGGTTCCCTTAAAGGAGAACGTGCCTAAAATATTGATATCGTACAGCTCGGCAAACTCCCAGCCGTACCCGAAGGTTCCGGACGCCGGAATGACGGGGTTGTCCAGCTCGATGCCGCAGAGATCGACGCTCAGTCTTCCCATAGGATCTCCTCCTTCTCAAGCACGGGTCCCTCTTTGCAGATGCGCTTATACCCGGCGATCGTTTTGCACGAGCAGCCCATACAGGCACCGAAGCCGCAGCCCATGCGCTTTTCAAAGCTGAACGAGCCGCCGGTCGTGATCTTGCGATACACCGCGCGCAGCATCGGCTCCGGTCCGCAGGTATAGACGTGGGTATAGTTTTCCGGCAGCGCGTCGGTGACGAAGCCTTTGATTCCGAATGAGCCGTCTGCGGTGGTCACGGCGAGGTTGCAGCCGAGATCGCGGAAGCGATCCGCATAGAAGATCTCCGCGGCGGTATTGAAGCCCAGTACCGCAAAGACGGTCTTTCCTTCCGCACGCAGACGCTTTGCCAGCAGGTACAGCGGCGGTACGCCGACGCCTCCGCCGATCAGAAGCGGCATGTCTCCGGAAAGCGCCGTCTCGTAGCCGTTGCCGAGACCTGTCAGCACCGGGATCTCCTGTCCCGGCGTCATGCCGCGCAGAAGCGCCGTGCCGCGACCGACGACCTTGTAGATCAGCGTCAGCGTGTCTCCGTCGAGATCGCAGACCGAAAGGGGACGGCGCAAGAAAAGCCCCTCCAGCTTCAGATTCACAAACTGTCCCGGTCGGGTGATCGCCGACGTGTCGCCCGTGAGCCGGATCTCATATACATTGTCCGTCAGCCGCTTCTGCGCCGCGACGGTAAAAATCACATCCTTCATTTCTTGCCGTCCTCCGCCATGTAAACCGGCTTGCCGCCGCAAACGGTGACGAGACACCTGCCGCGCACCGTCATGCCCGCGAACGGCGTCGCGCGGCCTTTGCTCAGAAACGTGTCCGGATCAATCGGGTATTCCGCGTCCGGATCCCAGACCGCGTAATCATCCTCCCGAAGCGGGATTCCGAAGCGCATTCTCGGACGGTACGCGAGCAGATCGACCAGCTTTTCGAGGGACAGCACGCCCGGAACGACCAGCCTGGTATAGAGCACCGGAAACGCGGTTTCCAACCCGACGATCCCGAACGCGCTGCCGCGCAGTCCCTTTGCCTTTTCCTCGGCGCTGTGCGGCGCGTGGTCGGTGGCGATCATATCGATCGTGCCGTCCAGAACGCCCTCGATCAGCGCTTCCCGGTCCGCAGGACTGCGCAGAGGCGGATTCATCTTGAAGCGTCCGTCCTCTTTGAGATCAGTTTCGTCCAGCACCAGATAGTGCGGCGCGGTTTCACAGCTTACGTCCAGTCCCTCCCGCTTCGCCTGCCGGATCAGCGCTACGCTCTCCCTGGTCGAAACGTGACAGACGTGATAGGCGCAGCCGGTCTCGCGGACCAGATCGAGGTCCCGGCGGATCTGCCCCCATTCGCTTTCGGAGCAGATGCCCAAATGACCGTGCGCCGAAGCGTACGCGCCGTCGTGGATATAGCCGCCGTGCAAAAGCCGGTTGTCCTCGCAGTGCGCGGCGATCGGTTTTCCGAGCCGCTTTGCCGTACGCATCGCCTCACGCATCAGATCGTCGTTCTGCACGCCCCTGCCGTCGTCGGAGAAGGCGACGACCCGCGGCGCCAGAGCCGAAAGATCGGCAAGCCGTTCGCCGCGTTCGCCCGCGGTGATCGCGCCGTAGGGGTAAACGGGAACGACGGCCTGTTCTGCGATCAGCGATTCCTGAATCATAAGATGTTCGGAGCTGTCCGGCACGGGATTCAGGTTCGGCATGGCGCACACGGCGGTATAACCGCCTCTTGCCGCCGCCGCGGTGCCGGTTGCGATCGTTTCTTTATAAGAAAAACCCGGCTCGCGAAGATGTACGTGTACATCGCAGAAGCCGGGTAGTATGATCATGCTGTGATCGGAAGGGGGCAGTATGCCCGCTTCGGCAAGGGGGACGGGTCCCTTGGCGTTTCGGAGAAAGGCGCTGATAAAACGGTTCTCTGCCATGGTTTGTCCTCCCGTGTCCATAGGGGTTCGTTTTCCAAATCAACACTTCCACTTTATCACAAGACGACAGGATTTGTCAACCCCGAAGCGCGATATATAGGATTGCGGAACACGGCTTGTTCTCTGCGTTTTCGGCGCGTCGGAGCGCCGATCCGCCGCGTCCGTTCGAACTGCGGAAAAACGTCTTGCTTTTTTCGGCAGGATGGGCTATGATCGAGTGTACAGTATTTTTCGACACAAGGAGAAACAACCATGGCGCTTTCCGAACTGACGTTGCGTTCCTTTTTTGAGCTGCTCGGATCCGATGCGGCGGCGCCCGGCGGCGGCTCCGCCGCAGCCATGGCGGGCTCTCTGGGCTCCGCGCTTGCCGAGATGGTCGGCAATCTGTCTGTCGACCGTCCGCAGTATGCCGCTTTCTCGGAGGAGATCCGTGTCTGCAAGGAACGGTGCGGCGCGCTGCGCGCAGCGTTCCTCGACGCGATGGAGCGCGACGCCGACGCTTTCCACCGTTTCACGGCGGCGCTCAATCTGCCCAAGGGGACGGCGGAAGAGAAAACCGCCCGTACCGCAGCGATCCAGAACGTGCTGATCCTTTGCATCGAATCTCCGCTGCATACGATGGAGCTTTCTCTCGACGCGGCGAAGATGATCGAGCGCATGCCGGGAAAAACCAACGCCAACGCGGTCAGCGACCTCGGCGTCGCCGTTATGATGCTGGAGGCGACCGTCCGCAGCGCATGGCTGAACGTGCTGATCAACCTCGGCTATCTCAAGGATAAGGACAGAGCCGCCGTTTACCGCCGCAGGGGCGAACAGCTGCTCAGCGATACGCTTGCCTGCACCGGCGCGGTTTACGAGCAGGTGCTCGGCATGCTCTGATCCGAACGAAGAAACAGAACCCTGTCCGATCGCCGTCCAAAACGCGGATCAACGCTAAAAACGGCAGTTTCATGTCCTATTTTCCGCCGGAAACGGCGGTTTTTTTGATCTATCCGATATTTTGTAACAAAATCGCGCAGTTTTTGTCGCATTTTCATGTTACAATACTGCCATGAAGAAAAGCAAAACAGTCCTACTATTTCTATTATGCGCGGCGATGCTGCTGCTTGCCGCGTGCACGGGCAAACCGCAGAATGCTGCGGATCCGATCCAAACGGAGATCACGGAAGAGACCGTTCTTCCGGCAGAGACCGCCGGAACGGAACCTATCGATACGGCCGTGCCGACTGCCGAAGCGCGCGGTCCGGTCGACCTTGACGAATTCGTCGGCGTCTACGCAAACGAAAATACCGATTTCGTCGTGATCGAGGAGATCGAGGACAGCTGCATCATGTCGGTCGTGCTGTACCGGCTGATCGGAATGGACGGCGGCACGGTCTCCGCGTCCGAGGAAGGCGTCGTCTTCCGCTCCGTCGATCCCGAGGGCAACCCGATTACGGTCACGTTTTACCGGGACGGGGAGCAGTACGCGCTGCGCGTGGACGAAAGCACGTGGGAATATCTCGCGCCGGGAACGATCGTAACGGGGTTTGAACGGGTCGAGAGCCTGCCTTCTCCCACGGGCGAATATGGCGAGCAGATCGATGAGGAGGAGCTTCCGCAGGCGCCGAAGGGTCATTATACGTTCAATCCCAAGGTCTGCCCCGTTTTCATGGAGGAGGTCTTCGGGAAGGATATGTGCAACGCGTGGTACAACCTCGTCGACGCGGTGCTTGCGGGCGAAAACACCTTTGCCTGCAAGGATCAGTACACCTATGACTGGATGATGGGGCAATTCCGGGAGGACCTGCTGCCGATCCTTCCGGAGCTTATCGACTACGCGTGGGATCGCGAGCACTCCGTGATCGACGGCGTTGCGAGCTTCACGTGGCTCGTCCCGCCGGAGGAAGCCAATGCGCGGATCGAGGAATTCGGCAAACAGATCGAGGGCATTCTGAACGAGGTGTTCGAGGACAATGACTCGGATTTCGAAAAATGCCTCGCGCTGTACGTTTATTTTTCCGATCACTATACCTACGACTGGGATACGTATGCGAAGATGAGCGACGAATACGTGGACTATACCTCGTGCTATCGCTTCTTTGAGACCGGGATCGGCATCTGCCACGAGATCTCCTCGGCGTATTCCTATCTGCTTCTTGAGGCGGGCGTGCAGGCGACCACGATGAGCGGCAACCGGACCTATGATCACGAGGGACATCAGTGGAGCTACGTGCGCATCAACGGGAAGGAATATCACATCGACCCGACCTACGTGCTCGGCACCGGCGGCGCGCTGCGCTATTTTATGATGACCGACGCAAAGCGCGAGGAGGAGGATTCCTACGATCCGGCGACGTTCTATGCCGTGTCCCATTATTCGCAGGACCATCCGCATCCCGCCTACGTTGCGGACGACGAGACGTTCTCGCCGCTGTGGGATCTGTTCTTTGAATCGCTGGACCGCAAAAACCATACCGTCGTCTGTTCGATCGAGGTCGGCGATTACGGCGAGTGGTCGTACTTTATGTTCGACTATACCGGGTATTGAGTTAAAATGTGAGGAAAAACGGCATGCTTGAGGAAATGAGAGCGTTTTTTGAAGCCCGGCTGAACGGGTATGAGGAGCACCAGCTGACGTGCATCGAATCGGCGCGGGAGTTCTATCCGTTTACCGCAAGCTGTCTCCCAAAGGCGCCGGATTCCGAGATTCTGGATCTGGGATGCGGTACCGGACTGGAGCTCGGGTTCTATTTTGAAACGGTCCCGACGGAAAGGGTCACCGGGATCGACCTTGCGCCGGGGATGCTGGACGCGCTTTTGAAGAAGTTTCCCGACCGGTCGCTGACGCTGATCGCCGGCTCATATTTTGACGTGCCGTTTCCGGAAAGCGCCTTCGACGCGGCGGTGTCCGTCGAATCGCTGCATCATTTCACAAAGGAAGAGAAGATCCCCTTATACAAGAAGGTGCTCAAAGCGCTGAAGCCGGGCGGGTTTTTGATCCTGACGGATTATTTCGCCGGTTCGGACGAAGAAGAACGGTTCCGTCGCGCGGAGCTGCTCCGCCTCAGGCGGGAGCAGGGCATCGAAGACGACGCGTTCTGTCATTATGACACCCCGCTGACCGTCGAACACGAAAAAGAAGCCCTGCTCTCGGCAGGGTTTTCCTCCGTTGCGATCCTCGGGAACTGGGGCGCGACGTATACGCTCAAAGCGAACGGATAACCGCCAGCGCAGCTTACCGAAGACTTTTCAGATATTCCTTGTGCGCGTCCGTGACCCGGAAGCTTTCGATCGCCTTCCGGATCGCTTTTTTATGCGTCCATTCGTCCAGCCGACGGGCTTCCAGGTACGGAACGGTTTCGTCATACCGCTTCGCGAGCGCCGTCGCAAAGTACCATGCGACCATCATTTTGAGATAGTAATCTTCGCCCTGCTTTGCGGCGACGAGCGAAAGGTATTCCTCCCTGAAATCCTCATCCAGAAACTCGTTCATCAGCATGCGGATGCCGAACCGCGCGGTATAGACATGCTCCGACGCGATCCACTTGCGAATGTACGGCAGCAGCTTTTCGTGATTCTTTCTGAACGCCTTCGGCGTTGCCTGATCCGAAACCGGCCAGCAGTCGACATAGGGGAGGAACGCCTCCACGCGGCGAACGCATTCGTCGAAATCCCTGATCATCGAAAGCACAAAAAAATGGATCAGGTTCTCCTCGTAATACCGGTGCGGCAGATCGGAAAGAAACGCGTCCCGGTCCGCGCTTTCAAAAACCTCCTTGGCGATCCTTCGCATCTCCGGCGTGCGTACGCCGACGATCGTTTCCGGCGGGATGTTCGGAACAAGCTTACTCTGAAATTCCCGGTATGATTCGTCTCTGACCTCTTTCAGTCTGCCATACAATGTCATTCGGCACCTCCGAAAATCTGTTCTTTATAACCCGTTACAGCCCGAAGACGAGATCGTCACCGTCGCGCTCCGGAAGCAGCCGAAAGCCAAGCGACGCATACAGCCGCTGCGCGTTTTCATTGCTCTGTTCCGTTGCGAGCTTCAGCGGCATATCCGGATCCGCCGCTTTCAGGATGCGGACCGCAAGCTGCGCCGCGGCTCTTCCGTATCCGTTTCCCTGCCGGTCCCTGTCGATAAAGAAACTCCACGAATACGCGTCGCCTTCTCCCAGCCATTTGCACAGATTGATAAAACCGACCGGCGTTTCCTGCGCGTCGCAGATGATGCACGGGACGTTGTCCTCCGGAAACAGATACGCTCTGCCGATCGAAAACCAAGCCGGATTGACAAGCGCCTTCTGTTCTTCGGAAAGCCGGCAGTCAAAACCCGCATAGATAAGATCGTCCTGCGTTTTCATCGGTTTGATGCGCACGTGACCGTCGGACCACAGCGCGCGATCGACGTGTTCCAAAGCGGATCGTAACGACATTTCGTTTTCCTCCTCAGTATTTCAGCCGGTACGTTCTGCCGCGCGTTCTGCCCTCCGCAACGACGATCCCGTCGCCGATCAGCTTATGCATGACGGCGCGGACGCGCCGCAGTTCGAGTCCCGTGGCATTCGCGATCTCCGCCGCTTTGGCGATCGGATGTTCGGTCAGGTACGCAACGGTCTTCCGGATCTGTCCGCGTCCCCCCGGACGCCCCTGTTCCGCATCTGCGCGCATCTTCTCCGCGATCGCGGCATCGTCGCGCGCCATGGCGTCTATATCTTCCGCGGTGCATTTATAATCGCCCTCGCCGTTTCTGCGGTAGCAGTTTTTCGGATCCCCGTATACCCAGACCGGTCGCAGACCCGGCTTTGCGCGCGGCACGCTGATCACAACGATGCGTTCGTCGCCGACCGGCTCAATGACAACGTCCTGTTCGGACAGGATATTCACGCCCGCGTTGCCGGGGTCGTTGACCGCGTTCCGGAATGCTTCGGCAAGCCCTTCCGGATCCGGCAGCCGGATCGCGTGCAGGGATTTGTCCGCACGCTCCTCCACGCCGAGCAGAATCAGTCCGCCGAGCGTGTTGGCAAACGCGGAATACGTTTCCCAGATGCTCCTCGGCAGTCCGCCGACGGCCTTCTTCGCCTCGATGCGATTGTTTTCCCGATACCGTTCAAGATGGTCGAGATCGATCATACTGCACCTCCGGACATGGTTTTTATCTGATCTGCGCCGATATCTTAGCAGAACGCCGGCGTTTCAGCGCAGCACGTAGAACAGGATCGCCGTCGCCTGCAGAATGCTGCCGAGCAGCACGAACAGATGAAAGATCGAATGGAACCAGTGCTTTTTGCTGCCGATCCCGTACAGGATCGCGCCGACCGTATAGGCGACGCCGCCCGCAAGCAGCCAGTAAAACCCGGGCAGCGTCATCGCTTCGACCGTCTGCGGCACGGCAAAGATGATCAGCCAGCCCATAAAGATATAGCAGGTCATCGACAGCACGCTGTATTTTTTGAGGTCGATCGCGGTCAGCGTCACGGTGAGCGCCAGAAGCCCCCATTCGAGCCCGAAGCAGACCCACGCGAGCACCGGATACAGTGGACGGATGCCCGCGAGCAGGATCGGCGTATAGGTGCCTGCGATCAGCGCATAGATCGTGCAGTGGTCCAGCACCTGCATGACCTTTTTGCCGCGTCCGGGACGAAGCCCGTGATAGATGCTGCTCATCGTATAGAGCCAGATCATCGCCGCGCCGTACACGGATACGCTCACGATGCCCCACACGCTGCGCTTTTGCACGGAAAACAGTACGCCGAACACGAGCACCGCGATCCCGATCGCGCCGCCGACGATGTGGCTGACCATGTTCATAATCTCCTCGCCGCGCGTATAGTCCGGAAGCTTCCGTTCGTTGATCGGCGTTCGCTTCATCCGCATCCACCTGCCTTTGAAAAAAGTATAGCACGTTCTTTCAAAAAAGGAAAGCCGGGACCGATATCCGACGCTTTAGAAAAAACCATACTGACGGTATAGAAAATAAAATCTGTTTGGTATGAGCTGTGTGTGTACGCCGCTTTTTTTCTATGATGGAATGTAAATATTAAACAAGAGAGGTCCGACATATGGAAATACAGCTTGCCCAAAATATCCGGGGCTTTCGCAAGGCACGGAAGCTGACGCAGGAGCAGCTTGCCGAGGTCCCGGGCGTCACGCCCGGCGCCGTCTACAAGTGGGAGGCGGGGCTTTCGATCCCGGACATCGGTCTCATCGTGGAGATGGCGGACTTTTTCGACACCTCGGCGGACGTTCTTTTAGGCTATCGAATGAAGGACAACCGGTTGAAGGAAACGGCGGCGCGGCATAAGAATGTCCCGGACGAGGGGAAGGAGATCGAACCGGCGCTCAATAAGGGCATTTCGATCCGCGATCTCAATTTTGCCTACGAGGAGGGCAAGCCCGTTCTGACCGACGTCGACATGGAGATGCCCGCGGGCGGCTGCTACGCGCTGGTCGGCGGCTCCGGCAGCGGCAAGTCCACGATCCTGAATCTTCTGATGGCGTCCTCGAAGGACTATCAGGGCGAGATCCGCTACGACGAAGCCGAGCTGAAAACGATCTCCGCAAGCTCGCTGTATGAGCTCGTGTCGATCATCCAGCAGAACGTGTTCGTGTTCTACAGCACGATCCGCGAAAACATCACGATGTTCTCCGCGTTCCCGAAAGAGGAGGTCGACCGCGCGGTGCGCATGTCCGGTCTTTCAAAGCTGATCGAGGAAAAGGGCGAGGACTATCTTTGCGGCGAGAACGGCGCGGGGCTTTCCGGCGGCGAACGCCAGCGCATTTCGATTGCTCGTGCGCTTCTCAGAAAGACGCCCGTGCTGTTCGTCGACGAGGCGACGGCGGCGCTCGACGCGGAGACCACCTTTGAGGTGCTCGACGCGATCCTGAAGCTCGACGGATACACCCGCGTGATCGCCGAGCAGGGCACGTTCGACGAGCTGATGGCGAAGAAAGGGTATTTCTACTCGCTGTTCACCGTTTCGCAGCGGTAACGGACCGACGAATCCGAAATATAGCCGCCCCTCCTTTTCGGAGGCGGCATTTTCTGTTGAACCGGCGGCGGAGATATGGTATGATGGATCCGTAAAATCAGGTGAATCAGGAGGAAGGCGCATGTTTGTATTCTGGGGAGACGGCTCGGAGGAGTCGAAGGCGCTGGTCGACGCGATCCACGTGCGCAGCACGGAAAACTTCAACTGGACGTTCATCTTCATTCTGGCGGTTGTGTTCTACGTCTACTGGTCGGAGATCCACAAAAAGAACAAGGAGATCGTCTTTGCGGGGCTCGCGCTGTACGGCGTGCACTGGCTGTATGAGATCGCGAACGCGGTGATCGCAAAGATCTTCGGCTACCCCTTATGGGCGGTATCGAACGAATCGACGACGTTCATCCTTCTGATCGGCGTGTGCTGGGAGCTTTCGATGATGTTCTCGCTCGCGGGGATCATCTCGTTCAAGATGCTTCCGCAGGACCGGAACAAGCGGTACTTTGCAAAAAACGGCAGAAAGGGCATCAGCTGCAAGCTCGTCGGCGCGCTGGAGATGGCGCTGCTGTTTGCGCTGTTCGAGTCGTTCCTTGCGGGCACAAGCAACCGTTCCTTCATCTGGGTCTACAAGTGGTGGGGCGTCATCCCGGTGTTTATCACGACCTACGTGCCGTTCTTCCTTGCGAGTAACTTCGTGCCGGATATGGCGCCGAAGAAGCGCAACGCGTTCCTCATCACGGAGTGGGCGCTTGTCGCCGTGCTGCTTGCGGTGCTGATCCCGCTCGGGATCATCTGATTCTGCGGACGCGAAAACGGATCGACGCTCCGCGCCGCGTTTGCCGTCGTTTGAACGACAGCGTTGCGGAAGAACGCGAGCGGCTTGCGTATTATGCCCGGCCGGGCGAGGAGGAAGAAGCGCGGCTGCTGTTCTTCCTGAAAAAACGCGGGAGGTAATCCTATGAAACGAATCATTCTCTGCATCCTTGCGTTCGGCATGCTTGCGGCGGTTGCCTGTAAAAAGACGGAGGGCGATCCGAAGCCCGCGGTCGCTGTCGGCACGTACGTATGGGAAAAGGAGGGCTTCGGCGGCGACTTCACGATCACGCTGCGCGAGGACGGCACCTACGAATACTACGAGGGCTTTCTTTCGAGTTATATCGGCACGGGCACGTGGACGGTCGAAGACGGCGCGCTGATTCTGACCGAACAGGGCGGCTATGACGCTGTCTTCCGCTTCACCGCGCAGGACGGCGCGCTCATTTACCGTGCAGACGGCTCGGACAAATTCATCTATACCGACGTGCAGGACGGCGACCGGTTCCTGCCGCAGAACGGGCAATAGGCCGGAGAACGGGACCCTGCGCATCAAAACAGTCGGAAAGGAAGGATCTGCGAACATGCAATTGCGGCCGCATCACGGCATGTGCTTTCAATTCTATGAAGGGAGAGGCTACAGCGCGGAATTTACCGACCACATGGGCGGCGTGATCCGCGCGCTTTCCGAACGCCCGGATACGCCGGTGCGGCTGACGCTTTCGACGGACGTCGTCTGCGAACGTTGTCCGAACAATGTCGAGGGGATCTGTCAGAGCGCCGAAAAGGTCATGCGCTACGACGAGGCGGTGCTGAACGCCTGCCATTTGAAGGACGGCGACGAATTACCCTACGCGGATTTTTCGGCGCGGGTCAAGGAACGCATTCTCGACGCGGGTCTGCGGCGTAGGATCTGCGGCGACTGCGAATGGGACGCGATCTGCGCAAAGCATCGGAGGGAACCATGATCATCCTCATCACCGGCGCGTCGCATACGGGCAAGACCGTGCTTGCGCAAAAGCTTTTGGAACAGATGAAGATCCCGTATCTGTCGATCGACCATCTCAAGATGGGACTGATCCGCAGCGGGCAGACCGATCTCACCCCCGAGGACGACGAGAAACTCACGGCGTACCTTTGGCCGATCGTGCGCGAGATCATCAGGACCGCGATCGAAAACCGGCAGAATCTGATCGTCGAGGGCTGCTATGTGCCGTTTGACTGGCGGCTGGATTTCGACGAACCGTATCTTCAGGAGATTCGCTTTTTCTGCCTTGCCATGACGGACGCGTACATCGACGCGCACTTTGATGCGGTCCTTTCGCACGCCTCGGACGTCGAAGCGCGGCTTGACGATTCCGACTGCACGCCGGATCGACTGAAGGCGGACAACCGCGCGGTGACCGAGGGCTTCCTTAAAGCGGGCGAACCGGTCACGCGGATCGAAACGGACTGGGGAAAAGCGGTCGAAGCGCTTTTGTTGTCAGACGGACCCGGTATATGGTAAACTATGTTGTCGGATCCGGGAGGAATGTTATGAGACTGGAACTGTTTCATCAGGGCGACAGGGCGCTGTATGAAGCGCTTGTGTTCAACGAAGAGGCGATGCGCAAAAACTACGGCAGGACGTTTACCGAAGCGGAAGCGGAACTGCTGTTTTCGGCGATGCTCGAAGCGAACGCCGCGGACGGCGTTACGGGCTTTTACAAGGTCTTCGTTCCCGCCGCGGACAGCGAAGCGTATATCGGCATGGGCGCGCTGAATCCGAACGACGACGGCGCCTTTGAGATCGAATACATGCTGCTGCCGGAATACTGGAACCGCGGATACGGCACGGCGCTTGTCGTAACGCTGCTTCGTATGGCGAAGGCGTCCGGATTGTCCCGAACGGTCGAGGCGATCACGGACCCGGACAACACCTTTTCAAAACGGATCCTGATAAACGCGGGCTTCGCGCTTGTGAAGCGATACACAAACGACGACGGGGAGCCCGCGGAGCTGTACCGGAAGGCGCTGTGAAGGAGGAGATCGCATGAGATCCAACGAGGAATTGCTAGAAACGCCGTATCATATCATCGATATTCTGCCGGAGCAGGTGAAAGCGGACAGCCCGGGACAGTACTTTGCGGTCGAGCGGTACTGGATGGAGCCGTCGCGTCTTTTAGCGGCCAAGCAGAAACATACCGACCTCGTTCTGAAACTGAACTGCTATCGCGCCGTTTCGCTGGATGAGGAGCGGGAGCCGAACCCGGATCCGGAGCGGATCGCGGAAGCGATCATGGCACGCTGTGTCTGCATTCGGATCGGCGACACGCTGATCACGTCCGCGCCGGATGATCTGTATCTGACCGTATACAACGCGGATGAAGCGCTTCTGCGCTTTTTACACACGCTGTGTATCGGAGAGGGGCTGTATCTTTGGAAACCGTAAATGCGAAATGAACATAGGGGGAAGGCATGGATAAAGAAGCGATTACCGAATTATTTGATAAATATATAAAAAAGCTGCGGATCACACCGGCGTGGGACGTCCGGCTTTCATTTGTCGAGGATCCGACGTGGCGGAAAACGGGAGACATCAAGATCGACTGTGACGACAGAAAAGCGATCGTGTATCTGAACGTCGCCGCGCCAAAGCAGGAGAATCCCGAAGAAGTGGTTCTGCACGAATTAATGCATCTCAAAATGTATCCGCTCGATCAGGTGACCGAATCGCTGATCGAAAGCGCCTTTGAAGAGGGCTCCGAAGCAAGCGATTTCGCCTATCGGCAATTCTTCACGACGCTCGAGCAGACGGTTGAAGAACTGACGAAGTGCTTTTTGCTGGAGTTCGGAGAGAATAGGGAACTCTCGTTCGGCAGATGCGCCCGAAACAGATCGTTCAACGAACTGTATGACGGATTGAAAAATCTCGAATGATCGACACGGAGCAGAGAGGAGGAGACGATGGCAAATCTGATCGTGGTATGCGGACCGCAGGCGGTCGGAAAAATGACGGCAGCGGAAGCTTTGCGCGACAAGCTGCGCTGGAGCATGATGATGAATCACGACAGCATTGAGCTATCCGATCGCATCTTCGGCTTCGGCACGCCCGCGCAGAAGGCGCTGAACAGCGCGATCCGCGAAAACGTGTTCGCGCTTGCGGTACGGCACAACGTGGATCTGATCTTTACCTTCGTCTGCGCGTTCGACGAGCCGGAGGACGTACAGTACCTCAAAAACCTCGAGGCACAGTTTACGGAAAGCGGCGGGCAGTTCTGGTTTGTCGAGCTTTCCGCGGCGCTTGAAACGCGTCTTGCACGCAACGAAACGCCGCACCGCATGGAGCGGAAGCCCTCAAAGCGGAACACGGAATGGAGCAGGCGGGATATTCTGGAGACCGCGGAACGGTTCAAGCTGAACACGGACGCGGGTGAAACGCTCTTTTCGCATCATCTGAAGATCGACAACACCAACCTTTCTCCGGACGAGGTCGCCGACCGCGTGATCGCGGCGTTCGGGCTTGTGCCGAACAAGAAGGACGAAACAGAATACCGCTTCGGCGTGTGAAGGAGGCAGATATGGAAAACAGGATCGACATCGTCGGCGGATTTTATGAAAAATGCGACGAGGACGGAAGACTGCTCCGTTCACGTCACGGACAGCTGGAGCATTTTGTGACCATGCATGATATCCATCGCTTTGCAAAGGAAGGCGCAAAGGTGCTGGAGCTCGGCGCGGGGACCGGTCGGTATTCGATCGCGCTTGCGAAGGAGGGCATGGACGTCACCGCCGTGGAGCTCGTTCAGAGCAACCTCGATATCCTCAAGGAGCACGGCAAAGGACTCGACAACCTGCATGCGTACCGGGGCGACGCGACGGATCTTTCGCAGTTTCAAAGCGACGCCTTTGATCTGACGCTTGTGTTCGGACCGATGTATCACCTCTACGAGCCGGAGGACGTGCAAAAAGCGATCGACGAGGCGATCCGTGTCACAAAGCCGGGCGGCGTGCTGCTCTTCGCGTTTCTGTCCGTGTACGCCATTCTGTACGCGAACTATTTTCAAAATAACTGGGCGGCGGGGCAGGAGGAAAACTTTACGGACGATTTCCGTGTGCGGCATTTCCAGGAGCAGCTGTTTACCGGATACGACGTGACCGGGTTCGAGCGGCTGTTTACGGACAAGCCGGTCGAGTACATCACGACCGTCGGCACGGACGGATCGCTGGAGGCGATCGAGGGGCGTACGGATTTCGCAATATCGGACGCGGATTTCGCCGCGTTTCGAGAATGGTATCTGCACTTTGCGGAAAAGCGGGAGCTACTCGGCAGCGCGAACCACCTGCTCTATATCTGCCGCAAAAAACAGCATGAAAACAAAAGCATGATCAGGGTTTACGGCAGTCCGCTGTGCCCGGATTGCCGGGAATGCAAGGTGAATTTCGATCGGCACGGGATCGCGTATGAGGAGATCGACATCACGGCGGGCATGAGACAGCTCAAGGCGTTTCTGAAGCTCAGAGATACGCTTGACGTGTTCGATCCGTGCCGCGCAAACGGCAGCGTCGGCATTCCGGCGATCGTCAAGGAGGACGGCGGCGTCACGCTCGACTGGGAAGGTTTTTTGGCGGAGCGCAATCTTCCTGTCGTGTACCGGGAGGAGCGTCCCGCCTGCCGCATCGACGGAAGCGGTTGCTGAAAACAGGATCGCACGGAAAGGAGAACAGCATGATCGTACTGAACGTAACGTATCAATGCAAACCGGACTGCCGGGAGGCATTTTTGGAAGCGATCCTTCGGGAAGGGATCGGCGAAGCAAGCCGCGCGGAGGCGGGCAATCTCAAATATGATTATTATCTGCCGTTCGACGGCGGCGACGAGCTGCTGCTCATTGAAAAATGGCGTGATGAATCCGCGCTGAAGGCGCACGCGGAACAGCCGCACTACGCAAGATTAAAGGAACTGAAACCGCTGTATGTGACCGAAACGGTCGTCGAGCGGTTCGGGACGGCGGAAGCAGAATGACCCGGACGGAAGCCGAAGCATATAAAAAGGACCCGTGCCGCGCGTCGTCGCTGCCGTTCTGGAAGATCGAGCAGACGGCGATCCCGCCGCATCTGCGGATCATCCGGGATGACGAAATGACCGAAGACCTCAATGCGGGGACGGACGATCCGTATTTTAAGACGGTCCATCGCCTGAATACGGTACCGGACGCGGCGCTTTCGGACGGCTTCGTGCTGACGTCGGCGGATCCGGAGGAGCTTGCGGCGCACATTCGGGAATGCTATGCGGCGGAGCGTGTTACGGCAGACGAACTGCGCTCGTATACGCGTACGGCGGTTTACGACGCGGAGTTGTGGCTTGCCGTTCGTGATCGGGCGACGGGACGGATCGCGGCAAGCGGGATCGGCGCGCTGGATACGCGCATCGGCGAAGGCGTTCTGGACTGGATCCAGGTCTCGCCGGCGTACCGACGCAAGGGGCTCGGAACGTTCATCGTATGCGAGCTGCTGCGGCGCATGCGGGGGAAGGCGGCTTTTGTGACGGTATCGGGACGGATCAACAATCCGACAGACCCGATGGCGCTGTATCGGGCCTGCGGGTTTACCGATCCCGTCATCTGGCATGTGCTTTCGATACACAGCGAGGACGAGCAATGAACCGACAGGAGATCGTCAACGAACGGAACGGCTTTCCGTGCGACCGCGCGGATTTCGCCGCGTTTCAAACATGGTACCTGCAGTTTGCGGAGAAGCGGGAGCATTTGCACAGCACCTATATCTGCCGCAAAAATCACTGATCGAAACGGGAGGAGAGGAAGATGCGTAAGGGGACCAATCGCGGCACGCTGATCGGCGCGGCGTTTCTGATGGCGACGTCCGCCATCGGACCGGGCTTCCTGACGCAGACTGCCGTGTTCACGGGCTCGCTCGGCGCGAGCTTCGGGTTTGTGATTCTGCTTTCGCTGGTTCTGTCCCTTGTCGCGCAGCTGAACATCTGGCGCGTGCTGTGCTATGCGGGACTGCGCGGGCAGGATGCGGCAAACCGCCTGCTGAACGGGCTCGGATACGCGCTCGCCGCGCTGATCGCGTTCGGCGGGCTGGCGTTCAATATCGGCAACGTCGGCGGCGGTGCGCTGGGGCTCAACGCGCTGTTCGGGATCCCGGACACGCTCGGCTGCATTCTTGCAGGGCTTTCGGCGATCGTGATCTTTCTGTTTCGGAAAGCAAAGACTATTGCAGATCAGGTCGTCAAGATCCTCGGCGCCGTGATGATCCTCGTGATCCTCGTCGTGGCGATCCAGACGAAGCCGCCGCTCGGCGAAGCACTGAAGAACACGTTCCTGCCGTCCGCCGAATGGAAGAGCCTTTTTCCGGCAGTACTGACGCTGCTCGGCGGCACGGTCGGCGGCTACATCACGTTTGCGGGCGCGCACCGGCTGATCGACGCGGGCGTGACGGGAAAGACGCGCATGAAGGAGGTCCGACTGAGCGCCGTGCTCGGCATCTGCATCGCGGCGGCGTTCCGCGTTCTGCTGTTCCTTGCGGTGCTCGGCGTGGTAAAACGCTTTCCGGGCGTCAATCTCTCGGATCCGGCTGAGAACGCCGCGATCGAGGGGATCCCGGCATATGCCGGAATCAGCAATCCGGCGGCGTACGCGTTCCGGCTCGGCGCCGGAGAGCTTGCGTACCGGTTTGCGGGGCTTGTGATCCTCGCCGCGTCGATCACGTCGATCATCGGCGCGGCATATACCTCCGTATCCTTTCTGAAAACGTTCCATCCGTCCGTTGAGCGGCACGAAAACCTGTGGATCATCGGCTTTATCGCCGTTTCCACGCTGATCATGACGGCGTTGGGCGGCGCGGCAAAGCTGCTCGTGTTCGTCAGCGCGCTCAACGGTCTGATTCTGCCGCTGACGCTCGGCGTGTGCCTGATTGTCGCGAAGAACAAACGGATCATGGGGGAAGAATACCGGCACCCGATCTGGCTTTGGGCGCTCGGTCTCATTGCCGCGCTTGCGTCCGCATGGGTCGGCGTGACCTCTCTCGGAACGCTTGCCGATCTCTTCAAATAACACTGCGCCGCTGCGCGGAAAGGATTTCATATGGAAGAACAACGGATCACGATCACGGTCAAAAGCAAGGGCGAGCCGTGCGAACTGACGGACGAACAGATCAAGGTATGGTACGCGGAAAGGATCGCGGCGCTGTTCGACCCCAGATGGGGCACGCCGGAGATCACGGTCGATGTAAAGCGGAAACAGGCATAACGAAAAAAGCGCAGTCCGAAAAAACCGGGCTGCGCTTTTATGCTGCAGATTTATGCCTGCTCCGCGATCTTCCGCGCGACGAACACGCCGCTTGCCGATGCGTGCGAGAGCGAATGCGTCACGCCGCTGCCGTCTCCGATCACAAAGAGTCCCTTGTGCTTCGTTTCGAGGTCGGGGGAGAGCTCGACCTGCATGTTGTAGAACTTGACCTCGACGCCGTACAGCAGCGTATCGTCGTTCGCCGTGCCCGGCGCGATCATATCCAGCGCGTAGATCATTTCGATGATGCCGTCCAGGATCCGTTTCGGCATGACGAGCGACAGGTCGCCGGGCGTTGCGGCGAGCGTCGGCACCGTGAAGCTCTCCGCGATCCGCTTTTCCGTGGAGCGCCGCCCCGCGATGAGATCGCCGAATTTCTGGAGCATCACGCCGCCGCCGAGCATGTTAGAAAGCTTTGCGATGTTTTCCGCATACGCCGTGCTGTCGTTGAACGGCTCGGTAAAGCGTTTCGAAACCAGCAGCGCAAAGTTCGTGTTCGGCGTGTGCAGGGCGGGGTCCTCGTAGCTGTGCCCGTTGACCGTCACGATGCCGTTCGTGTTCTCTGTGACGACCGCGCCGTGCGGATTCATGCAGAACGTGCGCACGAGATCGCCGTATTTTTCGGTGCGGTAGACGATCTTGCTCTCATAGAGCTCGTCGGTGAGGTGCGAGAAGATCTCCGCGGGCAGCTCCACGCGCACGCCGATGTCGACGCGGTTGCTCTTGGTTGCAATGTCGAGATCCTTACACACGCTTTCCATCCATTTCGAGCCGCTTCTGCCGACCGAGATCACGCAGCGGTCGCAGGTGAAGCAGTCATTTTCGGTGTCGACCGCAAAGCCGTCGTCCCGTTTTTCCACGCGCGTGACCGGCGTACGGAAATAGAAATCGACCTTGTCCCGAAGCAGCGCAAACAGATTCTGCAGCACAACGTAGTTCTTGTCCGTGCCGAGATGCCGCACCGACGCTTCCAGAAGGTGCAGCTTGTTTTCGAGACAGAGCTTTTTGATATGAGAATTTGCGGTGGTATACAGCTTCGTGCCCGCGCCGCCGTAGGTCATATTGATCTCGTCGACGTACCGCATCAGCTCTGTCGCTTGCTGCTTGCCGATATACTCATGCAGACTGCCGCCGAACTCGTTGGTGATGTTGTACTTGCCGTCGGAGAACGCGCCCGCGCCGCCGAAGCCGTTCATGATCGCGCAGGTCTTGCAGTGCACGCACGCCTTGATCTTCTCGCCGTCGATCGGGCACTTGCGCTTTTCCAGAGGATTGCCCGCTTCGAACACGGCAACCCTGATTTCCGGCTTGCGCTTGATGAGCTCATATGCGGTAAAGATCCCGCCGGGTCCCGCCCCGACGATCACGACGTCATAATGCTTCATATCAGTTTCCTCCGTTTGCGCATATCTCTAATTCAATCATAGCAGAAAAATCCGCTCATGGCAACCGAAAAGGCTATGTTTTTCCGCGCGGCTCTGCTATAATGATAAACAAGAAAACTGTATTGCGGAGGCACATATGGATCCGAAGTATGAACCGCTGTTCACGCCGTGGCAGGTCGGAAACGTCACGATCAAAAACCGCGTCGTGATGCTGCCCATGGAGGGCACGAACATGATCCAGTGGGAGGCGAAGACCGGCGTCGTCAAGGGCATCGACAGGTTCTATGAGGACCGCCGCGGTGAGAACGTCGGGCTGTTCATCCCGGGGCTGATCCCGCTTATTTCCATCGTCGGCAAAAAGTGGGTCTACCGGCATCCCGAGGTGTTCGGGAAGGTCCGCCTGATCATCGACGGGATCCACAACAGCGGCGCAAAGGTCTTTTTCCAGATCAGCGCGGGATCCGGGCGCTCGATGCTGCTGCCGCCGATTTTGCGGCCGTTTATCAAAAAGGGCGTTCTGAAAACGCTCGCTTCGCCGGTGCTGGCAAGCAAGTGGTGGTGGTCCGCGCCGGACCCGGACGAGCCGAACGTGTGGGATCCGGCGGTGAAGATGGATCATTTCACCGACAAGATGATCGAGAAATTCATCTACGCCTTCGGACAGACGGCGAAAAGGTGCAAGGAGATCGGCTGCGACGGCGTGGAGATCCACGCGGTGCACGAGGGGTACCTCCTCGATCAGTTTGCCATGCCGTACACGAACCACCGCACCGACAAGTACGGCGGCAGTCTCGAAAACCGCCTGCGCTTTGCCTGCGAGATCGTGAAGGAGATCAAAAAGGTCTGCGGCAAGGACTTCCCGGTCTCGGTCCGCTACTCCGTGCGCTCCATGACGCGCGGGTTCAACGAGGGCGCGGTCCCGGGCGAGGAATTCATCGAGGTCGGGCGCTCGCTGGAGGAATCCGAAAAAGCGATCAGGATTTTAGAGGACGCCGGTTACGACATGTTCAACTGCGACAACGGCACGTATGACGCGTGGTTCTGGGCGCATCCGCCGGTGTACGCGCCGCTGAACATGAATCTATCGGACGTTGAGCACATCAAGCGGTTTACCTCGAAGCCGGTCGTCTGCGCGGGGCGCATGCAGCCGGACGCGGCGGCGGAGTCGATCGCGGCGGGCAGGATCGACGCGATGGGCGTCGGGCGGCAGCTTCTGTGCGATCCCGAGTACGTCACGAAGATCAAAGAAGGACGGTTCGACGACGTGCGCCCGTGCATCGCCTGCCACGGCGCATGCCTGACGTTCTTCGGGCTGAACGGCAAGGGCACGGACATCGACCCGATGCACGTCGAAATGGGGCGGTGCGTGCTGAATCCGTGGACGAACAACGAAACGAAATACTCGAAGGCGCCCGCAAAGAGCCCCGGGCATATTGCGGTGATCGGCGGCGGGATCGGCGGTATGGAGACCGCGATCCAGGCGGTGCAGCGCGGGCACCGGGTCGATCTCTACGAAAAGACCGACCGGCTCGGCGGCGTGTTCAACGCAGCGGCGGCGATGTCGTTCAAGGAAAAGGACAAGGAGCTGCTCGTTTGGTATCGGAAGCAGCTTGAAAAGAGCGGCGCGGCGGTGCATCTGAACACGGAGATCACGGACCTTGACGCGCTCGACGCGGACGTGATCGTGATCGCGACCGGCGCGCATGCAAGGACACTGAAGATCCCCGGCGCGGAAAAGGCGATCACCGCGACGGACTTCCTCGACGGCAAGGCGGCGGTCGGCGACCGCGTCGTGATCGTCGGCGGCGGGCTGACCGGCTGCGAGATCGCGTATGAACTCGCGCTCGAGGGAAAGCATCCGTCGGTGGTCGAGATGACGCCGCACCTTGTCGGCGCGCGCGGCATCTGCATGGCGAATTCGTCGATGCTAAAAGAGCTTCTGCGCTATCATCAGGTCCCGGCGTACCTCAATGCGACGGTCGAGGCGATCACGGACGAGGGCGTGGCGCTGAACACGCCCGAGGGCAAACAGGTCGTGCCCGCCGATTCCGTCATTCTCTCGGTCGGCTACACGCCGGACACGCGCTTTGCGGCGCTGAAAGAGCAGAAGGGCAAAAAGCCCGTGTATTTCGTCGGCGACTGCGACCGCGTGGGCAGTCTCAGGACCGTTGTGAAACAGGCTTACGAGCTTGTACAGACAATTTCCTATCGGTAAGGAGGGAAAAACGATATGATCCGGAATCAGAACATCGTGATTACGGGCGCTTCGAGCGGCATCGGCAAGGCGATCCTTGACATGCTCGCTGCCAAGGAGAACAACAACCGCATCGTCGCGGCAAGCCGCAGCATCGGAAAGCTCGAAGGCTTCGGGGACAACGTGACGCTCTTCCCGTGCGATCTCAGCACGCAGGCGGGCGTGGACGCGCTGTTCGACAAGGCGAACGAGGTCTTTCCGAAGATCGACGTCCTCATCTGCAACGCGGGCGCGCCGTACTACGAGCGCTACGATTACGAGGACTGGGGACGGATCGAGCGGATCTTTTCGCTCAATACGTTCTCGTGCATGTACAGCTACTCGAAGTACCTGAACCACCTGAACGGGCGCGAGGGAAAGCTCGTCTTTACGATCTCCGCAATGGGCGAGATGGCGCTGCCGGGCTATGCGCTGTACGCCGCGACCAAGTTTGCGATGAAGGGTTTTCAGCAGGCGATCCGCATCGAATCGCCGAAGAATCTCAGGATCACCTGCGTCTATCCGGTTTCCACCAAGACGAACTTCTTTGAGGTCGGCGGCGCGGGACACACGGTGGAGAAGCCGTTCCCGGTGCAGACCGCGGAGGCGGTCGCAAAGGCGACGATCAAGGGCGTCGAGCGCGGACGGAAGCAGGTCTATCCCTGCCCGGTGTATCTGCCGAGCCGGTTTCTGATGAACGTGCTGCCGCCGGTGAGAAGCCTGTACCTCAAGAGCCAGCATAAAATGCTGCTGCGCTTCCTCGCGCGAAAGCAGAACGAAGAAAAGGGGGCGAAATGATGGCGCACACACAGGAAACGGTCCGCGCGATCGTCGAAAAGCAGCGGGCGTATTTCAAAACCGGCGCGACGCTTGACGTCAATTTCCGCATCGCGCAGCTGAAAAAACTCCGTCAGGCGGTGCTCGATCATAAGGAACTGCTCGAACAGGCGCTTTATGAGGACCTGAACAAAAGCCCGGTCGAGGCGTATCTCTGCGACCTCGGACCGGTGATCGTCGAGGTCGATGAAATTCTGAAGGGGCTCAGAAGATGGGCGCGTCCCGAACGGCATTTTTCGGGGCTGATGTGCTTTCCGAGCGTATCGACGACGGTGTACAAGATGCCCTACGGCGTGTCGCTGATCATCTCGCCGTTCAATTTCCCGATCCTTCTGACGCTCGGCGTGCTTGCGGCAAGCATTTCGGGCGGCAACACCGCGGTTCTGAAGACAAGCTCCAAGTCCGCGGCAAGCACAAAGGCGCTCATGAAGCTCATTGCCGACACCTTCCCGGAGGAGTATGTCACCGTCGTCGACGGCGGGCACGACGTTGCGGACATGTGCCTTTCGGAACGCTTTGACAAGATCTTCTACACCGGTTCGCCGGCGGTTGCAAAGCATGTTCTGGAGATGGCGGCAAAGAACCTGACCTCCGTGGCGCTCGAGCTCGGCGGGGAGACCGGCAACTGGTGCATCGTGCGAAAGGACGCGGACCTACATGATGCGGCGCGCAAGATCGCGTTTTTCAAGCTGTGCAACGCGGGACAGATCTGCATCAATATCAATCAGATCGCCGTTGCGGAGGAGGTCGCGGACGCGTTCCTTGCGGAATTGAAGAAAGAATTCGTCCGTCAAATCGGCGAAAAGGCGGAGGAGAACCCGGATTATCCGAAGCTGATCACGGAAAAGGTCTACGAAAAGTGTGAAAAGCTCACCGCGCAGTACCGGGATCGCGTGATCTTCGGCGGCACGGGCAGCCGTGAAGCGGTCAAGTTCTCGCCGACGATCGTTTATCCGGTAAACATCGACGAGGACATCGTTCGCCACGAGCTGTTCTGTCCGATGCTGCCGGTCGTACCGTTCCGTGACGGGCAGATCGACGACGTGCTGAATGTGATCGCCGCGCGCGAGCATCCGCTTTCGATGTACGTGTTCACAAAGGACAAAAAATGGGCGAAGCGCGTTATGCGCACGCTGCAGTTCGGCGGCGGGTGCCTGAACGAGGTCTGCATCCACATGATGGTCAAGGGCGTGCCGTTCAACGGCACCGGGCATTCCGGCATGGGCGCGTACCACGGCGAGTGGGGCTTCCGCGAATTCACGCATCCGCAGACGGTCCTCGTCGGCAAAACACACGGAAATCTGCCGCTGCGTGAGCATCCGTATTCCGGCAAGGCGGGCGAGCGGAAGAAAAAGCTTTTGAAGCTGTTCGAGCGGTAACGGCTCCGCGACGCCGAAAACCTTGACGAAACGGCGCTTTTCGTGATATGGTGTAAGCGGGAAGATTCCCGAACAAGATGAGGTTTGTATGGACTTTTTTAACGTGATATCGCTTCTCGGCGGGCTTGCCATGTTCCTGTACGGCATGCGGCTCATGGGCGATTCTCTCAAGGAAAACTCATCCGGCACGCTGAAAAAAGCGATGAGCAAGGTGACGAACAACCCCTTAAAGGCGTTCGTGCTCGGCGTGCTGGTTACCGCGCTTATCCAGTCCTCGACGGCGACGATCGTTATCACGGCGGGTCTCGTTGCCGCGGGGATCCTGACGCTGCATCAGTCGCTCGGCATCATCGTCGGCGCAAACGTCGGCACCACGGTCACCGGTCAGATCATCCGTCTTCTGGACATCGACTCGTCCGGCTCGTCGTTTCTGCGCGTGTTCCAGCCGTCCACGCTCGCGCCGATCGCGCTGATCATCGGCGTCGTGCTGATCATGACGAGCTTCTTCAAGAATTCCCGGTCGATCGGCAACATTGCAATCGGCTTCGGCATCCTGTTCTCGGGACTTTTGAACATGACCGGCGCGGTCGATACGCTGAATCAGGCGGGCGTGTTCGACAATCTCTTCGCGCGGCTCGGCGACAACCCGTTCCTGGGCTACGCCACCGGTGCGGGCGTTGCGTTCACGCTGCAGAGCTCCTCGGCGACCATCGGTATTCTGCAGGCGTTTTCGCAATCGGGCATGCTGGCGTTCAAATCCATCTATTCGGTCATCGTCGGCGTCTATCTCGGCGACTGCGTGACCACCGCCATCGTGATCTCCATCGGGTCCAGGGCGGAGGCGCGGCGCGTCGGCATTGTCAATATCCTCTATAACCTTTCGAAATCCGTTCTGGTCCTGCTCGTCGTAACGATCGTGCACAAGCTCGGGCTTTTGGACAAGCTCTGGGACAAGACCGTGAATTCCGGCATCATTGCGAATACCAACACGGTGTTCAACCTCGCCAGCGCGCTCGCACTGCTTCCGCTGATGGGGCTCTATGAAAAGCTCGGCACAAAGATCGTCCGGGACAAGCCCGTAAAGGGCGGCAAGTACAAGGAAGTCACCGACGGTCTGAACCCCGCGTTTTTCAGCACCCCCGCGCTCGCGCTGCAGAGCTGCTACAAGACGCTGCTTGCGATCTTTGCCGCCGCACGCACGAACATCGAAAAATCCTTCAATCTTCTGAACCGGTACGATCCCGCCGTCCACAAGGAGATCCTCAGGGAGGAGGACGAGATCGACCGCATGACCGACGTTTTAAGCAAGTATATGGTCAGCTTCCTCGGACATCTGCAGATGGAAAACCACGTCGCGATCCTGAACCAGTACTATAAGGTCGCGTCCGAATTCGAGCGATTGGGCGATCACGCGGTGAACATCGCAAAGCTTGCGGAATCCATGGAGAAGAGCGGAACGCACTTTTCTCAGAAGGCCGTTTCGGAGCTGACGGTCGTTGAGACTGCGCTCGGGCAGATCCTGGACGAAACGCATCAGACCTTCAAAAAGCGCGACGTGGACGCCGCGGCGCGGATCGAACCGCTGGTGCAGGTATCCGGCGACCTCCTCGCCGTGCTCAAACGGAACCATCTGAAGCGCATGAGCACCGGCGAGTGCAACGCCTATGCCGACACGACCTTCTCGGACCTTTTGGTGGAGTTCCATCGGATCGGCGACGTGTGCTCCAACGTCGGTATCGCGACCCTCGTGCGCGTAAAGCCGGAGCTTGCCGACCATGAGCATCTCCATTTCGAACAGCTGCACTCCGGCGGAGACGAAAGCTTCGACGCCGCGTACAAGCGCGCGTATCAGCGGTATTTTTCGCTGCTCGACCGTTCCGGCGAAGCGGAAAAGAAAGGCCCCGCGCCGGAAGAAGCGCCGGCGGAGGCGAAACCCGCGGAGGAGAAGCCGACAGAGGAGAAGCCCGCAGAAGACAAGCCCGCAGAATAACAGCCCAAAAGAAACAGCAGAGAGGGAAGACCTCTCTGCTTTTTTATTCGGATGATGTTCAGGAGCGGAACGGCTCGGTCGTGTTCTTGCGGATGACGTCGTGCGCGCCGCCCTCGACGATGCTGGTTGCGGAGACGAGCGTGAGCTTCGCCTTCTGCTGGAATTCGGGGATCGTCAGCGCGCCGCAGTTGCACATGGTGGACTTGACCTTCGATAGCGTCAGCGCCACGTTGTCGCGGAGCGAGCCTGCATACGGCACATAGGAATCGACGCCCTCTTCAAAGCTCAGCTTCTTGTCGCCGCCGAGATCGTACCGCTGCCAGTTGCGCGCGCGGGCGGAGCCTTCGCCCCAGTATTCCTTGTAGTAGGTGCCGTTCAGGTTCACCTTGCGCGACGGGCTTTCGTCGAACCGCGCAAAGTATCTGCCGAGCATGATGAAATCCGCGCCCATCGCAAGCGCGAGCGTCACGTGATGGTCATAGACGATGCCGCCGTCGGAGCATACCGGCACATACACGCCGGTCTCTTCAAAGTATTCGTCGCGCGCCTTGCACACGTCGATCAGCGCCGTCGCCTGTCCTCTGCCGATGCCCTTGGTTTCGCGCGTGATGCAGATGGAGCCGCCGCCGATGCCGACCTTGACGAAGTCCGCGCCGGCGTCCGCCAGAAAGCGGAAGCCCTCCGCGTCGACCACGTTGCCCGCGCCGATCTTCACCGTGTCGCCGTAGCGGGAGCGCACCCATGCGAGCGTCCGCGCCTGCCATTCGGAAAAGCCCTCGGACGAGTCGATGCACAGCACGTCCGCGCCGGCGTCGACGAGCGCCGGGATGCGGGTCTCGTAGTCGCGCGTGTTGACGCCCGCGCCGACGACGTAGCGCTTGTGTCCGTCCAGAAGCTCGTCGCGGTTTTCCTTGTGCGAATCGTAATCCTTGCGGAAGACGATGTAGCAGAGCTGCCCCTTGTCGTTCACAATCGGGAGCGCGTTCAGCTTATGATCCCAGATGATGTCGTTCGCGTCCTTGAGGCTCGTGCCCTCCGGCGCGCAGACGAGTTTCGAAAGCGGCGTCATAAAGGTATACACGCACGTATCCGGCGTCATGCGGCTCACGCGGTAATCGCGGCTGGTCACGATGCCGACGAGCCTGCCTTCCGGTGTGCCGTCCTCGGTGACCGCCATCGTGGAATGCCCCGTGCGCTCCTTCAAAGCGATCACGTCGGCAAGCGTGTCGTCGGGGCGCAGGTTCGAGTCGCTGCGGACAAAGCCCGCCTTGTATGCCTTGGCGCGGCGGACCATATCGGCTTCGTCTTCAATGCTCTGCGAGCCGTAAATGAAGCTCACGCCGCCCTCCCGTGCGAGCGCGACCGCCATACGGTCGTCGGAAACCGCCTGCATGATGGCGGACACGAGCGGAATGTTGAGGCTGAGCGCGGGCTCCTCGCCGCGGCGGTATTTCACGAGCGGCGTTTTCAAAGAAACATTTTTCGGAACGCATTCCGAAGAGGAATAGCCCGGGATCAAAAGATATTCGTTGAAGGTGCGGGACGGCTCGGAAATGAAGGTCGGCATACGGTACGCTCCTTTATCAGATATTTGACGGGATTATACCACATCCCGCCGGCAAAGGCAACGCGAATTTTCACGGAATTGCGTAAAATACTGCGTGACATCGTCCCGGAAACCGGATATACTGTATAAAACGGCATCGGAGGGGCATATGCGATCGCAGCATCACAACGATCTGACCATGGATCCGGGCGGGTTCGTGCTTTTGGCGGACGTCGTCCCGCACATCGTGCAGGAGATCCGCTATTATTCGACGTACAATTTCATCGGCGAGCGCATCGACGGCTACGAGGAGCCGTGCGCGCTGTGCACGCAGGAGGCGGCAAGGGCGCTGCGCACCGTTTCGAATGAGATGTTCGTGCGGGGGTACCGGCTGAAGGTGTTCGACGCGTACCGCCCGGTTTCGGCGGTGAAGCAGTTTATCCTGTGGGGGATCGAGGATCAGGACGTGCGCATGAAGCCGTATTTCTATCCGACGCTCGAAAAGCAGGAGCTGTTTGCCCGCGGGTATATCGCAAAGCAGTCGAGCCACAGCCGCGGCAGCGCGATCGACCTGACGCTGCTGGACATGCGCACCGGCAAGGAGCTCGACATGGGCAGTCCCTTCGATCTGTTCAGCGAGGCGTCGCATCCCGATTACCGCGGCGTCACGGAAGAGCAGTACGAAAACCGCATGATCCTGCGCAGCGCAATGCTGCGGAACGGTTTTCTGCCGATCGACTGCGAATGGTGGCATTTCGTTCTCAGGGACGAGCCGTATCCGGACACGTATTTCGCGTTCCCGGTGTCGTCCGCGTATCTGCGAAAATAAGGGAAATCAGAAAAAGAGCGAAGCCAAACGGCTTCGCTCTTTCGGTCTGTCGGGTTAACTATTCGCCTATGTACGCCTGCGCCGCCTGCCAGTAGGTATAGATGGCCGCGCCGCAGTTCTTCTCATTCTCTGTGGCGCCTGTCCTCGTCAGCATCAGATACACGTACGACATCGGGGACGCATCGATCACCGTGGATTCGTGACTAACCTGCGAATAGCAGTTGCCGCCGGTGTATGCCCAGATGAGGTGCATTTCTCCGAGCTTATGCGCCGGGATGTTCGGCACCTCCGCAACGAATCTGCCGCGAACCTTCTGCATCTCGGCTTCATTTGCATTGTCGATCCTGCAAGTCGCAATGCCCGTATAGCTCGGATCGGGCTTAAAGGTCACCGTCATCTTCGTTTCGCTGTCGAGCGCGAGCATGAACGAAATGCCTTTGATGTTCTCATCGTTCATATTGTTGATTTTGAACAACAGGCTGTCCTCTTCGATTATTTCCGCGATGGTGGCATAATCATAACTGGCGACCATCTCCTCGAGTTCCTCCGGCAGTTCGATCGGCGCATACGATGCCTCGTCGTAGCCCAGCGGCAGGTTCTTCGCTTCCATAAGGTACTGCTGCGTACAGTAGCCGTAGCATACAAGCGCGCGGACAAGGTCTCGCGTCTCCCGGGAATACTCGCCCGCATGCTCCTTGAAAGCCTCGTAATACTGCATGATCGAGTATTGCTTTTCGATCGTCTGACCGTTGCCGTAGTGGAACGTTGCGGTGATCGTGTCCGCCATCTGGATCGCGTTCACATAGCATGCGAAAGCGTACAGCGTCCTCGATCTGTTCCTGTTGTTCACATCGCAATATACCGGATCGGACGGGACTGTGCCCTTGCCGCTGATCGTGAACGTCATGTAGCTCGCTGCCTTTTCCTCCTCAGTGAGACAATCGAGGTTCATATAGAACTTCACGCCGATCTGTCCGTCCAGCAGCAGCGACTGTGTCTTGAAGGTCGGTTTCGCAGCCGCTTTGGTCCACTTGGCGTAGAACCCCGTAAACGGGTCTGTAATGGTATCGTTTGCAAAGTCCCATGGCAGGAAGTAGGTCTCTGCGCCGCTTTCCTCCCAATCATTCAATAAGTAGCTGAAAGGTAAATTTTCTCCCTCGTCGGTTACAACGTAGTCCTCGTCTTTTCCATCCTTGTTTAAGACAAACCAGTCAAAGTGATCCAAATCCCGTACATACCACCCGCCGAAGATGTATCCGTCTCTGGTCGGCTCGTCGGGCGGAACAACCGTTTCACCAAATGCTGAGGCGATGTACGTTGCGTATGCCTCATCCTCCAAATACGCTGCGTAATCCGGGATGAATACGGCTCTCCAGGCGGAAGGATCGTATTTGAACGTCGCGGTGACCTTGGCCTCCCAGATCGTCATCTCAAAGGCGTTGTCCGTTACCTCGACCGGTTCGTTGTAATCGTTCACAACGGTCAGCGTGTCCAGTTCGTAACCCGGATCCGGCGTGATCGTCAGCGTAACGGTTTCACCGACGTCGGCAACAGACTTGTCTGCGGTGACCGTGCCGTGCTCTGATTCGGCGATCATGACCCTGTTCAGCACCTGATCGAGGAAATAACCATGGAACCAGTCGTCGCCGCCCTGTCCGTCCGGACGGAAGGAGACGCGCACCAGTCTGTCGAAGCTGCCCCAGGCAAACGGCGTGCCGTCCATATCCTTCGCAACTTCCGTCGTATCCATGTAGCTGCCTGCGGGATACCGCGCAACGCACAGACCGTTTTCAAGCTCGCATACGAAGATGCTGGAGTGGTACAGGACCCGTTCGAGCACATAGAGACCGGGTGTTTCTGTTTCCCCGAACTGATAATCCGCCGTTAAATCCGGAACACTGCTGTTGCCGATATTCAGATAATAGCCGCTGAGACTTGAAACGCCGGCGTCGTACATCCACACGCCTTCCGTCGGCAGATATACCGTTTCGACGACGCCGGTGGTTGTCACGATCGGCGCCGTCTGACTGTACGCGTACGGGACGATCTCGTTGTTCTCAACTTTTACGATCTGATAGGTATTGATGCCGAAATTACCGGTCACAACATAGGTGATGAAGTCGTTGAACACATGCCCGTCCGTGCCGAACAGCGTCAGCTTGTGGGCAGGATTGATATTTTCGACCGTCGGATCGGAATCCGGAACGAGGTAGAAGCCGTCTGCAAGCGAAACTGCGCCTTCTTCGATGAACGTCGCCTTGACCGCGGCGTTCTCGGCGGGCATCTCGAAGGTCGTGCCTTCGATCTCGGTGATATCGAACTCGCCGGTGTTGAAGCCGGTCTCGCACATATAGACGAGCGTGTCGAGCTCGTAGCCCTCGTTCGGCGTGACTGTAACCGTGACGGTCTCGCCCGCTGCCGCAACGTCCTTATCGACCGTGACGGTGCCGTTCTTGTCTGTATCGTTGACGGTCACGAAGAACTTCGTGCGCTCCGCGTAGATGCAGCCGTCGTGCCAGCCGTCGCCGCCGTCATAGTTCGGACGGAAGTAGACGGTATAGACGCCGCTTTGCGGAATCTCGCCCGTATAATCGCCGTAGTTGTTGTCGAAGCCGCTCGGGAACCAGGTGCGGTCCGTGACGCCGTCCGGCGAATACACGATCTTGAACTGGCTGTGATACGGCTTGCTCGTCCGCATCAGCGGAACTTCGATCATGTATTCCTCGGTCTCCGCGCCGGTGCGGGTCATCTTGAACTCAGGCATCACCGACCAGCCGGTCATGGTGCCGACAAGATAGTAGCCCTCGTCCTCGGTCACCGGCGTCGGATCGCCGCCGCCGCCGACGTCGCCGTACGCGCTCCATGTGGTCGTCGCGCCGTCCCAGACATCCTCCGCCAGCGTGAACAGGTTCTTATCGGACGGGACCGCAAGGTCGCCCGTCTGGTTCCACCTGTTGTTCCAGTTGTTGTCCGTAGTCGCCGGGTTCATGCGGCAGAAGATGACGGACGTATCTCCCGACGGAAGATCGGCTTCATAGATGTCTTCCGTTTCTCCGTCGACCCTGGTCATGTCCGTCCAATGTTGACCGCTGCCCCAGGAATACATCGCAAAGCGCGCGTCGGAACTCTTCCAGCCGCTGTTGGGCTTGAGATACAGCGTCCGCGTCGTGGGTTCGGGCGTTGCAGGCGGCGCGGACGGTTCCGCGGTAGGCTGATAGACGACCGCGACGCCCGTCGGACCGACGGTGCCGCTGATCTTGCCGCCCGAAACGGTGAAGACGTTGCCGGTGATCTCGTCGAGATAGTAGCCGCTGCTCATCAGATGCGCGTCAAGGTTGACCGAGCCCGCACCGTCGAGCTTCACGATCGAAACGCCCGCGTCGCCGCCGCTTGTGCCGCGCTCGATCCAGGTGATCTTGGCGTCCTGATCGGAGGACAGCCATTCGCCCTTGCCGTCGTAATGGTTCTTGAACGCGTTGACCGCCGCGACCGCCGGGGATTTCCAAGCGGTGTCGGAGCTTGCAAGACCCATGCGCTCGTTCGGTCTTGCAAGGAACAGCGAGGTGGAATCCGCTCTTGCGCCGACGATGCCCCACGTCTTGATGATCTTTGCGGAGGAAACGCCGGTCGAACCGCCGTCCTCATAGGTGTCGTGCGATTCCGCCCAGATGACGTAATCCTTCTTTGAATTGCCGCGGGTATAATCGGAAACCGCTAAAAGTCCGGCGTTCTGATCGACGACCGCGCCGCGCGCCTGGTTGCCCGCCTGGCTGTCGGTGAGGCCCATGTAGGTGATGAACTCGTTGACCCACGCGTCGGAGCCGGAGCCGCTCAGCGATTCGCCGTAGATATACAGATTCTGTCCGAGATCGGTCGCGTAATCGCGTACGCCGTTCAGGATAATCGGCCAGAAGTCGCTGCCGCAGCCGGAATCACCGGGGAGTTCGATGTGCTTTGCCGCGTCAAAGCGGAAGCCGTCGACGCCGCAGTCCACGCACTCCTTAAGGAAATCCAGCACCATGTTCTGCACTTCCGGGTTTCCGGTATTCAGGTCCGGCATCGAAAGGTGGTACTGCGTCATGTTGTAACGGCTGTCGTCGTTCGTGCCGTTCTCGCTCGTGTGATACAGACCCTTGCTGCCGTCCGGATCCTGCAGGCGCTCCGCGACCTGATCGCTGACGTTGTACGTGCCGTTCACGGTATAGCCGCCGCCGGTGATGTTTGCGGTGTGGTTTGCAACGACGTCAACGATGACGTAGATGCCCTCATCCGCCGCCGCGTCGCAGAGCGCGATCAGGTCCGCCCTGGAGCCCAGCCACGAGCCGTTCTCGCCTACAACGCAGAAGTCCAGCGGCTGATAGAGCTTCCACCAGTTTCCGCCGGTGTCGTTCCACGAGGCGTTGTAGTCCTTCGGCGGCTGTACCGGCGAAGTCTGTACGGCGGCGTAGCCCGCCGCCTTGATGTCCGGCAGCGCTGCTCTGATCTCGTCGAACGACCAGTCGAAGCAGTGCAGGATCGCGCCGCCCTGTACGATCGTCTGATCGATCGGCTGCGCATCCGCGACCGTCGTCTGCGGAGCGAGGATCGTCGGTACCAGGCTCAGCACCATCAGAAGGGCAAGCAGGATCGACAATACTTTCCGTTTCATATCCATTCCTCCTTATTTTCAGCCGACAAAAAACGCGCGCAGCCCTTTTACAGGCAGACGCGCGCCGATCTGTACGCAAAGGAAAGCGGGTGGTACGATCCCGTCGTGCGGTTTGTCCATGCGCGGCTTTCCATCCTTTGTCAGCTCCTTTACCGATTATATATTTTACCACGCTTCCTGTGTATTTGCAAGGGTCAATCCGCAAAAAAACGAAGCCCGAAGGCTCCGCTTTTTCAGAATATGTATATTCATTTATTCGGCTTGTATTCTCCGAAGGTAACGTCGATCGTCAGCCGTTCGCTGTCGCGGCGGATCGTGAACGTCGCCGTGTCGCCCGCATTATAGGAGGCGATCAGGTCGCTGAGATCGCTGTTCGAACTGATCTCCTTGCCGTCGACCTCCATGATGAGATCGCCTGCTTTGAGCCCTGCGGCTTCCGCAGCGCTGCCCGCAACGATCTCCGTGATCTGCACACAGCGCGTGCCGCCGAAGGTGAAATAGCCGTAGCCGTTATTCAGCGTGACGTTCTGTGTGTACACGCCGAGCGCGGCGCGCCCGGTCACGTAGCCGTAGTTCAGAAGGTCGTTGATCTCCTTGACGACGCTGTTCACCGGGATCGCGAACCCAAGCCCTTCGGCACTCGTGTCGGACACCTTGGCGTTGACGATGCCGATGAGTCTGCCGCTTGCGTTAAAGAGCCCGCCGCCCGAATTGCCGGGGCTGATCGCGGCGTCCGTCTGGATAAGCTCCATGTCCGTGCCCTCGACCGTGATGCTGCGTTTGACCGCCGAGACGATCCCGCTCGTCGCGGTGCCGCGCAGCTCGCCCAAGGGGTTGCCGATCGCGATCACGTCCTCGCCGACGGTCAGCATGTCGCTGTCGCCGAGCGCAGCGGGCGTGAGCCCTTCCGCTTCGATCTTGATGATCGCAAGGTCGTTTCTGGGATCGGTCCCGATGATCGTCGCTTCATAGGACGAATCGTCGTTCAGCGTGACGGTCAGGCTTTTTGCGCCGTCGACGACGTGCGCGCAGGTGGCGATATAACCGTCTGCGGTCAGGATCACGCCGCTGCCGCTGCCCGGCTGCTCATAGGTCTGCGTCCGTCCCCAGTAGGAAATAGTCGTTTCAAAGACGCCGTCGATGCCGACGACGCTCGGCGCGGTAAGCTCCACGACCTGCGCGCGGGTGTACTGCCCCTCATAGGCAAAGCCTGCGGACACGTTCGCCTGCTCCGGCGTAACGGACGCTGCTTCGGGGGACGCGGTCGCGGTTTCGCCCGATGCGGTCACGACCGGCGCTGCGGTTTCGGGCTGCGCCGTGACGGAGGCTTCCTTCGGCTGCCGGTACTGCATCGTGCTGTTCATCAGGATCACGCCCGCGAAGAGCCCGATCACCACCGCCATTGCGGTGCACGCAATCAGTACCGAGGCGCCGACGCCGCGTTTTGTCCGTTTCGGTTCTCTGTATTCCATAAAAATGCCTCCGTTTTGATTGTCTGCGACCATTGTAACCCCCGATTGTGAAGCAAGTTTGTCAAAAAAGAGGCGTTTTCAAAAACAAATTGCAACAAACGCCCGATTACAAAAAATCGCAAATCCGGTTGACGAAACGGGCGCGCTGCCGTAAAATGGTAACATGAATACGACTAAGAAAATCCTGAATTGGATCGTCGCCGTGCTCAAGGGCACGCTCGTCGGTCTCGCCATCGTCATCCCCGGCGTGTCCGGCGGTTCGATGCTTCTCACCATCGGCGTCTACGAGGACGCCGTGTCCATCACATCCAAGGACAAAGCCCGCCGCAGGGCAGCGATCATCAAGCTGATCCCGTATGCGGTCGGCATCGTGCTCGGCGTCGTCGCGCTGTCGTTCGTCGTGACATGGCTGCTCGCGAATTTCGAGTTCTTCACGATCCTTTTGTTCTCGGGACTGATCCTCGGCTCGCTGCCGATGCTGTTCAGAAAGATCAGGGGACACAAGGTCAAGCCGGGCTACATCCTCGTCGCGCTCGTCATGATCGCGCTGATGGTGCTGCTGCCGTACCTCAACGACAACACGAACGAAACGTTCCGGCTCCTGAACGAGACCGACACGCTTTCCGTCGGCGAACGCATCGTTCTTAGGGACGAACAGCAGCCGGAGCTCGTCGTGCAGAACGGCGATCCGTCCCGTCCCGTCTGGGAGATCAAGAGCGCGGGCGGCACGTTCGGCAAACCCGAGGACGGCTACAAGCTCCGCAGCGGTCTCGACAAGAAGACATTCTATACGCTCGGCACGGAGGACGTCTTTGATCTTGCGATCGAACAGGACGGTCTTCTGACGCTGACGGCAAGGAACAGCGGCGAAACGCTGCATACGTCCGTGTACCGCGCCGTCGACGCGCTGCACAACGGCGTCTGGAGCGCGCTTCTTGCGCTGCTGCTCGGCTTTATCGCGGCGGGCACGATGATCGTGCCGGGCATTTCCGGCTCGATGGTCATGCTCGTGCTCGGCTATTATTACAGCGTCATGACGCACCTGAAGAGCTTCGTGGTCTGCCTGCTGACGCTGAACTTCGCGAAGATGGGTCCGCATCTTCTGGTGCTCATCCCGTTCGGGATCGGCATCATTCTGGGACTTCTGATCGTGTCGAAGGTCATCCGCTGGCTCCTTGACAAACACCCGACGCCGACGTATTACGGCATCCTTGCGCTGATGCTCGCCTCGCCCTACGCGATCTTTTTGAAGGCGAAATGCTTCGGGCCTGCCTTCGGCGCAAGCCTTGCGCAGTGGTGGTTCGTTCCGGTCGCGGTGTTGAGCCTTGCGCTCGGCTTTGTCGTGTCGTTCTTTATGTCGAAAAAAGAAGCATAACGCTTTGCAGCGTGGGACCGTTTGATACGGTCCCTTTTCTTTTTCGCGGGAAGAGGATTTTCCTCTTCCATTTTCAATTCCGTCTTGCTATAATAAAAGGGTTAAGGAGAGTGTGCTTATGGATTCTGTGCATATTTTGGCTGCGGCGCTTTCGCCGCTTTGCGGGGTCGACGAGGCTTCGCTTTGCGATTGGATCGAGGTCCCGAAGAATACGGAAATGGGCGATTACGCGTTCCCGTGCTTCCGCCTGTCCAAAACGCTGCGCAAGGCGCCGAACGCGATCGCGGCGGAGCTTGCGGAAAAGCTCGAACTGCCCGCGGGCTTTACGAAGTGCGAGGCGGTCGGACCTTACCTCAATTTCTTCACCGACAAGGGCGCGGTTGCGGACACGGTGCTTTCCCGCGTACTGAAAGAGGGCGACGCCTACGGACATTCGACCGAGGGCAGCGGCAAAACGGTCTGCGTCGAGTACAGCTCAATCAACATCGCAAAGCCGTTCGGCTTCCACCATCTGCCTTCTACCGCGATCGGCAACGCGCTGTACCGCATTTATAAGGCGCTCGGCTACCATACGGTCGGCATCAACCACCTCGGCGACTGGGGCACGCAGTTCGGCAAGATGATCACGGCGTACAAGCTGTGGGGGGATAAGCCCGTCGACGATTACTCGATCCGCGAGCTCGTCGCGCTGTATGTACGCTTCCATGAGGAGGCGGAGCAGGATCCGTCCCTGAACGACACGGCGCGCGCGTGGTTCCATAAGATCGAACAGGGCGATCCCGAGGCGCACATGCTCTGGGAAAAGATGAAGGACTCCACGATCCGCGAGGTCAAGGTGACGTACAAGCGCATGGGCGTTGAGTTCGACAGCTGGAACGGCGAGGCGTTTTACGAAGACAAGATGCAGCCGATCATCGACGAACTCCGCGACAAGGGGATTTCGAAGGTCGATCAGGGCGCGCAGATCGTCGATCTTTCCGAATGGAACATGCCGCCGTGCATCATCGTAAAAAGCGACGGCAGCACGATCTACGCCACGCGCGACCTCGCCGCCGCCTGCTACAGAAAAGCGACCTACGATTTTA
This sequence comes from uncultured Clostridia bacterium, assembly GCA_947168855.1. Taxonomy (GTDB): domain Bacteria; phylum Bacillota; class Clostridia; order Christensenellales; family CAG-138; genus UBA3792. The sequence goes on from CAMVNO010000004.1 coordinate 219,319, forward strand.
CCAAGCTTCTGTACGTTGTGGCGTATCAGCAGGATCTGCATTTCAAGCAGTTCTTCAAGGTCCTGGAGCTCATGGGACGCGACTGGGTCAAGGACTGCGTGCACGTGAACTTCGGCATGGTTTCGATGGAGGGCGGTTCGTTCTCCACGCGCGGCGGCAAGGTGCTGTACCTCGACGACGTATTGGACGCGGCGGTCGAAAAGACCTACGACATCATCTGCGAAAAGAGTCCGGACCTTGCGGACAAGCGTTCCGCGGCGGAGGCGGTCGGCGTCGGCGCGATCCTCTGGTCGGTGCTGTATAACTCCCGCATCAAGGACGTGACGTTCAGCTGGGACAAGGTGCTGAATTTCGACGGCGAGACCGCGCCGTACGTGCAGTACACGCACGCCAGAAGCTGCTCGGTATTGCGTAAGGCGGGCGAACGTCCCGCGTCGTTCGACGCGTCGCTTCTGAACGATCCCGAAAGCACGGCGCTTCTCAAGGCGATCGCGGCGTTCCCGGAGGCGGTGCGAAGTGCTGCCGAAAAGTATGAGCCGTACGTGGTCGCGCGTTCGATCATGCAGATCGCGAACGCTTTCAACCGCTTCTACTATGAGCAGCGGATCATGGCGGACGACGAAGTCGTTCGCGCGGCGCGCCTTGCGCTTTGCGACGCGACACGGCAGACGCTCAAAAACGGATTGAATTTACTGGGGCTTTCGGCTCCCGAAAGGATGTAATATGCTGGATATCAAGTTCGTCCGGGCAAACCCGGACCTCGTGAAGGAAAACATCAAAAAGAAGTTTCAGGACGACAAGCTCGTCCTCGTCGACGAAGTTCTGGCGCTCGACAAGGAATACCGTGAAGCGCACGTCCGCTGCGATTATCTCAGAAACCAGCGCAACGTGATCAGTAAGTCCATCGGTATGATGATGGCGCACGGCGAGCGCGAAAAGGCGGAGGAAGCCAAGGCGCAGGTCGGCGCGATGGCGAAGGAGATGGCGGAGCTTGAAGAACGCGAGACCGTTCTTGAGGGCGAGATCCGCAAAAGGATGCTCGTGATCCCGAACATCATCGACCCGACGGTCCCGATCGGAAAGGACGATTCCGAAAACGTCGAGATCGAGCGCTTCGGCGAGCCGGTCGTGCCCGATTTCGAGATCCCGTACCATGTGGACATCATGGAGCGGCTTTCCGGCATCGACCTCGATTCCGCGCGCAAGACGAGCGGCAACGGGTTCTATTATCTCATGGGCGACATCGCGCGCTTACACAGCGCGGTGCTCAGCTACGCGCGCGATTTCATGATCGACCGCGGCTATACCTACGTCGTGCCGCCGTTTATGATCCGTTCCGCGGTCGTCGACGGCGTGATGAGCTTTGCCGAGATGGAGAACATGATGTACAAGATCGAGGGCGAGGACCTCTATCTCATCGGCACCTCCGAGCACAGCATGATCGGACGCTTCATGAACACCTTCCACGACGAGGACAAGCTCCCGCTGAAGCTCACGAGCTATTCGCCCTGCTTCCGTAAGGAGGTCGGCGCGCACGGCATCGAGGAGCGCGGCGTGTACCGCATCCACCAGTTCGAGAAGCAGGAGATGATCATCGTCTGCAAGCCCGAGGAGAGCAAAACGCTCTATAACGAACTGTGGAGTAACACGGTCGATTTCTTCCGCTCGCTCGATATCCCGGTGCGCACGCTCGAATGCTGCTCCGGCGACCTCGCGGATCTCAAGGTCAAGAGCTGCGACGTCGAGGCGTGGTCCCCGCGGCAGCAGAAGTACTTCGAGGTCGGCAGCTGCTCGAACCTCGGTGACGCGCAGGCACGCCGTCTCGGCATCCGCATTAAGAACAAGGAAAAGGGCAACTACTTCGCGCACACGCTGAACAACACGGTCGTGGCGCCGCCGCGCATGCTGATCGCGTTCCTCGAGAACAACCTGCAGAAGGACGGCACGATCCGCATTCCGGAAGCGCTGCGTCCCTATATGGGCTTTTTGGATCACATCGGATAAGAACAGTCAATCCAAAGGTCCCTCCGAACCGGAGGGATCTTCTTTTTGCAAAAAAGCGATCACGCCGTCCGCGATCCCGTCGGCGATTCGCTGCTGATAGGCGGGATCCATAAGGCTGCGCTCGTCCTCCGGATTGCTCAAAAAACCGCATTCGACGAGCACGGACGGCACGGAGGGGAGGCGCGTCACAAAATTGTTGCCGGGGTTCGCAAGCCGCGGATCGCGTCCGATGGAAAGACACAGCGCGTCGATCACGCATTGCGCAAGCGCTTTTCCGTCCTCCGAGCCCGCCTGAAAGTAGCACATCGGACCCTTGACGGAGCGATCGGAAAACTTGTTCATATGGATCGAAACGGTGCAGTCCGCGCCGTCGGTGCAGAGGATCGCGCCGCGGCGCGCCATATCGTCGCGCTTCGTTTCGGCAAGCGCGTCCGCATCCGTGCGCGTGCGCAGCACGAAGCATCCGCGATCCTCCAACGCTCTTGCGACCCGTTCGCCGATCAGAAGGTTCAGTTCGGATTCCGCAACGCCCGTATCATGACCGATCGCGCCGCAGTCAAACCCGCCGTGCCCGTAATCGAGGATCACGAAATACTTCGGCGGTTCCGCGGAGAGCGTATACGGCGTGCACGGCGGCTGCACGGCGGTGCAGCTGAGAAAGAAACAGGACAAAAGCAGCAGCAAAGATCGTTTCATAGTGGAGTTTATGCGAAAAAGGCGGGCAAATCCCGTTTTTATCCGTTGACAATTGCAAAAAAAGCAAGTAAAATAGATGCGTTATCATGGAGGCATGCGGGTGTAGCTCAGTGGCAGAGCACCGGCTTCCCAAGCCGGCTATACGGGTTCGATTCCCGCCACCCGCTCCAAAAGCCGAAACCTCGGCTTCGGCGTCACCGACATGATAACGGTCGGCCCGCTGCCATTGCAGGCTCTGCGGGTAAGAAATAAAACCAATATTTTTATAAGGAGAACTACCAATGGCAAAAGCAAAATTCGAACGTACCAAGCCGCATGTAAACATCGGCACGATCGGACACGTAGACCATGGCAAGACGACGCTGACTGCGGCGATCACCATGGCGCTGGCACAGCAGGGCGAAGCGGTCGCAATGCGTTACGACGAAATCGACAAGGCGCCCGAAGAGAAGGCGCGCGGCATCACGATCAACACGGCGCACGTTGAGTATGAAACTGCGAAGCGTCACTATGCGCACGTTGACTGCCCGGGCCACGCGGACTACGTCAAGAACATGATCACGGGCGCTGCGCAGATGGACGGCGCGATCCTGGTCGTTTCTGCGGCAGACGGTCCGATGCCCCAGACCCGTGAGCACATCCTGCTCGCCCGTCAGGTCGGCGTACCGTACATCATCGTCTTCATGAACAAGGTCGACCAGGTCGACGACGAAGAGCTCCTCGAGCTCGTCGAGATGGAGATCAGAGAGCTCCTGAGCTCCTACGATTTCCCGGGCGACGATATCCCGATCATCCGCGGTTCCGCACTGCTGGCGCTCGAAGCACTCACCGAGGGCAAGATCGCGAAGGAAACGCCGGAATGCCAGTGCATCTTCGAGCTGATGGATGCGGTCGACAGCTACATCCCGACGCCGGAGCGCGCATCCGACAAGCCGTTCCTGCTTCCGGTTGAGGACGTCTTCTCCATCACCGGCCGCGGCACGGTTGCAACGGGCCGTGTTGAGCGCGGTACCGTCAAGGTATCCGACACCGTCGAGATCGTGGGTCTGACGGAAGAAAAGCGCAGCACCGTCGTCACGGGCGTTGAGATGTTCCGTAAGCTCCTCGATCAGGCGATCGCGGGCGACAACATCGGTCTGCTTCTTCGCGGCGTACAGCGCAACGAGATCGAGCGCGGCCAGGTTCTGGCGAAGCCGGGTTCCATTCATCCGCACACGCACTTCAACTCTGAGGTGTACGTTCTGACGAAGGAAGAGGGCGGCCGTCACACCCCGTTCTTCTCCGGTTACCGTCCGCAGTTCTATTTCAGAACGACCGACGTTACGGGCACGATCACGCTGCCGGAAGGCGTTGAGATGGTCATGCCGGGCGACAACATCCGCATGGAAATCCAGCTGATCACGCCGATCGCAATGGAACAGGGTCTCCGCTTCGCAATCCGTGAAGGCGGCAGAACGGTTGCTTCCGGCGTCGTCGCAAGCATCATCGAGTAATTCGAAACAAATCAAAAAGGGAGTCTCCGGACTCCCTTTTGTGTTGCCGCAAAACGGCATCCGGCGTTATGCGAGCCGCCGTGTAATTGCCAAAACCCATGAAAACATTGACAGCCCGCCGTTTTTTCGGGTATAATGAACTGCTGTTTCAGCTAAAAAACAGGAGGTAATGATAATGAAAAAGCTTATTGCAATCCTTTTGGTCGCACTGATGGCGCTTTCACTGGTTGCCTGCAACAGAACGCCCGCGGATCTCTCAACGGCGATCATCGGCAGCTGGGAACTCGACGACGCAGAGGGCGAGGAAACCAAACAGGCTGTCGCTATGATGAAGTTGTTCGGCATGTCCATGATCCTTGAGTTCCATGAGGACGGCACGGGCAAAATGATCTCCGCTATGGGCGAAGAAGAGGAAGTCACCGAATTTAACTATCAGATCAAGGACAACCAGATCGTCATCGACGAATCTCCCGCCGAATTCAAGATCGTAGACAAGGAGCTTCATATCTCGCTCGAAGGCGAAATGATGATCTTCAAGAAGAAATAAGAACCGATCAATGAAAGAAGCTGAAAAGCTCCTTTTCCATTCCGGATTGAAACAAAACGCAAAGTCGATTATACTGTGACTGCAACGATCAGAGGAGGATATTATGATGAAAAAAACAATTGCGGTACTGATGGCGGCGATTCTGCTGCTGTCCTTCGCTGCGTGCGGCGGCGGTCTTTCCAAGGAAAGCCTGATCGGCACATGGGAAGTGACGGAAGCAAAAGTAGACGGCGGTGAGATGCTGATCGGCTCTACGATGACGTTTGATGAGAACGATCACTATAAGTGGACGGCGATGGGCTTCACGCTGCTTGAGGGCACATACAAGATCAGCGGCAGCTTCGTCTATCTGGACGAGGAGAGGGAGATCTTCAAGCTCAACGGCGACACGCTGACGATCAAGGACGCTTCCGGCGAAATGACGCTGATCAGGAAGTAACGGGAACAACGGTCCGAAACTCCGCGGAATGCGGAGTTTTTTATTGTATCAGCGCGGAGAGATCGGGGATCTCGCGGCACGTTTCGGGAAGCGAAAGCGGATGCGCGCCGGACTGCCATGTGTGATAATACCTGCTGTACAACCCCGCCGCGTCCGCGCCGCCGATATCCGCAACGGCGTCGTTTCCGACCATGACCGCGGTTTTGCGGTCGATTCCGTATCGGGAAAGGAGCAGTTCAAAGAGCCCGCGGTACGGCTTTTTCATGCCCGCGTCCGAGGATAAAAGGATCCCGTCGAACCTGTCCGCAAGCCCGAGCGCATCAAGCTCGTCCAGCGTGAAACACGACTGCGCGTTGGACAGCAGAAACGTGCGCGCGCCGCGTGCACGCAGCGCGTCCAGCACGGTCGGCGCGTGCGGCATGGGACGGAGCCACAGCGTCGACCGGCGGCGAAATGCCGCCGCCAGCGATACCGCCTGCGCCTCTTCCGCGCCGCGCAGGGAAAGAAGTCGCCGGAACACATTCAAAAGCTCCGGCTCGATATACGCCTCCGGCACCTCCCTGAGCGTCGCCGCTCTTTTGCGCACCTCGTCTGCGCAGAGCGCCAGATATTCCGCGCGCAGGGTGTCGCCTGTGTATTGCGCACCGAAGTCTTCGGCGTCCCGCGCCGCGCCCTCCCAGAACACGGCGGGAGATTCGTCCGTGCAGACGTCGGCAAGCGTGCCATAAAGATCAAAGATGTAATCTGTAAACTGCATGAAAAACTCCTATTGCAGAAAAGCAACGCCGCATTCCATGATCCGTTCCGCCGCATTGGCAAGCGTTTCGGGGCTTTCGACCATGCCCTCGCGGATCCAGCGCTCCATCAGCGCGAAGCAGCCGCCGGAGACGAATGTGTAATACGCGTTGATCTGCCATTCGTCGGCGTTCGGAAAGCACAACCGGTAGCTTTGGATAATGTCGGATTTGCTTTCGCGGAGCAGTCTGCGCGCAAACTCCTTGTCGCCGTACGGTCCGATCGTAACGCGGCACAGGTCCGCGTTTGCCTCGATGCATTCAAAGACCTTCTTCGTCACCTTCGGCGGCGTAAGCTGCCCGGCGGCGGAAAGCATCGGCTCCAGCGCCGCAAAGAAGCCGGCTTTCATCTCGGCTTCGATCTGATTCATCAGGTCGTAAACGTCCGCATAGTGCGCGTAAAACGTGCCGCGGTTCAGGTTTGCGATCTGACAGAGTTCCTTGACGGTGATGCTGCGCAGCGGCTTGTCCGCCAGAAGCGTCATCAGCGCGTCACGCAGCCGCCGTTTTGTCAACTGAACGCGATGTTCCGGATTTTTCATGATTGCCCTCCGTTCTGTTGCCTTTTTTACAAAAAAACCGCATAATCCGACAGGAATCCGGATAATTGTCGATTGAAACAGGCATTCTCCTATACTATAATAATATATATTAAATAATAAATCAACACGGTGTTCGATTTTTTTGTACATCGGATCGGTTTGCCGGCGGTTTTGCTTGATGATTCTCAAACCGTACGGCACAGAGGCCGGCCACCCCGGCCGAGACGGCGCGATTATCCCCTCATTCTCCAGATGCGCGCCGCGCCTCAAAAGCCCCTTCGCGTAATGAACGAAGGGGCTTTCCTGTTACCCGAGCGGCGTCATCCGCAGCCAATACCCTGTGCCGTCGCGATCGCGCAGAAACCGCGTGAATCCGAGGAGCGCTCTCGGGGGACGCGGCGCGGCGTGTCCCCGCACCGCAAGAATGTGCAGCGTCGCCCCGTTCGGCTGCCGCCAGGTCCCCTCGTAATGCGGCAGAATATCCGAGCCGTCCACATATCGCCATCGCGCGCCGGGAAACTCCTGCGAAAAGAGCTCGATCCCGCCTTGCTCCTCTGTTTTGCTGTCCTTATTATGCACCAGGTCTTCGGCGGGATCCCCTTCATATGCGGCATAAAAAGCGTTCGCCCGCTGCAAAAGCAGCGAAAACGCCTGCGTTTCCCGGGCGGAATCGGAGATACTATCCATATACATGGTGTTAAATTGGGATATATCGTCCTCGGATTCCGCCGTATCCGCCACAGATTCCGCCTTTTCCGTCTCTACATGGGCTATTTTCGGTATAGCTTGCTCGGATACCGCTTCCTTTGCGGGCTCCGGCTCCTTATTGGTGCATAATTGGGACATTCTTTTGCGATAGGAGGCGATCGGCGCGGCGCCTTCGGCGGAGGCGTAGCAGGTCATACGGTCTCCGTCCATGCCGATCAGCGCCTCCGCGCGAGGCAGCGGCGTCTCGGTTTCGGGCAGGATCGGCACGGCGGATGCGGCGGAGAACAGCGTGAATGTTCCTGGGATCGACACGGTCGGCTTCAGCAGCACACGGTCGTTCTGCACGCGCACAAGTCCCGCCGGAGCGCCTCCCGGCAGTCTCAGAATCCAGTAGCAAAGCATGAAATCACCTCGCATCTATTGTATTTTTCGGTATTTCATAGTATGATAGAATCAGAGATTTATCGGAGGTACTTATGGTTTTTCTGATTGCGATCCTGCTGGGTCTGGTACAGGGACTCTGTGAATTTTTGCCGGTGTCCAGCTCGGGTCATCTGTTTTTGATTTCCAAGCTGACGAGCGGCGCAGTCGGCGAGGGGTATTTCGGTTCTTTTTTCACGATCATGCTGCACGTTGCGACGCTGATCGCGGTGCTGTTCGTTTATCGGGAGCAGGTGCTGTCGATCCTCAGACACCCGATCCAGAAGCTGACGCTGCATCTGATCATCGCAACGCTTCCGACGGTTGTTTTCGCGCTGATCCTGAAGAAATTCGACGCGCTCGACAAGTGGCTCGACGAGGGCAATTTCGTGGGCTTCAGCTTCCTTCTCACCGCGATCTTTCTGACGCTCAGCGAGCTGATGTGCCGCAGAAGAAAGGCGACAAAGTCGATCAAGACGATGCGCTGGACCGACGCGCTGGTGATCGGCGGGATGCAGGCGATCGGCGTGCTGCCCGGCGTTTCCCGTTCCGGCTCGACGATCGCAGGCGCTTTGGGCATGCGGCTTGACCGCAAGAGCGCGGCGGATTTCTCCTTCCTGCTTTCGATCCCGGCGATCCTCGGCGGACTCGTGCTGGAGCTCTATAAGATGATCAAGGAGCCCGCGGCGTTCACGGTCGACTTTACGTTCGGCGCCGCGATGATCCTTTCGATGCTCGTTGCGGCGATCTCGGGATATTTTGCGGTGCGCTTCATGATCCGGCTGATCACGAAAAAGGGCTTGCTCGGCTTTGCGATCTACACCGGCGCGCTCGGAATCGTTGTGCTGATTCTGCAGCTTACCAAGACACTGGGATTCGGCTTTACGCCGTTCGGAGGTTAAAAATGCGGCTCGATAAGTGGCTCAAAGTTTCGCGCATCATCAAGCGGCGCACCGTTGCGAACGAAGCGGCGGGCGCGGGGCGCGTTTCGATCAACGGCAAGGTGGCAAAACCCGCTTCCGAGGTCAAGCCGGGCGACACGATCGACATCCTGCTCGGCGGCAAGCACATGCTGTGCCGCGTCGAAAAGACGCCGGAGGTCGTGCGCAAGGAGGACGCGGATTCGCTCTATACCGTACTCTCGGGAGGAGAATCGTGAGCGCCTGCGGGATCCTGCTCTGCGCGGGCACATCGTCCCGCATGGGCTTCGATAAGCTGAATACGCCCCTTTGCGGCAAGACCGCGATCGAGCGCTCGATGGACGCGCTCGTGGCGGGCGGTTGCGATTCGCTCGTATTCGTCGTGAGCGGCGAGAGCGAACGGACCGTCGCGAATCTGTCCGTGCCCGTGCCGTTCACCGTCGTACCGGGCGGCGAACAGCGGACCGATTCGGTTCGGAACGGGTTAAAAGCGGCGTCCGGCGACGTGGCGGTCATCCACGACGCGGCGCGCTGCTTCATAAGCCCCGCGATCGTAAAGGCGAGCATCGAATCGGCAAAACAATACGGCTCCGGCGCTGCGGCGATCCCCGTGACCGACACGGTCATGCGGCTCGGCGACGGCACGGTCGAAACGCTCGACCGGAATACGCTTTTCCGGATGCAGACGCCGCAGACGTTCCGGCTCTCGGAGATCCGCGCGGCGTACGAACGGGGCGAATCTGCCACCGACGACGCCACGCTGTACGCAAAGCTGTTCGGCGCGGTGCGCTTCGTTCCCGGCAGCGAACTGAACCGCAAGCTGACGACGGCGGAGGACTGGGCATGGGCGCTTTCAAGACTTGATCCGCCGACGTACGGGATCGGGTTCGACACGCACCGGCTCGTTGAGGGGCGAAAGCTCTTCCTCGGCGGCGTGGAGATCCCGTTCGAAAAGGGGCTTTTGGGTCACTCCGACGCGGACGTGCTGCTGCACGCGATCATGGACGCGATCCTGGGCTCGCTGAAGCTCGGCGACATCGGCAAGCTCTTTCCCGACACCGACCCGCAGTACGCAGGGATCTCAAGCCGTCTTCTGCTGAAACACGTCAACGAGCTGGTGCAAAAACGGGACATGGTCGTGTCGCACGTCGACGCGACGGTCATCTGTCAGCGCCCGAAGCTGGCGCCGTACCGGGATGAGATCGCGCGGACGATCGCGGCGGACCTCGGCATTTCGCCGGAAGCGGTTTCGGTCAAGGCGACGACAACGGAAGGAATGAACGACGAGGGGAAGGGTCTGTGCATCTCGGCGCAGGCGATCGTCTCGGTCTGTCATAAGTGATATGGAACGAAAAGATCAGGACCTTTGCATCTACGGCGCAAGGGAGCACAACCTCAAAAACATCGACCTCGTCATCCCGCGCAACAAGCTCGTGGTGATGACGGGCGTTTCCGGCTCGGGCAAGTCCTCGCTCGCCTTCGACACGATCTACGCGGAGGGGCAGCGGCGCTATGTTGAGAGCCTTTCTTCGTATGCGCGCATGTTCATCGGACAGATGGACAAGCCCGACGTCGACCGCATCGACGGGCTTTCGCCTGCGATCTCGATCGACCAGAAGAGCACGGGACACAACCCGCGTTCGACGGTCGGCACGGTCACGGAGATCTACGACTACCTGCGTCTTCTCTATGCGCGCTGCGGCATTCCGCACTGTCCGAACTGCGGCAGAGTGATCGAACGCCAGTCCATCGACACGATCGTGGATCAGGTCATGACGCTGCCCCTCGGCAGCCGCCTCTCGATCCTGGCGCCGTGCATCCGCGGGCGCAAGGGCGAACATGTGAAGGTCATTGAGCGGCTGCAGCGCGAGGGCTATGTGCGTGTGCGCGTCGACGGCGAGGTATATCCGATCGAAGAGGCGCCGGCGCTCGACAAGCAGAAAAAGCACACGATCGAAGCAGTCATCGACCGCATCGTGCTGAAGGAGGGCGTGGAAAGCCGGCTTACCGAATCGCTGGAACACGCGTTCGCGCTCGGGCAGAACCTTGCGATTGTCGCGGTGCAGGACGGGGAAGAGACGCTGTTTTCCCAGAACTACGCCTGTCCGGACTGCGGCATCGCGCTCGAAGAGCTCGCGCCGCGCGCGTTTTCGTTCAACAACCCGTTCGGCGCGTGCCCGACGTGTCTGGGTCTCGGCGAACAGATGAAGATCGATCCCGGTCTGGTCGTGCCGGACGAATCGCTGTCGCTGAACACAGGCGCGATCGTTGCGCCGGGCTGGAAGAGCGGCTCGAATAACGTCTTTTCCGATATGTATTATGAGGCGATCGCACGGCATTTCGGCTTTACGATGGACACGCCGTTTGCGGACATTCCCGAAGCGGGACGGAACGCGCTGCTGTACGGCACCAAGGAGAAGATGGACGTGCAGTACGAGCGCAGCTTCGGCGGCGGACACTTTTTGGCGACGTTTGAGGGCATCGTGCCGAACATGGAGCGGCGGTACCGCGAATCGCAGAGCGATTGGGCAAAGGCGGACATCGAAAGCTACATGGCGCACATCCCGTGCCCGGACTGCAAGGGGAAGCGCTTAAAGCCCACGTCGCTCGCCGTCACCGTCGGCGGGATCAACATCGCCGACCTCTGCGACATGAACGTCCGACGCTCGCGAGAATTTCTCGGCAATCTGACGCTGACGCCCACGCAGCAGACGATCGCCGCGGCGATTTTAAAGGAGCTCGACGCAAGGCTCGGCTTCCTCGTCAACGTCGGATTGAATTACCTCACGCTGTCCCGCGGGGCGGCGACGCTGTCCGGCGGCGAAAGCCAGCGCATCCGGCTCGCCACGCAGATCGGCAGCGGGCTGGTCGGCGTGCTCTATATCCTCGACGAGCCCAGTATCGGTCTCCATCAGCGCGACAACGCAAAGCTGCTCGAAACCCTGAAGGGACTTCGCGATCTCGGCAACACGCTGATCGTCGTCGAGCATGACGAGGAGACCATGCGCGCCGCAGACTTCATCGTCGACATCGGTCCGCGCGCCGGCGTGCACGGAGGCGAGATCATGGCGGCGGGTACGCCCGAGGAGGTCATGGCATGCGAAAACTCGCTGACCGGGCAATACCTGAGTCATAAACGCACCATCCACGTTCCCGAAACGCGGCGTCCGGGCAGCGGCAAAACGCTCACCGTGCGCGGCGCAAGGGCGAACAACCTCAAGAATATCACGGTCGATTTCCCGCTCGGCAAGTTCATCTGCGTGACCGGCGTATCCGGCTCCGGTAAGTCCTCGCTCGTCAACGAGGTGCTGAAAAAGCGCCTGCTGCACGATCTGAACCGTGCCAAGGTCCGCGCCAAGGACCACGACGGCATCGACGGGATCGAGTATCTCAACAAGATCATCGACATCGACCAGAGCCCGATCGGACGCACGCCGCGGTCGAATCCCGCAACCTATACCGGGCTCTTCGATCTCATCCGCGCGCTGTACGCGACCACGCCGGACGCAAAGCTCCGCGGCTACACGAGCGGGCGGTTCAGCTTCAACGTCAAGGGCGGACGCTGCGAAGCCTGCAAGGGCGACGGCATCGTCAAGATCGAGATGCACTTTCTGCCGGACGTGTACGTTCCGTGCGAGGTCTGCCACGGCAAGCGCTATAACCGCGAAACGCTCGAGGTGCGCTACAAGGGCAAGAACATCTACGACGTGCTCGACATGACGGTGGAGGAGGCGCTGCCGTTCTTTGCGCAGCATGCGAGCATCAAAAAGATCCTGAAAACGCTCGACGACGTGGGTCTCGGCTACATCAAGCTCGGGCAGCCTTCGACCACGCTTTCCGGCGGCGAAGCGCAGCGCGTGAAGCTTGCGACGGAGCTATCGCGCCGCGATACGGGCAGAACGCTCTATGTGCTTGACGAGCCGACCACGGGCCTGCACACGCACGACGTCAAGCGGCTTCTGGAGATCCTGAACCGGCTTGCAGATTCCGGCAGCACGGTCATCGTGATCGAGCACAACCTCGACGTCATCAAAACGGCGGACCATATCATCGACCTCGGTCCGGAGGGCGGCGACGACGGCGGCACGGTGATCGCGACCGGCACGCCCGAAGAGGTCGCAGCCTGTGAACACAGCTACACCGGTCAGTTCCTCCGCCGCGCGCTCGGGGTGGAGTGACAGAAAAGCGGGAGGGTGATACCCTCCGCTACGATTGATTCTTGCTGTAGGGGCGGATATCATCCGCCCGTTTCCGGAAATCTTTACCGTTCTGACGCATTCCGGTTATAACCGCGTGATATGCTGATCCTGTCCGAAAGGAGGAAACCATGAAAGTGCTTCGTATTGTCTGTATCATAGTTGGTGCATTTTTGGTACTGGATACGCTGCTCGTGTCCATGCTGTCGAATTTCAATTTGGGCGTGATCCTGCCCGCCATCCTCGGCTTGCCGCTTCTGCTGCTTGGTGTGTTTATGCACCATATGGACCATGGATTTCCCGCGTTCGTCAAGTGGTTCCTGCTCGGCTGTTATGCCGTCGGCGTGACGGTGCTGCTTGTTATGGGTATCCTGATGGGCACGGCGGCAAAGCGCGCGGACAAGGTGGACGCGGATGCGCTGATCGTTTTAGGCGCGGCGGTGCACGGCGACCGCGTGACGTGGGTGCTTTCGAACCGCCTCGACACGGCGGCGGACTACCTCGATTCGCATCCGGACACGGTCTGCGTGGTTTCCGGCGGACAGGGCGACGGCGAGAGCGTCACCGAAGCGTCCGCCATGCAAAAATACCTCATTGAGCGCAAGGGGATCGACGCAAGCCGCATCCTCGTTGAGGACAAGGCGACGAGCACGCTTGAAAACTTTGCGTTCTCGAAGAAGCTGATCGGCGAAACCCTCGGCGAAAACGCTTCGATCGCCTTTGTCACGACCGATTTTCACGTCTTCCGCGCGGGACGCGTGGCAAAGAAAGCGGGGATCGACGCCGCCGGCATTGCCGCGCCGGACGTCTGGTACATCCGCATCAACAACTTCCTGCGCGAGTGCGTCGGCATCGTCGTCTACGGGCTCCGCGGGGACATTTAATCAAGGAGAATGAATATGCTGGAATTCAAGTACGACACACAGATGCTGATCGACGGGACCGACCTCGACGAGGACGCGATCCGCGATTATTTCCTGAACAATTTCGAGGGCGACTGTCTCCTGGCGGTCGGCGGACCCGAAACGATCAAGATCCATTTCCATACGAACGAGCCGTGGAAGGTGCTCGCATACTGCGCAGGTCTGGGCGAGATCTACGACGTCGTCATCGAGGATATGGACCGCCAGTCCCGCGGACTGCAGGGATAAAGAAACAGCCTATCCCAAAATTGGGACAGGCTTTCTATTGCATATGGGTGTACCAAATTTGGTACATATCAGATCAAGTCAAATCCGATCAGACGTCCCGCTTCGGTAAAGCCGATCGAACGGTAGAGGGCGTTGGACGGCGCGTAGCCCGTGTCGGCATAGAGCATCGTGCGTTCGCCGCGTTCATGCGCGTCCGCGCAGACCGAGCTGACCAGCGCCTTGGCGTAGCCGTGCCCGCGGTGCTTTGCGTCCGTCACCACGGAGCCGATGTAGGCAAGCCCGTCCTTGCGCTCGTGGAACCGCACCAGCGCAACAAGTGTACCGTTTATGCACCATCCATACGCGTCGGGGCATTCGCAGAAATCCGTTCCGGCGGCAAGGCGGGCGGGGACGGGAATAGGCTCCTTTGCCTGTTCGCCGAGCTGGGCAAGGATCTCGCCGCAAAGAGCGGGGTCGAGCGCGCCGGCGGGAATGCGTTCGCCTTCGGCGGAAAACAGATTCGGCTTTTCACAGAGATACGCGGTCAGCGGCAAACGGCGTTCGGAGGGAAAGGGGAGCGCAAGCTCCAGATAGCGGACAAGGCTTGCGCGACCGATGACGCCGGAGAGGTTATGCGCCTCCTTGAGAACGCAAAGCGACGCGGCAAGCTCGGAAAGCGTCTCGTCCGAAATGCCGCGCCGGGTGTAGATCCACGCAGGAAAGCCCTGCCCCGTGCGCACGAACAGCAGATCCTTGCCGTCCGTAAGGCACAGCGCTTCGGGCACGCGAAGAAGCTGCCGCATTTTGCGGAATGTGATCGCCTCGGCGTCGTTCGAAAACGAAAACGCCGCAGCTTCCTCTCTTGTGATTTTCCGGATCATGGGTCAGTTCTCCTCGGAGAAGCGCTCCTTTGCGTCGAAAACGTCCGCAATCTTTTTGTAGTCTCCGAACACGGTCACCTTGTCGCCCGCTTCCATAACGGTCTTTGCGCCTGCAGGGACCGGTTTTTTGCCGGGCTTTTCGATCAGCATGACCATAATATTGTAATCGGCGCGAAGCCCGGTCTTCGCAAGCGACTTTTCGCGGAACGGCTCCGGAACCTCATAGAGCGTGACCTGTGCGATCGAGTCTTCGCCGAGATAGTCTAAAAGAAGCAGGGTGTTGACGTCCTTGGTGCGGGTGACGCGTCCCGCCAATCGTTCGATGAAGCGGTCGCCCCACGCGCGGATCTTCGGCACGCGCATGAAGATGATGATGATCACGGCGGCAAGGATCGGGATCAGAACGCTGAACAGGTTCGTCATGTTGTCCAGATTGATCGAGAGGAGAACGTTGATCAGCATGGATACGATGGTGATGTTGAACACGTATCCGAAGAGCATCGTGACGCGGGCGAGACGCCGTCTCGATTTGCTGGTCAGAAGGAGCTCGCTTTCGCGCGTGGTGAAGCCGCAGCCGGTGAGAAGCGAGATGACCTGGAACCGCGCCCGCTCGGCGGGCAGCCCCGTGAAACGGAACAGCATGGTGAACAGGTCCGATATGACCCAGTAAACGATAACGACGAGTGAAAACAGCGTCAGCGCAACATAAATGTTCATGGTCTGGTTCCCTTCGGTGCGATTTTTGCCGCTTTTTATCATTGTAGCATGAACCGCGCGCGATATCAATCACGCCGGTCAATCGTTTACGTTTTTTTTCATGCGTTGCGAAACGAAAGGGAATGTGCTATAATGGGGCAGAATTTGTCGGGAGGTATGAAACATGCGGAAAAGACTGCGCGCCGTTTGCCTGCTGCTTGCTTTCGGTCTGCTGCTTGGCTGCGGCGGCATGGGTACGCCCGCGCCGGAGGTTGAAGCGTCCCCCGCGATTACGCCTGCGCCGACAGAGGAACCCGTTGAAGAGATCGTGATCGAACCGGTCAATACGCCGGTCCAGACGCTGCCGCCTACGCCGACGCCCACGCCGACGCCAACGCCGACCCCGACTCCGACTCCGAGCCCGACGCCCGTTCCGACGCCGTTCGGCATTGTCTGGCTGGCGGACACGCAGGCGCTTTCCTACGGGCATCCGGAAATGCTTGAAACGCTCGGCGCAGAGATCGCGGCGCGGCGGGAGCCGGAGCATATCGCCGCCGTCGTGCACACCGGCGACGTCGTCGACAACGGCTTCAAGGATTGGGAATGGGAAAACTTCGATCGCTGTCTCAACGCGTTCGCGGACGATCTGCCGTTCTATCCGGTCGCGGGAAACCACGACATCGGCGTCAAGGTGCAGAAATACGATCCGTACCTTGCGCGTCCCTTCGTGGCAAAGCTCCCCGCGGAGCAGGTTTATGAAGGCGGAAAGATGTATTATATCCTGCTCGGCGAGGGCGGGATCGAGCTGCTGCTGCTCGGCGTCGGCTGGGACTGCGGAAAAACGTCCGGCGAGCGCGCATGGATCGAGAGCGTTTTCGAACAGTATCCCGACACGCCCTGCATCCTGCTTACGCATGCGATGCTGAAGCCGGACGGCACGGTGTTTCCGAACTCACGGTATCTCGAGAACAATATCGTCGCGCCGCATCCGAGCGTCCGGCTGGTGCTCTGCGGACATTCGCGCGATTCGTCGATGGCGGCGATGACCTATGATGACGACGGCGACGGCGAAGCGGACCGCACCGTGCATATGATGATGCTGAACCGGCAGGGGAAATCGTACGCGTATCGCGTGCTGACGTTTGACCCGCTGGCGCGGTCGATCGATGTGAAAACCTACGCGATCGGCAAGAGCGAACCGCTTGAAAAGGACGAGCACTATCCGTTGAGCTTTACGCTTGAAAACGCATTCTGATCCCCGAAAACAAAAAACCGCCCGGACAGGGCGGTTTTTGCTATGCGATTATTATTTGTCCAGCGTGTCGGACATCGTGGCGACCATGACCGCCTTGATCGTGTGCATGCGGTTCTCCGCTTCGTCGAACACGACGCTGTGCTTACTGCGGAAGACCTCGTCGCTTACTTCCATTTCTTTGAGACCGAAGCGATCGTAGATGTCCTTGCCGACGCTCGTCTCGAGGTCGTGGAAGGACGGCAGGCAGTGCTCGAAGATGACGTCCGGATTGCCGGTCTTCTTGAGCATGTCCATGGTCACGCGGTACGGCTCGAGGAGACGGATGCGCTCTTCAAACTGCGCTTCCTCGCCCATGGAAACCCAAACGTCGGTGTAGATGACGTCCGCGCCCTTGACCGCGTCGATCGAATCGGAAAGCTCGATCTTGCCGCCGGTCTCCTTGCAGAGCTCGCGCATGCGGTTGACAAGCTCCTCGGAGGGGAACAGGGCTTTCGGCGCGATGCCGACAAAGTGCATGCCCATCTTGGCGCAGCCGATCATCAGGGAATTGCCCATGTTGTTGCGCGCGTCGCCGACGTACACGAACTTGACTTCATGGAGCGGCTTTTTGACGTGCTCTTCGATCGTCATCCAGTCCGCAAGGACCTGCGTCGGATGATAGAGGTCCGTAAGGCCGTTCCATACCGGAACGCCGCTGTACTTGGCGAGCAGCTCGACGGTCTCCTGCTTGAAGCCGCGGAACTCGATGCCGTCATAGAATCTGCCGAGCACCTTTGCGGTGTCTTCGAGCGATTCCTTCTTGCCCATCTGGCTGTTGCTCAAAAACGTGACGTTCGCGCCCTCGTCGTATGCCGCGGTCTCAAACGCGCAGCGGGTACGGGTGGAGGTCTTCTCGAACAGCAGCACGACGTTCTTGTTCGCCATGCGCTTCGGGAAAATGCCCTGTTTCTTTTCGGCCTTGACCTGATGCGCAAGCTTCAGAAGCTGGCGGATCTCATCGGGTGTGTAGTCGAGCAGCGTGAGAAAGTTTCTTCCCTGGAACATAATGTGTTTCCTTTCTGTATGTGATATTTTTGGGTTTCTTATTTCGTAATGGGTTCGCGGACAAACGGCATGCTCATGCAGCGCGGACCGCCGCGTCCTCTCGAGAGCTCCGCGGACGGGATCTCGTGAACGGTGATGCCGTTCTCTCTGAGAATGCGGTTGGTAACATAGTTGCGCGAATAGGTGATGACCTCGCCGGGCGCCACGCACAGCGTGTTCGCGCCGTCGTTCCACTGCTCGCGCGCCGCGTCGATCTCGCTCGCGCCGCCGCATTCGATGAAGCGGACCTTGCGGCCCAACGCGTCGGAGAAGACCTCAACGAGGGGACGCGCGTCCTCTTCGATCCGGATCTGTCTGCCGTCGGGCTTAGAAAGCCGGAACGCGCGCATCGTGCGGAGAATGTTCGGATGCACGACGAACGAATCGACGTCGACCATCGTCATAACGGTGTCGAGGTGCATGAACGCGCGGACCTTCGGGATATCGACCGCAAGGATCGACTGGATCCCGGTGCGCTCGCCGATCAGACGGTTCGCCGCCAGCTCGACCGCCTGCGCGCTCGTGCGCTGCGACATGCCGAACGCCACGGTCTCGGGCGAGAGCACGAGGCAGTCGCCGCCCTCCAGAGAATGCACGTCGGTGCGGTCGTGGTATTTCGGCACCCATTTATAGACCGGATGATACTTGAAGATGTACTTTGCAAACAGCGTTTCACGTCTTCTGACCTCGTTCGCCATGCGCGAGATCAGCACGCCGTCGCCGACGTTCATGAACGGATCGCGCGTGAAATAGAGGTTCGGCATGGGATCGACGTAGAACGGGTATTTGTCGTCGGTGAAATCCACCAGATGACGCTTCTCGACCTTCGGGATGTCGCTCTTCCGGACGCCGCCCGCCAGGATCTGGATGAGCTTATCGAGCGGCTGTGCGGACAGATACTCGTTGACCGCCTGTTCGGCGCCTTCCGCCGCGATATTCGCTTCGCGGATGTACTCCCAGATGAGCTCGTCCTTCGCGTCCGCCGCCTCGATCGCTTCCTTCAGGAGCGTGTCGAGATACAGCACCTCAACGCCGCAGTCACGGAGCGTCTTTGCAAACTGGTCGTGCTCTTCCTTTGCGTGAACGAGATACGGAATGTCGTCAAACAGCTGCCGCGCGAGATAGTCCGGCATCAGGTTTTCGAGCTCCGCGCCCGGGCAGTGCAGCATGACGGTTTTGAGCTTTCCGACCTCAGACCGTACGCAGATCGGTTTATTCATGGATTTCCTCCTTCTGAGGCTTGTGGATCGAAATACGCAAGAACGCCCATTAAGATCCCAAATGCCATCTTATCCTGAAAAGTGTCGTTCGTCAAGAGCAAGTCTTCCGATTCGTTGCTCAAATGCCCCATTTCTATACAAACGATCGGTCGCGTGCACCAGTTGAAGCCCGTTTGCTCGCTGCTGTACGTGATGCCGTTGCGCTTTTGCAAGGAAAGACCGGTCTCCTCGCAGTACTGTTCGATGATCGCCGACGCCGCGCGTACGTTCTCGTTATAGAACGCCGTACGTTCCTTGTTCGGCAGCAGCATGAACGCGCCGCGCACGCTCGGATCGTCCGTTCCGTTGCAGTGCAGCCGGATCGCAAGGTCGACCTCCGCTTCGTTGAACAGCTCCGCGCGTTCGCGGTTGCTGATATTCACGCTGTTCGTCGTCCGCGTGATCACGACTTCCGCGCCGCATTCCTCCAGCAGCGTTTTGAGCTTCAGCGCGACGTTCAGATTTACCTCGTATTCATAGATCCCGGTCGCGATGCCGCGCGTACCGGTGGAGCATTTCATCTTGGTCTTTGTTTCGTCCGGCGCGATCGGCTCCGGATTGAAATTCGCGCGCTGCTGATGTCCCGGGTCGAGCCCGATTTTGATCCCCGCAAGCGGCGGGGGCGGGGGTGTCGGCGTCGGCTCGGGCGTGGGTTCCGGCGTCGGCGGAAGCGTCGGCGCAGGGGTGGGAGTCGGCATGTTATAAACGATCGTGTCGGTTTCCGGCGTTTTGAACGCAACCTCTTCCGGCGTTGCGGACGGCTGCTCTGTCGGCGCAGGCGTATCCGTCACCTCCGCTTCCTGCGGGATTGTGCAGGCAAGCGCAAGCAAGAGAAGAAGCAATGCAATAAACCGGAATCGTTTCATTCTTTTACAGGATCCTTCGCCCTTCCAGCGCTTTGGCGAGCGTGACCTCGTCGGTATACTCCAGATTGCCGCCGATCGGAATGCCGTGCGCAATGCGCGACGTCAGAATTCCCATCGGCTTCAGAAGCTTTGCAATGTACGAAGCGGTCGCTTCGCCCTCCACGTCCGGGTTGGTCGCAAGGATGACCTCCTTGACCGTGCCGGTCTTGCAGCGCTCCAGAAGCGCGTTGATGCGCAGCGCGCCCGGACCGATGCCGTTCATCGGCGAGAGCGAGCCGTTCAGCACATGATAGCGCCCGTGGAACTCGCGCGTTTTTTCCATGGAGAGCACGTCGCGCGCGTCGCTCACAACGCACACGACCTCGTCCGTCCGCTTCGGATCGGCGCACAGCTCGCAGGTTTCCAGATCGGTGAACGCGCCGCAGATCGGGCACGGATGCACCTTTTCGCGTGCGGAAAGGATCGCGTCGGCAAGCTCGGTCGCCTGTTCCTTCTGTACGCTCAGAAGATGGTACGCAAGCCGCTGCGCGGTCTTCCGTCCGACGCCCGGCAGACGGGCAAGCTGCGTCGTCAGTTTTTCGATGGATTCGATCGCCATATCAGAAACCGAGACCGATGCCTCCGGTGATCTTGCTCATTTCGCGTTCGACCGTGTCGCCCGCTTCCTTCAGCGCGGCGTTCACGCCCGCCACGATCAGATCCTCGAGCATTTCGACGTCGTCCGGATCGACGCACGCCGGATCGAGCTTGATCGACTGCACCGTCTTGTCGCCCAACACCGTCACGGTGACCATGCCGCCGCCCGCGGTCGCCGAGAACTCGGTCGCGTTCAGCTCCTGCTGTTTTTTCTCGATCTCCTGCTGCATTCTCTGGGCTTTCATCATCATCTGCTGCATATTCATGCCGCCGCCCATACCGCCTCTCGGGAATCCGCCTTTTGCCATGTTGATACCTCCGTTAATTGATCGTCAGAGAGCTTCCGAAAAGCTCCTTCAGTTTTTCTTCGTTTTCGTCCCTGAGCGCAGCGAGCCGGAACGCAAGCTCCGTGCCCGGCCGCACCGCCGCGATCGCGTCGTTTGCGATCTTCAGATTGCGCGCCGCGCGCATGCCGCTCATGCTGTTCTCCTGCGTCGCCGGAAACTCGACCGTCAGAACGTCGTCTTCGAACGCCGCCCCGCGCGTGTCCTTCACATAGAAAAACACCATCGGGTTCATTTCTTTGATCTTCTGCTTTGCCCTCTCCCAGATGTCCGCCGCTTCGCTGTTCGCGGCAGGCGCGGGAACGGGCGGTTCTGCCGTCGGCGCGGGTTCCGGTTCGGGCGCCGGCGGCTCCTCGGGCAGAGGCGCTTCCTCCCACGGAGGCGCTGGCTCCGGTTCCGGCGCGGGCGCCGCACTTTCCCGTTTTTCAAAAACGGGCGCGGCAGCCGGGCGCGTCTCGAGAAGCGCCACGCGCGCTTCCAGCGCGGCAAAGCTTGCGTCGTCCGCCGGGCGGCAGATGCGCAAAAACATCGTTTCAATCGGAATGCGCGGCGCGGGGAAGAGTTTCAGCTTGCTCTGCACCGAAAGGATCTGCTCCATTGCGTACAGGATGCGCGCCTCGTCGGCGTCCTTTGCAACCTTCAGGTATCGCGCCATCTGATCGTCGGTGCAGTCCAGAAGATCCTTGCAGTCGCCGCAGGTCTTCGCAAGCAACAGCGCCCGGAAATGCTTCGAGAGATCGCCCAGAAACACGCCGAGATCCCTGCCGCTTCGCACCACGTCGTCCAAAGCGCGCACCGCGTCCTTCGCTTCGCCGGACAGCAGCGCCTTTGCGGTGTCCTCAAGCGCGGCCGCGGAGACCGATCCGAGCGCGTCCAGAACGTCCTGTTCCGTAACCTTGTTTCCGGCAAACGACAGGCATTGATCGGCAAGCGACAGCGCGTCGCGCATGCCGCCGTCCGCCGCCCGTGCGATGAGCCGAAGCCCGTTCGGTTCGATGCTTGCGCCCGCCTTTTCGAGCACGGCGGAAAGATTCGTTACGATATGCGCGATCGTGAGCCGGTGGAAATCGAACCGCTGACACCGCGAAATGATCGTCGCGGGGAGCTTTTGCGGCTCGGTCGTGGCAAGGATAAAGAGCACGTGCTTCGGCGGCTCCTCGAGCGTTTTCAAAAGCGCGTTGAACGCCGCGTTCGAGAGCATGTGCACCTCGTCGATGATGAACACGCGGTATTTAAGCTCCAGCGGCGCAAACTGCGCCTGCTCGATCAGCGAACGAACGTTGTCCACGCTGTTGTTCGACGCCGCGTCGATCTCGATCACGTCGGCGCTGCCCGCTTTGACAAGCCGGCAGGCGGCGCAGACCCCGCACGGCTCGCCGTCCTTCGGGTCAAGGCAGTTGACCGCGCGCGAAAGGATCTTCGCCGAAGTCGTTTTGCCCGTCCCGCGCGAGCCGCAGAACAGATAGGCGTGGGACAGCTTGCCTTCCCGCACCTGATTTTTCAGGATGGTGGTGATATGATCCTGCCCGATGACCTCCTTGAAGGTCTCCGGACGGTATTCACGGTACAATGCGCGTCGTGCCAAGATCTTCTTCCTTTCCGAAGCGGCGGAAGCCGCACACTCTTTCAGAATGTATTATAGCACATCGTTTTCGGAATCACAATCCACAAGGTTGACCGAATATTGAAATAAGTGTAAAATAACGGTATGAAGCATGAAAAACGGTACCGTTCCACCGGAAAGATCGGTAAATATCTGACGCGCTTCCGCATCATGCCCTGGATCGAGCTGCTGCTCGTGCTGGGCTTTCTTGCCGCGCTCGGATGGGCGTTCTGGAAATACGCGATCCCGTTTTTCAACAACCTCGGCAACGGCGCCTATTCCTGCCGGAAGGAGATCGCAACGCCGGTTCCGCAAACGCCCGAACCGACGCCGGAGCCCACGCGCGATCCGTATCCCGATCACGCGCTTTACAACGCGGATCTGAAGTCCGTGCAGACGGAGATCGTCATTCCCGAGTACCAGTACGCAGCCGACGTCGGCGTATATTCCGGCACGCTCTATGCCGCGATCGGCAATTACACGCAGGACGGCACGGCGGCGTTCGTGCGGCTGCTCCTCTATGACGTCTCTGCGCACAAGCAGAAATATCTCAGCCTGCCTTTGACCTACAAGAGCATCCGGTTCCCCGTGATGAACGACCGCTGGATCGTCTATCTCGACGCGGCGGCAAACGGCGGCGGGCAGATGACGGCATACAACCGCGCAACGAAGGAAACGCGCGTGCTGAAGGTCGTGCACACGGGACTTCCCAAGCCCGTGATTGACGGGGATACCGCGTTCTGGATCGAGCGCACGGGGCAGTCCCGCGACAAGCTCTTTGCCGTCGATCTTCTGACCGGCGAGAGCGCAACGCTTGCGATCTACGACGGCGCTTCCTACGCGCTGTCGAAACCGTTCGCGTTCGAAGGCACGCTCCTGTACGTCGCGCCGGACGGACAGCTCACCGGGCTGAACCTTTCTTCGGGCGCAAGCGAAACGATCAAACCGGACGCCTCATACGTCCACGATCCGCAGATGAACGCGGACGGGATCGCGTTCCTCGATTCCGATCACGCAAGGAACGGGCATATTCTCTGGTACGACGGACAGACGACGACGGAGGTCGTTTCGGGGGCGGTCGATTTTGTCCTCGGCAACGGCTTTATCGCCTATTCGCGGTTCAATAAGAATTATGTGTATTACTACGGCGACGGCACGACGTTCTGCACGACACGCAGCGACGAGACCGCCATCCTGCTCGGCGGCGGCGAGGACGTGATCGCGTGGATGGACGTCACCTGGCGCGACAAGGACATCATGGAATTTATGACGGTCGGAGAAAAGCAATGAAGGAAAAAACGCTGTACGTGTGCGGAGAATGCGGCTATGAAACGCCGCGCTGGATGGGAAAATGCCCGCAATGCGGAAGCTGGAACACGCTCGTCGAAGAGGAGCGCGTGCTTTCGCGCGGCACGGCGTCCGCCGGAACCAGGGCGGTGCCGCTTCAAAATGTGCGCGCCGAGGCGCAGACGCGTCTTTCCACCGGCATCGGCGAGCTTGACCGCGTGCTCGGCGGCGGGCTTGTCCCGGGCATGGTCGTGCTGTTAGGCGGCGATCCCGGCATCGGCAAATCGACGCTGCTCTTGGAAGCGGCGGACAACCTTTCCGCCTCCGGTCCGGTGCTGTACGTCTCCGGCGAGGAGAGCAATTCGCAGATCAAGCTCCGCGCCGACCGGCTGAATGTTTCGGGTGAGAACCTCTATTTATACACCGAGACCTCCGCGGAGGACGCGATCGAGCGCGCAAAGGAAACGAAGGCGCGGATGCTGATCGTCGACTCGATCCAGACGATGGAAACCGAAGCCGCCGAAAGCGCCGCGGGCAGCGTTTCGCAGGTGCGCGCGGCGACGGCGCTGTTCACGCGGTTTGCCAAGGATACCGGCACGGTCGTGTGGATCGTCGGGCACGTCACCAAGGACGGCGCGATCGCCGGTCCGCGCGTGCTCGAGCACATCGTCGACACCGTGCTGTATTTTGAGGGCGACCGGCACGAGGGACTCCGGCTTTTGCGCGCGGTCAAAAACCGCTTCGGCTCGACCGACGAGCTCGGCGTGTTCGAGATGTGCGAGACCGGCATGCGTGAGGTCGGCGATCCCGCGTCGCTGTTCGTTTCGGGACGGAACGTCGCGGGCACCGCGGTCACCTGCGTGCTCGAGGGCTCGCGTCCGCTCGTCTGCGAGATCCAGTCGCTTTTATGCCCCTCGGCGTTTCAAAGCCCCCGGCGCACCGCGGTCGGGCTCGACGTGAACAGGCTCAATGTACTGCTTGCCGTGCTCGAACGCAAGGCGCGGCTCCGCGTGTCCGACAAGGACGTCTACTGCGACGTCGCGGGGAGTCTGCGCATCGTCGACCGCGGCGCGGACCTTGCGACCGCGATGTGCATTGCGTCCTCGATCCTCGAAAAGCCGCTGCCCGAAAAGACCGCCGTGATCGGTGAAGTGGGGCTGACCGGCGAGATCCGTTCCGCGTCCCAGCTCGATACGCGCATCAAGGAAGCGGTCCGTCTCGGCTACACGACCGTTCTGATCCCCGCCCGATCGAAGGTCTCCGATCACGCCTGCCGCCTTGTGCGCGTCTCCGACGTCTCCGAAGCCATCCGCGCGCTGTTTATGGATTGATCATGCTGTATCACGGTTCCTATCTCGGCGGCTTGTCCGTCATTGCCGCACATTCCCGCTCGCACACGACCGGAAAACCGGTCGCGTACTTTACCGAACACCGTGCTTATGCGCTCGTCTGCTGCCGTCCGCCGTCCGAGAATTTCGTTACCGCCGGGATTAAGAACGACGGCAGACTGCATTATTTCGAGCGTTTTCCGAACCAACTGCAAATCATGTACGACGGCAAAGCCGGGTATCTGTATACCGTCCGGCGTACGGAAGGCATGACGCCTGCGTCGAAGCCGCAGGCGTATGAGAGCAGCACGGACGTCCCGGTCCTTTCCTGTGAGCGGATCGAAAACGTGTATGAAGCGCTTCTGGAAGAAATGCGTTGCGGGACGATGATCCTGCACCGATACGAAGATATTGATCCGGCGGAACAGAAGGAAATGGCCGTGCATATACGGGAATCCCTTCTGAACGATCCTATGTCCGAGCCGTACCGCACGTTTTTGATCGAGCATTTCAGGGATTTGTGGGATTGAGATGTGTTTCGGAATTCGCCTGTAACCGGCAGGGACGGTCATTGCAATTTGAGGCGGACGATCGATGATCGTCCCAACAGGAATATACCCCATGAACGGCAGGGACGGGCATTGCCCGTCCGCAAAGAACAGGAACAATGGATAGGGAAACGACAATCGCGGCAGATTTGCCGAAACGAAAAAGCAATCGTCTGAAATGCTACGATTACAGCGAGAATGGCGGTTATTTTATTACGATATGTACGGAGCAGCGAAAGCCGCTCCTTTCGCGCGTTGCGAATATCGCTGTTCCGCACACAGGAGACGTCGTGTATCAGCCGATTCCAAAGATTATTCTGACCGGAATCGGGTCAATTGTTGCGGATGCAATTTCCGAGATTCCGAAACGATATGAAGGCGTCTTTGTGGATGCGTCCGTCATTATGCCGAATCACGTACACATGATGCTTCGGATCGAAAAGGAAGGCGGACGGGCTATGCCCGTCCCTACCGATCGTCCGACCCTCTCCCGAATCATGCAGCAATTTAAGGGAATAGTCACAAAACGTGCTCAAGCCGTTGTATGGCAGTCGCACTTTTACGATCATGTGATCCGAAACGAGTCCGATTATCTGGAATGCATGCGGTATATTGAGGAAAACCCTCTGAAATGGCTTCTCCGGCAGGACGAATATGCGAATTGAGGCGGACGATCGATGATCGTCCCAACAGGAATATACCCCATGAACGGTAGGGACGGGCATTGCCCGTCCGCTTCCTTTCATAGGCAAATCGCGCTTCCCGCGCGTACCGTCCTCCGGCGAATACGACAAAGGACCTCCCTGTTCGGAAGGTCCTTTTGCTGTTATGCCTTATTTCCCTGCGGCTTTCAGGACGTGGTCCAAAAGCACGCAGGTCGTGATGCCGCCGACGCCGCCGGGGACCGGCGTGATCGCCTTGACGACGGGCGCGACGCGGTCGAAATCGACGTCGCCGCATAGCTTTCCCGTTTCCTCATCAAAGTGGATGCCCACGTCGACGATGATCTGGTCCGGGTTCGTGAATTCCGGCGTGACGCTTCTCATCACGCCCGCGGCGCACACGAGGATGTCCGCCTGTCTTGCGATCGCGGGCACGTCGACCGTGCGCGTGTGGCAGGTCGTGACCGTGGCGTTTGCATGCATCAGCAGCATCGAGACCGGACGCCCGATGACCAGCGACCGCCCGATGACCGTGGCGCGCTTGCCCTTCGGGTCGATCCCATAGAAGCGCAAAAGCTCGAGTACCGCCTGCGCGGTACACGGCGCAAAGCCGAGGTCCGTGTTGGCGTACACGCCCGCAAGCGAGCCGTCCGTCCAGCCGTCGACGTCCTTCTTCGGATCGAACAGCCTGCGGATGCGTTCGGAATCGAGTGCTTTGGGCAGCGGCCGGAACAGCAGGATGCCGTGGACCGCGGGATCCTTATTGACCGTCTCGAACGCCGTCTCGAACGCATCCTGCGTGACGTCCGCTGGCAGAACGAGCTGCCTTAACGTGACGCCGACTTCCGAGCAGCGCTTGATCACGCCCTTTTCATACGCCAGATCGTCCGCGCGTTCGCCTACGCGCACCACGCAAAGCGTCGGCTCGACGCCGCGCGCCTTGAGCGCTTCCGCCGTCTTTTGCATCCGCGCGATCATGGCGTCTGCGACGGGCTTGCCCTTGAGGATCTCCGCCATAGATCAGTCCTGATAGATCGGGTACTTGTCGCAGAGCTTCTTGACTTCCGCGTCAATGTACTCCTTGGAGTTCTCGAAGTCGTTGATCGCCAGCGCGATGCAGTGCGCGATCGTCTTCATGTCCTCTTCCTTGAGACCGCGGGTCGTGACGGCGGGCGTGCCGATGCGGACGCCGGAGGTCACGAACGGGCTTCTCGGTTCGCCGGGGACCGTGTTCTTGTTGACCGTGATGTGGACCTCGTCCAGACGGTTCTGCAGCGCCTTGCCGGATACGTCGAGACCGATCAGGTCGAGCAGCATGAGGTGGTTGTCCGTGCCGCCGGAGACGATCTTGAGACCTTCCGCCTTCAGCGCTTCCGCAAGCGCTTTCGCGTTCAAAACGACCTGGTGCTGATACGCCTTGAACTCGGGCTTCAGCGCTTCCGCGAGCGCGACCGCCTTGCCCGCGATGACGTGCATCAGAGGACCGCCCTGGATGCCCGGGAAGATCGCCTTGTTGAAGTTGAACTTATCCGCCGCTTCCTGGTTCGCGAGGATCAGACCGCCGCGCGGACCGCGCAGGGTCTTGTGCGTGGTGGTGGTGACCACGTCCGCATACGGGAAGGGGGAGGGATGCTCGCCCGCCGCCACGAGACCCGCGATGTGCGCCATGTCGACCATCAGCACCGCGCCGACCTCGTCGCAGATCTCACGGAACTTCGGGAAGTCAATCGTGCGGCAGTACGCGCTTGCGCCCGCGACGATCAGCTTCGGACGGAACTCGAGCGCCTTTTTGCGAACGTCCTCGTAATCGATGACGCCGTGCTCGTCCACGCCGTAGGAAACGCAGTGATAGTATTTGCCGGACATATTGACCGGGCTGCCGTGGGTGAGATGACCGCCGTTACTTAGGTCCATGCCCATGAACGTGTCGCCCGGGTTCAATACCGCGAAGAACACAGCCATGTTCGCCTGTGCGCCGGAATGCGGCTGTACGTTTGCGTAATCGCAGCCGAACAGCTTCTTTGCGCGTTCGATCGCGAGATTTTCCACGACGTCCACGAACTGGCAGCCGCCGTAGTAACGCTTGCCGGGATAGCCCTCCGCGTACTTGTTGGTGAGCACGCTGCCCATCGCCATCAGGACCGCTTCGGATACGATGTTCTCGGATGCGATCAGCTCCAGGTTCCCGCGCTGACGGTTCAGCTCGTCCTGCATTGCCGCGCCGATCTCGGGATCGTACGCGAGTAACTGCTTCAATGCCTCATTTACCATGTGTGTTCCTCCTGTGAAATTGTTTTCTATGATGCTTTTATGGCGCGAAACGCGCCCTTTCCGCTATGCTAAATGTAACGCGAACACGCCGCCGTGTCAACCCCTTTCGGCGGGTATATTATCTCGGACGCGAACGGACCTGTTTGCGGATACAAGCCGGAAAAACCGATTGAAAAAGCGATCCGCATATGATATAATTATTATTCAGAATAAGATTCCGAAACAGGAGAAACGATATGAAACTGAGACGACTGCTTGCACTGCTGCTTTCGGCGCTTTTGCTGCTGCCGGGGCTCACGGGGGCTTTTGGCAAGACGAACGCCGATGCGGAGACGGATATCTGGGTACAGATCGAGGAATACGAGGATCAAAGGCTTGCGGATCAGGGCATGACGTTCGCGGAAGCCTCGGAGAGCAATTATGCCGCCATGACCGACGGCGTGATCGCGATCGTCGAAAACTGGGACGGATACGTGCCCGGCTCGATCGAACGGCACGGCGATTTCTTCTTCTGGGACGGTGTTGACGGCACGGGCTACGGCTATTCGCCGCGGCTTCGCGCGAATCTTCGTTCCGAAACCGTCGTCGGCGAAGCATATTCGTCCGTCGAAGAAACCGAAGTTATCTCTTATGCAACAAAGGATCAGGACGCCGATCGTCTGGACGTTGCGGTGTTCGGACCGTATTACGGTAAGGATACAAGCTTCACCAGCCAGTACAGGAACGAGGGCAGATCCATCGCGCAGGCGACCGGCGGCGTGTGCACGGTCTATCAGGGCAACGATGCGACGATCGACAACATTGCGCACGCGCTCGAGACCTGCGGCGTCGTGATTCTCGATTCGCACGGCGACACGGACTACGCAAACGGCGAGAACTACACCGCCCGCGCAAATACGTCCTATCTCTGCCTGCAGACCGGCGAAGGGATTACGGCCGCGGATCAGGCGACGGTGCAGGGTCCTTACGGCAGCTATAAGCATGCATATTATGCGGGCTCGGGCTACTACGGCATGAGATACTACTGCGTCGACGGTACGGCGATCGCAAATCATATGGAGAACAACGCGCCGGAGAGCCTTCTCTGGATGGCGATCTGCCTCGGCATGGCGACGGACGGCATGGAAGCGCCGCTGCGCGAACGCGGCGTGGAGGTCGTGTACGGCTATTCGCAGTCGGTTACGTTCACCGGGGACTATGCGTGGGAAAACTGTTTCTGGACCAAGATGAAAGCGGGCAGCGACGTCAAGGACGCCATTGCGTACATGAAACAGCGGATCGGCATCAGGGACCCGTATGAAAACTACTATCCCGCCTATCCGATCGTCGTTTCCTCCGAGGACGCATACCCCGGTCACGGAAACGTGGACAGAGCGCAGACCGTGAACAGCACGTGGAAACTGCCAGCGTTGCCGACGCTGTACGGCGACGCCAACCGGGACGGCAGGATCACCGCGGCGGACGCGGCACTTGTGCTGCGGGTGCTGGTCGGCTGCGAAACGCTGAAGCCGCAGGGCATGAAAAACGCCGCGGTCTCCGGCGAAACGGAGCTGACCGCCATGGACGCGGTCCTGATCCTGCGCCGCATCGTTCGGCTCATCGACGCCTTCCCGGTGGAGGAATGATCCGCACATTTTCCCGTACAAAAACAAGGAGCCTGCTGTGAGGCTCCTTTTTGTTTTGCGCGGTCAGTGATAGTCGACCCCGGTATAGCCGGTCTGCACGGTGTCAAACAGCCCTCTTGCGCAGGACAGCGCACAGCCGGTCGCAACGCAGGCGGTGCAGGCGGCGCAGCCGAGACCGCAGCCGCCGCAGCCGGAACGGTTCGACGCGTGCGCGTCTCCGGAACAGGCGACGAAGATCGTGATCAGCGCGAGCACGACGATCAGCAGCGTCAAAAATCCTTTTTTCATGTGCGGTACCTCCTTTGCGGTGATTCGGACTCCGTCCCGCGTGAAAAGCGGCGGTCTTCCTTGTTTATGGTCTCAGTATACCCGAAAAACCGACGTTTTTCCAGAGGAATCGGTCCGAAATGGCGGCGGTCATTGCCGTGTGCCGAACGAAATAGCGGGCGATATTCCGCGCGTTCCGCAAAACCGCGGCGTTGACTGACGTGTGGGCGGATGGTATAATCAAAGCATCGAATCAAGAAGAGGACAGAACCGTGAGAGAACCGTTTTTGACATGGAATGCGCGGATCGCGCCGCAGGACGCGGCGGCAATGGCGCGCGCGAAGGCGCATTGGGACGGCGTGGCAAAGCCGCTGGACGGGCTCGGCAAGCTGGAGACCGCCGTTGTGCGGATCGCAGGGGTCACGGGCAGCGAACGGGTCTCGCTCGACCGCCGCACGGTGCTGGTGCTTTGCGCGGACAACGGGATCGTCAAGGAGGGCGTGACCCAGACGGACGCGTCCGTGACCGCGACGATGGCGCGGCGCATCTTTGAGCATCGTTCCTCGGTCTGTCTCATGGCAAAGACCGCGCGCGCGGAGGTGATCCCGGTCGATCTCGGCATGCTTACGCGCGTCGAAGGCGTGCGCGATCTTTCGGTCGGAAACGGCACCGGGAACATGGCGGAGGGACCCGCCATGACCGAAGCGCAGGCGATGAAAGCGATCGAAAACGGCATTCTGCTCGCGCGGGAACGCAGGGCGGCGGGGGATTCGATCCTCGTCACCGGCGAAATGGGCATCGGCAACACCTCGACGTCCT
Organism: uncultured Clostridia bacterium; assembly: GCA_947168855.1. Taxonomy (GTDB): domain Bacteria; phylum Bacillota; class Clostridia; order Christensenellales; family CAG-138; genus UBA3792. Next base: position 250,638 of record CAMVNO010000004.1, read on the forward strand.
CCGCGATCGCCGCGGTGCTTCTGGATCTTCCGGTCAGGACCGTGACCGGACGCGGCGCAGGGCTTTCGGATGCGGGGCTTTTGAGAAAGTGCGCGGCGATTCAGAAGGCGATCGACGTGAACAAGCCGGATCCGAAGGACGCGTTCGACGTGCTTGTGAAGCTCGGCGGATTCGACCTTGCGGGGCTTACGGGACTGTATATCGGCGCGGCGCTTGAGCGCATCCCGATCCTGATCGACGGGCTTCCGAGCTCCGTTGCGGCGCTTGTCGCCGCGCGGCTCGTGCCGAACTGCAAAACGGCGATGCTCGCAAGCCATTGCTCCAAAGAGCCGGTCGCGCAGGCGATCCTCAAAGAACTCGGGCTCGATCCGGTCCTGTACGCCGACATGAAGCTCGGCGAGGGCACCGGCGCGGTGTGCATGCTGCCGCTGCTCGACATGGCGCTTGCGGTGTACGACGGTTCGGTCTCGTTTTCGGAGACCGGCATCGCGCAGTACACGCCGCAGGGAGGCGCGTCATGCTGATCCTCGTCACCGGCGGATCGGCATCCGGCAAAAGCGCATATGCGGAATCGCTGTGTCTCGATATGTCCCCGCGGGTGTATCTTGCCTGCATGCAGCCGTTCGGCAGGGAGGCGGAGGCGCGGATCGCGCGTCATCGCGCCATGCGGGAGGACAAAGGGTTTGTGACCGTGGAACGGTACACGGATCTTGCGGCGCTTTCGCTGCCCGCCTGCGAATGCATTCTTTTGGAGGATCTCGGAAACCTTGCCGCAAATGAAATGTTTTCAACCGTTCCGCCGCGCGACCCGTTCGACGCGGTGATAAACGGCGCGGACGCGCTGCTTCGGCAGTGCGAACGCCTGGTCGTCGTAACCGATGAGATCGGCAGCGACGGCGTCGGATACGACTCCGCGACGACGGCGTACATCGCCGCGCTCGGCGCGCTGAACCGCGCGCTTGCCGCGCGCGCGGACGCCGTGATCGAGGTCGTCGCCGGGATACCGATCCTTTTGAAAGGAGCCCTGCCTGTATGAAATCGCTTTGGACCGCGGTCGTTTCCGCGTTCTCCACGTTCTCGGTCCTGCCGACGCCGCGGATCGAATGGAACGCGTACAGCCTCAAAAACGTTCTTGCCGCGCTGCCGCTCGTGGGCTGTGTGATCGGCGGATTCCTGTGCCTCTGGTATTGGCTTTCAACGCTTCTTGCGCTTCCCGCTGTTCTCTCGGCGGTCGCGTTCACGGTCCTGCCGATCGCGCTGTCCGGCGGCATCCATATGGACGGCTACGCCGATATGTTCGACGCGCTTTCAAGTCACGCCGCGCCGGAAAAGAAGCGCGCGATCCTGAAGGACCCGCATTGCGGCGCGTTCGCCGTGATCGCGGTCGGCTGTTATCTTTTGATTTACTTCGGGCTGTGCGCCGCGCTGCCGCTCGGCTGGAAAACGGCGGGGCTGCTTGCGATCACGCATGTGCTGTCCCGCGCCGTCGGCTCGCTTTTGAGCCTGCTGCCCTCGGGAAGCGCGGACGGCATGCAGAAGGCGTTCCGCGAGTCCGCGTCGAAGAGCTCCGTCTGGATCCTGCTCCTGTGGACCGCGCTGTCGCTCGGCGGCGCGGCGGTCCTGTCCCCGCTTGCGGCGGGCGGCATGCTCCTTGCGGGCGGGCTCGTATTTCTGTACATCCGGCATACGGCAAAGAAGCAGTTCGGCGGCATGTCCGGCGATCTTGCGGGCGCGGGGATTTCACTTTGCGCAATCGCGATGACGCTTATGATCGTGCTTTCGGAAAGGATGATTAATCTATGGTTCTGATCCTCGGAGGTTTCGGCGCGGGCAAGAAAAGCCTTGCGCGCACGCTCGGGTATACGGACGCGCAGATGTCTTCGGATCCGTATGCGGACGCGCCCGTGACGACCGATCTGGAAACGGCAGTCAAAAACGACCCCGTAAACGCGGCGGCGTTGCTGCCCGTGCTTTTGAAAAAGGAGCTTGTGCTCTGCCGCGAGGTCGGCAGCGGCGTGATCCCGCTCGACGCGCATGAGCGCGCATGGCGCGAAGCGACGGGGCGGCTCTGCTGCGCGCTGGCAAAGGAGGCGACGGCGGTCGTGCGCGTCGTTTGCGGCGTTGCGACGGTGCTGAAAGGAGAACTGAAGTGCGAGTGAAACTGATCCGGCACGGCGTAACGGCGGGCAACGCCGCGCGCCGTTACGTCGGCGTAAGCGACGAGCCGCTGTGCCCCGAGGGGCGCGAAGCCGCAAAACGGCACGAAAAGGATCCGTCGCTCCGCCGTGTCTTCGTGTCGCCGCTCAAACGTGCAAGGGAGACGGCGGCGATCCTGTTTCCGAACGCGGAGCAGATCGTCGTGGACGATCTGCACGAAATGGATTTCGGCGCGTTCGAGGGACGTACCGCGGACGAAATGGAACACGATCCGGTCTACCGCGCATGGGTGGACGACCTGTGCCGCGGCGCGTGTCCCGGCGGCGAATCGCAGGCGGAGTTTCACGCGCGGATCGCGGCGGCGTTCACGGAAACGATGCGTTCCCGAGAGGAGGACGCCACGTTCGTGGTCCACGGCGGGGTCATCATGTCGATCCTTTGGCAGTTTGCCGAGCCGAAAAAGGATTTTTATGACTGGATCACGCCGAACCTCGGCGGATACGAAGCGGATTATACCGAGCGCGGCGGCGCGCCCGTGCTTCAAAATGTGCGGATGATCCCGTAGCGCCCGGGCAGGATTCAATCACGGGAAAACAACAGGGGATGTTAAGGAAAGCGTTCTGCCTTTCTTAACATCCCCTATGAATTGCAGCACGGCTGCATGAATCGGCAATTTCGTTGCCGTTTATGAAGGTTTTCCGTCCGGAAAACCGACCTTCATGACGGCTTTGCCGTCAATTCATGCGCCGGAAGGCGCAATTCATGCCCAAAGGACAATTCACGGAGCGAAGCGAGAATTCATAAAGAGGGTGTTCAGAAACAGAGAACTGTTTCTGAACACCCTCTTTTTTGTATGGATTCGGAAACGGCGTTACAGCATCGTGCGGCGAAGCGCCTCGCGCGAAAGCGGGGACAGGTCCGCGGGCGCAATGTCAAAAACGGTCAGACAGCCGGTTGCTCCGCGGCTTGCCATGCGGCAGAGCGCGCGCGCAAACGCCACAAGCACGCCCGCCGTAAACTCCGGATTGGAATCGAGCGCCAGCGAGTACTCGATCCGGTGCGTGTGTTCGCCGGAGAGTCCCGTCTTGCCCGTGCGGATCACAAATCCGCCGTGCGGAAGCGCGCCGTGCTTTTCCCGCATCTCCTCCGCAGAGATGAACGTGACGGTCGTATCGTAATCGGCAAAGTAGTTCGGCATCGTTTTGATCGCCTGTTCGATCGCTGCCCGGTCCGCGTTCGGCGCCGCGACGACGTAGCACTCCCGAAGGTGCTTTTCCCGCGCGGAAAGCTCCGGCTGTTTGCCGGAACGGACGGCTTCGAGCGCTTCTTTGATCGGAACTGTATACTGCCTCGCGTCCAGCACACCCGGAATGCGGCGGATCGCGTCGGAATGCCCCTGGCTGACACCGCGTCCCCAGAACGTGTAATCCCTGCCGTCCGGCAGGATCGCGCTTGCATACAGCCGGTTTAAGGAAAACATGCCGGGATCCCAGCCGCAGGAGATCAGCGCAAGCTTTCCGCCGGCTTTTGCCGCCGCGTCGACCGCGTCGAAATGCGCGGGGATGTTCGCGTGCGTATCGAAGCTGTCGATCACGTTGAAATCCTTCGCGAGCATCGGCGTGAGCGCGGGCAGATCGGTCGCGCTGCCGCCGCACAGGATCACGGCGTCGATCTCGTCGCGAAACCGCAGGATCTCGTCTGCGGCAAACACCTTCGCGCCGGTCCGCGTCTGCACGCTGTTCGGATCGCGCCGCGTAAAGACGCCGACAAGCTCCGCGTCGGGGCTTTTGAGGATCGCGGCTTCTGCGCCGCGTCCGAGGTTTCCGTATCCGTAAATGGCCAGTCTCATATGCAAACTCCTTTATAGACGTTCCGATCGAACGAATCGTATATTATCACGAATCCGCGTCGGAGTCAATATCCGCTGCGCGCCGGGGTCTTCGGACCGCGTTTGAAATAAGGCAAAATTCCGGGAAAATTGTGCGAAGTTTCTGTGCTATGCTTTGATCAACGAAAGGCAGGGAGGCAGACATGAACAAGCGGACGGAACGAATGAACAGCGCGATCGGGGCGTATTTTGCGGCCTGCGACGCAACGCGCGAGCGTCGTGAGCTGAAGAACGGCGGAATCGAAGAGAGACAGATCCCCTACACCCTGTTCGGTCTTGCGAGGGCGGTGCGGCTGACG
>CAMVNO010000005.1 GCA_947168855.1 uncultured Clostridia bacterium
GGCTGTCTTCTTTCGTGACCAGAGCTGTCACATCAACTGTTAATAAAACCTTTTTAGGCTCATATTCCGTTTTCATGGTAATTGAGTAAAAAAGGGGTGCAGTTGGCATGACGTAGGGAAGGGGCATAAAGCAATTTGTACGGCAATGTACAAAGCAGAGTTGATGGGAGTTGGCTTGATATTGCAGATATAGAGTTGTCTGCCATTGGCCGCCAGTGCATTTCAAACAACAGAATCCCGGATCTTCTTTCGCTTCAAAGATTGCTCGAACCGTGGGCTGCTGCAAGAAACGCCGCGCAGAAAGGTGTGGACTGGCAATTCACCGCCGATGACGCCAGGACCAAGCTGAAGCATCTATACCCCATCATAAAGATTTAGAATTTACAGAGTACTAGTTTATCATGGGCCAACGCCGCTTTACCCAATTCTGAGACAGCTACTCCTCATAGAGCTCCGGTTGGTTGGTCAGGGCTTCTGCGGCAAGCTGCATGCCCAGGCGGAAGCCGCTACGGAAGACCAGCCGGGCCTCGTAGTCCCGAAGCTCCGCCTGGTTGCCCTCCAGCTTTTCGAGAATGGCCCCGGCCTCCGGGTGCAGCGCCGCCAGCTCCGCCCGGTTCTGCTCCATCAGCCGCGCCAGGGCCTTCTGCTTTTCACCGGCCTGCTCCAATACCTGCCCAGGCATCACCGCCCCATACCACAGCGCGTCAATCAGATCGCATCTTCAAAATCTATCTTTAAATCTGTGATCGCATTGAGCTTATCCGCGATAAGCTCATCGTCACCTTCAACGCATGGTATCCACGCCGACAGGGTCCCGACGTCAACCCCCAGAGGAAAATTTCCGTATAAATATGCGGCCGTTTATGCCGCAAACCGGCCGCTCGCAAACCGCAACTGTGGCCGCCGGGCTCCGCAGAATGCATTTTGCCACCGCACATTCATAGGACGCATATTTGCCATCAATCGCTTCTCGATTCAGGTTGGCGAGAGAGGGCTTTTCACATTGGAACGGAAGCTTAATCTGCTGCTCACTCTCAAAATTGCAAACAACCACCCATCTTTCATTTCCCAATTTTCTGGCAAAAATGAAATAAGGATCATCGGCCGAAGAGATCACTTCCAAATCTCCATTCAGAAACGCATCGTTTGAACGGCGAAGTGCCAGCAAAGCCTGGTAGAATCGATATACGGATCGATCGGCAGCCAAATCCCCTTCTACATTGATTTCCTGATACCGGGAATGCAGCGCGATCCAGGGCTTCCCTGTGGAGAAACCACCGTTTGCCCCATTGCTCCACGCCATGGGATGACGGGCGTTGTCACGGCTGCCAAAATTGATCTTTCGCAGCGCTTCTTCGGGGGTCATTGTTTTACAGAATTCTTTGTATGTATTGACGCTTTCAATGTCGTCAAAACAGTCAATACGATCGTAGTTGGCTGCAGGCATGCCGATCTCTTGGCCCTGATAAATGAAGGGAACTCCTTTCAGTAAATAAAGCATAGCAGCCATCACAGTAGCCGCTTCATAGCGTTTCTCACGGTCGTTGCCAATCCGGGAAATCATGGGCGGCTGATCATGATTATCTGTAAACAGACTGTGAAGCAAATCATATTTCTCTGTTTCCTGCTGCCAATGAATCAGATGATTCCTCAATGTTTTCAAGCTATCCTGCTTGGGGGTAAACTTATCGATCCGTCCGCACTCCATATGGTCGAACAGGAACAGCGTGCTCAGTTCCCCGCGATCCGCAGCGCAATGTCGAATCATTTCATTGATATCATGAACGTCGCTTTCTCCAACGGTAAAGAGGTGCGCTGCCTTTTCCCGGCCAAAGAGATCGTGTATAAATTCATGAAGCCTGGGTCCGAACCCATTATACTCTTTGCTGAAGTCTTTGGAAATCATATCGATAACGTCGATACGGAAGCCGTCCACACCTTTTTCGATCCAGAAGTCCACTGTGTCCTGCATGGCCTTTACAACGGCTGGATTGTTCCAGTTCAAATCGGCCTGGCTGACAGCAAAAGAATGCAAATAATACTGGCCCCGTACAGAATCATATTCCCATGCGCTGCCTCGGAATTCAGATTCCCAATCATTGGGAATTTCATCGAACCAATAATAAAAATCGCTGTAAGGATTATCTTTTCCCTTCCGGGATTCCTGGAACCAGCGGTGGGAAGTGGAGGTATGATTCGGCACCAAATCCATGATCAGCTTCATACCCCGGGCATGGAGCGCTGTGATCAGCGCATCCATATCTTCCATGGTGCCAAACTCATCCATGATATCCCGGTAATCTGAAATGTCATAGCCATTATCATCGTTAGGGCTTTTATAGCAGGGGCATATCCAGACAGCGTTCACGCCCAAATCTTTCAGATAATCCAATTTCTGAATGATCCCTTGCAGATCACCAATACCATCGCCATTGCTGTCCATAAAGCTGCGGGGATAAATTTGATAAATCACCCAGCGAAGCTGCTCCTGATATTTTTTGCAAAGCATCCTTTTTTCCTCCTTTTATTCATTCAGCAGAAATATGATCGGTTCTTGCCTGGTTTCGCTGGTAGGAAGCTGTTCAACCCATTTTGTTTGCCCGTTGAACTTGAAAAAACGCCACCTTCCGTTGTCATAGCGCATATCCGCGTCCCACAGCAGACAGGTATAATGCTATATTGCATTTAGAGTTCCTCCATAAATCCCGATTTGTAAATTTGATCTTATTATAACATATTCAAAGAGAAGGAAGCAACCCGCAATGAAATGTCTTTTGAAATATCCCTGGGTCAAGCTGCCCCGGAACAAGGTTCCCGGCGGCAAGGGACTCATGGGAGCCTGGATGCGTCTGGCAGCGCGTGCGGCCTTTCGCAAGGGCGAAGGGCACTACTGTGGATATGACAATCCCGTCGTACCCGGAATGTGGGTCGGCGGGATTGTCGGTCTCAAGGCTATCCTGGGCCTCAGGCGGCGGGACGCGGCGCAAACGGCTCCCGCCGAAGAGAAGATCGACTTCTCGAATGTGGAGATCGAGCCGCTGTTCAAGGATTTCGTGGACTTTGAGACCTTCTCAAAATCCGATTTCCGCGCGGTCAAGGTGCTTGCCTGCGAAGCGGTACCGAAGAGCAAGAAGCTTTTGAAGTTTACGCTGGACGACGGCACGGGCGAAAGCCGCACGATCCTTTCCGGCATCCACGCTTATTACGAGCCGGAAAGCTTAGTCGGCAAGACCTGCGTGGCGATCACAAACCTGCCGCCGCGTCCCATGATGGGCATCGAATCCTGCGGTATGCTCCTCTCCGCCCTCCACAAGGAGAACGGTGAGGAACGGCTGAACCTGCTCATGGTTGACCCGCACATCCCCGCCGGCGCGAAGCTGTACTAATCGCATAGAACCTCAAACACCTCGGAGAAATCCGAGGTGTTTTTATGTACTTTTCAGACATTTCTGTCTATCAGATTGCTTATTTGTTTCTCTTTCCGCTGTTTGCGGTTCCACGAACTTCTTCGTGATAGAAGTAATCTACGATGATGGGATGTCCCTGCGGAACTCTCTCATAGGGAGTTTCATTGTCCACGAACCTGCAGCCGTACTTCTTGGCAATCTCTTCGGCTTTCTTTTCAAGTGCTTCGAAATAGCTGCGGTTTTTCTTGTTATAGATTTCATCATACAGCGGCGTCAGATCCGGGTATTTCTCTGCAATATAATCCATGATGGTCTTCTTAAAACCGCCTCGCAGGTTCAGATTCTCCAGCCATACCAGATCACACTGATTCTTCGCCTGTTCTATGATTGCCTCGATATCCGTGATTCCGGGGAATACGGGAGAAATGAAGCAGACGGTACGGATGCCGGCATCATAGATTTGTTTCATCGCGGCAAGCCTGCGTTCGATGCTGACGGCAGTATCCATGTCGTCCTTGAAGCTTTCATCCAGTGTGTTGACCGACCAGGAGACTGTCAGTCTGTTATTCCTGTTGATTTCTTTCAACAGATCCAGGTCGCGGAGTACCAGATCAGACTTTGTGCAGATCAGGATATCCGCGCCGCTGTCCTTCAGCTCCTCCAGAATCTTTCTGGTCTTTCCAAAGGTTTCCTCCAAGGGATTATAACCATCGGTAACCGTACCGATAATTACCTTCTGCCCAGCATATTTCTTCGGATTTGTGATTTCAGGCCATTCCTTGACATCCATGAATGTGCCCCAGTCTTCCGTATGTCCTGTAAAACGCTTCATGAAAGAAGCGTAACAATATTTGCAGGCATGAGGGCATCCGACATAGGGATTTACGGAATAGCCTCCCAGTGGTGCGTTGGATTTTGTCATCACGCTCTTTGTTTCTACATAGCCTACCTTGACCGGCTGTTCCATTTCTTCTGTTCCTCCATGACTTTATTAAATGCAGCAGGAAGCTCCTGTATCATGTTTTCTTCTCCGAGAATCGAAACAAGGTCTTCCTTCATAAATACCGGAATCTTTAAAGCGTGAGCCTGCTTTGTCAGGCTGTATGCCCATGCCGGTTCCGTATGTACTTTCTTCTTCATTGCGCCGGTCATCGTACCGACCACGATCCAGTCGATCCCGGTGAGGTCAACCTCTCCCGGATCATCAAAAAGCGGTTCGAATGTCACGTGATAATGCTTTGCGCGGACATTCTCCTTCAGTGCCTGCAGCCGCCACAGTTCTGATTTTCTGGTGATCGTCACACCAAACCAGGCATTGGAAAGGTCGGTATTGATCTTCAATAGATCCGGCCGCTTAGATAAGAAGACGGCCTCATGCTGCGGATGCTCCCACAACTTCTGAAATGCAGCCTCAAGCCATTCGTCTTTCCAGGCGCATAAATCACTCATGCCAGTCAGCAGCCAGTTACCGGGTTTTTCCCGTTCCAGGATCTTAAGCTTATGCTCGTAGTATTCCGGTTTGGAAAAATCATCTGTGATATGAAATCTCCGGCAGTTGTTCCGGGCATAGCAATAATCACATCCGACCGGGCAGCCAATCACAAGATTCAGGTTTTTGATCAGGTCTTTGATACACTTACTCATTCCGGCTGCCACCCTTCCAGATTCAAACGGATTCTTTCCAGATGCTCCTCAAAGTTCCGGATCTCCTCTTCCATAAAACCCTGATAAAAAATGGCACTCATCCTGTCAGAGACGGCGTCATAATCTTCCTTCAATGCTTTGGCTTTATCGGTAAGGAAGATGAGGATCTTTCTTTTGTCTCCGGAATCTTGCTGACGGATGATTAAACCGGATTTTTCCATACGTTCAAGCATCGTCGTCAAAGAAGTAATAGCCAGCCCGCACCTCTCTGCGATTGTTTTGATCGGCACCCCGTCTTCTTGCCAAAGCACATAGAGTATCCTGCCCTGAGCGCCATTAAACGCTTCGATTCCCTGGGCTGTCAGTATTTTCTCAAACACCCGGTCCCCTAATTGTTTGATCTTGGAAATCTGGAAGCCACCGTTGGTTCGCACAATAATTCTCCTATATAGTAATATATTGCTACTATATAGGAGAATCCTGCTTTTGTCAACAGTCATTTTTATGATCTGATGAAACCGCCTGGGCTTTCACCGGTCATCTACAGTACGCCCTCTGTTCCCGGTTGAGATTCATCAAATAAGGTTTTATACAGCAGCAAAGAGAAATGTCCTTGGTTTTTTATCTATAATTGTCCACGAACAATCTGTGGTATTCTAAATCGCTCAACAATGAAGTGACGGCGTGTAGAAGCTCTCAGATCGCGCAAAAACAACGCCTAATGTGGGCATAAAAGGGATATGCCAAATATGCCAAATCGTATGCCAATTTCCCATCAAGAGTTATAGATTTCTATAGTTTTATAGAGTTGCCGCTCCTATGGAGATGTCAGGTATATCGGCGTTTATAGGATGTTAAAGGATGTTGCCGGACAATGGATTCTAAATCCCGACCATGAAACCGATCGGACAGCAGAAGAAGGAAAAAGCGCAGGAAGCGTCCGCTGATTTCGATTGTGCCTGCTTTACCTGCCCCTCTCAGGAGGCGTGCAAGGCTGCGCAGGAGGCGGAAAAAACGGCTCCCGTTGAAGAGAAGATCGACTTCAGCAATGTGGAGATCGAACCGCTGTTCAAGGATTTTGTGGATTTTGAGACCTTCAGTAAGTCCGATTTCCGCGCGGTCAAGGTGTTGAACTGCGAAGCCGTCCCGAAGTCCAAGAAGCTCCTGAAGTTCACACTGGACGACGGCACGGGCGAGAATCGCACGATTTTGTCGGGTATTCACGCATTTTACGAGCCCGAACAGCTCATCGGCAAGACCTGTGTAGCGATCACAAATCTGCCCCCGCGTCCCATGATGGGCATCGAGTCCTGCGGCATGCTGCTTTCGGCGGTTCACACGGAAAACGGTGAGGAGAAGCTGCATCTTCTGCAGCTCGATCCGCACATCCCCGCAGGCGCGAAGCTCTATTAACATCAATTCGTCTGAAATACCTCGGAGAAATCCGAGGTATTTTTATTCGTTTCTTGTATTTTATTCATTTCCTAATTCAATCATATTTGAGACGATATGCCGAATCGTATGCCAAAATATGCCGCAATATCTCCAACACAGCGTTGACTCTTTTTGGGCGGTGTGCTATAAAAATAGATATGATATGAGCAAAAGCATGATTGAGGGGGAAAAGAGGATGATATTCTTCCAAGATACAAAACGCCTGACGAATGAGGTGATAGATTCATGGTCCGAGAATGCCGTCAAAGCGTATCAAAAAATCGCGGGTAAGCGTGCGGAAAGTACGGTAAAGCTGCGGCTTTCAATCGAGGAACTCCTTCTGCGGTTTCGAGATCTCTACGGAACAGAGGAGCCCTGCAGCATAAAAGGTATTCGCAGGCTCGGAGGCATCTCGTTCGAACTATCGCAAAGAGGTACTCCGCAAAACCCTCTCGAGACAGATCCGGAAACAAGTCTGTCATATAACCTTCTTGCCAAACTAAATCTCAATCCGCATTATGCCTATCGCCAAAACCGCAGTCTGAACGTAGTCACGATTCCGGCGCCTCTCAAGAAACGTAAAAACGCAATGCTGATCGGGATATTGGTTGCTGCGGTGCTTTCGGTCGTCACATGGCGGGTGTCCGGACTTCTCCCAAAGGCCGTACTCGATGATTACATGATCCCGCTTGTCTCGGGTCTGTTCACCAAGCTGTCCGCCGTCTTTTCGGCTCTGGCAACTCCGTTGGTGTTCTGTGCGGTCATCACGGGAATTAACGGGATCGGCGATGTTTCCTCCTTTGGAAAACTCGGCGGGAGGCTCTTAAAACGAATGATGGCCAGCTATGGAATCAGTATGCTCGCATTGCTCGCCATAGGTCTGCCGATGGGTCTCGTTTCTCCGACCTCATCCGCAAGCGGCGGAAACGTCTTCGGCGACCTCCTTAAACTCGTACTCGATATTATCCCGGGAAACCTCGTCGAACCCTTCCGCATAGACAACGCTCTGCAGGTGATCGTTATCGCTGTCTTCGTTGGCGTCATCATGCTTGGTCTCAGCGACAAGGTGGACCGTCTGCGTACATTCATCGATGAAGCGGGAACGCTCGTCAACCGACTCATGATGGCGGTATGCAAGCTGCTTCCGCTGTTCGTTTACCTCGGCTTTACAAATCTTCTTCTGAGCGGAAAACTGTCGGAGTTGGGAAGCGTTTCCAAAATCGTCATCATTTGTCTGGGCGCCTCGGCCATTACCGTCGCGGTAACCACAGTCCGAACTTTGATCGTAACAAAGCGCTCGTTCAAAGAGCTTTTTTCCGCACAGCTTCCGGCGCTGATGATTAACCTTACTACCAGCTCACAGGTTTCGGCTCTTCCGGAGAGCATGAAATGCTGCAAGCAAAAATGGGGTATTGACGAAAAATTCGTCAATTTCGGGATGCCGTTGGGCATTGTCATTTATATGCCGTGCGGCGCGATCATGCTCGGCGCGATCGTCTGGGTGCTCACATATATGTCTGCCGGCTCGGTCGATCCGATCACACTTGTGAAGCTGTTATTCGTATCGGTCATAGTTGCAATTGCTGCCCCACCGATTCCCGGCTCGGCTTTTGCTGTTTTGCCAATTATGTTCTCAGCCTGCGGAACGGATCTTTCCATGATGCCGCTTGCCGTTATCATCGGTTCCACGGTGGGATATCTGATGCCCGCTCTGAATGGCTACTGCATGCAGCTCGAGCTTCTTATGAGCGCCCATAAGTCAGGATGCATCAAAAAAGATCACACAGCAGAAACAGACAGCGAAACAAAAGCTATGGAAGAGAATAGGAATTGAAAGATTTTATACTGCATTCTTTTTGCTCTTTGCGGCATTGAAAGAAAAGTATATGTAACGATAAAAAAGTGGACTTTTTCTCTTTCTTGTTTGCTCAACAATGAAGCCTCGGTGTAAGAATGTCCTCAGATTGTGTAAAAACGCCGGATGTGGGCACGGAATATGCCGAATATGCCAAATCGTATACCGATTTCCCACCAAAGGTTATAGGTTTCTATAGACGGTTTACAATTGTCGCTTTTGAGGAACCGTCAGGTATATAGAGGATCGATTCCTGCGGCATGCTGCTCTCGGCCGTCCACACGGAAAACGGCGAGGAAAAGCTGCATCTTTTACAGCTCGATCCGCACATCCCGGCAGGCGCAAAACTCTATTAAAAAACCTTCCTAAACACCTCGGAGCGATCCGAGGTGTTTTTATACATTTTCTGTATTCTATTCACCGAACATGATCGTTCATTTTGATCTCGTATGCCAATTCGTATGCCAAAATATGCCAACCGTATGCCAATTCATGCGTGTCAAGCATGCAAATCGATGATTTCATATGCCATATCACGCACAACCGCCCATCTATCCCTCTTTATCAGCAGAAAAACGGCTGCCCATTCTCTTTTGCTTCATCTTCATAGGTGAACTTTTGGCGAATCAATGCTTCTTTTGTCGAATTTCCCCAAATTGTCAAGAATAGTAGTATAGTATGGTTAAGTTAAACACTATTTCATTTACAAATGGGAGGTTCCAATGAACGACATGAGCAAGAAATAGATGAAAAAGGCAGAAGCAGCCATTCGTGCTATCGCCGCAAAGAACGGTATTACAGAGGACGAAGTACGAAAAGAAATGACGATTGCGATCGAATCCGGGTACAACAATCCCGATCCTGCGGTGCAGGCATACTGGCACAGTACGCCTTTCCATTCGAGAAAACCAAGCCTTGAAGAATTTCTTGTATGGTGTGCCGCACAAGTATAAATCCAACCGATTCCATTGGCCGATGCGAAAAGCATCGGCTTTTATCGTTTAACTAAACACCTGATTCATTACAAATGGCTAATACCATCATTGCTCAGTTTAACAGTAAAATGGTTACAGCAAGGTGGTGATGTAATGGATGTAAAGGCGAAGCTTCGAGATTTGCTTTCTGCCAAGGGATGGACAAGCTATCGACTTGCGAAGGAAAGCGGGCTGTCTCAAAGCACGATCATCAACATATACAAGAGAAGCTCGGTGCCCTCTGTTGATACCTTAGAGGCAATCTGCAAAGGATTCGGCATAACGCTTTCTCAATTTTTCACGGAAGGTGAATCGGTCGAGCTGACACCCGAGCTGAAAGAAGTCTTTGAAGGGTGGGCAAAACTGACGCCCGACGAAAAAGAACTTGTGCTGAACATGATAAAAACATTGAACAAAAAGTAGAAGCCCGTCGCTTCTGCTATTTTTATGTCGCTATGCCAAATATGCCAAATCGTATGCCAAATAAGGGATGTGCCAAATATGCCAAATCATATGCCAATTTCCCATCAAAGGTTATAGGTTTTTATAGACGTTCAGGATTGTCGCTTTTGAGAAGATGTCAGGTATATAGGCGTTTATAGGGTATTAGAGATTATCACCGGTCGGTGACTTCTATATCCCGACCATGAAACCGATCGGACAGCAGAAGAAGGAAAAAGCGCAGGAAGCGTCCGCTGATTTCGATTGTGCCTGCTTTACCTGCCCCTCTCAGGAGGCGTGCAAGGCTGCGCAGGAGGCGGAAAAAACGGCTCCCGTTGAAGAGAAGATCGACTTCAGCAATGTGGAGATCGAACCGCTGTTCAAGGATTTTGTGGATTTTGAGACCTTCAGTAAGTCCGATTTCCGCGCGGTCAAGGTGTTGAACTGCGAAGCCGTCCCGAAGTCCAAGAAGCTCCTGAAGTTCACACTGGACGACGGCACGGGCGAGAATCGCACGATTTTGTCGGGTATTCACGCATTTTACGAGCCCGAACAGCTCATCGGCAAGACCTGTGTAGCGATCACAAATCTGCCCCCGCGTCCCATGATGGGCATCGAGTCCTGCGGCATGCTGCTTTCGGCGGTTCACACGGAAAACGGTGAGGAGAAGCTGCATCTTCTGCAGCTCGATTCGCACATCCCTGCAGGCGCAAAGCTGTATTGAACTCAAACGCAAAAGGCTGTTCAAAACGGATTGTCGTTTTTGAACAGCCTGTTTTTTGTGCACAGGATTTTGAGATCGTTACTCCTCCATCATGAGCCGGATGATCTCTTCGTCCGTTTTCTGCATGCCGCGGCTCGCAAGCTTGCCGACCGCTTCGATCGTGTTTTCGACGCCCTTTTTCACAATGCCGTCGCCGCCGAAAAACTGATTCCCGTCCTCGTACATGGCAAGGCCCAAAAGCCCCGCGTCGACCGCCGCAGCGATCTTTGCCGCGCAGCTTGCCTTCGCGCCGTCGCAGATGATGCCGGACGTGATCGCGACCGCGTTGACCACAGTGTGCGCGATCATTTCAAGCCGTCCGCCCTTCAGATACGCAATGCCCGCGCCGGCGCCGACGCCCGCGCTGACCGCGCCGCAGTAAGCAGAAAGCCTTCCGATACCGGTTTTCAGGTGCGTGGTGATGAGGTTCGACACGCACAGCGCGCGCAGAAGCGTCTCATGCGAAGCGCCGATCTCCTCCGCGTAGACGATGACCGGCACGGACGCCGTGATGCCCTGATTGCCGCTGCCCGAATTGATGACCACCGGCAGCTCGCAGCCGTTCATTCTCGCGTCGCTGCCCGCCGCCGCCCATGCGCGCATCTTATAGTTGATATCGTATTCTCTGCCGCGCAGCACGGTTTTGCCGATGTTTGCGCCGTAGTTTCCGGAAAGTCCTTCCTTTGCGATCGCCATGTTATAGTCGATCTGCCGTTCGAGCAGCGCCTTGACGTCCTCCACGTCGACCGAATCCGCAAAGTCCACAATGCCCTCCACCGAGAGGCATGTCCGGTCGGTCAGCCGGTCGTCGATGCGATCGGTCACGTCCCGCTTTATAAGCACGTCGTCGTTGCGGCTCACGAGCACAAGGTTTGTATGATAATCCGCAATGCGCACGACGGCGCAGTCCCCGCCCGAAAACGCAGAGATCCGGATATCGAAGATCCGTCCGGTGTCGGCATGTTTTACCTCGATCGGCGCGTTCCGAAGGTATTCCGACATGGCACGGATATCCTCCGGCGTCACATGCGCCAGAACCTCGAGCTCCGCGTCCGCATCGCCTGCAACCACGCCTGCCGCCGCCGCCGCGGGAATGCCACGCAGTCCTCCGGTATGCGGAACAACGACGCTCTTGACGTTCTTAATGATGTTGCCGCTGGCTTCGATGAGAAGCCGCTCCGGCATCACGCCCAGCGTTTTCCGCGCCATTGCCGCCGCGTACGCGATCGCGATCGGTTCCGTACAGCCCATGGCGGGACGCAGCTCTTCCTCCAGGATGGAAATATAATTCCGGTAGCGCAGATCCGTTTGCAGCATGTCGATTTCTCCTTCCCTTCTCCCTCTGATCAAATGATACAATTATCGCGGATTCATTGTCAACCGTCTGTGTCCAAATTGGTCAAAAAACCGTCTTTTCTGTCAGAATCC
Organism: uncultured Clostridia bacterium; assembly: GCA_947168855.1. GTDB lineage: Bacteria > Bacillota > Clostridia > Christensenellales > CAG-138 > UBA3792. Next base: position 11,947 of record CAMVNO010000005.1, read on the forward strand.
CGCCGGATCCGGTTCTTTACCCGCAAGCGAAAACCCCGCCGGACACAGCGGGGTTTTGGCGGATTCTTTCGTCAGTCGAGGTTAAGGTCGTTTACGTCGTCGATGCTTTCGCCGCCGATGCCGGGACCGACTCTGCCCGCGATCAGCCAGCAGTGTTCGATCGGGTCGAAAACGATGCGGTGCAGCAGACGGAACTCGTCGACCATGCCCGTCGACGCGACGTGCGTGCGCGGTCCGGTGCACGGATGCACGATGTCGCCGATCTTCACGTGGCTTTCGTCCACATAAGTGATCGGAAGATCCGAAGCGATCGCCGTGCTGACCTTAAGCTCCAGCTCGTCGATGTCCACGTTCGGCTCCTTTTCGTCAAACGCGAGCAAAAAGCCGTGCTTGATGTCGCGGTGACGCGCGCGCTTGTATTCCTCCTCCGGCAGGAAGATCTCGCAGAGATCCTCCGCGGTGTGCGCCATGCGGCGGTAGACGATCGACTTTGCGACCTTGTCGTGCAGCTCGCTCGGCAGCGGTCCGAAGATCGTCGGACGGGAAACGATGATCTCGTCGCCGACGCCGATCAGCAGATCCGCGTTGCGCTCGTTCATCAGCGGATAAAGCATATCAAAATGCTCGACGATGACGCGCTTGCCCTTTTTGATCGCTTCCGTGATCGCGTTTGCAAGCACACCGAGCTGCGTGAACGCCGCCTCAAAGCGAACGTCGACATGATACGTGTGCGCGGTAAAGAAGCCGGATCCCTCCAGATCGAGGATCGGCAGCGGACGTACGTTCACGCCGTCATCGTCGTTGGTGAGCTCCAGTCCCGGGAACATGCCCTTGATCAGCATGCTCTTGCCGGAGCCGGATTCGCCGATGATGCCGATCAGCTTATCGAACGGCGACAGATAAAGCTGCGCGATCTGCATGCCGAGATCATAGATACGGTCGCGGCCGCGCGGCGCGAAAAAGACGCTGTATGAATGGTTCTGCTGCATTCTTCCGGAATACGACATGGGATCCTCCTGCGCGAATAGAATAGTCGATGCTGTTTTGCGAACCTATTATAATACATCTTTTCACATTTCTCAACGGGAATTTACTTTATATTATCGCAATTAACGGCTGAAATGCGCGTTCTCCCGGTTTTCATGGCAATCCGCTATTGAATGTTTTTCCGATCGGCGTTATAATGACAGTATCTGTCGGGATTCATCCCGATGAGTCTGAACGGAGGGGAATTATGCGAAGAAGCATGCTCTTTTTGCCGGGCAACACGCCGAACATGATCATCAACGGCGATTCGCTCGGCGCGGACAGTATCATACTGGACCTCGAGGACGCCGTTTCGCCGGATGAAAAGGATTCGGCAAGGCTTCTCGTACGCAGCGCCATCCGGGAAATGGGATTCAAAGGCGTCGAGATCACGGTGCGCATCAACGCGATCGACACGGCGTACTGGCAGGACGATCTTGAGGCGATCGTGCCCCTGAAGCCCGATCTCATCATGCCGCCGAAAGCCTCCAGCGCCGCGGATATGCAGAAGCTGGACGCGTACATCGCGAAGGTCGAAGAAAAAGCCGGGATCCCGGTCGGAACCGTCCGGCTGATCCCGCTGATCGAAACGGCGCTCGGCGTGGAGCGCGCGTTCGAGATCGCTTCCGCCTGCCCGCGCGTGACCGCGCTTTTCCTGGGCGGCGAGGACCTCACGGCGGACCTTCGCTGCAAGCGCACCAAGGCGGGCAACGAGATCGACTATGCAAGAAAGCGCCTCGTCTGCGCCGCAAGGGCGGCGGGAATCGACGTCTACGACACGCCGTTTACCGATGTCAACGACGACGAAGGCATTGTGATCGACGCGGAGTACGCAAAGTCTCTGGGCTTTACGGGAAAGAGCGCGATCGCGCCGCGGCATGTGCGCACGATCAACGAGGTGTTCAGCCCGTCGCCTGCGGACATCGAATACGCAAAGCTCGTCTTTGAGGCGATCCGCATCGGAAAGCTGCAGGGCAAGGGCGCGGTTTCTTTGCGCGGCAAGATGATCGACAAGCCGATCGTGGAACGCGCGCGGCAGACTCTGGAGGCTGCAAAGCAGCTCGGACTCGGAGGGCTCGAAGATGAATAAGCTCAGAAATTCCATTCGCGACGCGATCCTCGAAAGCGGTCTCAAAAGCGGCATGACCGTTTCGTTCCATCACCATCTCCGCAACGGCGACTACGTGCTGAACATGGTCATGGACGAGATCGCCGCTTTGGGCATCCGCGACCTCACCGTGAACGCCAGCTCGCTGTTCGATACGCATGCGCCGCTCAAAGAGCATATCAAAAACGGCGTCGTAACGACCATTCTCACCGACTACATGTCCGCGGGACTCGGCAGCTTCATCTCCGCGGGCGGCATGGAAAACCCCGTGCAGTTCCGCACGCACGGCGGACGCCCCGCCGACATCGAAAGCGGCAGAACGCCGATCGACGTGGCGTTCATCGCCGCGCCCGCGGCTGATCCGATGGGCAACTGCACCGGCAAGCTCGGCAAGTCCGCCTGCGGTTCGCTGGGCTACGCGATCCCCGACGCGAAAAACGCAAAGTTCGTCGTGGCGATCACGGACGAGCTGCACCCCTATCCGCTTACCGGCTGGTCGATTCCCGAAACCGATGTGGACGCGGTGGTCGTCGTCGATTCGATCGGCGATCCGAAGGGCATCGTATCCGGCACCACCAAGATCACGCGCGATCCGGTGGGCCTTCTGATGGCGCAGACCGCGGTCGACGTGATCAAAGCGTCCGGGCTTTTGAAGGACGGCTTCAGCTTCCAGACCGGCGCGGGCGGTGCCTCGCTGGCGGCTGCGAAATATCTGAAAGACGTGATGCTGAAGGAGAAGATCCGCGGAAGCTTCGGGCTCGGCGGCATCACCGGATACCTTGTGGACATGCTGAACGAAGGCTGCTTCGACGCTCTCATGGACGTGCAGTGCTTTGATTTGAAGGCGGTCGAATCCATCCGGAACAATCCGAAACATTGCGAGATCTCCGCAACGCATTACGCTTCGCCCTTTGCAAAGAGCGCGGTCGTCGATTCGCTCGACGTAGTCATTCTCGGCGCAACGCAGCTCGACACGGACTTCAACGTCAACGTTCATACCGACTCGAACGGCTGCATCATGGGCGGTTCGGGCGGACACAGCGACACCGCGGCGGGCGCAAAGCTCTCCATGATCATCGCGCCGCTCTCCCGCGCAAGGCTTCCGATCGTGACCGACCGCGTGACCTGCATTTCTACCCCGGGCAGCACGATCGACGTGCTCGTGACGCAGAAGGGCGTTGCGGTCAATCCGAAGGACGTCGAGCTCAAAGAGCGTCTCAGGGACGCGGGCGTGGAAGTCGTAGACATCCATGAGCTCAAGGAAACGGCGGAGCGCATCAGCGGCGTTCCCCAAAAGCCGCGGCTCGGCGAAAAGATCGTCGCCGACGTCATCTATCGCGACGGCACGGTGATCGACCGGATCCGGGAAGTGCTGAAATAAGGAGCGAGTATGAGAGAAATACAGGCAAATCTTTTGACCGAAACGATCGCGCGGCTTGCCGTCGAGGCGAACTGCGTGCTCCCGTGCGACGTGAAGCGCCGCATTGAGGACGCCCGGAAGAACGAACCGTGGGAAACCGCGCAGGGCATTCTCGATAAAATCATTGAAAACTACGGCATCGCGGAAGCGAACACGGTGCCGATCTGCCAGGACACCGGCGTTTGCTGCGTGTTTCTGAAGATCGGACAGGACGTGCATATCGAGGGCGACCTCCGCGCCGCCGTCGACGAAGGCGTGAGGCGGGGCTATACGGAAGGATATCTCCGTAAGTCCGTGGTGAAGGATCCGCTGCGCCGCCGGAACACCGGCGACAACACGCCCGCCATGCTCTATACGGAGATCGTGCCGGGCGACCGGCTCGAGATCACCGTTGCGCCGAAGGGCTTCGGCAGCGAAAACATGAGCCGTCTTGCCATGCTCAAGCCCTCCGACGGCGTCGAAGGCGTCAAGGCGTTCATTCTGAAGACCGTCGAGGAAGCGGGACCGAACCCCTGCCCGCCCGTCATCGTGGGCGTCGGCATCGGCGGCACGTTTGACAAGGCGGCGTATCTTGCGAAAAAGGCGCTGATGAGAAGCCTTGACGAGCGGAACGCGGATCCGTACTATGCCGATCTCGAAGCGGAACTGCTCGAAAAGATCAACGCGCTCGGCGTCGGTCCGCAGGGCTTCGGCGGCAGAACCACGGCGCTTGCGGTCAACATCGAATGGATGCCGACGCACATTGCGGGGCTGCCCGTGGCGGTCAATATCAACTGCCACGTGACGCGGCACAAGACGGCTTTGCTGTGAGGGTACGGATATGGAACGAAAGATTCAGCTTCCCATCACACGGGAAATTGCAAGAACGATCAAGAGCGGCGAAAGCTGCCTGCTCTCGGGCGTGATCTACACCGCGCGCGACGCGGCGCATAAACGTCTCTGCGAGCTTCTTTCGGCAGGCAAGCCCCTGCCCTTCGACGTCAAGGACGCAACGATCTATTACGTCGGACCGACACCCGCGAAACCCGGTCAAGTCATCGGCTCGGCGGGACCGACGACAAGCTACCGCATGGACGCGTACTCCCCCGCCATGATCGCCGCGGGCGAAACCGGCATGATCGGCAAGGGCAAACGCAGCGCGGAAGTCGTCGCCGCCATGAAGCAATACGGCGCGGTATACTTCGCCGCAATCGGCGGCGCAGGCGCGCTGCTTTCTAGCTGCATCAAAACAGCCGAAATCGTCTGCTATGAGGACCTCGGCGCGGAAGCGGTGCGGAGGCTCGAGGTTGAAAACCTCCCCGTCGTCTGCGTGATCGACAGCGAGGGAAACAATCTTTACGAGACCGGAAGAACGGCGTATTTGAACACGCTCTGATCCGTGCGGCGGCAGAAAATATATTGTATGTTTTCCGCTCGGGTATCTTGACTTTACAAGGGAATCGTCGTACGATTGCGATATATGCAAAGCGTATCCGAACGATACGAATCAGTAATCTTGAATCAGAGAGGACGATCATGGAAAAGCAAAAGAAAACGCTGGTCATCGGCGTCATCGGCGCGGACGTCCACGCCGTCGGCAACCAGATCCTGTACCATGCTTTCACCGATGCGGGCTTCAACGTCGTCAACCTCGGCGTCATGGTCTCGCAGGAGGAGTTTATCAACGCCGCGATCGAAACGAATGCGGACGCGATCGTCGTATCGTCTCTGTACGGTCAGGGCGAGCTCGACTGCCGCGGTCTTCGCGAAAAGTGCGACGAAGCCGGGCTTGAGCACATCCTGCTCTACGTCGGCGGCAACATCGTCATCGGCAAGCAGCCGTTTGAAGAGGTTGAGAAGCGTTTCAAGGCGATGGGCTTCGACCGCTCCTTCCCGCCGGGAACCGCACCCGAGGTGGATATCGCGTATCTCAAGCAGGATCTGCACGTGGAGGACTGACGCACGGGAGTTCGGGCGATGAAACCAGTTCTTTTGATCGATTTCGGCAGCACCTATACCAAAGTGACTGCGGCGGACGTTGACGCGCCGCGGCTTTTGGGCACCGCGAATTCCTATACCACAATCGAGACCGACATCAACGACGGGCTTGCCGACGCGCTCCGTAAACTCGAAGCGCAGACGGGCAAGCTCGATTTTTGCGCGCGTTACGCCTGTTCGAGCGCCGCGGGCGGACTTCGGATGCTCGCCAGCGGGCTTGTGCCGGAGCTGACCGCCGAGGCGGCGAAAACCGCGTCTTTAGGCGCGGGCGCGAAGGTGCTCAAAACCTATTCGTTCAAGCTCAACGAGGACGACGCGGACGAGATCAAGGCGCTGAATCCCGACATCTTCCTGCTCGTGGGCGGCACGGACGGCGGCAATACCGAAACCATCATCCACAATGCAAAGGTGATCGCCGAGATCGGCGGGGACTACCCCGTCATCCTTGCGGGCAACCGCAACGCGGCGCGCACCTGCGCTAAGATTCTCGAGGGCCGCGAGGTGCACATCACCGAAAACGTCATGCCGTCGTTCAATGTGCTGAACACCGAGCCGGTGCAGAAGGAGATCCGCGAGGTCTTTTTGAACCGCATCATTCAGGCGAAGGGGCTTTCAAAGGCCGCGGAGCTGATCTCCGGCATTCTGATGCCGACGCCGAGCGCGGTCATGACGGCGATCAAGCTTTTGGCGGAGGGCACCGAAACCCAGAAGGGCATCGGCGATCTCGTGGCGGTGGACGTCGGCGGCGCGACGACGGACGTATACTCCGTGGCGGAGGGGCTTCCGGACGACCCGCGAACCGCTCTGCGCGGCATTCCCGAGCCGTACATCAAGCGCACGGTCGAGGGCGACATCGGCATGCGGTACAGCATCCGGGGCATTGTCGACGCGGCGGGGCTCAAGAAGGTCGCGGCGATCGCGGAACTGAGCGAGGAACGCCTTGACGCAATTGTCGATCTGTTTGCGACGCACACGGATATGCTGCCGTACGACGACGAATCGCAGCGCGCGGACGAAGCGCTTGCCAGCATGGCGGTACGCGTCGCGATGACGCGGCACGCGGGAAGGCTTTCCGAGATCTTCGGTCTCGGCGGGCTGCAGCTCATCCAAACCGGCAAAAACCTTTTGAACGTGGATCAGTTCATCGTCACGGGCGGTTCCCTGATCCACACCGAGCACACGGGACGGATCGCGTCCTACGGCTTCTTCGATCCGGAGGACCCCGGCTCCCTGAAACCGAAAAAATGCAACGTGCTCGTGGACCGAAGCTATATCATCGCCGCGATGGGACTTCTGTCCCGGTATTATCCCGATGCGGCGCTCACCATTTTGAAAGAGGAGTTAGTAAAAGATGACGGTACAAAATAAGCGCATTCCGGATGACGAATTCAATGCCATCCGTGAGGAGGTTCTGAAGCAGTGGCCGACGGGCGCAGAGGTCGATCTCAAAGAAGCGATCGAATTCCACAAGGCGCTGCCGGATCACAAGGTGTTCAGCAAAAAGCTGGTCGACGCCAAAAACAAGGGGATCACGCTGATCCAGCCGCGCGCGGGCGTGGCTCTCATAGACGCGCAGATCGAGCTTCTGACGTACCTGCAGGACAAGGGCGAAGCGGACCTCCTGCCCACCACGATCGACAGCTATACGCGCCAGAACCGCTATCAGGAAGCGGAAAACGGCATTCGCGAATCCATGAAGGAGCGCCGTTCCATGCTGAACGGCTTCCCGGCGGTCAACCACGGCGTCGCGGGATGCCGCAGACTGATCAACGCTCTGGACACGCCCATCCAGGTGCGCCACGGCACGCCGGATGCGCGTCTTCTGACTGAGATCGCGTATGCGGGCGGCTTCACCAGCTATGAGGGCGGCGGCATCTCCTACAACCTGCCCTACGCGAAGAGCGTCCCGATGGAAAAGACGATCGCGGACTGGCAGTACGTGGACCGGCTCACCGGCATCTATGAGGAAGCGGGCGTTTCCATCAACCGCGAGCCGTACGGTCCGCTGACCGGCACGCTCGTGCCCGCCTGCATTTCGAACGCGGTCGCGATCATCGAAGCGCTGCTTGCCGCCGAACAGGGCGTCAAGAACATCACCGTCGGCTACGGTCAGTGCGGCAATCTCGTACAGGACGTTGCGGCGATCCGTGTGCTTGAGGAGCTCACGAACGAATACCTCAAAAAGAACGGCTACAAGGACGTGATCGTCACCACCGTGTTCCATCAGTGGATGGGCGGCTTCCCGCAGGACGAAGCGAAGGCGTTCGGCGTTATCAGCTGGGGCAGCGCGACGGCGGCGCTTTCGAAGGCGACCAAGGTCATCGTCAAGACCCCGCACGAGGCGGCGGGCGTTCCGACGATGGAAGCAAACGCGGAAGGTCTGCGCTGCACGAAGCAGGTCATCTCGATGCTCGCGGATCAGGTCTGCACCGCCGCGAACCTTGAGGAAGAAAAGTGGATGATCCGCTCCGAAACCCGCTGCATTGTTGACAAGTGCTTTGAGCTCGGCAACGGCGACATCGCGGACGGCTGCGTCAAGGCGGTCCTGTGCGGCGTGCTGGATATCCCGTTCGCGCCTTCGCGCTTCAACGCGGGCAAGATGCTTCCCGCGCGCGACAACACCGGCGCGATCCGCATCCTTGAGATGGGCAACCTGCCGTTCAACGACGAGATCAAGCAGTATCACCGCGCAAAGATCCAGGAGCGCGCAAAGGCGGAAAAGCGCAGCGCGACGTTCCAGATGGTCATCGACGACGTCTATGCGATCAGCAAGGGACGTCTCGTCGGAAGACCGAGGAATTGACCGATAGCCCTCCTTGTGTAAACACGCGGATTCTCCGCAAACAATAGAAAAGACTTACAGAAAGGCGAAAAACATGAAAATCATCGACGTTATCTGTTCCGCAGGCCGTACCGGCTTCTATTTCGACGATCAGCGCGCCATCAAGGCGGGCGCAAAGTCCGACGGCGCAGCCTACATCGGCGAACCGAAAACCGCGGGCTTTACCTCCGTGCGTCAGCCCGGCGAATCCATCTCCGTCATGCTCATCCTCGAAGACGGACAGATGGCATACGGCGACTGCGCGGCGGTCCAGTACTCCGGCGCAGGCGGACGCGACCCGCTGTTCCTTGCAAAGGACTTCATCCCGATCATCGACAAGTACATCAAGCCGCAGCTCATCGGCAGAGAAGCGGACAACTTCCGCAAGCTCGCCGCGGATCTCGAAGCGATCACCGTGGACGGCAAGCGTCTCCACACCGCGATCCGCTACGGCGTGACGCAGGCGCTTCTGGACGCCGTCGCAAAGGCAAGTCATCGCATGATGTGCGAGGTCGTTGCGGACGAATACGGCTGCACGATCGAGGAGAAGATGCTCGACGTCTTCACACAGTCCGGCGACGACCGCTATACGAACTCCGACAAGATGATCATCAAGGGCGCGCAGATCCTGCCGCACGCGCTGATCAACAACGTCAAGACCAAGCTCGGCGAGCACGGCGAACTGCTCCTTGAGTACGTCGCATGGCTTCGCAACCGCGTCCTGCAGCTCAGAACGAGCGAGGACTACTGCCCGATCTTCCACATCGACGTGTACGGCACGATCGGCGCGGCGTTCGGAAACGACAACTACAAGGCGATGGCGGACTACATGGCGAAGCTCGAAGAAGCGGCGAAGCCGTTCCACCTCCGCATTGAGGGACCGATGGACGTCGAGGACCGCGAAAAGCAGATGCTCGCGCTGAAGGCGATCACCAAGGAACTCGACGACCGCGGCATCAACGTGGAGATCGTGGCGGACGAGTGGTGCAACACGCTCGAGGACATCAAGTACTTCGCCGACAACAAGGCGGGTCACATGGTCCAGATCAAGACGCCCGACCTCGGCGGCATCAACAACACGATCGAAGCGGTGCTGTACTGCAAGGAAAAGGGCATCGGCGCATACCAGGGCGGCACGTGCAACGAGACCGACCGCTCCGCGCAGGTCTGCGTGCAGTGCGCGATGGCGACCCGTCCCGATCAGATCCTCGCAAAGCCCGGCATGGGCGTCGACGAGGGCTACATGATCGTCTACAACGAGATGCAGCGCATCCTCGCGTACCTCAAAGCAAAGAAAGCATAACAACAGAACACACCACAGGCGGTTCCAAAACGGGATCGCCTGTTTTTTTACGCGTATTCCTGTTTGCTTTTCATGCGAAAGGATGCTATAATTGTTTATTATGATCGCATCCTGATGAAATACTGCGGTCAAATCAGACTGTTGGGATCGAAATGGTTTTTTCCGGATTCACATTTTTATTGCTGTTCTTCCCGGTGACGGTACTGCTCGTGCTGATCAGCCGAAATCTTCGCTGGCAGAACGCGGTGCTTTTGATCACGTCGCTGTTTTTCTACGCATGGGGCGAACCGAAGTGGATCCTTGCGATGCTTGCGGTGACGGCGGTCAATTATCTTTGCGCGCTGCCGCTGCAGAACGAAACGCTGTCGAGCGGTGTAAAGCGCCTGCTGCTTTCGATCGGCGTGCTCGGCGGGCTCGCGTTCCTGATCTATTTCAAGTATGCCGCATTTTTCGTCAACACGGTCGGCGGTCTGTTCGGTCGTCCGAATCTGCTCGCGCCGGTCGCGCTGCCGATCGGCATCTCGTTCTATACCTTCCAGGCGCTGACCTATACCGTTGACGTTTATCGCAAAAAAGCGCCGGTGCAGAAAAACCCCCTGAAGCTGCTTCTGTACGTCTCCTGCTTCCCGCAGCTGATCGCGGGACCGATCGTGCAGTACGCGGACATTGCGCCGCAGATTGACAATCGGAAAATCACCGCCGACGGATACATTCGCGGGTTTCGCCGATTCTGCATCGGGCTTGCGAAAAAAATCCTGCTTGCAAACCTCTGCGGCTCCGTGATCGCGGAGCTCGGCATGGCGGATACGGGCACTTTGACCGTTCTCGGCGCATGGTTCGGCGCGATCCTGTACAGCCTGCAGATCTATTTCGACTTCTCCGCCTATTCGGACATGGCGATCGGCATCGGTCGCATGCTCGGCTTTACCTACAAGGAAAACTTCAACTATCCCTACATGGCGGATTCCGTCACGGATTTCTGGCGCAGATGGCACATCTCCCTCGGCGCGTTCTTCCGCGATTATGTGTATATCCCGCTCGGCGGCAACCGTGTCGGCAAGCTGCGTTTTGTGCTGAATCTGCTGATCGTTTGGGGGCTTACAGGGCTTTGGCACGGCGCGAGCTGGAATTTCATCCTTTGGGGACTTCTGTACGGCGTACTGCTGATCTTTGAAAAGCTCATCCTCGGAAAGCGGCTTTCCCGCATTCCCTCCGTGATTCGCCGCATCTTTACGCTGCTTTTTGTGATGCTCGGCTGGATCATCTTCTATTACGAAGACGTTCGCCTGGGGCTTACGCACATCGGCGCGCTGTTCGGAATCGCCCGCGTAGACGGCGCTTGGCAGGCGGCGCCGCTGTTTGACGACAAGTGGCTGCTGCTCTTAAAGTACGCCCTGCCGCTTCTGTTCATGTTCGTCGCGTGCACGCCGCTTGCGAAACGAATCGCCGAAACATGGGAAAACAGGCACCGGATCAGGCGCTGCGGCTTCGACCTTGCCGCAACGATTGTTTCCGTTGCGCTGCTTGCTCTTTCGCTGCTCTTTTTGATCGGGCAAAGCTATAACTCGTTCATCTATTTCCGTTTTTAAGGAGAACGCCGTATGAAAAAACTGCTGACAGTTCTGTATACATGGTGCCTCCTGCTGCTGCTCGGCTGCGGCGTGCTGCTGCTCGTCACCGCTCCGAAGGACGCGACCCTCTCCGAAAGCGAAAATCGCATGCTGGAAGCGTTCCCCTCCGCCGATGCGCAGAATCTGCTGTCCGGCGCGTTCTCGACCGGCTTTGAACAGTATCTGTCCGATCATTTCTTTCTGCGCGACGGCTGCATCCGGCTCACAAACACGATCAAGGACAGTCTTTCGCTTCTGTCCGACGCCGATGAGCTGAAGCTCGCCGCAATGGATATGCGCGTTGACGACGCGCCTTCGGATGAGACCGAACCGGATCCCGAGCCGACCGCCTCCGACGATGTCCCCTCGCCGGCGCCTGTCGAAACCCCGTCGCCGGAGCCCGTTGAAACGCCCGCTCCCGAAGCGAATGAACCATCCGAGCCTTCGTCCGCGCTCGTTCGCGTGCCCATGGCGCTCCCCTCGCAGATGCCGCGGTCCCCGCTTCTTGACTATGACCGTACAAAAGACAAGTCGACTGCGGAGAAAGCGTACATCTATCTGGTCGACGCGAACGGTTCAAAAAAGCAGATCGCGCGGTATTACAAGAGCTTTATCCGCGACGCGGCGAATCAGTTCAACCGGCTTGCTTCGCTGCTTCCCGAGGGCGGTCATATGTATGTTGCGCAGGCGCAGCGCGGCGAGCACGTCGTGCAGTACACGCTCAATCTCGACCAATACGCCGCTTATGAAACCGAGATCGAAGATTATCTGGAACCGCTTCTGGATGAACGCATCAGCGTGTTCCGTACCATGGACATCCTCGAGCCGCATATCCGCGCAGGCGAATATGTGTACTATTATACCGATCATCACTGGACGCCGCTCGGCGCGTACTATATTCACAAAGCGATGATCGAAGCGCAGGGCAAGAAAGCCGTGCCGTATGCGGAGAACCGTCTGACCCGGCAAAGCGGCTATTACCGGGGATCGAACGCCGACAAGATCGAACGCCTGCTGCCGAGCGGCACGAAGGATTATGTGGAGGAGGTCGAACCGTCCCTCGCCTATGATTTCTATCGCGTGCAGAACATCAACCAGCTTACGCCGTATCCCCTGAACAGTCCGGATCTCAAGGGTTATCAGGCGCTTCTGTGGCTGAATCTGCGTCCCTGGAAGATGATCCGCACATATGAGAACACCGGCCGGAAAATGCTGCTCATTTGTGATTCGATGGGAATGGCGTTTGCGCCGTTCATGGCGTACTACTATGACGAGGTGCACATCGTCCGTCCGCACAGCACCTATTATTCCGTCAAGGAAGCCGGCGGCACGATCAAGCAGTACATCGATTACTGGGGCATTGACGATATCTATGTCGTGCAGGCCAATTTCTTCACCGGCGACCTGTATCGTGTGGAGCTGAACCGCTCGATCGGAGACTGACCATGAAAAGACGTTCCAAAACCGAAATCGCATACCCTCTGATACGCATACAGCTGATCGTGTTTTTCGTGCTGCTGTCACTCGGCGTGACGGCTGCGCTCTTGTACCCGTCGATCTGTCTGCGGCTCGGACGCCGCGCGATGGAAAAAGGCGATACCGAACGCGCCGTTCGGTATTTTCAGCAGGCGGGTTCCGATGACGAAGCGCAGAACTTGCTGAACGCATCCCGCGAGCAGCAGGCGGAATCGCTTCTTGCGGAAGGGCGGTACGCGGAAGCGCTTGCGATCCTCCCGGAGCTTCCCGGGATCGCGCCGGACGACGCGCGCATCCTTGCCTGCCGATACGGGATCGCAAAGGACGCCGAACAGCGCGGCGCGTACACCGAAGCGCGCGACGGCTATGCGGCGCTGTCCGGCTACGCGGACGCCGCCGACCGGCTCGTCGCATGCGAGATCGCCATAGCCAAGGCTGCGTGGGCGGACGGCGATACCGAGACGGCGCTTGCGCTGATCGGCAAGTATCCGCAAAACCCGGACATGGCGGCGCTCTATCGGGAAATCCGGCTGAGCGACGCGCGTACGCTTCTTGCGTCCGATACGCCGGAATCGGGTTTATCGCTTCTCCTGCAGCTTTGGAGCGAGGACGAGTCGCTGACCGATGAAGTGATCGCCGCGGAGCGCAGGCTCTATCCCTATCTGTACGCGGATCGGGACGACGCATTCGTGCTGGAACAGCTCCGCACGCTCAACGCGGCGCAGGCTTCCCGGAAGAATGAACTGGAACGCGTACGTGAACAGATGCCGACCGGCGTCCTGGCAGTCGGCAATGCGCATACGGCGGCGCTCCGCACGGACGGGACCGTCCTTGCCGCAGGCGACAACACCTACGGACAATGCAATGTATCGGAATGGACGGACATCGTCGCGATCGCCGCAGGCGCGTTCCATACGGTCGGTCTCAAAGCCGACGGTTCTGTCGTTTGCACGGGCGACAACTCGCGCGGGCAATGCGACGCGAACGGCTGCGCCGATGTCGCGGAGATCGAAGCCCACGCAATGGATACCGTTCTTCGGCGCAAAGACGGCTCTATCGTCTGTTTCGGCGCGCACGATTACACGCCGAATACTTTGAGCTGGACCGATATCGTCCGGCTCTCCCCCGCCGCATACGGGCTTGTGGGGCTTGCCGCGGACGGCACCGCAATGGCGACCGAGGCGTCTCTTCTGACGCCGGCGTTCCGCGCGCTTTCGGAGATCTCCGCAGCCGGAGATTACGTTGTCGGCGTCACCGGGGAAGGTGATCTTGTGACCTCCGCGCCGGTCGATCCGCACTTTACAAACGTCGTTCGCGCGGAAGCAGCGTCAACCGGATTTTTCGTTCTGACCGCGGACGGCTCCGTGCGGGCGGTCCTGTGGACGGACGACGATTACACCCCGCTTCTCTCCCGCACCGATATCGCGGCGATCGCGTTCTCCGGAACGCATGCGGTCGCGCTGCTCAGAGACGGGTCCTACCTTGCCTGCGGCGAGAACGGCAGCGGTCAATGCGAGGTTTCGGACTGGCGCCGCTGATCCCCGTGAAAAAGCAGGTGTGATCGGTTGCAATTTTGCGCGCGGCGTTGTACAATATACTATATAGGAATCAGAAGGGACGTGTGTGTATGAGAAAGACAAAGATCATCTGTACCATCGGACCGTCGAGCGACAAGCCGGAGGTCTTTCGCGCAATGTGCCTTGCGGGGCTGAACGTCGCCCGGCTGAACTTCTCCCACGGCACGCACGAGGAGCATCAGAAAAAGATCGACATGATCAAGGCGGTGCGCGAAGAGCTGAATCTTCCGATCCCGATCATGCTCGACACCAAGGGACCCGAATACCGGATCCGCACGTTTGAAAACGGCAAGATCACGCTGTCCGACGGCGACGCGTTCACGTTCACCACGCGCGATATCGTCGGCGACGAAAGCATCGTTTCGGTCAGCTATGCGGGGCTTGCGGACGACCTTTCCGTCGGCGACCGGATCCTTGTCAACAACGGGCTCGTCATCTTCGAGGTCGAATCGATCGAGGGCACGGAGATCCATTGCCGCGTCGTCACCGGCGGCGTGCTCAGCGACCGCAAGAGCATGAGCTTTCCCGGCAAGGTCATGCGGCAGAAGTACCTCAGCGAGCAGGACAAGGCGGACCTTCTGTTCGGCATTCAGAACGGTGTGGAATTCATCGCGGCGTCGTTCGTGTCCTGCAAGCAGGATCTTCTGGATCTCAAAGGCTTTCTGCATGAGCACGGCGGCGACAGCATCGACGTCATTGCCAAGATCGAAAAACGCCACGGCGTCGACAACATCGACGAGATCTGCTCCTGCTGCGAAGGTGTCATGGTTGCGCGCGGCGATCTCGGCGTGGAGGTGCCGTTTACGGAGCTTCCCGCGATCCAGAAGCATCTGATCACCAAATGCCGTCTTTTGGGCAAGCGCGTCATCACCGCGACCGAAATGCTCGAAAGCATGATCTCAAATCCGCGTCCGACACGCGCCGAGATCAGCGACGTCGCCAACGCGGTTTACGACGGCACGAGCGCGATCATGCTCTCCGGCGAATCCGCCGCCGGCAAATATCCGGTCGAAGCCGTCCGCACGATGGGCGAGATCGCCGAGGAGACCGAGCGCCACATCGACTATAAGCAGCAGTTTGAATCCCAGAGCTTTACGATCCACAACCGCGTCGACGCGATCTCGCACGCCGCCTGCACCATGGCGATCGACCTCAACGCGAGCGCGATCGTCGTAACCTCGCTGAGCGGCCTCACGGTGCGCATGGTATCGCGTTTCCGCGCGCCGATCACGATCCTCGGACTTGCGACCAACCGAAACGCATGGTACAAGCTCGCGCTCAGCTGGGGCGTCGTTCCCGTACTGACCGAGCAGTTCCCGAGCATGGAGGTGCTGTATTTCTACGCGGCGCGCTGCGCGAAAAAGACGCTCTCCCTCGCCCCCGGATCAACCGTCGTCATGACCGGCGGCGACACGACCGGCGCAAGCGGCAACACGAACGTACTGCGCATCGAAACGATCGTTTAACCCGGCAGATTTGCAAAGCCCCCGCATCGGCGGGGGCTTTTTTCATTCATGCGTTTTTCTTTTCCGGCAACCGGAATTCCAGCAGATACAGTCCGAACGCGCCGAGCGCGATCAGTCCGAGAT
Organism: uncultured Clostridia bacterium; assembly: GCA_947168855.1. Classification (GTDB taxonomy): domain Bacteria; phylum Bacillota; class Clostridia; order Christensenellales; family CAG-138; genus UBA3792. The sequence goes on from CAMVNO010000005.1 coordinate 27,854, forward strand.
AAACGACGATCTCGACCGCAACGCCCGCATGCGCGGCGATCGCGTCAAAAACCGGCTGGGTCGAGGGATAGAACGGCGTGATATAAAACATATTGGCTTCGTAACGGACGTCGCGGATCCAAAGATGGCTCGCGACATTGACGATCTCCGCAACGACCGCCATGCCGAGATAGAGAACCAGCGCCGGGAGAAACGGCACCTTTTCGCGGTGCCTGAGGATGCGGAACGCGGTCAGTCCTTCGAGCAGCATGACCGCATGATACAGAAAGCTGTGACAGAACAGCAGAATCTGCGGACGCATCATATCCTCCGGGATCAGCAGGGCAAAGACCGCGCCGATCATCGAGAACGTGCAGAGAAACACGAGCGCGGCGCTCTGCGCTTTTCCCCGGAGAAGCGGCGCAAGGGCGGAGCAGTACATCGCCTGACTGCAAAGCTGCCACGGGAAGAACCACATGGAACGCGTGCCGCGATACACATAGCGCACAACGAACCATTGCTTCCACGCCTCGGCAAGAAGCATGCACAGACCCATGACAAACAGCAGCCGCAGAAGCCGCCGCTCGTCCGACCTGCGGATCGCAAGCGCAAACAGCACCGACGCCGCAAGAATGCCGGCGAGGATCAGCCAATGTACAAGCCCGTACGGTTGGGGCGTTGTCGAAAACACCAGGTCCATCACGCGTTCCCTCCTTTTGTATCAGTATAGCATTTTCGCCGAAAAAAGCAATGATCCGGGAATTTGCCCGGGCGGCGTCTGATGAATTGACTTTTGCGGACCGATTTCATATAATAAAAGAATGGAACGGAAAGAATCCCTGAAAAAACACGCGCATCTTCTGTCGTGGATCACGCTTGCCTGTTTTGCCGCCGGTGCGGTGACCGGGCTTTTGTGTCCGCGGCTGTTTTCATATATCGGGTTTCTCGGCACCGTTTATATCAATCTTCTGAAGCTGATGGCGCTGCCGATCGTGCTGTGCACGGTGTTCGGCGCGGCTTCCCGCGGTATGCGCAGCGCATCCGGAACGATTCTCCGAACGGTCCTGCTGTTCATCATCCTGTTTACCGTTTCGTTTCTGTTGTCCGGCGCGCTGTATTCGATCCTTGCGCCGGGAAAAGGGTTCGTCCTGTCCTCCGGGGAGGTCTGGTCCGGCAGCGCCGCAGACCTGTCTTGGGACGGTTTTCTGCAAACGATCTTTTCCCCGAACATCTTCGCATCTCTCGGCGCCGGCGCCATGCTGCCGACGATCCTGTTTGCCTTCTTCATGGGCGCCGTGGCAGGCAAGGTCGGCGCGCACAAGGTCATGGATCTCATCGCAGAGCTGGAAACGATCTTTTCCCGCATGCTCTCCTGCATCCTTTGGCTGACGCCGCTTGGCGTCTTCGTGCTGATGGGCAAATGCACTTCGGATTTCGGCGCTGCGGCGCTCGGCGGCGCGCTCAGCTATGTGCTTTATGCCTGGGGCGGCTGCATTCTGATCCTGCTGCTCGTCATGATTCTGCCGCTTTGGATCTTCTGCCGCATGAACCCCCTGACCTATTTTCGCAAAACCGGGCGCGTGCTACTGACCGCGCTCTCCACCTGCTCCTCCGCCGCCACGCTGCCCGAAACGCTGCGCACCTGCCGGGAGGAATTTGACGTGCCGGAGCACATCGCCGGCGTTGCCGCGCCGCTCGGCTGCACGATCCATATGTGCGGCGGCGCGGTCTCCTTCTGTCTTCTGGCAATGTTTACCATGCAAATGACGGGACGCCCCGTAACCGTCGGCACGTTCCTGCTGATGCTTGTATTTGCCGAAGCGCTGAACATGGCGGCGCCGGGCATTCCGGGCGGCGGCATCGTGCTCGGCGCGACCTTTTTGAGCTTGCTCGGCATGCAGGAGATCGGTCTGTTCCTCGGCATGTACGCCGGGATCTACCGGCTTCTGGACATGGCGTATACCTCTCTGAACGTCGCGGGCGACGTCACCGCCGTTTTGCTGATCCATCGCTGGGAAGGGAGGAAAAAGCAATGAAACCGCTTCACCGCATCGTTCCTCCCTCGATCACCATGTCGCTGGACCGTCAGGCGAAGGAGCTTGTCGCGTCCGGCAAAGACGTCATCAATCTGACGGCGGGTCAGGTGGACCTGCCGATGCCGGACGCCGCAAAGGAAGCCGTCCGCGTTGCACTCGAAGCCGACCGCACCGGCTATGTTCCCGCCGCGGGCTCCGCCGATGTGATCGGCGCCGTTCGGAACCGAATGGGCTGGCGGAACGGCAATATTCTGATCTCCGCCGGCGCAAAGCCGCTTCTGTCCGCGGCGGTCGCCTGCATCGCGGGTCCGGGCGACGAAGTCCTTGTCCCGACGCCGTGCTATACGAGCTATCCCGAAATGATCCGTCTTGCGGGAGCCGTTTCCGTTCCGGTTGCGGGCGATCCCGAAAACCGATTTGCCGTATCAAGGGAAGCGCTCGAAGCCGTCGTGTCCGACCGCACAAAAGCGCTGCTCTTCAACAACCCCGTCAATCCGACCGGCACGGTGTACCGTTCCGATGAGCTGCAGAAGATCGTTGATTTCTGCGTCGAACATGACCTGTACCTGATTGCGGACGAGGTATACGGCACGTTTGTCTACGACGAGCCGTTCGTGAGCCTGTACAGTTTTCCGGATGTGCGTGACCGGCTCATTTTGGTCAACAGCGCATCCAAGGCGTTTGCCATGGCAGGTCTGCGGCTCGGCTATGCGGTCATGCCGGACGCCGTCGCCGGCGCGGTTTCGGCATATCTCAGTCACATGCTCGGCTGTCCGTGCTCGCTTTCGGAGCGCGCCGCAATGGCAGCTCTGGAAGAAGATGCGCGTTTCTGTTTCGATCTTCGGGAGGTGTTCCGCAAAAGGCGCGACGTTTTGTTCCCGCTGATCGCCGCGATCCCCGGCGCTAAGATCGAAAAGAGCGCCGGCGCATTCTATCTCTGGCTCGATATCCGCAATACCGGCATGGATGATACGGCGTTCTGCCGCGCGCTTCTCGACCGGGAAGGCGTTGCGCTGACGCCCGGCAGCGCGTTCCTCTGTCCCGGCTTTGTCCGCCTTGCCTATACGCAGCCGGAGCCGGTTCTGACGGAAGCGTCGATGCGGCTCAGACGGTTTTTCGTTTGAATTCGGGTGACCGATCATGCAACCAACGCCGCAAGTACAGGTCTCCGATAAATGCATATTTTTTGTGAATAACAAAATTTGACGATTGACAATTCGCGGTTTTATTGCTATAGTATAGCAAGGAAATTGGTGTATTATATTAGATCGCTTTCCGTCAGTATAAAGGAGTGAGCACCGTGGAACAATATGAAAAGCCAAAGATGGATATTATTGTTCTGACGGAAGACATTATTGTCAAGAGCTGTAGCAAGGCATGCAACGGCGGCATTGATGTGATCGAACTCCCTGATTTCCCATAATAAATGGAGGTAATGATGATGAAAGATTATGAAAAGCCCGTAATGGACGTCATCCTTTTGAACGGTGATGTTGTTACTGCGTCCTGCCCTGATGATTATTCGTGCCCCACTGAGACCGAACCCATTTGCATGTGGGGCGATGATTGATTGGATCAAAGGAGATCGGCGATCTGTATAGTTAATAACATGATTGAGATTTGTAAGCCGGATGCTGCGCTTGCTAAGGTTATTTTACCGCAAAAGGCGCAGCCCGGTATTTCTTATGTTCCGTCACAATTCGTACTGCCGTTTTCGCACAACGGAAAGCAGTACGTTTTTAACGTATTCACAAAGCAGTTGATTGAGGGGGAGCTTCCGGATTCGGCACACGCGGGCGAAGGTTTTGACGATCTGATCGAAGCGATGTTCCTTGTGCCGGAGGGCAAGGACGAGTGCGCCTATTATAAATCGATCGCGCGGATGATGCGCCTGTACGGACAGAAAAAAGGCGTCTCCGGCTATACGATCATGCCGACGCTCGGCTGCAACGCGCGCTGCGTCTACTGCTACGAGGAAGGCAGAAAGCCGGTCAAAATGACGCCGGAAATCGTCGAGCAGACGATCCGTTATATTCTGAAAACCCGTTCAAAAGAAAACATCACCATCAGTTGGTTCGGCGGCGAACCTCTGCTGTGTCCGGATATCATCGACCATATCTGCGATCGGCTGCGCGAGGAAAACGTTTCCTTTCAATCGATCATGGTCACAAACGGCAGCCTGATCACACCCGGAATCATCGAAAAGATGCTGACGCGTTGGAACCTCGGACGGCTGCAGATCTCCCTGGACGGGACGGAGCAGGATTACATCGCCAGAAAACGGTATTACGCCGATTCCGATCAATATCACACCGTGCTGCACACGATCGGACAACTGTCGGAAGCCGGGATTCGTGTTGCGGTACGCGTCAACGTGGACGAGGACAACTGGCCGGGTATCCCGCACCTTCTGGACGACATGGATCGTTTTGTCGGGCACAAGGAGAACGTCACGGTATATTTCAGTCCGCTGATGAACGTTCGCGCCGGAGAAAACGACCTTGCCATGTGGAAGAAAATCACAGAGGCTGCACCTTTGGTCAATAAAGCCGGATTCCGTCCGCTTGCACATTTAAGATCGTTCATGAAATTCCGTGCCAATCGATGCATGGCGGACAGCGGTTGCGAGGTCATCGGACCGGACGGCAGCCTGTATCCGTGCGAACACTGCCCGCCGGAGAGCCGCTTCGGCGACATCTTCAACGGTACGACCGACGCGCAGGCAAGATACGAGTTCTGCAGGACCGACCGCACGCGCGAGATGTGCCGCAAATGTGTGTTCTTGCCGGATTGTACAAGCTTTGCTTCGTGTCCGTGGGTGGATGCGCACTGCGAAGAAGCGCACAAGATCAACGCGTTGTCGAATCTGAAGCAAATGCTCGATCAGCGTGCAGATCAAACGGAAGAACCGGACGAGGACGAAACCGTCTGTTAAGGAGAATCCAATATGAAGCTGAAGAATGATTTTATCGTACAGGACATCGACGACACGCAGTTTTTGGTGCCTTTGGGGCATGAAGCCTTCAACGGGATCGTGCGCAGCAACAAGACCGCCGCGTTCATCGTAAACTGTCTGAAAAACGACACAACGAAGGATCAGATCGTGGACGCCATGTGCCTGCAGTACAATGCGCCGCGCGAGACGATCGACGCCGACGTCGAGGAGATCCTCGCAACGCTCCGAAGCATCAACGCGCTGGAGGAATGACCCGCTTTGAAGACCTTCTGCAAAAGGACGGCAGACTGGTTTACAAGACAAAGGGCACCAGCATGGAACCCATGCTCCGTCAGAACCGGGACCTTGTGATCATCGAGGTCCCTTCTTCGCATTTGGACAAGTATGACGTTGCGCTGTACCGGCGCGGCGAAAGCTACGTCCTGCACCGCGTGATCGGCATTGACGACGGATTCTACCGCATCCGCGGAGACAACACCTACGCCGTCGAACGCGTCCCCTTCGAGAATGTGATCGGCGTGCTGAAAAGCTTCAACCGCAAGGGAAAGACGCACGCCGTGACGGAACGCGGCTACCGGTTTTACGCGCGTTTCTGGAACGCGATCTATCCGCTGCGCGCGTTTCGGATCCGGGTAAGGCGGCTGTTGATCGCAGCGGCGAGGAAGCTCGGGATCCTCCCCTTTTTGAAGAAACTGCTCAAAAGAAACTGATCGCTCATGAACGCTTCCGGTTCGTCCGGAGGCGTTCTTTTTTCGTCGGATCGCCTGTCCGGAAAATCCGATTTCGGTCGACTTTTCCTGTTTACAAACGACCGATTTTCTGTTAATCTAATAGTGTGTATACATCTGTGCCGAAACCGATCCGGCGCAGATAAATCTCTGACGCATTAAGGAGGGGTTACAATCGTGAGAGACACGTTTCGCGGCGGCGTACATCCGAACGATCACAAGGATCTGAGTCGGAAAGCGGCGCTGCGCGTCTTTGACGCAAAAGGAGAGATGGTCTTCCCGCTTGCGCAGCACATCGGCAAGCCGGCAAAGGCGATCGTCAAAAAGGGCGATCCCGTGCTGGTGGGTACTCGCATTGCGGAAGCCGACGGCTTCGTCTCCGCCAACGTCATCTGCTCCTGCTCCGGCACGGTCAAGGCGGTTGAAAAACGCCGCACGATCTCCGGCGCCATGCAGGAGTGCGTCGTGGTGGACAACGACGGACAGTACAACGAGATCGATGATATTCTGGAGCAGCCGATGCGCACGGAAGGTCTGACAAAGGACGACATTCTGAACGCGATCAAGGACGCGGGCATCATCGGTCTGGGCGGCGCGGGCTTCCCGACGCATGTCAAGCTGATGCCGAAGGATCCGCTTGCGATCAGGTACCTGATTGCGAACGGCGCCGAGTGCGAGCCGTACATCACCTGCAACGATCAGCTGATGCGCGGTTACGCGGCGGAGATCGTGGAAGGCATGGAGATCGTCCTCACGCTGTTCCCGAATGCCGAAGGCGTGATCGCGATCGAGAACAACAAGCCCGAAGCGATTGCCGCCATGAAGAAGGCGGCTGCCGGGCACAAGCGCATCCGTGTTCTCGGGCTTCGCACGAAATACCCGCAGGGCGGCGAGCGCAGTCTCATCAAAGTCATCGCGGGCGTCGACTATCCGATCACCAAGCTGCCGGCGGACGTCGGCTGCATCGTCGACAACGTGGGTACGATTTACGCGATCCAGCGTGCGTGCGCCTATCATGAACCGCTGTTTCGGCATGTCCTGTCGGTCACCGGCGAAGCGATCAAGGAGCCTTCGAACTTCATTGCGCGCGACGGCACGAGTTTTCAGGAGCTCATTGAGGCAGCCGGCGGCGTCAAGGAAGGCGTCGAGGCGAAGAAGATCATTTCCGGCGGTCCGATGATGGGTATCGCGGTCTCTTCAACGGAGGTCCCGATCACCAAGACGACCAACGCGATCACCGTCCTCAAAGAAGACCCCGTGGAAACCGCAGACAAGCAAATGACCGCGTGTCTGCACTGCGGACGCTGCACAACGGTCTGTCCGAACGGACTGATGCCGCAGATGATGGCGGACGCTGTCGCGGCGGGCGACTTTGAGCGCTACGAAAACAAGCTCTACGGTCTGGACTGCATCTCCTGCGGCTCCTGCACCTATATCTGTCCGGCAAAGCGGCCGCTGACACAGACGTTCAAACAAACCAAAGCGGAGATCATGGCACGCAAGCGTGCGGCACAGGGAGGTAAGAAATGAATCAGAGACTGAATCTTTCTGCCGGTCCGCACATTCGCGATCGCTGGACGACGCCGTTCATTATGATGATCGTCCTGATCGCCCTGGTTCCTGCTGCGGCGGTCGGCGTGGTCGTACATTGGGTCAAGTTCCACAGTCTCAACGCGCTTTGGATCATCCTCGCGTCGATCGGTTCCGCCGTGCTCACAGAGCTTCTGTTCTGCCTTGCAACACGGCGCAAGATCACGATCTGGGACGGCAGCGCAGCCGTGACCGGCATGCTGCTGGCGCTCTGCCTTTCGCCGGAAACGCCGATCGTGCTTCCGATCGTCGGTTCGGTCTTTGCGATCCTCGTGGTCAAGTGCCTGTTCGGCGGTCTCGGCAAGAACTTCATCAACCCCGCCCTTGCGGCGCGCTGCTTCCTGCTCCTGTCGTTTTCTAACGGCATGACGAACTACCCCGGCGTAAACGCAATGGGCGTGGACGCGCTGTCCTCCGCAACGCCTGTCGCGATGCTCAAGGCGGGCAGCATGGTCAACGTGACCAGAATGTTCCTCGGCACCGCGGGCGGCGTTATCGGCAGTTCGATCCTTGCGCTTCTGATCGGCGGTCTCGTGCTTTGGGGACTGGATATCATCCACGGCGAGATCTGCTTCTCGGTCGTCGGCGGATTCACGCTCTGCCTCGCGCTGTTCGGCGGACACGGTTTTGATCCCGCGTTCCTTGCCGCGCATCTGTGCAGCGGCGGCGTCATCATGGGCGCGTTCTTCATGGCGACCGACTACACCACCTCTCCGGTGAGCCGCCTGGGTCAGCTCGTTTACGGCTGCCTCATCGGCGTGCTCGGCGCGCTGTTCCGCCTCCTCGGAAAGAGCGCGGACTCCTTCAGCTACTCGATCATCATCGCGAACCTGTTCACGCCTTTGATCGACCTGTACATCGTTCCGAAGCCCTATGCGTACCGCAAGAGCGCGATCGACAAGGCGGCGGGCGTCGTCAAGCAGCCGCTCCTTAAGCGCATCCCGAAGCCCGTCATTGCGCTGACGATCATCGCCATGCTCGCGGGCGTTGCGCTCTCCAGCGTGTTCTCGATGACCAAGGAGCCGATCGAAGCGAACGAGCTGGCGAAAAAGCGTCAGTCCTACACGGTCGTATGCGAGAACGCCGCGGACTTCCGGGAGATCGACTCCGCGCAGAAGGCGCTCGATGAACTGGACGGCGGCACATACGGCGGCAGCAAGTTCGGCACCACGACGATCGACGAGGTGCTCGAAGCCGTCGATGCAAACGGCAATACCGTCGGCTACGTATTCGCGATCACCAACCGCAACGCCTACAATCCCCCGCTGAAGCTCGCGCTCGGCGTCGATCCGGACGGCAAGATCCTGAAAATCGCCTTCATCGAGCTGAACGAAACGCCCGGCAAGGGCTCCAAAGCGGACGAGCCGGCGTTCAAGGATCAATTCGTCGGAAAGACGGATGCGTCCGCCGTCGACACCATGTCCGGCGCGACCGTTACCTCGAAGGCGGTTCTGAACGCTGTCAACGCGGGACTCGACTTCTTCCAATCCGTGATCATGGAGGGAGGCAACTGATATGAAGAATCCGTATCTGGAACGGCTGTATAACGGCCTCATAAAGGAAAACCCGACACTCGTCCTGATGCTCGGCATGTGCCCGACGCTGGCGGTTTCGACCGCGGCGATCAACGGCATTTCGATGGGTCTCTCGACGCTGGCGGTTTTGATCCTTTCCAATTTCCTGATCTCCGTGATGCGCAATGTGATCCCGGACGACGTTCGCCTTCCCGCGTACATTGTCATCGTCGCCTCGCTTGTTACGGTGGTCAAGCTGCTGATCAAGGCGTATCTGCCCTCAGTCGACGAGGCGCTCGGCACCTACATCGACCTGATCGTCGTGAACTGCATCATCCTCGGCCGCGCGGAGGCGTACGCAAACAAGCATACGCCGGGTCTGTCGGTCATGGACGGCATCGGCATGGGTCTCGGCTTCACCGTCGCCCTGACGCTTGCGGGTCTCGTGCGTGAGCTTCTGGGCGCAGGCACCGTGTTCGGTCTTACCGTATTCCCGCAGGAATACGCGGTCGGCATCATGATCCAGCCGCCGGGAGCGTTCCTGGTCATCGCGCTGTTCATCATCATCATGAACGCGATCGGCATCAAGACGCGCCAGCACGAGCTCGTCAACAGCGACGGCTGCGACGGCTGCTGCGCAACATGCGCGATGCGCTGTGAAGACGCAAAGGAGGAAGCAAAATGATTCGTTTACTATTGATCGTCATTCTGAACGCGTTGATCAGTAACGTCGTTTTGAACCAGTTCCTCGGCATCTGCTCGTTCCTCGGCGTTTCGAGACAGATCAAAGCCTCGGCGTCGCTGGGCGGCGCGGTCATCTTCGTCATGACCATCGCCTCCGCGGTTGCAAGCGCGCTCTACAGCCTCGTTCTGCATCCGCTCGGTCTGGATTTCATGAAGATGATCGTCTTCATCCTGGTCATCGCGGCGCTCGTGCAGATCGTGGAGATGTTCCTCAAGAAAAAATCTCCCTCGGTCTATAAGGCGCTCGGTATCTATCTGCCGCTGATCACCACCAACTGCGCGGTGCTCGGTATTGCGATCGACAACATCGACAAGTTCGGCTACAACTTCATCGAAAGCGTATTCTCCGGCTTCGGCACCGCGCTTGGCTACACCATCGCGATCGTGCTGCTCGCCGGTATCCGCTCGCGCGTGGATGAAGAATCCATTCCGCGTCCCGTACGCGGCGCACCGGTCGTCATGCTTGCGGCGGCGCTGATGTCCATTGCATTCATGGGCTTCTCGGAGCTGCAGCCTGCGATTGAAACGGTATTGAAGGGGGTCGGACAATGAGCGCACCGATTATTATTCTGATCACCACCGGCGTCATCACCGCGATCGGTATCATCGTCGGCGCGGGGCTTGTGTTCACCGGCAAGAAATTCCATGTACCGGTCGATGAGCGCGAGGCGGAGGTCCGTGAATGCCTGCCCGGTAACAATTGCGGCGCCTGCGGCTTTGCGGGATGCGACGCGGCTGCCGCGGCGATCGTATCCGGCGACGCGCCGGTCAACGTCTGTCCCGTCGGCGGCGCGCCTGTCGCACAGAAGATCGGCGGCATCATGGGCGCCGATGCGGAGTTTGTCGAGCGCAAGATCGCGTTTGTCCGCTGCAAGGGCACATGCGAAGCGTCCGGTCTGCAGGGCAATTATGTCGGCATTGACGACTGCCGCTCGGCGGCGCTTGCCGGCATCAATCTCAAAAACTGCGACTACGGCTGCATGGGGCTCGGCTCCTGCGTAAGCGTCTGTCCGCAGGGCGCGATCAAGATCATCGACGGCGTTGCGGTCGTGAACCGCAAGCTGTGCGTCGCCTGCGGGCTGTGCGTCAAGGCATGTCCGAAGGGGCTCATCGAGCTCGTGCCGGAAAGCAAGCACGTTGCCGTACAGTGCATGAACCGCGACAAGGGACCGCAGGTCAAAAAGGTCTGCTCCGCGGGCTGCATCGGCTGTACGCTGTGCACACGGCAGTGCGAATTCGACGCGATCCACATGGACGGCAACCTTGCGCGGATCACCTATGAAAACTGCACCCAGTGCGGCAAGTGCGCGGAGAAATGCCCCGCCCACGTCATCACCCCGCCCTGCCCCGCAAAAAAGGAGGCGTAAGCAATGGAAAAACGCAATCAGGCTGCAAAGCTCATCATCGGCGCGGTCGTCGTGATCATCGCCGTACTGTTCCTTGCGGGCGTCGTCAGTCGGCATGAGATCAAGTATAAATCCACACCGCTTTCGCGCGACGACATTGCCTATCGGCAGGTCGAAGCGCCGGCGGCAACGAGCGCGGACGGCACGATCACCGCTTCCGACTGGAAAGCGATCTATCCGGACATCGTTGTTTCCTGGGGCAAGAATGCCGAAAACGAAGAGGTCGTCGACTATCTGGATCTCGATCCGTACCTCAAGGGCGACGAAGGCATCTATGAAGGCTACGGTTTTGCGAAGGACTACGGCAGCGCGCGCGGACACAACTACACGCTCACGGACGTCGCGAAGACCAAACGCCCGCACGGCATGGCAAACTGCCTCACGTGCAAGACGCCGAACTTCACCAAGCTCGTGAACGACGAGGGCGTTTCAGCCTACTCCCGCCCGTTCGACGAGGTCTATGCGCAGATCACGGAAAACGGCGGCGAAACCGTCAGCTGCTACACCTGCCATGCCAACAACCCCGGCAACGGCACGCAGCCCAAGGATAACCTGACGGTCACGCACAGCTACATTACCAAAGCGCTCGGCGATCAGATCGGAACGATCGACCCCGGCATCCTCGCCTGCGGACAGTGCCACATCGAGTACTATTTCAATCCGGAAACCAAGGAAACCACGATGCCGCACAGCTCCGTCGAAGCCATGACGCCGGAAGCGACCTACGACTACTTCACCGAGATCGGCTTTAGTGACTGGACGCAGGAAAGCACCGGCGCAAAGATGCTGAAGGTACAGCATCCCGAAATGGAGACCGTCCTGCTCGGCAAGCACGCGGGCATGCTGAACTGTGCCGACTGCCACATGCCGGTTGAACAGAATCCGACCACGCAGAACATCTACCACAGCCACAAGCTCGTGAGCCCGCTCGAGGACAAGTCGCTTCTCGCGAACTGTCTGATCTGCCACAAGGAGCTCGGCGCAAAGACGATCGACGATATGATCGCGTTCGTCAAAAACATCCAGTCCCGCATCACCGCGGAGGAAACGCGCGTCGGCAATCTGCTGCTGGACTTCAAGCATGCGCTTGCGGCGGCAAACCGGAGCGGTACATGGGAGGAAGAGAAGCTGGACGAGATCCGCGAGCTCTATCGCAAGGCGCAGTGGTTCTTCGATTTCTGCTACGTGGAGAACTCCGAAGGCGCGCACAATTCCGAATTGGCGACGCGCTGCCTCAACACGGCGGAAGAGCTGATCAATCAGGGCATGGCACTGCTGAACGCCGAATAACACCCCACAAGACCTGCGGCAAAGGGTTCGCCCGAAACGGCGCATGCCCTTTGCCGCTTTCTTATCATCATGGAGATCCTCAAGAAAATCTACAAGTTTATCGCGTCGATGAAATTCGCGATCATTCTGCTGATCGTCGTGGCGATCGCCTGCGTGATCGGCAGTCTCGTTCCGCAGGGCGAGATGTTTGATCAGTATCGCAATGCGTATTCCGAGCGTACCGCGGCGTTCATCCTCGCCTTTCATCTGGACGACGTATTCCACAGCTGGTGGTTCGTCGCGCTCGTTGCGCTTCTATGCCTCTCGGTGCTGCTTTGCAACCTGACGCGCCTGAGATCGCTGCTCCGCGTAACGAAATCCGCCGCAAGCCCGGAACACGCGCTTTCCGAAACGCCGACCGCGTCCGTTTCCGGCGCCGCCGATCCCGCGCCGGTGATGAAACGCCTGTGTTTTTTCCGCCCGGTCCAAACGACCGTCGACGGAAAAACGATCCTGTTCGGATACCGCAACCGTCCCGGCTTCTGGGGCGCGTGGATCTGCCATATCGGCATCGTGCTGATTGTGCTCGGCTACGCATTCGGTCAGATGACCCTGTTTTCGACCGAAGTCTACGGCACGCCCGGGCAGACAAAGCCGATCGAAAACACGCCGTATGAGATCACGATCGACGATTTCCGGACGGAACGGAACGAAACCGGGTTCATCGAACAGTACGTTTCCGCGCTGACCGTCAGAAATACTTCGACCGGCGAAACACAAAGCGGCACGTCAAGCGTCAACCACCCCGCCGTGCTCGGAGGCTATAAGTTCTATCAGACGGCAAGCGGAAACGCCGCGCGTGTGACGATCGCCGAAAACGGCGTGCCGTTCGAAAGCGCGGATCTGTGCGTCGGCGAGGAGCTGACGATCTCGTTCGTGCCCGGACTGTCGCTGTACCTGAACGCGTATGAGCCGGATCACAACGGCAAGCCCGCCTATCAGGTCCTGTTTTTTTACAACGGACAGCACATGGACGTCGGAAAGAACTACTTTGCTCCCGGCGGCGTGATCGACCTCGATCCGTACACGATCACGCTGTCCGACCCGCTCGAGTACACGCTTCTGCGCGTCAAAAAGGATTCGTTTGCATGGCTCGTGCTCGTCGGCGCGATCCTGACCGCGCTCGGGCTGTTCCTCGCGCTGTACGTTGTGCCGGAAACCGCATGGGCGGTGAAAAGTGAAGACGGCTCGTGGACGCTGAACGGCAAAAGCAAAAAGCTTGCGCCGCTGTTTATCGAGCAGTTCGACCGCGCCGTCAATGGCAAAAGCGGAAAGGAGGGGTCGAAATGATACAGGCGGAAAGCATTCTGTTTCTCGTAACGCTCGGGATGTATTTCGTCACGATGCTCCTTTGTTTCCTGTTCGCCGCGATCAAAAAGCCCGCGCTTTCAAAGCTTGCGATCCGCGTGCAGATTGCGGCGCTCGTCGTGCATACGGCGGCGATCGTGCTCCGCGGGATCGCCATGGGCAGACTCCCGATGGCGAACCAGTATGAATTCTCCACCGCGTTTGCGTGGGCGCTGGCGCTCGTCAGCCTGATCTTTATCCTGAAATTCCGCTTCCCGGTGCTCGGCGCATTCGCCTCCCCCGTCACGCTGCTGCTTGCGGTCTACGCAGGCGTGCAGAAGCTCAACGAGCTGAAAATCATCGCGGCAGGCGGCGTCGACAGCATCCGGAATCTGATGCCGGCGCTGCGGAGCAGCTGGCTCGGCATTCACGTGTCGACCGTCATCATCGCGTACGGCGCGTTCGGCGTGTCGTTCGTGCTGTCGATCATCTTCCTCCTGCGCGACAAAATGAAGGAAAACGGTTTCTGGGATCAGCACATTCCGAAGAAGGAAAAGCTCGATACGATCAGCTACCGCTGCGTTTCGCTCGGCATGATGTTTTTGACCGTCACGATCGGCATCGGCGGCGTCTGGGCGGAAAACGCGTGGGGCAGCTACTGGAGCTGGGACCCCAAGGAGACCTGGGCGCTCGTGACCTGGGTGATCTACCTCGTCTATCTGCACCTGCGCATCCGAAAGGGCTGGAACGGCAAAACCGCCGCGATCTTCGGAACGGTCGGATTTATCTGCGTGCTGTTCACCTACATCGGCGTCAACACGCTTTTACCCGGACTGCACAGTTATAAATAACAAATAGTTCGTATATATATGCAAAAATAAGCGGTCGATCTCTTGACGATGGCGGTCGCTTTTGCTATGATATAAGTTGACTAACAGGAGGAGGGACTTATCGGATGTCGATTCAAATGCGGGAATACCGGAACCCCAACAACAGCAATCTTCCGCTGCGCGTGGCAAAGGGACATTTTGCAACCAGCCACAGCCATATCAACTATTATGTGGATCTGACCATGACCAAGTACTGCCTGCCCGAGGCGCGCGAAGCGGCGATCCATCTGGCAAACCGTTTCAAGTCGACCACGCTCGTCGACACGATCCTCTGTCTGGACGGCACCGAAGTCATCGGCGCGTGCATGGCGAGCGAGCTCACCAAGCAGAGCTTCACGAGCATCAACGCAAGCCGCGCGATCTGCGTCGTCACGCCCGAACACACGACCGGCAGCCAGCTTCTGTTCCGCGACAACACCGCGCCCATGATCCGCGGCAAGAACGTCCTGGTGCTTGCGGCGTCCGTTTCCACGGGCTTTACGGCGCTCGGCGCGATCGAAGCGATCCGCTATTACGGCGGCGAAACGGTCGGCATCTGCTCGATCCTTGCCAACATCAAGGAATGCGGCGGATACCCCGTCACCTCGATCTGCGACACCTCCCGGATCTGGGAGGATTACGAGAGCTTCCCCGCCCATGAATGTCCGCAGTGCAAGGCAGGCGTCAGGCTGGACGCCATGGTCAATACATACGGCTTTTCGAGCTTTTAAGCTTCGGTCTGTTGAAATCATTTCAACAGACCTTTTTTCAATACAATTACACAAGGAGGAAGAAATCAATGGAAATGAAGTTCTATCGCTGCGAAACCTGCGGACAGATCATCGCGATCGTCAAAAAGACCCCCGTGCCCGTCATGTGCTGCGGCAAGCCCATGAAGGAGATCATCCCCGGCACGACCGACGCGTCGCTCGAAAAGCACGTCCCCGTCGTCGAAGTCAACAACGGCTGCGTCAAGGTGAAGATCGGCGCCGCCGCGCATCCGATGCTTCCCGAACACTACATCGAATGGGTATCTTTACAGACCAAATACGGCAATCAGAGAAAGGCGCTGAATCCCGGCGACGCGCCCGAGGTCTGCTTCAGGATCTGCGACGGCGACGAGGTCGAAGCGGTCTATGCCTACTGCAACCTGCACGGACTCTGGAAAGCGTAAACGCTTCGGTCGGATGAAAGGAGGACACATGAACAAGTATACCGGAACCAAAACCGAACAGAACCTGCTCGCCGCGTTTGCGGGCGAATCGCAGGCGCGCAACAAATACACCTACTTTGCATCGAGAGCGAAGAAGGACGGCTATGAACAGATCGCCGCGCTGTTTCTGAAGACCGCGGACAACGAGAAGGAACACGCCAAGATGTGGTTTAAGGAGCTCGGCGGCATCGGCACCACCGCCGAAAACCTGAAAGCCGCCGCCGACGGCGAAAACTATGAATGGACGGACATGTACGAGGGCTTTGCAAAAACCGCCGAGGAGGAGGGCTTTTCGGAGCTTGCGGAGAAGTTCCGTCTGGTCGCCGCGATCGAGAAGCACCACGAGGAGCGCTATCGCGCGCTTTTGAAAAACGTCGAGACCGCCGCGGTCTTCCAAAAGAGTGAGATCAAGGTGTGGGAATGCCGCAACTGCGGGCACATCGTGATCGGCGAAAAGGCGCCGGAGATCTGCCCCACCTGCGCCCACCCGCAGGCGTATTTCGAAGTAAACTGCGAGAATTATTGATTGCGGACTTGCAAAAGCGGAGGAAACATCCTCCGCTTTTTTCTTTACAAGCAAAACCGGCGCGTGATAAAATACGGGTATGACACAGGACGAGCGCAGGGTGTGGCTCATTCGGGCGCTGCTTTCAGAGCAGGGATATCGGAACGGGATCCCGCAAGACGTTTCGGAACAGAAACGGCTGCTGCGGGGATTATTCAACGTGCGCCCGCCGATGGAGGCGAGCGCGGAATTCCTTGCCGTGCAGGACGCGTATCTTCGGGAAGCGACGCGCGAAAAGGGCGTGACAAGGCTAAGTGATCTCACGCCGGTGCAGAACGGGTTGTACCTTTGGCGCGGGGATATCACCACGCTCGCCGTCGACGCGATCGTGAACGCCGCAAATTCGGCGCTTTTAGGCTGTTTTTCGCCGAATCACGGCTGCATCGACAACGCGATCCATACCTATGCGGGCGTGCAGCTTCGCCTTGCATGCCATGAGATCATGCGGACGCAGGGACACGAGGAGCCGACAGGCACGGCGAAGATTACGCCCGGGTTCAATCTCCCCGCAAAGCACGTGCTGCATACCGTGGGACCCATCGTGTCCGGCAGGCTCACAGAAAAGCATTGCGAACAACTTGCTTCGTGCTATGAAAGCTGTCTGAAGCTTGCGGCGGAAAACAGCCTGAAAAGCGTCGCGTTCTGCTGCATCTCGACTGGTGTGTTCGGCTTTCCGCAACGGGAAGCAGCAGAGATCGCGGTCGAAACGGTCACGGCGTTTCAGAAGGAACACCCGATCGACGTCGTGTTCAACGTGTTCAAGGAAGCCGACCTGCGGCTTTACAAGGCGCTTTTAGAATAGCCGGAAAGGAGTTTTTGTATGCAGAATACCGAGATCACGCAGGAGCTTGTAAACCGGCTGAAAAACGCGCTGGAGAGCGCTGACGCGGTCGTGATCGGCGCGGGCGCGGGACTTTCGACCGCCGCGGGGCTCACCTATGCCGGTGATCGCTTCCGACGGTTCTTTTCCGATTTCATTCAAAAGTATCATTTTCGCGACATGTACACCGCGGGCTTCTATCCGTTCCCGACCAAAGAGGAATTCTGGGCGTACTGGAGCCGGTACATTTTGATCAACCGCTACGAAACGCCGCCGAAGCCTGTGTATCGGCATCTTCTGAAGCTCGTCGAGGACAAGGATTATTTCGTGATCACCACAAACGTCGACCATTGCTTTCAGAAGGCGGGCATCGACAAGGCGCGGCTCTTTTACACGCAGGGCGATTACGGTCTCTGGCAATGCTCCGTGCCGTGCCACCGCCGCACCTACGACAACGAGGAGACGGTGCTGAAGATGGTGGAAGAACAGAAGGATATGCGCATCCCCTCCGCGCTCGTGCCGCGCTGCCCGAAATGCGGCGCGCCGATGGCGATGAACCTGCGCGCGGACGAGACCTTCGTCGAGGACCTCGGCTGGAACGAGGCGGCGTCGCGATACGTGGATTTCGTGCAGGCACGGCTTGATAAAAAACTGCTTCTCCTGGAGCTCGGCGTGGGCAATAACACGCCCGCGATCATCAAGTATCCGTTCTGGAAGCTCACGGCGCAGAACCCGAATGTGACCTATGTCTGCGTGAACCTCGGCGAAGCGGAATGCCCGAAAGCAATCGAGGACCGCGCGATCGTCGTCAACGCCGACCTTGCGGACCTGATCGACGCGCTGCAGTAAGGCAATACAAAAGAGCTGCGATTTCGCAGCTCTTTTTCGTTTTGGTTCAGTCAGCGTAGAAGATGTTGTCGAAGTACGTATCCTGCGTTGCGCCGTCGATCAGATAGCCGTACAGCTCCGGATCAAGGGGGTCTGCTCTTTCCACCGTGAGCAGCGCGGTCGTTCCATCCTCCGTCCTGATCTCCGCAAGCGTCCCGGATTCATGCCAGCGCGTCATGTAGATGTACGTGCCCGCAGGGATCACTGCGTCCTCGCCGTCGATCGTGCAGGGCAGATCGCGCACGAGGTGCAGCAGCTTGCCGCCTTCAATGAGACGCACGCGATCGGATGCGGTTTGGATGTCATCCGGGATCACGTCGCAGTCAAACCATTCGGAATCCGGCGTCAGTTCCTCGCCGTGATAAATCCGCCCGCCGATTCTGGTTCCCAGAATATCGGTCTGCGTCGCAGAGCCGCGCACGGTATCGCCGTCGACGCTGCAATACGCGTAGATGACCGGACCGCGGACGAACCGCCCGTTTTCCATATGCAGCTCCGCCGTCTCGTAATCCTCCGAACCGGTATTGTAGACCGCGAGCAGATTCAGCCGCGTCGAGTCGGGATCGAGATCGAGCAGGATCGCCTGCTCCAATCCGGCGCCGAAGCTGACCTCGACCGACGCTTTTCCGACGGAGATCGTCAGATACTGTCCGTTTATTTTGTAGGCGATCTCATCCTCCGTCCCGTCGCCGTCGAAATCGCAGACGAACAGGACGCCTTCCGCCGGCGCTTCGCGGTATCCGTTTTTCTCATCGTAGTCCCAGAACCGGAACGTGGACGGAACTGCGCTCGATGCCTGCATCGGCGGTTCTTCGGTGGGTTCGCGCGCTTCGGAAGCTTCTTTGACCCGCAGGCAAACCGCGATCTCGTTGCCTATGCTGTATTTCTCTGCGCGGTACGAAACGATCGCGCTCAAATAGTACGTGCCGGGTGAAAGCTTTTTGAGAAGGTCCGTCGCAACATAGCCGTTCCCTTCTTCCCACGGGATCCTGTTGCCGGCGACGTCTATGATGCGCTCGTATGCGGCGTCAGAAACCGTAATCTCATCCAACTGCCAGCCGTCCGCCGTCAGGACAGCGAAGGGCGTGCCCACATTATATTCCGTGACGGGGATTTGGCTTCGGACCTTCTCGTCCTCGAGCTGGACGCCCACGCCGTCCGCTTCCAATTCCGGCTTCGATTCCCACACGAAGCCCTCGTACGGATAGACGGGCACGCTGTTTACGAGGTAATAATACGATACGTCGCTTTGCGGCGCTTCCCGGTTCGGTTCTTCCGACGGCTTCGGCGCAGGCGTCGGCAGCGCGTTGAACGCTGCGTCGCCCGTGCGGTCAAGCTGCATCGCGGCAAGATCGGCTTCATAGAGCCGGTTTCCGTCCCGGTCGAATACGAACTGGTCTTCGGGAAGCAGCGCGCCGCTGTTGTCCCGGAATTCACATCCGTCCACCGTGAGACAGCCTTCCGGCGTGTTGTAGATCCCGTATTCGCTGACCGTGTTGTTATGTACGCTCGTTCCGAGCAGGAAGATCCGTTCGGATGCGGGCTCCTCCCAATCGTTGTACAGCTTGAACACGGTTTCCGTTTTGCTGCCGTAAACGTCGCAGTTTGAGATCGTCAGATCGGCGCAGTCGAAGATATAGAAGATGCTGAACGCCTCGTCGCGGTAGCCGCAGTCGCGCACGGTGCATTCCGTCACGCGCGTGTTACGGCACCTGACCAGCGAAAGACCGCCGCTGCTGCATTCATGGATGTCCGATCCGTTCACAACGAGATTGTCGCAGTCGGTCGCGCTGACGCCCCATGTTCCGCAGCCGTACAGCGAGCAGTTTTCGACCCGCAGATTCGCGCACTCGACCGCGCGAATGACCTCGCCTTCACACGGATCCGCCATAACGGTATGCCCCGCCGTAAAGCCGGAAAGCTCCAGTCCGGTACAGCTTTGCACGGAAAGAACGGCTGCGGTGCGGGGGACCGTGACGATCTGTGCATTCCGCGATCCGACGATGCGGACGTTTTCGAGATTCCGGATCTCGAGCTCAAAGCTGTTCTCTTCCTTTTCGCGGAGCCAGTTGTTCGACCGGTCGGTCCACGTATAGTATCCGACCTGATCCGTGCCGTAATCCGCCGCCGTCGTCAGATCGTACGTACCGTCCGCAAGGACGATCTCCGTGTCCGGCGCGAGCGCCGCAAGGAATTCATCCACCGTAGACACGTGCACGGTCCGCGCCGTGCTGACGCGCGAAGTCTCCGTGTCCGTCTGCAGCGCAGGAGCGACCTTCTCCGCACGCGGACGGAATGCGATCACTGCGCCGATCGCGACCGTGCAGATCGCGAAAATGGCGGCGACAGCAACGATGTCGAAGACCCTGCGTCCGGATCCGCGTTTGCGCTGCGTTCCGTTTTCAACCGTCCATTGACGGACGACCGTCTTTTCCTGCCGTTTGTTCCGGCAGACGCGGTCCAGCGTCCGTTCCGTCGCTTCATCGAACGACGCGGGCATTTCGGGGATCGCGTCGGAAATATGCACTCGATTCTTTTCCATTCAGTTTACCTCCAGATATGAGCGAAGCGTTTCCTTTGCGCGGGAGATCCGCGACTTGACCGTGCCGACGGGCGTATCGAGAATTGCTGCGATCTCTTCCATCGAATAGCCGTTCTCCTGAAGATACAGCGCGTTTCGCCTGTCCTCCGGAAGCCGCATCAGCGCGGCGTGAAGATCAAGCGTCTGCTCCGTATCCGGGAACAGCTGCGGCTGTTCGGGAAGCTCGTCTGTCTCAAAGACCTTGCGGCGCTCGCGCAGGACGTTATATGCCTCGTTCCGCAGGATCTGCAGAAACCATGCGCGGAAGCTGCTCCGCTTTTTCAATTTGTCGCGATGCTCATAGGCTTTCACGATCGCCTCGCTCATCGCGTCCTCGCAGTCGTACGTGTTTTTCAGGATCAGATACGCCACGCCGAACGCGGTTTTTTTGACGTTTCCGATCTCCTCGACGAACACGTCATCTCGGATCAATGCCATCGGTTTTTTCTCCAAATTCTCTTCTCTGAATGATCATTCTGTAAGGTAGACGCAATACACAGGAAAAAAGTTCCACGCATAATAAAAAATAGTTTCGGTTCAACTTGCTTTCGGTATAAGAACACCTCATCCATCACCTTCGGTGACACCTTCTCCTCAAGGAGAAGGCTTTGAAAAGCAGACTGATGAGGTGTTGTCATAAGATTCTCCGAAGGAGAATCCTCATGAACCTTCCCGCAGGGAAGATATCGCCGCCCAAAGGGCGATATCACCCGCCGCAGGCGGATATCACTTGCCGCAGCGCGGCAAATATCACTCATAAAGGCGGTCGCATGACCGCCTTTATGCTATGCGTTTCTGCCGCAGCAGTTCTTGTATTTCTTGCCGCTTCCGCAGGGGCAGGGATCGTTTCTGCCGACCTTCATGGAGCGCTTCAGCACCTTCGGCTTATCGCCGTCCGGCGCGGGCGTATCGACCGGCTTTGCCACCTGCTTGCGCTCGACGGGCGCCTTGCGCACCTGCACATGCAGGAGGTTTTTCACCGCTTCCTCGCGGATGCGTTCGATCATGGCGTCAAAGAGATCCGCGCCCTCGTTCGCGTAGGCGTTGGCGGGATCGGTCTGCGCATACGCGCGAAGCCCGATGCCCTGCTTCAATTCGTCCATGGCGTCGATCTGATCCATCCAGTTCGTGTCGACCGCGCGCAGGAGCACGATACGCTCGACCTCGCGCATGTCGACCTTCTGTTCGCCGAGCTCTGCTTCCTTCTTCGCCCGCTGATGCTCCGCAAACCCCACGCAGCGTTCGATGAGATCGCTGCGTTTTTTGAGATCCGCGCTGTGCAGAAGCCCGACCGCATCGGCGGCGCAGACGTCGGTCAGCTCCTTTTCGATGGCAAGGATGTCCCATTCGTCCGGCTTCGAGTGCTCGCTCGCGTAGGCATTGACGATGTTTTCAATCGTTTGCCGGATCATGCCGGTGAACTGATCCCTGAGGTCCTCGCCCATCAGCACCTTGCGGCGCTCGCCGTAGATGACCTCACGCTGCTTGTTCATAACGTCGTCGTAGCGCAGAACATTTTTACGCGTATCGAAATTCGACGCTTCCACGCGTTTCTGCGCGTTCTCGATCTGCCTCGTGATGAACCCGTTCTCGATCGGGTAGTCGTCGTCCGGCGACAGCTTCGTCATCATGCCTTCCATACGGTCCATGCCGAAGCGCCGCATCAGCTCGTCCTTCAGAGACACATAGAAGCGCGTGCTGCCCGGGTCGCCCTGTCGTCCGGCGCGACCTCTCAACTGGTTGTCGATACGGCGGCTTTCGTGCCGTTCCGTGCCGATGATATGGAGTCCTCCGAGCTTCACGACCTCTTCATGCTCGCGGTCGGTCTCCTTCTTGAACTCCGCATACAGCCTTGCGTACTGGTCACGCGCGGCGAGGATCTCCTCGTCGTCGGTTTCGGCATGCCCGGTCGCCTCGTCGATGAGCTCCTCCTCCATGCCTTCCTGCCGCATTGCGCGGCGCGCCAGAAAGTCCGGATTGCCGCCGAGCAGGATGTCCGTGCCGCGGCCCGCCATGTTCGTAGCGATCGTGATCTGGTTAAGCTTGCCCGCCTGTGCGACAATCTCCGCTTCCTTCGCGTGATACTTCGCGTTCAAAACCTCATGCGGGATCCCCTTGCGCTTCAGAAGCGAGGAGAGGTATTCGCTGCGCTCGACCGAGATCGTACCGACCAGGATCGGCTGCCCGGTCGCGTGGACCTGCTCGATCTCCTGAACGACCGCGCGGAACTTGCCTTCCTCGGTCATGTACACGCAGTCCTTGTTGTCGACGCGGATGTTCGGCTTGTTCGTCGGGATCTCGACGACGTCGAGGTCGTAGATCGCGGAGAACTCGTCCTCCTCGGTCTTTGCCGTACCGGTCATGCCGGCGAGCTTTTTGAACATGCGGAAATAGTTCTGGAACGTGATCGTGGCAAGCGTCTTGTTCTCGCGCTCGACCTTCACGCCCTCCTTGGCTTCCAGCGCCTGATGCAGACCTTCGTTGTAGCGGCGTCCGATCATCAGTCGGCCCGTGAACTCGTCCACGATGATGACCTGCCCGTTCTGTACGACGTAGTCCTTATCGCGCTCAAAGAGCGACCGCGCGCGCAGCGCCTGCTTGATGTAGTGGTTCAGCTCGGTGTTTTCGGTGTCCGCAAGCGATTCGACGTTGAAATGTCTCTCCGCCTTTTTGATGCCCTCCGCGGTCAGCGAGACCTGGCGATGCTTGACGTCGACCATGTAATCGCCGCTCTCCGGCTGCTCGACGCCCGAAAGCTGATCGGATTTAGAAATCTCCTTGACGTCCTCACCGCGAACGAGCCCCTTCACAAAGCGATCCGCCGCAACGTACATTTCCGAGCTTTCCTCGCCCCGACCGGAGATGATCAGCGGCGTTCTCGCTTCGTCGATCAGGATCGAGTCGACCTCGTCGACGATCGCGTAATGCAGCGAGCGCTGGACCATGTTCTCCTTATAGACGCACATGTTGTCCCTGAGGTAATCGAAGCCGAACTCGTTGTTCGTGCCGTAGGTGATGTCCGAATTGTACGCTTCCCGGCGCTCGTCGGAATCCAGATCGTGAATGATACAGCCGACCGAGAGCCCGAGGAAGCGATAGATCTTGCCCATCCACTGCGCGTCGCGCTTGGCAAGGTAGTCGTTGACCGTGACGATGTGCACGCCTTCGCCCTCGAGCGCGTTCAGATACGCCGGCAGCGTTGCGACGAGCGTTTTGCCTTCGCCGGTCTTCATCTCGGCAATGCGTCCCTGATGCAGAACCATGCCGCCGAGCAGCTGCACGTCGAAATGCCGCATGCCGACGGTTCTCACGCCCGCTTCGCGCACGACCGCGAACGCCTCGACCAAAAGATCGTCCAGCGTTTCGCCGTTTTTCAGGCGTTCCCGGAACTCAACTGTCTTGTGCCGCAGCTGTTCGTCGGAAAGCTTTTTCATCTCCGGCTCCAGCGCATTGATCGCCGCCACCTTCGGCTTCAGTTTTTTTAATTTGCTTTCGCTCGATGTCCCGAGCAGCTTGTCCAAAAATCCCATAAGAATCTCCTTGAACGATATCTTTTACAGTATAACACAAATTCGCCCCGCTTGCAAAGGGGGCGATTGTGAACGCTGTGCAACGATTTTGCGGATTTTGTGCCGAAGCGATCGAAAGCGCGTCATGCCCTCCGCCAGGCAAAGAACGGCGACGCCGTTCGGCGCGAAAGCCCGAAAAGCAAATATCACACAGATCCGTACAATCCGGCGACATGCGCGGCGGATTTTACTCCTTGCGCCCCGCGCCGCCCGGCGGATCACCGATCCGCAGGCGCGGGGTGAGACAGCACACCGAAAAACCTGTTTTTCGGCGATTGTCAGATCGGTCGATTCAGCCGATCGATGATCTCGCGCATCTTTGCTTTTTGACCTTCGGAGAGCATCGGGGAAAGCATGCGGTAGATCTCCTCCATCTTGCTTTCGGTCATCTCCCCGGTCTGCTTCTGCTCCGCGGTGAGCCGCATAAGCGTTTCCATCAGCTCATCGCTTGACTGTTTCCGGTAGTTCTCATACTGCTCGTTGATGTTCATCTGTATCACCTCCGGATATCCTATGCGCCGCGCACCGAATTCGTGCACGCCGCATACCATGTTGCAAGGAGGAATTGCCATGAACGTACAACCGCAACGAACCGGTCCGTCCCCACTGTCCTGCGCCGTCACGCTGGGCGAAGCCGTCCGCGACGAGCACGGACGCGCCGGCGTGGAAGCCTATGTCAAAGCGCTTTCGCCGCTTTTGCCGCGCGAGCTCATCGATCAGCTTGCCTATCGGCTCAACGTTCCGATCCCCGCTCCGGCAGCGCCTCCCCAGCCTCCGCCGCCTCCGCCCGTGCAGCGGTCCCCGCAGCCGGACATGGAAAAGCTCTTTCAGATGATGCGGCTCATGGAGCAGCTGCGTCCGAAGCCGCCCGTCGGGCAGTAATCGCCGCGAAAGGATCCTTCGTCGCCGCTGCGCGGCTTCTCGGGATGACACGGCGAGGTGCGGCATATGTCAGCCGGGAAGAGAACGGCGTCGCCGTTCGGCATTTGGGTCCGAGGAACAAACATCGCATAAATCCGTAAAACCCGGCGACATGCGCGGCGGATTTTACACCTTGCGCCCTCTGCCGCTCGCATCATCCGCAGGATGGCAGGCAAAGGGCGAGAAAATGATCCCGCCGAAAACCTGTATTTCGGCGAATACAGGAAATCACGCGCCGGGAACGCGGCGCGTGATTCCTTTGGGGGGAGAGTATATCAAGAATGATCTTGATGCAAGGGATTTTCATCCTCTGCGATTACAGTATAACCGGTAGTTTTGTCAAAAACACGATAAAACTGTGAATGAAATGCAACTTTTCTACGAACAAACTTTTTCCACGCGGCAAAACCGCCGAAAAAAGGCAGGAAACTGTATTTTTATGAAAATTTTTGTCTTTTTTTGAAAAAAGGGAAGAAATTTCCGAAAAAGTATGGTAATATATAGATGACACGAACACAATACCCGTGTCAGAAGGAGTGGAACATATGCGTATTTCTATTTCCGGTAAGAACTTGGAGGTTTCCGACTACATGCGCGACGTCGCAGAGAAGAAACTTTCCAAACTGGATCGGTACTTCCCGCAGGACACAGAAGCACAGGTCACTCTCTCCGTCGAAAAGAACCGCCACATCGTCGAGGTGACGATCCCGCATGAGGGTCGCATCATCCGCGGCGAGGAGGTCTCGGGCGATATGTATGCATCGCTCGACAACATCGTCGAAAAGCTCGAAAAGCAGATCGTACACAACCGCACGCGTCTCGCAAAGGGACTGCGTCAGGATGCATTCCGCGATCTTCCCGAAGAGTTCGACGAGGACGAAGAAGAAGGCCCGCGGATCGTCCGCGTGAAGCAGTTCTCCGTCAAGCCGATGAGCGAGGAGGAGGCCATGCTGCAGCTTGAGCTCTTAGGCCATGCCTTCTACGTTTTCCGCAACGTGGATACGAACGAGATCAACGTTCTTTATAAGCGTAAAGACGGCAACTTCGGTTTGATCGAGCCGTTGTAAGTTTCACCCGAAAAAAGAGAGCATCCGCAAGGATGCTCTCTTTTTCTGTGTTCGTGTGCGTCTTACGGCCATTCATAGAGGATTTCAACGCCGAAGCCGTTGTTGATCATGTCGTCGATCGCGAGCGACGCGTCGGTATCCTTCTGATCGAGCACGATCAGCTTCAGCTTCTTGCAGTCCTCCAGTTTATAATAATCGTGGAACAGGATCGGGCATGCCGAGATGTCCAGCTTCTGAAGCGACTTGAAATTCTTGAAATACGACACGTCGCTGATGTTTGTTTTATTGACGCGAAGCGATTTGAGCTTCGGAAGCGAGGTCAGCGCCTTGATGTTCTTGAGCTTTTTATTGTAGCCGAGATGCAGATAGGTGAGCTTCGTGAGCGACGAAAGCGGCGCGACGTCCGTGATCGTAAGCCCGTACAGAGAAAGCTCCGTGAGCTTGGTGAGCTTTCCGATCGACTCCAGCTCGTCATTGTCGAGATCGTTGTAGGAAAGGTTGAGCCTTGTCAGGTTTTTCAGATTCTCGATCGGTTCGAGATCGCTGATCTCGTTGTGTCCGAGATGCAGATACGTCAGCGACGTCAGACTCTCAACCCAGTCGATGTCCTTGACCGCATTCCCCTTTCCGTTTTCGTTGCAGCGGCGAAGCTTCAGCGTTTTGAGCTTCGTGAGCTTACCGAGCGGCTCGTAATCGTCCAGATAGCAGTAATCCAGCGACAGCTCCTCAAGGTCCGGGCACAGCGCGACGAGATTTTCGACTTCCTCCGCCGTGATATGCCGAAGCTTGCTGCTCTTTCCGTTGATGCCGAGCTTGCTGCCGTCGATCTTTTTGGTCCCGCGCTTGACCGTCTTTCCGCCGAACTTGAACGAGTCCGGAACCTTGGTCGGCTGCGGCGTAGGCGTGGGCTTCGGCGTCGGGATCTCCGTCGGCGCAGGCGTTTCTGTCAGACCCTCCGTGGGCGCCGCCGTCGGCTCTTCCGTGGGCGCCGAAGAAATCACCGGCAGCTCCGCCGTCGGACCCGGCGTTTCGATCGCGGCGACCGAAGTGCTTTCGGGCTCCTGCGTCTTTTCGGACACAGACGTCGGCGTACCGACCGCTTCAGGCGCAACACTTGCCTGCGCATCGGTCCGCGCGTCTCTGTTCGGTCGGATCACCTCAAACCAGAGCAGCACAAAGCCGCCGATCAGCGTCAGCACGATCGCAGCCGAACCGATCAGCACGGCGACCGGAAGCGACATCTTCCTGCTTTTTTTCACTTGCTTCTCCATACCCCTCCCCCTTTCGATCCATCAGGCAGTCTATATGTTGAATATACCATATCCGCTTCAAAAAGAAAAGCGTTTGCCCGGCGATCTTTCCGGATCGCGCTATCCGCAAAGCCAGAATCCGACCAGCGGACCGAGGAAGATCGCAAGATAGATCAGCGTGATCCACGGCTGATAGTCGACATAGAATTCCCGGAAGCTGAGACTCCACGGATGCTTGACGAGTACCCAGCCGACAAGGTCGAACACGATGCAGATGCCCGCCCAGATCGCGCCGGCAGTCAGCGCGTCGATCAGCGTCGGGCTTTCGAGTCCGCGCATATAGAGCCAGCCGAACAGTGAAAAGATCACGATGTTGTAGAGCGGATGCCACGGCTTGGTCTTTTCGTATCCCTCGCCCATGCCGGGACCGTCCTTCATGGATTTCATGTGCAGGACAGTGATGTTGAAGATCGTGTGCCCGATCCCGATCAGCGTCACCACGATATACGCAAGCCAGAACCAGAGCATCGACATGCCGAAATTTTGCATAGACCCCTCCCGTTATCGAGCCGCGTTCACAAACGCCGCAAAAAGTTTTCTGCTGTTTTCATCCTTTTTGAAGAAGAACTCCGGATGCCATTGCACCGCCCAAACAAAGCGCTTATCGGGCGCATAGACCGCCTCCGCGAGCCCATCCGGCGCGATCGCCATGGGCTGTAAGCACGGCGCAAGCGTTTTGATCGCCTGATGGTGGCAGCTGTTGACGCCGATCTCCTCTGCGCCCAGAAGCGGATACAGCGGCGCGTCCTTTATAAGCGAAACGAGATGCTCCGCGCGGTCGTACGGCGCCGCCATGCGGTGGTTCGTGTCCGACGGATGCTCGGTAATAAGGTCCTGATAGAGCGTGCCGCCGAGATGCGCGTTCAGAATCTGCAAGCCCCGGCAGATGCCGAACACCGGTTTATCCGCATCCCAAAGGAGTCGCAAAAGCACGCCCTCCATCGCGTCGCGCTCGGGGCAGGTCTCCGCGCAGGTCGGCTTTTGTTCCTCGCCGTAGACGGACGGCGAAACGTCCTGCCCTCCCGCAATGAGAAAGCCGTCGAGCGTGTCGACAATGTGGGAAAGCGCCGCCTCGTCATCCGTCAAAGGCAGCATCACGGGCGCCGCGCCCGCCTGCTCCAATGCCTGAAAATATCCGGGCAGCATCCAATAGGAATCCCGCGCCCGATCGAACAGCGGCGTCACGCCGATCACCGGTTTTTGCATACTTCCTCCGCAAAAAAAGCGTTCCCGCAGGAACGCCCGTGTGTTAAGACATGGTCAGATATGCCGAGATGAACAGGTCGAGGTCGCCGTCCATGACCGCCTGAATGTTGCCGTTTTCGGCGCCGGTGCGGTGGTCCTTGACCAGTGTGTACGGCTGGAAGACGTACGAGCGGATCTGACTGCCCCACTCGATCTTCTTCATTTCGCCCTTGATCTCCTGCATCTGCTGTTCGCGCTCGCGCTCCTGCAATTCGAGCAGTTTACCTTTCAGGATGCGCATCGCCATTTCCTTGTTCTGAAGCTGAGAGCGCTCGTTCTGGCACTGCACGACGATGCCGGTCGCAAGGTGCGTGATGCGGATCGCGGAGCTGACCTTGTTGACGTTCTGTCCGCCCGCGCCGCCGGAGCGGTAGGTGTCCACGCGGATCTCGTCCGGCTCGATCTTGATGCTCGTGTCGTCGTCCTCAAAGATCGGCGTGACGTCGAGCGACGAGAACGAGGTGTGCCGCCGCGCGCTCGCGTCGAACGGCGAGATGCGCACGAGACGGTGCACGCCCTTTTCCGCCTTGAGATAGCCGTAGGCGTTTTCGCCCTCGACCTCGAACGTGACGGACTTGATGCCCGCTTCGTCGCCGTCCAGAAGGTCGAGCTCCTTCACCGTCCAGCCGCGCTTCTCGCAGTAGCGCGTGTACATGCGGTAGAGCATTTCGGTCCAGTCCTGCGCCTCCGTGCCGCCCGCGCCCGCGTGCAGCGACAGGATGGCGTTTGAGCTGTCGTACGGGCCTTTTAAGAGCATTTCGAGCCGCAAGGCAGTCATCTTCCCGTCGAACGCCTTAAGCTCGGATTTGAGCTCCTCAACGAGGCTCACGTCGTCCTCTTCCTCCGCCATCTCGATCAGCGTCTCGATGTCCTCGCTCTGCCCGTCGAGCTTTGATAGCCGTTCGAGCTTGCTCTTGATCGCCTTCACGCGCGTCGAAACCTTGTTCGCGTTTTCGACGTCGTTCCAGAAATCGGTTTCCGCCATCTGCGCCTCGAGGGTCTTCAGTTCCTCTTCGAGCGCATCGGTGTTCATTTGTTTGTGCGCCAGCGCAAGCGTTTCATTCAGCGCGCCGAGCTGCATTTTGTATTCGTCCAGTACCAGCATGGTTCCTCCGCTATTATCGGATGATTTCGGGCTCGCCGTAATCCACGCCGAAGGTCTCGACGCGGATCGTGTCGATCACGACCGGCACAAGCGGCATATCATACATGCCCGTCTCGACCGTTGCGATCTTGTCCAGCACGTCAAAGCCCTCGGTCAGCATACCGAACGCCGCGTATTCGCCGTCCAGATGCGGCGCGTCCGCGTGCATGATGAAGAACTGCGATCCCGCGGAATCCGGAACCATCGTGCGTGCCATGGAGATGACGCCGCGCTTGTGCTTGAGGTCGTTTTTGAAGCCGTTGGACGCAAACTCGCCCTTGATGGAATAGCCGGGACCGCCGCTGCCCATGCCGTCCGGATCGCCGCCCTGGATCATGAAGCCTGCGATGATGCGGTGGAAGGTCAGTCCGTCATAGAAGCCTTTGTTGGCAAGCGAGATAAAGTTCTTCACGGTGTTCGGCGCCACGTCCGGGTAAAGCTCCAGCTTCATCACGCCGCCGTCCTTCATGGTGATGGTTGCGATGGGATAGTTGTTCACAGTCGGTTCCTCCTCCGTTTTCTTGGGTTCTTCGGTCTCCGGTGCCTCGTTCTCCTTTGCGGGCTCGCCTTCGGTCGTTTCGACACCCGGCGCAGCGGGTTCGCCGTCGGTCTTGCTCGTATAGGTATTTGCGTAAGATTTGGTGCAGCCGATCGCCGCTATAAGAAGCAGCGCCGCCAGCAAAATGGTAATAAAGCGTTTCATGTTATTCTTCCTTTCCGTTGTCCGGCGTTTCTGCCGGTTCCCGATATTCAAATCCGTACCGCTCCGAAAGCAGCAGCAGGAAATTGTTGACGATATATGAACGGTACTTGCGCTTCTGCGCGATCACCGTCATTGCGGGAACGAGCAGATCGTTGTCCCGTACGGTCTTTTCCGCCAGATCGCAAAAGCCCAGCTCCTCCATTGCGCTTTTCGGCGCGAGCGCGACCGCCTTGCCAGCTCTTGCCCAGTGCAGCGCGATCTGCATGCGCGTGCTGACAAACTTCGGCGAAAGCGCAAGCCCCTTTTCCCGGAACGCGTTCTGAAACGCCGGAAGACTGCGTTCCAGCATCGACAGCGGCAGCACGGAAAGCCGTTCAAACGAAGTCTCGTTCCCCGGTTCGTCCGTAAAAAACGCACCCGGCTTATATGCCGCGACCAGCGTATCCGGCCGCGTGAACAGGACCTCCAGGTTTTCCACGTCGCTTTTGATCGGCCGCACAAAGATCGCCTCGACCTTGCCGTCCTGCAGCTTCTTGAGAAGCTCGGGAAGCTCCGCTTCATAGACCTTGATCTCCGCATCCGGATATCGGTCCGCAAACGCCGTCAGCGCATCCATAAGCCTGTCGTTTTCAAACGACGATGTGATTCCGATCCGAAGCGTCCCCTTCGTGCCGCCGAAGCCGGACGCGATCTCGTTGCGTGCCTCGGTCTCGACCTCCAGCATCCACTTTGCTTTCTCGTAAAGGACCCGTCCCGCATCGGTCAGCTCCAGCCGCCGCGCGCCGCGGTGAAACAGCCGCGCGCCGTATGCGGTCTCGAGCGCCTTGATCTGATTGCTCAGCGCGGGCTGCGCGATCCGCAGTTTTCTCGACGCCGCCGTCAGACTGCCCTCCTCCGCAATGGTTACATAGTTTGCGTAGTATGCGAGATTCATGCCGCTTCCCTCTCGTTCACGGTAAATATCAGTATAACAAATTTACATAGGATTATCAAGTGATTCCTCGGAATTTGTGCTCTCCGGCGCTTTCTTCCCTTCCTTCGGCATCAAAAGCTCCTTGCTCAGCACCGTGCGCGACAAAGGCTTATAGACGATCGCGGTTACGACCGTCGTCGCTGCGCCCTTGATCAGGTTGAACAGCGCAACCCAGCCCAAAAGCGGCGCCATTGCCGCCCGCGCTTCCTCATAGGTCGGAACACCGAAGAACAGCATGAAATTGAGACTGCCGACAAAGTAGTTCATCGGGATCATCACGCCAATCTGCGTGAGCAGGAACACACCGAGCGAAATATAAGCGCGTACACGCGTCTTATTCTGATTGTACAAAAGCGACGCCGCGACCGTCGGAATGCCCGTGGAGACGATGTTCATGATCAGTCCGATGTAATTCCAGTCGCCGGTAAAGACAGCGTTCAAAAGCGCTTTCAGCACCGCGATCGCAAAGCCGAACACGGGACCGAGCGAAAATCCGCCGAGCAGAACGGGAATGTCGGAAAACTCAAATTTCATCCAGCTGACCGCCGGGAAAAGCGGGAATTTCGGCCAGATCGAGAGAATGACCGCAAGCGCGGTCAAAAGCGACGCCTGTACCATGCGACGGATCGCATCATGTGATTTCATAGCAGTACCTTCCTTTGCGTGATACGCAGATTGTAGCATACTCGCATTGCTATGTCAATTTATTTATAATTGATATATGTATATCATTATAATTATATGCATAAAGAAAGGGACGGCTGCCCGTCCCTTTGATCCGATCATGCTTACAGCAGCGCTTCGATCGCTTCCGCGATGTCTTTGACCGTGTTTTCCGCAAACGGATTGCGGAGGTTGCCGATCTTCAGCAGATCGAAGTAACCGACCGTGCCGCCCGCCTTGCACAGATTGAGGTAATCGTTCCACGCCTGCTCGCGGTTCTCGCGCATGCGGAGGAAGAAATCGAACGCGCCCATCTGCGCAAGCGCATAGTCGATGTAATAGAACGGATACAGGAAGATGTGCTGCTTCTGCATCCAGAAGCCGCCTTTTTCGAGGAACGGATCGCCGTCGTAGTCGCGCCACGGGAGGTAAACCTGTTCAAGCTCGTGCCACACGCCGTAGCGCTCGTCGCGGGTCATCTCCGGCTTTGCGTAGACGCGATGCTGGAATTCGTCGACCATCGTGAGATACGGAATGACCTCGAGCGCGGCGGAAAGATGCGCTTCGCGATATCTGGGCGCGTCGTCGCCGAAGAACTTG
Source organism: uncultured Clostridia bacterium (assembly GCA_947168855.1). Classification (GTDB taxonomy): domain Bacteria; phylum Bacillota; class Clostridia; order Christensenellales; family CAG-138; genus UBA3792. The sequence continues at coordinate 60,554 of CAMVNO010000005.1, forward strand.
TCCATCCACGGATAGGTGAAGTGCTCCATGGACATCGAGTGGACCTCGCAGATCTCGATCGGCGCCTGCCACGTCTCGGACAGCCGGATCGCGCGCGCCGCAACGTACGCCTGAAACGCGTGTCCCGCCTCGTGCGTCAGCACGTCGACGTCCGCCGAGGTGCCGTTGAAGTTCGAGAAGATGAACGGCGCCTTGAGGCTCAAAAGGTCGGTGCAGTAGCCGCCCATGTGCTTGCCGGGACGCGATGTGAGATCAAACAGCTGATGCTCGACCATGAAATCGAAGAACTCACCGGTCTCGGGGCTCAGCTCGCGGTACATCTCCTGCGCCGCCTTCACCATCTCCTCCTCGGTGCCGTGCGGCATGGGGTTGCCCTCCGGATAGCAGAAGGATTCGTCGTAATAGTGCAGCTTCTCCACGCCGATGCGTTTCGCCTGCCGCTCGTGGATGCGGGCGACGGCGGGCACGACGTACTTCTTGACGCCCTCGCGGAAGCGCTCGACGTCGTCCTTCGTGTAGTCGTAGCGCCCGCGGGAAAGATACGCGAACGGGATGTAGTTCTCGTAGCCGATCAGCTTCGCCTGCTCGGTGCGGACCTTGACCATCTCGTCGTAGATATCGTCCAGCTGATCCGCGATCCCGGCGTACATCTCCGCCCACTTGCGGAACGCGCCTTCGCGAATGCTTCTGTCGGGATCCTGCATGAATTTCAGCAGCCCGTAGAAATTGCAGGTCTCGCCCCGGTATTCGGTCGTGCAGCCCGCGGTGAGCTTAGCATACCGGCTTTTCAGCATCTGCTCCTGCGTCATGCCCGGGATCAAACGCTCGTCGGCAAGCTTCACCTGCGCGTCCGCCTGCGTGAAGACGATCTTGCCGATCGCCGCCTCCAGTTCCTTGCGGAACGGATGGTTGACCATGACGTTGAGCTGACGTACGTTCAGCACCATTGTCTTGCTGAGATTCTGATCGTAATAGGTCTGCTCCGCGTCGTAGAATTCGTCCTTGGTATTGACGTCGTGGCGGATGTGCGAGATCGTGAACTGCGTCGCGACCTTCTGCATCGCCTCGTCCATTGCGTAATACGCTTCGATCGCAGCCTCCGCGGTCGGCGCATGCTCGAACGCGTCGATCCGCTTCAAGCCGTCCTCGATGAACTTGTCGACGTCCACGCGCTCATAGGGCAGTTCCGAGAATTTCCACATAGCTTTTCCCTCCTGTTTACTCTGGAAACAGTATAGCATAGCCGCACCGGCGGACGCAACAAAAAAGAGACGGCTTTGAACCGTCTCTTTTTTTGGTTACGCTCAGAACTTCAGCGCGTTGAACTTGACGCCCGGGCCCATCGTGGAGGAAACCACGACGCTCTTCAGATACGTGCCCTTCGCCGCTGCCGGCTTCGCCTTGATGATCGCGTCCATCAGGGTGTTGAGGTTCTCTTCGAGCTTGTCGACGCCGAAGGACTTCTTGCCGATCGGGCAGTGGATGATGTTGGTCTTGTCAACACGATACTCGACCTTACCGGCTTTGATGTCGTGGACCGCCTTGGTGACGTCCATGGTGACCGTACCGCTCTTCGGGTTCGGCATCAAGCCCTTCGGACCGAGCACGCGGCCGATGCGGCCGACGAGACCCATCATGTCCGGGGTCGCGACGCAGACGTCGAATCCAAACCAGTTCTCGGTCTGGATCTTCTTGACCATGTCTTCATCGCCGACGAAATCCGCACCGGCTTCCTGCGCTTCGCGTGCCTTGTCGGCCTTCGCGAAAACGAGGACGCGGACGGTTTTGCCCGTGCCGTGCGGCAGAACGATCGCGCCGCGGACCTGCTGGTCTGCGTGACGGGAGTCGACGCCCAGACGGACGGAGACTTCGATCGTTTCGTCAAACTTTGCCTTTGCGCTCTCGAGCACCGCTTCGAGGCCCTCGCGGACGTCGTACTGCTTGGTGCTGTCGATCAGCTTCTTGCTCTCGATATAATTCTTACCGTGCTTCATCGTTCGTTCCTCCTCAGTCCTCGACGACAACACCCATCGAACGGGCGGTGCCTGCGACCATGCTCATTGCCGCTTCGACGGAAGCTGCGTTGAGGTCGGGCATTTTGAGCTCCGCGATCTCGCGGACCTGCGCCTTGGTGATCTTTGCGACCTTGGTCTTGTTCGGAACGCCGGACGCCTTTTCGAGGTTGCAGGCCTTCTTGATGAGGACCGCCGCCGGAGGCGTCTTGGTGATGAACGAGAAGCTGTGATCCGCGTAAACCGTGATCACGACCGGGATAATGAGACCGGCCTGCTTGTTCGTGCGCTCATTGAACTCTTTGCAGAAGCCCATGATGTTCACGCCGTGCTGACCCAGTGCGGGACCGACCGGCGGCGCCGGCGTTGCCTTGCCGGCGGGGATCTGCAGCTTCACATAACCTGTGATTTTCTTTGCCATTGCTGTTTCTCCTATACGTTTTATTGATAGTTGTGGTACGGGGTGCCTCCCCTCCCACTTAAACGCTTCGCTTCGGTCTGCCGAAAACTGCGTTTTCATCAGACCGGTTTCTCAGCTTCCGCCTAAAACACAAGTGTTTTCGGGCGGCGGAAGCTGCAAGGTGTCAAATTCACCGCACATGTCGCTGAATTTGACGGATCTTGACCATCCGTTCTCTCTCCGCTGTCCGCGTTCATACCGTCCGCGCAGCAAGCATTGCATCAAACAAAGAATATCAACAAACCGAATGCGATTCGTTTTTTCAGATTTTCTGGACCTGGATGAAATCCAGCTCGACCGGGGTTTCTCTGCCGAACATGGATACGGACAGCTTAACCTTCTGCCGTTCGGGATCAATCTTGTCGACCCGCCCGAGGAAGTTCTCGAGAGGACCGGACACGACGCGCACCGTTTCGCCGACTTCGATGTTGAGCACGATCGGGATGCGCTCTACGCCCATCGCAACGACCTCTTCGTCCTTCAGCGGAACCGGCTTGCTTCCCGGACCGACAAAGCCCGTTACGCCGCGTGTGTTGCGGATGACGTACCATGCCCGCGGATTCATCACGAGATCGCGCGATACGCCGCCGCCCTGCTCGGCAGGACGTTCCTTCTCCACAACATCTACGACCATTTTGACCATGACGTAGCCGGGATAGACCTTTCGGGTGACAGATTTGCGCTTTCCGTTCGGCAGGATCTCAATGGTTTCTTCCGTCGGATACATGACCTCCAGAATGATATCCGAAAGTCCGGCGTTGTCGACGGCCTTGATAAGGTCTTCCTTGACCTTGTTCTCATACCCGGAATAGGTATGGACCACATACCATTTCGTTTCCTGACTCATGGGCGTTACTCGTTATCGGTCGTGCCTTCTCCGGCATCCTGGGTCTCTTCCGCAGGCGTCTCTTCCGCAGGCGCTTCTTCCTGCGCGGGTTCAACCGTTGCGGTCGATTCACCGCCGGAAAGCAGTGCTTTGACCGGTGCGTAGAAGAGCAGGTCAAGGACATAGATCAGAAGCGCGAACGCAAGAACGAACACCAGAACGACTGCCGTCGCCTTGATGAGCTCCTTCATGTTGAGCCAGGTGAGCTTCTTGACCTCGCCGGTCATTTCCTTGATATAGACCTGCCAGCGCGATTTCATTGCGATGATCGCAAGCACGATGATCGCAAGAACCAGCACCGTGTAGATCAGCGCAAACAGATGCGTCCCGATGTTGACCGCGAAGAAGATCAGCGGATACAGCGAGAAAATGATCGCCGCAATGCAGGTGCCCTGGAACGAGCGATAGCTCTTCTTCACAAGGTACATGATCGCGCCGACGACCAGCAGCGCGCTTGCGATGGCGAGCATGATGTACGCAACCGTCTGACCGCCCCAATTCGGATCGACCGCAGCCGCAGCCGCTTCCGTCGTCTCCGCCGCTGCTTCTTCGGTCGTTTCTGCAACCGCTTTCGCATCGAACAGCTTCAGAAGCGAGGAACCGGTTGCCATATCATACACCGTGACCGCAAAGGTAACGACGCCGACAACCAACAGCAGAATGACAAGAAGACGAAGCGTCTTTGCCGTATTGTCTGCTTTTTTCTCTACGATATTTGCCATGGTATTCTCCCGTTATTTCGACTCTCTGTGCAGGGTGTGCTTGCGGCAGAAACGGCAGTACTTGTTGAACTCAAGACGATCGGGATCGTTCTTCTTGTTCTTGAACGTATTGTAATTTCTCTGCTTGCATTCGGTGCAGGCCAAGGTGATCTTTACGCGCATTATGATGCTCCTCCTAAAATTTATCCATCAAAAACGAGCCCCCAACGGGGGCACCTTTGATACGTTACCACAACGGTCGCGGTTTGTCAACGAAAAAGTTTGATTTCCTCAAATGTTTTTTGGAAAAACACCGTGAATTTATGAATACGGTCCGTATTTTATCCCATGTCGGCACAGCCTGTACGGCAAGCGTATGAAGAGCCAAAGAAAAACCGTGCAGACGCGCTGTTGCGATGCAGATTTGCTCCGGGCTGATCCGTTACGGATACTGTACGTGGAAGATGATAAGAAGAACGATGCCGACCGCCAAAAAAACGAGGCCGGTATAGCAGATGAAGCCGTATCCCTTAATCCGCTTTCCCTTCCGCTTTTCCACGAAGTCGCGATACTTGACATACTTATGCGGCAGAAACGGCAGGACGATCTCAATGCCGACCTTAAGTCCGTACAGTAAGCCGTTGAACGTACCCGCGTTGGCGGCGAGAATCAACCCCGATGAAAGCACCAGCAACAGCCCGGGGAGCGAGAACGCATCGCAAAGGACGCGCAGGCGTTCCTGCGGCTCGGTGAGACCCCAGTAGCCGTTCGTCACCAGGATAAGAAAGAGCAGCGCCGTCGCAATGACGGCGCATACGCCATATCGAATCAAGATCGATTTGATATTGATCTTTTTGTTTTCGTTGTTCAAATGCCGAACTCCTTTTTATACTTCGCTTCCTCTGCGTCGTTGCAGCGGACGAAATGTCCCGGAAGGATCTCGCGAAGCGTCGGTTTATCCGTCGAGTAGTCGTGCTCTGCGATCGGATTGTAGATGATACGGACACGCTTCTTTTCGGAGCGCGGATCCGGCAGCGGGATCGCGGAGAGCAGCGAACGCGTGTACGGATGCATCGGATGCGCAAACAGCTCTTCGGTTTCCGCAAGCTCGACCATGTTGCCGTAATACATAACGCCGATGCGATCGGAGAAATACTTGACGACGGAAAGGTCGTGCGCTATGAACAGGATCGTCAGACCGAGGCGCTCGCGAAGCTCATTGAGCAGGTTGATGACCTGTGCCTGAATGGAAACGTCCAATGCGGAGATCGGTTCGTCTGCAATCAGCAGCTCCGGTTCCATGATGATGGCGCGCGCGATGCCGATACGCTGACGCTGACCGCCGGAGAACTCGTGCGGATAACGTCCCGCATGCTCGCGGACCAGGCCAACCATCTCAAGCATCTCAAAGACCTTGTTGTCGATGTACTCCTTGTCCTTGATGCCGCGGATCGCAAGACCTTCGGAAATGATCTCGCGAACCGTCATGCGCGGGTCAAGCGATGCGATCGGGTCCTGGTAAATCATCTGAATCTTTGTGATCAGCTTGGTCTTTTTTGCAACGCGGATCGCGTCCTTGTATTCCTTTGCAATCCTTGCAGCTTCCTCCGGAGAGCCGGTATGCGCCTGCATCTCTTTGAATTTTTCATGCGTTTCCCTGATGAGGCGCTCCGAGTATTCACGATCCGAATACTTATGGTCGTATTTTGCTTTTTGTATCTCCGCCTTGTTGTCTGCAATGATCTTGTTCAGCTCTTCCTTGCGCTTTTCGTCGCTGCAGCCTTTCAGCTCCTTCCGCGCCGCCCTGATGGCCTCACGGTAGGAACGGGTGCCTGCGCAGATGCGCTGACCCTTGAAGTAGATATTGCCCGACGTGATGTTGTAGATCTTGATGATCGAACGCCCGGTCGTCGTTTTACCGCAGCCGGACTCGCCGACCAGACCGAATACCTCGCCCTTCTTGATGTCGAAGGAAACGTGGTCAACCGCTTTCGTCGGTCCGAAATACTGGCAGAGGTCCTCTACGCGAAGCAGTACTTCTTTCTGATCCGTCATTTTTCAGCACCTCCCTCAAGTCTCTCGGTCATGCGGCGGATACGATCGGTGATCGCCTTCGGAACCTCCACTTTCGGCGCATCCGGATGGAGCAGCCATGTCGCCGCAAAGTGCGTATCCGTCACGCGGAAGAACGGCGGATGCTCTTCGTAATCGATCTGCATCGCGTATTTGTTACGCGCCGCAAACGCGTCGCCCACCGGCGGGTAGATCATGTTCGGCGGGGTACCGGGGATCGCGTCGAGCTTTTCCTTTGTATCAAGGTCCGGCATGGACGACAGCAGCGCCCAGGTGTACGGATGCCGCGGATCGTAGAAGATCTCATCCGCAGAGCCGTATTCGACGATCTTGCCCGCATACATAACCGCGATATCGTCCGCCATGTTTGCAACGACACCGAGGTCGTGCGTAATGAAGATGATCGACAGTCCGCGCTCCGCCTTCAGTTTGTTGATCAGCTCCAGGATCTGGGACTGGATCGTAACGTCCAACGCCGTAGTCGGCTCGTCGCAAATCAGGATGTCCGGGTTTGCAGCAAGCGCGATCGCGATAACGATACGCTGGCGCATACCGCCGGAAAACTCGAACGGATACTGGTTGTAACGCAGACGCGGCTCGTGGATGCCGACCTCGTCCATCAGCTTGATCGCCTTTTCCTTCGCCATGTTCTTGGTGACGATGTAAACGATCTCGGACGCGGTCTTCTTGAGGTGATCGGTCAGATCTGCGGTACGCTTGTCGAAGTCGACCCGATCCGCCTGCTTGACGAGCGTTTCGTAGTGCTCGGAGAGACGGTCGATGATCTGCAGGATGTTGCCGCTCAGCTCTTCCTTGGAGTAGACCGCCTTCGGAACGACCTTCCAGGTCACCGTCTTGCCGCGTGCGATCAAGCGGTCGCGTCTTGCGGTCTGCCGTGCAAAGCGCGCTTCCTCTTTCGGATTGCGCTTCAGGCAGACGAAGTAACGGTCGATTGCGTTGTTCAGCGCGGAACGGAAGGTGTACGCACGACTGTCCTTGATGTATTCGAGGTCGTCGATGGACTCGTCAATCTTGGCGCAGAGTGCCTTGGAAACCTTCTTCGCTTCGGGCTGCGTGAAGTCCTTTGCAAAGAACTCATGCGCATCTTTAAGCTGTTCAATCGCTGCTTTTTTCTCATTGAGCGCGCGTTCAAAGGCGTATTTCACGCCCTCCTGCTCGTACTGCGTGAACCGGGGAAGGAATTTCTCGTTGATATAGGCCTCCGCCTTCGCATTCAGTTCTTCGACCGGCTGGTTGAGATTCGCGCTCGGATCGTAGAGCTTGTAATAACCGATGCTGAAGAAGTCCGGACGCGTCTGCTCCGTGATCTCTTTGAGAAGCGCATCCAGCTTCTGCACTTCCGCAACGGATTCCTGAATATTGTTTTCCTTTTTATTGTAGCCGGACGCGGCGCGGCTCAGGTCGTTCGCGCACGCTTCCATACGCGGCTTATACTCTCTCGTCAGGAACGGATCTTCGATCTTTCCGAGACGCGTTCTGAAGTCGCGCAGGCTCTTCTTGACGTCCTGGGGCTGATTCTTCTCCGCCAGGAACAGGAAATTCTCCGTGAGACCCAAAAGGTCCTCCGCGTTGGAATGCGCAATGTTGTACGCGTTCTCAAGATGATTGCCTTCGAGACAGAAGCGTTCGAATGTTTTCATCAGTTCGTCGATCTCGCCCGTGTGGTTCGATCCGGCCGCTGCATACATGTTCTTCTTCAGTGCTTCGAGTCTGGAGTTGTATTCCTTCTTCGCGACTCTGCGGTTGGTCGAGCTCTTGAGGAGCATCGCCTCGGTGATCTGCTTGCCGATCTTCACGATCGGGTCCAGCGAGGACAGAGGGTCCTGGAAGATCATCGAGATCTTGTCGCCGCGGATGTTGTGGAAGTCCTCTTCGGAGATCTTCAGAAGGTCCTTGCCGTCATACAGGATCTCGCCGCCTTCGATGATGGTGTTGCCTGCGAGGATGCCGAGGATCGCCTTTGCCGTAACGGACTTGCCGGAACCGGACTCACCGACGATCGCAAGTGTCTTACCGCGCTTCAGATCGAAGGAGATATCGCGGACCGCCTTCAGCGTACCGGCCTGCGTGCGGAACGAGACCTTTAGATTTTTTACTTCAAGAATGTTATCCATAGATCAATCCTCCACATTACGCAGCGACGGGTTGAATGCGTCTCTCAAGCCGTTGCCGAACAGGTTGAACGAGATCATGAGCAGCGAAATGAACAGCGCCGGCAGGATCATCAGATGCGGATAGTTCGTCCAGATCGCGCTTGCGTCGGCGAGCAACGTACCGAGGGAAGTCGTCGTTGCGGAACCGAGCTTGACGATGCCGAGGTAGCTCAGCATGCTCTCGGTGAAGATGACGCTGGGGATGATCAGAGCGGTCGAGGTGACGATCGTACCGAGCGAGTTCGGGAAAATGTGCTTCCAGATAAGCCGCATATCTCGCGCGCCGAGCGTCTTTGCCGCAAGAACGAACTCCTGCTTCTTGAAGCGGTAGAACTGCGTTCTGACGCGGTATGCAATGCCGATCCAGCCGTTCAGAACGTATGCAAAGATCAAACACGGTACTGCGCCAACCTTCGTTGCGAGGTGGATCTGGAACAGCGTTGCGACGATGATGAACGGAACGCCGCTGAGAATATCGGACAAGCGCTCCATGAGCAGGTCGACCAGACCGCCGTAGAAGCCCTCGATCGAACCGTAGAACGCGCCGATGATGAAGTTGATGACGGATACCGATACCGCCAGCAGCAGGCTCAGACGGAGACCGCCGGCAAGACGCAGCATCAGGTCATAGCCCTGACTGTCCGTGCCGAAGATGTACTCCGGTTCAAAGTTATTTTGATAGATGTAGTAGTTGCGATACAGAACGCGGACCTTGATATGCGCGGTCTCGAACGATCCGCCGCCGGTGTATTCCCATTTGATTGCGTTGCCGTCGGCGTCACGCTTGTAGTTGTCATCCAGCGTCATGCCGGGCTTATACACAACGTTCTTGGTCTTGCCGTCTTCGGAGACGAACACAGGCTGATATTTCTTGCACTTGAACCAGTAGTTCGCACTCTTGGGCTCGGGGTTCCACTCGTTGTCCTCAATCAACGGATACAGGAGATGCAGACCGGTTTCTTTTTCCCAATCCAGCATTCTCTGCAGTTCCGGCTGTTCGATGCTCTTGTAGATGAAGCCGACCTCCGCGTATGCGTCGATTCTTCCGTGGTAATACTTCTTTTCACGCTTCGCGGCGTCCATCTGGATAAAAGGATCGCTGACCTTGCGAATCGGCTGGTATTCGCTCTCCATGCCCTGTTCAAGGGTAACCTTTCCGGTGCCTTCCCAGTCCTCTGCGCCCATGCCGATCGCGATCTTTGCGATCAGGCCCATCTCGGAGAAGTCGCGTCTCACACTGCCGTCGGCAATGCCGATCTCGCGAAGCCCGTTGATGTACGGTCCCTTCTTGGCATAGTAGGTATCCATGAACGTTGCCTCGTTACGGGTAAACAGCGGCGCGGTCAGGGAGAACAGGAAGATCAGGATGATAATGCCGGTTGCCACAACCGCCGCTTTGCTCTTCCGGAAGCGGATCCATGCATCCTTGAAATAGCCGATCGGCTTGTCGTCGAACTTCACGTCGGTAAGACGCGTGTTCATGTTGACAAACTCAAACTTTTCGGGACTGATCGATTTTTGATTCATGTTTGCCATCTTATCTCTCCCCCATTCTGATACGCGGATCAATGAAGGTGTAGCTCAGATCCAGTACAATGCCGGCGAGCAGACCGATGAACGTATAGAATACGCAGTCGATCATGAATACGTCGTAGTCAAACAGAGTCAGTGACTTGATGTACAGCTGACCGACGCCCGGGATGGAGAAGATCTGCTCAATAATCAGGGAACCGGCCAACAGATTGATAAACTCGGACAGAATGCTCGGCAGGATCGGGACCATCGCGTTTTTCAACGCGTGGCGCGCGGTCGCCTGCGGACGTGTCAGGCCCTTCGTTCTGGCAAGCAGCATATATTCGCTCGTCAGAGACTCCGTCAGCTCCGCGCGGACGAAACGCGTATAGTGCGCGATCGAACCGAACGACAGCGCCAGGATCGCCGGGATCATACTGGTGAACATTTTCCACGTGAAGTATGACCCGCCGGCGTCCGCCAGCGAATACATCGTCAGCGGCAGCCATCCGAGCTTGAAATACAGGAAGTATTGGACAAGAAAGGCGTATACATACGACGGAACGGAGATAAATACCATGACCAGGGTGCTGATCAGCGAGTCGTCCCACTTGTTCTTACGAATTGCAGCATAAACGCCGAGCATAATGCCGACCGGAACCGACACAAGCATGGAATACAGGTTGACCAACAGCGTCGGAAGGAAGCCGTTTTCCAAAACCTCCCATGCACCCTTCTGCGGCGAAATGTACCAGGATGTACCGAAATCCCATTTTGTAAAAATGTTTTTCAGATAAATGCCAAACTGTGTCAGTATCGGTTTGTTATATCCCAGCGCCTCCCAACGCGCCTGAATGATCGCCTGCAGGTTTTTCTCAAGCGGCATTTCTCTCGGCAGCATGTGGACCAGGATAAACGTCATCATGATAATGATGAAGAACGTAAAGATCATCAGAACAAGTCTTTTGATTACGTATTTCAGCACTGTTCAATAGTCTCCTTCCCCAGATTTTCGTGTCCCTCTTCCGGAACACCTTTTCCCGAATACACCAAATAATCTTCATGAACCGCGGATGTATTCGAGAAAGCGTGTTCCGCAGTTACCCCTAAATGAAGCTTTTGCAGGGGGAGGAGCCTCCCCCTGCTAAGAGCTTACACAATTGCGTCGTCAAAGACGACTGTTTTTTATTCGTAGTTCAGCTGACCGTTCTGGCTCTTGACGAACTCAGCCCACTCTGCATCGTTGTAGTTGTACTTCATCAGCTCGAGACCGCCCCAGCCGTATGCCAGGTTGTAGTCCGGCGTGTAGTAGTTCGCCTTGAACGCGAGCAGTGAGCAGGTCGTGGAGGTCGCGAGCGGGATACGGTAGTACTTTTCAAGGTACAGCTTCTCCATCTGCGCGGTGATCTCCAGCTTGACCTGGTTGTCTTCATCTGCGAAGCGGCCTGCGCCCAACATGGATGCGGACCAATCCTGCCACGTCATCGTGACGTCTTCGCCCTTGACCTTCAGGGTCAGGTTTTCGGTGGACGGATCCCAGCAGCCTGCTTCATGGATATCAACATAGCTCGGGTCGCAGTAGACGCGGAAGTTGCGGAACGGATAGAGCTGTGCGCCGCCCCATGCGCCGTAACCGATTGCGTATTCGCCCTTTGCGGTATCGCCGTAACGGTCGGTGATGTTGCCGACTGCTTCGAGGGTGATCTTGCCGAAGCCGGAGCCTTCCGCCGCTGCGTTGATGTACTTGTTCATCAGCTCAACCTGCTTCTGGTCGGTGGAATCGAGCGCGCCCTTCTTGTAGCCGATACGGATCTTGATCTCCTGACCTTCGGTGTAGAGACCGGCTTCGACCAGCTCCTTGCAAGCCTGTGCCATGAGCTCCTTCGCCATGGTCAGGTTGTAGCCGTTGATGGACTTATAAGCATCCTTCAGCGTTGCATACGGAGTGCCTTCGCCGTACTGTACGCCGTACAGATCGCAGATCGCCTGCATGGCCGGTTCGGAAGAACGGTATGCGGACTGCGGATCATTGTAGAAGTCGTAGTAGTAGGTGGTGTTCATCAGACCGAAGGTCGGCGTGAAGCCTGCAGTTGCGGTGACCCACTCTGCTCTGTCAATGCCGAGGGAGAACGCCTTGCGGAAGTTCACGTTCGACAGAACGACGGAGTTGATGTTGCCCTTGGACTTATCCATCTCCTGCAGAGCCTCGAGACCCGTGTTGAAGAAGAAGGACATCGTGTAGGATTCGTCTGCTTTGTAGAGCTGCTCGGAAGCCGCATAGGTCGGGAGTTCTTCTGCGGACGGTGCCCACTCGATCAGCTCGCCCTTCAGGAACGCCTGCTTTGCAGCGTCGTCCGTCATGACGTCGATGACGATCTTGGTGGTCTGGTAACGCTGTACCTGCTTGCCGTCTACGAGATACGGAGTGATGGAGTACAGTCTGCCGTCCTTATCCTTCTCCCAGCCGTACCAGTTCTCGTTCTGCGTGAAGACGATCTGTTTGCCGTCCTGCAGGGACTCGAGTTTGTACGGACCGTAGGACATGGTGTTCTCAACAGCCGTGCCGTACTTGGTGGTGACGAGCTCGCCGGTGGTATCCTTGAACTTCTCATAATACGGCATGTAGACCAGCCAGGTGGAGGTGAAGGAAGTCAGCGCGTAGTAGTAGTCGATCTTGTTTTCCATGACATAGCGGATGGTGTAATCATCCACCTTGTACAGACCGACATGATCCCAATCGACGGATTCATAGACCTTCTTTACGAAGGACCATTCTCTCCAAGCTTCGGGATTGTCGTCGCCGAAGGTCTGGGACATGGTGAGAAGGTCGGCCTTCACTTCATCGGTTACCAGGACATAGCCCTGATCCGCATACTTCGCGAACAGATCGTTGCCTTCTGCATCTTTGAAGTAATCTGCATAACCTGCATTGTAGTAGGCCGCTGCAGTGTCGCCGAAGAATACGCAAGCCTCGTTCATGTTGGTGTAGTATTCATCAGCTTCTTCTTCTGCTGCGTCGGCATAGTATTCCTGACCTGCGAGGTCGGAATAGAAGTAGCCATTGCCGCCTGCAACCGCGGATTCACCCGTGTAGTACAGGTTTGCACGGTAGTTCTTCATCGCCGGGTCGAGCAGCGCCTTCATGGACTCAACATACGAATCCGCATTGATCGGCGTGCCGTCCTGCCACTTTGCATTCGGGTTCAGCTTGATCTCGAAGACGTAGCCTTCCGTGACTGCGGAAGCATCGGTGCCCTCGGGCAGCTTGACCGGGTACTTGGTCAGGTCTTCCTGATGGTCCTTCGTGACGTCGGTGATCTCCGTCGCCATCTCGTAAACCCACTGATAGATACCGTCTTCGGTGTTCTCCGCCTGCATCGTTACGAACGGCATGGAGAGATAACCGAGGATCGCATCGTCAGCGTTGGTCTCCCAGGTGTGCGGGTTCCAATTGTTGCCGAGGCTGGTAGCATACGTATTGTACGTAAAGTCACCGGTCACGACACCCTTGTCCTTGCCCGACTTTGAGCAGCCGACCAGAGCAAGAACCATGATCAGAACCAACAGACCAGCAAGGATCTTCTTCATGTTTTGCATTGATTGTTCCTCCTTTATATTTGTGCATAATAACACACAAATTATTATAAAGCATCATTCAAAAGATGTCAATCATTTACGAATATTTCACTTTTTTATCGTGCTTATTGATCAGATGAAACCCGAAAAAACGCGGCGGGAAGAGCCGACCGCCTTCCGCTTTCGAACAGCGGGAGCTTTGACGCGGATCCCCGTCTGAAACGTATGCATTCGGCAGGCAGATGCTTCGCCGGGTCCATGAGGCGGATATTGACTGATCGGGGAACGTCAGACATGATTCACCGAAGCAAAACTGACGGAAAAGATGCCGCCCAATGTGCGCGGGTCAGGCGTGGATCCGTATGAGATAAAAAAGAAACCTATGCGGCAATGCGCATAGGTTTCCGTGTAACTGTCTTTCGAATGTCCTCAAAACCGAATGTCGCCGGCTCAGCGTAAAAAGCCGTAGACGATCACAACCGAAACGAGAACATACACGATCCCGAGAAAGAGCGGATAATTGAATGCATTCTCTCTTTTTTTCCTGCATTCGTCCAGAAATTCAGCGGGATTCTGTTTTTCTTTCATCGCCTCGCCCGGCGGGGGAGCGAACATTCTGAACGACCTCAAGCCACGCCTTAGGTAGTATCTGCTGATGTCGAAGTCGCCATGCAGATTCATGGAATAAATGATTCCGATAACCAGCAGAAAAAGACCAATAATCGTCACACTGTCCGCAAAGGCCAACAGCCGGTTGCTTGTCACGGTAAAGGCCTTCACCGTAGGATAACCCAGCGAAACAATCAAATGAGTGATCAGCGGACGCAGCCTGATTCTTTTCAGATTTAAGAATTTCATTCTCTCACTCTGAACTCTTCAGGATTCTCTCTCCGCCTGTTCACGCTCCATCTGGGAGATCTTCTCTTCGTATTGCGCAAACTCCTGACTCGTGCAGTGTACAAAGTGTCCGGGACGCAGCTCACGCATCTCACGGGGCTCGCCCGATTGATCCAACTTGGACGGATCGTAGACGATATGCTTTCTGTTCTTTTCCACGAGCGGATCCGGCATGGGGACCGTGGAGAGCAACGAAATCGTGTAGGGATGGATCGGATACTCAAACAGGGTCTCCGATTCGGCAATCTCTACGATTTCGCCGTGATGGATAACCGCGATCCGGTCCGCGATGAAGCGGACGACGGACAGGTCATGCGCAATGAACAGGTAGGTCAGATCTCTCTCATTCTTGAGCTTATTCATCAGGTTCAGGACCTGTGCACGAATTGAAACGTCAAGAGCTGAGATCGGCTCGTCTGCCACGATGAACTTGGGGTTCATGATCATGGCGCGAGCGATGCCGACACGCTGGCGCTGACCGCCGGAGAACTCATGCGGATAACGGGATTTGTGCTCGGGCAGCAGACCGACGTCCTCCAGAGCCTTGTCGACTTTAGCGACACGATCCGCTTCATCCTTATACAGGTGGAAATTGTACAAGCCCTCGGAAACGCAGTAATCGATCGTGGCACGCTCGTTGAGGGATGCAGCGGGATCCTGGAAAATCATCTGGATATTCCGGACGACGTTGCGGTCCTCTTCACGGGAGATCTTGCCGGAAATACGTTTTCCCTCGAACAGGATCTCGCCCGCGCTGCACGGATTGATGCGCATGATCGCACGGCCAAGGGTCGTTTTGCCGGAGCCGGACTCGCCGACCAAGGCAAAGGTCTCGCCTTTGTAGACGTCAAAATTGGCGTCCTTGACAGCTACGAGCTTCTTTTTATGACCTGTTTCGAAGGTCACATCCACGTGCTTAATGGAAAGGATTACCTCTCTGCCCTCATTCGACATAGAACGCGCCTCCCTTCTCCGTCATCTTCTGGATCTTCTCATGCAGGTTGCAGATCACTTCGGGCTTTTCCACCTTCGGCGCGCGGGGATCGAGCAGCCATGTCTTGGCGTAATGGGTATCGCTCACCTTGAAGAACGGCGGCTCCTGTTCGAAGTCGATGTTGAGCGCGTGCTCATTGCGCGGCGCAAAGGCGTCGCCCTTGATCTTGTTGAACAGGGACGGCGGCGTGCCGGTGATGTAGTACAGATCCTGCCCTCTTACGCCGATCTGCGGCAGAGAGGACAGCAGAGCCCAGGTGTACGGGTGCTGCGGATCAAAGAAAATCTCCTCTACCGTGCCGTACTCGATGATCTGTCCTCCGTACATGACGCCTACGCGGTCAGCCACGTTTGCCACGACGCCCAGGTCGTGGGTGATATAGAGCGTGGTGAAGCCCAGTTCCTTCTGCAAACTGCGGATCAGATCGATGATCTGCGCCTGAATGGTAACGTCCAGTGCCGTCGTCGGCTCGTCGCAGATCAGGATCTCCGGATGACAGCTGAGCGCGATCGCGATAACGATACGCTGGCGCATGCCGCCGGAATACTGGAAGGGATACTCGTCAAAGCGGTTTGCCGCATCGGGAATACCGACGCGATCCATCATCTCGATGGCCTGCTTTTTTGCCTCAGCCTTGGAGATCTTCTGATGCTTCTCGATGACCTCGGTGATCTGGAAGCCGATGGTCCGGATCGGGTTGAGTGACGTCATGGGGTCCTGGAAGATCGTGGAGATCTTCGCGCCGCGGATGCCCTCCCAATCCTTATCCTTCTTCAGCTTGGTCAGATCCAGACCGTGGAACATGACGGAGCCGTTGGTGATCTTGCCGTTGGATTCCAGCATGCCGGTAAAGGTCTTGGTAAACACGGATTTGCCGGAACCGGACTCGCCTACGATGGCGAAGGTCTCGCCCTTGTAAAGATCCAGAGACACGTTGCGGATAGCCGTCAGATACTTGTCACGGACGCGGAACTGAACCTCGATGTCCTTTGCAGAAATGATAACTTCTCTGTTTTCGTTCATTGTCTTGCCCCCCTTTACATATGCGTGCGCGGGTCAGCAGCATCCGCAAGTCTCTGACCGACGATATACAGGGAAACGGACAGAAGAGCAAGCACGGTAACCGGGATCCAGAACAGATGCGGATATCCGTTCATGTACGACGTATAGATGGAAATCATACGGCCGAGAGATGCCTTCGTGACGCCCAGGCCCAAGCCCATGTAGGACAAGAATACCTCGTAGGAGATCAGGCTCGGGATCATTCTGGCGGCGTACGTCATGATAACCGAAATCAGATACGGAAGAATGTTGTTCTTGATCATGGTCCACGTGTTCGTACCGAGGCATTTGGATGCCAGATTATACTCTCTGTCACGGATGATCATGACCTGCGTACGGATAAAGTACGCAACAAAAATCCAGTCGGTTACGCACATGACGAAGATCAGCGTCCCCATACCTGCGCCCATAACATAAGACAGAATCATGGCCAACAGCAGGAAGGGTATGTTGGACACGACGTTGTAGACCTCAATCATCCACTTGTCCATCTTCTTGGAGAAGCCCCAGATGGCGCCCACCGCAATACCGATGATCATGTTGATGAACGTACAGACAAAGCTGATGATAATGGAGTTTTTCGCGCCGGCCCATACGACGTCGAAGACCTCGTTGCCGACATTGTCGGTGCCGAAGATATGCTCGGCACAGGGCTTGACAAACCGCATCTCCTCTTTGTTTACGTTTGGCGCGACCAGCGGATCATATCCGGAGAAAGAGGGCTGGATCAGTGCAAACAGAACCAGTACCAGCATCAGGATCGCGACGGCAACCGTAAACTTGTTTCTGAAGAAGGTGCGCCACACGGACTTCCAATAGGAATACTTCGGTGCAGCAATATGCTCGGATTCGTATTTATCAAAGGATGCAAATCCGAAAAGCTCTTTCTCGTTGTTCACAATCTTCTCTTCCATCATGATCTACCTGCCTTTTCTGTAAGTGAGATACGCGGATCGACTTTGGTCAGAATGATATCTCCTGCAAGCACAGACAGCACCGAAATGGTGGAGAACAGGAAGGCAAGGGCTACGATCATCACGTTGTTGTACTGCTGGATGGCGTTGGGAAGCATTTTGCCCATGCCGCCGACCGCGTAGATGGACTCGGTAATGATAGCGCCGGCGAGACAAGCAGCCAGAGATGCCGGAATGCCCTGCGCAGTGGGGATAAATGCGTTCTTGAAAATGTGTCTGTTGAAGATCTCTCTTTGGTTCAGACCTTTGGCTTTCGCGAATTTAACGTAATCCTGGCTCATCTGGTCTACAACGAATCGTCTGGTCCAAAGCATCAAACCTGCGATGGACGGAAGTGCCAGGGAGATGGTGGGAAGAATCCACGACCGGATGTCCTTGGCGCCGTACGTCGTGAACACGCTCGGCAGATCAAATGCCGCCGTGGCCAGATAGCGGAACAGATAAATGTATGCCAGAGAAGGCACGGCAATGATGAAGATGATATAGACCATGCCCAGCTTATCGGCAAGTTTGTCCTTGCGTCTTGCCATCAGCAGACCGACGGGAAGACCGATGCCGTAAGAAAGGAGCATCGCAAAGAAGCCGATGATGAAGGACGTTCCGATCATGGACGGCTGATCCTTCTGTGTCTGGAAAGAAGCGTAATTATCCACGAACTTCTTTTTGTCCATTCGGTCGACGATCGGCTTATAGGTCAATGTGCCGAAGATAATGCCGGATTCAGCCTCATTGCCGGTGGCGTAGGTCACAGGCCTTTTCACCTCAGTGCCCTGACTCTGGAACAGAACGTCCATAACGTCGAGTCCCTGATAAGTCGGGTACGATTCACCGAAGTGCAGTTTGATGATGTTCTGGTGAATCCAGGGGAAGTGGCTGTCGGTATAGATCAGATACTTATGAGTGGTGCCGCTGCCGATAAGTGCCAGTCCGCCGGACTCGGTGGTGCCGAAGGAAAGCCCGCGGTGCAAGTCCGGATTGTTCTCGTCCTTTACGGCCCACGGCGTATCGATCTCGATCAGCTTCGAGAGCCATGTTGCCATATGCTTGATAATGGGAATATCCTTATAAGCATAGTAACGTCCACTTTTGGGATATGTCTCGACGGTATAGCCCTGAGCTTCATACCTTGCCTTGAATTCCTCCGCAGCTTGCGATCCGGGCTTCAGGGCTTCAGCCATTTCCGGAGAGTCCAGCTCGTAGATCTCTTTGAAATAGTCGGCAGAACGGACAAAATTCAAATATCCGAGCTTCTGCCAGATATTGTACATATACTCCGTTTTTTCATCCGGCTTGGAGGCGAGTTTTCTGTATCCGTCGTCCTTTGCAAAAATGCTGATTCTCGGAACAAGCGTATAAACCAGGGTAAAGACGATCAGCATGATGATGAGGACGGAAATTGCGGATCTGAGGAGTCTTTTTAGAATATAACCCTTATGCATTGGACCAGCTCCTAATAAGATGAATTGAAGGCTAGACGAATGAGTTCAATCTAGCCCTCAATTCCTAATTTAGATGATCATGTGTGTTATGCGAGACGTCAGTGATTATTCACCGGCAAGCCAGGCTTCCTTAGCAGCATAGTACTCGTCAGCGGTGACAGGCTCATCGTAAACGACCATGTACTTGAAGTAAGGAACAACGTTGGTGGAAGCCGCACCGTACATGCCGTAGCCTGCGGAGAAGGGCTTCACCTTGGAAATGGTGATGCCTGCGCCTCTGGTTGCAAACGGTCTGAGAATACCGTTGGCCAGCAGCTTCGCTTCAACCTGCGCGAAGAGATCGATTCTCTCATCGCCGGTTGCTGCATTCGCCTTATCCATCAGAGTCTTGATCTCGGTCAGGCCGATGGTGTTCAGAGCCTCAATCTGAGATTCAGGACGCTCAACGTCAGCGGTGATCAACGGGGTGATGCCGGAGTAGAGCAGCATGTCGCCGTCTTGCGCGTCGAAGCAATGGATGTAGGTGTACGGATCGCCGTAGTCGGGACCCCAGCCTGCGCTGAACGCAACGTCCATGGAGTTGTCTTCACCGCGGGTGTTGTTGTAGAACGCGTCATACATCTGATCGCTGTTGTCCATGAAGACCAGGTCGATCTTGACGTAATCGCCGATAGCGTCCTCGATGGACTTCTGCATAGCGAGAGCCATGTTCTTGCCCTGCTCGTCAGTGCCGTCCTCGATAACATCCAGATGGACAGGCCATTCTGCAACGGCGTCGCCGAGTTCTGCCTTAGCCATTTCCATGAACTTGACAGCTCTCTCGGGATCGTACCAGGCGTCATGACCGTCGTTCAGGTCGATGCCCTTGAACATTTCGTTCTCCTGCTCCAGGTACTTGGTTACGAGGGAACCGTAGGATTCACCGGTGCTGAGCGCGGAGAAGGTGTACGGAACCAGCGTATTTCTCGCTCTGTCTTCCGCGATCTCGCCGAGAGCGACTTCGTAGTAAGCCTTCTCAGAGTAAGCGGCATAGACGCCGAGACGGAAGTTCTTGTTCAGGATCGCTGCGTGCGTGTCAGCCTTCTGCTGATCCGTGGTTTTCGCAGTGGTGCTCTTGTTGGCATCCGTGAACAGAGCATAAGCCTGTCTGTCCCAGTTGAACGCACCCCAGAAAGAGGTGGAGGTGGTCATGCCCTTGAACTGATTGTTCGGGAAGAGCTCGTTGGCCTTCGCGACCATCTCGGGCTGGCCGAGCTGGACAGCGGTGGCGGTGACTTCGCCGTTCACGAACATGTTGAAGTTCTGCATCGGGTCCTTACCGTCGGTGTAGGTAACGGTGACGTGCTGGACGTGGACGTTCTCCTTATCATAGTACAGGGGGTTGGCGTCGAACTTGACTTCCTGACCAGGAACAACGGAAGACAGGATGTAGCAGCCGTTGTACAGGATGGAAGAGGGATCAACTGCGCCGAACTTGTCACCCATGGACTCGAGGAACTCTGCGTTCAGAGGTCTGAGTACGTTGTAGGTGGTCAGACCGTCGAAGTAACCGCAGGGACCGGTGAGCGTGTAGGTCAGCTTGTTGCCTTCAGCCTTGATGCCGACGTCTTCCCAACTGCCGGTGCCGTCCGCATACTCGGCAAGACCCTTGATGAGGGGCTTGACAAGACCGAGAACGAGGCTCTGGGAGTCAGCTGCGTGCTTCAGACCGGTGACGAAGTCTTCTGCCTTAACGACATCGTACTCTTCACCTGCAGAGGTTGCCCAAACAGCGTCATCGCGGATGGTGAAGGTCCACTCAGAAGCGTCCTCATTGGGCGCCCACTCGGTGGCCATACCGGGAATCAACGCACCATGCGGATCCTGCGTGAGCAGGCCCTCGGTGAAGTTGGTGGTGAAGTCACCGTTGGTGCTGTGGTTATCATAGAGATAATCCAGCGTGGTGATCTGGAACCCATAGAGCATGCTGTAAGAATCAACAGTCGTCTTCTCGGGTTCGGTGGGCTCGGGCTCGGGCTCTTCGGTCGCTTCCGGCTCAGTTTCGGGAGCCTTGGTTTCTTCAGCTACAGGCTCCTTCGTGGGCTCAGTCTCGACCGGGGGGTTCGTTGCATCCACTTGCGGAGCCTGAGTTTTGCACGCCATGATGAGCGGGAGCAGCATCAAGCAGACCACAAAGAGTGCCACAATTTTTCTCATATTCTTGTATTCCTCCTTTATAGATTTCGTATGAGAATACAATAGCATTATAGAATCATGCCATCTTTTTGTCAATACCTTTCTCATTTTTCAAATCCATTGTTTCGACACGTTTGAATATATATTCAGCGTCATTTCAGGATATTGCGAAATAAGCACGTTTCTGCTATTATATCTATATAAGACAGGAAACGCCGCTATGCGTCTTTTTTCAGAAAACGTCTTACTTTTGCGTGTTTTCCGAAATGATTGTTTTATGCAGAGCATCATACCGGCGCCGCATTGTTTCGAAGGAGACCGCACCAGATGGAAAAGAACAGAATCAGGCCGATATTTGTACAGAAAACCGCGCTGCTTTCGGCTGCGCACGCCGCCGTGGACCTGTGCTGCGCCGCGCTGTTCTTTTCCGTGCTGCAGGGCGACGAGCTCTGGCTCGGCATGGTGCTCTACAACGCCTGCGCGTTTCTCTTTCAGCTGCCGATGGGCGTCCTTGCGGACAAGCTGAACCGCAACATGCTCTTTGCCGCGGTCGGCTGCGCGCTTGTGGCGCTCGCGTTCGGGCTGCGGTCCGTGCCGATCCTTGCGATGATCGTTGCGGGGCTCGGCAACGGCGCGTTCCACGTCGGCGGCGGCATCGAGGTGCTGAACGGCTCGGAAACAAAGGCCGGCCCGCTCGGCGTGTTCGTCTCCCCCGGCGCGATCGGTCTGTATCTTGGACGCGTCTTCTCGGCGCAGATGTTTTCCCTGCCGTGGCTTCTGCCCGCGATCCTGCTTCTTCTGGGCGCGGCGATCCTGCTGCTCGGCAAGCCGGAGTTATCGGAGGGTTCGCACAACGCCCCGTTGACCTTTGAAACACCGAAGGGCGGGCTTGCGCTGCTGCTGCTCCTCTTCTTCGTCGTCGTGCTGCGTTCGTTCATGAGCACGACCGCGGCGTTTTCGACCGGGGATCTGCTTTCCGGCATGCAGCCGGTCTGGTCCGGACTGATCCCCGTGCTGTGTCTGGCAGGCGGCAAAACCGCGGGCGGGTTCCTTGCGGACCGATGGAAGCCGATCCCGACCGCGATCGTTTCGCTCGGGCTCTGCGCGCTCCTTCTGTTCTTCCCGCTGCATCCGGTGCTCGCGCTGTGCGCGCTCTTCCTATTTAATATGTCCATGCCGCTGACGCTGTTTCAGTCGGCACGGCTTCTGAAGGGCGCGAAGGGGACCGCCTTCGGGCTTCTGACCGCCGCGCTGTTCATGGGCGTCGTGCCGTTCTTTCTCGGCGCACAGATTCCGGCGTCGAACATCCTGTTCGGCGCGCTTGCCGCCGTCTCCGGCGTGCTGCTCGTGATCGGGCTGAGGGAAGCAAAATGAGCTGGCCGCTGTCGCTCGTGCTTGCGCTTCTGCTGACGGAGGCGATCGAACTCCCGGTGTGCCTCCTTTGGGGCATGCGCGGGCGCGATCTCGTGTTCGTGCTGCTTGCAAACCTGCTGACGAACCCGGTCGTGAACGTGCTGTATGCGCTCGCCTGCTTCTATACGCCGATCCCGCGCGCCGTTTCGATCGCGGTGCCGGAGGTTGCCGCCGTCGTCACGGAATGGCTGATCTACCGCAGCGCGACCGGGGCAAAGCGCCCGTTCCTCGTTTCTCTGACTGCAAACGCCGCGTCCTACGGCGCGGGGCTGCTGATAACGACATTTCTGGTTTAAGGAGGGATTCTGATGTTCCGTATTCTGTCGGATATTGCAATCGAACCGCCGGTGGAGCCGCCTGTGGAGCCGCAGACGGCGGGAAGCCCGCTCTGGTGGATCGTCGGCGTCGTCGCGGCGGTCGCCGTGATCACCGCAGTCGTGATCGTGATCCTCACGAAAAAGAAGAAACAAGGCGGTGAATGAACATGCGCATCTTCGGAGATGAGATCATCGAACCGATCGACCCGCCGACCGACCCCACGCTCTGGTGGGTCCTCGGGATCGTCGCCGTCGTCGCCGCGATCACCGCGGTCGTGATCGTGATCCTTGTCAAAAAGAAGAAAAAGGAAGGTAAATGAGTATGCGGGTTTTGTCTGACGCAGCGTTCCCGGGCGGATGGCTGATCTATTTCGCACAGGAACACCTGTTTTTGCTGCTCGGCGTCATCGCGATCGTCGCCGCGATCACCGTCGTATTGATCGTTCTTCTGAAAAAGAAAAACAGAGGTAATTAAACATGCGTATTCTCAACGATATAGCGGCGCCGCCGCAGCGCTTTTTCGACTTTATCGGAGAAAACCTCTTCCTGCTGCTTCTGATTGTCGGCGTCGTCGCCGTGATCACCGTCGTGCTGATCCTGCTTTTGAAAAAGAAGAACAAACATAAAGGAGAATAAGAGATGAACGCCAGAGCATTGAAACAAATCTTTAAGGACACCGATTTCGTTCACCGCAGCGGCACGCCGGAGGAGCTGCGCGTTGCGGAATACCTGAAGGCGCATTGCGAGGCGCTCGGCGCGGCGGCGCGCATCGAAGCGTTCCCCGTGCCGATGGGCGAGATCGAGGAATCGCACGTGTACGCCGACGGCAAAGAGATCCCGGCAAAGGGCTTCTTCTGCTGCGGCAGCGGCGAAGTCGAGGGCGAGCTCTACTACATGCCCGCGCAGGACAAGGTCTCGATCGCAGGCGCAAAAGACAAGATCGTTTTGATGGACACGTCCGGTATCGGCTTTTTCGGCTATCAGGACCTCATGGAAGCCGGCGCGAAGGGTATTCTGTTCCAGTACGGCGATCTGCACAACGGCAACCACGACATCGACGAGCGCGATCTGCGCGCGGCGGTCGTCGGCGAGCAGAAAAAGGTCCTCTGCGCCATGCTGCACGTTTCGTCGGGCGTCGCGCTGGTGAAAAACAAGGTGAAACGCGTGCGCATCGTCATCCGTCAGCGCGAATACGAGGGCGAATCGCACAACGTGATCGCGGAGCTGCCCGGCAGGCGCGACGAATGGATCACGCTGTCCGCGCATTACGACACGACCGCGCTCTCCCACGGCTCCTACGACAACATGACCGGCTGCGCGGGGCTTCTGGGCGTTATGGACGCACTGAAAAACAAGCCCCTAAACTACGGACTGCGGTTCGTCTTCTGCGGCAGCGAGGAGCGCGGGCTTCTGGGCTCGAAGGCGTACGTTCGCGACCACGAGGCGGAACTCGACAAGATCGCGCTGAACATCAATCTGGACATGATCGGCACGATCATGGGCAAGTTCATCTCGTGCGTTTCCGCCGAGGAAAAGCTTGCGCACTACATCGAATACATGGGCGCGGAGCTCGGCTTCCCGGTCGGCGCAAAGACCGGCGTCTATTCGAGCGATTCCACGCCGTTTGCGGACAAGGGCGTGCCCGCGCTGTCCTTTGCGCGGCTTGCCGGCGGCAGCGTGGCGCCGATCCACTGCCGCTTCGACCGTCCCGACGTGCTGTCCATGGAGCAGCTGGAACAGGATATCGCGTTTATCGCGGAGTTCACCCGCCGCATGGCGAACGCCGCCGTGTGCCCGGTCGGGCGGGACATGCCCGATTCGGTCAAAAAGGAGCTGGACGAATACCTGTTCCGCAAACGCAGAGGATAAATCAGGACATGCAAAGGGGATGTTAAGAACATTTCTGAACATCCCCTATGAATTGCAGCATGGCTGCATGAATTGCCTGTCGGCATGAATCGGCTTCGCCGTGAATTGACAACTTTGTTGTCATTTATGAAGGTTTTCCATCCGGAAAACCGACCTTCATGACGGCTTTGCCGTCAATTCATGCGCCATAAGGCGCAATTCATGTCCAAAGGACAATTCACGGAGCGAAGCGGGAATTCATAAAGAGGGTGTAAGAAACCGTTTTGTGTTTCTTAACACCCTCTTTTTTACCGCATCCGGTTGTAGCGGATCCTTGCCATGGCGTAGTTCTGATACTCCGGGTCGTCGGTAACCTCGCGGATCACACGGAACGGTTCCGGAATCAAAGCCTCGGCGTCCGGATCGTTCAGCTCCACCTGGAGCATCGCCTGATCCTGCCAGGCGGGATAGAGATCGACCTCGTACGCGTGCGCGTCATCGACGAGACAGTAACGCGTCTTGCGGATCGGCATGCACATCGGGTCCGCCTCCATCATCAGCAGCTGATAATCGTCGAGCGAGAGCCGCTTTTCGGTCTCGATCCTTCTGCCGTCGGTGCCGGTGCAGTGCGTCGTCATATAATAAATGTAGCTGCCGTCGCTGCCGCGCATGCAGATGCGGCGCTTTTCGCCGCGCACGTCGGTGAGATACGTCTGGATGATCTCCACGCGGCGGCACGCGGGATGCGCCTCGAGCCACGCGCGGTCCGGCATTTCGATCAGGAACCGCCTTGCGTGCTCGAACGGCGCGGGCTTGCCGAGCGCCGTCATGACCTCACGCAGGAGCTTCACGAGCTTGCCGTTGAAATCGGTCGAGTTGTCGATGATCCTAAGGTGCGGATGCCCCGCCCACGCGGCGAGCGTCTTTGCGTCGAGCTCGATCGCTTCCTCGAGCGTTTCCACGCGCGCGGTGTTGTTGTCGGTCGTGTAGAACGCCTCCGCGCCCTTTGCGGCGGTGACCATGTGGAACACGGCGTCGTACTTGTCGCGGAACGCGACCTCGTTCTGCCCGAGCTCTTTGAGGATCGCGGCGAACTCCTCCGGCTCCATGTAGGGCTTGTCATCCATCGAGCCGCGGTCGCAGACGATTACGACCTCCTTCGATGCGCTCGCCTCCGCCGCCTGGCGGTAGATCTGCTCGCGTAAAAGCTGATACTTTACCTGCACGCGCTGGAAATCGAAGTTCGATCTGGATGCGCGCGCCGTCACGCCGCTGTTGTTGAGATCGGTGCACGTCTCCGGAATGAACATGACCGCGTAGCCCGCGTCGGTCAGCGCGTTCTGCAGCCAGCTCATCGCGGTGGTCTTGCCCGCGCACGGACCGCCCGTGATCACGATGGTATGGATCTGATTTCCCTGTTCCATGATTCTCTCCTTTACTCCGGCATGCGGTCTATGACCGTCTGCATCATCAGCGCGGCGAACACCGCGGCGTTCAGCGATTCGGCGCGTCCGCGCATCGGCATGCGGTACCGCTCGCACAGCGCCGCCGTTTCATCCGACACGCCCTGTCCCTCGTTTCCGATCACCAGCGCGGTGCGGCACGTGATCTCCGGAAGCGTTTCGCTGCCCTTGAGGTGTCCGCAGACGCAGCAAAAGCCCTGCGCTTTCAGCCGGATCAGCTCCTCTTTGAGCGCGCCGATATAAATAGGAAGATGATAGGTCGAGCCCATCGCCGCGCGAAGCGCCTTCGGCGAAAACGGATCGGCGGAATCGGGGCTTAGAAGAACGGCGCTCGCGCCGAGCGCGTCCGCGGTGCGGATGATCGTTCCGACGTTGCCGGGATCCTGCAGCCGGTCGAGCACGACGACGAGCCCCTCGGGATACGCCGCGGGACAGCCGGCGTCCGGCGTTTGTGCGATCGCGCAGAGGCTTTGCGGCGTCTTGGCGGAGCTGATCGCGTCCATCACACCGTCACTGACGTACACCGTTTCGATCCCGTCGAACGCCTTCGCGCCTTCCTTTGCGAACACGGTCAGGACCCGCGCGCCCGAAGCGATCGCATCCGAAACAAGCTTGTCGCCTTCGATGAGGTGCAGACCGGTCTCTTTGCGCGCTTTCGCGTCCTGTAATGCCCGCGCGCGCTTTACGCGCTCGTTGCTTCTGCTGGTGATGATCATATTTCCTCTGCGACAAAAAGCCACCGAAAAGGTGGCTCTTGTGATTTTCAAGGATTGCTCAGTTGCTTCTTGCGACCTTGCCGGAACGCAGGCAGCGAGTGCAGACGCTCATCTTCTGAACGCGCCCGTCAACGACGACGTGCACGGTCTGGATATTCGGCGCCCAGCTGCGCTTGGTCTTGCGATTGGAATGGCTGACCAGATTGCCGGACATGGTTCCTTTCTTGCAGACTTCACAGAACTTACCCATTCAGTCCACCTCCTTGCTAAAACTCGAACATTGCAATACTACCACAAGGTTTTCCGTAATGCAAGCATTATTTTTGCAAATCTGACTTTTTTTCAGAGAATATATTGCTTTTTCGGGGCTTTGCGGCAATTCCGGGACACGAAATCAGCGCATGCCGAAGAAATCGTTCTGCCTTAACGCCTCATAGACCACGATCGCGACGGCGTTGCTGAGGTTCAACGAGCGCTGCCCGTCGCCCATCGGGATACGGATCGCCTCGTCCGCGTGCGGGATGAGGATCTTCTCCCCCAGGCCCGCCGTCTCCTTGCCGAAGACCAGAAAATCGCCGTCACGGAAGGAAACCTCGTCATAGCGGTGCTCTGCATGCGTGGAGCAATAGAAAAACCGCGCGTCCGGATACTGCGCCCAAAGCTCCTCGATGCTGTCGTGATAGAAGAGCGTGAGCGAATGCCAGTAGTCGAGCCCGGCGCGCTTGAGGCTCTTGTCGTCGGTCGAAAAACCCAGGGGTCTCACAAGATGCAGCGCCGCGCCGGTCACCGCGCAGGTGCGCGAAATATTGCCCGTATTGCTCGGGATTTCCGGTTCTACCAAAACAACGTGAATCATACTGACCTCCGGTCCGGTTTCGGACATTGTATCACAAATGCGTTCAAAATGCAAAATTTCCAAAAACAACGCGAAAATCTATTGAGAATCGGAATGGACCTTGCTATAATACGGTATCATGAGTGAAACTGCGACCACGGGCGTCGTTCGCCCGCAATCGAATACCCTTCGTTCCGAAGCGCGAGACTGGTCCTCGCGCCGGACGGCGTCCGCTGTTCCGAACCGCAGTGCGGAAGATCCCCTCACCGCTGCGAACGGTACGCTGCGCTTTTCCGGCGAGCGGAAAGCCACGACAACTGTCGCCGCAGGCGCATCGGGCAGCCGTTCTTCGGGTTCGTCGGGCCGCAGTTCCTCCGGAACCCGATCCGCGTCCGCGCAGAAGCGCAGCACGTCCGGCAGTTCCAATCAGCCTCCGAAGAAACGGAAGCGCAGGCGCAAAAAGACGCGCCGCCTGCTCCTGATCGCCGTTTCGTTCCTCGTCTTTGCCGTTGCGGTGCTGATCGCGGCGATCCTGCTTGCGGGCAACTGCGGCAAGGGCTGCAAGTCCTCTCACGGTACGCCCGTACCGACCGATCCGAACGCATCCGCAACGCCCGACGCACTCGAAACGCCCGTGCCCGTGACCGACGAAACCGTGATCTCGCACGACGCCGTGATCGAAGGCGTACAGCTTCGGGATCTGACGGTCGGCAGCGCGCGTGAACGCGTAAAGACCGCGCTTGCGGCAAAGCGCGACTCGTTCGATATCACCGTCTCCTACGAAAGCTACGAACCGCTGTCCCTGAACGCGGATACGATCGGGCTTGGATACAGCGAAGCGGACCTTGAGGACGCGCTGGTCGCCGCCGCGCGCGGCACGGAGCCCTCGATCTCGGTTCCGATGACCTTTGACGGCGAGATGCTTCGGAATGCGCTCTATGAGCTGAACGACAAGATTCCGAACCACGCGGTCAACGCGAAGGCGGAGGTCAAGTATAAGACCAACAAGGTCGGCGACGCGAAATACTATCAGCCGTACTGGGATTTCACCGCCGGAACGAACGGCGCGAAGATCGACTTTGCCGCGCTGGAGGACGAGATCTCCGAGGCGATCCGGTCCGGCAACTATACCGCATCCCTGACGCCGTCCGTGACGGTGTCCGAGCCGGAGATCACGCTCGACACGCTGAAGAGCCAGCTTACCCTGCTCGGAAGCTATTCGACGAGCTACTATTTCAAGGGCTCGACCTCCACGGATCCCGCGCTGGTGGAAAACCGCATGGGACGCGACACGAACATCACCAAGGCGATCGGCATGATGCAGGTCACGGAACTGAGACCGGGCAGGTCCTTCAGCTTCAACAAGACCACCGGCGACCGCTCGGAAAAGAAGGGCTGGGCGCTTGCGAACGCCATTCAGGACCAGACCTACACGAAGGAGCCCGGCGGCGGCGTGTGTCAGGTCAGCACGACGATCTTCAACGCCTGCCTTCGCGCGGGGATCACCAGCTTCACCCGGCGCGGGCACAGCATTCCGTCCGACTACGTGACCAAGAATTTCCGGGACGGTCTCGGCTTCGACGCGACCGTGGACTCCGGTCATATCGATTTCGGTTTCAAGAACGATACCGGTCACACGGTCTACATGTTCATCTATATCTCCAAGAACAAGGACAGCGCCCGCAAGAAGAACATCAATGTGGAGATCTACGGACAAAAGGAAGAAGGCGTCGAATACCGCTGCCGTAACGAGATCATCGAAGAAACCTTCTGGAAGGACGATCCGAGCAAGTTCGAATACGTCTATGTGAACACGCTCCCGGCGGGAAAGCAGGTCCAGGTCCGCAACGCGCACGACGGCTACGTGGTCAAGACCTACTTGGATAAATACAAGGACGGGCATTTCGTCAAGACCGTGCGCACGGAGGAAACGATCTACAAGGTCATCTATCCGAAGTACAACGTCGGCATCGCCGATCCGACGCCCGTGCCGACCAAGTCCCCGAAACCGACGAGCACACCGGACGATTACGATTCCGACGAGCCGTAAGCTCCGAAAACAGCAGAGGGTGTTCAGAAACAGCTATTTGTTTCCGAACACCCTCTTTATGAATTCTCGCTTCGCTCCGTGAATTGTCCTTTGGACATGAATTGCGCCTTCCGACGCATGAATTGACGGCAAAGCCGTCATGAAGGTCGGTTTTCCGAATGGAAAACCATCCATAATGACAATTCCATTGTCAATTCATGCCGATAGGCAATTCATGGCGCAGCCAATTCATGCAGCCGTACTGCAATTCATAGGGGATGTTAAGAACCGTTCTTAACATCCCCATTTTCTTTATCCTTCGATCCCGAACGCCCGGAAGCTGTTTTCAAACAGCGCTTCCGATATCGGCTCCGGATCCATGCCCCTGATCTCCGCAAGCTTCTGAAGCGTCAGCGTGATGCGCCTCGGATCGTTGCGCGTGCCGCGGAACGGCACCGGCGTCATGTACGGGCAGTCCGTTTCGATCAGAAGCCGGTCCAAAGGAAGCTTTCCTGCGATCTCCCATTGGTGCACCGCGTTTTTGAACGTCAGCGCCCCGCCGAACGCGATATAGAGCCCGAGGTCGATGCACTCCCTCGCGATCTCGTAACTTGCCGAGAAGCAGTGCATCACGCCCGAGAGGTTCCCGCGGTACTGCCGCAGAAGGTCCATCGTGTCGCCGTGCGCCTCGCGGTCGTGGATGATGACCGGCGCGTGAAGTTCTTTCGCCAACGCAAGCTGCGCGTCGAAGCAGGTCCGCTGCACGTCGCGCGGGGAGAAATCGTAGTGGTAGTCGAGCCCGATCTCGCCGATCGCTTTCATGCGCTCGTGCCCGAGCGCTTCCCGGATCCTTTCGAGCGTTTCCGGGCGAAATTCGTCCGCCGAATGCGGATGCACGCCGGCGCTGCCGTACAGATACGGCACGCGCGCAACGAGTTCGACCACGCGGTCGATGCCCGCCTCGTCGCAGCAGGCTTCCATGACATGCGCGATCCCGGCTTCGGGCAGCGCGGCGATCAGGCTTTCGCGGTCCGCGTCAAACTGCTCGTCCAATAGATGCGCATGGGTGTCGAAGATCCGCATCAGCGCACCACCCAGCCGGGCGTCAGCGCCTTTTCGGGCGTCACGAACGCAAGCTCCTTATCCTCGGGATCGGACGCGCAGAGGATCATGCCGTGGCTTTCGACGCCGCAGAGCGTGACGGGCTTGAGGTTCGCCACGACCACGACCGTCTTGCCGATGAGGTCCTCCGGCTTGTACCAGTTCTTGATGCCGGACACGACCGTGCGCTGCTCGCTGCCGATGTCGATCGTCAGCTTCAGAAGCTTCTTCGCGCGCTTGACTTCTTCGCACGCCGTGACCTTTCCGAGGCGGAGATCCATCTTCGCAAACTCGTCGTACGTGATCTCGTCCTTGATCGGCAGAACCGCCGGCGCTTCGGGCTTCTGCGGCTTCTGCTTCGCCATGAGCGCTTCCGCCTGCTCCATCACGACCTTCGGATCGAGCCGTGCAAACAGGATCTCCGGCTTTTCGGCGACCTTGTTTCCGGTCTCCGGATAGACGCCGAAGGTCATCAGCGAGTCGATCGTGCGCGGTTCCGTGCCGAGCTGTCCGAAGATATGCTCCGCGGTCTTCGGCAAAAACGGCGCAAGAAGGTTCGCGCCGATCGAAATGCTTTCGATCAGGTTATAGAGTACCTCCGAAAGGCGATCCGCCTTTTCGGGGTCCTTACTAAGCACCCACGGCGCGGTCTCGTCGATGTACTTGTTGCTGCGGCGGAAGATGTTGAAGATCTCGTTCAGCGCGTCGGCGATCCGCAGATCGTCCATCGCCTTTTTCACGCGCGGATACGCCGTCGTCGCCACAAGCTTCAGCTCGTCGTCGACCGGCTCCGCGGCGTCCGTGCGCCGGACCTCTCCGCCGAAATATTTATTGCTCATCGCGACCGTGCGGTTCACGAGATTGCCGAGCGTGTTCGCAAGGTCCGCGTTGAGCCGCTCGATCAGCACGTCCCACGTGATCGAGCCGTCGTTGTCGTACGGCATCTCGTGCAGCACGTAGTAGCGCACCGCGTCCACGCCGAACAGCTCAACAAGGTCGTCGGCATACATGACGTTTCCCTTGGATTTCGACATCTTGCCCTCGCCCTGCAGAAGCCACGGGTGACCGAAGACCGTCTTCGGCAGCGGCAGGTCCAGCGACATCAGGAAGATCGGCCAGTAGATCGTGTGGAAGCGGATGATGTCCTTTCCGATCACGTGCAGGTCGGCAGGCCAGAGCTTTTGGAACAGCTCGGAGGATTCGCCGCCGCATTCGTAGCCGATGCAGGTGATGTAGTTCGCGAGCGCGTCGAGCCAGACGTAGACGACGTGCTTCGGATCGAAGTCGACCGGAATGCCCCACTTGAACGACGTGCGCGATACGCACAGATCCTGCAGTCCCGGCAGCAGGAAGTTGTTCATCATCTCGTTCTTGCGCGACACGGGCTTGATGAAATCGGGATGCGTGTTGATGTAGTCGATCAGGCGGTCGGCGTACTTGCTCATCTTGAAGAAGTACGCTTCCTCCTTCGCGGGCTGCACCTCTCTGCCGCAGTCGGGACACTTGCCGTCCACAAGCTGCGAGGGCGTGAAGAACGATTCGCAGGGCACGCAGTACATGCCTTCGTAATATCCCTTATAGATATCGCCCTTGTCGTACATGTATTTGAAGATCTTCTGGACGGTCCTCACGTGGTCCTCGTCCGTCGTGCGGATAAAGCGGTCGTAGCTCGTGCCGACGAGATCCCAGATGCGCTTGATCTCGCCCGCGACGTTGTCGACGTACTCCTTGGGCGTCACGCCCGCCGCCTTCGCTTTTTCCTCGATCTTCTGACCGTGCTCGTCCGTGCCGGTCTGCAGGTATACGTCGTAGCCCTCATAGCGCTTCCACCGCGCGATGGAGTCCGAAAGGATCGCCTCGTAGGTGTTGCCGATGTGCGGCTTGCCGGACGCGTACGCGATCGCGGTCGTCATGTAATATTTCTGTCTCATATCATTCCCTCTCCTTGTTCCTGTCAGTATAAGAAGCCTTTGCCGTTTTGTCAATGATGAAAATCCACGGAGAAAGACCGCCCGCCGCCGTGCGGCGTTTTTCACACAGCGAAAGCTTCGGATTCTCTTTGATCAGCCGTTCCAGCAGCTTCGCGTCCGCGGTGTAAAGCACGGCTTTTCCGCCGTCGTTCAGAAAGTACGGAAGCCGCCGGAGAAACTTTGCGTACAGCGTTTCGTTCTCCTTATGCGAGCCCACGCGCGTGCCGAACGGAAGGTTCGAAATCACGAGGTCCGCGCCCTCCTTTGCCTCAAAGTGCAGGATGTCGCGGCAGATGAACCGCGCGCGGCTTCCTGCCGCCTTGGCGTTTTCCCGCGCGATCCGGATCGCCGTGCTGCTCTTGTCCACGCCGGTGAGCGCTCTGCAATGCGCCTGTTCCTCACACGCAAACAGCAGCGAGCCGGATCCGCAGAACGGATCGAACACATTGGGACGCGCCGTCCTCACAAGCGACAGCGCCCAGCGGCTCAGCGCGTAGCCGAGCGCCGGATGGATCGACGCGGGCAGCGTGCCCGTGCGCCAGCGGTAGCGAAGGTCCTTCACGTTCCAGAGCTTCCAATAGAGGTCGCACCGGTCGTTCCGCGAGTCGATCCGAAGCTCGCAATCGTACGCCGACGGGTTGTTCTGCCCGGGAAGCAGCGCCTTGAGCTTTTCGATGAACCCGCTGCGGTCCTTTAAGTATCCGCGGATCTCGATGCGGTAATACGTTCCGATGCACTCCTTTGCCGCCGCAGCGATCGCCCTCGGCTCCATCGGCACGTCAAACGCGATCGGCAGCAGCGCTTCTGTCATGCAGTTTGCGCGATAGATCCCGGCGATCTCGGCGGTCACGACGCGCACCGCGTCGCCCTGCACTGTTCCCGAAAACCCGAGCGAGGCAAGCTCGTCTTTGAGTTCCGCCGCAAAGCCCTTCGGCGCAAAGCACAGGATCTCGCGCGGGGCGGAAAGCGTCTCGAGCGTGCTTTCCGGCGCCGTTTCAAACCGCTGCGTCGCCTTTTCGTACGCGATCGTGATCTCGGCGATATGCTTGTCCGTTTCAACCGATCCGGAGACCGGGATGCGGTACGACAGCAGCGCGTCCTTTGCGCCGAGCCTGCCCAGCGCCAGGATGAGGCTCGGCACCGTAAAGAGCGTCGTTTCCGTTTCGAGCGCGTGCGAAAGGATCGGCACGTCCGCTTCGTTTTCAAGCGCGCCGATCAGGCGATACACGTTCTTGCGCACCTTGGGCTGTTCGCTTCCCGCAAGCGCGGAAAGGATCGCGCGGTCATGCAGCTCCGCCTCGATCTCCGCTCTGCCCTGCTTGGTCTTTGCGATCGCGCAGAGCGCGGACAGCGCTTCCGTTGCGCTTTCGCCGTTCAGTTGTTCAAAAAGCGCCGGTACCGTCATGCGTTCGCCGCTTCGCGGATGAGCTTGAGGATCGTCTCGGTGCCGTCGACGCCCTCGGCGTTTTTCATGGTCTCAAAATAGCTTTCCCGCGCCGCATACAGCGCGTTGACCTCCCGAAGAACGGAATCCGCGCTGACCTCGTCCGCAAGGAGCACGCGCGCGTAGCCGCGCTTTTTGAAGTACTCCGCGTTCAGCTCCTGGTCGCCGCGGGTGGAGGCGCCGGACAGCGGCAGCAGCAGCATCGGCTTTTTGAGCGCCAGAAGCTCGAACACGGCGTTCGCCCCCGCGCGGGACACGACGACGTCCGCAAGCGCGAAGAGGTCCGCCATCTCGTCGCCGATGTATTCGTACTGCACATAGCCGGGCGCCTTGACGCGCTCGTCCAGCTTGCCCTTGCCGCAAAGATGCACCACGTCGAAGGTTTTCAACAATTCCGGAAGCGCTTCGCGCACGGCGACGTTGACCGCGACCGCGCCGAGACTGCCGCCGGTGACGAGCAGCACGGGCTTTATTCCGGAAAGCCCCGTGAACGCAAGCGCATGACTGCGCGAGCCGCGGTAAAGCTCCGGACGGATCGGCGTGCCGGTGTGCACGCCCTTGTTTCCCTTCACATACGGCACGGTGTCCGAAAACGTGACCAGCACCTTGTCGGCAAAGCGCGCATCGATCCTGTTCGCCAACCCCGGCGTATAGTCCGATTCGTGCGTCAGCACGGGGCAGATCCCCTTCGCCGCCGCCACCACGGGCACGGAAACGTAGCCGCCCTTCGAAAACAGCACGGCGGGTCTGAGATTCTTTAAGATGCGTTTTGCCTGATGGTACCCCTTTTGCACATGGAACGGCATCGTGAGCGTCTTGAGGCTCGCGTAGCGCCGCAGCTTGCCGGAGTCGATCTCGTGATACGTCACGTACGGAACCGAAGCGACGAGGTCCTTTTCCATGCCGGACGTGCCGATATAGTGGATGTCCCATTCCGCGCGGTCGAGCCGTTCGATCAGCGCAAGGTTCGGCGTCACATGTCCTGCCGTGCCGCCGCCCGTAAAGACGATGGTTTTCTTCATATCGTTTTCCCCCCGATCCTATCCTATGCGTACAAAAGACGTCTTTTCCCCATTTCACGACGGCTCTGCCGTCAATTCATGTGCGAAGCGCAATTCATTCATCCGCGAAAAGCGTCCCGCTTTTCTGCGCGTCCACCTCATCCGCCTTACGGCACCTTCTCCTCGAAGGAGAAGGCTTTTGGCTGCGCACAATTCACGCGCCGTAAGGCATATCGCGGCAAAGCAGCCGCTCCTTACTCTCCGCTGCCGCTCGACGACAGCAGCGCCAGCTTCGTTTCGCCGGCCTTGGTCAGATCGTCGTCCTTCAGAAGCACGCGGGCGATGACGAATTTCATCAGCGAATATTCCTCCGGCAGGTTTTCCATGTCGAGCTCGAGCATGACCAGCACCAGACGTTCGTCCTCCGGATCGACCGCGGAACCGTCCTTCTTCGCCTGACGGAAGCCGATGAACCACGCGATCTCCTTCTTTGCCTGAGAATTCTTGTCCTTCTTGTTGCCGACCTCCGCGGTCCCCGTCTTGCCCGAAATGATGAAGGAGCGCACGCCGAGGTTTCTGCCGGTGCCGCCGTGCTCCTGCGGCGATTTGCAGACGCCGATCATCATGTTCGCCATGGCCTGGGCGTTCGATTCGGAGCAGATCGTTTTCCATACCTCTGTTTCGGTATGGCGGTACGTTTCGGTGTAGTTCTGCCCCTCCGCCTGCCAGATCGACTCGACGATGTGCGGAACCGGCGCCTTGCCGCCGTTGCGGAACGCGGCGATGTAGCACGCCATCTGCAGCGGCGTCACCAGAAGCTCGCCCTGTCCGTAGCCGCTCATCGCAAGCAGGTTGTACGTCTCGGTGCTGCCCTCGTTCTTGATCTGCGATTTCTGCGCGGGCAGATCGAACGGAACGTTCTCGCCCATGCCGATAAACGAAAGGTATTCCTTGAACCGGTCCCAGCCGAGCTTCAGCGCCAGCCATGCGAAAAAGATATTGTCCGAGTCGATGATGCTCGATTCCATATTCATCGGCGTGTGACGGTTGGAGCTGCCGGTACGCGTGATCTCGTCGATGCCGGTGTAGGCATAGGTGCCCTTCTTGACCTCCCAGACGTCCTTGTAGCCGCCGCCCGGCGTCTTGTAGCGGGCGTTGTGGATGTGCTGCATCTCCTCCTGCGGGAAGGTCGTGTTCGGCGTGACCGTGCCCGCCTCCAGCGAGCCCGCGCCGGTGAACGGCTTGAACGTCGATCCGGGCGCGTAAAGACCCTGAATCGCGCGGTTCAACATCGGCGTCTGCGGGTCGACCTTCAGCGCTTCGAACGCTTCGGTGCCGACGGCGCCGCGGCTGAACGCCTCCACGTCGTAATCCGGGAACGAATACAGCGCCTGAACCGCGCCGGAATGCGGATTCATCACGATGACCGTGCCGGAGATGTTGTCCGTGTAGACGACGGTCTTCACAACCTCCTCAACCCGCTGCTGCATCTTGATGTCCAGCGTCAGGTGCAGGTCCTGTCCGTCCTTCGCCGGGTTGTTGTACAGCGTCTGACGGTTCGTGCCGTCGATGCCCTGAATGTACGCGTAGCCGCCCTTCTCACCGCGCAGGATCCGTTCGTACTGCTGCTCCAGTCCCGCGTAGCCCAGCCAGCTGTCCTTCTCATATGCGTCCAGATCCTCTTCGGTGAACGTATACGAGCTGTATTCCTCGTCCTTTTTCTTCTTGTCGTCGGATTTCTTTTCGTCCGCATCCGCCTGTTTGTCCGGATCGGCGGTCTCCTCGGGCGCCGCGGTTTCCTCGGGCGTTGCGGACTCCTCGGGCGCTTCGGTCTCTTCCGGCGCTTCGGACTCTTCCGGCGCTTCGGACTCTTCCGGCGCTTCGGTCTCCTCCGGCTCGGCGGTCGTCTCCGTCTCCTTGGGCTTGTCCGCGCTTGCGCTCTTGGCGTCGCGGGCGTTGCGGAGCTTTTCAAGGTCCTTCCACGTCGCCTTCCACATGACCGCCGCAAAACCCAAAAGATGGGACGCGCTGCGTCCGTACGGGTATGCGCGGAAGCGTGTGGAGGTCATGGCGCCGTTGCGGTCGATGCCGATGCCGGTGATGCTCAGAAGCCGCTCCTCCAGCGTATCGTCCACCTGATCTGGATAGAGCTTTGCGATAACAGCGGAAGAATTCTTGCTGTAGATCGCGTCGTGCACGATCTTTTCATATTCATCCTGCGGCGTGCCGGAGGGCTTCAGGATCGGGATCGAAAGGATCTGCTTTAAGACCTCTTCCTTTTCCTCCTCCGGGATCTGGTTCGGAACACAGAACACCGTGACCGGGGAGAGGTTCTTGACCAGCAGCTCGCCGTTGCAGTCGAAGATCTCGCCGCGCTTCGGATAGTTGACGCCGACCAGCAGCTTGTCCCCCCACTCCATCGTCGGGAAGATCAGCGCCGGCGTCCATTGAATGCCCCAGCGTCCGTTTTCATAGAGCGCGTTGATCGTGTAGTCGTTGACCATCTCGCCCAATGCGGTATTGTAGGTCATCTGAAAATCGACGGAGCTCGTGATCGAAGCGTCCGACACCGTCCGCACGATGTAGCTGATTTCCCTAAGCCCCACCGCGTCAAAAATCTGCTGATACTTTTCGGCAAACTCCTTGGCGGAAATCATCGGATCGCCCGGCTTCGTATCGTTGCCGGTCGTGTTCTTCACGGAGTCGGACAGCAGATCGAACGCCGCCCCGTAGCTGCCCTCCGCAATGTATTCGATAAATTCCAGACAGACGTCACTGCCTTTTCCGTGCGCGCTCGCACAGCCGACCGGCAGCGCCGCGCCGAACAGCATGAGCAGAATCAATATAAAGCAAATCCCTTTTTTCACAATCCTGTCTCCGGGTCATAAATTTCCGTTTATCATTATAACAGATGAAATGCAATTTGTGTTGTTTTTTTATGATCGTTTTCAAAAAAGACGCTTTTCATCCGCATTTTCTTCATACGATAAACCATGGACCCTGTGATTTTGTTTCTTCTGCTTGCCGGGATCGGCGTTTCGCTGTTCTCGGGAAATGCCGACGGCGTGCTGACCGCGCTGCAAAACGGCGCGTCCGACGCCGTTCAGACCGTGCTGCGCATCTCGGGCGCGTATCTTCTCTGGATGGGGCTTTTGAACATTGCGGAAAAAGCGGGACTCATCCGGGCGCTGAGCCGGCTTCTGTCGCCGGTGCTCTCGCTGCTGTTCCCGAAGGCAGGCGGCGCGCGGGAGGCGATCGCTCTGAATCTTGCCGCCAACATGCTGGGCATGGGCAACGCCGCGACGCCGTACGGGCTTTCCGCCATGCGGCTCTTAAGCGAAACGAACCCGCGTCCCGGCGTCGCTACCGACGAGATGTGCGTGCTGCTCGTTCTGAACGCCTCATGCCTGGAGCTGTTCCCCGCAACGCTCGTGGGCTTACGGGCAAGCTTCGGCTCCGCGCGTCCCGCCGCGGTCGTGCTGCCGACGTTTTTGTCCTCGCTTTCGGCAACGCTTGTCGCCGTGATCCTGTGCCTCGTTTTCACACGTCCATGCCGATCGCGATCCTGATCCTGCTTCTTCTGCTGTACGCCGCCGTCCGGCGCGTTCCCGTGTTCGACGCGTTTCGCGAGGGCGCGGCGCGGGCGATCCCGCTTCTCAAAACGATCCTGCCGACGCTTGCGGTGTTTTCCGCCGCCATGTCGCTGTTTCGCGCAGGTGGGGCGTTCGATCTTCTGTCGTCGTTCCTGTCCCCCGCCGCGAACGCGCTCGGCGTCGACAGCGCGCTTCTGCCGCTCATTCTGGTCCGCCCGGTTTCCGGCAGCGCCGCAATCGCCGCGCTGTCGGATCTCTTCACGCAGTACGGTCCCGATTCGCGCATCGGCTACACCGCTAGCGTGCTTCTGGGCTCGTCCGAAACGGTCTTCTATACGCTCGCGCTGTATTTCGGCAGCGTCGGGATCAAAAAGACGCGCTTCGCCGTGCCCGCCGCGCTGCTCTCCCTGCTCACCTCCGTCGTAACGGGGCTTTTGTTCTCCTCGCTGTTCTTCTCCCCCTGATCTGTCCGCCCCGCGCGTTTTTCACCATATACAGGGGTTCTGAGATCGCGTCAGGCCCCGTCATGTCCTCGCGCGCGTTATGACCGACTGACGGAACGTCGCCCGTTATTTCTTTACTATTATTATTTATTTCCCCATCATCTGGTGACCGGGGTGGGGTCACCTCGTGACCGGGGAGGGGGTCAGGACGTGACAATGCGGTTGTCATCTCGTGACCGGGGGTCCCCTCATTTCGTGACAAATCGCTCCGCCCTCCGTTTCTTCGCTTTGAACACAGCACGACCCCCCGGGCAGCTTTCCCGGAAAAAGTCCGGTTTCGGAAGGACGGCGAAACCGCGGTTTTTCGTGGACAATTCGGGAAAGGTGTGATATGATATGATTGAAAATATGCAGGATTGTCCGGAGGCAAACAAGCTATGTTGATCGACAACCGAATCCTCGTCGGCAAGGGCGAGACCGAAGCCTTTATCCGTCCCGAAATGGCGAACCGCCACGGCATGATCGCCGGCGCGACCGGCACGGGCAAGACCATCACCCTGAAGGTCATGGCGGAATCGTTCTCCGACCTCGGCGTGCCGGTATTCTTAGCGGACGTCAAGGGCGATCTAAGTGGCTGCTGCAAACCCGGCGAGATGACCGAAAAGATCGCGTCGCGGCTGACCGGCATCGGCATCGACCCCGAAGGCTTTCCCATGCGGCGGTACCCCGTGCGCTTCTGGGACGTGTACGGCGAGGGCGGACATCCCGTGCGCACGACCGTTTCCGAGATGGGCGCGGAGTTGCTTGCCCGGCTTCTGAACCTTTCCGACGTGCAGACCGGCGTGCTGTCGATCGCGTTCCGTGTGGCGGACGACAACGGCTGGCTGCTCATAGACCTCAAGGACCTGCGCGCGATGGTCGCCTACATCACCGAGCACGCGGCGGAGCTTCTGCATACGTACGGCAATATTTCAAAACAGTCCGCAGGCGCGATCCAGCGCGCGCTCCTGCAGCTTGAGGACGCGGGCGGCAACCTGTTCTTCGGCGAACCCGCGATCGACCTCAATGACTGGATGCAGGTCGACGAGGACGGCAGAGGCTATATCAACGTGTTCCACTGCGCAAAGCTCTATCAGAGCCCGCTGCTTTACTCGACCTTTATGCTGTGGCTTCTTGCGGAGCTTTTCGAGCAGCTTCCGGAGGTCGGCGATCTCGAAAAGCCGAAGCTCGTGTTTTTCTTTGATGAGGCGCATCTCCTGTTTTCCGACGCGAAGCGTGCGCTGAAGAGCAAGGTCGAGCAGGTCGTGAAGCTGATCCGCTCGAAGGGCGTCGGCGTCTATTTCATCTCGCAGCAGCCGAGCGATCTGCCGGATCCGGTGCTTGCGCAGCTATCTAACCGCGTACAGCACGCGCTGCGCGCCTACACGCCCGCCGAGCAGAAGGCGATCAAGACCGCCGCGGCGACGTTCCGCGTGAACCCGGAGTTCGACACCGAGGAGGTGCTTTCGGAGCTCGGCACCGGCGAAGCGCTGGTGAGCTTTCTGGATGAGAAGGGACGCCCGTCGATCGTCGAGCGCTGCACGATCCTGCCGCCGCAGTCGATGATGGGCATGATCGACGACGAGCGCCGGAAGAGCGAGATCATGGCGGACACGCTCTACGGCAAGTATGACGAGCCGGTCGACAACGAATCCGCCTATGAGATCCTGACCGGCAAAGCGCAGGAGGAAGCCGAAGAGAAGGCCGAGGCGGAACGCGAGGAAGCCGAAGCGAAGGAGCGCGAACGGCAGGAGAAGGAAGAAGCCAGGGCGAAGGAAAAGGCGGAAAAGGAAGAAGCCAAAGCGAAGGAAAAAGCCGAAAAGGAAGCGCTGCGCGAAAAGGCGAAGAAGAAAAAGAAGACGACCTCCGCGCTCGGCAAGGTCGCAAACTCCACGATGAATTCGATCGGCAGAGAGGTCGGAAAATCGCTGTACCGCGGGCTTTTGGGCACGCTGAAAAAACTGTTCTGACGAAAGGAGAACGCCATGCCGCAATACTGTGAAAACTGCATGAAGCTTGTCGAAGGATCCGTCTGCCCGCGCTGCAGAAACAGAAAGCTCCGCGCGGTCGAGCCCGGCGATTTCTGCCTCGTTGCAGAGGTGCACTATATGCAGGCGGAGATGCTCAAGGAGCTTTTCCGCGACAACGACATTCCCTGCACGGACCGGTCCGTGCTCGGCGCGGGGATCACCGTGAACCTCGGCGTCAATGTTGGGCTTGTCCGGCTGTACGTGCCGTATGACCGCCTCGATTTTGCAAAGGAGCTCTATCGCGTCTATTTCAACAGCCCGGTCCAGCCCGAGGAACCCGAACCGGAGCGCGAGCTGCTCATCGGACACGTCTACCGCCATTTCAAGGGCGGGCTGTACCGCGTCGAGGACGTGGCGAAGCATTCGGAAACGCTCGAGGAGTACGTCGTCTACCGCAAGCTGTACGGCGACCGCTCGCTGTGGATCCGTCCGAAGGCGATGTTTTTGTCCCAGGTCGACCGCGAGAAGTATCCCGACGCCATGCAGGAATACCGCTTCGAGCCGTACGACGGCGAAGGCGCCGAAGAGACTGAATAATCGCTTCGATTTCGCATATTCTTACAAATGCTGTATACGCTGTTATACAGCGTTTTTGCATGGTTTTTCACGGTATACGATGTAAAATCCGTGTCAAATATTCATGGAATGTTTGCATTTTTCGGCACGCGGTGCTATACTCGGAATCGCCATCGAGAGTGCGCGAGAGACAAGCTTTATGACCGCACAGCAACCTGCCTGAGTAAGGTGCTAAAACTTGTTGATGGCATGTCAAAACCATTCCGTCCCGCTCGTCCGGGACTTTTTTGTTGCAAAAAATCGGCAGGAGTTTTCCCTGCCGATTATGTATTCCGTTCAGTTTTCGGGACGCGGCTTCACATGCAGATCGCCGTCCCAGTCGCGGTATTCGGGAACATACTTCTTGCCCGTCGCGGCGTTCACATAGACCGTGTCCGCAACCCAGCCAGTGTTGATGCCGACCCAGAAGAACTCGTCGTTCGCGTAGTGCTCGGCATACTTCAGTACGCCGTCCTCAAAGCCCAGTTCGTAGACCGTGCCGTCCTCAAGAATGATGTCCATTGTGCAGTAGTGCCCGTCCGCAACCGCGTTGACGTCGACATTCTTGACGGCTTTTCCGTGCGTGTCGCCGTCATACGTGCCGAGCGCCGTCATCAGCTCCTCGCCGATCTGTCTTGCGACCGTTTCGTATTCCGCACCGCCCATCATCTCATACGGGATCGCTAAAAGATCCTCGCACGGGACGGCGCAGTCCAGCCGGATCACGTCGTGCGAATACGCGGACACCGTCATTTCAAATTGATCGCCGGTGATCACCCAGCAGTCCTCGCGCGCGCCGCTGTCGTCGCGATAGAAGGTTGCCTTGAAATCCCCCTGCTTTGCGTCTTGACCGGAAAGCCGGTTATACAGACGATACAGCAGCGAGGTGATCGTTCTGTCGCTCACCATTTGGTTCTCTCCGAATGTCGGCGGCTCGGCTTTCACAAAGTTTCTCGGATATGCAGGCGTTTCATAGTCGATCTGGATGTCCGCAAGGAAGTATTCGCATTCGAGCATCGCATGCTGGTTCGGATAGACCGCGAATTGCCAGAGTTGATCGCCGCAGTAGGAGAACGCAAGGCATTCGTCCGTTTCGGTCGTAAGCATATAAACGCCCTCGTGCATCCATTGATTGTTGTTATCGCGATACAGCACCGCGGATTTGTAACCGAGCTTTTCCGCAAGCCGCAGCGCGTCCTTTTCACGGTCAAGCGTTACTGTTTTCGGGTACGTCAGAAGATCGGCGCAAAGTACTTTCCAATTCGTCTCGGAGAACGATACGATATAGTTTCCCGCGGGATCGGTCACGCGGAGAACGGTATCGCGGTCGCCGTCCTTGTCGGTATACACGACCACACTCGCTTCTTCGAGCGTGTAGCCCGTCAGTGTCTCATACGACTGTTCGAATACTTTCTCAGTAAACTGCTTTGCCGCCTGTTTTGCAAGATCCTCCTGCTCCCGACTCGGTCTCGATACGTCCCAAAGCATCAGGTTTGCTGCGGGACAACTGCCTGTCCGAACGGGGATCACATACTGTCTGCGCTGCTCCACCCACTCCGAGATCTCGGAAATCTCTTTTGCGGAGAGCTGCTTCGCCTCCGGCGTGGGCGTGGGTTTCGTGAGATCCTGCGACGATTCGTTTTCGTCCCCTGCCGCCGCGGCATTCGACTCGTTCATCTCCTCCTTCGCCTCCGCGACGGTCGAGAACGATCTTCCTTCCTTGGAGAATTTGATCACGCCGGTGAGCAGAAGACCGGACAGAATTCCGATGCACAGCACGCCGCAGAGCGCGATCAAAAGCACTTTGTGTTTCGTAACGATTTTTGTCATGGCTTTTGCCTCCTTTCTACGGTGCCATCGTAGCACGGAACATGTAACAGAGTCATCACAGAGTTGTAAGAGAGTTGTAAAATGTCGGAGCCATCGGCGCGATATTCACCCGCGAAGCGGATATCACTGCGCCGCATCCGCAAACTTTACCGTCGCGGTCGTGCCCTTGCCGGGTTCGGAGGTGTACCGCAGCGTTGCGCCGTGCAGCGCGGCGATCTCGTGGCAAAGCGGCACGCCGAGCCCGCTGCGGACCGACGGATTCCTTGCGTGCGTCGGGTCGTTGACATAGCGAAGCTGCTCGGGCGTCATGCCGGAGCCGCGGTCGACGATCTCGATCACGCCGGGCGAAGCGTTCAACAGCACCGGAGACCCCGGCGCGGACGCCTTGACCGCATTGCCGATCAGGTTGCCGAGCAGGCTCAGCATCAGCGCGCGGTCGGCGGTCAGCTCGTTCCATTGCACATCGGTCTCGAGCGTGGGATACGTCTGCCTGAGGTGCGCCGCAAGCGCCGCAAGGTCCACGCGCTCGGGGCGGAACACGTTCTTTCGCGCG
This sequence comes from uncultured Clostridia bacterium, assembly GCA_947168855.1. GTDB lineage: Bacteria > Bacillota > Clostridia > Christensenellales > CAG-138 > UBA3792. Next base: position 104,669 of record CAMVNO010000005.1, read on the forward strand.
TCGGCAAGGGTCAGTAGCTTTTGCGAGATCTCGCCGAGCCGCTCGCTCTCCGAGACGATATAGCTTGCCGCCGTATGCTGCTGCTCGGGTGTGAGCTTGGCGCGTTCCAGAAGCTCGCCGTAGCCGCGGATGACCGTCAGCGGCGTGCGAAGCTCGTGCGCAAGGCGTTCGACCGGACGGTTGATCCGCTCCTGCATGACGTACAGCGCCGCCGCAACGCCGCAGGTCAGCAGCGTGCAGAGGAGCGTCGAGCCGATCGCCTGCCACGTGAGCCTTTGCACGACTTCGGTCGTGTCCAGTCCGTAGCGCAGCCATACGCCGTCCGAAAGCGTATCGGTGATCGTCAGAACGGTACGCCCGTCCCGCGTGATCCAACGCACCTTCCCGACCTCCGTTTCCGGCGGAACGGGTTCGGTCGCGACCCATGTTTCCCGTCCTTTGCCCAACGCGAACGTCGCGCCGCCGCTGTCGTAGACCGCGTAACCGCGCGCGTACTTTTTGCGCGCCTCGTCCGGGATCTTCTCAAACAGCCCGTCGACCGAGAGCGCAAGCGCCTTTTCCTCGCCGAGCGCGCGCGATTCGACCGAGCCGATCGTCATGCGAATGTTCGGGATCACCAGACAAAGCATGCTGACGAACAGCACGGCTGCGACCAGCAGAACGGTCCATAAATAACTTTTTTGTCTGAGCTTCACGGCGTTTCCTCGAACCGGTATCCGAGCCGGTAGATCGTCTTGATCCGGTCGTCCATGCCGAGCTTTTTGCGAAGCCGCTGGATATGCACGTCGATCGTGCGCGACTCGCCCAGAAACGATACGTCCCACGCTTCGCGCATCAGCCGCTGCCGCGACAGCGCGATGTTGCGGTTCTTGACGAGAACCTCCAGAAGCGCGTATTCCTGCATGGTCAGCTCCACCGGAACGCCGCCCTTCGTCACCGTTTTTGCCTCAAAGTCGATCTCGATGTCGTCGACGTGATAGCGGCTTTCGCTCTTGTGCGTGCGGCGCAGCACCGCCTCCACGCGCAACAAAAGCTCCGTCATTTCAAACGGCTTCACGATGTAATCGTCCGCGCCGCGCTCGAAACCCTTGACCTTGTCCGCCGTTTCGCCGAGCGCCGTCAGAAAGATCGCCGGCGTGCCCTTGAGCTTTTCATAGACCGAAAACCCGTCGGTGTCCGGCAGCATCACGTCAAGGATCAGAAGATCGACCGGCGTCGTCGCGGCGATCGAAAGCGCTTCCTTTCCGGTGAACGCCTGCACCGCCGTGTGTCCCACCATGCCGAGGTTCAGCGCAACGAGATCGTTGATCGCTTTTTCATCCTCCAAAACCAAAATCCGTGCCATATGCCCCTCCTCAGGTCTATTGTAACATAATAGTTGTAACAAAGAAGTAAAACATGCGGCTTTGCCGCAATTCATGACCGCAGGTCAATTCATGTGCGCAGCACAATTCATGCCGCAGGCAATTCATCCGCGAACGGGCTGCCGAGGACGTCAGCCCCTACAATACTCCTCATCCGCCTCCGCTCACGCTTCGGCACCTTCCCCACATCAGGGGGAAGGCTTGTATGGAGGCTTCCCCTTGAGGAGAAGCTCCGCCGCAGGCGGTGATGAGGTGGTATCAATTCCAATTCTCCGCAGGAGAATCCACTTGCCGCTCAATATCCCTTCCGCACGTCGATCACCGTGCCATCGATCGCGTTGATCGAGAGCATGGGCTCGTACGGATAGGTGCTTTCGGTCGTTTCGATATAGTCCTCGACCTCGGTGCGCGTGTTGACGCCGTAGAAGTTCCACACCGGCACGAGCAGCGCGCTGCCCCACTCGTTCGGCTCCTGAATGCGCTGCAATGTAAGCTCGACGCGGTCGATGTCGTATTGATTCTGCGTCGTTGCGCCGTACTTGAGGTCCGGCTCGGTGATGTTCATTGCGGCGGCAAATTTCGTGTTGACCATCTTGATATAGATCTCCATGATCCTGTCAAACGGCAGCAGATTTGCGTTCTCCACGACCGTGTCGCAGACCTTAACCGGCGCGTGCCAGTCCATGCCGGCAATGCCATCGCGGTCCATCCAGAACAACAGCATTTCATATTCCCACATCGGACCCCAGATATCCGTCGAGTCCCACGTTTGCCCCCGGATAAACGACGTATTCACGCCGTTGACCGTGCGCACGCATTTCACCCAATACATCGGATCGTCCGGCTGTTCCTTGACCTGATCCGGCGCGTACAGGACCGACCAGACCGCAAAGTCGTCCATTCCGTTCTGTTTGAGGAACGCTTCGACGTCCGCTTTCGCCTGCTGCGGCGCGTAGCTGCCGTTTTGATACGTGTCGGGAACCGGGAAGCATTCGATCTCATCCGGGCGGCTCTTGACCTTCCCGTATATCAGATACGCACCCTTCCTGCTTCCCAGCGGAGAATCCGGGTCTGTGTTCAGCAAAACGAACCAGCGGTCCATTGCCTTCGTATACGCTTCGATGCCCAAGGAGGTGGATTCGTGAGAAACCGGTCCGTTTGCGCCGTTTGTCACATAGTTGTGCGCGATCGTCTGTTGCTCGCCGTAACAGCGGACCGGCTCGATGGAATCCGGAGCGTCGGCATAGCTTGCCTTCAGCCGTTCGATCTCCGCCTTGACGTCGGCAAGGCTTTCCGCACCGTGTTCACGGCTGTATGCCTGCTCGTCCGAAATGTTTTCCGAAAGGTATTTGATGCGCTCTGCGATCTGCGTCTTTGTATAGGTGCGATCGAGATAATAGAACTCCGCATCGCCGCACAGGTTTTGAAACAGGGTCCGGATGAACGCCGGATCGAAGCCGCTCGGCTCGACGCGCACGATCGGGATCGCCGAAACGTCCGGCACCAGCACCTTTGCATCGAGATTCAGGACAAAATGCCCCTCCGCAAGATCGGCGTGATACCGATACGTCTCCGGGATCTGATACCGTTCCCGAAGCGACGGCAGAGGCGGCACGGTATACCCGTCGCCGTCGGTCTGCGTCCACCCGACCGTATCCTCCTCGGGCGCAGGCGTGGTCTTCGCCATTTCGAGCATGGCGACCGTATCCTATTGCGGCACAAAGTCCTCCGTCGGCGTGGGCTGACAGGCAAGAAGCAGCAAGCAGAGCAAAAGTACGGCGATTCGTTTCATGGCATCGTTCCCCCATTCTGTTTTTCAAGATGAGAATAGCATCGAAATTCGTCCGAAACGTCACAGAAGTGTCACCGAGTTGTAACAGAGTTGTAAAAAAAGATTCTCCGATCTCTCGGAGAATCTTCCCGAACGTGCCCGCAGGGAACACATCATCTGTGTAGGGACGGGCATTGCCCGTCCGTCAAAAAGCGGTGCGGACGGCTGATAGCCGTCCCTACGGATATCATGCAGGCGCTCACATCCGTTCCGGCACCTTGGCGTTGACCGCGGCTTCGTTACAGAGGCAGATCGCGCGCTTCCCGCGCGTACCATGGTACCCCCTTCCCCATGCTGTCGCAGGGGAAGGCTTTGGGGTGCGCGAATATAAAAAAGATTCTCCGAGAAATCGGAGAATCTTCCGAGACGTTTCCGCAGGGAACACATCATCTGTGTAGGGACGGGCATTGCCCGTCCGTCAAAAAGCGGTGCGGACGGCTGATAGCCGTCCCTACGGATATCATGCAGGCGCTCACATCCGTTCCGGCACCTTGGCGTTGACCGCGGCGATCAGCTCTTTGACCTTGGCGGCGACCGTGTCGGCTGCGCCGTCGATCGCGATGTCCTCACGGAAGGACTTGTCGCGCGCGGCAAGCTCGAACGCGTTCCGTCCGAGCGTCTTCGGGGAAACAACCACGCGCACCGGCGCGCCTAAAAGGTCCGCATCGGAGAACATGACGCCCGCGGAAACGGGACGATCGTCGTACAGCACCTCGACGCCCATGGCTTCGAGTTCGCCGCAGAGCTTGTCGGCGGCTTCGCGGACCGCGGAATCGTCAATACGCAGCGCGCAGATCTCGACCTGCCACGGCGCGATCGTGATCGGCCAGATGGGACCGTAATCGTCGTGATGCGCCTCGCACACGGAAGCGATGAGACGCCCGACGCCGATGCCGTAGCAGCCCATGATCGGGTTCTTGCGCTCGCCGTTTTCCGCGTCGTAGGTCATGCCCATCGCCTCGGTATAGCGCTTGCCGAGCTGGAAGATGTTGCCGACCTCGATGCCGCGGCGCACCTTTAAGCTGTGCTTGCCGCAGTTCGGGCAAACGCCGCCCTCGACCGCTTTCGCAAGGTCGATGAATCCGGTGGTTTCGGGCAGATCGCGCGCAGGCGTGAAGCCGGCGAGGTGATATTCGGGCTTGTTCGCGCCACAGACAAGGTTCGTTGCGCCCACGAGCGAGCGATCGAACAGGACCGTCGCCTTGGTTTCGAGGTTGACCGGACCGATGTTGCCCGCCGCGAGGTTCGCGTTCTCGACGTCGACCGCCGGATGGATCTCGGCTTTGAGGAAATTCGTCAGCTTGGTCTCGTTGACCTCCTTGTCGCCGCGCAGGAAAATCAGCACATACGAATCGTCCGCGTTGCGCTGATAGACGACCGCCTTGCAGGTCTTTGCATCGTCGACCTTCAGGAGCTTTCCGACCTCCTCGATCGTCTTGGCGTCGCCGGTAAAGACCTCGGTGAGCGGTTCGAGCGTTTCGTCCGCGGTGTTTTCGGTGATGGCGTCGCACGCCTCCATGTTCGCGCGGAAGCCGCAGTCCGGGCAAATCACGATGGAATCCTCGCCGATGTCGGTCAAAAGCATGAATTCGTGGCTGACCTTGCCGCCCATCATGCCGGAATCCGACTTGACCGCAAGCACCTCGGGCACGCCCGCGCGGGCGTAGATGCGCTCATACGCGCGATAGGCGCGGTCATAGTACGCCTCGAGGTCCTCCTGCGAGGTGTGGAACGAATACGCGTCCTTCATCGTGAACTCGCGTACGCGAATGAGACCGCCTCTTGCGCGCGGTTCGTCGCGGAATTTGGTCTGGATCTGATAGATCATGAACGGATACTTCTGATACGTGCCCGCCACGTTCATCGCCATCTGCACCGCCGCCTCCTCGTGCGTCATGCCGAGGACCATGTCGGCGCCGCCGCGGTCCTTGAACCGAAGAAGCTCCTTGCCGATGGAATCGAATCTGCCCGAGCTCTGCCAGAGCGTTGCGGGCATGACGACCGGGAACAGGACCTCCTGCCCGTCGATCGCGTCCATCTCTTCTCTGAGGATCTGCTCGATCTTGTTCTGGATCCGCTTTGCCGGCGTGAACAGCGAATAGATGCCGTTGCCGACCTGCTTCATATAACCGCCGCGCGTCATGAGATTCTGGCTCTCGATGTCGAACGCGCGTTCCTTGAACCGTTCGCCCAAAATGTTCTTTACTTTCATAGGTTCCTCCAAAGTCATAATTCTGTTTCAAAAAGCGCTGTCATTCCGAGCCGCAGGCGAAGAATCCGCAGGATCCTTCGTCGCTCCGCTCTTCAGGATGACACCGATGAAAAGCCGTTTTCAATCCCGCTCTTCGTACATCCAGTAGAGCTCGTTGTCCGAGACGACCATGCCGAGGCTCTCCTGCAGCTTGCGCGAGGCGTTGTTGGTCGTGTAGATCTGTCCGTAGGGCGTCCACCCGCGGGAAAGCGCGAGATTATGCAGCGCAATCTCCAGCGCGGAACCGATGCCGAGCCGCCGGAATTGCGGCAAAACCTCCAGCATGCCGCCGGAGCCGTCGCCGTGGAAGCCGATGAACCCCGCAAGCGCCCCGTCGCGGTACGCCGCCAGCACGTCGCCCTGTTCGATGCGCTCCCGATAGCGCTTCGGATCGCCGTCCGGATCGTAGACCGACAGCAGAAACGGCAGTTCTTCCTTCGGAAACGGACGGATCTCGCAGACCGGCGGGACCGGGATCGGCTCTTTGCCGGGATAGTACGCCTGCCAGCATGCCGCCGCGTGGTTGATGGTCGGAAATGTTTCGAACACCGCGTCGCGCGAAGCCTCGTTATGCGCCACGAACAGGCAAATGCTTTCCGGAACCGTCTTCAGCGCGCGCCTGCCCGCCTCGACCGTGTCCGACACGACGAGACAGAAGCGCTCCGCCTCGGTGAGCAGCACCGCGTCCGGTTCGGCGTACAGGACCCTGGCGGTTTTCCGCCTAATTGCCTCGATCATGTCGATACGGATCGTTTTATCCCGTTCGAGGTACGCAAGGATCTCCTGTTCGTTCACGGCGTGACCCCCTTTACATCCTTCGAAAAATGCTGATAGTCCGGCTCTTTGAAATCGCCGCCCCACTTCCAGCCATGCTTTCTGAACAGCTTGTAGCACAGATCGTCCTTCGTGATCATGCCGGGACGCAGGTTCGTCCGGTCCAGATACGGCTCGCTTTCTTTCGGTGAAAAGCTGCCGTCCGGCTTCACATACGGATTCTCGACCGGATTTACGTCGATCGCCGTGCCATAGCTGTGGCGCGAAAAATACTTCTTGCCGGTGACGCGGCGGCAGCAGTACGCCGAGGTATTGTCCGCCGACATCGAAAGCCCGTCGGAAAACGGCTGCCCGAAATCGTCTAAAAGCCTTACCGAGCGCAGCGGATACTGCGCGTCATACAGCGCCTCGAAGATCTCGATCACGTCGTTTGCGACCTTCCTGTGCACCAGAAGCTCGCCTTCATGCTCCGCGCCGTCGAAATCGACGTACAGGATATGCACGTAGCGCAGATCGTCGAGCTTCACCGGCGCGTCCTTCGGGTTTTCCGGATAGCTCATGCCGACGACGTACGCCTTGAGCGCTTCGGTCGGCGCGCAGTACCAGAACGCCTCGTTTGTTTCGGACGCCGTGATCTTCTCACCGCGGTACGGGTTCGGCGTCGGCGTGGGCTCCGGCGTGGGTTCCGGGGTCGGCTCCGGAGTCGGCGCAGGCGTGGGCACGGGCGGAAGCGTTTCCGGCACTGCCGTTTCGGGCGCCCGGATCACATCGTCCTCCTCAAGAGGCGCAGCCGTCGCGGCCTCGACCGCCGGCGGGTCCGTCACATTGGGAGCCGGATTCGGTTGTGCGCTGCAGGCAAGCAAAAGCGTTGCAAGGAGCAGCGGAAGAAATCGTTTCATAAAGGTGAGTATACCGCAAATATTCACGCTTGTACAGAGCTTTTCCTCTGTTTTTTCATATAAAAAAAGGGAGCCGCACGTGTTCATGCGACTCCCGAAAACATCATATGCTATTTCAGTTCGAGCTTTTTAAGCTGCTGCTTTGCAAGATGCTCCCTTCTGCGCTGACCGCTGACGACGACATAGACCATCATGATGATCGTGATAACGTACGGGATCGCTTCGGTAAGGTCGGAACTGATGATTCCCTGCAGCTGCAAGCCCAGCGCGCTGAAAAAGCCGAACATCAGCGCGGCAAGATACACCTTGCCCGGATGCGCTGCTCCGAAGATAACGCAGGCGAACGCGATGTATCCGCGGGAATCGCTCATGCCCTCGACGAACGTACCGTTCAGTTTGCCAAGCGACAGGTGCGCGCCCGCAAGCCCGCAGAACACGCCGCACAGGATCGACGCGACCCATTTCATCTTTTCGGGATCCTTGCCCGCAGTCCGCAGCGTTTCGGGCGATTCGCCGGAGGCGCGGATCCAAAAGCCCGTCGGCGTCCGGTACACAAACAGCCACATCAGAATGACCAACACCCATGTAAGATACACAAACAGAGAATGTCCGCTGATCACATTGTCGAGGAACGGAATGTCCTTTATAAGAGGAATATGGATATTGTGCAGATACGCCGCGCCCCGAATACCGTCCGAGCCGAACAGTGAGCGGCTCAGATACGCCGTAATACCCATGGCAAAGGTGTTCAGTGCGCAGCCGATGATGAACTCGTCGGATCTCAGCTTCACGGTGAACAGCGCGAAGAACAGGCCGATCACGATGCCGAACACCATGGCGGCAAGGATACCGAGCGCAGCACTGGCAAGATAGTAGCTCACGGCAGCCGCAACGAACGCGCCCATCAGGATCATGCCGTCCATGCCGATGTTCATGATACCCGCATGCTCGGTCATGAGTCCGCCCAATGCGGCGAGCGCGACCGGTGTAGCGGTTCCAAGCATCTGACTGAGCGTACTGGAAGCGATCTTTGCAAAATTCGTCCATGTGAACTCATTCATTTGCGGTGCCTCCTTCCCTGCGTGCAAGGACATCCCGTTCGGCAGCACGTTTCTCCCTTGCCTTCCGGATCGCTGCGCGGATGCCCTTTTCACCCGCCATGCAGAAAATCACGACCGTCTGAAGGATCCAGTAGATCTGGATCGGCACGCCGACGCTCTGCATGCCCATTGCACCGATCTTCAAAATCGCGAAGATCAGCGAGATGATGATTGTCGGCAGCGGCTGATACTGCGCGATCATCGCGACCATCAGTCCTTCAAAGTAATACTCGTTCGACACCGCTGTCGTTTTGAAGATCCGCTCCGCACCGTAAACGCGGAACATGCCGACGAGCCCGCACATCATGCCGGAAACGACCATCGCGGCGATTACGAGGCGGTCCGCCTTAATCCCGGCAAAGCGGGCAAACCGCGGATTGTCGCCGGTCAGACGCATTTCGTAGCCCTTGGTCGTCTTTTGCAGGATGTACCAGACGAGGAACGTCAGCACGGCGGAGATAATGATCGCTGTGGAAAGGTTTGAACTCCGGATCAGCGTCGTGAACCGGTATGCCTCGGGAACGATGATCCCTTCCGCATTGACGGAATTCTTCCACGGTCCCTTTGCAAAGTATACGCAGAGGAATACGGCGATCGAGTTCATCATGATCGTGGTGATGACCTCGTTGACTTTGAGCTTGACCTTTAAGATGCCCGGAATGAACGCGTAGAACCCGCCGACCGCGACCGCGCCGAGGATGGCGCAGGGGATTGCGAGCCAAGGTGTGACGCCGTCCATCAATGTTCCGATACGCGATGCAACCAGCGCGCCCAAGAGCAGCTGTCCCTCACCGCCGACGTTGAAGATACCGGCACGGCTGCCGACGTCGCAGGCAAGTCCGCACAGGCACAGCACCATCGCGTATTCAAGGGTATCGCCGATATGCCTCCAGCTTGAGAACACGCCGTCTATCAGCGCGCCGTACGCGCGGAGCGGACTGCGTCCGGTGATCGCGATGATGCCTGCGCCGATCAGAAGCGCGACGGAGAGACTGATCACAAGCGCGATCAGATAACCGTAATCAAACCGTTTCTTCATGCCTTCGCCCCCTCTCCGGTGCCGGTCATGTAGAGACCGATCTCCTCCTTGGTGATCTCATCCGCCTTGAACTCGCCGGTGATCTTTCCCTCATACAGCGTAATGATGCGGTCGGACAGGCGAAAGACCTCGTCAAGGTCCGCGGAGCTAAGGAGAATCGCCGCGCCCGCGTTGCGCTGCTCGATGATTCGCGTATGGAAGAATTCCATTGCGCCGATGTCCACGCCGCGCGTCGGCTGTGAGATGACCAGCACCGGCGTGTCGAAGCTGAACTCGCGCGCGACGACGACCTTCTGCATGTTGCCGCCGGACATCGAGCCGACCTCGGTGTGGATGCCGGCGCCGCGGATGTCGAATTTTTCATACAGCTCCTCGGCGTAGCGATCGACCGTCGAACGCCGCTGATGGAAGCCGAACAGATTGAAGCGTTTTTCCTTTTGTTTGCCGACGAGCAGGTTGTCCGAAACCGAAGCGACCTTGTCGACGCCGGTCGAAAGCCGGTCCTCCGGCACGTGCGAAAGTCCCAAAGCGCGGATCTCGCCGGGCGTTTTGCCCGTCGCGTCGGTCCCGCAGACGGTCACGTGACCGCGGTTGATCTTCCGCATGCCGGTGATCGCTTCCAAAAGCTCGCTCTGCCCGTTGCCCTCAATCGCCGCGATGCCCAATACCTCGCCCTTTCGGACGGAAAGCGACACGCCGCGTACCGCGGGCAGACCGCGATTGTCCGCAACGTAGAGGTCGTCGACCTCGATCGCGACGTCGCCCGGCGTTCCGGTCTTTTCGAGATGATCGAACAGCACGGGACGTCCCACCATCATGGACGCAAGCTTCTTTTCATCCACGTCGCAGGTGTTTTCGACGCCGACGAGCTTGCCCTGCCGCATAACGCCGACGCGGTCGGAGATCGCCATGACCTCATAAAGCTTGTGGGTGATGATGATGACCGTCATTTCCTTTTCGCGCACGATGCGGCGGATAACCTCGAAGAGCTCGTCCGTTTCCTGCGGCGTCAGCACCGCCGTCGGCTCGTCCAGAATCAGAATGTCCGCGCCGCGATACAGCGTTTTCAGGATCTCCACACGCTGCTGTAAGCCCACGGAGATGTCCCGCACTTCGGCGGACGGATCGACCTCAAGCCCGTATTCCTTTACGAGCTCGCGCGTCAGCTTTTCGGCTTTTTTATTGTCGAACAGTACGCCGGCGTTTTTCGGTTCTCTGCCCAGAACGATGTTCTGCGCGACCGTGAACGACGGAACCAGCATGAAATGCTGATGCACCATGCCGATGCCGCGGTCGATCGCCGCCTTCGGAGAAAAGTCCGTGACCTTTTCGCCGCGTACATACAGATTTCCCGCCGTCGGCGTGTTGATGCCGTACAGGATGTTCATCAGCGTGGACTTGCCCGCGCCGTTTTCACCGACCAAAGCGAACACCTCGCCGTTTCGGATCGAAAGCGAGATGTCGTCGTTCGCGAGCACGCCCGGAAACTCCATGGAAATGTGTTCAAATCGGATCTCGTCCGTCAAGTGATCCCCTCCTCCTTCATGCGTATCCACGCAAATTTTGCGGGGCGCTGAGGCCGCCGTCCGCAAAAAAGGCGGAAGCCGCCCGAACGAGCAGCTTCCGCACACTGCATATTTATCTTGTCGTATTGACCTTAATCTCGCCGGAAGCGATCTTTGCCGCCAGCTCATCGACCTTTGCCTTTATGTCGTCCGGGATTTGCTGCTTTGCGCCTGCTTCGCCGTAGCCGATTCCGATATAGCCGTTGGACATATCGGCGACCCAGGTCGTGCCGAGCTGAGACTTGTCGCCCGAAAGGAGTTTCTTGACCGCGTCATAGATCGACTTCCCGACTTCTTTCTGCATCGAGCAGATGATGACGTCGTCGTTGATGTATTTCTGGTCGGAGTCGACGCCGATCGCATAGAAGCCGCCCTCCTGCGCCGCCTCGAACACGCCGTCGCCCGCCTTGGAAGCGACCTGGAAGATTACGTCCGCGCCGCGATCGTGCAGAACATTTGCGCAATCCTTGCCCTTCGCCGGATCGTCCCAGCTGTTCGCGTAGTTGATCTCGACTTTGATCGACGGATCATAGTATTCCGCGCCTTGCTTGTATCCCACGATGAAATCATTGATCGTGATGTCGTCCGCGCCGCCGACCGCGCCGACCGTGCCGGTCTTGCTCATCGCAGCCGCGATGTAACCCGCAAGGAACGAGCCCTCGTTTTGCGCATAGGTGATGTTCAGCAGGTTTTTGATCGGCTCATAGGTCGCGTTGTCGATCCAGATAAAGTTGACGTCAGGATAATCCGGCGCAACTTTTTCGATTTCTTCAAACTCGTAACCAACGCAAATGACGATGTTGGACTTGTCTGCCGCGTTCTTCATCTGCATCGTCCAGCCTTCGTTGTTGCATTCGATGTACTTGACTTCAACCTGGTCCGCAAAGTCCTTTGCAAGACGTTCGCCGCCCAGCTTGGACTGGTCATAGAACGAACGGTCGCCGAACTGACCGGCAACGACGATCGTCACGACGGTCTTATCGGAATCGCCCTTCTTGCACGCGGCAAAGCAGCCGAGCGTCAGCACCAGCACCAACAGCAATGCGATGATTTTTTTCATTTCTTTATCCTCCTGAGAATTGCCCTTTCCGGGTACGATATCAGTATAATACGAATCTTTCGCTTTTTCAACCCGCATTTTCTCGCAAAACGCACATGGACCGGGGAACGGCGGCGCATACTAAGCAAAACGAAAGGAGGTCCAGGCGATGGAACGAAACGATCAGCAGATCGGCTGCGAAGTCGAAAGCTGCCGCTATAACGAGCAGGGAAAGCATTGCGCCCTCAGGAGCATCTGCGTCCGCCCTGCGTGGGGTTGCTCGTCCGAACGTGAGAACGAGAGCCTCTGCGGCTCCTACGAGCACCGGAACTGAAATACAAAAAGGAGTGTTCAGAAACCGTTTTGTGTTTCTGAACACCCTCTTTATCCCCTTTTGCCGATTACTTGCCGAAGATCAGGTCCACGTTCTCCGTGTCCTCATGCAGCGTCAGCGTGCTGCCGTCGAACTGGAAATCGTACAGATCAACGCCGTGTGTGGAAAGCTTCACAACGCTGCCGTCCAGCGCCCAGTTGAGCCCGTCGGTCGTTTCGCCCTCATACGTCATCGCCGCGGTTCCGTCCTCGTTAAACGTGAACGACATTGTAAAACCGAGCTGACTTGCATCGACCTTGATGCCGCTCGCCTTTGCGCCCGTCAGATTCCATGTGCCGGGGATCTCAACCGGCTCGGACGGCTTCGAACTGCCTGCGCATGCCGCAAAGCAAACGGTCAGCAGAACAACTGCCAACAGCCATGCCATTGTTTTTTTCATGATCATACTCCTCCTTTAATAATGGATACAATTCAGTATACTGCATTTTTGTCCGTTTTTCAACCTGTTTTTATACGGATCTGTCTGCAAGACACACCGCAAACGCGGTCGGGATCGATTGGCTGCCGTCCGAGCGAATGAAATCCTTTACGCCCTCCCCCGCGACGTCCGCGGCATAGACGCGCATATGCCATTCGATATGCGTAAAAACGTGCTTCGCCGTATAGCGCATCAGATCGCCCAAGGGGTGCAGACCGCGCGCCGTGAGCCATGCCGCTGCCTCCGCAGTCGAAAGCATGCCCGGCACGTTCGGAAGCTCGTAGAGCCCGCCGAGAAGTCCTTTGTCCGGGCGTTTCAGAAGCAGCGGCGCGCCCCATTCGTACAGCGCGAAGACCGTACGGTCCTCGATCGTGCGCGGTTTTTTCGGCACCTTGTTCGGCAGCAGCCCCGCCGTGCCCGCCGCGCGCGCTTTGCAGACGTCCTTCAGCGGACAATCGCCGCACAGCGGCTGTCCGTTCGGCACACAGACGGTCGCGCCGAGCTCCATGAAAGCCTGATTGAACATGCCCGGATCATTCGGCATGACGGCGGAAAGCGCGTCGAACACGCGCGTTTTCACCTTGGGATCGGCGACGTCGGACGGATCGTTTGTAAGCCTTGCGTACACGCGCAGCACGTTGCCGTCGACGGCGGGCACACGCTCGCCGTATGCGATCGAGGCGATCGCGCCCGCGGTATAGCTGCCGATGCCCGGCAGCGTCAGCAGCGTTTCATAGCGGTCCGGCATGCGTCCCGAGAACCGTTCGCATACGATCCCGGCGGCTTTTTTCAGATTCTTTGCGCGCGAATAATACCCGAGCCCCTGCCAAAGCAAAAGGAGCCGGTCGTCGGAGACCGCGGCAAGCGCCGAAACGTCCGGCAACTCTTTGAGAAAGCGCTCGTAGTACGGGATGACCGCCGCAACGCGCGTCTGCTGCAGCATGATTTCGCTTACCCAGATCGCGTACGGATCGCGCGTGTTCCGCCACGGCAGATCGCGGTGATGCCCTGGATACCAGTTCATAAGAAGATCGACGTATTCCATGCAGAAAGTATATCATAGCGAAGCCGCTTTTGCAAAGGGTTCGTCCCTTGACTTTGTCATGCGGAACGGATATACTCATTGTGCCGAAAGCAAATCGCGTCCCGCAAGGGGACATATCGCGGCAAAGCCAATTCATGACCGTCAGGTCAATTCATTCGCCGCAGGCGAAACTCATATGGATGAATTGTGCTTCGCACATGAATTGCGGGCTTGCCGCATGAATTGATGCAGGCATCATGAATTGCGCTTCGCGCATGAAACCAGAATCATCAAATCCGAGGTAACAACTATGAACGAACAGGAAATCAGAGAACAGGTCAAAGAGGCGTTCGGCATCCTGATGAACGCGGCAAAGCCGGAAAAGGGCGCTCTCATCGTGCTCGGCTGCTCGACGAGCGAGATCTGCGGCAAACGCATCGGCTCGGGCTCGAGCGAGGAAGCGGCGAAGGCGGTGCTCGACGCGCTGCTGCCGCTCGTCAAAGAAGCGGGACTCGACCTTGCGGTGCAGGGATGCGAGCATATCAACCGCTCGCTGTGCTGTTCGCGCGCGACGATGAAAAAATACGGGCTTCAGCAGGTCTGGGTAAAGCCGTGGCTGCATGCCGGCGGCGCCTGCGTGACCGGCGCGTACGAGCGCATTGAAGACGCAGTCATGGTCGAAAACCTGAACGGGCAGGCAACCCTCGGCATCGACATCGGCGACACGCTGATCGGCATGCATCTGCATTGCGTGGCGGTACCGGTGCACAGTCCTTTGCGCCGCATCGGCGAAGCGAACCTTGTGATGGCGTTCTCGCGTCCGAAGTATGTGGGCGGACCGAGAGCGCAATACGACAACGTGCCGGTAGGGAGCGACGCGCATACGCAGCGGAAAACAGCCGAGTGATCCGGCACCGGATCGGATCCGATGATAAAAAGGGCTTCGCGCCCTTTTTTGTTGAAAAAAGTTTCGGAAGAATTGAAAAAAACCTTTGCTATTCAGCGCAGAATAGTTTATACTTGAGAGGATGTCCGAATTCGGGTCTGTGGTTGCAAGTCGATGCCAGTCGCAGGCGAAACGATCCACATAAGCGGGCCAAAGCGCCCGTGAGCATGGTGCGGCTTAGAAGTAAGTCCGGCCGGCGGTATTCCGCCGAGAGGGGCAGTAGTGGGGAGCAAGGCTTATGAGCGAACCCTCCTGCCGGCGAGTGTGGGGGCAAAGACCAGGTCAGCCGAAGACGGAGATCAAAAATATCCAATTCGCGAAGGGAAAAATCATCATGTACGAAGACAGAACACTGGTTTGCAGAGACTGCGGCAAGGAATTCATTTTCAGCGCGGGCGAGCAGGAATTTTACGCAAAGAACGATTTTAAAAACGACCCCGTCCGCTGCCCGGAATGCCGGAGAGCACGTAAGAACGCCGCGCGCAATCAGAGCCGTGAGATGTTCGACGCCGTCTGCGCCTCCTGCGGCAAGCCGACCAAGGTGCCGTTCCAGCCGAGAAACGACAAGCCGATCTATTGCTCGGAGTGCTTTGCAGCACGCCGCGGCAGATAAGAGCGAAACCCGACACAAAAGCGGACAGCTTCGGCTGTCCGCTTTTATCGGTTTTCAAAGAATGTTCGTTCGGTTCAGCGTCTGGACAGATAGGCAATGCCGCCGGTCGCCGCAACGATCGCCACTGCGATCAGCGTAATAATCAGGGCAAGCGCAAACACGCACCAATAGGACCGCGCGTAATTGCGGCGGTTGATATTGCTGTCGCTGAAAGAGAAAACGATCAGGCAAATGAAGCCGACAATCGGAATTGCGAACAGCAGGGTATATCCGAAATATGCCCATGCGCCCAACGGACGGAATCGCTCCGGAAGATCGCTCTCCGTGATCTGTCTGTGCTGGATGACGATCGGCTGCGTCGCCGGAACCGTCCGATCCTGTTTTTCCTGTGACGCGGATTGACCCGCGCCTTGATCGTTTTTTGCTCCGCAGTAGGGGCAAAACACGACGCCATCATCGACTTTCTTTCCGCAATTGGAACAAAACACGCTTTTCCCTCCCTTGATTCAGTCGCAGCTGTTCTGCTGAAATTATACAAAAAAACCGCGAATCCTGTCAATACCGGATCCGAAACCGGCGAATAAAGCGCAGCAGCGACCGAATTACTTTTCCTCTCCGGGCGACACCGTTTGCACGTTTTCAACGTCTTTATCAGTGAACGGCCGTGAAAAACCCAAGGAGTAACCCTTATGAAAGATGTAACCGAAACCTTCAACACCGTATACGACGCGACGTTTCGCGAGCTGATGCGCTGTTGCCTTCTCAAAGTGCCGATCGAGGACGCGCGTGATCTTTTGCAGAACACCTATACGCAGTTCTATCGCACGCTTGTGAAGAAGGGCAGCGGCGCGATCCGCGATCCGAAGGCGTATCTTATCACGACGCTGAAGCATGAAATTGCAAGCTACTACCGATCCGGCGCAAAGCGAAAGACGGTTTCGCTCGAGCTCGTTCCGGATGAACCCGACGACGTGTCCGTCGAGGAATTAAGCCTCGATCACGCGGCGATCGCCGACATTCTGGAGCGCTTGAAAAGCGAACCG
Source organism: uncultured Clostridia bacterium (assembly GCA_947168855.1). GTDB lineage: Bacteria > Bacillota > Clostridia > Christensenellales > CAG-138 > UBA3792. The sequence continues at coordinate 120,969 of CAMVNO010000005.1, forward strand.
GAGCTGACGCAGCGCATGTTCATTCTGTATTACGGATACGGCATGAAGTTAGGCGACATCGCAAAGGAAACGGGCACGTCGGCGGTCGTTGTGAAAAGCAGACTCGCCCGCGTGCGCAGAAAACTCAGAACATCCTTCGGAGAGGAGAACACATTATGACAAAGACATCCGAACAGCTCCTGTCCTTTGCGGAAAACGAGCTGATGCAAAAAGAATCCATTCGCCGCGCGGTGCTTTCCGAGGCGCCCGCGAAGCAAAAGACGCCGATCGCGTGGACAAGGATCCTGCTGCCGATCGCGGCTTGCCTGGTGCTTGCCGTCGGCACGGTTTTTCTGATCCCGTCGGCAAGGGCGGAGGTCCTTTCGTGGTTCGGCGTATCGCGTCCCGCGGATTACCTGACGACGGACCCGAGCGAACGTCCCGACGTTCCGGAGCTCGATTCGCTGATCGCGTCGCCTGCCGCAAACGAGGACGTCGTTACGATCCCGATCGACCGCACCGATTCCGAGGCGGTCAACAGCGAAGGCGCGATGAAGGTCTCGGCATTTCTGCACGAGAACTGCGACGTCGAGCTCGGCGACGCCATGTTCGACGGGAAAGCCCTTTATCAGACGATCCGGCTGAACGGACTTTCCGGTCTGTATCTGCTGGAACAGTGGACCGGCAGCCGCACGATGGCGGTTCCCGTCGATCCCTACGCGGTGTGGGGATTGTATGAGAACGGTCCCGAAGAGGAATATCTCTCCGGCGAAAAGACGCTGTATGAATGGCCGGAAAGCTGGATCATGTACGAGATGCCGGACGGTACGCGCTTCGGCGGCATGCTCGATCTGACTTCTTCGATCGACGGGCATCTGGACCATCTGGACGAGATGGGGCTTTTGGTCGAGGATCAGACGGAGGAGCAGAAACAAGCGGTCGACGCGGAAAACCGCGCTTACCTCATGCAGAACGGACTGATGGCTTCCGCTGAAATGTTCCCGCTTGATTATGAAAAGTACCTTGACGCCGACGGCAATCTGACGGCGAAAGTCTACTACGTCGTCAAGGTCATCGAAGAAGACCGCGGCGACGGAAGCTATGTGCCGGATACCGAGCTCTATAACGCCGAAATCGGCACGATCACGGTCAATATGAAAGCGTATCAGAACATCGGAGCGACCGAGGTCACCGCGAGCAATGCATCCGTGGTCTGGGGCGCGGAAACGGTTGTCGTCAGCAAATCGGACGTTGATTTCGGAGATCCGGACGATCACTACGAAGACGATCGCATTTCGCTGTATAAGCAGCGCGTTTCGACGGAAGGCGTTACAATGACCGCCGAAACGGAGAATGCGGAATTCAGCGCGCTGGGAATCAAAAACTTCAAGATCCGCATTGCCGTTCCGGAATCCTGGACGCGTGAGAACCGCGAAGCGCTTGCCGATTCGCTGACATTCAATGTCCTGCTCAACGGTGAAAGCGGCGACTGGTTTACCAATCCATATAATTGCAAAGTGGAAGACGACGGCACTTTGCTGTATGAATTACTCGATATCGTAAACATGCCGTACGAGATGATTGGATCGATCAAAACGATCACATTTATCCCGGTCATCCATTCCATCGAAACGATGGATATTTATCATCAGTATGACAACGGTACGAAATCGAAACCGCTCGGAACGTTGGATCCCGAATACGGCGTAACGGAATGGAGCGCACCCGGCGCAAATTCCAGTCAATATAAAACGACCACAACCGAGTTCCCGCAGTATGCGATCACGCTGCATGTGAACTGAATCCGTAAATGACGAAAGCGCTTCCCGCAAAGGAAGCGCTTTTTGTGTATCAGACGGAATAATCCAAATCAATCCGTCAAATTCAGCGACATGCGCGGTGAATTTGACACCTTGCAGTTTCCGCCGCCCGGTGCAGCTTGTCTGCATAGGCGGGAACTGAAAACCAGTCTGTTGAAAACCCGGTTTTCAACAGACTGAATTAATAGAAGGTTGCAACCGGCTGTTCCGGTTCGGTCGAAGGCGCAAAGGAATGCACCGAAAGCACCGGACCCTTTTTGCCGTAGATGTTCGAGAACTTCACGTTGATCGTGCCCTCGACGATCCCCCAGCTCTTGTGCTTGACGGACTTTGCCATATCCCACTTGCACACGAGCGGGCAGTAGGCGATGTCCGCCTCGCAGCAGGTCATGATGTGGCGCCCCGCAAGGAACGTGTCCTTCGGCATGCGCATGTTGTTTGCGCAAAGCCCCTTATAGCGGACCGTCTTGCCCTCGTACTTTGCGGGCTCGTCGACCAGATCGCGGTAGAAGAGCGCATAGTCCTTGTCGTCGATCTCGATCACGTCGGCGTTGATATCGAACGGCAGCGGATCCTCGATGTCGTCCTCCACGCTCGTGCCGTCGGTGAGATCGTAAACGATCTGCGCCCCGCGGGAGATGCCGCGCACGAGCTTGTGCAGCTCCATTCTGTCCTGCTCCGGCTCGACGCGCGTGAAGATCACGAGCTCCGCGGTGGTCAGCTTGTCCACAACGAGCTGCCGCATGTTTGCGTTGAACGCCGCGATCGTGCTCGCGTCGACCATCATCGTCTCCTGCGCGATGCCCCAGTTGTCCGGCAGGCGGTCAAAGAGATCGTTCATCTGCCACATGCCGTTGTACTCGATCATGACGCGCGTCGCCGCCGCCTTACGCTGCCACAGGGACAGGTTCGCGGGCGTCAGCTCCGCAGGGCTGTCGACCGTGTGGATCGTGACGTTGTTGATTGAGAAGCGCGAAGGCACAAGCTCCTCCTCGCCCTCCTCGCACAGGATGACCAGCGTGCGCTGTCCCTCGTTGAAGCCGGGATCCTCGAGCATCGACTGCAAGAACGTCGTCTTGCCCGCGTCGAGAAAGCCCGTGAATAAGAAGACCGGAAGCATCATGGCCGCTTACTCCGTAAAGAGCGCCTTCAAAGCGTCTTCGTTCATCTTCGAGCCGATCACGCAGAGCCGCCCGATCACGCCCGCAGAACCTCTGCGGATCTCAACCTCGCCGGGCACGTGGTCAAAGTGGATCCATCTGTCGCCGTCCGCCGCGGGGACCACGCCCTTTGCGCGGAGCACCGTGCCGTAGGTCGCCGTATCGTCGAGCTTTGCGATCTTTGCGCGGATCTCGTCCTCGGTGAAGCGGTGCATTGTCTCAACGCCCCAGCTAGAAAACACCTCGTCCGCGTCGTGTCCGTGGTGATGGTGATGATGATGGTGCTCGTGCTCCTCGTCCTCATCATCGTGATGGTGGTGGTGGCAATGCTCGTGCTCGTCATCGTCGTCATCGTCATCATGGTGATGGTGGCAGCATTCGTGCTCCTCGTCCTCATCGTCGTGATGGTGGTGATGGCAGCATTCGTGCTCCTCGTCCTCATCGTCGTGATGGTGGTGGCAATGCTCATGCTCGTCCTCATCATCGTCGTCGTGATGATGGTGGTGATGGCATTCGCATTCCGGATCGTCGCACTCGTCCTCGTCGTGGTGATGATGCTGCTCCGCTTTGAGCGCCTCCATGTGCGCCTTCAGCGTATCGCGGCTTTCGATCGCCTTGACAAGATCCGCGCCCGCAAGCGAATCCCACGGCGCGGCGACGACCGTCGCCTCCGGGTTCAGCTCGCGCACCATGTCAAGGACTTCCTTGAGACGCTCTTCGGAAACGTCCTGCGAACGGCTCAGGATCACACAGTCCGCGGCTTCGATCTGGTTCACGTAGAACTCGCCGAAGTTCTTGCGGTAGACGCGCGCCTTCTTGGCGTCGACGACCGCGATGCAGCTATTGATCACGACGTCGTCGGTGAGAACGCCGCTGACCGCGCGCTTGACGTCAGAGAGCTTTCCGACGCCGGACGGCTCGATCAGGATGCGGTCCGGATGGAACTCCTTCAGCACCTTTTTCAGCGCTTCGGAAAAATCGCCAACGAGCGAGCAGCAGATACAGCCGGAGTTCATCTCCGTGATCTCGATGCCCGCCTCCTGCAGAAATGCGCCGTCGATGCCGATCTCGCCGAATTCGTTTTCGATCAGCACGAGCTTTTCGCCGTTGAAGCCGTCCGCGATCAGTTTTTTAATGAGCGTCGTCTTGCCTGCGCCTAAGAACCCGCTGAAAATATCAATCTTCGTCATGTATATCCTTCTTTCCTTCGGGGTCTCCCCCGCCTTTTCTCGCCTGCTATCCTATCACACTTTGCGGAATTTGCAAGCATTATATTGTAGATTTTTTGTGAGAATCGTCTATCATCCGCAAGCCGAAGCGCACGGCAAGCGAATCGGTCGGGCATGCGCGCGCGCACCGTCCGCAGCGGATGCATTCCGCGGAATTGAACTGCGCTTTCGGGTCGATGCCCATCGGACAGACCGAAGCGCACTTGCCGCAGTCCACGCACTTTTCGGAATCGAAGCGCAGGTGCACGAGCGCGATGCGGTTGAAGCATCCGTAGATCGCGCCGAGCGGGCACAGATACCGGCAGAACGGACGGGAAATCAGAAGCGACAGCAGAAGCAGCGAAGCGAGCACGCCGACCTTCCACCAGAACAGGAAGCCGAGCTGTCCCCGAAGCGACGGATTCGCAAGCACCAGCGGGATCCCGCCGAACAGCGTACCCGACGGACACAGAAGCTTACAGAACCACGGCACGAGCACGCCTTTGAACGCCGATAAAAGCGGCAGCCCGATCACGAGCACGCCGAGCACGGCGTATTTGAGCCACCGAAGATACCGTTCGAAGCGGAACGTGCGGATCTTTTTGAAGAACGGAATGCGGTAAACAAGGTCCTGCACCCATCCGAACGGGCAGAGCCAGCCGCAGATCCAGCGTCCGAGCGTAAGTCCGAACAACAGCAAAAAACCGAGCACGTAGAACGGGAACGCGGGCTTTTTCCAGCCGCCGTTCATGGTGTTTTGCAGGGAACCGATCGGACACGCACCGATCGCCGCGGGACAGGAATAGCAGTTCAGCCCCGGCACGCAGACGGACTTTGTTTTGCCCTGCTCGATCGTACCGAGGAAGAAATGATGCAGTTTCGGGTTCATCAGAAGGAACGCCGCCGCCTGCACGGTCAGGCGTTTCCACTCGCCTTTCACACGCTTTGCCTTAGCCAATGCCGATACACTCCAGACAGATATGCGCCGCCTTTGTCAAAACGGATGCGAACTGCCCCGAAAAGACGCCGTACAGCAGAAACGCCGTGCCCGCAAGCGCGAGCACGGTAAAGATGCAGATGCGAACGGACCGCTTCATCCGAGCAGGTTGTCGACGGCCGCTTTCCATTGCTCGTAATCCATGCTTCCGATCACTTCTCCGCCGACCTCGTCTCCGTTCCTGTCAAAGAAGTACGTCGCGGGAATGTACATGGAACGTTGGGACAGCGCAACGAGTCCGCCGACCGGTTCGAGCGCCGGATAGGTCACGCCGCATTCGGAGAGCGTCTCCTTTGCCGCCTCGACCGAATTCGTCCCGACCAGTACGCCGAGAATCAGCACGTTCGGGTATTCCTGATGGATGCGTTCGAGTTCCGGCATTTCGCCCACGCACGGACCGCACCATTCCGCCCAGCAGTTGACGATGATCAGATCGTAGTTCTCAAAGATCGTCTGATCGATCGGCTCGCCGTCGAGCGTCGTGCCGGAAAACGCCATGTCCGTGTTGAACGCGCCGCCCTGCGGCTCCGCGGGTTCCGCCGGTTCGGCAGGCGCGTCCGTCACGACGGGTTCCGGCGCCTGCGTTTCGATCGGTTCGGGCTCCGTATGCGGTCCCGGCAGCTTGCAGCCCGCCGCCGCAAGAAGCGCCAGGCAGAGAACAATTGCAAATAAGCGTTTCATATGAACAATTCTCCTTTTTGTCATGTCAAATTTTGATTTATTGTACCACATCGACCGCCGTTTGAAAACTTTTTTTCAAAAGTTTGTCGATCCCCTCTTGACAACTGCGGAAAAAGCGTTATAATTGTGTATGCACAGTAAGCACAATTTACAAGGAGGATGTATGAAGATTCTCGAAATCAAAGATCTCCGCAAAGCATATCCGGGCTTTCTTCTGGACGGCGTCGGCTTCGACGTGGAGGAAGGCAGCATCATGGGCTTTATCGGACGCAACGGCGCGGGCAAGACCACGACGATCAAGAGCGTGCTGAATCTGGTCCACGCGGACGGCGGCACGGTGCTGTTCGAGGGGCAGGACCTTTGGGCGAACGAAACCGTCTGCAAAAAGCGCATCGGTCTGGTGCTCGGCGAGTTCAATTATTATAAGCGCAAGAAGCTGAAGGCGATCGCAGCGGTCACGAAGCAGTTCTATGAGGAATGGGACGAAGAAACATATCAGACGCTTCTCTCCCGCTTCTCCCTCGACCCCGAAAAGAAGATCAACGAGCTTTCTCAGGGCATGCGGGTGAAGTTCGCGCTGGCGCTTGCGCTGTCGCACCGGGCAAAGCTGCTGATCCTCGACGAGCCGACGAGCGGGCTCGACCCCGTCTCCCGCGACGAGCTTCTGGACATTTTCCGCGACATCATCGAGGACGGCGAGCACAGCATCCTGTTCTCGACGCACATCATCTCGGACCTTGAAAAATGCGCGGACTACATCACGTACATTAAGGGCGGCAGGATCGTCGTTTCGACCGACGCCGATTCTTTCAAGGACGCGTACCGGCTTGTCTCCGGAGAGACGGAAGACCTCGGGCAGTTCCGCCCGCTTTTGATCGGATACCGTGCGCACGCGTTCGGCTTTACGGGACTGATGCGCCGCGAGGACGCGGAACACGCCGAGGGACTCAAGGTCGCTCCGGCGGACATGGAATCCATTATGATCTACACGGAAAAGGAGGACGGCCATGAAAGCGCTGCTCAGTAAAGAATTCAAGCTCTGTGTGCATCCTGCGCTGTTCATCTATCTTGCGCTGATCCTGATGCTGCTCATTCCGAACTATCCGTACCTCGTTTCGTGCTTCTTCGTCTGCAACGGGATCTTCTTCTGCTTCCAGCAGGCGCGTGAAAACGGCGACGCGATGTACACTGCGATGCTTCCGGTCAGCAAGGCGCAGACGGTCAAGGCGCGCGTCTGGTTTGTCGTCATCATCGAGATGATCGACATCGTGCTCATGGCGGGTATGTGCGCGTTCGCGCTCGTCGCCATGCCGGAAACGAACGGCGGCGGCACGGACCACAGTCTCTCCCTCATTGCCTTTGCGCTCGTGCTGTATGCGATCTTCAATCTGATCTTCCTGCCGAGCTTCTATAAGACCGGCTACAAGGCGGGCTCGGCGTTCTTAAAGAGCGCGGTCGGCATCTGGCTCTGGCTCATCCCCTGCGAAGGGCTGATGATCGCGTCCCATGCGATCGCGGACAGCAACTTGGATATTGCGTTCTTCCGCTTTCTCCATGAGAACGTCGACTGCATGCCGAAGACGGCCGAGGCTCTGACGGTGCAGGCAATCCTCTTCGGTGCGGGGCTTCTCCTCTACGTCGTCTGCACGCTGCTTGCGACGAAGATTTCTGTGAAACGCTACGAAAAGGTCAGCGTCGCATGAACCTGTCCGTCAACCCGAACGACAAAACGCCGATCTACCGGCAGCTCTATGAGCAGATCGCAAGCGAGGTGCTCTCGGGCGCGCTTGCGCCCTATACCCCGCTGCCGCCGATCCGAACGGTATCGAAGGAGCTCGGCGTTTCCATGATTACGGTGCGCGGCGCGTGGGAGATGCTCGAACGCGACGGATACCTTCTGACGCGCGCGGGCAGCGGATGCTTCGTTGCCCCGATCAACGACGCGCACCGTCGAGACCGGGTGGACGAGCGGCTTTCCGCCGCCGTCGACGCGCTCGTTTCCGACGCAAAATCCCTCGGCGTGGACCGCGACACGCTGCTTTCCATGATCGAAGAACGGTTCTGAACCGTCTCATCCGCCGCAGACGATCCCCCCAATAAACAATGAATAATGAATACTGAAAACGGAAAAATTGATGCAGATTTTCCTGCGAAAAACCCTTCTGCGACCGGCTCTCTTGTGCGACGGAAGGATCGTCCCGCATACGGAAAGCAGGAAGGTTCACGCTCACATGCAGGTAAAGGAAAAAACCAATGAAACGCATTTTACAAAACCGCTTGGCAAAATACTTACTTCTGACATTTGCAATCACCTGGAGTTTTTGGGTCGCGGACGCCGTTCTGGTAAAAGCAACCGCGCTGAAAGCCTCGGACATTGTTCCGATGATTCTGTTTACGCTCGGCGGTTTCGGACCGACCGTCGCCGCCTGTTTCTGTCTGCCCGGCGGATTCTCGTGGAAAAAGCTCGGCGCATTTCTGAAAGCGCATAAGAAAAAGCGGCTGTGGTTCTTGGGATTGTTTCCCGCGCTGGTGATTGTCTTTTTTGCGCTGAACGCAACCGGATTGATACCGACCCTGCCGCAATCCCCTGCTGCGATTCTCGTTACGGCGCTTATCACGTTTTTAACCGCGGCAGTTCTGTACGGCGGAAACGAAGAATGGGGCTGGCGCGGCACCATGCACCCGATCCTTGCCGAAAGGCTTCCCGCCTGGATTGTTCCGGCGATCGTCGGCGTCGTTTGGGTCTGCTGGCATATCCCGCTGTGGTTCATCGAAGGCGATTCCCATCAAAGCATGTCGTTCCTTTCCTTCGCAATCCTCGGAATGGCGTTAAGCTACTGGCTTTCGGCGGTTTACGATATGACTGGTTCCGTGCTCTGCTGCATGGCGCTGCATGGATTGGTCAATACGCTGATGGGTCTGCTGACGATTGAAAGCAATTCCGTTTTCTACTGGATCGGTCTTGCCGTTTTGACCGCCGCTGCCGTTTGCTTCAGCATTTACGCACACCGGAAAAGCGCAAAATTGCAATAATTCTTCGCAATAAAACAGGACGGTTTGCGCCGTCCTGTTTTGTTTTTCATATTAACTCAGTTCGGATGTGCCCGTGCAGAGCTCATAATACTTGCCGCGCTGAGCTAAAAGCGCGTTGTGGTCGCCGCGCTCGATGATCCTTCCGTGCTCGAGCACCATGATGCAGTCGGAATTTCGGACCGTGCTGAGCCGGTGCGCGATCACGAAGACCGTGCGTCCCTTCATCAGCGCGTCCATGCCCTTTTCAATGTGCTTCTCGGTGCGGGTGTCGATGGAGCTCGTCGCTTCGTCCAGGATCAGCACCGGCGGGTCGGAGACCGCGGCTCTTGCGATCGCGATGAGCTGCCGCTGTCCCTGCGATAGGTTCGCGCCGTCGGCGACGAGCTGCGTCTGATAACCCTCGGGCAGATGCGTGATGAAGAAGTCTGCGTTCGCGATCTTCGCTGCTTCGATGCACTCCTCGTCGGTTGCGTCCAGTCTGCCGTAGCGGATGTTTTCCATGACCGTGCCGGAGAAGAGATGCGTGTCCTGCAGCACCATGCCGAGCGAGCTTCGGAGCGCGTTCTTTTTGATCTCGCGGACCGGGATGCCGTCATAGGTGATCGTGCCGTCCGCGATGTCGTAGAAGCGGTTGATGAGGTTTGTGATCGTCGTCTTGCCCGCGCCTGTGGAGCCGACAAACGCGATCTTCTGCCCCGGATGCGCGTACAGCGTGACGTCGGTCAGGACCTGCTTTTTGCCGTCATAGGAGAAGTCGACGTCGGCGAACTTGACCTCGCCGCGCAGCGGGATCAGCTCGTTATCACGCTTCCAGGCCCAGTGCCCGGTGCGGCGGTCGGTCTCTTTGAGCGTTCCGTCCTTCTCCTCGACGCGGACCAGCGTGACCGTGCCCTCGTCGACCTCGGCGGGCATGTCGATGAGCGCAAAGATGCGCTCCGCGCCCGCAAGCGCAAGGAGGATCGAGTTGAACTGCTGCGAGATCTGAGAAATGCGGTTACTGACCTGCCGCACAAACTGCAGCGACGCGATCAGCGCGCTGCCCTCCACCAGGAACGCCTGATGCGAGGCGAACCAGGTGTTTTCGAGCAGGAACTCCTCCCCCGGCACCGGCGCCGCCAGCAGCACGCCGACGGTGCAAGTGATGGCATAGAAGATGTGGGAGATGTTGTTCATCAGCGGACCGACGATGCTTGCGTAGGTGTTCGCGTCGGTCGCGACCTTGCAGAGCTCGTCGTTGTGGACCTTGAAGCCCGCCTTCGCCTTATCCTCGTGGGTAAAGACCTTGACGACTTTCTGGCCTTCTATCATCTCCTCGATGTAGCCGTTGACAGCCGCCAGCTCGTACTGCTGTTTTTTGAAGTTCTTCCGGCTCTTTTTGGTGACGCCGCGCATCACATAAAATACGGTTACGCCCATGCAGATCATGATGAACACGACCGGGATGGACAGCGACGCCATCAGCCCGAATACGAAGACCAGCGAGGAGATCGAAATCAGCATCTGCGTGATCGAATGATGCAGCAGCTCGTTGACCGCCTCGGTATCGTTGGTGTAATAGCTCATCAGCTCGCCGTGCGTGCGTCCGTCGAAGAACGAGATCGGGAGCGACTGCATCTTCTCGAACATCTCCTTGCGCAGCGCGCACATGACGCGCGCGGAACAGGAGAGCATCAGCCGGTTCAGCAGGAAGTTGGTGACGACGGCGATCGCGTACAGGATCGACATGCCGATGAGCAGCGCGGCGTACTTTGCCATATCCGCGCCGATCCCGGCTTCGAGCACCTTGACGAGCTGCTTTGTCATCAGCACCGCGTAGTTGGACGCGGCGGAGTACGCAAGGATCGAAATGATCGAAACGATCAGGATCCCGGTGCAGTTTTTGAAATAGCGGAACAGGCGAAGGAGCGTTTTCAGCGGCTTTTCGGCGCGCTTTCCGCCCATCTTGCTGTTGAAGGAGCTTCCTCTCGGCGGCATTACGCGTTCGCCTCCTCTCTGACCTGCGATTCATAGACCTCGCGGTAGATCTCGCTGCGCACAAGCAGCTCGGCGTGTTTGCCGACGTCGGAGATCCTGCCGTGCTCCATGACGATGATCTGATCCGCGTCCATCACGGACGTGATCCGCTGCGCGATGACGATCTTGGTCATGTCGGTGAGCTTTTTTAGACCGTCCCGGATCCTCGCCTCGGTCGCGGTGTCAACCGCGCTCGTCGAGTCGTCGAGGATCAGGATCTTCGGTTTTTTCAAAAGCGCGCGGGCGATGCACAGCCGCTGCTTCTGTCCGCCGGACACGTTGCAGCCGCCCTGCCCAAGGTCGGTGTCGTACCCGTCCGGGAACGCCGAAACGAAGCCGTCGGCGCACGCGATCCTACACGCCTCGCGGATCTCTTCGTCCGTGGCGTTCGGATCGCCCCAGCGCATGTTTTCCCGGATACTGCCCGAGAACAGCATGTTCTTCTGCAGCACCATCGAGACGCCGTCGCGGAGCGCCTTCAGGCTGTATTCGCGCACGTCGTGTCCCGACACGCGCACCGCGCCCGCAAGCACGTCATAAAGCCGCGGGATCATCTGCACGAGCGTCGATTTGCCCTCGCCCGTGCCGCCGATGACGCCGACCGTCTGCCCCGGCAGGATATGCAGGCTGATGTCCTTAAGATTCAGAACATCCGGATTGCCGGAGTACGAGAAATCGACGTGATCGAACTCGATCTCGCCGGTCTCGACGACGAGATCGCTTTCGGGCGATTCGATGTCGATCTGCTCCTCAAAGACCTCGTTGATGCGGTCCAGAGACGCGCGCATTCTCGAAAGCATGAGCGGGAACATCGAAACCATCTGCAGCGAAGCGATGACCTGCGTGGAGTAGCCGATCAGCGCGGTCAGCTCGCCGATGGGCAGATTCCCGTCCGGCGAAACGCTCATCCGCCCGCCGAACAGCCACAGCAGAATCGTCGCGCCCCACATCACGCCGAGCTGGATCGGACTCGCGAGGGAGAAGAGCTTCTGCGCGTAGATCTGCGTTTTCATCAGATCGTCGGCGCTCCTCTGGAACTTGCCGTTTTCATACGAGCCGCGCACGAACGACTTGACCACGCGCATGCCGATCAGGTTCTCCTGCACAGCGCTGTTCATGGTGTCCATCTTTGTGAACATCATCTTGAACCGCTTGCGCCCGATGAACATAAAGAGCAGCATCGGCGTCAGCACGAGCGGCAGCGCGATCACGAAGATGTACGACAGCTTCACATTGATGCGGAACGACATGACCGCCGCAAGCACCATCATGATCGGCGCGCGGAACATCATGCGAAGGAACATCTGGTACGTGTTCTGCAGGTTGTTGACGTCCGTCGTCGCGCGGATGACCAGCGACGAGGTCTGGAACCGGTCGGTGTTCCTGAACGAGAACTGCAGGATCTTGCCGAAGATCCGTTCGCGCAGGTTCTTCGCAAAGCCCATCGACGCCACTGCCGACGTGCGCGCGGCAAGCGCGCCGCACAGAAGCGACAGCAGCGACGCAAGCACCATCAGCCCGCCGACCCACAGCACGAACTGCAGATTGTTGCTGTACGGAAGATGCGAGATCACGCCCTGCAGCTGAAACTTGTCCACGCGGTACAGCCCGCCGTCGACGAGCGCCGCCATCAGAAGCGGGATCAGGATCTCGAGCGCGACCTCGAAGACGATCAGCACCGGCGTCAGCACCGACGGCGTTACATAGCCCTTCACACACGGCTTGAGATGCTTGATTCCGGGTCCTTTTTTCTTTGTTTTTTCCATGGAAGACGATTCCACCCCTATTGTTTCATTAAGATATTTATACCACAAAACGGCGGTTCCCGCAAGCGGTTCCCACCGGTTTTCGCCGCAGTTTCACAATCGTTGCGAAACGCGCCGCAGTCTGCTATACTGATGGCATGGAAACAAGAGAAAACCGCATCGTCGCCGTCGACGTGGAAACCCCGAACGGCCGCGACGCCGCGATCTGTCAGATCGGCATCGTCGTCGCGGAATACGGCGAGATCGTCAAAACCGAATCACACCTGATCGACCCCGAGGTCCCGTTTGACCCGGTCAACATCTCCATCCACGGCATCACGCCCGCGGACGTGCTGGGCGCGCCGAACTTTGCGCAGCTGTGGCCGCGGATCGCCGCGTACTTTGAAGACTCCGTCGTCGTTGCGCACAACGCCGCGTTCGACCTCGGCATGATCACGGCGACGCTCGAACGCTACGGCATTCCCGTGCCGGAGATCACCTACTGCTGCACCGTGCAGATGGCTAGAAGACGGTTTGCGCGCGAGGCCTACGGAAGCTACCGGCTCGATACGCTCTGCGCCGCGTTCGATATTCCCCTCACCGATCACCACGACGCGCTGTGCGACGCCATGGCATGCTACCGGCTCTATCGCGAACTACTCTGCGATTTCGGTCCCGATCCGCGCGACATGCGCCCGTATCGAAAATGTGCAAAGCCCATGGAAAAGCCCGCCGGGCGGTTTTCGACCGAGTCGGAGATGGAGCGGGAGCTTCGGAAGCTCAGAGAGCTCCTCCTTGACGTGCATCCGGAGACCTTTCTGAACCCCGGCGATTCCATGGCGATCGCGCACTGGATGGACCGGCACGTCGAGCTCTCCTCCGAGCCGCCGTTCGACACGATCTTTCAATACCTCTACCGCATGATCTCGGATAAGCCGCTCTCCTGCGCCGAAGCGCAGGAGCTGTTCCGGCTGATCGGACAGTAACGCGCCGCGTAGCGGCATATCGCGCCGTCAGGCATATCGCGCCCCGCAGGGGCATATTGCGTCCCGATAGGGACATATCGCGCCGTCAGGCATAAAAAGATCCTCCGCCGACGTGTGGAGGACCGTTTGTTTTATTCCCAGTTTCCCATGATAAACGCGAGGACGTGGGTCTCGAAGGCGACGAAAAAGACGTCCTCGGTGAAATAATACGCGCCGATGTGCCCGTTGCAGCTACTGAGCCGGTCGATCAGTGCTTGCTCGTCCTGTGCGCGGTAGACGGCGAGCGGTTCGCCGAGCTTATGCGTGATGCAGTCGATCACGTGTTTTGTGAGTCCGAACGAGGTGCTGCCGAGCCACTGCACGAGCGTCTGATAAAACGTCTCCTCGGCGGGGACCGGCGTGAACTGCTTAATATGATAATGCTTGCGGAACGCCTCCTCCCACCCGTCCTTCGTATAGGCGGAAACGCCGGCGTTTGAGTACCCGATCCACTCCGAAAGCGCGCTTGCAAGATCCAGGATGCCGTTCAGATAGGACGAAAGCCGTGTGTCTAACATATTTCCACCTCCCTGCCGTATCAGTATACCACAGATGCCGCAAAAATGCATTTGCAATTTGCATAAGAATTCGCTATAATATATGAGGAGTTATTTCGGAAGGAGGGAACGGCGTGGAACAGAAACAGCGCGGCGGGTTTTTCCTGTGCCTTCTGTGGCATGCGATCCTGTATTTTCTGTGGACGATCCCCGCTTGGATCTTTCTCGTACTGCACTTTACGATCGGACTGCCGATGACGTGGTTCTGGGTCGCGCTGGCGGCATGGGGCGCTGCGATCCTGCTCCGCACGCTTCTCGTGATCTTCGCGCGATACGGCAGCGCGCACCGCATTCCCGTTCCCGAAAACAAGAATCCGTACTCCGTCAAAGTGCGCGATCCGTACGCGGACGCGCGGAACAATCCATAGGCGATCAAGGATTTGAACCTTTTTCGATAGCATCGACAAATTGAAAGGAGAAACACTATGGGACTTATCAAAGCCGGTATCGGCGCATTGGGCGGCGTTCTTGCCGATCAGTGGAAAGAGTTTTTCTATTGTGAAGCGCTTCCGAAGGACGTACTGGTAACCAAGGGACAGAAGAGAGTGGGCAGCCGCTCCTCCAACACGAAGGGCAGCGACAATATCATTTCGAACGGGTCCGTTATCGCGGTCGCCGACGGTCAGTGCATGATCATCGTCGAGCAGGGCAAGGTCGTTGAGGTCTGCGCGGAGCCCGGCGAATTCGTCTATGATACCTCGACCGAGCCGAGCATCTTTGCGGGCAGCCTCGGTCAAAGTATTCTGCAGTCCTTCAAGACGCTCGGCCGCCGTTTCACGTTCGGCGGTGACACGGGCAAGGATCAGCGGGTGTATTATTTCAACACCAAGGAGATCATGGACAACAAGTTCGGCACGTCGAACCCGATCATGTTCCGCGTTGTCGATCACAACATCAACCTCGACATCGACGTGAGCCTGCGCTGCAACGGCGTCTACTCCTACAAGATGGTCGACCCGATCCTGTTCTACACGGAAGTCTGCGGCAACGTCTCCCAGGACTACCTGCGCAGCGAGATCGACGCGCAGCTGAAGACCGAGTTCGTCAATGCGCTGCAGCCCGCGATGGCGAAGATCTCCGAGCTGGAGGTCCGCCCGAATCAGGTTCCGGCGCACACCACCGAGCTGTGCGAGGCGATGAACGTTGAGCTAAGTAAGCTCTGGGGCGAGAAGAGAGGTCTTGAGGTCGTCTCCATCGCAATGAACCCGATCACGCTGACCGAAGAGGACGCGGAGATGATCAAGGCGGCGCAGCGCGCGGCGATCAACCGCGATCCGACGATGGCGGCGGCGACCATGACGCAGGCAAGCGCGGAAGCGATGAAGACCGCGGCCGGCAACGCAAACGGCGCAATGACGGGCTTCATGGGCATGGGCATGGTCAACGGCGTCGGCGGCGCAATGGGCAGCAACACCGCGGCTCTGTTCCAGATGGGACAGCAGCAGAAGGAAGCGCAGGCACAGGCGGCGAACACCTGGACCTGCCCGACCTGCGGAAAACCCGCGACCGGCAATTTCTGCCCCGAGTGCGGCGCCAAGAAGCCCGCTCCCGCAGGCAGCTGGACCTGCGCGTGCGGCGCGGTGAACACCGGCAAGTTCTGCACGCAGTGCGGCACGAAGAAGCCCGAAGCGGCTGTTCGCCGCTGCCCGAAGTGCGGCTACACGCCCGCCGATCCGGCAATGAAGTTCTGCCCCGAATGCGGCACCCGCATTGACGGCTGAGGAATTCCGAACACACAATCCCGACGCGGAGGGTGCGGAACAGCTCCGCACCCTCTGTTTGTCAACGCGGTATTGAAAACCCGGCCGGATGAACGCGTTCACCGGACCGAAAGGAGTATGAAATGCCACAGCAATTATTGGAATACAGATGCCCTGCCTGCGGCGCGTCCCTGCAGTTTGACAGCGGATCGCAGCAGGTTGTCTGCCCGTACTGTGACTCGTCGTTTTCCCCGCAGGATCTGATCGATTACGACAGCTTCCTCAAAGAGGACGCCAAAAACGAGACGAGCGATCCGTGGTCGAAGGACGCGGAGCGCTGGGAAAAGGACGAGGCGACCGGCCTCAACGTGTACACCTGCGCCGCCTGCGGCGGCGAAGTGCTCGGCGACGATACGCTGGCGAGCGCGCGCTGCCCGTTCTGCGACAACACCGTCATCATGAAGCGGCAGTTCACCGGCGAATGGAAGCCGGACCTTGTGCTGCCGTTCAAGATGGACAAAAAAGCCGCGCAGGACGCGTTCCGCAAGCATCTGCACGGCAAAAAGCTTCTGCCGAACGCGTTCCGCTCGGAATCCTGCATTCAGGAAATCAAGGGGATCTACGTGCCGTTCTGGCTGTTCTCGTCGGAGGTCTCCACGAGCATGCGCTTCAAAGGTACGACCTCGCGTTCATGGACGGACGGAAGATACGACTACGTCGAAACCTCGAGCTACGCGCTGCTGCGCGCGGCGACCGCGCAGTTCAACCGCATTCCGGTCGACGGATCGGAAAAGATGGACGACGCGCTGATGGATTCTCTGGAACCGTTCGATTTTTCCGAAGCGGTTGATTTCCAGACCGCGTACCTTTCGGGCTATTTCTCCGATCGCTACGACGTCGATTCGGACATCAGCGTCGCCCGCGCAAAGACGCGGTTCAACAAAACCATGGAGGGTCGGCTCGCTGCAACGACCGGCGGATTCAGCTCGGTCGCGGCGGAGAGCACAACGGTTTCGGAGCGCAACAACAAGCGCGAATACGCGCTGCTTCCGGTGTGGCTGCTGCACGTCAAATGGAAGGATCAGCTCTATACCTTTGCCATGAACGGACAGACCGGAAAGCTTGTCGGCAACCTGCCGCTCGATAAGGGACGGCTTTGGAAATTCAGTCTGCTGTACGGCGGGATCTTTGCCGGGATCCTCGGCGGACTCGTCCTTCTCGGACATTTTCTCGGATGCGGAGGCGGATGCTTATGAAACGACTGTTTTCTGTTTTATTGATCGCGCTTCTGATGGTCTTTCCCGTGCTGAGCGCGCAGGCGGAGGACGGACAATATGTGTATCTCGATGAAGAGCTCGGCGTCCTGTTCACAAGCGACGAGCTGAATGCGCTCAACGCGCGCGCAGCCGAAATCGCGGAAACGCGCGGCGTCGGCGTTTACTATTTCAATTACGGCGCCGTGGAGGATCTTCCCTCCTATATCGAGGAATTTGCGGCGAAGCACGTCGTTGAGGACAACGCCCTCGTGTTCGGTCTCAATGCGGATTATTACTATTTCCTGCAGATCGGCCCGATCGCCGAAGAAGCGCTGAACGACGACGTCTGCAACGGTCCGATCATGGATGCGTACCGTTCCGTGACCGGCGATGCGCCGCGCAAGCTGATGGCATATCTGAACGCGGCGGACGACGCGATCCAGGCGCATGAAATAGGTGAGACTGCGGCGACGGCGACCGGCGAAAAGGACGCGGAATCCGTGCCGGAGTATATCGCTCTGACCGCGGGCGGCAAGCCGACGCTGGTCGATCACGCGAAGCTCCTGACCGACAGCCAGGCGGAAGCGCTGTCGAAGCGGCTTCAAACGATCGGCGACGCGTACCGGTGCGACGTTGTGATCGTGACCGTGCCGAGTCTCGGCAGCAAGACCTCCGAGGCGTATGCGGACGATTATTTTGACTACAACGGCTACGGCTACGGCGCAACGCCCGACGCGAACGGCACGACGATCAACGGCGACGGCGTCCTGCTGCTGCTCTCGATGGAGGACCGCGATTTCGCGATCAGCACGAGCGGCTACGGGATCAGCGCGTTTACGGACTACGGCATTCAGAACTATCTGGAATCGGAATTCCTGCCGTACCTGCGTGATAACGACTACAACGGCGGCTTCTCCGCCTTTGCAAACGCCTGCGAATTCCTGCTGAAAACCGCGCGCGAAGGCGTTCCGTACGACTATCGCCGCGTCTACGTCGACGGATGGACCGATTCGCAGCTTTTGAGCTACAACGACCGCGCGGAGTCCGTCGCGAACCAGTACGATGTGGGGATCTATTTCCTCGAAAACCTCGCTCTGACCGACGCCGGCGCGTTCTGCACCGACTTCATAAAAAACCGCGCATTTGACTACAACGCGATCGTGCTTGTGCACGGCGCAAACGGATTCAGCATCCGGGCAGCGGGCGCTGTTGCCAACGCAAAGTTCACAAACGAAATGCTGAACGCCGTTGCGGACGCCGTCGAACCGTATTTCAACGCGAACGACACGCGCAGCGCATTGACCGCGTACATGGACAAATGCATCGCGATCGTCAGCGATTACGGGCATGTGATCGCAAACGGCGTGCTTTCGGACGAAGCGCGCAGCAGCGGGAATCTCCGTTTGAAGCAGCTCTTCGAAGAGCACGGCATCGCGCTGTACTTCCTCTATGACGCCCAGGCAGCCGACCCGCAGACGCTTGCGACAGAGTTCCTGTCGGGCGGCACGGTCTATGAAGAAAACGCGGTCGTGCTCGGCGCAAACGCGTCGGGAAGCGCGGTCTCCGTAAAGGGCGACTACGCGAAGGAGAAGTTCACCGAAAAGCGGATCAAAAAGCTCCGAAAAGAGGTCGATGCGTACCTGCCCGAAGGCAACGTTGAGGGCGCGGTCAACGCCTTTGCGGAGCGCAGCGAAAAGATCCTCACGTGGCGTCCCGTCAACTGGCTGACGCTTGCGATCTCCGTCATTGCGGGTCTGTTGTTCGGCTCCGTTCCTGCGAACGGGCTGAAGCGCCAGCTGACAAGCGTCAGCAAGCAGACGAACGCCGAGCGCTACATGGAGCCCGCGTCGTTTGTGATGACGCAGAACGCCAACATTCTGCTCGGCACAAAGACCTCGCGTTCGGTTCACGTCGTGCGCACCGAATCCTCCGGCGGCGGACGCAGCGGCGGAGGCGGAAGCAGCTTCCACGGCGGCAGCTCGACGCATACCTCGTCCTCCGGCGGCACGCACGGCGGACACAGCGGGAAATTCTGAGCCGAAAACCCGCATAAACTCTGCAATTCCACGCACGGTAGAGTCCGAAAAACGGATTCTACCGTGTTTTTTCATACGGTAGAGCCGCGGCGCCGTTCAATAGATTGCCTTTTCAAAGTGCAGTCCTTTATACTATTTTTTGAAAATATGCCCATCAGAGGAGAAACCGTATGCACGACTACATTCTGAGCTGCTGCTCCGCCGCCGACGTTACGCAGGAGAAGCTGGACGCAATGGACGTCCGCCTCCTCAAGAATGATTTTTCGATGGACGGCGTGCCCTATAAGGACGATCTCGGCAAGACGATGTCCTACAAGGAATTCTATGACCGCATCCGCGCGGGACAGATCAGCGCGACAAGCCAGATCAATCCCGAAGAATACATTGAATATTTCACAAGGCTGTTTGAGGAGGAAGGCAAGGACATTCTGCACGTCTGCCTTTCGAGCGGGCTTTCCGGAACGTTCCAGTCCGCGCTCGCCGCGGCGGAAACGCTCAAAGAGCGCTTCCCGGAGCGCAAGCTCCTGATCGTCGATTCGCGCGGCGCGTCCTCCGGCTACGGTCTTTTGATGGAAACCCTCGCAGGAATGCGCGACGAGGGCAAGACGATCGACGAGCTCTTTGACTGGGCGCTCAATAACCGCCTTCGCATCCAGCATCTGTTCTGCTCGACCACGCTGACCTATTATGTCCGCGGCGGACGCATCTCTCCCGCCGCCGGCAAGATCGGCAACCTTTTGGGCATCTGCCCCGTCATGCGCATGGACCATCCGGGACACCTTGCGATCCACTCGCGCGTGCGCACCAAGAAGCGCGCGCTGCGGGCGCTTGTCGATCAGATGGCGGAGCTTGCGGACGGCGGCGAGAACTATTCCGGCCGCTGTTTCATCAGCCATTCCGACTGCGAGGAGGACGCGCTGACCGTTAAGAAGATGGTCGAGGAGCGCTTCCCGCATATCGACGGCGCGATCGAGGTCTACATGATCGGCATGACCATCGGCTGTCATTCCGGTCCCGGCACCGTCGCGGTGTTCTTCTTCGGAAAAGAACGATAAGCTTCGGACGGTTCGTCCGAACACACACACCCGCCGAGAGCGCCGGGCTTCGGTCCGGCGCTCTCAGACTGTCGTAAAAGGGGTCAGCCTGTTTGCGGCGAGGACAAATAAAGGAATACTTGCCGGAAGAAAAGGCGCAAGTAACGCCTTTTCTTTTCATTATTTCGCCGCAAACGATCCGCCTTCCCGACAGCCTGGTCAGCGTGAAAAAAGCATTGCATTTGCATCCGCGTTCACGGTATAATAAGGCATCATCAAACGGGAGGTCATTATGGATCGGAATATCGAAAAGCGCAACGAACTGCTGGCGCAAAAGGTCATCAAGGGACTGGGCTCGCGCAACATGACGGGCTATTACGCAAAGGACCGCGAGGAGGCGAAGCGTATCGCGCTTTCCCTCATCCCCGAGGGCAGCTCGGTCACGATGGGCGGCGCGCTGAGCGCGCATGAGATCGGGCTCGTCGAAGCGGTGCAAACCGGCAATTACGTCTTCATCGACCGCGCGAAGTTCGAAAACCCGCGTGAAGCGATGCTCGCGGCATACGACGCGGACTGGTTTTTGTCGAGTGCGAACGCCATGACCGAGGACGGCGTGCTTGTCAACATCGACGGCAACGCAAACCGCGTCTCATGCATTGCGAACGGTCCGAAGCACGTTCTCTTTATCGTCGGCATGAACAAGGTCTGCTCCGATATCGACGGCGCCATGAAGCGCGCTCGCAACGTCGCCGCGCCGATCAACGCGCAGCGCTTCGGGCTCAATACGCCCTGCTCCAAGACCGGCGCGTGCCAAAACTGCAAGTCCCCGGACACGATCTGCTGCCAGTTCCTCATCACGCGGTTTTCGCGGCATGCGGGACGCATCCACGTGATCCTGGTCAACGACGCGCTCGGCTTCTGAGCGACGGAGGCAGCGACATGATTACATCGGCGTTTGACGACCGGTCGCCCGCAAAGATCAATCCGAAAATCAATGAAAACGCGCCGAAGGTGGGAGCGGTCATCTTCACGTTTTCGCATGTGATCGAACAGTATGTGACGGAGCACTATGCCTCTGAGAAGGTCGGAGAACTGCTGATGGCGCACGGCGCGAACCCTGTTTATGTCATTACCTGCCACGGCAAACAGTACGGGTTTTTCCGGACATGGGTCGGCGCGCCCGCCTGTGTCGGAACGGTCGAAGAGATCCGGGAGATCCTGAACACAGATAAAATCATCCACTTCGGCGGTGCCGGCTGTCTCGACAAGGCAATCGCGAGAGGAAAGGTCATGATCCCGACCGAAGCGTACCGGGACGAGGGGACCTCGTACCACTATGCCCCGGCATCCGATTACATCAAAATCAAAAATGCGCCGATCGTGGAGGCGTTCATGAAGAAGAACGGGATCCCGTACGTTCTCGGAAAAACCTGGACGACGGACGCGTTCTATCGGGAAACCCGCGATCACTTTGAAGCGCGCAAGGCGGACGGATGCATCTCCGTGGAGATGGAAGGCTCCGCAGTGCAGGCGGTATGCGATTTCCGCGGGTTGGAGGTCTATATGTTCTTTACCGGCGGTGACCTCTTAGACGCGCCGGAATGGACGAACAGAAAAGAAGACGGTCAAATCAAGGACACGCAGCACGACGCCGGGCATTTCGACATCGCCCTTGCGCTTGCCGAGTATGTGTCAACCCGGTAGATCCGATCCTTTCAGCAGGTTTTCTGCACGAATGCCAAGTAAAAAACATCCCCTGCGGATGCATCGGACCGTTCCCCGGGGAGCGGTCCGATATTCTTACCGGGCAGGTTCGCGGTTTTCACAGCACAAGGACTGCATCCATGCGGTCCTCATCAACGACACGCTCGGGTTCTGAGCGAAGAGATACGAAAAAAGGGCTCCGAAGAGGCACTCTCTAAAAGGTGGTTTTCAAACGCATCCAAAGGCCTTCCCCTTGAGGGGAAGGTGCCGAGGAACGAGGCGGATGAGGTGTCAGATTCGAGTAAGCAACACCTCATCAGTCAACTTCGTTGCCAGCTTCCCCTCAAGGGGAAGCCTTTTTTCATCAAAGGCGCGCTTATACACTACCTGCGGCGGTGATACCCTCCTTTGTCGGGACGCGCGCTTGGCTCTCCTGTGCAAGGGGAGCTGTCGAGGCTTGCCGAGACTGAGGGGTTGTAAAGCCGGCAGACCTGTACTCGACAACCCTTCCGTCTCGCTCCGCGATCCACCTCCCCTTGCACAGGGGAGGCAAGATGCGCGCAACGGCATTTTCTATTTCCAAAAACAATCCAACGGTGTTAGGGGTGCCCCTTAAAGCAAAAGCCAGGGCGGTTTAACATCGGCTTTCGGCATTTGGAACACAAATGCACTGCTCGCTATTCTGTGCGACTGAAAGAAATGTGTGCAACTGACAGAAACCTACCGAAGAAAAAACGTTTTCCGGAAAGTTTGCGTTTGAACTATACCGATAAGCTGGAAATTATAGAGCCGCTAAAGACAAAATCATATCAGGGAGCACGACATTCCTGCCATAGTCGTATTGTTCCTGTTGTTCGGGCGTTCGTCCTACCAAGGCCACTCCTGACGCAGAATTATCGGATACTACGAGCAATGCAATTCCCGGGAGTTCAAATAGTTTCGTCATCAAATAGAACGAACTCGTTTCCATTTCAATCAAATCTGTGTGAAAACTTCTAATCTCCTCCAAATGTGAATACTCCAGAGCGATCGAAGGCGTGCAAAAAACACTGGCTTTCCGAATATCGTATCCTTTCCTTTTACCGATGCCAATCACCCTATCAACATACTGCATGTCCGGAACAACTTTTTCAAAAAGCATGTTTTCGTGAATGGATTCTTTCATAAGGTACGCATCTGCGTAGCTGCCTGATAAGGAAAATGACGGCGTACAAACATCCCCTACACGGAACGTTTCATTCAATCCGCCAACGGCACCGATGAAAATCAATCTCTTGAATGACAATTCCGCACATAAAGACAAATGATCGATCAGATTTCCGGCGGAGGATCCAATCTTGATCCATCCGATATTCAAATTGTCTTTCTCAACCGAGTACCCAGCAAGATAAGCCCCTTCTTTTAATGTTGTGACTTTGCATTTCTCGTCCATATTCAGTTTATATGGAGAAAAACTAGGTGCGACCACAAGCGCATCATAAGTAATCTCTTCTCTCAATCCAAAAGCTTGCGCCGCCATGTGCTCGGAATTGTACAGATGGAACTTATCAATAATTCTTTTTAATGATTCCTTCATTCTTTTCTCCGAAAGCTCCAATTATTATGATTCATCTTATCACAAGTCTCGAAAGAATACAATATATAAGCACAGCCGACAAAAACCAACTGTGCTTTTGAAATACCCCATTGACAAAGTGCCTCGGAAGAGCCTTTTTTGCTTTTTATCAGGAAAGTGCTGCGATCACGTCGTCGAGCGTTTCGGCAAAAGTGATACCCTTCAGTTTTTCCGGCGTAGAAAGCTCGGACGCGAGCATGCGGTCCAGAAGCATGCGAAGTCCCGTATAATACCCGTTCAGATCGTAAAGGATGCAGGGCGCGTCGAGATGATGCAAAGCGACCTTGCTCATGATCTCCGCGATCTCTTCGAGCGTGCCCGTGCCGCCCGGAAACGCGATGAACGCGTCGCCGAGCTCGATCATCTTCGCCTTGCGCTCGGACATATCCTGCGTGATATACAGCTTTGTGATCGCATCGTAGACGAAGCCCGCGTCCACAAAGAACTGCGGTTCGACGCCCGTCACCTTGCCGCCCGCTTTGAGCACGCTTTCCGCAAGCATGCCCATGAGTCCGCAGCGCGAACCGCCGTACACGAGATCGTGTCCGTTGCTGCCGATCCACGTGCCGAGCGCGCGGACCGCGGACGCCAGCGCGGGGTCGTTCCCCGGCGTTGAGCCCAAATAAACCGTGATGTTCATAATGCCCTCTCTTTCAACCGACCGGGGCGTCAGCCTCGACGTGCCTCCTTCAAAGGCTTGTCCCAGTACACCGTGCCGCCCGCCTGCCTGCAAAGCGCGTCGATATCCTCGCGAAACGTCTCCATCAGCATTGCCTCGCGCTTTCTCGAACGCCTGCCCGGCGCCTCGTACAGCACGTCGGAATAATACGCGTCATAGGAGACCGCAAAGTCGCTCTCGTCAATATGCGGGAAGAACGTCACCGCCGCCTCGTAGCGCACCGTGCCGTTTTCGGACGTTGCGATCAGCATGACCAGCGCCGCGTGGCGATGGATGCTGTTTGCAATACAGTCCGCCGCAAAATATTGTTCGTATACGTTGACCGTTACCATGTTTGTCTTTTCCTTTCTGTTATACAACGACCTCGTAAGCGTCCTTCGCACCGTATTCGTTCAGCCGATACGGGCTCAGAATGCCGCGGTCGGTCACCACGCCGGTCACGAGCTCCGGCGGCGTGATATCGAACGCCGGATAATATCCTTTCACGCCGTCGCGCGCGGTCCTGACGCCCATTGCCTCGAGCACGAACGCCGGATTGCGAAACTCGATCTGCACGTCGCCGATTTTCGGATGCACGGTGTCCGGCACGCCCGTGACGTAGTACGGCACGCCGAGGTGCTTTGCCGCGATCGCGATCTGAAACGTGCCGACCTTGTTGACGACGTGTCCGTCCATGGTGATCGCGTCCGCCGCCGAGGTGAACACATCCACATGCTCACGCTGCATGACGAACGCCGGCATATTGTCCGTGATGACCGTCACGTCGAAGCCCATCTCGTAACACACCGTGGCGGTGAGCCGCGCGCCCTGAAAATACGGACGCGTTTCGGGGCAGAAGATGCGAAGGCGCTTCCCCCGCTCCCGTGATTCGCGCAGCATCATGCCGACGATCGTTTCCGCAAAGCACTGGGTGAGGATCGTGCCGTCGTCCGGGAATCTGTCGACCAGATGCGTCGCGATCTTCGCGATCTTCCGATAGCGGCTGTCGTTCGCTTCGACCGCGCGGCGTTTGATCGCCAGATCGACCGGTTCGCCGGACTTCCATGCCGCGTCCGCCGCAAGAAGCATCGTTTCGCACACGCGCGCCATGCGTTTTGCGGTCGTCGGACGCGCGGTACTGATCCGCTCCGCCGCGGCAGTGAGAAACGCGCGCTGCCGTTCTTCGCTTTCGTTCCGGCACTCATACGCCGCAAGCGCCATGCCCATCGCCGCAGCGGGATACGGGCCCGCGCTCTGCGTGACCATGTCCCGGATCGCCTGCGCAACCTCGCCGTGCGTTCTGCACGTTACGAACGACACCGTGCGCGGATAGCAGCGACGGTCGAGGATGCGCACCGCGCCGTCCTCGTACCAGGCGATATTCTCATACTGCAGCATGAACGCAAGATCATGATCCGGTCTTTCCATAACAGCCTCCGATTTGATTATAAAGCCCAACCGCGCCTCTGTCCATGACTTTTTTTGAAAAAACCTTGCGTGCTGCAACCTTTTCTGATACAATGCAGTATATATTATGTACGGACGATGATTCGTCAACATTTTTGAAATCAACAGAAAGGAACTGTATACGATGAAAAAACTGATTGCAATTCTGCTTTGCAGCCTGATGCTCGTCGCGATCGCAGCCTGCGCAAAGACCCCCGAAAAACCCGCCGACGTCGCGAATGACGTTTCTGCTGAAGCCGAGCCCGTTTCGGAGCCCGTTGCCGGCGGCTGGGCGGTCGCGGAGGATAACACGATCACCGGAGAACGCAAGGCGATTTTCGACAAGGCGTTTGCAGAGCTGGTCGGCGTCGACTACGTGCCGGTTGCATGCCTCGGCACGCAGGTCGTTGCGGGAACCAATTACTGCTTCCTCGCAAAGGCGACCGTCGTCTACCCCGACGCAAAGCCGAAATACGTGCTTGTGTATGTGTATGCGGACCTTGAAGGCAACGCAACGATCATGAACATTGCCGACATGCCGGTCGTGCCGAACGGCGACGGAACGGCGGTCGAACCGATCGGTGACGAGACGCTCGACGGCGGCTGGGCGTTTGCAGAGGATCCGGCGATCACCGACGAGATCCGCGCAAAGCTTGAAAAGGCGCTGGCGGAGCTGGTCGGCGCAAGCTATGA
Organism: uncultured Clostridia bacterium; assembly: GCA_947168855.1. Classification (GTDB taxonomy): domain Bacteria; phylum Bacillota; class Clostridia; order Christensenellales; family CAG-138; genus UBA3792. The sequence continues at coordinate 147,329 of CAMVNO010000005.1, forward strand.
GCCGATCGCAAACATCGCGACGCAGGTCGTTGCGGGAACGAACCGCTGCCTGCTGTGCAAGATTTCGCCGGTCGTACCGAATCCCGTGCCGCACTACGCGCTGGTCTATGTCTATGAAGACCTCGAAGGCGGCGCAGCGCTGCAGTTCGTGATCGACTTCGATTTCGGCGCGCTGTGCACCTACGGCGCATAACCACCGCATATCCGACCTCCCCGCCCGGGGAGGTTTTTTCTTTGGGACTGGAATTCCCGCCGCAAATCGGGTATACTGATAAAAACACGGTATGATCGGAGGAACATATGCGGATCGCAGTCATTACGGGCGCGTCAAGCGGCATGGGCAGAGAATTTGCAAAGGCGGTCGACAAGGCGTTCGACCTCGACGAGCTTTGGGTGATCGCAAGGAGAGCCGAGCGGCTCGAATCGCTCAGATCGGAATGCAGAACGCCGGTGCGCGCGCTCGGCTGGGATCTTTCCGCGCCGGAGAATCAGCATGCGTACAAGGCGCTGCTCGAAGCGGAAAAGCCGGAGATCCGGATCCTCGTCAATGCGGCGGGCTACGGGCTGTTCGGCGCCGCCGGGGATCTTGACGTCGAAAACCAGCTCGGCATCGTTGCGCTGAACGACACGGCGCTGTCCGCGATGTGCCTTCTTTCGCTCCCGTACATGCAAAACGGCGACACGATCGTGAACCTCGGCTCCAACTCGAGCTGGCAGCCCGTGCCGTACATGACGGTCTACGCGGCGTCGAAGGCGTATGTGCTGAGCTTTTCCCGCGCGCTCGGGCGCGAATTGAAGCCCCGCGGGATCCATGTACTGTGCGTCTGCCCCGGCTGGATCAAAACCGAGTTCTTCGACCGCGCGAAGCATGACGACACGATCCGCTATTTCGACCGCTGGTATACGGCAGAACAGGTTGTGGAACGCGCGATGAAAGACCTCAAAAAGAAAAAAACCGTCTCGATTCTCGGCTTCCCGGTGCGGATGCAGGTGCGGCTTGTGAAGCTTTTGCCCGTGAAGCTCGTCATGAACACCTGGTGCCGGCAGCAGGGAAAGGAATAACATGGGCATTATTCGAGCGATCACATCTTCCCTCGGCAGCGTTGCCAGGGAACAATGGAAAGAAGCGTTCTTCATGGATGCGCTTCCCGTCGACGTGCTGATGGCGCGCGGTCACAAGCACGTTTCCGGGCGCAGCGCCAACGACCGCACGGACGACGAGGTCATCACAAGCGGTTCGCTGCTGTCCGTTGCGGACGGGCAGGCGCTCATCGTCGTTTCGCGCGGGAAGGTGGTCAACGTCGTGACCGAGCCCGGCGAACATGAGTACGTCGATCCGGACCGCCCCGCAGGCGTCGCGGGATATTTTCACGACGTCATCGAACGCGTCGGCTTCGGCGGCGGCGACGTGCAGCCGTTCCGGCAGCGCGTCTATTACATCAACACAAAGGAGTGTCACGGCAACGCATTCGAAACGCCCGCGCCGGTGTTTGTTCGCGTGCGCGACGACAATATGGACGCGGACTTCGATCTGTCCGTTTCGCTTGCGGGCATGTATTCCTATCGCGTCGGGGATCCCGCCGCGCTGTATCACGCGATCGGCAACGTGCGGGAATCCTTTGAGCGAAAGGACCTGAAGCCGCAGCTGGATGCGGAGATCGTCTCCGCGCTTTCGGCAGCCGTCGGCACGCTGTTTCAAAGCGGGATCCGCCCGCACGAGCTTCCGAAGCATACAGCCGACCTTGCCGCAGCGGTGGCGGACGCGGTGCGCGACGGGTTTCTGAAGCGGTTCGGGCTCTCCATGCTCTCGATCGCCTTTGACAAGCTGCAGATCGAGGAGATCTGGATGCTCAAAAACGCGCAGCGCGCCGCGATCCTCCGCGATCCCGAGATGGCGGCGGCGACGCTCGTCGACGCGACCGCGGAAGTGCTAAAAGACATTGCGGGAAGGTGATACCTTCCCCTACGATCCGTTTTACCCGTAGGGGGCGTCGACCCCGACGCCCCGGCAATATGTAACATACCAAAACCTCCCTGCGGGGAGGTTTTTGCATGACGTCTTACAGGTGCAGTCAGTCCTTATACTTTGCCCGGATGCGGTTCAGCTTGATCCCGCTGTGGATGATCATGTACAGATAGATCCCGAACATGACGCCGAAAAAGAAGCCGAAGAACGTGCTGAGTCTGCCCATGACGCCGTTCATCGCGTTGATCAGATTCGGGATCACGCAGCAGAGGAAGATCACCATGAGCGGGATCAGTCTGGTCCGCGTGACATGCTCTGCCATCTCCACACGGGAAGCGTTGTCACTGAACAGCTCCTCCTCCCCCTCCGTCTTCGCCGCGCTTGCGGGTTTCCGGAAATACAGCCAGCCGAACAAGTGGAAAAAGTATTCCCAGCCGAAGTCCCTCAGCATCTGCAGGTATTCCTCGGTCTGCTCACCGTTCTTATAATCCAGCCGGTAAACGACGTCTTCCGGTTCGCAGGATTCAAACGTATAGAAACACGGCGACGTCATTTTGACGAGCTTCCAGCCGTTCTGGTGCTGCCTGCGGAGCCACAGTTCTTCGTCCTCATAGTCGGCGATCGTGTAAAAACGAATCTTGATTTTACGCATCGATGTTCTCCCCCCTGCTGTTTTTGTAAAGTCGTTCGATCCTTTTGATCTCGATTCCCAGGACCTCTCTGCCGAGCTCCGTAAGCTGATACAGCCGCCGCTTGTCCTCCTCGCTGTAAAAACGGATCAGCCCGTCCTTCTCCATCTTGGAAAGCGTTCCGTACATGGTCCCCGCGCCGATGACGACGGCGCCGCCGGTCAGTTTTTTTACCTGCTGGCTGATCCCGTATCCGTGCTGCGGCGTCTGCAGGCAAAACAGGATATAGAAGCCGGATTCGGTCATCGGAACGTAGACCTTTTTGATTTTATCGTTCATAGGTCCTCCTTGACTATCTCGGTTCGATATATCGAGCTTCGATGTATATACTATATCGCACCTCGATATACTTGTCAAGTGTTTTTATAAAAAAAGAGACACTTCTTTTTGAAGTGCCTCTGTGAAGTCGCTGCCGTCTTATTTCGCCGCCATCTTATAGATCGCTTCCATGTCGGATTCACGGAGCACCATGGCGCTGCCGACCTTGCCGCCGACCGCGACCGCGCAGTTTTTCGCAAGGAGCTTCAGGTCGTCCTCGGAGGGCGAAACGCCGAGCTCCGAAAGATTTGTCGGCATGCCGATCGACCGGAAGAAATCTTCCGTCGCCTCGATGCCTTTGATCGCCGTCTCCTCGTCGGTTGGGCAGGGCTTTACGTCCATGACGTACATGGCAAACCGCACGAACCGATGCATGCAGTTGTGCATGACGTAGCGCGCCCAGCTTCCCCACATGGCGGTAAGCCCCGCGCCGTGGGTCACGTCGTACAGCGCGCCGAGCTCGTGCTCGAGCCGGTGGCACGCCCAGTCGCCCGCATCGTTGCCGCAGCCGGTGAGCCCGTTGTGCGAGAGCGAGCCCGCCCACATGATCTCCGCGCGGGCTTCGTAGTTTTCGGGGTCGTCCCGGAGCACGACGGCGTAGCGCATGACGGTTTTCAGAAGTCCCTCGGCGATCGCGTCGGTGAGCTCCATGCGGTGCCCGTTGACAAAATAGCGCTCCATCGTGTGCATCAGGATGTCCGAACAGCCCGCCGCAGTCTGATACGCGGGCAGCGTCTTCGTGAGCGCCGGATCCATCAGTGCGAACTTCGGGCGGCACAGGTCGCTGTTCACGCCGCGCTTCTTGTCCTCGTACGAGATGACGCTGCTGTCGCTCATCTCGCTGCCGGACGCCGCAAGCGTCAGCACCACGCCGATCGGGAAGCACGCCTTCGGCGCGCGGGTGTGCTCATAGAGCTCTTTGACGTCCTTTTCCGGTTCCGCAAGCGCGTAGGCGATCGCCTTTGCCGAGTCGATGACGCTGCCGCCGCCGACTGCCAGAATGAAATCGACGCCGTACGCCTTGCACAGCTTCACGCCCTCATAGACCTTCTCGAGCCGCGGGTTCGGCACCACGCCGCCCAGCGATACATAGTCGATCTCCTCGGCGGTCAGCGAATCCTGCACACGCTTTAAAAGCCCGGACTTCACGGCGCTTTTGCCGCCGTAGTGGATCAGCACTTTTTTGCCGCCGAACGCCTTGACCATGGCGCCCGCGCTTATTTCCACGTCGTGACCGAACACGACCTTCGTAGGTGTATACAGGGTGAAATCTCCGTTCATAGCTGCCTCCTGATTTTATTAAAATGCTTTGATGACCGATTGGTTCAATGCGCGGATCAGCGCAAGCGCAAGCTCCACCGTTGCGTCGTAATCCGCTTCCGCCGCAATGCAGGCGGGTGTATGGATATAGCGCACGGGCACGCCGAGCACGATCGCGGGCGCGCCGAAAAGCTCGGATTGAATGATCGCCGCGTCGTTGCCGCCGCCCTCGCGGACCGCCGCCTGCGCGGGAATGCCCTTTTCGTTCGCCAGATCGAGCGCGTACCGCACAAACCGCGGATTGCAGATGACCGAGTTATCCATAAAGCGGATCATCGGTCCGTGCCCGAGCTTTGTCTGCATGGCATACGGCTCGCCGAAGGTATCGTCCGCGGGACAGCCCTCGAACACGAGCGCCGCATCGGGACGGATGCGGTTCGTCGTGACCTTGCAGCCGCGTTCGCCGACCTCCTCCTGCACCGACAGCGCGCCGACGACGTCGATCGCAAGGTCCTCGTCCGCGATGCGCCGCATGACCTCCAGAAGCGCCGCGCAGCCGATCCGGCAGTCGAACGCCTTGCCGAAAAGCAATCCGTGTTCTTCATCATACCGGAACGGCGCGTCCGGCACGACCGGCTCGCCGATGCGGATCCCGAAGGACTTCTCCGCCTCCTCTGCGCTTCGAGCCCCGATATCGACCGCAAGATCGCGGATCTCGGGCGTCCCCTGCCGCTCCTTTTCCGCCGCGCTCATAAAATGCGGCGGCTTGGCGACGATCACCCCGGGGATCCATTTCCCCTCGCGATTACGGACCAGCACCCTTGTGCCGGGTAGCGTCGCGCGGTTCCATCCGCCGAGCGGCACAACGCGCAGCGTGCCGGAGGGACGGATCGAATGCACCATGAAGCCGACCTCGTCGCTGTGCGCGTCGAGCATCAGAACGGGCTTATCGCCGGTGTTCCGCCTGCGGTACAGATACAGATTGCGAAGATGATCCTCTTCGACCCGGCAGACGTCCCCGATCGCCGCCCTTGCGGCGCGGACCGTTTCGTCCTCGAAGCCGCTCGGTGCGTTCGCCTCCGAAAGCGCCTTGAGCAAAGATAACTCGCGTTCCGTCATAGCTGCCTCCCGTTTGCTGTGTTTGATCCGATCATCTTCAAAAGCGCACTCTCCGGCGCGTGCGGAAAGAGCGCGGAAAGATGCGCGAGGATGCGTTCGCGCGATTCGTCCGGCGTGCGCGGACAGAAGAGCGCGTCCTCGCCGAACTGCGCCTCGGGCGTGGTGTAGAGCGCAACGCCCCAGCCGTATTCCTTTCCGAACCTGTCCAGCCGATAGACGAAATCCGAGATGCAGAGCCAGCCCTGCATCATCAGCCGCGTCACCGCCGTGTCGAAGCCCGTGTTGCCGCCCTTATGATAATTGCACTGCTGCTTTAGGTGCGGCGTCAGCATTGAGCCGTAGGTGCGCACGGCGTCAAGAAGCTGCTTATCCTTATAAAAAACCAGCCCGTCCTCATACCATTCGTCGAAGGTCATGCCGTCGCGGCGCACGTTCAGAAAATCCGGGATCCATTCGCGATCGATAAACCCCGCCTTCTTCTGAAAGAACTTGCCGTACATGCACCGTCCCGCGCTTGCGACAGGGCCCTTCCAGTCCCAGACCGGCCAGTCGTCGCGCCCGTCGACGGAGCCGTTGTACCAAAGCTCGCGCGGCGTGTGCTCCTCAAGCGAGAAGCCCGGGATCCCGTTTTCGAAGAACGGCAGAAACCCGAAGGTTTCGATCAGCCGTTCCATGTCCTCCTTTGAACGGATCGGCTGCCGCATAGTTCAGTTTCCCGAGCTCGAGGAAGACGAGGACGAAGCCGCCGCCGCGTTTTCACGGTCACGGATCATGTGCTGCAGCGTGATGAGGATCGTAATGACCTTCTGCTCGTGCTCCGGCTTGTAGATGTCGATGCAGTACTTGTCGTGGAGCGAGAACATCTTCTGCCCGATCACCGCAATGATGCTGCCGTCGACGTCATACAGCTCGAAGTTGAGCGCCATGATGTTGCCTCTGAGCTGCCAGCCGAGCCCCTCGACGTTTGTGATGTCCTTGACGAGATGCCAAAGCTCGTTGGAAAGCTGGAAATCCGTCCCGTCCGCCATTTCGATGAAGTGACGCTCGTGCAGAGTCAGGATCTTTTTCCACATCTTTGCGACAAGGTTATCCTGTGCGTCGAAGATCTGCGTACGGTCATGCAGGGAGATCGCCTTGCTCTCGGCGCGGTATACGACCTGCCCGGCGTCATCTGTCACCTCGATGCGATGATGCAGCGAAAAGACCTTCGAAGATGTGTACAGCGAACGCGCCGGCTCGCCGAACCGTTCCACATTGTTGACGTTCGCCTGTTCGCCCTCCTCATGAAAGCGATGATACTTGGAAAACACACCCATAAGATACCTCCCGTTATTGTGTATTGCGTACGGCGCACATGCGCCGGTAAGCTTCTCTGTGTCCTTCGGATTCCTCATAGAATCCCGCCATGTCCCCGCACGGGAACGTCTCGCATTGTCCGCAAGCCTCGATCCCCTTTGCCCGGCAGCATCCGACCGGCAGGCACGGATCGTCGCCCCATGCGGTGTCGCGGCAGCCGGAGCACTTGCCTTGCGTACAATCCGGGCAGACAGCGCAGTTCACGCCGCAGTACGCGATCATCCGGTCGTTCCCCATGCTCCGTCTCCCCCTCCGATTTCTATGGAAATTATACCACCACCCGCGCCCGCTCCGCAAGACGCGCGGGGAGATTTTCACGGCAATTTGAAAGAATTGTGACACGAAAGCAAACTCATCGGCAGATGTATTGCATTTTGCATAAACTGTGCTATGATATGTTTAGCACTCGGATACAGAGAGTGCTAAAACGACGAAATACGGCGATGCCGTTTGATGGGAGGCGAAGCATATGAATGCAAACCGATTCACACAAAAATCTTTGGAGGCGATCCAGACCGCGCAGCAGTTTGCGGACGCGAACCGCAACACGCAGGTGGAGCAGCTGCATCTTCTGAAGGCGCTGATCGACGAAAACGACGATCTCAACGCGCAGCTGTTCGGCTCGATGCAGATCGACGTTGCGGGACTCAGAACCGCGGTCGACCGCGCGATCGGAGGGCTTCTCACTTACTCCGGCGACGGACAGCAGAGCGGCGTGACGCCGGGTCTCTCCCGCGCGATCGCCGAGGCGGACGCGCAGGCGAAGCGCATGGGCGACGCGTACGTTTCGGTCGAGCACCTGATGCTCGGGCTTCTTACGCAGCCGGACGAGGCGACGAAAAAGCTGTTCCGCGCGTTCAATATCACAAAGGATGCGTACCTTGCGGCGCTGAAAGCGGTGCGCGGAAACCGTTCGGTCAACACCGACAACCCCGAAGGGACCTACGACGTGCTGAAAAAGTACGGGCAGGACCTTGTAGAACTTGCGAAAGCGCATAAGATCGACCCGGTCATCGGCAGGGACAACGAGATCCGCAGCGTCATCCGCATCCTGTCGCGCAAAACGAAGAACAACCCGTGTCTGATCGGCGAACCCGGCGTCGGCAAGACAGCGATCGTCGAAGGGCTTGCGCTCAGAATCGTGCGCGGCGACGTGCCGGATAACCTGAAGGATCGCAGCCTGTTCTCCCTCGACATGGGCGCGCTGGTCGCAGGCGCGAAGTACCGCGGCGAATTCGAGGAGCGGTTGAAGGCGGTCCTCGAGGAGATCAAGAAGAGCGACGGCAGGATCATTCTGTTCATCGACGAGCTGCACACCATCGTCGGCGCGGGCAAAACCGACGGCGCGATGGACGCGGGCAACCTCTTAAAGCCGATGCTCGCGCGCGGCGAGCTGCACTGCATCGGCGCAACGACGCTCGATGAGTACCGGAAATACATCGAAAAGGACGCGGCGCTCGAACGCCGGTTCCAGCCGGTCACGGTCGAGGAGCCGAGCGTGGAGGACACGATCTCGATCCTCAGAGGGCTCGAGGAGCGCTACGAGGTCTTCCACGGCGTGAAGATCCACGACGCGGCGCTGATCGCGGCGGCAACGCTCAGTGATCGCTATATCTCCGACCGGTTCCTGCCCGACAAGGCGATCGACCTCGTGGACGAGGCGTGCGCGCTCATCAAGACCGAGATGAACTCGATGCCGAGCGAGATGGACGAAAAGATGCGCCGCATCATGCAGCTGGAAATCGAAGAGACCTCCCTGAAGCAGGACGACGATCCGAAATCCAAGGCGCACCTTGAGGAGATCGAAAAGCAGCTATCCGAACAGCGCGACGAATTCAACGCCATGAAGGCGAAATGGGAAGCCGAAAAGGTCGAGATTTCGAAGGTCCAGAGCCTCCGGGAGCAGATCGAGACCGTCAGCAACGAGATCACCGCGGCGGAAAACGCCTACGACCTCAACAAGGCGGCGGAACTCAAATACGGCAAGCTGCCGCAGCTGCAGAAAGAGCTTCAGGAAGCCGAAGCGAAGAACGCGAACCGCGAAAACACGCTGCTGCGCGATCACGTCACCGAAGAGGAGATCGCCCAGATCGTGGCAAGATGGACCGGCATTCCGGTGTCGAAGCTCCTGGAGAGCGAGCGCAAGAAGCTGCTGCATCTCGACGAGGTCCTGCATCAGCGCATCGTCGGACAGGACGACGCGGTGCAGCGTGTGTGCGACGCGATCCTTCGTTCCCGCGCGGGCATTCAGAACCCGAACCGCCCGATCGGCTCGTTCCTGTTTCTCGGCCCCACCGGCGTCGGCAAGACGGAGCTTTGCAAAGCGCTTGCCGAAGCGCTGTTCGACAGCGAGCGCAATATGGTGCGGATCGACATGAGCGAATACATGGAGCAGTACTCCGTGTCGCGGCTCATCGGGGCGCCTCCGGGATACGTCGGCTACGACGAGGGCGGGCAGCTCACCGAGGCGGTCCGCAGAAAGCCGTATGCGGTCGTGCTGTTCGACGAGGTCGAAAAGGCGCATCCGGACGTGCTGAACGTGCTATTACAGGTGCTTGACGACGGCAGGATCACCGACGGACAGGGACGCACGGTCGATTTCAAGAACACGATCATCATCCTGACCTCGAACATCGGCTCCGACACGCTTTTAGACGGCATGGACGCCGACGGGCACCTGAAGCCCGGCGTCGAGGACTGGGTGCGCAACGAGCTGAAGACCCGCTTCCGTCCGGAGTTCATCAACCGTCTCGACGAGATCGCGTTCTTTAAGCCTTTGACCGGCGAAAACCTCAAGAACATCGTCGAGCTGCTGTTCAAGGACCTCGAAAAGCGGCTTGAATCGAGAAGCTACCGTCTCGAAGTCACCGACGCGGCAAAGGCGTACATCGTCGAAAACGGCTCCGATCCGCAGTTCGGCGCGCGTCCTCTGAAGCGGTTCATCCAGTCGCACGCGGAATCGCTCCTTGCGCGCTACATCATCCGCGAATCCCCCGCCGAGGGCGCGACGCTCACGCTCGACGCGAACGAAACCGGGCTCGTGGTGCGGTAAACCCAAAATGCAAAAACGGCTTTCCTTTCCGGGAAAGCCGTTTTCTTATTCTCATTCTCCCGCGATCCAGTCCGTCTGCGGATCGGAAAGGAACGCGTCCCTTGCGATGCGAAACGCGTCCGAATACGCGGAAACGCGTCCGACGCCTCGGATCAGCGGGTCGATGTACCGCTTCTTCGCCGCGATCCTGCGCCATTGCCCTTCGCCTACCGGCGTTTCGGCGCGGCGCATCACATGATATGCGCGATAGCGGCGCCATGCCGCGGCGGTCCGTTCGTCCCGCAAAAGCTTTGCGCTAACCTCCGGCTCGGTCGTATAGAGGTCGGCTTCGGTCAGCACGCCGAGACCGATCGCGTCCTTCAACAGCTCGGACAGCATCTGCATCGCGAAGCGATCCTCGTCGGAGACGTAGATCTTCGAGCACGCAAGCGACGCAAACGCAAAATTCTCTGCAAGCCTTGCGTCCGAAAACACCAGCTCCGGCGCGCCGTTCTCATTTGTGCCGACAGACAGGTCCGCATAGAACGCTTTGACCTCGTCGATCGTACGGATGCGGTAATTCAGCAGGTTCCCGAGCGTATATTCGAGCCGGTCGGCGGAAAGACACGGCGAATCGTTGTCCGCGATCGGATAGATGTGATAATCGCAGACGCCGTCGGTTACGAACCCGTGCGCGCGAAGAACGCGCTGCAGCGCTTCGTCGCCCTCGATGATCGCGCGGGTGCCGTCCTCGGTCGATTCCTGCACAAGGTAGTCGCCTCTTAAAAAGTCCACGACGTGCGCAAACACGGGCGTTGCGACATCGTGCAGAAGCCCCGCAACCGCCTGTTTTTCATCCTGCGTGAAATGCCACACGATCAGGGCGACGCCGAGGCTGTGATCGAACCGCGAATACGGCGATAAACCCGCAAACCGCGGAAACGCCGTATACTCGCAGCCGCAGTTCATGCCGACGGCTTTGAGCCGCTTAAGGCACGGCGCCGCGATGCATTCGCCGACCGCCGCGGGGATTTCATTATGATACAGTCCGTGATGTTCCATGCGTTTATTCTATCAGCTTTTCCCCGCAAAGTCAAAGACGGCGTGCCGCATAAAAGGCTTGACACAGTCCGGGTTATCGTATATAATTTCTCACGATTATCGAACGAAAAACGGACTTTTTTTCTGATATAACAGGAGGATGACACCATGCAGATTTATGAGGAACTGAAAGCGCGCGGACTGATCGCGCAGGTCACGGACGAAGCGGAGATCAGAAATCTCATCAACAACGGCGGCGCGAAGTTCTATATCGGCTTCGACTGCACCGCGGACAGTCTGACGGCGGGGCACTTCATGGCGCTGACGCTGATGAAGCGTCTGCAGATGGCGGGCAACAAGCCGGTCGCGCTGATCGGCGGCGGCACGACCATGATCGGCGACCCCTCGGGCAGAACCGACATGCGCAAGATGCTGACCAAGGAAGACATCGACCACAACGCGGAATGCTTCAAGCGGCAGATGGAGCGCTTCATTGAGTTCGGCGAGGGCAAGGCGGAGATGGTCAACAACGCCGACTGGCTCTTAAAGCTCAACTATGTGGACATGCTGCGCGAGGTCGGCACGTGCTTCTCGGTCAACAACATGCTCCGCGCGGAGTGCTATAAGCAGCGCATGGAGAAAGGTCTCTCCTTCCTCGAGTTCAACTACATGATCATGCAGAGCTACGACTTCTACTATCTGTACATGAACCACGGCTGCAACATGCAGTTCGGCGGCGACGATCAGTGGTCGAACATGCTCGGCGGCACGGAGCTGATTCGCCGCAAGCTCGGCAAGGACGCGTACGCGATGACGATCACGCTCTTGACCGACTCGCAGGGCAAGAAGATGGGCAAGACCGCCGGCAACGCGGTCTGGCTCGATCCGAACAAGACCACGCCGTTCGAGTTCTATCAGTACTGGCGCAACGTCGACGACGCGGACGTGATGAAATGCATCCGCATGCTGACCTTCATCCCGATCGAAACGATCGACGAAATGGACCGCTGGGACGGAAGCCGCATCAACGAAAAGAAGGAGATCCTTGCGTTCGAGCTCACCAAGCTCGTGCACGGCGAGGAGGAAGCAATCAAGGCGCAGACCGCGGCGCGCGCGCTGTTTAGCGGCGCAGGCGACGACGCGAACATGCCGTCATTTGCGGTTCCCGCGGATGCGATCGTTGACGGAAAGATCAACATTGTCGACATGCTTCTTCTGGGCTGCATCGACAAGTCCAAGGGAAAGGTCAGAACACTCATCGAGCAGGGCTCGATCTCGCTGGACGGCGAACGCGTCGACGACACGTGGATGAACGTCACCGAGGAACAGCTCAAGGCTGGCGTGAAGATCAGAAAAGGCAAGAAGACCTATGTGAAATTCACGCTGTAAACAATCAAAAAAGCGCCCCCAACGATTGTGTTCGGGGCGCTGTTCTGTCTGTTAAAACTGGATTGTGATTACGGGGCGTACGCCCTTTCCGTGAAACGTCATCGCGAAGCTCCAGATGTCCTCCCCATCGCCTTTCATGGCATACGCACAGTAGCACTCCACATAGTCCCATGTTTCGTCATCCCATTCATAAGCGGGGTCCTCGCAGCTTTCACCAAGCCACCAGAAATCCTTCTTCTCGTTGAATCCGCGCACTTCAATTGCGTATTCCGTAGCCTTCGCCTTTCGATACTCCAGCGGCAGTTTCTTGGCTTCCGATCGGTTCAGCAGCGTAACGCCGTTTGTGAGCATCTGGCGTTCCTCATCGGAGAACGCGTCTTTTTTGAACTCTTTATTCAGCCAGCGGTACAATTCGGAGTCTTCAAACTCCACCATATCGAACTTGCCGCTGTGATACCGACAGCTGTCAAGGCAGTATTTGGACATCAGCCGGACCTTATTGCCGTCAATCTTAATGACGTACCATTCGATGGGCGTTTCGGAACCCATTTCGGTCTGGATATATCTGCCGAAGGTCACTACGTCATACAACGAAAGCTCTTTTGCAGAGAGAACCGACTTTCCGCTCTTCCTGACCGGCGATTCCTCCGTCGACTCTGTCGTATCCTCTTTCGGTTCGGTCGGCTGCCCGATCGGCTCGGTCGTATCCTCTTTCGGTTCGGTCGGTTCCTGCGCCGGTGCAGGCGTATCCGTGACCCATTCCAGTCTGCCGCCCGGCAGACAGGCGACCGACCCCAGCAACAAAACTGCCAGAGCGGCGACAGCAATCATTTTCAACCCCGTGTTTTTCTTCATCGATGAATCCCCCTTTTTTATCGATTTCGGGATCGTCCGGAACCTGTTCATATAGCGTTCGGGATCTGCGCATATCCGCGGCGCCGAACTGTATGATCCCGATTCTTTCAACGATCCTTCAATCATTTTGATTATATCATCCGTTTTTCAAAAACACAAGCCGGCTTTTTGCTGATCCGCGATCATCTCCCGTCTTTCTGCGCCGTTTTTCGTTTGCGGACGGGCAATGCCGCGCTTGCATTTTGGAAGGCATTATGATATGATGCAGTTCGTCCCCCGCGGACGCAAACGGTGTCTCTTGGTAACCACCGCAAAAAAACAAGGAGTGTTCTTTCCCATGAAAAAAACGATCGCGGAATTTCGCGAAATGCTGAAAACCGTTCCCCCGCTTCTTCTGACGCTGACCGTTCTGTCCATTGTCGGCATGAATCTTCTGGCGAACAAAAGCATCGACACCGGGCTCGACTGGCTTGCGCTCGACTGCGGGATCATCCTCTCGTGGCTGACGTTTCTCACCATGGACATCCTCACCCACTGCTACGGTCCGCGCGCGGCAACGCTGTTCTCGGTCTTTGCGCTCGCGCTGAATCTCTTTATGGCGGGGATCTTCTTTCTCGCAAGCCGTATCCCCGGCGTGTGGGGCGAAAGCTTCGTCGAGGGCAGCGAAGCCGTGATCAACGCCGCGCTCGACGGCACGTTTGCCGGCACGTGGTACATTATTCTCGGCAGCTCGGTTGCGTTTCTCGTGTCCGCGTTCGTCAACAATTTCTTAAACTACGGCATCGGAAAGCTGCTCAAAAAGAGAGAAGGCTTCGGGCGTTTCGCGCTGCGGTCGTATGTGTCCACATTCGTCGGTCAGTTCGTCGACAACCTCGTCTTTGCGCTGCTCGTGAGCCGGATCTTCTTCGGCTGGACCATGCTGCAGTGCCTGACCTGCGCGCTCACCGGCGCCGTGTGCGAGCTGCTCTTTGAGGTCGTGTTCTCGCCGCTGGGCTATCGCATCGCAAAGCGGATCACGGATCGCCGGATCCCGGTCCCGGAAGGAGCGGCGGCATGAACGTATTGATCACCGGCACTTCCCGCGGCATCGGCAAAGCGATCGCCGAACGGTTTTTAACCGAAGGACACGCGGTTTTCGGCGTGGATCTCTGCCCCGCCGCGATCGAACACCCGAACTACACGCATTTTACGCGCGACATCCGCGACGAACGCCCGCTTGATATTCCCGATCCGGAGATCCTCATCAACAACGCGGGCACGCTCGAAGAAACCGACGCGATCGACGTGAACCTTTCGGGCACGATCCGCTTTACCGAGCGGTTTCTGGATTCGCCCGCGCTTCGTTCGATCCTGTTCATTGCGTCCGCCTCGGCGCGCAACGGCGCGGAGTTTCCGTATTACGTCGCGAGCAAAGCCGGGATCGTCGGCTACATGAAGTATCTTGCGAACGCCTTGGGCAAGCGCGGGATCACGGTGAATTCCATCTCTCCCGGCGGCGTGGTCACGCCCGCAAACGCGCACATTTTGGAAAGCGAAGCGCTGTATGCGGCGGTCAAGAACGAAACATTGCTCGGAAAATGGGCGGACGCCGACGAGATTGCGGCGCTGAGCTGCGCATTGACCGTCGAAAACCGCTCGATCACCGGCGAGGACATTCTCGTCGACAACGGCGAGATGCTCAAATCGAATTTCATTTGGTAAAAACGGAGGAAGCCATGGAGTACAAAAGATTCAACGACACGATCCTGCTTCGGATCGACCGCGGCGAGGAGATCGTCGAAACGTTGAAGACGGTTGCGGAAAAGGAGCATATCCGGCTTGCAAGCGTTTCCGCGCTCGGCGCGACGGACGATTTTACCGTCGGCGTATACGACGTCGCGAAAAAGCGCTACGATTCCAGAACCTTTACCGGTCCGCACGAGATCGTATCTCTCGTCGGCACGATCACCGAAAAGGACGGCGCGTTCTATCAGCATCTGCATATGAGCGCGGGCAACGCCGCCTGCGAGATCTTCGGCGGGCATCTGAACCGCGCGGTGGTTTCCGTGACCTGCGAAATGGTGATCCGCGTGATAAACGGCGCGGTCGACCGCGCGCCGGATCCGCAGACCGGGATCAATCTTCTGCGGTTCTGACCGCGATCGCCTTTTTTGCCTTCCGGTCCCGGATCAGCCACGGCAGATAGGACAGGAAGAACAGCAGCGTGACCGCCGCCGCCATGAACAGCACGCGCAGCGCGTAGTTTGCGGGCAGGAAGTCCAGAATGGATTTCGTTGCCTCCGGCTTTGCCATGTAGAGGTAGTTCGCCTCCCCGCCGATGAGCATGTTGGCGACAAACGCGATCGCCGCCATGACGACCGTTGCGATGTACGCCTTGATGAACGATCTCCACGTCGGGCGCATTCCGTGCACGAAGATCATGTAAAAGACCGCGATATAGCCCGTGGTGTGCTCGAGTCAGAACTGATAATAACGAAAGCGCGTCGGACCCGTGTACGTGATGACCGTCGGCGTGATCAGCGCGAAGATCGTGCCGGAGAACAGCCAGAAATACGGGATATCGAACAGCGTCTGATTCTTTGTGACGAGCATATAGCTTCCGAAGATGACGCCCCAGCCGCACAGCGTGATCGGCAGGTGATCCTGCGGGTTCGCGCCGAGCGACGGCACGCCGACGAGCCGCCAGAAATAGGACATTTCGCAAATGATCATGATGAGCGCCAGCGCAAGGCGCAGGTTCTTTTCCCGCTTGCTGTTTCTGATCCGGTCGCGGAACACGTAAATCAGCACGATGATCGCGATCATCAAAAGGATCGGCAGAAAATGGGCAAGCGTGAAATTCCGGAACTCGACTTCATCGCCTTTGCCGAAAAAATACTCGAAAAACGCCTTCATTGCATTCCCTCCGCTGCACTTTCCGATCATTATACCGTAAATCGTTCGTTTTCACAAGGTCTTTTTCGATCGGCGGCATAACGCATACTTGAAATGCGCCTGAAAAAATGATATGATAGTCAAGTATTGATTTTACGGCGAGCGCTCGTTTCGCGTTCCGAAAAGATCGATGGGAGCATTCTATGGACAGACTGACAGATTACATTCAATGGATCGGGGATCTGGATTTTCGCGCGTATCCGTTTCGCGAAGCGGATGCGCTGATCCTGTGTATCATCAGTTATTACGATCTCAAGCCGGTTTTTGCCGCGGAAAAGCCGGAATACACCGTTTCCGACTGTCTTCCCATGATCGAAGCCGGAGAGGCAAAGCTCGAAATCACGGGCGGCGATCTCGGCAACGGAGAGATCTTTGCCGCGGCGGTGCGTTCCAGGCGCTTCGGCAGCCTTCGCATGTCCGACTATGAGGAATCGCTGCGTTCGGACCCGCCTCTGCAGTTTTCGGCGGTGACCTTTCACGCGCCGGAGTTCTCGTTCATTGCATACCGCGGCACGGACGCCTCCATCGCCGGCTGGCGCGAGGACTGCATGATCTCGTTTACGCAGACGGAGGCGCAGATGCTGTCGCTCGCCTACGCCGAACGCATGATCGACGACGGCGTGTGGTACATCGGCGGGCATTCGAAGGGCGCGAATCAGGCGCAGTACGCCGCCTGCATGCTGCGCGACGAGCAGTGGGAAAAGGTCCGGCATGTTTACCTTCTGGACGGTCCGGGCTTCTGCCCCGAGGTGCTGGATCCGGCGCTGGATAAGCGGATCGATCCGAAAACCACGCGCATCATCCCGGAGTTTGACATCATCGGCATGCTGTTTGAACCGCAGATTACGGACACGCGCATCGTGCGGTCCACGCAGGAAGGTCTTCTGCAGCACTCCCTTGCGTCGTGGATGATCGAGCACGGCTCCCTCGCACTCGTCGAACAGAACGATCCGATGAGCAGGCAGATCAATCATCTGATGAACGACTGGGTCGAAAGCGTTCCGCAGCAGGATCGCGCGGTCTTCTCCAATGAGCTGTTCGACGCCTTATCCGCGGACGGGACCGAATCGCTGGAGCAGCTCGATCTCGACCGGCTGCAGTCTGTGCTGATCCGGCTCACCGGCGTCAGCGCGACGACCAGAAAGACGTTTGCAAAGCTGCCGAACAAGCTGCTGTTCGAGGACACCATCCGCCCGCTGCCGGAAACGAAAACCGAAAAGCTCAAGCGCATCTTCTCCGATCTGCGCGTGCAGGGGATCGGACTGATCCTCGCGGGCGTGATCCTGTTCTTCCTGTCCGGCGTTCTGTTTCAGCTGACGACAGTCATCATTCTGACGGCGCTCGCGGGCATACAGACGGTGCTCCTCATCCGACGGCTCATCCGGCAGCACGGCAAGCTTGACGGCATGCGGGGACGGTTCGTGCTTCTCGGCATGATCCTGGCGCTGGCGGCAAGCCTGTATTTCAAGGAGCACGCCATGTTCCTGATCGGCAGCGTGCTTTACGGGATCCTGAGCCTTGCGCTTGCGTATTTTACGGTCGTCAAGAAAGGTCTCAAGCGGGAGAAAAAATCGTTCCTCCGCATTCTGAATTTCATCGAAGGCGCCGTTTGTACGCTGTTCGGGCTCGGGTACCTTGTGATCCCGCAAAGCATTGCATGGGCGTTCACGATCTCGTTTGCCGCCTGCGGCGCGCTGGACGGGCTCGTGCGGCTCGGATACTGGACCGCGCAGTACCTGAAACAGCGCAGGCAGAGAACCATCCTGACTGCCGTTCAAAAAGAACCGCTGAAGAAGGAATCATCCAAATGAGCAAATCATATCGTCATACAACCACTTATATCACCAAAGCGGCGTTCATCGCGGCGCTCTACGTCGTGCTGACCGTGCTGTCCGCGCAATTCGGGCTGTCCGGCACGAACGTGATCCGGTTCCGGCTTTCCGAAGCGCTGACCATCCTGCCGTTCTTCACGAGCGCGGCGATCCCCGGTCTTGTGATCGGGTGTTTTCTGTCCAATCTGTTGACCGGCGCCGCTGTCTGGGACGTCGTGTTCGGCACCGTCGCCACGCTGATCGGCGCGGTCCTCACCTATGCGCTGCGCCGGTACAAGTGGCTTGCGCCGATCCCGCCGATCGTTGCGAATACCGTGATCGTGCCGTTCGTGCTGCGCTACGCCTACGGCTTTACCGACGCCTTCTGGTTCCTTGCGCTGACCGTGTTCGTCGGCGAATTCGTCTGCTGCGGGATCCTGGGCATGCTCCTGCTGTTTGCGGTGAACAGGCATGCCGATCTCGTCCGGGACAAGGAGCCGGAACCGCACGAGCGGCGGACGTTCAAAGAGGTGTTCCCGGCGTATGTCTGGATCTGCTTCGCCTATCTTCTGATCATCGACCTTGCCGTGTTTTACGGCACGCGCCCGTTCCTGCCGTATCTTCCGGTACACGAGCTTGCCACGCCGGTGGATGCAAAGATCCCGTTCCTGCCGCCGTGGATCATTGTTTACGTGCTGTCGTTTGTGTCGTGGCTCGTCACGATCATCTGGATCCTTGCGGAGAGCAAAAAGCATGCGTACCGGCTGTGCGGCGTCTATACGATCATCGTGATCCTGTCCGGCATCTGCTTCCTCGCGTATCCGGCCATGATCCAACGCCCCGAGATCACGGAGCCCGGTCTGTTCAACGACTGGATGCGCCTTCTGTACCGGCTTGACGCGCCGCAGAATCTCTGCCCGTCCTTCCACGTCGTCATCAGCTATATCTGCTGGCGCTGCACGATGGACTGCAAAAAGATCCCCAAGTGGTATCAATGGTTCAACCTTATCTTTTTGATTCTCGTCTGCTTCTGCATTCTGTTTGTCAAGCAGCACTATCTGATCGACATCCCCGTCGCGCTCGTCATCACCGAAGGCGCGATCCAGATCGGACGGCTCACGCGCATCGAACGCATCGGGTTTGCGATCGAAAACCGGCTCCGCAAGCGTCCCGCGGCGGAATAAACAACAAAAAGGGGCTGTTTAAAAACGCTTTGAACAGCCCCAATGCATTCTCGCTTCGCTCCGTGAATTGTCCAAAGGACATGAATTGTGCCTTGCGGCACATGAATTGACGCCGAACGGCGTCATGCAGGAAGATTTTCCGTACGGAAAATCAACATTCATGTGACCTTTGGTCACAATTCATGCCGAAGGCAATTCATGGCGCAGCCAATTCATGCGGCAACGCCGCAATTCATCGGGGATGTTAAGAACTGCCGATCAGAGTTTCTTAACATCCCCGTTTTTTATTTCCGTGCTGATCTGCGCTTCCGAGCGCAAACGTTCTGTTCAATCCTTTTTCCGGGCGACCTCGGCGATGTCCGGCCAGCGCTTCAGAATGTACTGTATCGCATTGCGTGAATGCGGGATCATGCAGTCCGTGCAGTTTTTGATCCCGTTCTCCAGATAGGTGAAGTTGCCGCCGCATTTGTCGCCGAGCATATACAGCGGGCAATAGCAGAACAGGCAGTTGAAATTCTCCGGATGGTCGGTCTTATGACACGGAAAATATTTGCAGTCGGTATTCTGAAAAAAAGAATCGCTGTTCATCTGGTGCCTCCTCTCGTTGTGTCCAGTTCATAGAGCAGCGCGTTGACGATCGCCGCCGCAACGTTGCTGCCGCCCTTTCTGCCCCTTGCCACAATGCACGGCACGGGACCTTCGATGATCTGCTCCTTCGACGCGACGACGTTCACAAACCCGACCGGCACGCCGATGATGAGTCTGGGACGGTAGCCTCCGTCCGCCAGCTCGCGAAGCCGCAGAAGCGCCGTCGGCGCATTGCCGATCGCAAAGATCACGTTTTCGCCCAGGCGCGCCGCCTTGTCCATGCTGACCTGCGCGCGGGTGACGCCCTGCGCCTTTGCCGCCTCCGCCACGTCCGGATCGGACATATAGGAGACTGCTTCACAGCCGAATCGCGCCGCCGTGCGCTTGTTGATGCCCGCAAGCGCCATCTGCGTGTCGGTGACGATCGTTGCACCGTCGCGGATCGCCTGCTTGGCGATTTCGATCGCGCCTTCGGACACATAGAGCGTGTCGGCATAGTCGAAATCCGCCGTCGTATGGATCACGCGCTTCAGGATCGGCGCAAGCGCCGGGTCGATCTGCCGGTCGCCGAGCTCCTCGGTGATGATGCGAAAGCTCTCCGCCTCGATCTCCGCGGGTAAAAGATGCAGCAGTTTTGTCATACGCCCTCCTCCAGAATCCTGTAGATTGCCTTCAGGTCCATATGGCTGCGCAGCGTGTCGGCAAGCAGGTCGTACTGCCGCTGCTTATGCGCTTCGCCCGACACCGTGCCGAGCGTATCCGGATCGACGCCCTTACGCTCCGCCAGCGCCCGCACCAGCGTGCCCGCAACGGCGTCGCCGTCGAACACGCCGTGCACATAGGTGCCGTAGACGTTGCCGCTTTGCCCGCCGTCTGTGTGCGAATCGCCCGAAACGGAATCGCGGATCGCCGCGATCGGCGCGGCGCTCTGCGTCTGCCCCATATGGATCTCATAGCCTTCGAACGGCTTGCCCGACAGCGCGGCGAGCGAGCCGGACAGCGCGCCGAACGCACCCGAAACGCGCGTGCGCGTCTTTTGCTCGGTAAATATCGTTTCGATCGGCAGCAGACCCATGCCGCGCAGGCTCCCGCCGTGCTCCACGCCGTGCGGATCGGAAAGCTGCGTGCCGAGCATCTGATAGCCGCCGCATACGCCGAACACCGTGCCGCCGTCGCGCGCAAAGCGCAGGATCTTCGCTTCGAGCCCGCTTTGCCGGAGCCACAGAAGGTCCGCCATCGTGTTCTTCGTGCCGGGCAGAACGATCATGTCCGGGGCGCCGAGCGCTCTCGTGCTCTGTACATAGCGTACCGAAACGCCGTCGATCGCCTCCAGCGCGCGGAAATCGGTGAAATTGCTGAGCCGCGGCAGGCGGATGACCACGATGTCGACCTGCGCCGCAGGGCGGTTTTCAAGCCGCTCGGAGAGCGAGTCCTCGTCGTCGATATCGAGATGCACATACGGCACCACGCCGACGACCGGAATGCCGCAAAGATCCTCCAGCTGCCGGATCCCCGGCGTCAGGATGGATTCGTCGCCGCGAAACTTGTTGATGACGATGCCCTTGACGAGCGCGCGCTCGTCGGGATCGAGCAGCGCGACGGTCCCGTAGATCTGGGCAAACACGCCGCCGCGGTCGATGTCGCCGACCAAAAGCACCGGCGAAGACGCCGCCTTTGCCATGCCCATGTTTACAAAGACGTCGGCGTCTTTGAGATTGATTTCGGCGGGGCTGCCCGCGCCTTCGATGACGATCACGTCGTTCTGCTCCGACAGCGTATGATACGCCTGCATCACGTCCGGCAGCAGCGTGTGTTTCATCGCAAAGTAGTCGCGCGCGGAGAGCGTTGCCCGCACCTCGCCGTTGACGATCACCTGCGAGCCCATGTCGCTCGTGGGCTTTAAGAGGATCGGGTTCATCAGCACGGACGGTTCGACGCCCGCCGCCTCCGCCTGCACGACCTGCGCGCGTCCCATCTCCAGCCCTTCCTTCGTGATGAACGAATTCAGCGCCATGTTCTGCGCCTTGAACGGCGCGACGCGTTTGCCGTCCTGCCGGAACACGCGGCACAGACCCGCGGCGATCAGGCTCTTGCCCGCATTGGACATCGTGCCCTGAATCATGATCGGCTTTGCCATTCAATCCTCCTTTGCGCAGGCGCGCAGAAACCGCTCGATCGGTTTCGGGTTCGATTCATAAAAGAGATGCGGAAACCCGGCAAGCAGATTGCCGTCCGCATGGATGCACTTCCACGAGCGCCTGCCCTTCGGCTTCTCCGCAAGGAAATCGCCGCCGCACGCCTCGCTCTCAAAATAATGGAATTCATGCGCCTTGATCGCCTCGCCCGCGCGGAAGAACGCGCCGTCGTGTTCCGCCGTCAGCGTGACGTAGCCGAAGCGCGAAAGCTTTTCGGTGCGATACGCTTTCGCGTCGATCACGCCGCACATCGGATAAAACCGTCCGTCCATGTCCGAAAGCGCCCGGTGCAGATACAGAAATCCGCCGCATTCCGCAAGCGTGGGCATGCCGCCCGTAACCGCGGCGCGGACCGATTCGCGCATCGACGTATTTTCGGCAAGCTGAAGCGCGAACAGTTCCGGATATCCGCCCGGCAGGATCAGCCCCTGTGCGTCCTCCGGAACGGTCTTGTCGTGCAGCGGCGAGAAGAACAGAAGCTTTGCGCCGAGCCGGTTGAGCAGCGCAAGATTGTCGCGGTACAGAAAGCAGAACGCCTCGTCGCATGCCACGGCGATCCGCGTTTTCGGCATCTCCGGCGTCTCCGGCGCATCGGGAACCGCTAGATCCTCCGCCGCGTTCATCAACGCCTCAAGCGCGTCGAAATCGAGCGTTTCGCCGAGCCTTGCCGCAAGCCGCCCGAGCCGCGCGTCGAGATCGCGCACCGCGTCCGGCGTGACCAGCCCGAGATGGCGGCTTTCGATGACAAGATCATCCGCCTTCTCAAGGTATCCGATCGGAACGACGCCGCGGCGTCTGACCTCCGGCGCGATCGCCTCGAACACCGGCTTGCTCATTTGGTTGAAAATCACGCCCCGGATGCCGCTGTCGGGCTTGAAATGCAGAAATCCGTCCAGCGTCGCGAGCGCCGAAACGCTCTGTCCGCGTGCGTTGACGATCAGCACGACCGGCGCTTTGAGCGCCTTTGCCACGGCGTACGTGCTCGCCTCGTCGCTTGCCGCCCCGAGCCCGTCATAATAGCCCATCACGCCCTCGATCACGGCGCAGTCGGCGTCGTTTGCGCCGCGGGCGTAAAGCCTTTGCAGCAGGTTCGGATCGCAGAAAAACAGATCGAGCGTGCCCGACGGGATCCCGAGCACAGCCTGCTGAAACATCGGATCGATATAGTCCGGTCCGCACTTGAACGATACGACGCGTCTGCCGCGGTCCTTCAGCGCCTTCAGGATCCCGCAGGTGATCGTCGTTTTGCCGCTGCCGCTTGACGGCGCGGCAAGCAGGATGCGCGGACTATGCATCTTCCTTCGCCCCCTCGCACGAAATGATGTACACCGGGTTCTGCGCGGTCATCAGATGGTATCCGCCGACCTTTCTGCCGCGGGAAACGGCAAGCTCCGTGATCTCTTCGTTCTCAAGCGGGAATGCTTTGAGCACGGCAAGCGCCTCCGCGAACGTCTCTGCCGTGACGGTGTTCAGCACGATGCGCGCGCGCGGGTTCTTTCCGAGCGCACAGCGCACGATCTCCGAAAGCTTCCCGCCGCTGCCGCCGATGAAGACGTGTGTGGGCTTTGGCAGGTCCGAAAGCGCTTCCGGCGCCGTTCCGTGCACGACCGTCAGGTTCGTAACGCCCAGACGCCGCTTGTTTTGTTCGATCAGCTCACAGGCGGGTTCGTCGCGCTCGATCGCGTACACCGCGCCGCGCACGGCGCATTCCGCCATCTCGATCGACACCGAGCCGGTGCCCGCGCCGACGTCCCAGCAGACCGCGTCCTCTTGAAGCTTCAGTTTGGAAAGCGTCACCGCGCGGACCTCGGATTTCGTCATCGGAACGTCCGTGCGCAGAAAATCCGGATCCGGTCTGCCGTGCGTCACGATCTTCGGCGCGTCGTTTTCGATCAGTACGATCGACAGCGGCGCAAAGCTGCGGTCCAGAAGGTCCTTTGCCGTGCCGCTTGTGATCGCTTCGTTCGGATAGGAAAGGTTTTCGCCGACCGTCACGCGCACGTCCGAAAGCCCGTATTCGCACAGGGTATGCAGGAGATCGGAAACGCCGCTCTCCCCGGCGGTCAGCACGGTCGTTTTGGCGTTCTGCCTGACCGTTCCCGTGAGATTGCACGCGCGTCCGTGCGCCGAGATATGCGCCGCGTCGTCCCACGAGACCCCGATGCGCGCCGAAAAGTACGCAAGCGAGGAGACGCCCGGCAGCACGTTCGGTCTGAGATCGCCGATGCGCGAAAGCAGCCCCTTCGTTCCGCTGAAGAAGCCGGTGTCGCCCGACATGGCGACGACAATGCGCTGCGCGGGATCGTTCCGGATAAGCGATTCGATCTCATCCGGCAGGATCGCATGCACGGTCCGCTTGGAAAAGCCCGCCAGAACGTCCGTCACGCGCGGCGCGCCGACGATCAGCTCCGCCCTTCGGCATGCGTCGATCGCCGCTTCGGTCAGCTGTCCGCTTCCCGTGCCGACGCCGAGGATCGTGATCTCCTTCTGCCGCACGAGATGAAACCGCTTTTCCAGCAATCGGATGCAGTCGGCTTCCGAAACGCCCTGCTCCTCGGACGGTCTTTGAATCACCACGGGCGTTGCGCCGCAGGCGCGCGCCGCGCGGATCTTCTCCGCAAAGCCGCCCGCCGCGCCGGTGTCCTTGGTCACAAGATAGCTTGCGTCGATGCTCTTCAATAAGGCGGCGTTCAGCTCCTCGGAAAACGGTCCCTGCATGCAGATGAGGTGGGCGCCGGAAAAGCCCAGCGCGAACGCCGCGTCGGTCGATTCCTTTACCGGTAGGATCCTGGCGTACAGCCGCGTTTCAAACCCGCGCACCGCCGTGTACCGGGAAAGCTCCTTGCTGCCGACGGTCAAAAGCACGTTGCCCTGCGTTTTGTTGAGATACTCCACCGCCGCGTCGGCGTCCTCGACGAACACACAGCCGTCGGCGTTTTCCGAATCGCGCAGCACGCGCAGATAGTCCGTGCCGGTTTCGGCGCAGACCGCCCTGAGCGTTTTTGTCACCTCGACGGCATACGGATGCGTGGCGTCGATCAGAAGCTCCGCGCCGGTCTCTTTGATCAGCGCTTCGATCTCCGCCGCGTTTTTGCGTCCGAAGATCACGCGGAGATTCTCACCCGGTTCGATCAGCGTTTCGCCGTATTCCGTGGCGACGCTGACCGTGACATCGAGCGGCTGCTCCAGCAGCGCGCTCGCGATCCTGCGTCCCTCCGTTGTGCCTGCAAATAACAGAATGCTATGCATGAATGTATCCTCTCGGCGTAACCATTTTCCCGTTGATGACCTGCGTTTCGGAATTCCCGATAAAGACCGTGCAGAACATATCGACCTCCGCCGTTCTCAGCTCCTTCAGCGGCAGGACCGTGACCGATTCGTCGTCGCGTCCGATGTTTCGCGCAATGCCGCACACGGTGTCCGGCGAGGCGAACCGCAGCACCAGATCGCACGCGCGCATCAGATGGTCTTTGCGCTTATGGCTGGCGGGGTTATAGAGGCAGATCACGAAATTCGCCTGCGCCGCGGCAAGCAGACGCCGTTCGATCGTTTCCCACGGGGTCAGAAGATCGGAAAGGCTGATCACCGCAAAATCGTGCATCAACGGCGCGCCTAAAATCGCGGCGCCGGAAAGCACCGCGGACACGCCGGGGATCGTCCGGACCGTGACATCCGGATACGCCTTTGCCATCTCCTCGCACAGACCGCTCATGCCGTAAACGCCCGCGTCGCCCGAACAGATCATGGCGACGGACCTGCCGGATTGCGCGGTTTCCAGCGCGAGCTGTACGCGCGCAACCTCCTGCCGCATCGGCGTGGTCAGAAACTCCTTGTCCGGAAAATGCGCTTTCACGAGGTCGACATAGACCGTATAGCCCACGATGACGTCGCAGCGCTCGAGCGCTTCGATCGCCCGGAGCGTCATGTTCTCATAGCTTCCGGGACCGATGCCCACCACATACAGTTCAGACAAACGAAATCGCCTCCTCCTTTTTCGCCAGCGCAAAGGTCATGCCGTCCTTTGCGACCTTTTGTACCGTGAGCGGACCGCCTGCCGCAAGCACCGCCGCGCGTTCGCACACGTTGTCCGCGCCGGTCCTTTCCGCGACAAACGCCGAATGGGAAAACGTCCCTTCGACCGCCATGAGCGCCTGCGCCGAATAGGTATAAAACGGCACGCTGCGCGCGTCGGCAAGCGCCCGGATCCCGGGCTCGTCCGCTTTGAGATCGACCGACGCAAGGCAGAACACCGCCTCGTCCGGCACGTTCGCAAGCGCAAGCTGTTCCGAAACGAATGCCGAAAGCGCGTCCGCGTCCTTTCCCCTGCGGCAGCCGATCCCGATGCAGTAGCGCTGCGGCGTTAAAAACAGCGTCCGCGCATACGGCGGCTCGATCCTTTGCTCCGAAACGACGATCCCGATCGCCGCCGGTTCACGCGTAAGCCCGTCCGGCAGGTCCCCCGCGATCGGCTCCATGCTCAAAAATCCCACCGGTTCACGGCGCAGCAGCGCGGCGGAGATCTCCTTCGCAAGCTGCATGTCCGCGATGTGCAGATGATTCTTCGCCGCAAACACGTCAACGGCGAAAAGCCCGTTCAGATCCGTTGCGGTCGTGATGACCGGCGTTGCGCCGAGCGTCTCCGAAAGCGACAGCGCCAGCGCGTTTGCGCCGCCGATGTGTCCCGACAGAAGCGGGATTACAAAGCGCGCCTGCTCGTCGACGACAAGCACCGCGGGATCGGTCGTTTTGCTTTGGATCCACGGCGCGATCGCGCGAACCGCAATGCCGGCGGCGCACACGAAGATCAGGGCGTCCGCGTTTTGAAAGCCGTCCTTTGCCCAGTCCGCCGCGCTCATTTCGAGCGGAAGATCGCCGCTTTTCGGATACCGCGCATAGGATTCCGCCGTGTGCGTTCCCTGCAGCGCATCAACAATGCGGCGCGCGGTCTGTTCGCCGCGTTCGGTGTAGGATACGATCCGGATGCGCATGGTTCACTCCTTTGCCGGACGGAATTCGGTTGCAAACGCCGGATTGTAGAGCTCGGAACGCGCATAGCCGCTTTGCGCCACCGCGTCGCCCACGATGATCAGCGCGGTCTTTCTGACGCCGTTCTCCTCGGCGCACTGCGGGAGCGTACCGACTGTGCAGTACAGCGTTTTCTCGTCCGGCCATGTCGCCTTATAGACGATCGCCGCGGGCGTGTCGGAGCTGTAGCCTCCCGCCAGCAGCTCCTCACGCGTTTTTTCCAAAAGTCCGGTGCTCAGAAACAGCACCATGGTCGCCCGATGCGCGGCAAACGCGCGAACGCTCTCGCGCTCCGGCACCGGCGTTCTGCCCGCCATGCGCGTGATGACCACGCTCTGCGAAACGCCGGGCAGGGTATATTCCATCTTGAGCGCCGCCGCCGCGCCGCAGAACGAGCTGACGCCGGGGCAGTAGTCGTATGCGATGCCGTCGCGGTCCAATGCGTCCATCTGCTCGCGGATCGCGCCGAAAAGGCACGGATCGCCGGTGTGCAGGCGCACGGTCGTGCGCCCCTCGGCTTCCGCCCCGCGCATAACCGCGAGGACTTCCTCGAGCGTCATTTCCGCGCTGTTGTATACCGCGCAGTCCGGTTTTTTCTCTTCGAGCAGCGCCGGGTTCACCAGCGAGCCCGCATAGATGATGACGTCCGCCTCTCTTAAAAGCCGCTGTCCGCGGACGGTGATCAGATCGGCTGCGCCGCAGCCTGCGCCGACAAAATGGATCATGCTTCCTTCTCCTTTACGATCGTGACCAGATAATACCCGGCGTCCTCCGGGATCGCCTCGCGCGAACCATAGACGCGCTCGTCTTCCGTGCCGCAGTTTTCCACCGCCTGCGCCGAAACGTCGCGCTCGGAAAGCGCGTTTTTAAGCGCGTTCAATTCGCCCTTCATAAAAACTTTTGTGCCGGAAAGCGCAAGCGCTTCCTCCGCGTTTGCGCCGCCCGGAAGGATATGCAGTTCTTCCCGGTCGGTGCACAGCGGTTTTTTGAGCCGTGCCGCCGCCGCGCAGAATGAGGTCACGCCGGGGACCCACTGCACGTCGTACCCTGCCGCCGAGACCTTTGCCGCCAGATACGCGAACGTCGAATACACCGACGGATCGCCGAGCGTGACGAACACGACGGTCCTGCCCGCACAAAGCGCCGCCGCGATTCGTTCCGCGCCGGCTTCGTACGCCGCTTCGCGGAGGCTTTGATCGTGCGTCATCGGCATGTCGATGCAGAGAACGGGCTTGTCCTTTGCCTCCGGCACCGCGCCGCACGCGATCCGGTACGCAAAGCATTTTTCGGAATCCCGATGCGGGATCGCAAGCATGTCGCAGCTTCCGATCAGCCGCGCCGCCCTGCACGTTAAAAGCTCCGGATCGCCCGGACCGACCCCGACGCCGTAAAGAATACCGCTGCTCATATCGTTCCCTCCGTCCAAAGCATCGCCGTTTCGGTTCTGTAAAGCTCCCGGTTCCCGCCGGTAAAGACGATCGCGCCGCATGTGATCTGCCCCTTCGTGCGCGCGGAAAGCGCAAACTCGGTCCGCGTTTTCAACATGCGCAGGGTGTTTTCGAGCGCCCCGCGTTCCTCGAGAACGCGCAGCATCTCGTCGGTTGTGACGCAGTCGAACATGGCGCGCGCTGTATCCGCGTCCGCGCCGGAAAGGAGCGCAGCCGAAGCCATCAGCTCCGCGCGGCAGTCGCCCTCCCGCGAGTGCGTATTCATGATCCCGCCGGACAGCTTGACGAATTTGCCGATGTGCCCGACAAGAAGCGCCTCGGAAAAGCCGGCGTCGATCGCCGCGTCAAGCGCCTTGCCGATGTAGTTTGAGCACTTGACGATCCGCTCGTCCGATACGCCGTACCGTTCCTTCAGAAAATCCGCGCCGTAATTGCCCGGCGTGAGGATCAGGCGCGTATCCCCGAGCGCTTTGCGCTGTCTGATCTCCAGCACGATGCTGTCGACGAGCGCGTCCTCGCTCATCGGCTCCACAATGCCGCTCGTTCCGAGGATCGAAATACCGCCCTCGATGCCGAGCCGCGGATTGAACGTCTTTTCCGCAAGCGCAACGCCCTCCGGGATCGAGATCACCACGGAGAGCCCCTTCGGCGGTTCGCATTCCTCCGCCGCCTCCTCGACCGCGCGGCGGATCATTTCCCGCGGGACCGGATTGATCGCCGCTTCGCCGATCGCCTGCTTGAGCCCCGGCTTCGTCACGCGTCCGACGCCGACGCCGCCGTCGATCAGGATCCCGGGTCGTTCCGCCGCCGAAACCGCGGCATAGACCAGCACGCCGTCGGTCACGTCCGGATCGTCGCCGCTGCTCTTGCGGATCGCGCAGCTTGCCGTGCCGTCAAGAAGCTTCGGTTCCAGAACCTCGAGGTTGAGCGGGATCCCCTTCGGCGTGTCGATGCGCACCGTCTTCGGCGTCGCGCCCGTCAGAAGCAGCTGTGTCGCCGCCTTTGCCGCCGCCGCGGCGCAGGTGCCGGTGGTATATCCGTATCTCAGTCGCTTTCCGTCTTTTTGGACGGTGTAGTCCTCTATGCCCGTTTTATGCATGCAGCACCTCCGAAACCGCCGCGATCAGCGCTTCGTTTTCCGCGTGCGTGCGCACCGCAATGCGCGCGTCGCCCGCCGATAAGCCGCGATAGTTTGCGCAGCTCCGAATCAGAATCCCGCGCTCCAAAAGCGCGTCGTACAGCCCCGGCACGCCGGAAAGCAGCAGATAGTTCGCGTCGCCGTGCAGTACGTCGACGCCGCGCGTTTCGAGTTCGCGGATCAGATATGCTTTCTCCTCCGCGATCAGCGCGCGCGTTTTATCGATCCACTCTCCGCAGTCGAGCGCGGCAAGCCCCGCCGCCTGCGCCAAGCCCGAAACGTTCCACGGCTGCGAGATCCGGGTGAGCGCCGCCGTCAGTTCACGATTGCGTGTGACGCAGTATCCGAGCCGCACGCCCGCCATGCCGTAGGTCTTGGTAAACGCGCGGAGGATCATCACGCGGTCGCCGTCAATGAGATCGGGCACGAGCGAATCCTGCCGATCCGCGTCGGTCAGCCCGTAAAAGCTTTCGTCCAGAAAGAGCCACGTCCCCGTTTCCCGACAGCGATCGAGCACGCGGCGCAGCAGCGTCCGCCCGACGCAGCGCCCCGTGGGATTGTTGGGACTGGCAAGCATCAGCAGATCGACGGTCTCGTCGATCGCGCCGAGGATCGAATCGTCAGGCGCAAAGCCGTTTTCGCGGCGCAGCGGAAAGAACGTCGGTTCCGATCCGAAAGCGGCAAGCGCCGCCTCGTAATCCTGAAACGACGGAACGGGCAGCAGCGTTTTCTGCGGCTTCAACACCGCCGCAAGCTGATAGATCAGCTCCGCCGCGCCGTTGCCGCATACGATCGCTTCCGGCGGAACGGCAAGCCGCCTTGACAGCGCGTCCCGAAGCGCGGTGCAGTACGGATCCGGATACCGGTCCGCCGCCTCCGCCGCGGCGCAGATCGCCGCCTTCACGCGGTCGGGCGTGCCCAGGGGATTGACATTCGCCGAAAAATCGAGCGTGACGCGGTTTTTATAGACGTCTCCGCCATGCCCGTATTGCCCGTTCACGATCACAGCAGCAGCCCTCCGATCCATGCAATCGCCTCGAAAACGACGAGCCAGAGAATGCTCGTCCCGTACAAAAGCCGGCAGCTCCGCTTCACGTCGGCGCGCTCGATCGCGCGATCCGCGTCGCCGATCGTGGGCTTTTCGACCCAGACGCCGAAGTAGCTTGCGCCGCCGCCGAGCTGCACGTGCAGCGCGCCGGCACAGACGGATTCGGTCTGCGCGGAGTTCGGGCTCGCGTGGTTGCGCCGGTCGCGTTTCCAGATGCGGCGCGCATTTTTGGCGTCAAGCCCTATGAGTCCCGCCGCCGCGATCATGCCGAGCGCGGAAAGCCTTGCGGGAATGTAATTCGCCGCGTCGTCCAGCTTTGCCGCCGCGCGTCCGAAGTCGATGTAGGTCTCGTTCTTGTAGCCGACCATCGAATCCATCGTGTTGATCGCCTTATAGAAAAACCCGCCGACCGCTCCGAACAGCATCAGATACAGCATCGGCGCGATCACGCCGTCCGAGGTGTTTTCCGCCACGGTCTCGACCGTCGCCTTCAGCACCTGCGTCTCGGAAAGCGTTTCCGTGTCGCGCCCGACCAGCATGCCGACCTGTTTCCGCCCGGCGTCGAGCCCGTCGGTTTCGAGCGCTTTCACGACCTTATATGCTTCCTTCTGCAGGCAGCGCGCCGCAAGCGCCTGCCAGCACAGGATACAGCTGACGCCGAAATACACCCACGGATGCAGCATCCAGCAGCCGAACAGGATCCCGAATACGACCGCCGCGGAAATCAGCGGCACCAGGATCGCGAGGATCGTGCCCGCCGCGCGCAGACGGTTCGGCATGCGCCTGCGCAGGAAGCGTTCCAGCGCGGAGATCAGCTTGCCGATCAGCACCACGGGATGCGGAAGCCGGTAGGGATCGCCGAGCACGCAGTCGATCAGAAATCCCGCAAGGACGGACAGCCAAGTGAGCGTAAACAGATTCATAGCCGTCCCTCGCGCACCGCGTCGAACAGCGCCGCCGCGTCCGTGCGCTTCTCCCCCGCGTATTCCGAAAGCTGCCCGTTCTGCCGGTTCGTCTCCCCGATCTGCGCCGTACATACGACCGCCTTGCAGCCGTCGATCAGCTTTTTCGCCCTTGCCGCGGCGTCATCGTCGATCGCGGCAAACGCCGGGACCGTGACCGTTTCGACCGCGAGCGCCTGCGATACGGGATAATCCACGTCGTTTTGCTGCAGTACGCCCGCCGCAAACGGGATCCCCGCCCGCTGTAAAAACCGATAGACCGGGATGCCGCTGCCGCCGCCCCCGATCACAAAAACCCGCGGTTCGCCCGTGACGGCAGGAAGCTCCGCGCTGCCGAACAGCGCGTTGTAGCCGCCCTTTTCGATGCCGTACAGCCCCGCAATGTATGCATCCGTAAAGATGTTCTCCGGCGTATCGCACCGGTCGATGCGATTGTGCGCCACGCAGACCACGCGGTCCGAGATCTTCTGCGCAAGGTCGAGCTCGTGCAGCGATACGATCACGGCGACGTTTTGTTCGCGCACCATGGATTTCAGAATGTCCAAAAGCTCCAGCTTATGCTTCACGTCGAGGAACGACGTCGGCTCGTCGAGCACGATGATCTCCGGCTGCTGCGCAATCGCGCGCGCCAGAAGCACCCGCTGCCGCTGTCCGTCGGAAATCGCGGAAAACGGACGGTCCGCGAAATCCTTCGCATGAACCGTTTCAAGCGCGGCGTCGACGATCGCGCGGTCCTCCTTCGTGAGCAGTCCGAGATGCCCGGTATACGGATAGCGCCCGGTCGCGGCAATGTCCCGGCAGGTCAGCAGCTCCGCTTTGATCCGCTCGGTCATGACGATCGCAAGCTTTTTCGCAATGTCGCGCTCCTTTAGGTTCGCCATGTCGCGTCCGTCGAGCACGACCGTGCCCGCGATGAGCTTTAGCTCCTTAATCATGCTTTTCAGGATCGTGGACTTGCCCGAGCCGTTCGGTCCGATCAGCGTCAGGATCTCGCCGCGCTTGACTTGGATATTGATATTCTCGATCAGCGGCTTTCCGTCGTAGCCGACGGTCATCTGTTCCGCGGAAATGTAATACGTGCCGTTCATCTCGATCCCTCCTTCTGCCGCCGGAGCATCACAAGGATCACGATCGGCGCGCCGAAGACCGCCGTCACCGAGCTGATCGAAAGCTCGTTCGGCGCAAACGCCGTGCGGGCGATCAGGTCGCAGAAGAGGCAGAACACCGCGCCGCCCAGGAAGCACGCGGGGATCATCACGATCGGCTTGGCGGTCTTGAAGAGCCTCCGCATCAGGTGCGGCACCGCAACGCCGACGAAGCTGATCGGTCCGGCAAACGCCGTGACGCACGCGGACAGGACGCCGGAAAGCAGGATCAGCGCGATCCGGAACGCCCTGATATTCACGCCCATGTTCCGGGCATAGACCTCGCCGAGCTGATACGCGCCGATCGGTTTGCTCATCAGAAACGTCAGGACCAGCGCCGGCAGCACGACCGCCGCGATGACGAGCACGTTATCCCATTTGAGCCCCGCGAAGCTGCCCATCGCCCAGTCGTGGAGCTTGACGATGTTCGAATCGTCCGCAAAGCGGATCACAAACTCCGTGATCGCCGAGCAGATATAGCCGATCATAACGCCGCAGATGATCAGCATCGACATGCGCTTGACCTTTGCGGAAATCGCAAGCACAAAGCCCATCGAGAGCATGGCGCCGGCGAAGGACGCAAGGATCAGTGCGATCGAGCCGACCGCGACGCCGCGGCTTAAGAAGGCGATCATCGTGACCGAAAGCACGAGCTTCGCGCCGGACGAAATGCCGAGGATGAACGGACCCGCGATCGGGTTGCTGAAAAAGGTCTGCAGGAGGAAACCGGAAAGCGCAAGCGCGCCGCCCAGAAGGATCGCCGGCAGGATGCGCACCATACGCACGTCCATAACGATCACGCGATGCGGGCTCTGCGCGTTCAATAGTCCGTCGAACACCTCGGGAATCGAAAGGGCGGTGCTTCCCGCCACGATGTTCCAGAATGCGAAACCGAGCAAAGCGACAAACAGCAGCGCAAAGCCGAGAATCAGCCTTGCCTGCCGTCCGTGTGCGGTATTGCGTTCGGGGGTTCCGGTTTGCACAGAAATCGCCTCCGTCAGTTAAGCTTATGCAGATAAACGAGCCCGTCGGATCCTTCGCCCGACAGCACCCGGTAAAAGTCGCCGATCAGCCTTCCGATGCCCATCGGCTCCTGAAACAGATTCTTGCCCGTGCACCAGACGTCGCCGGTTTTCACCGCCCTGAACTCGGAAAACAGCGGGCTCTTGTCGATGAGCTCGGCAAGCGTGAAGATCTCGCCGTCGATCGTGCTGTTGTAGATCAGCACGTCCGCGTCCTTTGCGCCGGCATAAAAACTTTCCATTGTCATGTTCACCGTGGACAGCGCGCTGCCGCTCGAAAGATCGGAAAACGCGTATGCGCCGCCCGCGGCTTCGATCATTTTCACCACGTAATCGTCGCTCTTGCGAACGTTCACCGCGCCCGTGCCGGTGACATAGAAGAACGCGACCGTCTTCCCCGTCTTCGGCTGCTCGCCGATCGCGGCGATCCCCTCGACCTCCGCGTCAAACAGCGCGGCCGCCTCCGCCTCTTTTCCGAGGATCGCGCCGTAGACCTTGATCCACTCCATGCGACCCAGAGGATCCTGCTCGTAGCTGGAGCGTTCGATCAGCACGGGAATGCCGTAATCGCGAAGCTTTTCGCTGATCGCCGGCGAATGATAGATCATCGTCGATTCGATCGCAAGGTCGCAGCGCTCCTTCAGGATCAGCTCAAAATCGGGTGCGCTGTATTTGCCCGCAAAGAGCATGTCGCCGCGCTCCATGGCGTCCGCCGCCTCTTTGATCGACCAGCCGTCCGCCTTGGTGCCCGAAAGCCGCACCGAGCCGATGCCATTGAGCGCGCGGAAAAAGTCCATGGCGCTTGTCGCCGCCAGATAGATGCGGTCGACCGGGCGGTACAAAACCGCAACGTCGTCCTTTAGATCTGCGGGCTTTCCCATCCCCTCCGGCACCAGAAGCAGGCTTCCGGTCGCGGGAATCGTGATAAGCTCGTAGCCCTGCGAAAGCTGCCGGATCGTGTACTCGGTCGCATACCGAACCGGCGTTTCGGACAGCACCTCGAGCGTTTCCCACGCGGGACCCGCCGGGCGGGCTTGTTCCGCCGTTTTCGTGCCGCCGCAGGCGAAGCTCAGAACGCAAAAAGCAGCGCACAGCAAGAGTGCGCCGAGCTTTTGTGCGATACGCCCGTTCATGCGACGGGCGCGAGCGACGCGGGATCGAACGTAATCGTGTATTCGATCTCATGCGGCGTGCTCATCGCCACGGTATCCGCCACAACGGAAAGCGGCTTCCGGATGTTTTCGACGGGGATCACGAACGTCGAATGTCCGTCGGAAATCG
The DNA here is from genome assembly GCA_947168855.1 of uncultured Clostridia bacterium. Taxonomy (GTDB): domain Bacteria; phylum Bacillota; class Clostridia; order Christensenellales; family CAG-138; genus UBA3792. Next base: position 182,134 of record CAMVNO010000005.1, read on the forward strand.
CAGGCTCATAGCGTTCGCCGTTTACCAGCATGTAATCGTACTTGTCGCTGCTCCAGATCACCACAAGCGACGCTTTGCCGTCCGGGAACACGACCAGCTGCGCGGGCGAAGCGATCGTTGCCTTGCCCGTGCCGCCCGTGAGCGTCACGTCGATCATGTAAGAGCCCTCTTCCGGCAGCGGATTCTTTGCGCCGCAGGCGGCAAACGTCAGACACATTGCCGCGATCAGCAGCCAAACGATGATGCGTTTCATAATTCTTCCCTCCGAATGAAAGGCGGCGCGGCATTCAGATACGCGCCGTGCCGCCTTTTATTATTTTACATGGTTTCGATCCGCACCGCAAGCGTCAGTTTTGCGGAACGGGGTTCAGAACGACGACCTTATGATCGTACCACTTGCCCTTCTTGCCGATCAGCGCAAGATCGAATTCCTCGCCGATGACCGGAACGGGCACGTCGAAGCCGTAAACCTCCTCGGTCGTGCCGTCGTCATACGTCACGCTGTCGGTCGTGGGGTCCAACAGCTTCGCGCCGTCCTTCTGCGCGTCCTCCGCAAGACCTAAAAACAGGTTCAGGATCGACTTGCCGACGAGGCTGATGTGGATCGTCGCCCTGCCGTCCTTGACGGTCAGCACGCCCATGCCCTTGTTCGCCTCGTTGACGTGGAACATCGAGCTGTCGGTCTTGAACTCCGCAAGATACACGCCGTCCGGAAGGTCGATCTTCGATGCGGGCGCGGGTTCTTCGGTCGCTTCCGGCGCTTCCGTCACGACGGGGTCGGGCTCCGGCTCGGAAACGGGTTCCGGCTTCGCGCCGCAGGCGGCGAACGCCGCAAGCAGCAGAAGCGCAAAGCATGCTGCAAGAATACGTTTCATGTCTGTGATGTCCTTGATAGATTATTCCGCTTTCATCGCTTCCGCGGTGTGCGCAACATAGAGCGCCTGCACGTCCGCAATTCTGCCGAGACCGGCGATCTGGACCTTGATATCAAAGAACAGACCGGCGTCCGTAAACTGACGGAGCCAGGATTCGGGATCGTCGGGATCCGCCATATCGTTGTTGGCGTGATCGCCCGCAACGACCATCAGCGGGCGAAGGATGACCTTGTCATAGCCTGCCGCATGGACCGCCTCGATGACCGCTTCGCAAGCGGTCTCTTCGGGTTCGCCCTCGACCGTGCCGATGAACACGTTCTTGTAGCCGAGGTTGTTCATCATGTTCTGCATCTGCGTGTAGGTGACCTTCGCATTGTGCGAAGTGCCGTGTCCCATGAGCACGAACGCAACGCCGTCCGCTTCCGCGTCCTCGAGCGTTTCATAGCCCGCGGTCTTCACCGCTTCCGCAACGACCGCCTTTGCGACGGTTTCCTTGTCCGCATTGACTTCCGCCGCGTCCTTGCCGACGGTGCCGAGCAGCGGCAGCGCGATCTTCACGGTCTCGAACTTGTCCTTGTATGCTTCGACCGCAGCGCAAAGCTCGTCGTATTCCGCGCCCTGCATGAGGTGCGTGGGCTGGACCACGAGGTTCTTGACGCCGTTTGCGACTGCGCGCTCAAGCGCCTGATCCATGTTGTCGATGAACTCGCCGTCGCGCGCCTGCACATGGTTGATGATGATCTGAGCGGTGAACGCTCTGCGAACCGCCCATTCCGGATAAGCAGCCGCAAGAGCCGCTTCGATGCCGCCGATGTCCTCGGCGCGGCTGTCGTTGAACGAGGTACCGAAGCTCACGACCAGCAGCTCGTTCTCGCCGATCTCGTCCGCGTTTCTCGGATCGTCCTTCGTCGCGTCGCCGGTGTCTCTGCCGAAATAATCGGGATCGGCTTCCTCACCCTCGACCAGTTCCTTCTGCGCATCGGTCAGCGCATCCCACGCAGCCTTCGCCGCAGCGCACTGCGCGTCGGTGTTCTCGTTGCGCTCCTGCACATAGATCGCATCGATCAGCGCCGCGACCTCTGCCGCAGCAGCATGATCCGGGTCAAACATCTGCAAAACTTCATTTGCATGCTCCACATAGATCTCCTGGATCGCTTCGATTCTGCCGAGACCGGAGATACAGGCCGTGATGGAATCAAAGTATCCGCTTGCATCAAACTGGGAGAACCAGGATTCCGGATCCTCCATATCCGCCATATCGTTGTTTGCGTGATCGCCCGCAACGACCATCAGCGGCTGCAGCACGACTTTGGTATAACCCGCTTCGTGAACCGCATTGATGACGTTCTCGCAGGACGTGGACTCCGGCTCGCCTTCGACGGTGCCAATGAACACGTTCTTGTAGCCCAGTTCGTTCATCATGGTCTGCATCTGGGAATAGGTGACCTTCGCCTTGTGCGAGGTGCCGTGTCCCATGAACACGAACGCAACGCCTTCTGCTTCTGCCGCTTCAAGCGTCTCATAACCTTCGCTCATCACCGCATCTGCAACGACTGCCTTTGCAACCCGCTCCTTGTCGGTGTTGACTTCCGTCTCATCTTTGCCGACTTCGCCCAGAAGCGGCTCCGCGACCTTGACGGATTCGAACTTGTCCGCGTACTTTGCGACCGCCTCACAGAGCTCGTCGTATTCCGCGCCGTGCATGAGGTGCGTCGGCTGGATCACGAGCTGCTTGACGCCGTTTGCGACCGCGCGCTCGAGCGCCTGATCCATGTTGTCGATCTTCTCGCCGTCACGCGCCTGTACGTGGTTGATGATGATCTGCGCGGTGAACGCTCTGCGAACCGCCCAATCCGGATATGCCGCAGCAAGCGCCGCCTCGATGCCGCCGATGTCCTCTGCGCGGCTGTCGTTGAACGACGTGCCGAAGCTCACGACCAGCAGTTCCTTTTCGCCGATGCCGTCCGCATTTCTCGGATCGTCCTTCGACGCGTCGCCTGTGTCTCTGCCGAAGTAATCGGGATCGGCGTTCTCGCCTTCCACGAGCTCCTTTTGCGCGTCGGTCAGCGCATCCCATGCCGCCTTTGCCGCGGCGCACTGCTCGTCGGTGTTCTCGTTGCGTTCCTGCACATAGATCGCGTCGATCAGCGCCGCGACCTTGTCCGCCGCTTCCTTATCCGCGGGATCCGCTTCGGGCTCGCCCGCCGTCTCGCCCGCCGGCTCGCCCGCGGGTTCTTCCGCAGGCTTGCTCGCAGGTTCTTCCGCGGGCTTGTTCGCAGGCTGTGTGCCCGTGCATGCAATGGCAAGCGCGAACAGAAGCGCTGCTGCCAGCATCAAAGCAATCGCCTTTTTCATGTATGTTTCCTCCTGTATTTCGGGATTCTTTCGTCCCGTATTTGACTTCATCAAAGCGCACGGCACGAAAAAATCCCTTTACCGAAATGGTAAAAGGAATGTGTACAAGCTGCCCCTCTGGGGCGATGGTACAATCAATTCCTCGTGACCCGGAAAATGTCTTTTCCCGTACCGTCCAAATCGGCAGGTTTCCTGGCTCGCGGCCTGAGACGCCTTCGCCTTCCCGATTGCTCAGTGGCTGCTGTTCGCATGATGGCGTCAATCCGCATACAGTGACGAGATCGCACAGGCGTTTCACCTGTTTCCCTTTTACCCGCTGCGGCGAGGCAGCGGCACCGATTGCTGATTCAGTTTTCTGTATTATTATAGTCTTGTCGCCGTATTCTGTCAACCGGCAAGTGTATTGCATTCCTGCCGATTCTCCGTTTGCTCCGATGGTTCGCGCGCGCCGCGCGAATCATTCGGAAACGACGCCCTTGTACGTGTAGCCCTCGCGTTCGACGGCCGCCTGCATTTCGGCTTCGTCCGGCGTGCCGGACAGCTTCACCGTGACGGTATTCGTTTCATGGCTTGCGGTCGCCTCCGAAACGAACGGCAGCGCTTCGAGCGCTTTTTTAACGGTCGCTTCGCAGTGCGGGCACATCATCCCCTCGACCGAAAGCGTCACCGTGTCCGGCGTCTTCGGCGCCGGTTCCGCGATCTTTGCGCGGCGCGTTTTGCGGCGCGGACGGTCGTGCGAGGCGTCATGGATGCGGGCAAGGTTCAGCCGCAGCGCGTTTGTGACGACGCAGAAGCTCGAAAGGCTCATCGCCGCGGCGCCGAACATGGGATTCAGCTCCCAGCCGAACAGCGGTACGAACACGCCTGCGGCGAGCGGGATCCCGATGACGTTATAGATGAACGCCCAGAAAAGGTTCTCGTAAATATTCCGAAGCGTAAAGCGGCTCAGCCGGATCGCCGCCGCCGCGTCGGAAAGATTGGAATGCATCAGCACGATGTCCGCCGCGTCGATCGCAACGTCCGTTCCCGCGCCGATCGCAATGCCGATGTCCGCGCGCGTGAGCGCGGGCGCATCGTTGATGCCGTCGCCGACCATTGCAACCCTGCCGTAGCGGGACAGGTCGCGGATCACCGCCTCCTTGCCGTCGGGCAGCACGCCCGCAATGACCTCGTCGACGCCCGCCTGCTTGCCGATCGCATTTGCCGTACGCGCATTGTCTCCGGTCAGCATGACGACGCGGATGCCCATGTTCCGGAACGCCTCGATCGCCGCGGGACTGTCCTCCTTGATGACGTCCGCAACTGCAATCATGCCGATGAACACGCCTTCTCTTGAAAACAGCAGCGGCGTTTTGCCGTCATCGGACAGCGCTTCCGCCTGTTTTTTCACCGCGTCCGGCACGTCGGTCTGCGTTTCCATAAAGCGGAGACTTCCGCCGAGGATCGTCTGATCCAGCACTCTTGCCGAAACGCCGTTGCCGACCAGCGCCCGAAATCCCGCAACCGGTTCGCAGAGGACGCCCTTCTCGTCCGCGTATTCGACGATCGCCTTTGCAAGCGGATGCTCGCTGCGCTGTTCCACGGATGCCGCAAGCTTCGTAAGCTCAACTTCGGACATGCCGAACGGAACGACGTCGGTCACCTTCGGCGCGCCGAGCGTAACAGTGCCCGTCTTGTCGAGCGCGATCACGTCGATCTTGCCTGCCTGTTCCAAAGCGGTTGCGGTTTTGAACAGGATGCCGTTCTTTGCGCCGACGCCGTTGCCGACCATGATTGCGACCGGCGTCGCAAGCCCGAGCGCGCACGGACAGCTGATGACCAGCACCGAGATCCCGCGCGCAAGCGCGTACCCGAACGCCTGACCGACGAGCAGCCACACGATCAGCGTGACGACCGCGATCCCGATCACGATCGGAACGAACACGCCGGATACCTTGTCTGCGATCTTGGCGATCGGCGCCTTGGTCGCCGCCGCGTCGCTGACCATGCGAATGATCTGCGAAAGCGTCGTATCCTCGCCCACGCGCGTCGCGCGGCACAGAAGATACCCGCTTTGGTTGACCGTCGCCGCCGAAACCGGATCGCCCGGCGCCTTGTCGACCGGGATGCTCTCTCCGGTCAGCGCGGATTCGTTGACTGCGCCCGAACCCTCCAGCACCACGCCGTCCACCGGAATGCTCTCCCCGGGACGCACCCGGAAGACGTCGCCGATTCTGACTGTTTCGATCGGGACCTCCGTTTCAACGCCGTCGCGCACCAGAACCGCCGTCTTCGGCGCAAGCTTCATAAGCCCCTTGAGCGCGTCGGTCGTCTTGCCCTTCGAGCGCGCTTCCAGCATCTTGCCGACGGTGATCAGCGTCAGGATCATTGCGGCGGACTCAAAATAAAAGCGCATCATGTAATCCATGACCGCTTCGCTGTCGCCGTCGACGACCGCGCGGGTCATGGCAAACAGCACGCCGACGCTCCACGCAAACGACACAAACGAGCCGAGCGCAACGAGCGTGTCCATGTTCGGCGCGCGATGTAAAAGCGCTTTGAACCCGCTGACGAAGAACCGCTGGTTGATGATCATGATCGCCGCCGACAGAACGAGCTCCATAAGCCCCATGGCGACATGGTTACCGTCAAGGAATTTCGGCAGCGGCCAGTTCCACATCATGTGTCCCATCGAAACATACATCAGCGGAATCAGCAGCACGACCGACGCGATCAGCCGCTTCAAAAGCGCGGGCGTTTCGCGGTCCAGAAGCGCATCCGCATTCTCTGCCGCTTTGGTCTCTCCCTTTTTCGACGCGCCGTATCCGGCTTTTTCGACCGCGGCAATGATCGACGCGGGGCTTGCGCTGCCCTCGACGCCCATAGAATTGGTCAGGAGGCTGACCGAACATCCCGTCACGCCCTCGACGGCGTTGACCGCCTTTTCGACGCGCGCGGCGCACGCGGCGCAGCTCATGCCTGTGACCTGATATTGATCCATTCCGACTCCTTTGTCCGTTCCGGTTTCGATCCGTCCGGTTTAATTCCTACTGAATTGCTCGTGTATTATATAACGCCTCCTGCCGCTTGTCAAGCGAGCGCGCAGGCAGATCGAAGCTTTTCAGATAAATGTTGGACAAATCGCAACAGATAGTGTATGATAAAAAGGAACCGACCGGTCGGATCGACCGGATTCCCGAACGGTGCGGTTCAGCCGCGCCCCGCCCGGCGCAGGAAGTCAGACAGGAGATTCGGATATGACAGTAAAAATACCTTTATACGGGCGCATTGATTCCAACAACGCCGCCGAACTGGAGAGGAGCATTTTCTCCCAGCTCGAAGGAAAGCATGCGGCGAGCGTGATTCTCGACGCCGAACAGCTCCGGTACATCTCAAGCGCGGGGCTCAGAGTACTGCTGCGCGTCAAGAAAACCCACCCGGATCTGACGATCACGGGCGTCAGCTCGGACGTCTACGAGATTCTCGACATGACCGGCTTTACCGAAATGATGAACGTCGAAAAAGCGTACCGCGTCGTTTCGATCGAAGGCTGCGAGGAGATCGGGCGCGGCGCGAACGGCACGATCTATCGCATCGACAAGGACAACGTCGTGAAGGTCTATAAAAACGCCGACGCGCTTGCGGACATTCAGCACGAGCGCGAGGTGGCAAAGCTGGCGCTGATCCTGGGGATCCCGACCGCGATCTCCTATGACGTGGTCAAAGTCGGCAACAGCTACGGTTCGGTGTTCGAGCTTCTGAATGCGCGTTCGTTCTCCAAGATCCTGAAAAGCGATCCGGCAAAATTCGATTGGTGCGTTTCGGAGTTCGTGCAGATGCTGAAACGGATCCACAGAACGCTTGTTCCGAAGGGAAAGCTGCCCGACATGAAGGAAAAAGCGCTCGACTGGGCGATGTTTTTGAAGGGACATCTTCCCGAACAGGCGTGGAACAAGCTGTACGCGCTGATCGACGCCGTACCGACCGACGATCACATGATCCACGGCGACTACCACACGAAGAATCTGGAGCTGCAGAACGACGAGGTGCTGATCATTGACATGGATACGCTCTCCGTGGGGCATCCGATCTTCGAGCTCGGTTCGATCTACAACTCGTTCGTCGGCTTCTCCGAGGTCGATCATGAGGTCATTCTGCGGTTCCAGGGCTTTGACTTCGAAACGGGAAAACGGTTCTGGCGGCATTCGCTCGCGGCGTATCTCGGGACAAACAACGAACTGAAGCTCCGGGAAGTCGAGGACAAGGCGCGCATCATCGGTTATGTGCGGCTGATCCGCCGCGCGATCCGCCGAAACGGTCTCGAAAACGAAATGGATCGCAGGGAGATCGAACACTGGACAGCCGAGCTGTTAACGCTGCTCGACACCGTCGATTCGCTGCTGTTCTCCGGAAACGAAATCGAGGTCGAGGCGATCGACGAGAATCTTCCGAAGGTGCAGGCATTCATTGCGCGGCATCTTGCGGAAAACGGCTGCCCGATGAAAGCGCGGATGCAGATCGAGGTTGCGGCGGAGGAAATCTTCGTCAACATCGCGCATTACGCGTATACGCCGCTTTCCGGCAGCGCGACCGTGCGCGTTGAGTTTTTCGAGAATCCGATGAGCGTTTCGATCACGTTTATGGATCACGGCATTCCGTACGACCCGCTCGCGCATCGCGAGCCGGACGTCGCGCTCTCCGCGGCGGAACGCGAGATCGGCGGTCTCGGGATCTTCATGACCAAAAAGATCATGGACGACGTTGCGTACGAATACCGCAACGGACAGAACATTCTGACGCTGAAAAAGAACCTGTGAGGAACGAACGGCTGTGACGATTCTTCCCGGAACAATCGACCTGCACATGCACACCTCCGTCTCCGACGGAACGGACTCGCCGGAGGATATTCTTCTGCGCGTTCGGGAAGCCGGGATCGGGCTGTTTTCGGTTACGGATCACGACGCGATCGAGGGCTGCCGGCGCATCCTTGCCGTGCGAAAAGCAGGCGATCCCGCGTTTATCACGGGGGTCGAGTTCTCGTGCAGGGACGCCGAAGGGCAGTATCACATCCTCGGCTACGATTACGATCCGGACGCCGCGCCGATCAACGGCGTCGTGCAGCAGGGACATGCGTTCCGCATGCAAAAGATCAAAGAGCGGATCGATTTTCTGAAGGAACGGTTCGGGTTTGTCTTTTCGCAGGAGGACATCGACCGGCTCCTCCGCTTACAGAATCCCGGCAAGCCGCACCTGGGCAACCTGATGGTGCAGTACGGCTATGCCGCAACCAAGGACGAGGCGATCAAGGCGTATATCAACCGGATGCGGTCCGAGGACGCCTACGTCCGCCCGGAGGACGCGATCCGCGGCATTCTCGAAAGCGGCGGCATTCCGGTGCTTGCACATCCGGCATACGGCAGAGGCGACGAGCTGATCATGGGCGACGCGCTTAAAGCGCGCGTGAAGCGGCTCATGGGCTTCGGGCTCCGGGGCGTCGAGGCGTTCTACTCCGGATTTACCGAAAAGCTGCGGAACGAAATGCTTTCCATTGCGGAAACATACGATCTGTATGTGACCGCGGGCAGCGATTATCACGGAAGAAACAAGCTGGTCGCTTTGGGGGATACCGGCATGAACGGAATAACGGAGATCCCGAAAGGGCTGATACAGTTTTTACAAAGAATCGAAGAACACTGAACGGAGGAACAAACGATGAAAACCGATGTGATTGAGATCACGCCGAACGGAGACGGGATCGATCGCGCGCTTCTTGAAACCGAACGCGCGGCTGCGTACCGCGGATTGGAGCCGAAACAGGCGCTGCGTCTGCGGCTGCTTGCCGAGGAAATGACGGGCATGCTTCGCACGCTGATCGGCAGCATGCCGTTCCGGTATTGGGCGGAAACGGAAGGACAGCGGTTCTCCCTGCATCTTGCGACGGAAACCCAGATGACCTCTGACCTGCGCAAGGCGCTTCTCGATGCGTCGTCGACCGGCAAAAACGCCGCGGCGAAGGGCTTTATGGGGCGGCTGCGCGATATTTTCACGCGGCTGGCCGACGCGGACGCCGTCCCTGCGTATCCGTACGAGTACGGCTACAGCTATGTGGACGTTACGGGCTTCGACGCCTCAATGGATATGTCGCCCAACGCCGCGCTGTACGGCTGGTCGCTGCACGCATACCGGAACGCCGTTGCCGAGAACAGGGACAAGGAGCCGGAAAAATGGGACGAGCTGGAAAAGTCGATCACGGCAAAGCTCGCCGACGACGTGAAGATCTTTATCCGCGGAAACACCGTGGAAATGGTGATTGAAAAAACGTTCTGAAAGGAGCAACAATATGACTATTCATCAGGAAAAAAACGGAAACGCATTGACCGTCGCGCTTGAAGGCAGACTGGACACCATGACCGCACCGGAGCTCGAAGAAACCCTGAAGGAAGCGCTGACCGGCGTCGAAGCGCTGACCTTCGATTTCGAAAAGCTGGATTACATCTCGTCCGCGGGGCTTCGCGTCCTGCTTGCGGCGCAGAAGACGATGAACCGGCAGGGCACCATGAAGGTCACGCATGTGAATGAGATCATTTCGGAGATCTTTGATGTGACCGGGTTCTCTGACATCCTCACGATCGAATAACCCCCTGCGCACGGTCCGGATCCACGCAAAACGCCGCCGTGCGGCGAATGCCTGCATCCCGACAGAAACAGAGGCGAAGCCGTTTGGCTTCGCCTCTTTCGTTGTACTGCGTTATTCCTGTTCGGTCGGATAGTCCGATTTGCCGGTGATCTTGCGCTTGATGATCTTGCCCATTCGCTTCAACGCGTACGGACCGACGAGCTTCATCATCTCCTCCGCGGTGTGCATTTCGCTCGCGGCGGGCAGATCGCGGCTCAGGTGGATCGCGTCGAACTCGCAGCGCGTGGTGCACAGACCGCAGCCGATGCACTGGTTGAGGTCGACGACCGTCGCGCCGCAGCCGAGGCAGCGGTTCGCTTCGATTTTGACCTGCTCCTCGGTGAGCGGCAGTCTGAGATCGGCAAACGTCGCGCGCGCTTCGCCCGGCTTAAATCCCGGACGCTGACGCGGCGAGCTGTCGAACGAGTCGGGCCGCGTGATATCGTCGCGGTCGAACTCGATGAACTTCCGGAGATCCCTGCCGATCACGAGCGACTGACCCGGGTGCACGAAGCGGTTGATCGAGACCATGCCTTCCTTGCCGTCCGCGATCGCGTCGATCGCGAACTTCGCGCCGTGGAAGATGTCGCCGCCGACGAACACGTCGGGCTCCGCGGTCTGATACGTGGTCGGATCGGCGACCGCCGTGCCGTTTCTGCGGACCTCGACCCTGCTGCCTTCGAGCAGGCTTCCCCACTCGGCGCTCTGTCCGATCGCCATCAGCACGTTTTCGCACGGGACCGTCATGGTGTCGTTCTCGTCGTAGGTCGGGCTGAAGCGGTGCTCCTCGTCATAGACGCGCGTGCAGCGCTTGAAGACGACCGCGGTGACCTTGCCGGTTTCGTCGCGCAGGACTTCCTTCGGCCCCCAGCCGTTTTCGATCGCGATGCCCTCCTCAAGCACTTCCGCAACCTCGTCCTTCGCCGCGGGCATTTCGTCCAGCTGTTCGAGACAGAGCATCGTGACCTTGCCTTTGGTACAGCGCAGCGCGGTCCTTGCGACATCCGCCGCGACGTTGCCGCCGCCGACGACAACGACGTCGCCCGAAAGCGTTTCGTTTCCGTTCTGATTGACGCGCTTTAAGAACGCAACGCCGGATTCGACGCCCGCGCCCTCTTCGCCGGGCACGCCCGCGGTTCTGCCGCCCTGCAGACCGATCGCGATGTAGAACGCCTTATAGCCCTGTTTCCTCAGCTCGTCGAGCGTAACGTCCTTGCCGACCTCGACGCCGCAGCGGATCTCGGCGCCCATCTTTCTGACGATCTCGATCTCCTGTTCGAGCACGTCCTTTTCGAGCCGGAAGCTCGGAATGCCGTTTAAGAGCATGCCGCCCGGACGGCTTTCCTTTTCAAACACGGTGACCGGATAGCCCTCGCTTCTGAGCCAGTACGCCGCGGAAAGTCCCGCGGGACCCGCGCCGATGACCGCGATCGGGAACTCCGTCCACTCTTTACCCTCACCGTTTTCGCAGGGGACCGTAAACTCCTCCGGATGCTCGATTTCCCATTGCGCAAGGAATTTCTTGATCTCGTCGATCGCGACCGGCTTGTCGATCGTGCCGCGCGTGCAGCGGTCCTCGCAGCGGCGGTTGCAGACCGCGCCGCAGACCGCCGGGAACGGGTTGTCCTTGCGGATGAGCCGGACGGCCTCGGCATATCTGCCCTCCGCCGCCATCTTGATATAGCCCTGCACCGCAATATGCGCCGGACACGCCGTTTTGCACGGCGATGTGCCGGTGTCGTAGCAGTTCTCCTTGTTGTGATCGCGATAGTCGCGGTCCCACTTGTCCTCGCCCCAGACGTGGTCGTCCGGCAGCTCGTGCATCGGGTATTTCACCCGCGTGCCGTCCGCTTTGCACAGCTTCTGACCGAGCTTTGCCGCGCCTGCCGGGCAGACCTCGACGCACTTGCCGCAGGCAACGCACTTGCTCTTATCGACGTGCGCGCGGTACGCGGAGCGCGACATATTCGGCGTGTTGAACAGCTGCGAGGTTCTGAGCCCGTAGCAGCTGCCCGCCGAGCAGTTGCAGATGCCGACGATGCGGTTCGGACCGTCGAGATTCGTGATCTGATGCACATAGCCCTTGCGCTCGGCGCGCTCGATGATCTCCATCGCCTCTTCGCGCGTGATGTAGCGCGCGTCCTTTCCGGTTTCCACCAGAAACTCCGCGATGTCGCCGACGCCGATGCACATATGACCTTCGATGTCGCCCACGCCCTCGCCGCGGATGCGCTGTGCCTTGCGGCACGCGCAGACCATGGAACAGAACTTGTCGTACTTTTCGAGCCAGTGCGAAAGGTGCTCGACCGAAACGCTTTGCGCCTCGACCGGGATCGCCTTTTCAACCGGAATGACGTGCATGCCGATGCCCGCGCCGCCCGGCGGAACGAGCTTTGCGGCAAGCTCCAGCGGCTCCTGCGGCGCAAGGTTGAACATCGTCGCGACCTCAGGATGCTCGTCCGGCAGCGTCTTGTGCTCGACCATGTACTCGCCCGAGCCCACGACCCACTTCGGGATCATGTACTGGATGTGGCTATCGGCATTGTCGCGGTTCTGCTCAAGGATGCCGATCCAGATCAGGTGGTCGATGACCTTCTGCGCCTCTTCCTCGCTCATGTTGTTGCGCGCGGCGATCTCCTTGGTCGTGAGCCCCACGCGGCGCTTTTTGAAGCTCAGCATGAACCTGACCTCGTCCTTCGTCAGAAGACGGTCGAGGATCCAGAAATCCATATGGTTTTCCTTCATGCCGCCGGGAAGCTTTCTGGGAATGTTGTCGGTGATCAGCACCGCAAGCTTTTTAATGAGCTTTGCCTTTTCCGGATCGTCGCAATGATGCGCGTCGACCGGATAATCCTTCTCGTTGACGTGGATCTTCGGATTGACTTCTTTGACCATGATGCCTCCTTACACGATCGGGATTTTGATCGTCATGTCGGACAGCGGATATGCCGCGCAGGCATGGACGTAGTTGAAATCCTTATCCGCTGCGCGTCTGCCGTCGTTTTCGGGGCAGACGTAGTATTCGCCCGAGAGCACCTTTGTGCGGCAGAAGCCGCATTCGCCGCTGCGGCAATCGGTCAGAAGCACGATGCCCGCACGTTCGCATGCCACGACCAGCGACTCGTTTGCTTTTGCGGGGATCTCGTCCTTATGGATGCCGCGCATGACGGTCAGCGTATAGGTCTCGTCCTTCTTTTCGACCGGGTAGCCCGCAAACGTCGTGATGTCCTTCGCCTGTCCGAAGACCTCGAAGCGGATTCGCCGCGCGGGCACGTCAAGCTTTTTGATCTCCTCTCGCAGGAATTTATACATGACCTGCGGACCGCAGATGAAATAGGACGTGTCGCCCTTCGAGTACTTTTTGATCAGCTCCGCGGTGAGGAAGCCGCGCTCACCCGTCCAGTCGGGTTCGTCGCCGGAAAGCACGTTGACGACGTGCACGCGGTCGCTTTCGAGTGCCTGAAGTTCGTCCTTTAAGATGATGTCGTTCGACGACACCGAACCGTACAGAATCGTCAGCTCCGCGTCCATCGTGCCGTTTGCGATCTCCTTTGCCATGGACGCGAACGGCGTGATGCCGACGCCGCCTGCCAGCGCCATGATGTGATGCGCGTCGCGAAGCGGTTCATAGTAGAACTGTCCGAGTCCCATATTGCCCTTTACGCGATCGCCGACTTTCAGTTCGGTGTTGATGTAATCGCAAATCAGCCCGTCGCCCTTGCTGCGCCGCACGGTGATCTCGACATACCCGTTCTCCTTCCTTGCCTCGAACGGCGCGGACGAGATCGAATACGGGCGGCACAGAACCTTGCCGTCGAGCTCGAATGCGAGCGAAATGAACTGTCCCGCATAGAACGGGGGCAGCTTGCCGCCGCCGACCTTTTCAAAGCGCACGGTCTTTGCCGTGGGGCTTGCGGGGCGGATGTCCGTGACCGCGAGATCCAGCGTGCCGGGATGCCACTCCTTGGCGACGTTGCCGATCGGGTCGACGGTCTCCGGCGTTTCGGAAGCGGTTTCGAATGCGTTGAGGCGCGCTTTGGTGACGCGCGACGCGCCGCCGACGTCCTTTAAGAATCCCTTGACCTTCATTTTGCCGCCTCCTTCTTTTTCATATCGTCCAGCACGTTCTTCGCGGCCTTTCTGCCGTTCGTGACCGCCGGTCCCATGCCGTCGCCGGAAATCTGGTGCGCGCCGGCGAATTCAAGCCCTTCGATGAACTTCTCCTCCTCTGCGGTCTGCAGTCTTGCGACGATGTGGTCCTCCATGGTGTGCGCGTAGCCGTAGATGCAGCCGTTCCACATGCCGGTGTAATGCGCGACGGTCATCGGCGTTTCGATGACGATCTCGAGCACGTGATCCAGAAGGTTCACGCCGTAGTACTTCGACATATCGTCGATCATCTGCTTTGCGACCTCATGCTTGACGCGGTCGTAATCGTCGGCGGAAACCGTCTTCCAGCCGTCCACGCGCGGCAGCGTCGTGATCGAGAACGAGCAGGTGCCCTCGGGCGTTGCGTCGGGATTCGCGTAATTATGGCAGATGCAGGTCAGATAGCGGTACGGTCCGAGCCCCGCAAGATCCTGATACAGCGCTTCGGTGTCCATCGTGTCGCCGCGGAAGACGCTGTAATCGTGAATGCCGAGCTCCTCGGCGGACTTGTCGAGGATCATGATGACCGAGAACGCGGTGAGACTCAATCTGCGTCCGTTCACCATCTTGATCGCCTTTTTCGGGACCTCGGAGAGCGGTTCGATCATCGAGGTATAGACCTTGTTCGGATACGCCGCACTGATGACGTAATCCGCGTGGATCTCGTCGCCGCGCGCGGTGCGCACGCCGTATACCTTGCCGTCCTTCACGAGGATCTTGTCCACGTGCTGGCGGTATTCGATCTGCACGCCCATCGCTTCGGCGCGCTCCGCCATCTTGAGGCTCATCTCATGGCTGAACTTGTGCGGGATATAGGAGCCGTAGCCGATGTAGTCCGCCATCAGCACGGCAAAAATCGTAAACGGCAGGGTTCTGAAGCCCGTGCCGACGTAGATCCAGTACGGCGCCAGAAGGTCCTGCGCCTTCTGCGGAAGATCGAACGTGTCGATGACCTCCTGCGTGGAATAGCCCGCGGTCTTGACGAACGCTTCGTGCTTCAGGAGCATCTGCACCTTGCTCATCGGGTGGATCGAAAGCTCGTTGACCGAGTCGAACACCGTGTGGCAGAGATTCAGAAGCTTCAGCACTTTCTCATAGGTGCCGGGGACCTCGGCGTCCACTTCCTTTGCGAACGTTTCCAGCCCCGGATGCAGCGTGACCTCAAGCCCCGGCAGCGACGCGTGGTACGCCTCGGGCACCTTGAGCCAGTCGATCTGAACGCCCATGTCCTCCAGGAACTTGCCGACCTTCAGGCGATTGCCCTCGGGACCGATGCTCATCATCTCGTGCAGCGCGGCTTCGATCTCGATGCCGCCGCGAACGAAGCTCGTCGCGATGCCGCCGGGCAGGTTGTGGCGCTCGAGCACCAGCACGTCCTTGCCCTTTTCGGCAAGCATCAGCGCGGAAGAAAGCCCCGCCAGAGCGCCGCCGATGACGATGACGTCATAATGATCTTTGTAGAATTTCATAGCATTCTCCTTATGCAAAGCAGAGGGAGCGATCGCCGCTCCCTCCGGATTCTGTGTCTCAGAAGAACCGTTCCACGAGCTCGCGGGAGTATTCCGCGGTCTCGTCCATATCGCCGAAGCTCATGATCTCGCCGGCATAGAACGTGTCGTATTTGTCCTGCATCGCCTCGACCTTGTCGTACCAGCCCGCGGCATAGTCCTCGGAGAAGACATGCGGGAAGTAGTAGACGCTCCACTCGTTGACGACGTTGCTCGCAGGATTGTGCATGATCTTAAGATCCTCGAGCACGGTCTTTCTGCATTCCTCATACGGGATCTCCGCGGTGTCCTTATGCTTGCGCAGCGCGTAGGTGGTGATGATCTGATCCTTGGTGTCCTTCCAGCGGCGGTAGTAGACCATCAGATGACCGAGACGCTCTTTCTGCATGTTCTCGAACACGTAGTAGGAGATTTCCGGATGATCCTCGGGCTTCGTTTCGACGGCAAGCACGTCATAGCGCTCGTAGTCGATCTTACTGAAGAGCTCCTTCTCGTCCTCACGCGCGTCGAAGTAATCGACCATGCCGACCTGACCGTCCGCGCGCTTGTTCGGGATAAAGAGCGGCGCGGTGACGATGATCTTGTCGTACTCCTCGACCTCGCCGTTGACGGTGACGTAAACCTTGCCGTCCCTGCGCTCGACCTTTTCGATCTTGCTCGAAAGTCTTGCCGGGTGCTTGAGGTGCGCGTTCAGCTGTTCCCAGATGTACTGCGTGCCGTTCTGCCACGTCCACAGGTTGACCTTGACAAAGTTCATGCAGGTCTGGAAATCCAGATATTTCAGAACGTACGCCGCGGGGATCTCGTCGAAATAGCCGTAGCCGAAGGAGGTGTACGGCCCGATCCAGATGTCCTGCGTGAGCTCGACGCCGTTCAGCTTGCAGAACTGATTGAACGGCAGGCAGAGATCCTTGAGGTTCGGGTTCTCGCCCTTCACCGGCTCGCGCTTTGCGTTCGCCTGGGAGAAGCCGTCGTAGCGGCCTTCCGCAACGCCGCGGTGACCGTTCACGTCGTAGCCCTTATACTTGGTCTCCAGAAGCTCGCCGAGCTTTTTGACCTGCTTTTTCATTTTAAGCAGACGCGGGATCTTGAGGATGTTCTTTTTCGGCTCGAAGGGCTCGATGATCTTGCCTTCCTTATTCTTGTAGTTGCGGTTGAGTTTCGGACCGTCGTGCGTGATGCCGCAGAACTCCTCGACGTCATGGACGGCATAGTAGCTCGGAACGCCCATGATGGCGCCCATCTCGTAGCGGCGACCGTTGTAGGTCGGGGACCAGCACTTGCCGCCGACGCGGTCAAGGCGTTCGAGGATCGTGTAGTTCTCGTACCCCTTCTTTTCGAGGTACATACCGGCGGAAAGACCCGCGGGGCCGCCGCCGACGATGCAGATGCGTACATTCTTGTCCATATAAATTCCTCCAAATTACTTGTGATCGTTCACAGCGTATACAGTATATCGCATCTCGCTGCAAATTGCACGTTTTTTCCCTGAAAACAGAAAAAATCTTTTCAATTTCCCCCCGCCTATGCTACAATACAGATACGGAGGTGATCCCATGCGGTTTTCCGGGTTTTCTGAATTGCTTTTCCATTGGGCGAAGCATGCGCCCGACGCGCCTGCGCTGAAGTACGAACAAAACGGAACGGTCGGATCCTGCTCGTTTTCCGGGCTGTTTGACCGGGTAAAGGCGCGCGCGGATTTGCTCTCAAAGGAACCGAAACACGCCTGCGGCATTCTGGCGGACGGCTCGTTCGACTGCGTCGTCGAGATCTTCGCGTCCGTGCTTGCGGGGCGCCGCACCGTGCTGCTCGGCGAGAACACGGCGGACGAGGTGCTTTTTGAGCAGGTCAAAGAAGCCGAGCTCGACGCGCTCTGGGGAGATCCTGACCTGACAGAAGCGCTGGAGTCCGCGCTTTGCGAGCATGCCGAGGGCGGCGAAGGAAAGCTTCTGTTCTTTACTTCCGGCACCACGAGCCGCGCAAAGGCGGTCGTGCTGACCGACGCATCCCTGATGAGCTCCGCCTATAACGGCGGCGCGCTTCTGCCGCTCTCCCCCGGGGATACGCTTCTTTGCATGCTGCCGCTCGATCATGTGTTCGGCTTTGTCTGCGGACTTTTATGGGGTCTGTCGTGCCGCGCATGCGTGGCGTTGGGACGCGGCGCGCGGCACTATCACGAGGACTGCGTCTTCTTCCGTCCGACGGCGCTCTCCGCCGTTCCGTCGCTTCTGGGCTTTCTTTTGAAATACCGCGCGCTGAATCCCGAGCTCAGGCTCATCCTGATCGGCGCGGGCGGCTGTCCTCCGGAGATCCTGACCGCGGCGAAAGCGACCGACGCGCGCGTCTGCTTCGGCTACGGGCTGACGGAAACGAGCTCCGGCGTTGCGCTGTCGCTCGGCGAAGGCGATCCCTATGCGATGACCGTCTGTCCGGACGACACGATCACGATCGCGGACGACGGCGAGGTTCTGATCACCGCCCCCACCTGCATGATGCAGGGCTACTGGCGCAAGCCCGAGGACACCGCGGCGGTTTTGCGGGACGGCGTGCTCCGTTCCGGCGATCTCGGCACGATCGGCGACGACGGAAAGCTCCGGCTGACCGGGCGCAAAAAGGAAATCCTGGTGCTCAGCGACGGCACGAAGCTTTACCTGCCCGAATACGAACAGGCGCTTTCAAAGGCGCTCGGCGGCGAAGCGGTCTGCGTGCTGCTTGTGAACGATCAGCCGATCCTTGTTCTGGAGGGCGAACCGCACGATACCGCGGCGGTCTGGGCGAGCATTCGTCCGGTACTGGACGCGCGTGCGCGGAATCAGCAGATCCGCGCGATCGAATACTACGGAAAGCCGCTGCCGCGCACGGCGAGCGGAAAAATCATGCGTTGGGCGATCCAACGGGAAAGAGAAGGACTATGACGCGCAGAGAAGAGATCCTGAACAAAACGAGAGAGATCATTGTGGAATCGCTGCCCGAGCTCGAAGGCAGGGAGTTCAACGAGGATACCGTGATCAACACCGACACCGGCATCGACTCGATGGGCTTCACGCTGATCATCTGCCGGCTTGAGGCGGCGTTCAACGTGCGCATTCCGAACCGTCAATGGCAGAAGCTGTCCACGGTGAAGGACGTCGTCGACGCGATCGAAAAACGGATGCCGAAGGAATGAGCGTCTATCAATACGAATACCGCATATTGAGCTCCGACACGGACGCGAACCGGCGCCTTCGCCTTTCGCGTCTTATGACCATGCTGCAGGAGGCGTCGATCGCGCATACGACCGAGCTCGGCATGGGACGCGAAAAGACGCTGGACCGGGGGCTTTTGTGGATCGTGACGCTCCAGCAGGCAAGGATCGCGCGGCTGCCCGAATATGACGAGCCGATCCGCTTAAAATCCTGGCCGGGCAAAATGATGCACCTGCTGTTTCCGCGCTATTACCGCATCGAGGACAAAAAGGGCAACGCGCTGGTCGAGGCGAGCGCGCTCTGGGCGCTGATGGACGAAAAGACGCGCCGCGTCGTGTTCCCCGAGCTGTACGGCGTGAAGATCCGCGGCGTGCATACCGGCAGGGAGATCCCGCTGCCCGTCGCGCCGAGAATGCCGCAGGACGGCGAACCGAGCGCGTTTACCGTGCCCTTCAGTTACGTCGACCTCAACGGGCACATGAACAACACGCGCTATTTCGATCTTGCCGAGGACCGTATGCCGAAAACGCTGCATACGCGTCGGCTCTGCGGCGTACAGACGGAATACGCCAGAGAAGCGAAGGAGGACGAAACGATCCTTCTGAAAAGCGAGGTCACGCCCAACGCCTATCTTTTATCCGGCGAACAGAACGGCGCAAAGCTGTTCCGCCTCATGCTGACCTACGCCCCGGATCGGGATTGATCTGCTTTCCCGACGCTCGAAATGCCGACGACAAAAATTGCTGTCCGAAATCGAAAAAAAAGATTGACAAATCAAAACGGACGGCTTATAATGTGTTTCGTGTTTTTTATATATGATATATCGCCGACACGGACTGTGAGGCGAACCGAACCGAATATGCGGCATTTCGATGAAATGTCTGAAGATGAACGTCAGGCGTCCATCCGCGGGGACATCTCCCCTCGGGCGGGCGCCTCTCTCTTTATGAAAACAGCGGGAGGAACGGTATGAAAAAATACATTTTTGTGACCGGCGGCGTGGTCTCGGGGCTTGGCAAGGGCATTACGGCGGCGTCGCTCGGCAGGCTTTTGAAGGCGCGCGGGTTCAAGGTCGCGGCGCAGAAGCTCGATCCGTACATCAACGTCGATCCGGGCACGATGAGCCCCTATCAGCACGGCGAGGTCTACGTAACCGAGGACGGCGCGGAGACCGACCTCGACCTCGGACATTACGAACGCTTCATCGACGAGGATCTGAACCGGTATTCGAACCTGACGACCGGCAAGGTCTACGCGAACGTGCTTGCGCGCGAGCGGCAGGGCGGCTACCTCGGCAAGACGGTTCAGACGATCCCGCACATCACCGACGAGATCAAGCGTTTCATTTACCGCGTCGGCGAAAAGAGCGACGCGGACATCGTGATCACCGAGGTCGGCGGCACGATCGGCGACATCGAGGGACAGCCGTTTTTAGAGGCGATCCGGCAGGTCGGGCGCGAGGTCGGCAGGGACAACGCGGTCTACATTCACGTCACCCTCGTCCCCTACCTCAAAGCGAGCGGCGAACACAAGTCCAAGCCGACGCAGCATTCCGTGAAGGAGCTTTTGGGCATGGGCATCACCCCGGACGTTCTCGTGCTGCGCTGCGACGAGCCGATCACGGACGACGGCATCTTTGAGAAGATCGCGCATTTCTGCAACGTCGACCGCGACTGCGTGATCGAAAACCTGACGCTCGACACGCTCTATGAAGCGCCGCTGTACCTTGAACAGGCGCATTTTTCCGACATCGTGCTGCGCAAGCTGCATCTTACGGCGCCGGAGCCGGACCTTTCGGACTGGCGGGCGATGGTTGAACGCGTCAAGCACCCGGAAGGCTCCGTTTCGGTTGCGATCGTCGGCAAATACACGCAGCTGCACGACGCGTACCTTTCGATCGTCGAGGCGCTGAAGCACGCGGGCTACGCGCGCGGCGTCTCGGTGCAGCTCAAATGGATCGATTCGGAGACGTTCACGCCGGACGACGTGCAGGACGTCGACGGGATCCTGGTCCCGGGCGGCTTCGGCAGCCGCGGCATCGAGGGCATGATCCGGGCGGCGGGCTTTGCGAGAACGCGCGGGCTCCCCTATTTCGGCATCTGCCTCGGCATGCAGATTCTGTGCATCGAGTATGCGCGGAACGTGCTCGGCTGGGCGGACGCGAACTCCGGCGAGTTCGATCCCGAAAGCGCGCATAAGGTCATCGACTTCATGCCCGGACAGAGCGACGAGGTCGACAAGGGCGGCACGCTGCGGCTCGGCAGCTATCCGTGCCTCGTGCAGCCTAAAACGACGCTTTCCCGCTGCTACGCGCTGGACGCGATCGCGGAGCGCCACAGACACCGCTACGAGCTCAACAATGAATTCCGACAGCGCATGCTCGACGCCGGTCTTACGTTCTCGGGCGTTTCCCCGGACGGACGCCTGGTCGAAGCGGCGGAGCTGAAGGAATTGCCGTTCTATGTCGGCGTGCAGTATCATCCGGAATTCAAGAGCCGGCCGAACAAGCCGCATCCGCTGTTCCTCGGATTCATCGAGGCGGCACAAAATCATAAAATACAAGGAGAAAAACCATGAAGCATTATACAAAAGAGGACATCGTCCGCATCGTCAACGAAGAAGACATCGAGTTCATCCGCCTGCAGTTTTCCGACATCTTCGGACAAATGAAGAACGTCGCGGTCACGCGCTCGCAGATCGAAAAGGTCCTGAACAACAAGATCATGATCGACGGCAGCTCGATCGAGGGCTTCACCCGCATCCACGAGTCCGACCAGTATCTGCGCCCCGATCTCAACACCTTTGCGATCCTGCCGTGGCAGCCCGCCATGCACAAGACGGCGCGGCTGATCTGCGACGTCTATAATCCCGACGGCACGCCGTTCGTCGGCGATCCGCGCTATGTTCTGAAGCGCACCTTAAAGCGCGCCGAGGAGCTGGGCTACACCTTCAACGTCGGTCCCGAGATGGAATTCTTCCTCTTCGAGGCGGACGACAAGGGGCTGCCGACCTCGCGCACCGCGGACGCGGCGGGCTATTTCGACATGGCGCCGATCGATCACGGCGGCAACGTGCGCCGCGAGATCTGCCTGATGCTTGAGGAGATGGGCTTTGAGATCGAGGCGAGCCATCACGAGGTCGCCGAGGGACAGCACGAGATCGACTTCAAGTATGAGGAGGCCCTGACCGCCGCCGACAACATTCTGACGTTCCGCATGGCGGTCAAGACGATCAGCCAGAACTACGGTCTGCACGCGACTTTCATGCCGAAGCCCGTGTTCGGGATCAACGGCAGCGGCATGCACGTGAACATGTCGCTGTTCCGCGACGGAAAGAACATCTTCTTTGACCCGAACGGCACAAAGCAGCTTTCCGGAGAGGCGTACAGCTTCATCGCGGGCGTGCTCGCGCATGTGCGCGGGATGGCGGCGATCACGAACCCGCTCGTCAACTCCTACAAGCGCCTCGTGCCCGGCTACGAAGCGCCGTGCTATCTTGCGTGGAGCGCGTCGAACCGCTCGGCTCTCATTCGCATTCCCGCCGCGCGCGGCAGTTCCACGCGCGTGGAGCTTCGCTGCCCCGACCCCGCCTGCAATCCGTACCTTGCGATCGCGGTCTGCCTTGCAGCGGGTCTGGACGGGATCGAACGTGGCATGACGCCGCCCGCGGAGATCACCGAAAACATCTACCTGATGACCGAAGCGGAGCGCAAGGCGCACGGCATCGACAGTCTGCCTGGCAATCTTCTCGAAGCGGTCGAGTGCCTTTCCGCCGATCCGCTGATCGTGAACACGCTCGGCGAGCACGTCTTTACGCATTACACCGAGGGCAAGCGCCGCGAGTGGGACGAATACCGCACGCGCGTGACCGACTGGGAGCTGAAAAAGTACATGATCGTCTACTGAGCCCGACCGGATCGGACAGGAGGAAGCAGCCATGAGATTCACGAAGATGCACGGACTGGGCAACGATTTCCTGCTTGCGGAAGGTCCGGTCCCCGAAAACGCGGCGCGGCTTTGCGCGGCGCTGTGCGACCGTCGCTTCGGCGTGGGCGCGGACGGGGTGATCTTCGTTTCTCCCTCCCAAACGGCGGACTGCAGCATGAATATCTTCAACGCCGACGGCAGCGAAGCCGGCATGTGCGGCAACGGCATCCGCTGCGTCGGCAAGTTCCTGTATGACAGGGGCATGACCCGAAAGGACCGCCTGACCGTGGAAACGCGGTCCGGCGTCAAAGCCCTGCGGCTTCGGATCGAAAAGGGGCGTGCCGTCGGCGCCGCCGTGGATATGGGACGCGTGCGTTCGACGGGAGCGCCGGTGATCCTGCCGGACGGCATGGGTACCGGAATCCCGGTTTCGGTCGGGAATCCGCATCTGGTGATCTTTTCCGACGACGCGGAAACCCTGCCGCTGTCCGTCCTCGGACCCGCGATCGAGCGCGATCCCCGCTTTCCGGGCGGGATCAACGCGGAGTTCGTCCGCGTTCTGTCCGGCACGAAGCTCCGGATGCGGGTCTGGGAGCGCGGCTGCGGCGTGACGCCCGCCTGCGGCACGGGCGCATGCGCGTCCGTCTTTGCGGCGGTCAAAGAGGGGCTTTGCCCCGCGGAACGGCCCGTGGAGGTCGTTCTGGACGGCGGCAGCCTGTTTATCACGGTCCGCGCCGACGACAGCGTCACCATGGAGGGACCTGCGGCAACGGTCTTCGAGGGGGAGGTCGATATCTGATGCGGATCAATTCTGCCTATACAAATCTGCCGCCCGCCTTTTTCTTTTCGCGCCTGACGGAGACCGTCTCGCGCTATGCGGCGGACCATCCGGACCGGCGGCTTTTACGGCTGGGCGTGGGCGACGTTGCGGGACCTCTTGCGCCGGCGGTCATCGAAGCGCTGCAGCGCGCCGTTGAGGAGCAGAGCCGCACGGAAACCTTTCACGGCTATCAGCCGGAGACCGGCACGGATTTTCTGAAAGCGGCGGTGGCGGCTTATTACCGGCAGCGGAACGTACATCTGTCCCCCGACGAGATCTTCATCTCCTCCGGCGCGGCGGACGATCTGGGCGCGCTCGGCAATCTGTTTTCCGCCGCTGCCCGGGTGCTGGTGGCGGAGCCTGCCTACCCCGCCTACACGGACGTCAGCCGCATGGCGGGAAGGACGATCCTGCATCTGACGGCGAATCGGGAAAACAGCTGCCTGCCCCTGCCGACGTCGGATACGGACGCCGACCTCGTCTATCTGTGTTCGCCGAACAACCCGACCGGCGCGGCTTACACCGCTTCTCAGCTTCTGCAATGGATCGACTGGGCAAACGCGCGGCAGGCGGTCATTCTGTTCGACGCCGCGTATGAGGCGTTCGTCCGCGATGCGGACGTGCCGCACAGCATCTTTGAACTGCCGGGCGCAGAGACCTGCGCGATCGAGATCTCCTCTCTGTCCAAGACGGCGGGATTTACCGGCATGCGTCTGGGATATACCGTGGTTCCGGACGCGCTGGTGCGGGACGGCTGTTCCCTCCGCGGGATGTGGACGCAGGACCGGACCACGCGAACCAACGGCGTTTCCTATGTGCTGCAGCGCGCGGGCGAAGCGGCGCTGTCCCCGGAAGGACTGCGCTTCAGCCGCGAACGGATCGCCGGCTATCAGGAGAACGGGCGCATCCTCTCCGAAGCGCTCGAAAAAGCCGGCGTCTGGTTTGTCGGCGGGCGCAACGCCCCCTACCTCTGGCTCCCCTGTCCGGACGGTCGGAGCGGATGGGATTTCTTCGAGCGTCTGCTTGAGACGGCGCAGATCGTCGTGACCCCCGGCGAAGGCTTCGGCAAAGGCGGCGAAGGGCATGTGCGCCTCTCCTGCTTCGGCAGCAGAGAAGACACGGAAGAAGCCGCCGGACGGCTTTTGACATTTTTCCAAAATGGAGTATCATAAATACGAATACCGTATCGGAAGGGAGAATTGTTTGTATGTGCGGAATCGTTGGGTATACCGGCTCGAAACCGGCTGCGCCGATCCTGTTGGAAGGGCTCAAGAAGCTCGAATACCGCGGCTATGACTCCGCGGGACTTGCCGTGCGCAGCGGCGACGCGCTTGCCGAGGTCGTGAAGGCGACCGGGAAGCTCAAGAACCTGATCGAGATGACCGACGAGGGGCGGACGATGCCCGGCTTCTGCGGCATCGGGCACACGCGCTGGGCGACGCACGGCGAACCGAGCCGCGCAAACGCGCATCCGCACGTCTCCGGCAACGCAACGGGCTCCGGCTCCGGTCCGGTCGAATCGGATGTGGTCGGCGTGCACAACGGTATCATCGAAAACTACGAGGAGCTCAAGCAGAAGCTTCTGAACAACGGCTATCGCTTTTACAGCGGCACGGACACCGAGGTCGTGATCAAGCTGGTCGACTACTATTACAAGAAATACAAGATCGGTCCGATCGACGCGATCAACCGCATGATGGTCCGCGTGCGCGGCAGCTACGCCCTTGCGCTGATGTTCAGGGACTACCCCGGCGAGCTCTACTGCGCGCGCAAGGACAGCCCGCTGATCATCGGCGTTGCCGACGGCGAGAGCTTCCTTGCCTCCGACGTCCCCGCGATCCTCAAGCACACGCGCGACGTCTACTACATCGACAATCTGCAGTCCGCGCGCCTTCTGCCGGGCGAAGCGCATTTCTTCGATCTGAACGGCGACGAGATCACGCTGCCGCTTTCCCGCATCACATGGGACGCGGAAGCCGCGGAAAAAGGCGGTTACGAGCATTTCATGATCAAGGAGATCCACGAGCAGCCCAAAGCCGTCCGCGACACGCTGAACAGCATCATCCGGGACGGCAGGATCGACTTTACGGCGGCGGGACTCGACCGGGATTTCTTTGCGAAGATCGACAGCGTCCACATCGTCGCCTGCGGCTCGGCGTGGCATGTCGGCATGCTCGCGCAGTACGTGATCGAGGATCTTGCCGAGATTCCGGTGCGCGTGGAGCTTGCGTCGGAGTTCCGCTACCGGAAGCTGCTGCTGTCCGGGCATTCTTTGGTGATCGTGGTGTCGCAGTCCGGCGAAACGGCGGATTCCCTTGCGGCGCTGCGCGCGGCGAAGGCGCAGGGCGTGCCGACGCTCGCGATCGTGAACGTCGTCGGCTCGACGATCGCGCGGGAAGCGGATCATGTGCTGTATACGCTTGCCGGTCCCGAGATCGCCGTCGCCACGACCAAGGCGTACAGCGCGCAGCTTGCGGTCATGTATACGCTCGCGATCGCGTTGGCGGACGTGCGCGGAAAACTGGACGAGACGCGCCGCGCGGCGTACATCAAGGACCTTTCCGCGCTGCCGGACAAGATGACGCGCGCTTTGGAGGACAAGGAGCGCATCCAATGGTTTGCCAGTAAGCACGCCAACGCACGGGACATTTTCTTCATCGGACGCGGGCTTGACTACGCGATCTGCCTCGAGGGCAGTCTCAAGATGAAGGAGATCTCCTACATCCACAGCGAGGCGTACGCCGCGGGCGAGCTGAAGCACGGCACGATCAGCCTGGTCGAAAACGGCACGCTGATCATCGGCGTGCTGACGCAGCAGGACCGCATCGAAAAGACCGTCAGCAATATGGCGGAGTGCAAGGCGCGCGGCGCGTACCTGATGGGCCTGACCGGCTACGGCAACTACAACGTCGAGGAAGCCGCGAACTTCACCGTCTACGTGCCGAACGCCGACCCGCATTTCATCGGCAGTATCGCGATCATTCCGCTGCAGCTGCTCGCCTACTACACCAGCGTTGCAAAGGGGCTCGACGTCGACAAGCCGCGCAACCTCGCAAAAAGCGTCACGGTCGAATAACCGAAGGAAACGAAAAAGGGGATGTTAAGCATTTCTTAACATCCCCTATGAATTGCAGCACGGCTGCATGAATTGGCTGCGCCATGAATTGCCTTCGGCATGAATTGACAATGGAATTGTCATTATGGATGGTTTTCCGTTCGGAAAACCATCCTTTGTGCCGGATCGACCGCAGAAGACGCCGGGGTAGTCCTGGAGCATGCCGCAGCGCTGAGGATCGGCAGCGCGATCAGCAAAACAGTCAATCATTTCTTCATTGCGGAATCGTCTTTTATAGCTTTTTCTGTATCGTCAGGACGTTTTGTCCGAACTTGTATGCATAGTCCATGCTGTCCATGGTCTTCTTCACCAGAAAGATGCCAAGCCCCCCGATCGGTCTGTCCTCTGCAGAAAGATGCACGTCCGGGTCTTTCTTTTCCAGCGGGTTATAGGGCATCCCCTTGTCCAGGAAGGTCAGGGTCGCCGTCCCCGACGCCTGTTCGTATCCGAACCGCACGGTGACGGGACCGGTCCCCGGCGCATAGGCGTACTGTGCGATGTTCGCCATGATCTCGTCGATCGCCACGCCGATCTGCATCTTTGCCTTCGGCGGACAGTCGACGGCGTCCAGCTCCGCCTCAACGAAATCGGTCACCGCAGGGATGTTCCCGACCGCGGCTTCCACGGTCAGCTCCTTCACGGGCGCCGCCGCCTTTGGACCCTTATATTCAAGACAGAGCATGGTGAGATCGTCAAACTGCTCCGCCTCCTGCACAAAGTCTTCCACCGCCCGGCGTACGCTGCGCAGGATCTCCTCCGGCGCTTCGTCCTTGGCGTCGTTCAGCGCGGCGACCATCCGCTCGGAACCGAAGAGCTCGTTGTTCGCGTTGCTCGCTTCGGGCACGCCGTCCGTGTAGACGAAGATCTTTGCCCCCGGCGTCAGTTGGATCTCATATTCCCGATACCGAACGCCGCTCATGCCGCCGATCACAAGCCCGTGCTTATCCTTCAGCAGGGCAAAGTCGCCGTCGGACGTCTTGACCACCGGGTACTCGTGCCCCGCGTTTGCCGCCGTGAGCTTGCCGGTGGAGATCTCCAGGATCCCCAGCCAGACGGTGACGAACATCTGCTCCTGATTGTTGGAGCAGATCGCCTCGTTGGTCTTGGTCAGGGTCGCCGCCGGACCGTTCCCCAGCATCGCGCAGCTCTGCAGGATGATCTTGGAAGCCATCATGAACAGCGCCGCCGGCACGCCCTTGCCGGACACGTCCGCAATGACCAGACCCAGATGATCCTCGTCTATGAGGAAGAAATCAAAGAAGTCGCCGCCCACTTCCTTGGCGGGATCCATGGAAGCGTAGAGCGCGAACTCCGGTCGGTCCGGGAAAGGCGGGAACAGATGCGGGATGAACGCCGCCTGAATGCGGGTGGCGAGAGACAGCTCCGTGCTGATGCGCTCCCGCTCGGCGGTGATTTGCGTGATATCCGAGATGTAGGTCTCGATCTGCTCCTCCATCGTGTCGATGGACTTTGCCAGCTGCCCGATCTCGTCCTTGTTGCGGATGACCTCCTGCAGCTTCTGCGCCGACGCCGTATTCTCGTGGGAGAACCGGGCAGCCTCCTCCGTGATCAGATTGACGGGATGCAGCAGCACCCGATGCAGGTAGAAGCTCTGTCCCAGGATCACAGCCAGCACCAGTATCGCGACAGCCAGCGCAATCTTTCCGAGAAAGGTGCTGCGTACGCCGGCGAGGATGTCCATCTGCCGCTGCACGCAGAGGATCCCCTTCACGCTTCCGTCGGACCCCTTAAGCCCGATCATGACGGTGATGTGAGAATCGGTCTCGATGTTGCCCTTGTCCCGGATCACCAGCTCCCGGTCCGCTTCCAGCTCGTAGAGCGCGCGGTATTTTTCCCGGTACTCGTCGTTGGTGGTATCCCGCACGAAACCGAAATCGTACTTGGTATAGGGACTGTTGTGGTCGATCGTGGAAAAGAGAAAGGTGATATGCCGATAATCCGACCGGTCAGGCACGATCACATAGATAAAGGTTGACCCGGAGGTGTTGCACAGATGATCCAGCCGATCCCATACCTCCGTGTATGCGGGGGTAACGCCGCCGCTTTGAGCGTATTCGTCTATTTGATCGGCGTCTACGAGCTCGGCAGCCGTCTGCGCCGTCAAAAAAGCGCCTTCCGCGTACTGATTCAGCAGCGCGTCGGTAAAGGTCCGATAACCGATGATGCCGACGACCACGGAAAACAGCACCAGCAGCAGTACGATGCCGGATATGCTTTTGACGGTGATGTGTTGACGCAGCCACTTCATGGAATTCTCTTTTTCCTTTCCCTCGCACCGGTCATTCAACGGTCAGGATGTCCGCAAAACCGGTGACCTCGAAGATCTCCAGAATCATTTCATTCGCATGGATCACCTTCATGCTTCCCTGCCGGTTCATGGTCTTTTGCGCGGACAGCAGCACACGAAGCCCTGCGGAGGAGATGTAATCGAGCTTCTCAAAATCAAAAGTCAGCTCCTCCACGCCCGCAAGCGCGTCGTTCAGCGCCGCCTCCAGCTCCGGCGCGGTCACGGTGTCCAAACGGCCCGCAAGCGCGAGAACCAACGCTTTGCCGTCTTTCTTTTGTTCGATGTTCATATTTGTATCTCCTTTCAGAATCACTTTTCGACGTCCTTTTCGGACGATTGTTTCTGTGTCATTCGGTCCCTCCGGATCGGAACGCATTTTCCGAAGCGGAAAGCTGTGCCGGAATCGCGCCGATCCATCCGGAATACGGTCAGATAACAGCGATGATCCTGTTTTCGCCGTCGAATGCAAAGTCGGTCCGTTTCGCAAGCTTTTTGGCGATCGTTGCGGAAAGCGAATCGCCGTCGGTCAGCGGGTCGAAGCGCGCGCCGCCGTAAACGGCGGAAACCGCGATCGAACCGTCGGCGTCGGAATGCTCAATGCTCACGCGGATCGGGAAGCCGTTCTGCGTCTCGCGAAGCTTCGGCAGCACGCCCTGCATGACGATCTCCTCAAAGACCAGGATCGTACGGCGGAGCGCCTGCGCGGACAGCATCGCGCTTTTGCCGAACTGTTCAAGCGCTCTCAGAAGCGCCGGATAATCGGGCTCGGCGTCCGCGATCTCAAATTCGAGCGTCTTAAGCCGCTTGATGAACCGGCGCGTGCGCTCCTTTTCGGGATGCTCAAAGATCTGCTCCGGCGTCCCGTCTTCATAGATGCCGCCGTCGTCCATGTAGAAAACGCGGTTCGACACGTCGCGCGCAAATTTCATCTCGTGCGTGACGATCATCATGGTCATGCCCTCCTCCGCAAGGGAGCGGATGACGGACAGCACCTCGCCGACCATCGTGGGGTCGAGCGCGGAGGTCGGCTCGTCGAAGAGCAGGATTTCGGGCTTCATGGCGATTGCGCGTGCGATGGCAACGCGCTGCTTCTGTCCGCCGGACAGCTCGCTCGGGAAATTCTCCGCCTTATCCCTGAGCCCAACGCGGTCCAGAAGCGTCAAAGCCTCCTCATGCGCCTGCTGCTTCGGCATTTTCAGCAGATGCACCGGCGCAGACATGATATTCTCGACGACGGTGAGGTTGTCGAACAGGTTGAACGACTGAAACACCATGCCCATCTTACGACGGACCAGGTTCATCTTGCACTTGGGGTCCGTGATCTCTTCGCCGTCGACAAAGATTTTCCCGGAGGTGGGATCCTCCAGCCTGTTCAGACAGCGCAGAAGCGTCGATTTGCCCGTGCCGGACGGGCCGATCACGGAGATCACGTCGCCCTTGTTGATCTCAACGCAGACGTCTTCAAGCGGCGTCGCGTTCGGGTATTCCTTTCTGAGATGCTCAATGCGGATCATGCTCATTTTGCCGCGCCTCCTTTCGCCGCTCTGCGCCGTTTCGGGTCAACGCCCTTCAATACCCGCCCCAGAATCAACGTAATGATCCAGGCAAGAATGAAATAGATCAGCGCCGTCGCGATCAGCGGGAAGAACGCCTCATAGGTGCGGGCGCGGATGATGTCGCTCATCTTCGTGAGGTCCTGCACCGCAATGTAGCCGACGATCGACGTGGATTTCAGAAGCGAAACGATCTCGCCGCGATAGACCGGCAAAAACCGCTGCGCCGCCTGCGGGAAGATGAACCGGAAGAACGACTGATTCTCGGTAAAGCCGAGCGCCAGCGCCGCTTCGCGCTGTCCCGGATCGATGCTCTCGATGCCGGAACGCATGATCTCGGACGCGTATGCACCGAAGTTCAGCGTAAAGCCGATGATCGCAACCGTGATCGCGGAGAACGGCGTCTTTGCAAACACGACGTAGTAGAGCAGCATCAGCAGCACGACCGTCGGCGTGCCCTGCAGCAGCTTCACATACAGGTTGGAGATCGTACTCGCAAGCTTCGAGCCGGTGCGGCGGAACATGCAGATCAGAAACGCAAGGACCGTGCCGAACAGCACAGAAAGCACGGTGATGAAGCACGTCGTTCCGACGCCCTGCGCGATCAGCTTCCAGCGGCTTTCGCGGAGGAAGTTCTTTTCAAAGCTCGAAGCGATCCTTTGGAAGAGGGTTCGCTCATCCCTGGCGACGATCCCGAGATCGATTGCCGGAACCGACAGACCCATACCGCCCTCATAGACGGTGTCCGAAAAGAGCATGCTCGCTTTTCGTTCCTCGGTCACCGATATGGGACCGATCAGCACATCGTATTTCCCGGCCGAGATCCCTGCAATGCATGAGGTCAGCGTGCCGGTTTCGTATGCAATGGCATAGCCGTATTCCCGCGCAAACCGGGTGATCAGCTCGACGGCAAATCCCGTATACGCGCCGTTCGACACATAGGTAAACGGCGGCCGGTCCGGAAGGAGCGCAACGGTGATCGTTCCGTTTTTGCCGTTCGGGACCGTCGGATCGAACGCCTGCTCCGCGTTCTTCGCGTCGTCCGACCATACGTTCTGCAGACGGGTCAGTTCGCCGCTTTCCCGGAGTCCCGCCACAAAGGCGTTGAACTCCGGCAGAATCTTTTCCGAAAGGTCGCTCGCCTTGCTGAACGCAAAGGAATAGCCTTCGACATAGAGCGGCTTTGAAAGATACCCGATCTCCGGTTCCTCTTCGCAGATGCCGCGGATCGTCGGCAGATCGCCCGCATAGCAGTCGATCGAACCCGACTTCATGGCGAGGACCAGATCGCTGTTGCTCTCCTGATAGACGTAGGTGGAATCGGGGAACAGTTCCAGCACGATGTTTTCCAGGCTGAAGCCCGTCACCATGCCGATCCGCTTTCCGATGTACTCCGTATAGCTCGGCTCGCCCGCGATGATCTCGTCCGAACGCGCCGCGACGACGATACCGCCCTCGCTGACCGGATCGGAGAAGAGGACCTCCTCCTCGCGCTCGGGCGTGACGTTCATGGTCGTCGTAAACTCATACTTGCCGGACGCCAGCGCAGGAATGCGCGCCGAGAAATCGACCTCGCCGATCTCGATCGCGTAGCCGTACTCGCGGCAGAACCGCACGGCGACGTCGATGTCGTAGCCGACGTTTTTGCCGTCCTTGATGTAGGAAAACGGTTCGTCCGTCGAAGTCGTAACGACGTGGATGGTGCCGTTTTCGCCCGTCAGATCGGACATGTCGACGACCTTCTTCGATTCGTCGACGCCGAACCAGGTCCGGTCGATCTCGTCATACACGCCGTTCGCCTTGATCTTCGCAAGGAACTGATTGAATTGATCGCGCAGCGCCTTTTCCTCCGGATCGTCCTTGCGGAACGCAAAGGAATAGCGGTTGTTCGTCAGGCGTTTATGGAAATAGTTGATCTCCGGCTCTGCGGCATGGATGCTTTTCAACGCCGGCTCGTCTCCGAGGTAGGCGTCGATCACACCGCTTTTGAGCGCGATGTTCATGTTCGGATAGCCGTCAAAGTACAGATACTCGCTTTTCGGGAAATACCTGAAGGTCTCCGCCTCCATGTTCGTGCCCGTCAGGATGCCGATCTTTTTGCCGATGAACGCCTCATAGCCTGTCGCCTTCTGCGCGATCTCGCGCTGCTTTGCGCTCGGAATCAGCGTCATCACGACGGCAAGCGCCAGCAGCGCCGCCAACACGCAGACGATGACGATATCGACCTTTCTTGTTTTTTTCACGCGCATTCACCTCTGTGTCAGATGCGTTCGGTATACCGTACCGTCGGTCCGTGCAAAATCCGTACGTTCCGGCGGGGCGGAGAAGTACCGTCCTGCGGGAACCGGTATGCCGGTCGGACCGTTTACGGTCTGCCGTAATAAAACTCGGTTGCGGTCACGTTTTTCTGGATCAGAACGGAGCTCTGATGAAACGCCGCGATCAATTCGTCCGCAGCGGCGTGAACGGCGTCCGCGCTCGTATCGCTCAGATAGATCACGATCGTGTATTCGCGATAGAGCATATCTCCGTCTGCCCAGCCGCCGTTCGCCTCCTGGATCGTCCAGCCGCCGACATGCTTGAGCAGAATCTCCTCCGCTTTCGTTTTGGCTTCGTCCGGCGCAAACACCGGTTCGTTCGTATCCTTATCGTTCGTGCCGAGATACATGACGTACTGCACGTCACCCGCCGCCTGTTTCGGCAGCAGCGCAACGATCAGTCCCGCGATCGACAGGCACAGTGCGGCGACGGCGATCACGATCGCAGCAACGGTTTTTTTATTCATAAGGTAACTCCTTCCCCCGCGTCCGTTACATCTCCTGATGGAGCTTGCGGAACTTCGGAGACTTGGAATCGAGCACCTTGAAGCTCTCCTCCGACGGAATATCGTTCTTGCCGGAATCGATGTAGTTTCTCAGCACGCCGACCAGCACAAACGGCTTGATAAAGACCGAGTGGATGATCGCCCACACGATGATCCCGATGAGCGCCGCGAAAGCGATGGGCAGCGCCTTGGGATTGATGAGGATCTGCGCGAGCCTGCTCGACGTATCGGTAAGGTTTTCCGTCATCCACGCCGCCAGCGGCTCATAGAACGTCTGTCCCTTCAGGATCAGGTAAGAAATGACGCCGAACACGCCGCCGATCCCGAGCAGGGAAACAAGGCCCATGCCGAACACGCGCCCCATGTTCTTTGCAAACGTTTTGCCGTGCTTGAAAAACAGCACTGCGCCTTCGCACGCCGCCCGCGCGGGCTTGACCTCCTTGCGGTAGAAGACCCAGCCGAGGCAGCAGTCGCAAAGGTAATTGACGATCGTCTGCATAACGGAGCTCACCGCGCCGCCGATCGCGCCGCCGGTATCGCCGCCAATGCTTTCGCCGAGCTTCGTGATGCCTCTGCCGATCTGGTTGAAGATGCCCCGGATCACGCCGGTGATCGCAAAGAACGCCGCAACGGTCGCAAAGCGTTCCTTCACGACCTTCTTGCCCTCCCTGATGACGTCGTCGGGCAGTTCGCCTTCGGAAACGCCGCGGGTCATCATGGCGATCTGTCCCGCTTTCAGCGCATACGAAATGAACCGCGTGATGAGGATCAGCGCAACGATGCCGATCACAGCCCCGATCAACAGACCGATCGGTCCGTTTTGCGCGTATTTTTCACCGAGGAAATACCCGAGCGTTCCCGCGCCGAGAAGCAGCACGACCGAAATGATGTCCCAGAACACGCGACGCAGGGAGAATCCGAGCGTCTTTTTGTAGATTTGTTTGTTGTCCATATTTACCTACTGATCCTTATGGTTGATAATCTGTCCCGTGAAACTCGCGGGATCTCAGCCCTTCAGGGCGTTGAAGACGATCTTGCGGGAGCCGCCCTTGTCGTCCGTTGCGCCGCTGCGCGCGAACGCAAGCGCGACGACAAACAGCAGGTCGAGATTCTTTTCGCTCGTGAAGATGCGGTAGAAGCCCGGAACCGGGACCTTGTTCGCGACCGCATGCTCCTCGGCGTCTTCCTCGTGGACGTACTGGCTCGAAGCCTCGATATAGCCAATCTCCGCGCCGTCTCTCGAAACTGTGTAGGACGGGAACAGGACCTTGCCCTGCGCAAAGCGGGATTCCACCT
Organism: uncultured Clostridia bacterium; assembly: GCA_947168855.1. Classification (GTDB taxonomy): domain Bacteria; phylum Bacillota; class Clostridia; order Christensenellales; family CAG-138; genus UBA3792. The sequence continues at coordinate 216,703 of CAMVNO010000005.1, forward strand.
TGACGCCGTTCTTTTTGAGATGTTTCCAGATGTCCTCGCCGTCCAGCGAGAAGGTATAGTGGTTGTCGAGCAGGAAGGAGTTCCAGTCGGTCTCCTCCTGGTGCCCGACGAGATGCGCCGTGGTCGTGCCGTGCTCATAGTCGATGAAATCGAAGCCGAACGGACCTGCCAGCGTGAATTTCGTCATCTTCGCCTCGTAAAGGACGCTGCGGTCCTTGTCCTCGATGCGGTGCCCGTACTTCGGCGTGCCGAGGTCGGTCAAAAAGTACAGCTCACGCTGCTCGCCCTGCTCGGACGGCGCATAGACGGTCTCGCCCTGCGTTTCCTTGAGCTTTTTGACGTCGAGCTTCTTTTTGACCGTCAGTCCGACCACTAAAAGCAGGATGACCGCGCCCACGATCATGAAATAGATGCCGAAGCTCCTAGAGGACGTGATCTTTGCGGGGTTCTGCGGATCATACATGATATTGACGGTCTTGCCCACCTCGTAAGACGGGCTGTCGGAGTCGAGCTGCGTCGTATACTCCTTGCCGCCGACCGTATACTTTACGGTCACGATCCGTCTGACGTCGTTTGCGGTGTCCGGATCGGGAATGTAATCGGGGTCGTTTTCGATGGAAACGATCGTTGCCTCGGTCTTTTCAAAGCCCTTCGACCGGAAGAACGTGAAATAGACGCCGACGCCGAGCGCGATCACGGCAAGGATCGCCGCGAAGATTTTAAAGCCGGGACCTTTGAATGAGAACACTGTTTTTTCCTCCTGTCAATGAATTGTTTTCCTGCCGCCGTCAATCGGTCGGACCGGCGGCGCGCATAATATATTATTCAACGTTTCAGTATAGCAAAGCATGTCCAAAGGATGTCCAATGAAGCAGCCGCTTTTTCAAAAAACCTGAAAAAGCGGTTTCCGTTTCTTAACGAAATAAATCAGGCTTTATTTGCTTTTCCGGACAGAATGCTTTCCGTCATGCTCGCCCAGGAATAGGCGCTCATGTATTCTCCCCGGTATGCGTTGATCGCCTCGCTGTCGCCCGCGTGGAACCGGTACGCGTCGCAGGTGAACATTTCCGGTCTGACGCGAAGGATCCCCCTGCTCAGCTCCATGATCTTCTCCGCGCCGTATTCCCGCAGGGTATCCCGCAGTGAGCGGATGTAGGTATCAAGCTGCTTCTGCATGCCGCGGTCGTACGGACGGTCCTCCCACACTGCGGCAAAGAGCTCCGCCCGCGTGACCCCGGAGCCTTGCCGGTCCACCAGATACGCTAAAATCTCCTTGCTTTTCGCCAGCTTGAAATGGACAAACCTCTCCCCCACAAACACGTCGAAAGAGCCGAAGGTCTTGATCCGGATCCGTTCGGACGGCTCGGACCGTTTTCCGGCATTGAGATACCGCACCTCCGCAGCCAGTTTTTCCAGAGAAACCGGCTTCAGAAGATACCCCGTCGGGTGCACCGCATAGGCGTCAAAGGCATATTCTTTGTACGCGGTCAGAAACAGGATCGCCGTTTGCGGATGCAGCTTTTTGATCCGCGCGGCAAGGGCAATGCCGTCGATCCCGGGCATGTTGATATCGAGAAGCGCAAGGTCGGCAGAATGCTTTGAAAGCCAGTCCAGCGCGGACTGCGCATCCGTAAAGCCGCGGATCTCGTCGATCTCCGGCAGGCTTTCGCATTGATGCACCGTATATTCGACCGCCAGCGGCTCGTCGTCGACACAGATCGCTTTCACAGCTTTCTCTCCTTTCCTTTTTCCGCCGCATCCGGGATGAACAGCGTGACTTCGGTGCCTTTTCCGATTTCGCTTCTCAGGATCATCGTGCCGCCGCACATCTGTTCGATGCGTTCTTTCACGTTCCGGATCCCGATATGGATTCCCCCGTCGGACCGCTCTTTGGCAGGGTCGAAACCGACGCCGTTGTCCTCGATCGTGATCCGGTGTCCGCCCGCCTCGCGCGCGGTGGAAATAATGACCTCTCCCTCCCTGCGGCTTCGGACGCCGTGCCGGATCGCGTTTTCCACCAGCGGCTGGATCGTCAGCGCGGGGATCGAAAACGCGTCGTCTTCGATCCGATAGTTCACACGGATCTGCGGGAAGCGAAGCGCTTCGATCTCCGCATACAGCCGCGTGTGCTCCAGCTCCTTTGCGATCGGGATCAGATCGGTCCGGTCCAGCGTTTCCAGATTCTGCCGGAGATATGTGCTGAAATCCTCCAGAATGCGATCTCCCATGGGCGGGTCCTTCGCGTACAGCGCGCGGATCGTGTTGAGCGCGTTGAACAGAAAGTGCGGCTGGATCTGCGTCATCATGATTTGAATGCGCTGCGCCGCCATCAGATCGCGCTCATGCGCGCGGACAAACTGCAGATGCAGCCAGATGTAATAGAACACCGTGCTGATCACAATGCCGACGGTCAGAAACGTGACCGGATAACGGAGGTTTGTTGCAAATACGGAATCCATCAGCACGCAGGCAATGATCAGCAGCGTGTTCAGCAGCGGGATCCACATTTCCGCTCTTCTGATCCGGCGAAACGCGCGGATCGTGATCCAAAGCAGGCAGAACAGCAGAACGCCGCTGATGACAAAGCAGCTGTAGCCCAGCGGTCCGCGAAGGAAGAGATTGGTTTCATCGATCGAGAAGCTGACGTCGGAGAACAGCGCGGTCGAATAGATCAGCGCATTGACGCCGACCAGCGCCCAGAAGGGCCAGATCCTGCGCTTTGTGCCGAACAGATACATAAACAGCACAAGGACCGCCGGGCGAACGGAATACCCGTAAATGCCGAGGATCGTCCTCGCCATGCGCTGCGTGCTGTCCTGCTCTACCCAAAAATCGAGGACATTCTGCGCAACAAGCGTCACGAGCAGCGCAGCAATGATCAGCATGACGCTCCGATGCTCCCGACGGATATACGGGTCGATCATCACCGTAACGGCAAGTCCGATCAGAAGAAGCAGCAGCGGCGCGATCGCAGCAAGCGTATTATAATTGACGGTCATTTGCCTGCCCCCCTTCTGTCAGGATCCGTTTTCGGCGTTCCTTTCCGGCCGATCTAATAAACAGTATACCGGAAAACAGGTCGATAATCAATATATACCGGCATTTTCAGGCATGTTTCTCGCCTGCGGGCTCGTGATGCTTTGCGGCTTTGCCGCGCACGTCCGCAGGATACATCACGCGCGGAGCGCACACCGTTGCGAAGCAACACCACTTGCCCGCAGGGCAAACATCGTTCCAAAACAAAAGCACCCGCTTTGAGGTGCTTCGGAGGCGCTTGCGCCTTCCGGCTCGGTCACGGTTCGGCTCTGAAGCCCCACCGGGGCTTCATTCACCACCGAACCGACCCTCATCGAACCGACGCTGACGCGCCGCTTCGATCGTGGGAATAACACAACCAAACAAAACAGCACCCGCAAGGGGTGCTGTTTTGTTTGGAGGCGCCACCCGGAATCGAATTGCTCTTTTTGATGATAAACCACAATATCTTGTTATAATC
>CAMVNO010000006.1 GCA_947168855.1 uncultured Clostridia bacterium
CGATGTCCTCGACGTCCTTGGTCTGCGTCTCGAACGCTTCGTTTTCGAACGTCGCCGTGTAGGTCGTCGTGCCTGCGCCTTCGCAGGTCGCCGGCGTCTTGACTTCGCTCGTCGTGTTGACCGTCTCGGTCTCGACATGGCTTTCGTCGTTCTTGCAGACGCGGGTCGCCGTCACAGTGCTGTTGTCAGCTGCCCACTCGTAGGTCGGTTCGTCCCAATCGTGTCCGAGTGCGGCGATGTCCTCGACGTCCTTGGTCTGCGTCTCGAACGCTTCGTTTTCGAACGTCGCCGTGTAGGTCGTTTCGCCCGATTCTTCGCAGGTCGCAGGCTTCGTTACTTCACCGATGCCCGGAGCCAGTTCGGTCTCCTTATGCGTTGCATCGTTCTTGCAGACGCGCTCTGCGGTGCAGTTGTTGTTCTCGTCCCACGTATAGGTCGGGGTATCCCAGTCGTGTCCGATCGGCTCGACGTCGACCGTCTTGGTCTGGGTCTCGAACGCTTCGTTTTCGAACGTTGCGGTGTAGGTGCCTACGCCCGCGTCTTCGCAGGTCGGATCGGTCGTGACCGCATACGTCGCGGTGACGGTTTCGGTCTCGACGTGAGTTGCATCGTTTGCGCACACACGCGTTGCCGTTACGGTGCTGTTGTCCGCTGCCCACTCGTAGGTCGGTTCGTCCCAATCATGTCCGGTTGCCGGGATTGTCTCCATCTTCGTCTGTACCTCGAACATGGGGTTCTCGAACGCTGCGCTCGTCCAGGTCTTGGAGCCCGCTTCCGTGCAGGTCGCGTCAACCGTCGTAAGCGTCGTGCTGACCGTTTCGGTCTCAATTTCGTCACATTCGGTGCAGGAACGGGTCGCCGTTACCGTGCTGTTGTCTTCCGCCCATACATAGGTCGGTTCGGACCAGATATGGACGTGCTGTGTCGCAATGTACAGATAGCCGTAATGCCATCCGTCGCCGCCCTGGCCGTCCGGGCGGAAGAAGACCGTTACGTCGCCCGCCTGGTTCGCGCCGACAACGTAGTTGGTGCCCTGATCCGGATACCAGGTAATGATCGTCGTGCCTTCCGCCTTGACCGCCTTGAACTCGTCGCCTGCCGCGAGGGTGATCTGCAGCAGGTACTCGGACGCGTTGTCGGAATTCACTTCGAACTTCTTGGTCGTATCGACCGCCCATTCGGTGACGGAACCGACCAGATAGTAGCCGAGGTCGACTTCTTTGACCTGTTCTTCGAACGCTTCGTTTTCAAACGTCGCGGTGTAGACTGCCTTATCGGCCGTCTCGGTGCGGACCGCTGTGACCGTCTCGGTCAAGGTGTGCTCGCTGTTGCGCTCGCAGACCGCCGTCGCGGTGCAGGTCCAGCCGTTTTCATCCTGCGTCCATTCATAGGTCGGCGTGCCCCAGATGTGGTCAAGCGCCGGGAACGGGATCTCTTCCTGCTCGTCAAGGTCGAGGACTTCGCCGCGTTCGAGCGTGTCGACCTCGATCGTGGATTCGCCTTCGCCGCAGCTCTGTGCCGTAAAGGTCAGCGTTGCGATCGGCGTGTTTGCCGCAAGCGGCGTCTCGCCCTTCATTGCATACGCAACGGTGACGATGCCCTTCTCCTCATCGACGTGGATGGCAACGTAGAGGTTATCTGCCGTGCCCTTCTCGTTTGCGGAAAGGGTCAGCGTTTCCGGATCGTACACGACCGCGAACAGACCGTTTTCGGAAGCAACGCTCTCGGAGAACGGAATCACGCCTTCGGTTGCAACGCCGATGACCGTGTTCAAGATGTGCATACGGCTTGCGCCAATGATCGCTTCTACGCCGTCTTCGGGCTCTTCCGGTTCAACGACCGGCTCTTCCGGCTCTTCAACCGGCTCTTCCGGCTCTTCAACCGGTTCTTCGACCGGCTCTTCCGGCTCTTCAACCGGTTCTTCAACCGGCTCTTCCGGCTCTTCAACCGGTTCTTCCGGTTCTTCGTTCGGCATCTCGGGCAGCTCGATCGGTTCATTGACCGCTTCGACCACACCCTTGCTGCTGCTCTTCGCCGCTTCCGCTGCGAAGCGCGCCATGATGTCGGGCGTCATGAGCTGTTCACGGCTCATCAGGACCCGGAGCGAAGACGGATCGAAGGTCTCGCCGCCCATGAGCTCGTCGCCGGGTTCAACGGACGCCGGTGCGACAGAGCCGTTCGTGTACAGACCGGCTACCGGCCAAACCTTCTCGCCGAAGTTGCCTGCACGGTAGAACTTTCTGTTCGAGCTGTCGTTCGCATTCGCGAGGATGTACAGTTCGGCATAATCGCCGTCCTGATGCGTCCAGTAGAGATGCGTGCCGTCATAGTAGATGGAGTTGTACTGGAGCCCCGCGGTGATGCCGGTGTCGTACACAAACGTCGGTGCGCTGAAGCTGACGCCCGTGCTGTTGCTATACGTCATGTTGGTCTGCCAGATCTTACCGGTCTCATCGAGGAAATAGTATCCTGTTGTGCCGGCTGTCCAAGTCGACGAGGAACGGTTTCTGACGCAAACCGCGACCGCATATGCATCGCCGACGTCCGTCTCGGCAAGTTCAAGCAAGCCAAACGGGAGACCGCTATAGGTTCCGCCGGCATTTTCATTATATGTAGGTGTTAAGTTGCCGAAAATGAGGTAACCTGCGAAAGCATATACGTAGTAGTCACTGCCGAAATAGGCAGAAACAGGCGCCATACCAAATGCCACAACATAGTTATTGCCGAGTTCTTCCATTGCATACGAGGAAGAACGGTCTACCGAATACATCAAAGACGTACTGAGGTCATTCGTAATTGCATACAGTGACGATGTGGTCGGCATAAACGCGCTCGTGACGTAGACGCCCGTGCCCGTATTGTGGCGCTTGGTCCACGTCGGCAGGTTGTTCGCATTGAAGTAGGAGAAGAAGACGTTGCCGTTCTCGTCCCAGACCGCCGCGCTCAGTTCCTTATTGATTGCAACAACAGTGACATGGCACTCGCCGAACTTGGTCGTGTCTGCATTCGACGTCGCCTTGATCGTCGTGGTACCTGCCGCAACCGCGGTGACCACGCCGACGTCGCTGACCGTCGCGATGCTCGGATTGTCCGAAGACCAGGTGACCGAGCGATCCGTCGCCGTCAGCGGCGCGACCTTTGCGGTCAGGGAAGCGGTGTCGCCCTTATAGAGTTCGAGCGTCGCCGGGCTGACCGTAACGGACATGACGCTGTACGGATCGACCTCGTAGCTGATCGTGGTCTTGACGTACATATAGACGCTGTTGGTCGCGGTGTTCAGGCTGAAGTTATTGTTGTAGTACCGCAGATAACGGCTGTTGTTGGACAGACGGTTGTTCGTGCCGTTCCACGTCCAGTCTCTGCGGCTGGTTTCCTTGGTGATGGTCAGCGCGTTACTGTTGCTGCGGCGCAGATACCAACCGTTGTTGTTGAAGGTAAACGTGCCGTTCGTGCTGCCGGTGCCCGCCGTCCAGACGCTGGTCGCTGCAACGTCCGCGCTCTCCACGTACGGCTGACCGTTCGTATCGGTCGTGCCCGCCTGAACCGCGGTCGCAACTGCGCCGGAGGTCGCAGTCGTCTGCGAGCTGTTCAGCGTGTAGTACAGCGCATAGCCCGCGCCCGCCGAATTGCGGTTCATGATCAGGTAGTCATCGCCCGCGGTGACGGTGTTCGTCAGAACGTAGACCGTCTTTTCAACGTGGGTGTTGTTGTTGACCTTGACTGCATACGCTGCTTCATTGCCCGCATAGTCGGCAATAAACACCGCAACGTAACCCTGTGCGTTCGCGATCGCGTCGGTCGCGTCAATCGAAACCTCGGCGGTCGGTGTGCCCGGCGCGACCTGCTTATAGATCACGCTGCCGTCCAGAGACAGAATGCCGACGTATGCAAGGTTCTGATCGTCGCTCGCATAGACCGTAAGCGTGCTGCCGTTGAGCGTCGGATTGCTGGTGAAGGTCGGCGCGGTGTCGTCGACCGTAAAGTCGAAGCCCACGAACGCGCCCTTGCCGAGCTTGTTGCTTTCGAGAATCTCATCGAATCTCGCCTTGGTCAGTTCGCCTGCGTCTGCAGCGGTCATGTCGCCGCTGACCTTCATCACATTGTACTCGGGGATTGCATAGAAGCCGACGCGCACGCGGTCGCCTTCGCTGATGCCGCTGTACTCGTTCAGCGCCTTGTTGACGTTGTAGGTCTTGGTCATGGTGTTCTGCCACGTCCCGCCGTTTACATAGTACCAGAGACCTTCGACGGACTGACCCGTGACAGTCGAGTAAACGATGTTGCTCACGTTGCCGTCTCCGTCGAGCTTGGTGACTGCATAGCCCGTGCCGCCCGCGTTGCGGATCATGTTATAGGCGATGTCGTTGATCTTCGCATCGCTGCGGATCGCAAGACGCGCTTCGGGGAAGCCGTTCTCCTCGACCATGTACGGGTTGCCGGAGAACTTCGCCAGCGTGCCGTTGGTGGTGATGCGCATGTAGTTCGTGCCCGCCGCCGCGTTGCCGGAGTAGTTCAGCTGGTCGTTGCCGTACAGGTTCTCGGTGTAGGAGTTGGTATCGAACATCGACGGATCCGTGAAGCTGCCGAAGTAGCCGAGGATCGGGATCGTGTGTTCGTGTTCATAGCTGACGCCTTCCTGGTCTGCCGTGACGCAATCCACATAGGTGTAGCCTTCGAGCCATGCGCCGCCCTCTTTCTCGAGCGCAGCCTTCTGCTCTGCGGTCAGATTGATGTGGACCGTGACCTGCGCCTTGTCGTTCGGACCGACAAAGTAGCCTTCCTGCGCTGCGCCGCCTTCCCAGTCGAGCAGCAGCTTCGCGTCGCGGGAGGTGATCATTCCGTCGCCGTCCATATCCGCAACGGTGAAGTCATAGCTTTCATCGTCCTCTTCGAGGTTGCCGCTGACGAGCTCGAGGATCGCCTGTGCGTCCTTATCGTCGGTGACGCCGTCCTTATTGACGTCGTGCTCCTCAGCAGGCGCCTGACCGTTCCACTCATAGCTGTCGCCGCCCAGGGGCAGGATCGCCGTCTTGCGGGACAGGGTGTCGCCGTTGACCGCCTGCGTGAACAGGATGGTGCCGAGCTCATACTCGAGCGTCTTGTCGGTGAGGTTATAGACGGTGAACTTGTAGGTGTACTCGCCCGCCTTCTCGGGATCGTCGCCCAGCTCGACCTTGACCTTGCCGTCCGCAGCCGCGTTGGTTTCGGAGGTGAGGTAGGCTTCGTCCATCATGATGACGGACTTCGCTTCGATCGCCTTACTGACCTCAACGAGACCTGCGCCCTGCTGCAGGATCGACAGGAACGCGCCCTGATTGATCATCGGCGTTGCCGTCGACATCAGCAAGCTCTGCGCGATTGCGCGGAGGCTGTAGCCGCTCATCAGGTCGGCGTTGTCGGGTGCATTCTCCCTGAGGTACTGCATCAGCACCGCCGAAAGACCGGTGATGTGCGGCGCCGCCATGGAGGTACCGGACATCAGACCGTACTGGTTGGACGCGGTCGTGGAGCTGCCGTCGATGCCATATACGGAATAGATGTCGCCGCCCGGCGCGGTGATGTCCGGCTTCATCAGAAGGGAGCCCGGAACGCCCCAGGAGCTGAAATCGGTGATCTCTGCGTCTTCACGCGGCGTAACCGTACTGACCTCGGTCGTGGTGACCTGCACACTGCCGGTGTAGTAGGTGACGCCGTTTGCCGTGTTGGCGGTCTTGCCTTCCTTAATTGCATTTGCGTCCTTCAGGGTGATCGTAACATACGGGAACCTACCTGTGAAATCGGTCAGATCCATGTGGATCACGCCCTCGGTGTTGTTCGCAACGATCAAGCCCTTCGGATTGTAGCTCTTGACGTTTTCGCCCTTCTCAACGAAGGAGAGCTCGCCGCGGTTCATGATGACGATCTTGCCGGAAAGGCCGACCGCGCTGTTGACCGCCGCATAATCCTCTGACGTGCCCTTCGCGTCGATGTAGACGTAGTCCCAGGTGCCTGCAACCGTCGTCATCGCCGGGTTGGTGTACGCCGTGCCTTCGCTGCTCTCAAGATCTTCGGTGTAGAAGACCTGCTGGCTGCCGTTGAACATCAGCGGCGTGCCGGTGGTCAGCGTGTTCTGCGCCGCCGCGACGCCCATGCTATGGACGTAGGAGCCCGGAGAACCACCGGTATGGAAGCTCGCGTCCTCCGCATACAGCTTATGAGACGTGAACTGATCGGCTGCATACGCATTGCCCGCCGAAATGGACAGGACCATGTGGAGGTTTTCATTATTGACGAGACCGTTCAGGATATCCTGATAGGAAGAACTATAGGTATAGCCGGGCGCTCCGGAACCGAGCGACAGGTTGCATGCGTCCGCTTCGAGCACGACCGCGTCTTCGATTGCCGCGAAGTAGTCGGAATCGTATGCGCCGCCGCCTGCGCCGAAGACCTTCATGATAAGGAGCTGCGCGTCAGGCGCCATACCGACCGCACCGACGTAATCCACAGCTTCTTCCCAGTTCGAACCGTTCTTGATGAAGCGGTTCGCCGCCGCGATACCGGCAACGTGCGAGCCGTGGTTGCTGCCCGCGTCGTTGTGCGTCATCGTGGTATTTCTGTCGACATAGTTGTACGCGAACGGGATCTTATCGCCGTTGTTCAGCTTGATCGCGCCGGATGCGTTCAGACCGGAGGACGGAATGCTGCTCATCAGATCGACCGTCTTGCCCTCCGCACGGACCAATTCGATCGCGTGGTTGAAGCCAGCGTCTGCAAAGGACTGATGCGTCGCATCGATACCGGTATCGATGATCGCGACTCTGCTGCCTGCGCCGGTGTAGCCGAGCGTGTTCCACGCATACTGCGCGCCGACCATGTTTGCACTGGTGTTCGCAGTGTTCGGCTCTGCGTCGACGGGCTTGGGCGCTTCATACTGCGTTTCCAGCTCGACGGACTTGACGCCTTCCATGCCGCGGATCAGCGCAACGTCCTTGTACGGGATCTCAACGGAGATCGCGTTTGCAAGGAGCGTCAGGTTCCATTTGACGGTCAGTTCATGACCGACAACCTGCTCGATCTTCGCCTGCAGGGTATCCTGCTGCTTTCTGAGCTTTTCACGGTACGATTTCGCACCGCTGCTCTGGACCTCGTAGCCCTTATCGATCGTGGACTTGCCGTCCAGGAAGATGGAGACGCGGACGATCTTGTTGAGGTCGGTGATCTCGAGCTCTGCGGGATCGAAACCGTCGCCCTCTTCTTCGTCTTCCTCGCCCAGCTTGTGGACGTGCAGTTTCGCGGGATCCATTTCCTCCACTTCGAGCTCGATGGGAGTTTCGGGTTCCGCCTGGTCAGTCGTGCCGTCGGCGATTGCCCGCGAAATACCGGTCGTGATCGGCATCGTGAGCAGCATCAAAGCCGCCACCAGCACGGAAAGAAGTCTTCTCATTTTAGACATCCTTCGTTTGCTTCCCCTTTCTTTATTTTGACCTTTTCATGTGCGCACCGACGCGATTGCCGCAGGGGCTCTCATTCGATTCGCACATTATATATTGCCAACAGTAATTGTAACCTATTGTTGAACATTTTGCAAGAAAAAAATAAAGGAATTATGAATTTTTATCTGTCGTCTTACGACATTTACGGGCAATATCGTTCATTACATACATTGTGTGCATAATTATGAAAAACCGATGCGGTCCCGTTTGGGACCGCATCGGAGTCGATTAGGTGTCGTTTTCCTTCGGATCAGTGGCTGCTGTTGCCGTTGGTCTTGTTGATGTCCGACGAATTACCATTCACGATGTTTGCGAACTTCGAGTAGCGGTAAATCGCAATCGCCATGTTAACCGCTTTCTCGTTGTTCCCGCTACGCGCCAGCAGGGTCTGCACATAGGACAGACCGGACAGGTTGCTCAGCGTGATCGTGCCGCTGTCTGTAACGATCGTGAACGTGTGCGGCGTGCTCAGCTTATGCGCCGGAATATTCGCAAGCTCGACCATGCGCTTTATGCTGCCGATCTCTTTCACTTCGGCAGAATTGTCATCGATCATTGCCGTGTATTCGGCTGTCGCTGCATTTCTCGGCGCAAACGTCACGCGGATCGTCGTATCACTGTCCAAAAGCAGTGCGTAGCCCAGGCTCTTAAGGTTGGGAGTGGAACCCTCTTCGGCTTGCGCCGTGGCCGCAAAGGCCGCAACCGCAGTCGTCGCATCCGTAAGGTCATCGTCGGTGTAGGTCGTGTAGACCTTCTCCATCGCCGCATGATCATCCGGCACATTCCATTCGTCGCCTCTGGCTTCATCCAGATATGCCTGCACATAGTGACCGAGGTCCGCCGTCGCCTTGATCAGGTTCACGACATCATCGGAGTACAGCTCCGGATGCGCTTCATAATTGGCGTCGAACGCATCGAAGTAGTCCATGACGCTGTATTCCTTGACAAGCGTCTGCGCTACGCCGTCCACCGTGTAGTTCAGCGTCGCGGTGATGGTATCCGCCATCTGGATCGTGCCCACATAGTACGTGAAGCCGTAGTAGCCGTTGGTGTTCGTCGGCAGATCGGAGGAGAACGCAACCGAGCTGTCCTCGCCGTCCATGCCCTCAATCGTGAAGTCGACGCCTTCGTACACATAGCCTTCGATCTCAGGCAGACGGACGTAGAACCGTACGCCGATCTTTCCGGACAGCAGCAACGACTGCGTCATGAACGCCGGTCCTTCGCTGAAATAGACCTTGATCACAATGTCATAGTCGGGCATCGTGAAGGTCTTGTCCGTGTCGTTCCAATTGAGCGCGCCGAGCTCAATCTGCTCGAGATCGTTCTCGCCTGCGCCAGTGCGCTTGTAGATCTCGGTGTACCGGTACACATACCCCTCGTCCGGCTTCGCCGTGAGCGTGACCATCGCCGTGACGTCGGGTGCGATCGGATCGATGCTCGCCGTACCGCCGCCGATCGCAATCACCTCCGCGGTGTGCAGGCGGGAAATATAGAAGTAACCGCCGGTGAAGAAGTCATTCCACCAGTTGCCCGCCGGACGGAAGTAGACGTTCACGTTGCCGGAATGCGGATAGTCGACGGTGTAGTTTCCGCCGTAGTCCGGATACCAGTTGAGCTTGTTCGTGCCCTCTGCCCGGACCACCTTGATCTCGGCGCCGACCGCGAGGTCTGCGACGTTCAGCAGGTACTCGCCCTCCGCCGCGGCGTTCGCCGTGAAGCGATAGGTCTCGTCGACCTCCCAGTCCGTCATGGAGCCGATCAGGTAGTAGCCGATCTCGACCGTCCTGGTGTCGGTATAGGTCTCGCCCTCGAACTCGACCGTCGCGGTGTAGACCGCCAGATCGCCGTTTTCGGTGCGGACGATGTCCGTCGTACTGCGGGTCTCGACGTGCGTGCCGTCGTTTGCGCAGGTGAAGGTCGCGGTCGCTTCTGTGAGACCGTCCCACGTCCACGCGGGCGTGCCGTAGTTATGTCCGGTCGCCGGGATCAGCGCGTTCTTGATCTCGTCGTCGTACCACGCGGAGTTGACCTGGCTGCAGCGGCAGATCACGTGCGCGACGCCCGGCTCGGTGCAGGTCGGCGCCTGCTTGATCTCGACGATCTCATAGCTGTGCGTGTGCTGCGGACGGTGGCTCGCGTTCGTGTAAAGCGAATTGTTCGTGTTGAATGTCGTATCCGGTTCGGACAGCAGCGCCGTCTGAATCAGGTAGTAGTTCTCCATGTAGTGCGGGTCGATGATCTTGGTCGCGTAGCTCGTGATCAAGTTCATCTTGCCGAAGTCGAACCGGTCTGCAAGGTCATAGGACGTCAGGAAGCTCAAACCCGCGGAAACACCGAGGTTACCCATCGTGATCGCCAGAAGCTGCATTGCGTAGGCGGGCGTCTGGCAGCAGGAATACTTATTGATCCACCCATTGCCGTCCCGAATGCAGTAACTGTATTTCTTGGTATGCTCGTTATAATCGTTCCAGTTGCTGTCCGTAAAATAAGATTTTCTGGAACCGTCTCTGTATTCGCCGACAGTCTCGCCATTATGCGTATGATAGCTTCCTACGGTATCGCTGCTCTTGCAGTGGTAGACGTACACGTCCCACCAGCCTTCCACAACGTTGCTGCTGTTCTTTGTCATGGAGGTAAACTTGCCGACCAGCGTGGCGAGATCGTTGGAATACGAATACGACTTCGTGTTCAGAATGCTGCTGCGCTGCGAGGAAGACGCGTTGTGCGCGGCAATGGTCGCCGATCTGCCGTAACGGGTGAAGCCCCATTCGGGCATCGGCAGCATCGGAACGAAGTCGTCGCCGTTGACGAGGTTGAAGATGCAGTCGTACTTCGCCGCCGACGCCTCGGTGTTCGCCGTGGTGTTCGGAGAAGCGTAGGTATATGCGTAAACCTTGTGTCCCTCGTCGATGCAGGACGCGCTGACGATGTTTGCGATCGCCGCGCCGCGGGAGTGACCGGAAAGCCAGAAGATCGGCGTCGCTTCGGAATCCACGAACTTGGTCATATACGCCGCAAGCGCGGTGTAGATGCGCGACGCGCACATGTCGAAGCCGCGGTGATTCGACTTGCGGTTCCAGCTGCCATTCATCTGACGCGGGTTCTTTCCATCGACGCAATCGTAATCGTCCAGGAAGCGGTGCAGATCGCCGACGTCGAAGTTAGAGCACCATTCCTTTTCGGTGCTGTTTGTGCCGCGCACGAAGACCGTGATGATCTCATACTCCTTGCCGTCGTCGTCCGCCACCTTGTGATGACCGAAGAAGACCTCGGTGATGTTGTCGTCGCTGTACGCGCCGAGGCTGATATCGCTGTCGAAGTAGCCGTTCTCCAGCTGATAGTCGATGACGTTCTGCATGCCGTGCGCGCGCATGAGCGTGTCGATGCGCCGCGCGTTCGTGATCACGCTGCCGTCGCTGTCATAGAGCGTCTCGCCCGGCGTGAAGGTGATATCGTTGTCGTACGCAAGCTGCGCCGCCCAGACCGAGAAGCTTGCGATCGCCGCGTTGTAAGCCGTGTTGTCTCCGAGGAAGTCCCGGTAATCCATGGAATACGTGAGGTTGATCGTGAAGTCGCCGCTCTTGTACGTGGCGGAGAAGTTGTTGCTTCTCGGCAGCGTATCCAGATCGTCCCGGATGCCGTCGAAGTCGGAGTCAACAAGCGTCGGGTCGGAAACGTATCCGTAAACCGCCGCGGTATAGCCGTTTCCGAGGTCGATCTCATAGCGTTCGCCGATCTCCTCGCAGTCCGGAATGCCGTCGCCGTCGGTATCGACGCTGCTTCCGGCGGTCAGCGGCGCGGAAAGCGTCACGGTGCGGAAGTCCTCAAGGAGATATGAATTCTCCGGAACGCTCTGCATGCCCGCGCCTTCAAAGCCGAGCAGCACGTTGAGCTTATGCAGATCCGCCGCATAATAGACGCCGTTTTCATCGAGCGCAACGGAGAACGTCTTGCCGTTCTTTGCCGCATCGAGACGGACCGTGCCGTTCTCGTTCATGCGGAAGATCGCGATCTCCTTTGCACCGCCGTCGACCGTGAGCTTCAGCGTAAGATCGCCGCCCTCGGGCAGACGGATCTCGACCGGCGTACCCGCAAGTGCCGGGTTGTTCAGGAAAGAATCCACGCCGTAAGGCATCGCGACGCCCTCGCGGAACAGCACGAACGGCGCGTAGCCTTCGATTGCGAAACCGCTGCCGTCAAACGACTGGAACACCGTGGAGATGTCTTCCGTCTTCAGCGGATCCGTGCCGAGGATCAGCTCGTCGCCGTCAAGGATGCCGTCGCCGTCGGTGTCGGGATTTAAGGGATCTGTGCCGCACACAAGCTCGTCGCCGTCGGAAAGACCGTCGGCGTCCGTGTCGCCCTTCAGAGGATCGGTGCCGTAAACATGCAGTTCGTCATAGTCGGAAAGCCCGTCGCCGTCGCTGTCCTTCTCGCCCGCCGCCGTGAAATACACATGCAGCTCGTCATAGTCGGAAAGCCCGTCGCCGTCGGTATCGGCGTTCTCGGGATCGGTGCCGAACGTGATTTCGTCAACGTCCGGGATGCCGTCGCCGTCGGTGTCGAGATCCGGATCGACCGGCCCGGCTTCTTCTTCCGGTTCGGCTTCTTCCGGCTCGATTTCTTCCGGTTCGGCTTCCTCTTCCGGTTCGGCTTCGGATTCTGTTTCTTCGACGGTCGCCTGCTCCTCGGGAGCGGCGGTTTCATCGGTCTCATCCGCGAACGCGGGCGCAAGTCCGGTGAATACGGTCGAAAGCAGCATCAGAGCCGCGACCAGCAGGGACAGCAATCTGTTTCGGTTTGTCATAAAATACGGGTTCCCCTTTCCGTTCTTTGCATGCAGCGCATAGGACTTTACATACTTTTTTCATTATATAAAACAGGAAAGGGTTTGGCAATAGAGCTGCGGAAGATTTCTGTGATATATTTTCTCATCGAAAAAACGACGCGGAAATCCGCACCGTCCCGACGGATCTGTTTGTTCCGCCGCAGCATACGGTCGAAGCCCGCAGCGTGCCGAATGCCCGGCATATTGATAAAACATCTTGCCTTGCGTGGATGCGTTTGCTACAATGAATTCGGATGGATGCATCCGTCCGGAGGTGAACCATGCAATACATTCTGATGCTCCCGCTCCTCTGGCTCTTTGCGGGTCTGTCCGTGCTGCTGCACGAGCTCGGGCACGCGCTGGGCTTTCGTCTCGGCGCGGGAAAGAAGCCGTGGCGGGTCCTCGCGGGCTCCGGGCCCGAGCTCTTTACGGTCGGACGGTTTACGATTTACCTCTTCCCCGTCGGCGGATACTTCCTGCCGGTCGACCGGGACGAGCCGCAGACGAAACGGGGAAAGATCCTGATGCTTCTCGGCGGACCGCTGACCTCGCTGCTGCTGACCGCGCTGTTTTTCGTGCTGCGGTTTTTCGTTTTCGTGCCGGACGCCGCAAAAGGCGCGCTGTACGGGATGTTTGCCTACCTCGTTACGTTTCTGCTGATTTTCAACTTTTTTCAGTTTCTGTTCACGGCCCTGCCGATCCGCTACCGGGTCGTGTGCAGGGGCATGATCAGCGACGGACGGCAGATCGTGCGCGTGCTGCGCAATAAAGACGCTTCGAAGGGAGAACCGCAATGATCCGGGAACTGACTTCATTTGAACCTTATCGGGACTTTATCAGGGATATCAACGCCGATCCCGTGTATCTCGATCCGATGCTTTCCACGGAGGAGGAGATCGAAGGCAACCTGCTCTCGGCGCAATCCGATCCCGACAAAACGGCGCTGGGCGTATTCGAAGACGGCGTGATGACAGGGCTGTTCGTGTTCCTGATCATCAAAGAGGAACGGTATGTCGAAATGCTCGTGGGGCTTTCGCGCAGGACCGCCGCGTACGAGGAGGCCGCCGACTGGCTCCTGAAAAACTGCCCGGGCTATCACGTCGATTTCGTGTTCAACCCGAAGAACGCCGCGATCAAGGATATGCTCAAAAACCGCGGCGCGTCCTTCGATCCGGAGCAGTTCAAGATGGTCCTTTCGGGCGAGGTTCCCGCGGTCGACACGACCGGCGTCGAGCCGCTGTCCGCGCAGTACGAAGCGCAGTATATCGCCATGCACGACACGGACCGCTACTGGACGGGCGACAAGGTTGTGAACGCGTTGGACACGTTCCGTGTCTTCCTCGCAGTGGACGGCGGGACCGTGATCGGTTATATCGACGTCACGCGGAACAACGAGGAGAACGAGCCGTTCGATTTTCTGGTCAAGGAGGAATACCGGCGGCGCGGCTGGGGCAGAAAGCTGCTCGCAAAAGCGATCGAGGAGAACCGCCCGAAGCGCATGATGCTGATCGTCGACATCGACAACGCCCCCGCGATCGCGCTTTACCGCTCGATGGGATTCACGCACGATCCCGAGCCGGTCAACCAGAGCGCAACGTGGATCGCCGAATAACAAAGAGAGGGTGTTAAAAAACAGCTATTTGTTTCTCAACACCCTCTTTATGAATTCTCGCTTCGCTCCGTGAATTGTCCTTTGGACATGAATTGCGCCTGACGGCGCATGAATTGACGGCAAAGCCGTTATGAAGATCGGTTTTCCGAACGGAAAACCATCCTGAACGGCAATGAAATTGCCGATTCATGCCGAAGGCAATTCATGGCGCAGCCGATTCATGCAGCCGTGCTGCAATTCATAGGGGATGTTAAGAACCATTCTTAACATCCCCTTTTTCATATTCTTTTACTGGAAAACGTACATCAGGTTCAGGCAGTCCGGCGCGTCCGGATCGACATAGCCGGTGTCGGTGAAGCCGACCTTTTCATAGACGCGCAGCGCCGCGGCGTCGGTCCGCTTCACGCAGACCTCGACGCAGCCGTATTTCCGTTCCGTTTCAAGACCGGCAAGGATCAGCCGCAGCGCCTCCGTGCCGTATCCTCTGCCCTGAAAGCGGCGGTCGATCAGGAACTGCTGCAGATCGTAGCAGGCGGGCTCCTCGTCGAGATCCTTCACAAGCGCGACGCCGACCGTCGTTTCGTCGTCCGCGATCCCGATCACCCGCGCGCGGTTTGCGCGGTAAACGTAGCCGCGCGCCAGGATCCCGACGGCGCTGTCCAGAAATCCCTCCTGGTCCTCGCCGACGGACAGCCTGCGGATCTCCGTCCAGTTGGTTTCGTCCACGTCAAACAGCCGGAGCATGCGTTACTCCCACTCGATCGTTGCCGGGGGCTTCGACGTGATATCGTAAACGATGCGGTTGACGCCCTTGACCTCGTTGACGATGCGCGAGGAGACGCGGTCGAGCACATCGTACGGGATGCGCGCCCAGTCCGCCGTCATGAAATCGTCGGTCTTGACCGCGCGCAGCGCGAGCGTGTAGTCGTAGGTGCGTCCGTCGCCCATGACGCCGACGGAGCGCATCGAGGTCAGTACCGCAAAGTACTGCGAAAGCTCCTTCGAGACGCCGGAAAGCGCGAGCTCCTCACGGAAGATCGCGTCCGCTTCGCGCAGGGTGTCGAGCTTTTCGCGCGTGATCTCGCCGATGACGCGGATCGCCAGTCCCGGACCCGGGAACGGCTGCCGCTCGACGAACGCGTCGGGCAGTCCGAGGTCTCTGCCGAGCGCGCGGACCTCGTCCTTGAACAGCATGCGCAGCGGTTCCACGATGCCCTTGAAGCCGATGTCGTCCGGAAGCCCGCCGACGTTGTGGTGGCTCTTGATGACCGCGGAGCTGCCGAGCCCCGATTCGATGACGTCCGGGTAGATCGTGCCCTGCACCAGATAGTCCGCGCCGCCGATCCGTCTTGCTTCCTCCTCAAACGCGCGAATGAATTCCGCGCCGATGATCTTGCGCTTCTGCTCCGGTTCGGTCACGCCGGCAAGGCGCGAGAGGAACCGCTGTTCGGCGTCGACGCGCACGAAGCGGATCGGCCACGGCTTGAATGCCTGCTCAACCTCGTCGCCTTCGTTTTTGCGCATCAGACCGTGATCGATGAACACGCAGGTCAGCCGGTCGCCGATCGCTTCCGCCATCAGCGCCGCCGCAACGGACGAATCCACGCCGCCGGACAGCGCCAGAAGCGCCGTGCCGTCGCCCACCTGTTCGCGGATCTTCCTGATCGCCTCGGTGCGGATGTCGCCGACCGTCCAGTCGCCCTTTGCGCCGCAGATGTCGAACAGGAACGCGCGAATGAGCTCGCGTCCGTACTGCGTATGGCGTACCTCCGGATGGAACTGCACGCCGTAAAACCGTTTTTCCTCGCAGGCGATCGCCGCCGTGGGACACACCGCGGTCGTCGCGGCGGGCTTGAAGCCCTCCGGCAGTTTGCTGATATAATCGCCGTGGCTCATCCACGTGATCGAGGTCTCTGGAAGCTTTGAAAACAGCCTGTCCGCTCGGTCGAAGGTCGTTTCCGCCTTGCCGTATTCGCGCGCGCCGCCGTCCGGCTCGACCTTGCCGCCGAGCGTATGCGCAATGAGCTGACAGCCGTAGCAGATGCCGAGCACGGGAATGCCGAGCGTGAACAGCGCGGGATCGACCAAGGGCGCGCCCTCGGCATAAACGCTGTTCGGACCGCCACTGAGAATCACGCCGATCGGCGCTTTTTTACGGATCGTCTCGGCGCTTGCCGAATGCGGCAGGACCTCGCAGTAAACATTCTGTTCACGTACGCGCCGCGCGATGAGGCGGCTGTACTGCGCGCCGAAATCGAGGATCAGAACGCTATCCATCAGTCGTCCTCCCGGAACACGATATTGCCGGGCTCCGCCTTTTCAATGATCGCCAGCGAATGCAGATTCACGCCGCGCTCGCGCAGGCGGTCGCCGCCGCCCTGGAAGCCCTTTTCGATCGCGCAGCCGATGCCGACAAGCTCCGCGCCCGCCTGCTCCACGATCTCGCAGAGACCTCTGAGCGCTTCGCCGCGGGCAAGGAAGTCGTCGATGACGAGCACGCGCGAGCCGGGCTTGATCCAGTCCTTCGCAACAAGCAGCGTGACCTTCTTTTTATAGGTGTAGGAGAAAATCTCGCTCTTGAAAAGCCCGCCCTCGATGTTGTCGCTCTTCGCCTTCTTGGCATAGACCATGGGCTTTCCGTAACGCAGCGCGCACACCGCCGTCAGCGCAATGCCGCTCGCCTCTGCGGTCAGCAGCAGGTCCACGTTGTCGATGTCGAAAAACTTTGCGAACTCATCCGCGATGTGGCTCATCAGCTCGCAGTCCACGCGGTGGTTCAGGAATCCGTCGACCTTAATGATGTCGCCCGGAAGCACTTTGCCCTCTTTGAGGATCCGTTCTTTGAGTTCCTGCATAGTCCCCTCCCTGTAGATAAATAAAATCGCAGCAGATTTCCTGCTGCCGATATCGCAAGAAACCGCGAAAGCTTCGCGTTTCCCGATCTCCCAATAGTCGCGGCTGCGGCGCCGCGGTAGAAACGTCCGGGCCATCCATCCGGACCTATATCGGCAGACAATATGTAGATTGATAGTTTATTATATCCCTTTCCCTCCCGGATTGCAAGACGCAATCTGCAGTTCATGCAATTTTGAACACCCCAGTCCACAGGGAACCGGACCCCCAGTCCACAGGGAACCGGACCCCCGGTCCACAGGGAACCGGACCCCCGGTTCACAAAGAACCGGGAAATAAATCATAATAGTAAAGAAACAATGGGCGACGTCCCGTCAGTCGGTCATCATGCGCACGGGGACATGACGGGACCTGACGCGATTCTAAGACCCTGTATTTTGATTCCTTCTTTGGATCAGGTCTTTACGCAGAGCATCAGGCAGGCGATCAAAGCGCGGAGAAACCGCTCTGCGGCGGGAACGGATCCGATCTGCGTCCGCTTGACTGATCGCGCGGGAAAATGATATAATCAAAATATAATCTCGGAGAAGAAAGGAAGCGGACCTTTGTGAGCAGAGCGGAAGCGGTGGAAGCCTATCGCGCGGCACATAAGAAAGCGCAGAAAGCATACCGGGAGGACGTCGACCGCGGGCGCTGGCCGTACCCGCAGGTGCTGGACGATCTTCTGGAAGGCAAAAGCATTGCCGGGCGCATTGAGCTCGGCGTGATGCAGATCCCCACGGATCGCGTCGTCGGCACGGTCAGCGCGGGGCGGCGCGCCGTCTTTTCGCGCGATTTCATGCCGCTGCCCGAGATGAACACCGAGTTCGGCGCCAAGTGGACCGCGCTGTGCGAAGCGCATCTCGATGACGAGGGCATCCGCGATCCGATCCGCTGCTACGAGTATTTCGGCGATTTTTACGTGCAGGAGGGCAACAAGCGGCTGTCCGTGATGCGGTATTTCGACGCGCCTTCGGTGCCCGCCTCCGTCATGCGGATCGTTCCGGCGTATGCGGACGATCCCGATACAAAGCTCTATTATGAATTTCTGGAGTTCTACCATCTCTCCCGCACCTATGCGTTCCGCTTTACCAAACCCGGAAGCTATCGGAAGCTCGTCGCCGCGCTCGGCTTTGAGCCGGACGAGGTCTGGACCGAGGAGCGGCGCCGGCGCGTCGTTTCGGCGTTCACGCGGTTTTCGGAAGCCGCCGCGCATGTGAAGTTCCCCGAGGGCGTCGGGCATTCCGACGCGTTCCTTGCGTGGATCTCCGTCTACTCGATCGACGATCTTTCCGCGCTCTCGCCCGAAACGCTGCTTGCCTCGCTCAACGCGAGCGTGACCGACGCGGAAGCGGATGTGACCGTATCGACCGAAGCGGATGCGCCCGCTTCGGACGCGGAGCCCGCCGGCAAAACGCTGCTTGCCCGCCTCTATAACGCGATGTTCCTGCCGACGCAGCTGCAGGCGGCGTTCATCCATGAGTTCCCGCCCGAAACGTCGGGCTGGATCCGCGGACACGAGCAGGGGCGGCTGTCTGCGGAACAGGCGCTTTCCGGAAAGGTCACGACGCGGGCATACATCGTCGACGAACAGCACAACGCCGATTCGCTCTTCCGGGAAGCGGTTACGGACGGCGCGCAGGTGATCTTTGCAACGACACCGTCCCTCATCGACGCGTGCCGCCGCGCTGCCGCCGCGTATCCGAACGTCAAGATCCTGAACTGCTCGGTGGCGATGCCCTATCCCGGCGTACGCACCTATTACAGCCGCATCTATGAGACCAAGTTCCTCGCGGGCGTGATCGCGGGCGCCTGCTCGCACAGCGACCTATTAGGCTACGTCGCCTCGGCGCCGATCTTCGGCGTGCCCGCCGGCATCAACGCGTTTGCGCTCGGCGCGCGGCTCGTCAATCCCCGCGCCGTCGTCAAGCTCCGCTGGTCCTGCGTGGAGGCCGATCCGCTCGCTTCGCTTTTGAAGGACGGCGTGGACGTCGTTTCGAACCATGAATGGTTTGCGCCGGAAGCGCCGCAGCCGCCCTTTGGGCTCATCCGGATCCCGGGCGACGGCTCGCAGGAATCGCTTGCCGCGACCTTCTGGAACTGGGGCGCGTTCTATGAAAAGCTGCTTGCCGATCTGCTGCTCGGGCACTGGGAGGACGAAAGCGCGAACAGCAGCGCCGCCGCCATCAATTACTGGTGGGGCATGCAGAGCGGCGTGATCGGCGTCACGCCGTCCGAAAAGCTGCCGGAGGGGATCAGGGCGCTGGTCGAAGCGCTGAAGGGCTCGATCGTCGAAGGGCGGCTCGACCCGTTCCGCCGTGTGATGAGCGATCAGGAGGGCATCGTCCGAAACGACGGCAGCCGCTGGCTTTCCCCCGCTGAGATCCTGCACATGGACTGGCTTTCCGACACGATCGAGGGCAGGATCCCCACGTTCGATGAACTGCTGCCGGTCGCGCAGAGCATCGTGCGATTACTCGGCGTGTACCGCGAAGCCATCCCTCCCGTGAAGGACGGTCCGATCCTATGAAGATCCTTCTGATTTCCGACGTGGAGGAGCCCGCGCTCTGGGACTATTATCGACCGGGTCGGCTTGCGGAGTATGATATGATCCTGTCCGCGGGGGATCTCAAAGCGGAATACCTCTCCTTTCTCGTCACTATGGCAAACGTCCCGGTGCTGTACGTGCACGGCAACCACAACACAAGCTACGGCCGCTTCCCGCCGGAAGGCTGCGACTGCGTCGAGGACAAGCTCGTCACATGCAAGGGCTTGCGCATTCTCGGGCTCGGCGGCAGCGCGGTTTACAGCGGCGGAAATCATCAGTACACCGAACGGCAGATGGCGCGCCGCATCCGGCGGCTGAACCGTGCAGTCAGAAAGGCAGGCGGCGTGGATATTGTGCTGACGCACTGCCCGCCGAAGGGACTCGGCGACGCGGAGGATTACGCGCACCGCGGATTCGAGGCTTTTTTACCGATGCTGGACAAATGGAAGCCGAAAGCGCTCGTGCACGGTCACGTGCATATTGCTTACGGCATTCCTCGTGAACTCTCGTACAACGGCACCCGCATCATCAACGCCTCCGGGCGCTATGTACTGGAGATGGAACCGGAAAGCGCCGAATAAAAAGCCCCTCCGCGGCATTTTGTCAAGGAGAATCTTCAAAGGCGCAGCCTGTTTTCAATCGACTGTGCCTTTTGTTGCGCTCCGACAAAATCCGTGATAAGATGAATCCAAACAAACAGGAGCTTTGTCTCGAAAGGAAGCATATGTCCAAGTTGATTTGGGAGGGCAATCAAGCAGAATGGGGCTTACCGCACCCAGAAAGACCTCTGCCTGAAAACGCGGTTAAGATTCAGACATCAGATCATGTGTTCCGGGACAGCCTGCCTTACGGAATACCGCCCATGCTGATCTGTTTTTCGGCATTATTCCTGAAAGCTTCTCTCAATCACGAATCGCCGGTTGCGCCGCTCTTCCTCCTGCCGGCACTTATAGTCGGAATGATCGTTGCTTTGCCGCTGCATGAATGGATGCACGCAATCTGCTATCCGAAACAGGCCGAAGTATGGATCGGTTTTTGTCTGAAAAAGGTTGCAGCATATGCCATATCGTTTGATCCGATCACGCGAAAAAGATATGTCATCATGTCGCTTTCCCCTGCGCTTCTCGGCATCATCCCGCTGATTGCATTCGCGGTTATTCCGATCACCTTGAAGCCGCTTCTGACCGTGTGTATCGTATCGGCATTTATGGGACTGATCTCGCCCTGCCCGGACTATATGGACGTCATCGCCGTGATGCGGCAGACCGAAAAGGGCGACATGATACAGGCGTCAAACGACGGACTGTACAAATTCCGATGCCGTTAGGGCGTGAACGGCACCGTCAACCATTTCACTTTGTCCCGATTTCTTGACACGCCGCCCGTGTGCGGCGTATAATTATATATATTCTTTTGTGTGAGTATGCGTATGACGGATCAATTCACCAGAACAAGATTGCTCATCGGCGACGCGGGGATCGAACGGCTGAAAAACGCGCGCGTTGCCGTATTCGGGCTCGGCGGCGTGGGAAGCTACGCGGTCGAAGCGCTTGCGCGAAGCGGCGTCGGCACGCTTGACATCATCGACGACGACGTAATTGCGCTCAGTAACCTCAACCGGCTTTTATACGCGACGCGGGACAACGTCGGACAGCCGAAGACCGAGGTCGTAAAGGCGCGGATCGCCGCGATCTGCCCGGAAACGGTCGTGCATGCGTACCGCTGCTTCTACCTGCCGGAGACCGCGGACCGGTTCGATTTTACGCAATACGATTATGTCGCTGACGCGATCGACACGGTGTCCGGAAAGCTGCAGCTCGTCATGCAGGCGCACGAGGCAAACGTTCCGGTCATCAGCTCGATGGGCGCGGGCAACAAGCTGGACCCGACGGCGTTCGAGGTTGCGGACATCGCAAAGACGAGCGTGTGTCCCCTGGCACGGGTCATGCGGCGCGAGCTCAGAAAGCGCGGGATCGAGCATCTGAAAGTCGTGTACTCAAAGGAACCGCCGATCACACCGGAGGAAGCGGAGCCGGACGGCGCGCACCAGAAGCGGCAGACTCCCGGAAGCTGCGCCTTCGTGCCGTCGGTTGCGGGGCTTATCATGGCGGGCGAAATCATCCGCGATCTCTGCGGGATCAAACGATAAAGAACCAAAGGAGAAAACCATATGAAACTGGCTGAAGCATTGCAGGAGCGCGCGGATCTGAACCGCCGTATCGAACAGCTTCGCGCGCGCATCACGGCAAACGCGCTGGTACAGGAGGGTGAAAGGACCGCCGAGGATCCGCAGGCGCTGCTTGACGAGCTTCAAGCGTGCACCGAGCGCTTATGCGCGCTGATGCGCGCGATCAACCGCACGAACTGCGAAACAGTCGTCAACAGCGCAACCCTTACCGATCTGATCGCCGAACGGGACAGCAAGCGCGTTCTCCTTTCGGTATACCACGACGCAGTGGACGCCGCAAGCTGCGTCGTCAGCCGTGCGACCCGCAGCGAGATCCGGATCCTGCCCGCGCTCGACGTAAAAGCGCTGCAGGACAATGCGGATCTGCTTTCAAAGGAGCTTCGTCTGCTCGACAATACCCTGCAGGAACAGAACTGGAAGACCGAACTGATCGGATTGTAAGCGCAAAGTCGGTATCCGTGCGGGGCGAATGCATCTCGGCGGCGGAGAATGCAGCCGCGCTTGGGTGCGCCGAAGGGCAGGCGCGGGGGATGATGATCCCGCCTTATCGTTTTGCCCCGATCGCGTACACGTGCATCGTAAACCTGCATCGTAACTACCGCGCATTGACCGCACGGAGAGGGCGGGAACGGGGAACCTTTGCGCATTCAACGGGAACGCGGCTTTCGCCGCAGAAAGGAAATGCCTATGCCGGGTCCGATGGGCGGTCCGATGGGACCTCGCGGTTTTTTGACCGATGAAGAGAAACAGAACGTGCCGAAGGTCAGCTGGAAACTGATCAGACGCATCCTCAGCTATCTGAAGCCGTACTGGCTGCAGTTTTTGCTGGTATTCCTGACGATCCTCGTCTCCGCGGGCGTGGGACTGCTGCCGAGCATCATCACCGGGCGGATCGTGAACGAAGCGCTGGTCGGCAAGAATATGAAGCTGCTCATTCAGCTTCTGATCGCCGCGTTTATCACGCTGACCGCGTCGCAGGTGATCGGCGTCCTCGAAAGCTACATCAACGCGTGGATCTCGAACAAGATCATCTACGATATGAAGAACCAGATGTACGGGCACCTTCTGTCGATGCCGCACGCGTTCTTCACCACAGAGAAGCAGGGCGACATCATCACGCGCATGAACAGCGACATCGGCGGCGTGTCGAGCGTGATCTCGGGCACGCTGACGAACATCGTCCGCAACATCGTGGTCGTCGTGACCACGCTCGTCGCGCTGTTTACCATGAGCTGGCAGCTCGCGCTGGTCGGGATCGTGGTGATCCCGCTGCTGATCCTGCCGACGCGCTCCGCCGGCAAAACGCGCTGGAAGCTCGCCTCCGAGAGCCAGGCGAAGCACGACGAGATGAATCAGCTCGTCAACGAAACGCTGTCGGTCTCCGGCTCGCTGCTGGTCAAGCTGTTTGCGCGGGAAAAGCGCGAACAGGCGCGCTTCGAAGCAGTCAACGACGAGGTCACGAAGCTCTCGATGAAGGAACAGCGCAGCGGCAAGTGGTTCATGGTGCTGATGGGCATGTTCACGGAGATCGGTCCGCTGCTGATCTATTTTGCCGGCGGCTGGTTCATCATTCAAAAGACCGATCCGACGCTGAACGTCGGCATCATCACCTCGACCGTCATGCTGATCAACCGGCTCTACCGCCCGGTGCAGTCGCTGCTCAACATCCATGTGGATTTCACACGGTCGCTTGCGCTGTTTACGCGCATCTTCGACTACTTCGACATGGTCCCGGCGATCCGCGAGCCGAAGCATCCGCGCCGTCCGAACGTCGGCGGCGAGGACATCCGCTACCAGCACGTCGCCTTCTCCTATTCCGCGGATAAGCCGCTTCTTTCGGACATCGACTTTACCGTGCCTGCCGGAAAGATGTACGCCATCGTCGGACCGTCCGGCTCCGGCAAGAGCACGATCGTGAACCTGCTCCCCCGTCTCTACGACGTCAACCGCGGCGCCGTTCTGATCGGGCGCAACGACGTGCGCTCCTTCGACCTTGCTTATCTGCGCGGCAGCATCGGCGTGGTCACGCAGGATTCGTACCTCTTCAACGGCACGATCCGCGAAAACCTGCTCTACGCAAAGGAGGACGCGACCGAAGCCGAGCTGATGGCGGCGCTCGAAACCGCAAGCCTCACCGAGTTCATCAAGAACCAGCCGGACGGGCTCGACACGGTCGTGGGCAACCGGGGGCTCAAGCTGTCCGGCGGCGAAAAGCAGCGGCTGTCGATCGCGCGGATCATCTTGAAGGACCCGGCGATCCTGATCCTCGACGAGGCGACAAGCGCGCTCGACTCCATTTCGGAGAACGCGATCCAGGACGCGCTCGAAACGCTGATGCGCGGGCGCACGTCCATCGTCATTGCGCACCGGCTTTCGACGATCCTGAAGGCGGACCGCATTCTGGTCGTGGCAAACGGCACGATCACCGAACAGGGCACGCACGACGAGCTGCTCAAGAGAAACGGCGTCTACCGCGAGCTGTACGAAACGCAGTTCCGCAGGGTCATCGAGATGGAAGCGGAAAAAGCCGGAGCGTGATCGCACCGAACGGACCTGCGGGTCCGTTTTTTTACGCGTATTTTACGCAAATAGTTTGCGTTCTCCGGTTGAAAACGGACAGCGTTTCTGTTACGATAGTATCAGGATTCTATGTGGGAGGAAATGGTATCATGCTTTTGGAGAATGCGCCGCTTCAGCATATCCCGGTTGCAAACCTGCTCGGGATCATCGGCGGTATCGCGATCTTCTTGTTCGGCATCAAGATCATGGGCAACGGCATCGAGCGGCTCGCGGGCGCAAAGCTCAAGTCGATCCTCGAAAAGCTGACGAAAAACCGGTTTCTGGGGCTTCTGGTCGGCACCATGATCACCGGCATCATCCAAAGCTCGAACGCGGTCTCGGTCATGACGGTCGGCTTCGTCAACGCGGGGCTGATGCCGCTTGACAACGCGGTCGGCGTCATCATGGGCGCGAACATCGGTACGACCATCACCGGTCAGCTCATCGCATTCAACGTCGATATGTACGCGCCGATCATCGCGTTCGTCGGCGTCATGGCAATGACGTTTTTGAAGAAGCGGCCGTGGAACGACATCCTGTACGCGCTGACCGGTCTCGGTCTTTTGTTCATGGGCATGACGCTCATGAAGGATCATATGAAGGTGCTGGCGGACGTGGTCTGGTTCAAGAACCTGATCGCGAACCTCCATAACCCGATCCTTGCGGTGCTTGTCGGCACGGCGATGACGATGATCCTGCAAAGCGTTTCCGCTTCGGTCGGCGTGCTGCAGGCAATGGCGGTCGCCATGGCGGGCGCGCTGCCGCTTTCGACCGCGGTATTTTTGATCTGCGGTCAGAACATCGGCTGCACCACGGTTTCCGTGCTCGCTTCGATCGGCGGCACCAAGGACGCGAAGCGCACCGCCTGCATCCATGTGCTGTTCAACGTGTTTGCGTGCGTCATCTGCGTGCTGCTTGTGGTGCTCTTCCCCGGCGTTCTGACGCTGATCGAGAACATCTCCGGCAAGGAGAACTACGCGCAGCAGCTTGCAAACGCGAATACGTTTCTGAAGATCGGCGCAACGCTCATCATGTTCCCGTTCTCCGGACTGCTCATCAAGCTGTCGCGGCTCATCATCCGCGGAGAAGACAAGCTCGAGGGACGGCGGCTTCTGCACATCGTCGGCGGCAAGGATTTCGGTTCCTCCGTGACGGCGGTCGCTTCGGTCGAAAAGGAGACCGAGCGTATGTATGAGATCGCGCATGAGAATCTCAAAAAGACGTATGCCGCAATGACCGCGCCGCGTAAGGGCGATCTTGACGGCATCAATGAGAACGAAGAAACGCTCGACTGGCTGAACTCCGAGATTTCGAAATACCTCGTCGAGATCAACCGCAACGGTCTCGGCGAAGCCGACGCGCGCTCCGTTGACCGTATGCACCACGTCATCGTGGACTATGAGCGCATCGGCGACCATGCGGACAACATCGCGGGCTACATCAAGCACATGCGCGACCGCAAGCTGAGCTTCTCCGAAGCCGCCATGGACGAGATCGCGCCGCTGTTCCTGAAGGTGCTGAACATCGTCGAGGACGCGCACACCTGCATGCTGGATCCGAAGGCGGTGCCGCTTTCGAACATTGCGGAGCGTGAGCAGGAGGTCGACGACCTCGTCGATCTCTTTGAGAACAACCACATCAAGCGCCTTTCCGAGGGCAAGTGCTCCGCGGAGATCGGCATGCTCTATGTCGAGGCGCTGACCGACCTCGAGCGTATCTCCGACCATGCGCTGAACATCGCGGAAGCAGGACAATAATGGTGAGGGCGTCCGATCGGACGCCCTCGTGATATGTCCATGAAAAAGGACTCCCGAAGGAGTCCTTTTTGATTGGGAGATTATCGGATTTCGGGATCAGACGATGCCCTGCGCCAGCATGGCGTCCGCAACCTTCTTGAAGCCCGCGATGTTTGCGCCCGCAACCAGGTTGTAGCCGAGGCCGCACTCTTCCGCCGCTTCCATGGAAGCCTTGTGGATGTTGACCATGATGCTGTGGAGCTTCGCATCGACTTCCTCTGCGCTCCATGCGAGACGCTCGGAGTTCTGGCTCATTTCGAGACCGGAGACCGCAACGCCGCCCGCGTTGACCGCCTTGGACGGAGCAACGACCATGCCCTTCTGCTCCATGAGGAAGAAGAGCGCATCGTTCGTCGTCGGCATGTTCGCGACTTCGATGTAGTACTTGACGCCGTTTGCCGCGATCTTTTCCGCGGAATCCATGTGCACGTCGTTCTGCATTGCGCACGGCATGACGATGTCAACCTTGCGGCCGAAGGGCTTCTCGCCCGGGAAGAACTCGACGCCGAACTTGTCCGCATAGTCCTGCACGCGGTTGCGGCGGGATGCGTTCATCTCGAGCATGTAGTTGATCTTCTCCTCGGTGACGACGCCGTCCGGATCGTAGATGTAGCCGTCCGGGCCGGAGAGCGTGACGACCTTTGCGCCGAGCTGAGCCGCCTTCTTGGTGACGCCCCATGCAACATTGCCGAAGCCGGAGACCGCGATGGTCTTGCCTTCGATCGTGTCATTCTGATGCTTCAGAACTTCGCAGAGGTAGTAAACCGCGCCGTAACCGGTCGCTTCCGGACGAATGAGGGAACCGCCGAAGCTGAGGCCCTTGCCGGTGAGAACGCCGTTCTCGTACGCATTGCGGATGCGCTTGTACTGACCGAACATGTAGCCGATCTCACGACCGCCGACGCCCATGTCGCCTGCCGGAACGTCCACGTTCGGACCGATGTGACGATAGAGCTCAGTCATGAAGCTCTGGCAGAAACGCATGATCTCGCGATCGCTCTTGCCGGTCGGATCAAAGTCCGCGCCGCCCTTGCCGCCGCCCATCGGGAGCGAGGTCAGGCTGTTCTTGAAGGTCTGCTCGAAGCCGAGGAACTTCATGACGGACAGGTTGACGTTCTTGTTGAAACGGATGCCGCCCTTGTACGGTCCGATCGCGCTGTTGAACTGCACGCGGAAGCCGCGGTTGATGCGGACAACGCCCTGATCGTCGATCCACGGTACGCGGAACTCGATGACGCGCTCCGGCTCCACCATGCGCTCAAGAAGACCGTTCGCTTCATATTCGGGATGACGGGAAACGATGACTTCGAGGGATTTCAGAACTTCTTCAACGGTCTGAAGGAATTCCGGCTCGTTCTTGTCGCGGCGTTCGACGTCCGCGAGGACACGTTCGATATAGCTGTTCATAGCTCCTCCGATAATAGTTATTTTTGGGAAATTCCCAACAGATTTATGATACCACAATGCGCCTAAAAGTCAACCGACGGACCCGCCGTTTTCCCCGCAAAAGCAGAATATATTTTTCCGCGCAACCGCATGCGCCGCAGCCGCAATGCGTGCGGCTGCGGCGCGGTGAAATCTGCCTGCAAAGCGGATATCACCCGATCGGCGGAATTCATTCCGCCGAGCGGATCAAAAGCACCGGCGTGCCCTCGCGGATCGGTTCCGAAAGCGTCGGATTGCAGGCACGAACGCGCGCGGTCGGTACGCCGAAGCGCTTGCCGATCGAAAACAGCGTTTCGTCGGGATCGGCAAACCACACGAGCATTCCGCAGTCCGTTTCGCACGGAACGCCCGGCTGAAGCTCCGGCACATGATCGAACGCGATCTCGCGGTACCACTCCGTTTCGACCGAGACCGAAACGGAAAGCGCCACGGTGCGTCCGCCGCCGGACAGCGCCGCGTCAAACGCGCGCACACGCACGATCGGCAGCGTTCCTTTCGCCTCCGTATCGAACGACAGCGGCAGCTCGTGGGTGAAGCTCTGCTTCATGCCGTCGTCGTCGCGGTAAACGACCGTGACCGCCAGCACGCCCTCAATCAGTCCCCTGCCTTCCTCGGTCGCAACGCGCGTGACCGCCGGGCGCAGCGCCGCGTACAGCGGCAGATACGCATCCTTCATGTGCGACGGCACCGGGACGGTCTCGTTGAGCTGCACGGTCTGGCTCCACGCGCCCTCGTAATTTTCCGCCCGTGCATGGCGGATCTCGCAGGAAAAATCGTTTGCCGCGTCGTATGCGTCGGTCAGGATCCGCTGCGTTTCCGAGGTGCAGCCGTACACGCCGATCGACAGCGCCGCGTCAACCGTCGCCGCGCCTTCCTCCTCGACCGTGACCGACAGCGCGGTCAGCGTTGCCGAGCTGAATGCGTTCTCGCCCGGTTCACAGGCGATCACGTCGGAAAACGGAACCGAATACTGCTCCTTTTTGATCCCGCCGTCCGCCGCACCGTACAGCACGCACAGCCGCAGCTCGCCCTGCGGCAGCATGCCTTCGGTGCTCTTCACAAGCCCGTTTATAAGCGGCGTCGCGCTTGCCTTGATCACCGTCATGCCGCGCGGCGCGTCGATCGGCTCGCTGATCCGGAGACTGTGCGCGCCCAGAAGCGTGCGTTTCCTGAGCGTCACCGACGCGGTCCTCAGTTCCGCGTCGCGTGCGTCGTCCAGTCCCGTGATGCAGGGGATCTGCGCGGGTGCAAAGACCGCCGCGCGAAGCTGCACCGTCGCCTGCATTCTGAGTCCTCCGTCCTCGCGCTTGACGCTGCACGCCGGGATCTCTGCGGAAACGCGCGCCGTCATATCGGGCGTGACGCCCTCCATGCGGATCGTGTGCGAGAACTCCGCCGCCGCCTCGAACGCGTACGGCAGCCGGTCCGCGCTCTCCACCGTGGGTTTTAGGGTCATCGTGCCGGTCACGACGATCGCGCCGTCACGGCAGCTGATCTCGTCGACCGTCGCTTCGCTCTCCGCGGAGAGCACGCGTTCCAGCGTCTTTCCCTGCGGCAGCGGGATCGCGCTCTCCATCTGTGCCTGCGCCGTCGCCTCCCCGAACAGCGTTTCGGTCAAAAGCGTCGTTTTTCGTATCTCCATGTCGAACACTCCTTTTTGATCTTCTCTGCAAAAGATATGCGGACCGAAGCCGAAACTTGCGTTTTTCATGCATTCGGGATATAATGATATACGAAATAGTCTGCGAAGGAGGCAATCCATGACGAACAAACTGCGCTATACGCTGATGCTGCGCGTATACGGCGAGGAAAAGATCTTCGGTCCCGGCATTGCGGAGCTCCTTGAGCGCGTGGACGAGACGCACTCGCTCCGGAAGGCGACGATGGACATGGGCATGGCGTACTCGAAGGCGTGGCGCATCGTCAAGACCGCCGAGAACGCGCTTGGCTTTGCGCTGCTCGATTCCTCCGTCGGCGGCAAGGGCGGCGGCAGCGCGCATCTCACCGAACGCGGACGGCGGTTTTTAACCGCGTACCGCCGGTTTGAATCGACGGTCCACGCTTACGCGGACGAGATTTTCGAAGAGATGTTCGGGGAGGATTCCGAATGAAGTTTTTCAAGATGCACGAGCTCGGAAGCGATTTCGTGCTGTTCGACGGCAGGGACGCCGAAGCGGTCGACTGGTCCGCGCTCGCCGGGAAGGTCTGCGACCGGCATACCGGCGTCGGGGCGGACGGCATGCTCGTTCTGCTGCGCTCCGCGATCGCGGACGTGCGCATGCGCTGCATCCGCCCGGACGGCTCGGAGACCGATCTGCGCGGCGACGGCATTCGCGCGTTCTCCCGCTACTGTTTTGAAAACGGCGTCGTGCGCGGAACGGCGTTTACCGTCGAGACCGGCGTAGGCGTGATGGAATCGCGCATCCTTCTGAAGGACGGCCGCACGGACGGCGTGCGCGTCGATATGGGCGAACCGATCCTCGACGCAAAGGACGTTCCCGTCCTTGTCGACGACCGCGCGATCGGCATGCTGCTGACCGTGCAGAACCGGTCGTTCTCCTTCTCCTCCGTCCGCTTCTGCGCGCCGCATACGATCGTGTTTGTCGACCGGATCAGTGAAGCCGATCTTCCAAAATACGGTCCGCTGATCGAATGCGACCCGCTGTTTCCCGAGCGCACGAACGTCGATTTTGTCGAGGTGCTCTCAAACGGACGGATCAAAATGCGCACCTGGAAACGCGGCGAGGGAGCTGTTCTCGCCTGCGGCACCGGCGCATGCGCCGCTGCGGTCGCCTGCGCGCTTTCCGGCAAGACCGACCGGACCGTTGCGGTCGAGATCGCGCTCGGCACGCTGCTTGTCGAATGGTCGGAAGCCGACGGGCACGTGTATCTGACCGGTCCGGCGGAAACGGTATTCTCCGGCGTGTGGAACAAGTAAGCCGATGGTTTGCGCAAATGCGCGGACTTTTCTGCAACCGAACCCGGATATGACCGGTATTCTATATGAAATGACAAACAAAGGAGAACCCACCATGAAACGGATCATCCCGATCGCACTTGCTCTGCTGCTTCTCTGCGCCGTTTTCGGCTGCTCGGGCAAAGCCGCCGCGCGCGAAGACGCCTATTATTCTAACAGCGCCGGTCAGTACTATGCTGACGCGGCGTACGAGCCGGAATATGAACCCGAGCCCGCACCTATGGAAGCGGCATACGGCTTTGGCGAAGAATCCAAGACAAGCGCAAGCCAGTCCCCCGCGCTTTCGAACCGCAAGATCATCCGCAACGCGGATCTGACCGTGGAAACGCTGCAATTCGACGCTTTCCTCAATCAGCTTGCCGCATTCGTCGGCTCGTTCGGCGGCTATGTGGAATCCAGCAGCATCGGCGAGCGCGGATACCGCAACGGGCAGCAGCTCCATTACGCGTACTATACGATCCGTGTTCCGGCGGAACAGCTCGACGCGTTCCTGAACACGGTCTCCGATCTCGGCAACGTGATCTCTCTGAACACGGGACTGCGCGATGTTACGACGAACTATGTGGATTCCGAAAAGCACCTCGAATCCCTGCGCATCGAGCAGCAGGCACTTTTGGATATCCTCGCCAAGGCGGAAACCGTCGAGGACATCATCACCGTGCAGGACCGTCTGACCTATGTGCGCTACGAGATCGAGTCGTATGAAGCGATCCTGCGCACCTACGACGACCAGATCGCGCTGTCCTCCGTTTCGATCACCGTCAACGAAGTCGAGCGCGAAACGCCGGTCGAAAAGGAAACCTTCGGGCAGGAAGTCTCCCGCCGGTTCAACGAGAGCCTTTCGGACATCGGCGACAGCTGCAAGAACTTTGCCGCGGGATTTTTGGGCAACTCACCGATCATTTTTGTGACGATCCTGATCCTCGGCGCGATCGTGCTGGTTGTCGTGCTCATCATCAGGGGCGTGAAGAAGCGTTACGCAAAGAAGCAGGCAAAGGCGCAGAACAACGTCCCGAAAGAATAACCTCCATCCTCTGTCCTCCCCTACATGCCAAGAAGCGACCCGGTTTCCGGGTCGCTTCGGACTGTCGTAAAAGGGGGCTGATCGTTTGCGGCGAGGAAATATAAAGGAATACTTGTCGGAAGAAAAGGCGTTATTTGCGCCTTTTCTTTTTATTGGTTCGCCGCAAACTATCCGCGTTTTCGCTCGTCGCATACCTAAGTATAGCTCCTCGCAAAGAACGCGAATTCTGTCCACCTTCCCGACAGCCTGATTCAGCGTGTCAAAAAGCTTTTGACACGCTGAAGCGACCCGGTTTCCGGGTCGCTTCGCTGTATTTTAGGTTACGCGCGGAAGACGCGCAAAAAGAGGCAGTAGGCGGCAAGCAGTCCGAAGGCAAGCCCGAGGAGCAGCCCGGCAGCCGCCGAGGGCAGACCGCGCTTTTCGGGGCTCTGGATGCGGGCAAGGATGCCCAGAAAGCCGAAGCAGCAGGCAAGCGGCGCGCAGAAGAACGTCGCCGCCGCGGTGCCGTACAGGATGCGAAGATCGAAGCCTATGAGCTTTCCCAAAAGCGTCAGCATGCCGAATACGAACGTCGCAGCGCCGAACAGAAGCGCCGCCGCGCTGCGCCGGCAGGTTTTGCGCTCCGCCTCGGGCAGAGTCGGCTCCGGCTGTTCGGGGATCTCGAAGGTCGTGCCGCAGAAGGGACACGTCCGGATCTCCGCGTTTTCAAGCGGTTTTCCGCATTCAGGACAGAACATGGTCGGCTTCCTTTCGCGCCTTGTTGCGCTTTCTCACAAGCATCAGCACATACCACAGGATGACGAGCACCTGGAACACAGCGGCGACCATGAAGAGCATGGCGACCTTTTGGATGCCGCCGATCACGACGAACGAGATGTAGATCGCGCCGCACAGGGTCCAGACGAGCCCGGACACCGAAAGCGCCTGCCAAAGGAGATTGCTCCACTTGTGGCTGAACACAACGAGCAGGATCATGCTGACCGGGATCGCGTAAATGAACGCAAGCCAGCCCACCCGGACCTTTGCAAGATAGCAGATGAAGAAGCCGATCGCGGCGATAAAGAACACGAGCCCGATCGAGATCAGCGTGATGATGATATGGCGGCTTTTCTGCTCCGCCTGCGAGCGGACCAGCGGTCCCTCGCGCAGGAACGAATCGAGCGGCACGTCATAGAGATCGGCAAGCTTGCACAGCACCAGAAGGTCCGGCATGCCGTCTCCCCGCTCCCATTTCGAGATGGATTTATCCGAGTAATTCAGCTTCTCGGCAAGCTCCGCCTGCGTAAGCCCCGCGCGTTTGCGGTATGCCGTCAGCTTTTCCGCAAGCACGGTGCGGATTCTGTTTTCTTCCATATTGAACCTCAAAACGCCCTGTCCGTCTGGATTCTACCCACAGTAGAGCCGTCATTCTCCATCTCTACCCAAGCGTTTTCGGGCGGCAGCCGCCTGCTCCTTCGGAATAGGGTGTATCATTTTCACGGTGTGTCTATTATAATGGCAGATCGGATCGATTGCAAGAGCGAATTGCGTCAAACGAAGGTCGCAAATGCAAAAAAACCGTGTCTTTTCCCGTTTCGACGATTCGATTCCGCCGGGAAGCTGTCGTTCCGCATCGGACTGATCCCGCCTTGCCTGAAAACCGGCGCGAAAACGCGCCGTGCCGCTATTTTGTGCCGGAATATGCAGCAATCCGCTTATTCTATACATTTTCTGTATAAAAATTCCGTTTTTTCTTGCTTTTTTCGTATGTTTATGAGATAATATATTCGGCAGGTTGCTCCGATCCGAGGGACAGCATCACGCTTTGGGGGAAGCGCGGACCGATCCGCCGCAAACTGATAACGGAGGAAATCATATGGAAACAACCCAACCGAAAAAGAAACGTTCCCTGCTGCCGCTGTGGATTCTGATCGGCATGTTCGCAGGCATCCTGGTAGGACTTTTGTGCCTGTGGCTCCCGAACTGGTTCAACCATCCGGAATGGAAAGAGCCGATGGTCAATTTCACGACGAACTGGCTGAAGCCGATCGGCGACATCTACATCAACCTGCTGAAGTTTTTGATCGTCCCTGTCGTTCTGATCTCGATCACCGCGGGCGTCATCTCGCTGGGCGACCTCAAGAAGGTCGGCAGCATCGGCATCAAGACCTTCCTCTACTACCTCTGCACGACCGCGATCGCCGTCGTCGTCGGTCTTGTGATCGTCAATTTCTTCAAGGGATCGTTCCCCGCGCTGCCGGGCGCAAACCTCACCGAGCTTGAATATCAGGCAAAGGAAGCGCCGAAGGTAATGGACGTCATCAAGGGCATCTTCCCCGATAACGCCCTGAAGCCGCTCGTCAACGCAGACATGCTGCCGGTCATCTGCATCGCGATCTTCCTCGGCGCGGGCATCCTTGCCGTCGGCAAGAAGGCCGATCCGATCACGAACCTGGTCAACGCCGCGAACGAAGTCGTCATCAAGATCCTCATGATGATCATCAAGATCACGCCGATCGGCGTCTTCTGCCTGATGGCGAATGTCGTTGCGGTCAACGGTCCGATGATCATCGGCTCGCTTGCGCTGGTCATCGGCGTCGCGTATCTCGCCTATCTCGTACACATCATCGTCGTGTACGGTCTCAGCATGCAGTTTCTGAGCCGCATGAACCCGTTCAAGTTCTTCCGCGGCATGATGCCCGCGATGATCACGGCGTTCACCACCACGTCCTCGAACGCCACGCTGCCGGTCAACCTCGAATGCTGCACGGAGCTCGGCGCGGATAAGGGCGTCACGTCCTTCGTTCTGCCGCTCGGCGCAACGATCAACATGGACGGCACCGCGATCTATCAAGCGGTCGCCGCGGTCTTCATCGCAAGCTGCTACGGCATGAACCTGACGTTCGGACAAATGGCGCAGATCGTTCTGACCGCCGTGCTCGCCTCCATCGGCACCGCGGGCGTTTCCGGCGCGGGTCCGATCATGCTTGCCATGGTCCTTGCGCAGATCGGCGTTCCGGTCGAGGGCATCGCGCTGATCATCGGCGTCGACAAGATCTTCGACATGGGCCGCACCACGCTGAACATCACGGGCGACGCGACCTGCGCGATCTGGATCTCACGTCTCGAACAGCGCAAAGCCGCAAAGAAAGCCGTAAAGCAGTTGTAATTTCCCAAACGACGAACGGCACGGAAGCGCTTCCGTGCCGTTTTTGTATGCGGAGCTCAGTCCGCGTAGTTGTTGAAATAGTTCTGCACGAGCACGATCGGCGTGCCCTTGTCGCCGCTGCCGCTCGTGAGGTCGCACAGCGAGCCGATGAGGTCGGTCAGCCGTCTCGGCGTGGTGCCCTGCGAATCCATCCGTCCCTTGAGGTCCTTTTCCTTCTCACGGATGCGGGCGCGGATCGCCGCGGTCAGCTCCTCGCCGGACAGCGCCTTGAACTCATTGTCCGCAAGGTACTTGAGCTTCAGCTCGTTCGGAAGACCGATCAGCCCGTCGGTAAAGCCCGGGGAAACGACCGGGTCCGCAAGCTCCCAGATCTTGCCGACCGGATCCTTGAACGCACCGTCGCCGTAAACCATCGCCTCGACGCGCACGCCCGTGCGGACAAGCATCTCGCGCTGGATCGCAAACGCAACCTCCTGCGCGTTTTTCGGGAAGAGCTTCACGACGTTCTCCGTCGCCTTGTTTGAACCCAGAAGACCGTAATCCGGCTGATAGCCGCTGCCGTTTCTCGACGCGTTCATGATGCCGCACAGCGTCAGCACGCGCTTTGCGCCGGCCTTCTGCAGTCTGCGCGCCGTCCGCTCACGCTCGTGGATGTTGCTGACGAGCACGCTGTCGGTATACCGGAGGATCGCGGTCGGATCGTTCGCCAGAAGGATCTCCGCCTCTGCGCCCTCCTCCTCGATCAGCGAGCGATAGTAGGCAAGGTAGTTCACGCCCGTGAACGGGTGGCACGGATCGCCGAACTTTTCGACAAACTCCGCTTCCGTGAACACGTCGGCGTACGGATTGACGCCCGCGTCGAAGAGCGCGTCCTCGTCGATCAGATGGTTGCCTTCCTCATCCGCCGGGTACGAAAGCTGTACAACGACCTTCTTCGCCCCGCGCGCAATGCCTCTGAGGCAGATCGCAAACCGGTTGCGGCTCATGATCGGGAATACCACGCCGATCGTGTCGCCGAGCTTCTCATTGACGTCTGCGGAGATGTCGTCCACCGTGCAGTAGTTGCCGTCCGCGCGCGCCACGACCGCCTCCGTCACCGCGATCACGTCGCGCTCATGCAGCGTAAAGCCGTCCTTGCGCATTGCCTCGCAAACCGAATCCGCAACGATCTTCACGATGTCGTCGCCCTCGCGGATGATCGGCGCCTTCACGCCTCTTGAAATCGTTCCTGCCATAAAAAGTCCTCCCTTCAGAGATGCAAAAAACAAAATATACAGTACAAAAAAACGGCGTATTTGTCAAGAATAATCTGCGCTCGGCGCAAAGAAAAAGAGCGCTGCCGCGCTCGGAACGGTTCTCAGTTCGCGCCGACCAGCGGAAGGAAATTCGACTCGTCCGTGTCCGTCGCCGCCGCCAGTTCTGCAACCAGCACCTGCCGTGCGGTGAGGTACATCTTTCGCTCGCCCGCAGAAAGCCCGCGTTCGCGGTCTCTGCGCATCAGGCACTTGACCACGTCCGCAACCACCATGATGTCGCCGCCGCGCAGCTTGTCGAGATTGTCGCGATAGCGCTGATTCCAGTTGTCGCTTTCCTCGGAGCAGTCGCCGTTCTGCAGAAAGCCGACGACCTTTTCACAGGTCTTTTCGTCCGCCAGCGCGCGAAG
This sequence comes from uncultured Clostridia bacterium, assembly GCA_947168855.1. Classification (GTDB taxonomy): domain Bacteria; phylum Bacillota; class Clostridia; order Christensenellales; family CAG-138; genus UBA3792. The sequence goes on from CAMVNO010000006.1 coordinate 36,157, forward strand.
ACCCACCTCCGCCGCCCGCTTCACGGGAACCATCGCCGTCATGCGGCCGATGGTGAACCGCAGGCGATAGTACTGCGCCGTTTCATCCAGAATGGTTTGTTCTTCGATCGCTTCCACCACGCCGACGCCGTGCATCGGATAGCAGACGAGATCCCCGATACTGAACACCGGATTTCCCTCCTTGAACATTTTCTCAAATATATTATAACGGACAAAAAGGGCTCCTGTCAAATAAAAAATACACAATACCATAAGAAAGTTTCTCTGTCAAGCACTTTTTCGGCATTAAAAAAGCGCCGGAAAGCCGGCGCAATGGTCGATCGGCGGGTCAATCCAGCGGATCGTCCCGGTAATTCTTGAGAAACCGCTCGCTTCCCCGCGCATAAAGCCGCGCGGCAAGCCCGTCCGCAATCGGGATCAGAATGCGCTCGTGCTCGCACTGCACCGGCGCGACCTCGTGCATGCTGCCGGTCAGCGAGAAGTTCAGGCAGGCGCAATGGTGTCGGCAGCGATCCGCGATCGCGCAGCCCTCGCAGTCCGGCTCCGGATCGAGCGACATGCGATAGATCGCGCGCTGCTTCTCCCGGTCGATCCCGGTTTCGACGTCGCCCATCCGGTAATCCGGATTGTCCAGAAACTGATTGCACGGATAGATCGCTCCGTCCGGCGCGATCGACGGCTGCCGCATGCCGAGCTTGCACTCGAGGCACGGACGATCGTTCAGATACGCCGCGATCTTGGACAGGAAATTCAGATACCGAAGCGGACGCGCGTCGTCAAAATGTGCCTCCATGATCTCCGCGATCCGCGCGTACTGCCGTTTGAGCTCGGCCATCGAATCGTCGTCCCATCCGGCGTCCGGGCGATAATCGATCGCCGTATTGATCCGCGAAAAACCGCGTGCATAGAGCCACTCAACCGACTCCGCCATTCTCCCGACGGTCGACGGCATGACCGTCTGCATCGCGACCGCGTTCGGCTGATATTTGAGCAGCAGGTCGACGATCGGCTCAAGCCGCGCCATCGTGGGCTTTCCGTCGCGTGTGACGCGCTGAGCGTCCTGCAGAAGCCCGTCGTGCGAGAGGGCGATCTCCAGCGCATGCTCGTTTGCAAAGCGCAGAAACGCCTCGTCAAGAAGCGTGCCGTTGGTCGTCATCTTGAACCGGATCTCCGCGCCGGCCGCCCTCGCCCTTTCAACGGCATACCGACAGACGGCTTCGACCGTGGCGCGCTCCAGCATCGGCTCGCCGCCGAACAGCGAAAAGCCGTTCTTCTCATGCCCGAACGAGAACGCCAGATCGACGGCTTTTTTTGCCGTCTGCTCCGTCATGCGGCGCTTCGCGTGCGTTTCGTAACAATAACGGCAGGCCAAATTACAGTCTGCCGTCAAATGCAAGGTGAAATTCATAGTCGCTCCTCACGGTTCCGGCGTGTCTTCCGGCACGGCGATTTTGCCCTGCAGCGCGGGCTCCTCGCGGCCGTCCGAATCGTCCGATCCGTCCATGATGATGTCGCCGTTCTCGTCGACGGCAGGCTCGCCCTCGAGACGCGGTTCCGGCGTCGGCTCGTCGATCATAGTCTCGCCGTCAAGCACGAGCTCGTCGGTCGGCGTCGGTTCCGCCATGATCCCGCCCATGATCTTCAGATCGCACCCGGTCGTGCCGGCAATCGCAACGGCAGCCGCAGTCGTGAGGATCGCGCCCTTCAGGATCTTTTTCGGGTAATTCGGCTTGTATGCGCCGACTTTGCTTTGTTTCATGTTATTCTCCTCCCGGCGGTTCAAGGATCGCCACGTCGCCCGAAAGCATCAGTTCCTCCGGCTCCGGCGTCGGTTCGTACGCAACATAGCCTTCTGTCTGCAGCTCCTCCGGCGGAACGGTCTCCTCAACGCCGGGCTCCTCCATCGGCACGATCCCGCTGGTCTGGACCTCAACGAAGCGGCAGCCCGCGGCGGTACCCATCGCAATCAGCGCGGCAGCCGCAAGCGTGACGCCCTTAAGCGCCTTTTTCGGGTATTTCGGCTGATAATCGGTAAGCTTTTGCTGTTTCACGGTATGATCTCCTTTGTTTTCTTCAACTGTAATACCGCGCAAATCGAAAAAAGGTTGCAAAAAGGGGGAACGATCGGATCGTCCCCCCCGGTTGCTCAGTCTTCGTCTTTTTCGATGCTCATGTCCATCAGGCGCTTCAAGACGCGGTGATCAAACATCGAGCTCATCGGCGCGCGGTCGTGGATCGTCTTGACCGCCTGCGCAAACATCGGCGCAGCCGAGATCGTGCGAAGCTTGGTGCTTTCGTTCATAAACGGGCACTCGAGCGTGTCGGTCGATACGAGCCACTCATAGTCGCTGTCCTCGATGCGGCGGACCGCCTTCTGCGTCATGACGTTGTGGGAAAGCGCGCCGTAAACGTGCAATGCACCGTTCTCCTTGAGCGCTCTTGCGACGTCCACAAGCGTACCGCCCGTGATGGAGAAGTCGTCGACGACGAGGCAGTTCTTGTCCTTGACGTTGCCGATGATGTTCAGCACCTTCGCGTCGCTCTTGTGATCGTAACGCGTCTTGTCGCCGATCGCAACACTGGTACCGAGCGCCGTCGCAAATCCGTGCGCGCGCTTTGCGCTGCCCGCGTCGGGCGAAACGACGACCAGATCGTCGTTCACGATGCCCTGCCGCTTGACGTATTCGATCAGCAGCGGACGCGCAGAAAGGTGGTCGACCGGCTTCTTGAAGAAGCCCACGACCTGGTCCGCGTGCAGGTCCATGAACAGCACGCGGTCAACGCCGATCGCCTCGATACAGTCGGCGCACACACGGGCGCGGATCGAAACGCGGGGCTCGTCCTTTTTATCGCCTTTTGCATAGGAGAAGTACGGAATGATCGCGGTGACCGAGTTTGCGCTGGAGCGTTTGAACGCGTCGATCCAGAAGAGCAGCTCGGTAAATTCATCGTTCGGCTCTCTGCCGATCGGCTGAACGATATAGACGTCCTTGTCGCGAATGGATTCGTTGATGCGGACGAAGATGTTGCCCTCGTCAAACATGATCGTGGTCGCGTCGCCCATCTGCGCGCCGAGATAATCGCACATACGCTGTGCAAACGGCCTGCCCGTTCTGCCTGCAAAGATCTTGATGATTCCGGATCCCGTATACATTTTGTTCCCCTTGCCCCTTTTCGATAGTATTTGCTAATAGCAAATTCAGTATATCACAGTCGTTCAAAAAGGGCAACCGTTTCGCAACATTTTCCGACAATTTCCGCGCAGCCGGACGGACGGCTCACGATTGCGGTCCGGTTTCTGCGGTCAATGCCGCCCGCATCTTCTCCACCGCTTTTTTCTCGATGCGGGAGACGTAGCTGCGGGAAATATCGAGCACGTTGGCTACCTCGCGCTGCGGCATCGGCGCGTCGCCCGTGAGACCGAAACGCAGCGACAGCACGACCTGCTCGCGCTTTGAAAGGACCCTTCGCATCGTTTCCGTGACGATTGCTGCGTCGAGGCGGCTCTGCACCTGCTCAAAGATCGTATCCTCCTCGGTGCAGACGAGATCCGAAAGCCGGAGCTCGTTCCCCTCCTTATCCGCGCCGACCGGCTCCTCGATCGAGACGGTCTCCACGAGCTTTCGTTCGCGGCGCAGGCTCATCAGGATCTCATTTTCAATGCAGCGCGCGGCGTACGCCGACAGCGTCCCCTTGGATTCCGAAAACGTCGACACCGCCTTGATGAGACCGATCGTGCCGATCGAGATCAGATCCTCGCGGTCGCGCTCCGCCTTCTGATACTTCTTTGCGATGTGCGCGCAGAGCCGCAGGTTGTGCACGATCAGCTTCTCCCGCGCCTCCTCGTCCCCCGCGATCAGCCGCGCGACCCAGCGTTTTTCCTCCTCCGGGCTCAAGGGCTTCGGAAACGAACCGTTCGATCCGATCGCGCCGATAAACGCGATCGACTGCAAAAGCAGCCATAAAAAAGAAAACATACCCCATCCTCCCACGGATAGGGTATGTCGGAATGTGACGAATCAGAACAGGCGCCGCGGATCTTTGAAACAGACCGTTTAGTTCCAGTACTCGCGGTACTTTTCGACGTTCGCCTGATGCTCTTCGTACGTTTTCGCAAACACCAGCGCGCGCGTTTCCTTCGGATTAGCGTTGCAGAAATAGAGGTAGCCCTCCTCCAGGAACGTCTCGTCCGGATACAGCGCCGCACGGATCGCCGCGGCGCCGGGGTTTGAGATCGGTCCCACCGGAAGCCCTTCATAGCGGTAGGTATTGTATGGCGAATCGATCGCCATCTCATCCTTGGTGAACACGTAGCGGTCCTGTCCGGTGATGTAGTTCAGCGTTGCGCAGGATTCGAGCTTCATGCCCTCTTTCAGCCGGTTATGGAACACCGCCGAGACCTTCGGAAGATCGTCCGGCACGCTCGCCTCGCGCTCCACGATCGACGCCAGCGTCATAACCTCGTCGCGCGTCATGCCGAGCTCCTCGGCGCGGCTCACCCACTCGCCCGTGTACACCTCGTAATAGTGCGTCAGCAGCTTGTTCAGGATCTCCTCCGGCGCGGAATCGGCATAGATCTCATAGGTGTCCGGGAACAGATAGCCTTCGAGCACATAACGGCGTTCGCCGGTGTTGTCCAGTTCCGCAATGAACGGATATTTCGAGAACGCGGAGACGTCCCGGCACAGCGCAAGGAAGGCTTCGGCGTCGGTCGTGATCACATCGCTTTCGCGGATGGACTTTGCGATGTCCTCGATCGTTCTGCCCTCGATCACGACGAGGCGCGTTGTGCGCCTTGCCGGATTGCCCTGCGCAAGGATGTCGACGATCTCCGGGATCGTCATGTTTTTCGAAAGCCGGTATGTGCCCGCCTTCAGGCTGTTTGCCTTTCCGACGAAATCGACGTAGATCTTGAACGAGGCGCTCGAAACGATCAGCCCCTTTTCGCCCTCGCCGCACGCATGGTACAGAAGATCCGCGATCCTGCCCGCAGACGCGCTCTGCGGGATCACGATCTCGTACGGCGTTGCGTCGTCCGGATCGACGGCGGAGATATAATGCGACAGCACGAACCGAACGGTCACGATCGCGATCACGGCGACCAGACCGATGCTCAAAAGCCATGTGGCGATCGGTCTCGTGTAATGCCAGAAGCGCTGCCACCGCAGGCGCACGGCGCTCATTTCGGTTTTGTCGTTCCGTTTCATACCGTCAGTATACCATGTCCCGGCCCGGATTTCAAGCGCTCAGCCTTCGAGCGCGCCGAGGTCCAGTTCCACCGCTTCCGCGAGGATCTTATAGATCTCGCCCAAAAGTCCGTTCAGCCGGTATTCCGCCAAAAGATACGCCGCTGCCGCCGCGTCGAACTGCAGCAGCTCGCCGAGCTTCTGCAGCTTTTCATTCGCCTCCGCGTCCGGCGTGCCGGCGACCGACGCCGCCTGCGTCTTCATGCGAAGCGTGTAAAACTCGTCCAAAAGCGCGGCGGTCGAAGACTGCGCATACGCGCGCGCCTTCGCCTCGCGATAGGTCTGATATTCCTCAGACGAGCGGAGCTTGTCCGCCAGCGTCCTTGCATCGTCTAAAATCATTTATTCCTCCATCGGTCCCAGAACGATCCCGTTTTCGATGCACCACGCGTCGTTGTCCGCCGACCATTCGAAGAACAGCGTTTCAAAATCCTTGCCGAAGACCTCCTTAAAGCCTTCCTGCCCGATCGTCATGTGAGCAAACACGAGATCCTTGCCGTAATGCTCCAGGAGCCAGTTAAAGAAGCTGCCCGCCTCGTAATAGCTGATCGTCGTCAACTGCGGATGCTCGATCAGTCGCTCCGACAGCGTGATCGGGGTCTCGCTGACTGCGCTGTACTTCTCGCCGATTGCCGCGCCGGAACGCATATAGGCAGCCAGATAGCAGTAATACTTCTTCGCGTTCAGCGATCCGTCCGCGTCCGTGATCCCGCGCTTCTGCGCGGTTTTCAGGTCCTTCTCGCTGAGGCTTGACTCGAGACCGCGCCACATCCGGTTCGTACAGACGAACATCGAAATATACTCGGCGATCGCTTCCGCCCAGAACCCGCCGTCCTTGGACAGATCGAACGTGCAGCATTCCATCGTCAGATAATGCGTATACTCATGCAGCAGCGCATTGCACGCCATATCCCAGCCTTTATACAGATAGATGCCCGTTTCCGGTCCGAGATACCACGCGCCCGCCTTGTTCCATTTCGCGCGTTCCGTTTGCGCGGCGAAGTCCGTGTGGACGTCGATCACCGGGATCTCATCTTTCGTGTAACCCGAAAGCGCGGCGATCGCGTCGGAAAAATCCGCTTCCTGATTCGTCAGGATCTTTTCCAGCCCCGCAAAAAACGCGTCCTCGCCCAAAAGCTCGATGTCCGCCGCGGCAAGATACCACGTCGCGTGCGGCGTACGCACGATATACGGATAGGTCGCGGCGTTTTTGCCCTCGTTCTGTTCGACCGCGTAGCCCGCAACCGTTTTTCCCTGCGGTTTGCAGCCGAAAACGCCGATGCAGAGCAGCAGCGCAAGACAAAGTGTAATGAAACGAATGCCGGTTTTCATAAGTTTTCCCCCTTTGACCTTGTTGACACCTGTATTGTACCGCAGGTTTGCACGCTGTTTCAACCGCATGCGCAGCGGGATTTCATCGGTTATTTCCGCAGAATCGGGAGAATAAACGCTTATATCTCGATCACGATCGGCAGGATCATCGGCGTTCTGCCGATCTTGTCGTACAGGAACGATTTAAGCCTGCTCTTCACCGCGTTCTTCACGGTTGGATACTCGTCCCTGCCGACCTCTTCAAAGCGTTTCGCGGTCTCGTATACGAGCGCGCTCGCCTCGCTGATCAGCGGCTCGTTCTCGCGCATGTAGATGAATCCGCGCGAATAAAGCTCGACCGGGCTGAGAAGCCTTCCGGTCTCGGCGTCGATCACGATCACCGCCGCCACAAGCCCGTCCACGGACAGAAGCTTGCGGTCGTGCAGCACGATGTCCTCGATGTTCCTGAGCCCGTCCACCATCAGGCTTCCCGCCTGCACGGTGCTGTTCATAACGCCCTTCCTTGCGGTCAGCTCGATCACGGCGCCGTTGTGCGCGATGAACGTGCGTTCCGGCGCGATGCCCATCTCCTTCGCAAGGTCCGCGTGCATCTTGAGATGCCGCGCTTCGCCGTGCACCGGAACGAAATACTTCGGCTTCACGATGCCGAGCATGAGCCGGAGCTCGCCCGCGCAGGCATGTCCGCTTACATGCACGTCCGCCATGCGGTCGTAGACCACGTCCGCGCCCTTTTCATACAGCGCGTTGATCACGCGCGCGACGCCGCGTTCGTTGCCGGGGATCGCGCTTGCCGAAATGATGACGGTATCGCCCGCGCCGACGTTCAGCTTGTGCGTGGCGTTCGCCATACGGAACAGTCCGCTCATCGGCTCGCCCTGACTGCCGGTGGTCATGACGCAGACCATATTGTCCGGCAGATTTTTGAGGTGCTCCACGGTGACGATTTTGTCGTTCGGGATGTGCAGATAGCCGAGCGCCTGTGCGTACCGCACGATCTGCTCCATGCTCCGCCCCTGGAAGCATACGACGCGCCCGTGTTCGATCGCCACGTCGGCGACCTGCTGGATGCGGTACACGTTCGACGCGAACGTCGCCACGATCACGCGTCCCTGCGCCTTGGTAAAGACGCGCTCGAAGGTCTTGCCGATCTCCTTTTCGCTCTGCGTGAATCCCGCGTGCTCGACGTTTGTAGAATCAGACAGCAGCGCCAGCACGCCCTTGGAGCCGTAATAGGCGAAGCGGTTGATGTCGATGGGCTCGCCGTCGATCGGCGTCATGTCGATCTTGAAGTCGCCCGTGTGGATCAGCGTGCCGATCGGCGTGCGCACCGCAAGCGCCACGGCGCCGGCGATCGAATGTCCCGTTTTGATGAACTCGATCTTAAAGCATCCGAGCGAAACGGTCTCGCCCGGATCGACGTCGATCACTTCGACGTCCGTAAGCTTATGCTCGTCCAGCTTGTGCCGGATGAGCGCGTTGGTAAACCGCGTGCCGTAGATCGGGCAGCGGAAACGTTCCATTGCATAGGGGATCGCGCCGATATGGTCCTCGTGACCGTGCGTGACGCACATGCCGCGCACGTGATCCCTGTTTTGTTCGACGTAGGTCATGTCTGGAATGACCACGTCGATTCCCGGCATCTCCTCGTCCGGAAAGATCAGTCCGCAGTCGATGATGAGGATGTCGTTCTCATACTCGATCACGGTCATGTTTTTGCCGATCTCTCCCACCCCGCCCAGCGGGATGATCTTCAGTTTATGCTGCATATTCTGTAATTCAATAATTCCTTTCTTTAATCGGCGCTCCCGTAAAAGAACAGGTTGCCGCCGATGTCCTGATAAAACCTGCGTCCGCCCCAGCCCTTGCCGAGCTTGCGGGCACAGAAAAAGAGGATGTTTTCCGGAAGATCGAGGTTGCCGTACACGAAGATGTCGCGCGCGGCGTCGACGATTGCCTCCGGCGGTTCCAGTTTTTTGAACCCTTTGTGATGAATGACCGAAAACTGTCCCTTGCGGTATGCCTCGGTGGGGATATCGGTCACCTCCCCGCCGAACCGCTTTGCCACGCACCGGTTATAGAGCACGCACAGCACCGCGCGGTACGCGCGTTCATTTCTCCCGCCCGCCTCCAAAAACGCGACGCGCGCGGCAAGCACAAGGTCCTCGTCCGTCACGGTATGCACCTGCGCATAGCGCGAAAGCGGACGCATGCCGTAAAACGCGGGCTTTGACGCGCCGGCTGCGGCAAACGCTTCGGCCGTGTCCTCCGGTTCCTCCCAAAGGACCCAGCTCGGATCGGGCGATGCGGGATCGGGCGCTGCGGGCTGTTCGGTTTCCGCCTGCGCAATCGACAGCGGAAGCAAAAGGAGACAGAGCCAAACGGCAAGGATACGCTTCATTGTCCGTCCTTTCCCGGGCGGACCGTGCCGCCCGTTACAGAATGTACTTCGAAATGTTGTCCTCACCCCACTCGGCGGACAGATGCGCATCGACATAGGCGCCGTCCACGACGACGTCGATCATCGGATGCTGACCGTTCGCGTTGAAGGAGATGTCGTTCAACAGATTCTCCATTACCGTATGCAGGCGGCGTGCGCCGATATTCTCATTTTGCTCGTTCGCGCGGAACGCGAATTTTGCGATCTCGCGTAAAGCGTCCTCGGTGAAGCTCAGATTCACGTTGTCGGGCTTCAGAAGCGCCGCGTACTGCTTGGTGATCGCGTTGTCCGGCTGCGTGAGGATCGCGTAGAAATCGTCCTCCGTGAGGTCCTTCAGCGTCACGCGGATCGGGAAGCGTCCCTGCAGCTCCGGAATGAGGTCGGTCACCTTCGCCACGTGGAATGCGCCCGCGCCGATGAACAGGATGAAATCCGTCTTGACCGGACCGTATTTCGTGGCGACCGTGGTGCCTTCGACGATCGGCAGGATGTCGCGCTGAACGCCTTCTCTGGACACGTCCGCGCCCATATGGTTCGCGTTTCCCGCGATCTTGTCGATCTCGTCAAGGAAGATGATGCCGTTCTGTTCGGCGTTCTGAAGCGCTTCGCGGTTCACGTCGTCCGGATCGATGCGCTTTTCGGATTCCTGCTGCATGAGGATCGAGCGCGCATGCTCCACCGGCATCCGCTTATGCTTTTTCTTTTTCGGAAGCAGATCGCCGAGCATGCCGCCCATATCGACCTCCATGCCGCTGGCGCCGAACATCATGGCGTTGACGCTCTCCTCGACCTCAAGCTCCACGATCTCCTTTTCGAGCAGTCCCGCGCGCAGGCGGTCCAGCGTCTGTTCGCGCAGCGTCCTCCGTGCCTGCTGCTCCTCCTCGGAGGGCTTGGGCTCTTCCGGCTCCGGTTGTCCGCTGCCCAGAAGGAACTGGAGCGGGTTGACCGGACGCTGCTGTTTTTTCTGCTGCGGGAGCAGAAGCTCCACGAGCCGCTGTTCGGTCGCCGCAGCCGCCGCGTCCTTCACGAGCTCCATGCGCTTCTGTTTGGTGAGCCGGATCGACTCCTCCACAAGGTCGCGCACCATGCTCTCGACGTCTCTGCCGACGTAGCCGACCTCGGTGTATTTCGACGCCTCGACCTTCACAAACGGCGCGTCGACGAGTTTCGCAAGCCGCCGCGCGATCTCGGTCTTGCCGACGCCCGTCGGCCCGAGCATGATGATGTTCTTCGGGGTGATCTCCTCGCGCAATTCCTGTGGGAGGCAGCTCCTTCTGTAACGGTTCCGAAGCGCGATCGCCACCGCGCGCTTTGCCTCGTCCTGACCGATGATATAGCGGTCCAATGCGTTTACGATCTCTCTCGGAGTCACGGACGGATCACCTCCACGCTGATATTGCCGTTGGTAAAGATGCAGATGGATTCGGCGATCGCCATCGCTTCGCAGACGATCTCCTCCGCAGTCATGTCGGTGTGCAGTTTCAATGCCTTCGCTGCCGCCAGCGCATACAGCCCGCCGGAACCGATCGCCGCAATATCGTCGTCCGGTTCGATGACGTCGCCGGTGCCGGACAGCACAAGCAGATCGTCCTTGTCCGCCACGATCATCATTGCCTCCAGCTGCCGCATCATTTTATCGCCGCGCCAGTCCTGCGCAAGCGCAATCGCCGCGCGCTTCAGCGCGCCGCCGTGCATTTCGAGCTTTGCCTCGAACCGATCGCAGAGCGTGAACGCATCCGCGGTCGAACCGGCGAACCCGACGACCACGCGGTCGTGGTAGAGCCTTCTCACCTTCCTGGCGTGCGCCTTCATGACCGCCTGCTGTCCCATCGTGACCTGTCCGTCGCCCGCGATCGCGGTCACGCCGTTGCGCTTCACCGCAACGATGGTGGTGCCCTTTAACTGTTCCATCGGATATACCTCCTCATAAAGCATAGGTTTCTTTCAGCGCGCGGAGCTTGTCCAGCGCGCGGCTTGCGATCCGCTCGCCGCGTTCCTGCTTCCCGCGGACGCGTTCTTTGAGCGGATCCATAATGCCGAACGTCACGTTCATCGGCTGAAAATCGCCGCCGTTGTATTCGGCAACGTAGTGTCCGAGCGCGCCGATCGCGGTCTCGGACGTGAAATCGATCGGCGCCCTGCCTTCGAGCTTTTCGATCAGTTCGATCGCGGCAAGAAGCCCGCTTGCCGCGGATTCCACATAGCCCTCCACGCCGGTCATCTGCCCAGCGAAGAACAGCAGCGGATCGCTTCGCAGCGAATAATCAAAGTTCAGAAGCTTCGGCGATTCCAGAAACGTGTTGCGGTGCATTACGCCGTATCGCGCAAACTCCGCGCGCTCAAGTCCCGGGATCATGCCGAATACGCGCTTCTGCTCGGGAAATTTCAGGTTTGTCTGGAAGCCGACGATGTTAAAAAGCGTGCCGTCGCTGTTGTCGCGCCGGAGCTGTACCACCGCGAACGGGCGCTTGCCGTTGACCTCGAGCCCGACCGGCTTCAAAGGACCGTACGCCAGCGTCAGCTCGCCGCGCTTTGCCATGACCTCGACGGGCATGCATCCCTCGAACACGCGCGGCGTTTCAAAGCTGTGCAGCTCCGCCGTCTCCGCGTTCACGAGCGCGTGATAAAACGCAAAGTACTCCTCGCGCGTCATCGGACAGTTCAGATAGTCCGCGCCGCGATCGTAGCGGGACGCCTGAAAGACCTTATTGTGATCGAGCGAATCATAGGTCACGATCGGCGCCGCCGCGTCGTAGAAATGCAGGCTTTTGCCGAAGCGTTCCTCGATCGCCGCGCTCAGCGCGTCGCTTGTCAGCGGACCCGTCGCCACGATCGCGGGCGACGCGGGAAGCGCCGTCTGCTCGCCGGTTACGATCGTCAGGTTCGGAAAGGATCTGAGCTTGTCCGTCACATACGCGGAAAAGCCCTCGCGATCGACCGCCAGCGCACCGCCTGCGGGTACGCGCGTCGCGTCTGCCGCCTCCATGACGAGCGAGCCCAAAGCGCGCATCTCCTCTTTCAAAAGCCCGACGGCGTTTACAATGCGGTCGGAACGCAGCGAGTTCGAGCAGACAAGCTCCGCAAAGCCGTTGCCCTTATGCGCCGGCGTGCGTTTTTCCGGCTTCATTTCATACAGCGTGACCGGGTACCCGCGCGAAAGGAGCCGGTAAGCCGCCTCCGCGCCGGCAAGCCCCGCGCCGACGACCGTGACATTCGGTTCAGTCATCGTTTTTCTTGTTTCTTCTGAGGATCTCTCTGCAGTTCGGGTCCGCGCACTGCACGAACGTGCCGTTCTGCCCGTGCTTCTGCACCATCAGACCGCCGCACTTCGGGCACTTGGTTTTCACCGGCAGATCCCAGCTTGTGAAATCGCAGTCCGGATAGCGTTCGCAGCCGTAGAAGACCTTCTTCTTGCCATGTTTTTTGATGATCGCGGCGCCGCACTTCGGGCACGGAACGTCCTCGACCTTCTCAATGATCGACTTCGTATTGCGGCAGGTCGGGAAGTTCGGACAGGCAAGGAACCTGCCGAAGCGGCCGACCTTGTAAACCATCATTGCGCCGCACTTGTCGCACGGGATATCGGAAACCTCGTCGGGGATCTTGATCTTTTCCGCGCTCTTTTCGGCAGTCTCGACCGTGTGCATGAACGGACCGTAAAACTCGCCGACGACGCCCTGCCACTTTTCGGAGCCGTCCTCGACGGAGTCGAGCTCCTCCTCCATATTCGCGGTGAACGCGATGTCCACGATGTCCGGGAAGCTGGATTTCATCAGCCCCGTCACGGCAAAGCCGAGCTCGGTCGGCACCAGCGATTTCTTTTCGCGCATGATGTAGCCGCGGTCGATGATCGTGGAGATCGTCGGCGAATAGGTGGACGGGCGTCCGATGCCCTTTTCTTCGAGCGTTTTGACGAGCGTCGCCTCGGTGTAGCGGGACGGCGGCTGCGTAAATCTCTGCTGCGGATCGAGTTTTTCCTTCCTGAACCGGTCGCCCTCCTTGATCGGCGGGAGTTGCACGGTGTCCTCGTCGTCCAGTCCCTTGCCCTCGGTGTAGACCGCGGAGAAGCCCGCAAAGCGCACGCGCGCGCCGGTCGCCTTGAACTGCACGCCGTTCGCGTCGAACGTGACGGCGGTCTGATCGAGGACCGCATCGCTCATCTGGCTTGCCAGGAAACGCTCGTAGACAAGCTTATAAAGCTTGTACTGATCGCTTGAAAGGAAGGGCTTCAGGGTCTTCGGGTCGTTCTTCACGTCGGTCGGACGAATCGCCTCGTGCGCGTCCTGCGCGTTGCGGCGTCCGCGGTACACGTTCGGGATCTTGGGCATGTACGCCTCGCCGAAGGTCTCCAGAATGCAGCTTCTTGCCGCCTTCTGCGCCTCGTCCGCAACGCGGACCGAGTCGGTACGGATATAGGTGATGAGACCCGTCGCGCCCTTCTTGCCGATCTCAACGCCCTCATAGAGCTGCTGAGCGACCATCATGGTGCGCTTGGTCGTGAAGCCGAGCTTTCGGGACGCGTCCTGCTGCATGCTGGACGTTGTGAACGGCGGCGCGGCATGCTTGTGCTTTTCGCCGACCTTGACCTCGGTCGCCGTGAATTCGGAATCGCCGACGCGCGCGATGATCTCGTTCGTCTGCGCTTCGGTTTTGAGATCCACCTTGCTGCCGTCCGTGCCGTAAAAGCGCACGTCGAAGGTCTTTTTCGCGCCCGCCTTGAGCTTTGCGACGAGCGTCCAGTATTCTTCCGGAACGAACGCGTTGATCTCGTCCTCGCGATCGCACACGATGCGCGTCGCCACGGACTGCACGCGCCCCGCGGAAAGTCCCTTGCGGATTTTGACCCACAGGATCGGGCTGATCTTGTAGCCCACGATGCGGTCCAGAACGCGCCGCGCCTGCTGCGCGTCGACGAGGTCCATGTTGATCGTGCGCGGCTTTTTGATCGCGTTCTTCACCGCGTTCGCCGTGATCTCGTGGAACTCGATGCGGCACTTCGAAGCTGTGTCGAGCTTCAGGATCTGCGCCAGATGCCAGGAGATCGCTTCGCCCTCGCGGTCAGGGTCCGTTGCGAGAAGGATGCGATCGGCTTCTTTCGCTTCCTTCTTAATGCGTTCCAACACGTCTCCGCGTCCGCGGAGCGTGATATACTTCGGCGCAAAGTCATGCTCGGTATCGACGCCGAGCTGCGATTTCGGCAGATCGCGGACGTGACCGTTGCTCGCCACGACCTTATACTTGCTGCCTAAAAACCTTCCGATCGTCTTTGCCTTTGCCGGCGACTCCACGATCACCAGCGTGTTCTTCGTTTCTGCCATGTTTGACTCCTCTTTGATTATTGGTCGAATGTCACGACCGTATGGATGGTATCGAGCGCGTATATACGCCCGGGAAGCTGCTTGATCACCTCGGAAAACAACAGCCTTGTCAGCGCTGCGTTCAGGTCCTGCGCGGAGCAGTCGATCCACTCCAGAAGCTCATCTGCGTCCTTTTCGCCCTGCAAAAGCGCCATGTAGATCTCCTGCCCGACCTCGCCGAGCGAGGTGAACGTCACCTTCTTTGCCGCGCCGTTCAGGACGTCGTCGCCTGCGTCGTCACAAAACTCCGAAAGGATGTCCGCCGCGCACGTGACCGGCTTTGCCTCGCCGCGCGCGATCATGCGGTTTGTGCCGACGCTCATCGGATCGGTGATGCGTCCCGGCACCGCAAAGACCTCCCTGCCCTGCTCGCGTGCGCAGTCCGCCGTGATCGACGTGCCGCTGCGCTCACCCGCTTCGATCACCGCGACCCCGCGGGAAATACCCGACAGGATCCGGTTGCGGATCGGAAAATTCTGCTGCATCGGCGGCGTTTTCGGCAGGAACTCGGTGACGAGCGCGCCGCCGTGTTCCAGCACCGCCTGATAGAGCGTTCCGTTGTCCTGCGGATACGTGACGTCGATCCCGCAGCCTAAGACCCCGATCACCGGACAGCTCGACGAGCCCGCCGAAAGCGCGCCCCTTGCCGCGGCGGAGTCGATCCCCGCCGCAAGCCCGGTCACGACCGTCGCCCCGCGCTCCGCAAGCTGTTCGCCCAGAAGCTTTGCAACCTCTTTGCCGTAATCGGTGCAGTTCCGCGCGCCGACCAGAGCGATCGGAAGCGGCAGCTCCTTCGGGAGATTGCCCTTACAGAACAGGACCGAAGGCGGATCGTAGATCTCGGCAAGCAGCGACGGGTATTCGTCGTCCTCGGGCGTGACGACCTTCACGTCGTTCCGGTCGAGCCACGCGCAGTAGCGATCCAGAAACCGGTCGTCCGCCGCGGCAACGAGCCGGTCGCAAACCGTTTCGGACACGTCCGAAAAAGCCTCGAAGTCCTTTTTGAGGATCGCCTCGCGCGCTTCCGAAAGATCGTCGAAGCGATTCAGCAGCTCCATGAACAGCTTCGGATTCATGCTCGTCGCGTAATTCAGCCAAAGCCAGAGCCGCTTCGTTTCGTCCATCGGACCGCTCCCTCCCCTTATGAATACTTCGGAACATATCATAGCATGAACGTTTCCGGATTTCAATCCTATTTATATATGCAAATGTGACAAAATCGCAACAAAAACCGCACGGAACCCCCGTGCGGCGTCGGATTTCGGTTGAAATCGTCCCTTAATATCCGAATGTACGGTCGATAACGCTGCCGTCGATCGCGTTGATCATCAGCAGCTCGCAAACTATGGTTTTCTTTAATTGATCCATCAAATGCAGCGACATGCGCGGTGCTTTTGATTCCTTGCAGCTCGCGCCGCCCGGTGAACCGAAGGTTCATAGGCGCGGGGTGAGAGCCCGCGTGCGCGACCCGGCGAAAAACCTGTTTTTCGCCGAATTACAAGTCGGAGAGCATCGACATGCTCCGGTACTGGATCGCCTCGGCGTAGTGCTCGGGGCGGATCTCGGGGCTGTTCTCAAGGTCCGCGATCGTGCGGGCAACCTTCAGAACGCGCTGATACGCGCGCGCCGAAAGCTGCAGACGCCGGAACGCGTCGCGAAGGAGCTTTTCGGATTCGCCGGTCGGATTGCAATAGCGGCGGATCAGCGGTCCGTTCATTTCGGCGTTGGTACGGATGCCGTCATTTTTGAACCGCTCGCGCTGAATCGCCCGCGCCGCGGTCACGCGTTCGCGCACGGTCGCCGAGCTTTCGGCAGGCTTGCGTTCGCTGATCTCGCGATAGCCCACCTCGGTCATCTCGATGTGCAGGTCGATGCGGTCCAAAAGCGGTCCGCTGATGCGTCCGGCATAGCGCTTGATCTGCGCGGGCGTGCAGGTGCACGGCTTTGTGCGCGAGCCGCGGTTGCCGCACGGACACGGGTTCATCGCCGCAACCAGCAGGAATCTGGCGGGATACGTCGCCGTCGCCGCCGCGCGGCTGACGGTCACGAATCCGTCCTCCAGGGGTTGCCGCAGCGCTTCAAGCACGTCGCGGTGAAACTCCGGCAGCTCGTCTAAGAAGAGCACACCGTTATGCGCAAGGCTGATCTCGCCGGGCATGGCGCGGCTTCCGCCGCCGACGAGCGCCGCGATGCTTGCGCCGTGGTGCGGGGCGCGGAACGGGCGCTCGCCAACGAGCCCCTCCGTCCCCTTCATGGCGCCGGTGATCGAATGGATCTTGGTGGTTTCCAGCGCTTCCTCGAACGTCATATCCGGCAAAACCGACGGGATGGCGCGGGCGAGCATCGTCTTGCCGCTGCCCGGCGTGCCGCACAGCAGGATGTTGTGGTTGCCGGCGACCGCGACTTCGGCGGCGCGCTTTGCCGCCTCCTGTCCCTTGATCTCGGAAAAATCGACGGCGTAGTTGTGCGTGCCGCCCGTAAACGGCTTTGCCTCCGCCGGCGTGATCGCCGTTTCGTTTCGAAGATGCGCCGTGAGCGCGGCAAGGCTCTCCACCGGGAAAACCCTTGCGCCGCGGATGTACGCCGCCTCCGCCGCGTTGTCCTTCGGCACGAAAAAGACGGAATAGCCCTTATGATACGCGTCGATCAGCATCGGCAGAATACCGGAGATCGGGCGAACCGCGCCGTCCAGCGCGAGCTCGCCGAGCACGATCGCGCCTTTCGGGACCGGCTTAATGCACCCGCTTGCGACGAGGATCGACAGCGCGATCGGCAGATCGTAGACCGAGCCTTCTTTTTTGAGGTCGGCAGGCGCAAGATTGACCGTGATGCGCGCTGTCGGAAACGCAAAGCCGGAATGCCGGATCGCCGCATGCACACGCTCGCGCGATTCCTTGACCGCTGCGTCGGGCAGTCCGACCGTTTCATAGTTCGGAAGCCCTGAAGCGATATCCGTTTCCACCGTGACGGGATAGCCGTTCAGCGCGATGAGCCCGTAGCTTTCCACCTTTGCCAGCATCTTTTATTCCTCCGCGTTTTCGGTCGGTTCCTCGATTTGTTCCGTCTTGCGCCGGTTGAATACCAGAAGCTTGTTGCCCGCGAAATTGACGAGCAGCGCAATGCCGGACGCAAGGAGCAGGCAGAAACGCTCGCCGTTTATGATCTTTGTGAAGAAATTCTCCCCCGCAAAGCCCGTCCACCACGCGTCGAGATGCAGCCGATCGCGGAAGACCCACTGCAGAAGCAGCGACAGCCCGAGCGTGATGAGATTGACCGCCAGAAATGTGACGATCTCGCGCGCGTCGCGGCGGCGTTCCTCACGGAACGTCCAGCGCGAATTCCAGATGTAGCTGTTTACGATGCCGCAGGCGTAGCCGATGATCTTGGCGAGGTAATAGATCCCGAAGATCGCGTTCAGCGCAAACGTGACGACCAGATCGAGCAGCGTGTTCGACGCGCCGATCAGAACGAATTTCAAAAGCTGTACAAAGCTCTTCTTGCCTTCAGACGCCGACATAATAGACCTTTCCGAACGGCGCAAGCACGTTCTCGATAAATCTGGCGTAGCCGTACGGCACGGGAATGCCCGAAACCGCAGGCAGCATCAACAGGAATACGATCGCCGCCGCGATAAGCCACGCCCACTTGAACCACGCCGTGCGCGGATATTTCTTTTCGACATAGCTGAGAAGCAGCAGCGTCAAAAGGATCATGAACGGGATCGTGGAGAAATAATGATACAGGAACACGCACCGCGTGACAAGCGCCCACGGCAAAAGCCCCGAAAGAATGCCGACGATCACGACGAAGAACGCGCGATCCTTCCGGCAGGCGGGATTCTTGAACCACTCGACTACGGCGAACACCGCGCCGAACGCAGACACATACCACACCGCCGAATTGCCCGTGCTCGAAATGTTGGACAGCAGCTGTACGTCGCCGAGCATCGGATAGCCCGAATAGAACCAGACCGATTTCTGCGCGAGCGGCCATTGATACCACATCGACTGGCACATGTGCGTTGCGTCGAGATCCGCGTGGTAGCGGTACATGCTGACCTGCTTGCGCCACAATGTTTCGAGCATGGCGGAAAGCGTGCGGTTGTCGTCCGCGATGTAATAGCAATAGTTCGTCACGGCATACAGCGCGATCGGGATCACGATGAAGAACAGGCAGCACCACACCGGCGTCATCAGCAGGTTGTTGAGCGAAAGGTCAACATCCTCCCGCTTGCGGAAAGCGCGGCGGAATATGACCGCCGATGCGATTGCAACGCCCGTGAGGATCAGCAGCGTGCCGCAGAACCACGGCTGCAGCAGGACCTTGTTGATCGTGTCCACACCGAAGGACGGATCGGTTCGCGTCACATACTGCCCGTTTACGAACGTGCGGTGGCGATACGCTGCGATATTGAGCCACAGCCCCGAAAGATGCAGCGCGAGCACGCCGAGCACAAACAGCACCGGCGCGTACGCGATCACGTTGACCGGCAGCTTTTTGCGCGACTCCTTCGCGGTGCACGTGCGGTCCCGGATGATGCGGACAAGATTATAGGCAAGATCCGCAAAATACAGCACGGCAAGCCCCGCGCCGGAATACAGGCAGGTCCATTTTGATGAAACGCCGAGCCCGAACATGAGCCCCGAAAGACCGAGCAGCGCAAGCTTTTTCCAATACGGGCGCTTCTCGAAATCCTCGGCGATATAATCGCCCATGAACAGTATCATGAGCAGCGTAAAGAACAGCGCGTAGGTGTCGATCGTCGCAATGCGCGTCTGCGCAAAGTGCATGCAGTCCGCGGCGAACAGCCCCGCCGTCACGAACGCGTAATCCGTGCGTTTGAAGATGCGCTTTGCAAACACGTACAGCACGGCAAGGATCAGCACGCCGAAGAACGTGCCGGAAAACCGCCAGCCGAACGGCGTCATGCCGAAGATGCGGATGCCGACGGCGATCAGGAGCTTGCCCAGAGACGGATGCGTCCATTCATAGATGGTATACCCGTCCCGCGCGGCGGCTTCGCGCCCCTCGGAAAGACAGAGATTGTCGTTCTGTACGATCTCGTATGCGGTGCGCGCGTGATAGATCTCGTCGAAATACATATCGTCGAGATACGAATGGTTCAGCGCGACCTTTTTCTGCTCGTCCAGAAGCTTTTCCGCGCCGCCGGTCGGTTCGTAGACTGTCGCGGGAAGCAGTTCATCGCCGCCGAGCACCGCGATCTCGTTCATCGAGATCGTGCCGCTTGCAACGTACAGGATCAGATACCGTGTTTCGGTTTCCAGCGAAAGCGTCTTCCACTTGTACATGTCGCCGTCGTCCTGCGTAAACGTCGCGAGCGGATCGGTCTCGCCCGGCGTGAAAAAGCCGTTGATGAACGCGCTCTCGTCATAGATCTCCAAATCACCCACGGCGATGCTGCCGTAAAAGCGCAGCTCCGAAACGTCGCGCGTGTCGCCGAGATCGACGATCACGGTCGTGCCCGGCTCCGCCGTCCATACGGTCTCGGGCGAGGAGACCGAACCGAGGTTCACAAATGCGACGACGGAATAAACCGCAAGCAGGATCAGCAGCACGATATAATCACGCTTCGTCATGCGGCGTCCGTCTTCGACGCCGAGCTCTTTGCGAAACTGTCTGAAATCCATGCCGCTCACCTCCGTCCTCTGCGGTCTTTGCCCTGCTTTTGCTCTGCCGCCGGCTTTTCCCCGGTCGGATCGGACGGATCGAACGCCAGCGCCTTTCTGAAGCAGATCGCCGTCAGATACAGCGCCGCGCCAACCTCCAGAAGCGAGATCATCGCAATGAGCTGATTGTGGATCGCGCCGCCGCGGATGAGGTCCTTTGCGCCGTCGGAAACCACGAACATCGCCGTCATTTCGTTCATAAACGTCGTGACGGTCAGCATAAGAAACGCCGCAAGCTTATGGGGATCGCGGTCGTACGCGTACGCGAACAGGAGCAGGAACAGCGCCGGGAAAATGTAGCGCTCGTGCATATAATGCCCGAACGTGAACACCCAGACGCAGAAGCACGCGGCAAGCAGGAAGATGAGCCCGCGGTTTGTGTAAAGCGAATAGCCCGCCCTTTGATGCCGGACCCAGTACAGAAGGAACAGCGCCGCGGTCAGCACGCCCGCAAGCACAATGCCGATGACGCCGAACATATGCCAGCTCAGCGCGCCGCCGAACAGCTTCATCGCCGCGCCGAGCAGAACCGTCGGCAGGAACGCGCACAGCGCCGCAAACATCGTCAGAACGCCCGTCACGGTCGTGCCGCCCGCCCGGATCCAGTCAGCCAGCGGCTGCCCCGCGCGCTCGCGGTGCGCGATGTACAGGAACATGCCGATCATGACGATCCCGCTGAGCGGGAATGCGGCGATCGCGTTCAGAAACGCATTCAAACCGCCGTTCTCGGATCCGAAGCTCCTGGCGACAAAGCGCAGAAGATACAGCAATCCGACGATGATCGCCGTCGAAAGAAGCTCATAAAACGCGTCATTCCGCCGATCGGCTTTGCGCGAACGCATCTCGTTCCACGCGCGCAGAACGAGCGTCGGGAATCCGATCAGAAGCGCGACCTTGGAGAACAGCTCATTGACCTTCAGCAGCATCTCGCCGACGTTCGCGCTGCCGAACAGCGCATTGCCCGCCTTGGTCCAGTTTCCGCCGAACAGTGTGAAGTAATTGTACGCCTCGACCGAAGCGTAGTCATATCCGCCGGACGCGCTTTGGAAGCGTTCAACCATCCACAGAAGGTCCATGCCCTCGCCGCGGAACAGCACGGAGAACAGCAGCAGCACGCCGACCGCACCGAAGACCGCCGCGATCGACCAGAGCACATGCGCAAGGAACCGTTTCGTTTTCCATTGATCGACGCCGAGCATGACATACAGGAACGCGAACACCGGTCCGAAGATCAGCGCCTGCCATTTCATCACGATCGCGACGCCGTACAGAAGCCCTGCGAACAGCCGGTAATGCGGCTTTTCACGGCTCATGTTCAGAAGCAGGAAGGCGCCGATCAGCAGCACGGTGAGGATCGAATCAATCTGCCCCCACGCGCCGGACAGAAACACCGCAGCCGGGTTCAGCACGATCAGCCCGGCAAGCAGCAGCGCAGGCCGGTCGCCGAGCGAGAAACGCTTTGCGCGGTTCAGGATCAGGAATCCGGAAAGTGCGTCGCACAAAAATGCCGGAAGCATGTACACGAACAGGTTGAGCGGTCCCTCCGGGAAAATCGACGCGATGCGATACAGAAGCCCGCACACAAGCATGTATCCCGGCGGATAATCGCACCAGTTGTCGACGTAAAACCTGCCCGGTCCCTGCGTTGCGATGCGATAGCCCCAGCCCTTCCAGCAAAGCATATCGGTCGCGTGTCCCTTGAGGACCGCGCAGAGCATAAACCGCACGACAAACCCGATCATAACGAGAACCGCAAAGATCAGGTATTTGCGCTCCTCCGCGTCCTTCAGCGGCGCAAGCCGTTTTCCCCATCCGTAAATGCCGAACAGCAGTACGATCGCCGCAATCGCGCCCGCCCAGAAGATGACGGTAAAGACGGCTTCATAGTCCTCTGCGGTGCGGTCGTCCGTTTCGTCGGATGAATCGTTGGGGATCAGGTTCTGGAACGCAACGGACGCGTTTTCTGTCTGTTCAAGCTGTACGTTCCGAAACCACACGCTGCCGCCGGATTCCGCGGAATACCCGCCGAGCCGCAGCGCCAGCGTGACCGACCCCTGTTCCTTTGCGGTGCGGAACGCCAGCACGACCGGCGTCCAGTCGTTTGTACCGTGCAGCGCTTCGGAATAAAGATAGCTTCCGTCGATCGCGAAATTGTCGATCGACAGCGTTGCGCCCTGCCCGTCATAAACGTCCTCGGTGCGGATCTCCGCGCGCAGCACATACCGCGTTTCCGGCTCAACGTCGACCATGCGCGACAGGCGGCAGTCGTCGACGCCCTGCGCCGCAAAGCCGAACACCCCGCCTTCCGACAGAATGCGGTATCCGCCCTCATAGGAGTTCATGTACCAGCCGTTCGGAACGCCGTCCGCCGCGTCCGAAAAGTCATAATCGATCGCGGACGCGCCGGCGTCGGAAGCGGATTCGGACCGACCGCACGCAAACAGACCGGCGAGCAGTACGACCGTCAGTATGATAGCCCAGATCCGGGTTGGTTTTCGCAAAATTCGATCCTCCGATCTCTGTGTTTCTGATTAGTATACCACACGCGTGTGCGCCCGGCAAGTCAGAAGGCGTTGACGATGTGGTTGATGCGCTGTTCGGGCATCAGCACCTCGATGACATCGAAGCGCGCGGGCTGTCCGATTCCGCCGTTCTGCAAAAGCCAGCTTTCGGCGGCAAGCCGTAAAAACCGCTGCTTGTTTGCGTCCACCGCGTCAGCAGGGCGTCCGTAGCTTCCCGCCGTACGCGTTTTGACCTCGACAAAAACGACCGTACCGGTGCTTCTTTCCCGCGCGATCACGTCGATCTCATGGCGGTAGGAGCGCCAGTTCTTCGCCAGAATGCGATAGCCGCTGCGCTTCAGATGCCGCACGGCAAGCTCCTCGCCGAGCCTGCCCGTTTCCGCCGTATTCATAGCAGGTTCCGGATAAACGAGCGCCGGTGCAGTGGACACGGTCCGTATTCTTTGATCGCGTCCATGTGGCTTTTCGTGCCGTAGCCCTTGTTCTGCGCAAAGCCGTACATTGGATAGATCGCGTCCTGCTCGCGCATGTAGCGGTCACGCTCGACCTTGGCGACGATCGACGCCGCCGCGATCGAATAGCTCAGCGCGTCGCCGTGGATCAGCGCGTGCTGCCGCGCCGGGATCTTCAGCCCCGTCAGCGCGTCTATGAGAACGTCGGTGATCGGCGTTTTCATCTTCGCGAACGCTTCGCAAAACGCCCGCTTCGTTGCTTCCAGGATGTTGATCTCGTCGATCACGGTCTGATCCATCCACGCCGTCTGCGCCTCGATGCAGGTGCTTAAAATCCGGTCATAGAGCGCTTCGCGGCGCTTTTCGCTGACCTTTTTCGAGTCGTTGACGTATTCCAAAAGCGGTTCCGGCGGCATCACCACGCAGGCGACCACCACGGGACCCGCAAGCGGTCCTCTTCCGACCTCATCCATGCCGGCAAGGATCACGCCGTCCTGCGTCCAGAACGCGCGATCGCGCTCGGAGAGCGTCCAAAGCCGCTCCGTTTCATTCCGCTTCGCCATCGGCTTCCTCCTTCGGCGGCTGTTCCAGAGAGACCCGCGCGATCTTGCCCGCGCGGTATTCATCCAGAACGATCCGCGCCGCGCGCTCGGTGTCATAAATCCCGCCCTTCTGAATAAACCCGCGGCTCTTTGCGACGCCCTCCAGGAGCGCGCCCTCGGGCGTATCCGCGGAAAGCTTTTTATACCGCTCAAAGAGCGCGTCCGGCGCAAGCGTCCGGAGCGTCGACAAAAGATGCTCCGCAAGCTCTTCGAGGTTCAGGATCTCGTCGTTGATCGAGCCCAAAAAGGCGAGATGCCGCGCAAGCGTATCGTCGCCGAGCTTCGGCCAGAGAAGCCCCGGCGAATCCAGAAGCTCCAGATGCGGCGTGATTTTGACCCATTGCTTGCCCTTGGTGACGCCGGGTCTGTCGCCGGTCTGCGCGCGTTTTTCGCCCGCGATGCGGTTGATCAGCGTGGACTTGCCGACGTTCGGAATGCCCGCGATCAGCGCGCGGATCGTCTTTTTCGCGCCCTTCTCCTCGAACCGCCTGACGCGATCCGCCGTCGCCTTTTCGATCAGCCGGATCGTCTGCGCCTTTGCGTTCTGCGCGCTTGCGGTCACCTCCGCCGCCTCAATGCCCTGCCGCTTATAATACCCGATCCAGCGCTTGTTGGTTGCGGGATCACTCAGGTCGCTCTTATTCAGCAAAAGAACGCGCGATTTTCCCTGAAACAGCGTGTCGAAATCCGGATTTCTCGAAGCGAAAGGCGCGCGCGCGTCGACCAGCTCGATCACGACGTCGATGAGCCTGAGATTCTCTTCGAGCATGCGCTTCGCCTTCGCCATATGCCCGGGATACCAGTTGATCGGATTGCCTTCCATATGTTCTCCCACTTCCTATACGGAAAAAGCCCCGAAGCCGGGGCGTTGGTTCAAAGCCGGATGATCGGCAGCTTCTTCGGCTTGACCGGCGTTTCGTCCGTTTTTTTCGCCGGCGTCTCCTCCTGCTCGTCTCCGAGCATCTGCCGTTCACTGCGGATCTCAAAATGGATGATCACCGCCATGACCACACGCAGTAGGACGACCGCGCCGAGGATCAAAAGCTCCTGCCAATCTCGTACGATAACCGTGCGCAAAACCTCGCCGCCCATCTTGAACGTCAGCGCGATCGCGATACCCTCCGCGGCGATCAGCCGTGCGTGCGGGTTCTTGCGGATCCATGCGATCACGCCGCGGATCGCTGTCAGCACAATCATGATGACGCCGATGAGCTCACACAGCAGGACCGCCCATTCGATGACAAGTTCAAAATACTTCTGGACAAGTTGCAGAATGTCCTCCATTTCCGTGCCTCCTGATCGTTATTCGGGCTTGTCCGGCGTCCGAAGCTCCGGACCCGGATCGCCGAGGTTGAAATGCTTGCGGCAAAGCCCGATGTATTTGTCGTTGGCGCCCAGAACCACCTGTTCGCCGACCTTGGTGATGCCGCCTTTTCCGTCGAGACGCGCGTTGTTCGTCGCCTTTCTGCCGCACCAGCAGATCGTTTTGACCTCCTCGATCGCGTCGGCGCGGGCTAAGAGCCAATGGCTGCCCTCAAAGAAATTCCCCTGAAAATCGGTGCGCAGACCGTAGCAGATGACAGGAACGTTGTAATCGTCGACGATCCTGACCAGAAGCTCCACCTGATCCTTGGTCAAAAACTGCGCTTCGTCGATGATCAGGCAGTCGTATTCGCCTGCCTTGACCTTGTTCATGTCGAGCTCTTCCATCGAGATGCAGGTATCCTCGAGCCCGCAGCGGGACCAGATCCTTCTCGATCCGTTGCGCGTGTCGATCGACGGCTTGATGAGGATCGCGTTTTTGCCGCGCTCCCAGTAATTGTACTTGACCATGATCGCATTCGCGGTTTTACTTGAGCCCATCGCCCCGTAACGAAAATACAGCTTTGCCATGCCAATTCTCCCTGCTGCGCTTCTTCGTTACTCATTATAGCCGAATGCGCCGCGCTTGTCAAAAAAATCCGTAAAATTTACATTTCGGGATTGACGAAACAACCATTCGCGAGTATAATAGCAAAAGCGTCGTAGATTACGACATTGTTGCTCAAGAGGGGAGGGAAAAAAATGGAAATCAGAGTCGGTGAAAACGAATCCCTGGAAAGCGCTCTCAAGAGATGGAAAAGAAAGTGCGCTCGCAGCGGCGTCCTCGCAGAGGTCCGCAGACGTGAGCATTACGAAAAGCCCAGCGTAAAGCGCAAGAAGAAGGCAGAAGCCGCCAGAAAGCGCAAGTATTGATTTTGTGCAACAAGCAAGAGAACCGGTCATCGGTTCTCTTTTTTGTACCAAAACAGGGCGGGGTCCCTGCCCCGCCCTGCTGCTGTTTTTGTCAGTGTACCTGCTCCGCCTCGAACGTTTCGATCAGCTTGACCACATAGCGCAGGATTGCCACCGCGTCCGTTGCGTTCGGCATGGAGTCGAAATCAGCGGCAACATCCGCGTTCATGCAGCCTGTGAAGCTCATCGCAGACAGTCCGACCAGCGCACGCAGCACGAGCGCCGCGTCCGCAGCAGTGACCTTGCCGTCGCAGTTGGCGTCGCCGTAAACCGGGACTGGCTTTACGATGTCCGCACGGCTGCGCGTACGAATGCGCGGACCGATCTGGTCGGAGTTCTCATAGCTGTTCTGACCGATGGACGCAATGCCGCAGGCGGTGATATAGGCGCCTTCTTTGACCCAGGAAAGATCATGGTATCCCTGTTCGTCCGGCTCACAGCCGTCGTTGCAGTTGATGTAGCCGTCAAGGAAGACCAGAACCTCTCCGCTGCCGTCGTCCACATGGATCGCGCCGAGTACGCCGTTCGCGTCATACTCGACCTTGGTGACCTTGCCGATGAATGAGACGAGGTTTCCGACCTTGTCGGGCAATGCAGCCTGCGCCGTCGTCAGCCGTTCGGGAACGACATATTGCGTAGCGTTCTCCGCGCAGATCCCGTCGATCACCCGATTCAGATTTCCGTCATCGATCACATACGTTTCAATCGTCTGCTTATTCGCCATCGTGATCGCGACCTCGAGGAGTCTCGCGCGCGTTGCGTAGCCCGTCGTGGTCACGCCGTCCGCGGTGTATTCCACGTCGCGCAGCGTGACATCCTGAATGTCTCCGCCGTAGTCGTTGCCGCAGTTCAGCTCGATCTCACCCATGTACTCGCTCGTCATACCGGTGATGCGAAGCTTCTGACCGACTTCATAACGGCCTGCAACCGGGAACACGTTGATGCCGCGGCCGCTTGCATCCTGGATATAGATGCAGTCGAAGAACGCGGTGTCCTTATCATAGCCGGACGCGTTGGAAGTGACATAGCCCTCGATCGTATAGGAGGTGTTCAGTTTGCCTGCCTCATGGATCTCGGCGATCGGCGTGACCTCGGAGGGATGGAGCTTTTTGAAGAGGTTCACAACGATCTGGTAGTTCGTGTTCTGCAGCGTTGCAGCGCTCTCCATCTCGACCTTGACCTCGAACGTGGAGAAGAAGGTAACGCCGGAGGTGATGCAGAAGCCGCCCGTGGGCAGTTCTTCATACGCGAGCACGCTGATCGTGCTCTGATCGCCGCAGGCATCGTAATACGGCTGATAGGTCTTGTCCGCCGTGACATTCTTGCCGCCGTTGTAATACAGCGGATACGAGCTGACGAACGAGGTATCAAACGCGTTGACGACGCTGGTTGCGCCGTTCAGAATGATCGGCGCCGCGTTGTAGCAGGAGAACATCAGGTTCGTGTTCTCGATGAGGTACTCGGTCAGCGGGTTGTCCCAGTTGTAGAATTCCTTGCCGGTGAAGTGCAGACGGTAGGACTCGTTGGTCATGTTGACCGCGTCGGAAACGATGCCCTTGCCCACGCGCGCCTTTGCGCCGATGGTTTCGAGGATCCCGTTCGAAATGACGCTCGCCCATTCTGCCTCATTATTCGGCTCGAGACGGTCGGACTTGGAGCAGACGATGAAATTGCCGCCGCGTTCCGCGTATCTGCCGATCGCCGCGATCTCGTCCTCGGTGTAGAGCGAATCCGCAACGGAGATGCTGTCACCCTTGAACGGAACGGTCAGAACGAGCAGATCGCAGCCTTCGAGCACCTCGTCGGTGATCGTCTCGGTAATATGCTGCGACTTGACGCCGTACTGCGCTGCAAGCTCGATAAACGCAGTATCGGAATCCGCATATTTGCCGGAGACGTAGAAGTTGCTGTGTCTTGCGTCGATCAGCATCAGCGACATATCTGCGCCGTCACGGACCGTGAATCCGAGATTGCCGTTGAACACATATTCAACGCCGCGGTACGTCGCCGTGATTTTGACCTTCATCGTGAAGCGTCCGGTCTCGGTGGGCGTGTAGACCCAGGTCAGCCGATCCTCCTGATTGGTGGTGGTCAGCTTGGATGTGCCGTTCGAGAATGTGGGATTCTCAACTGTTTCAACCAAGGTATCATCGATGGAATACTCGACCTTGTTGATCGTGAGATCAACGGCGCTCGCGTCTTCGCCGATCGCCGGTTCTTCATAGTTATACAGCGGAACGCTGAACGTAATCGGTTCGTCCTTCAGCTCGATCGCGGTGTTCTTCTCGACGGGCGACATGCCGATCTTGACCGTTTCGCTCGTCCAGACAGGCGCGGTCACGGCGATATCGGCGTCGACCTCGTCCACACGGACGTAGTAGTAGGAGTAGTTGTTGTCCAGCTGGATCTCCCAGGAACCGGACTGCGTGTTGAAGGTCTTCGAAGCCACGGTGACGTCGCCGTTCGCAATGATGCTTACCTTCTGGATCTTGTCGGTCGGATCCTTGAAATCGACGCGGATCGTAAGCTTTTCGCCCTGCCCGAGATTCAGCACAGAGCCCATCACGTTGTCGTTCAGGGTGTAGTAGATCTCGAGGTCGTTGTCCTCGGTGGCGTACATCGTCATGGCGCGCATCGCGTCATAGATGCCTTCCTCGGAGAAATTGTCGGTGTAGATAACGTCACGGCAGGTGTTGCTGTCGCCCCAGCCGCCCTTATGGTTGTCCTGGTTGTTCGTCGGCGCAAGGTGCCAGCCCTTGTCAAGCGCCATGGTATAGTACTGGTAGGAGGGCCAGTACATGGAACCGCCGACCTTGCCCTCGCCGTTGCCGACCTCGATCATGGTGATCAGCTCGTCGTACGCGGGCGTGTAGTGCGCGAAATCTTCAAACGTACCGAACGTGGTGCCCGGATGGTTGAACTGGTTGATCGTCGTCTTTCTGCCGTTCTCCTTGTCGATGCGGGCTACCTCGACCAGACGGTCATAGTACGCAACAAGACCCGGACCGTTCTTCACGACGTATTTCGGCAGATTGCGCGATTCGAAGCCGATCGAGTTGAACGTGTTCATGTGACCGTACTGACCGGACCACGTCATCTCGTAACCGATGATCGGGATAAAGTCGAGGGTCGCATATTCCGCTGCCGTCGCCTTGGCTTCCTGCCACTTGGTCATGGATCCGTCCGCCGTCATCACGCCCTTCGACGCATCGGTCATATCGCCGTTCGGATTGTCCTTGGTATCGTAGTAGTTGCTGTGATCCGTAACCGCAAGGAAGTCGATTTGCGGCGCGTTCTTCGCATGCTCGAGCGCCTGCGCCAGCGTGCCGGTACCGTCGGAATACTGCGCGGTGTGCGAATGCAGCTCGCCGAAATAGAGCTGGAAGGTCGCAATGCCGACCGTGAAGCTCCAGTTTGTTTCGTAGGATCTGCCATCCGTACGGGTGATCCTGACCCAAACGACGACCTTGCCGTCTTCCATATCCGCGGCGGGCGTATAGGTTGCGGTATTGCCGTCAACGACCGGGTTGACCGGTTCACCGTTCAGCGTCATTTCCACGGCGGGGTTTTTACCGCAGTTTGCAAACGTGACGGAGATCACCGGGCGCTTGTCGTCGCCGGTCGCGCTGTTCGCTTCCGGAGAATAACTCACGATCTGCGGGAGGTCAACGACGACGATCTCGAAGTCTTCTTCCCTTGTGTTCGGTTTCGTCCATGCGTCGGTCGCCGTGACCGTAACGGTCAGGTTGCCGCCTGTGATGATGTTCGCCGGGATCTTGATCGTGTACTCGCCGTCACCGTTCGGTTCAACGTTTTCGAACACAGCGAGCTCCGCTTCATTCTCGTCGAATACCTCCATTCTGACTTCCGAAACGCCGCTGGCGTCCTCAACCTTTACCGTAAACGTATACGGCTTGCCGACCTCAGCGTTCGCATTGGTCAGGCGCGTAATGACCGGCGCCTTGGTATCATTCGTCGGAACATAATCCGTTGAGGAGCCGTTGCGGAGCTGCTTGGTGGTGCCGTACTTTGAAACGCACGCATACAGATTCACAACGTCGCCCGCTTCCACACCCACGGGATAGGGCGCCGCGCGATAGATCGGCATCGAATTGTTCTCGGCGTCCTTCACGGTCGTGGAACCGTTGCTCTTATACTCGCCGAGCGTGACGTTCTTGATCAGAACATACTCGGTCAAAAGATTGTCGAAGTTATCATTGATGCCGGAAAAGTCCTCGAACACCTGCACTTCGGTCGCATCCTCGCCGATGATCTCCCCGGGCTCCGCCTTGCGGATCGTCGTCATGGACTGGATCTGCTGTACGCCGCTGTACGCTCCGAGCTTGCCCTCGAGAACGAGCCAGTCGCCGATCTCGATCGGGTTGCCGTCGGTGTCGCTGTCCAGCGAATTGAACGCCTGCAGCGCGTAGATCTCGTCGCCGATCTTTGCCTGCAGAACCGCAGAGTTGATGCTGCCGAAATTGCCGAAGCGATATACGAGCTGCCCGACGACCGTCGCAGAATCGACATCTCCCGCCGCGAGTGCCTGCGGGATGCTCATCATGCCTTCATAGACGAGATACTCAAATTCAACGGTTGCGGACTGTGTGCCGTCCTTCTCCGCGTAGGCATAGATCGTGCAGTCCTCGTTGATCGCGATCGGCGCGGTGTATTCCGCAAACTCGGCGTCCTCGCCGATCTTGTAATAGACCTTTGCGCCTTCCGTCAGAGTCGACAGCTTGACCGTCGTTCCCTTCTTGATCGCGCCGGCTGCCGGATCCGCGGTCGGTGCAAGCACCGTTATCTCGTTGGTGAGTTTGAAGAACCGGAACGTATAAATCTGAGGTTTACTGCTGTTGAAACTATATGCCGTAAACTGGTTGTTATAGAATTCGATATACTGAGGTTTGCCTTTATACTCAGCTGCCTTATTCTTGATGTAATAACCACCTTCAGCTGTTTCCAAAATCCAAAGACCTAAATCAGTCAGTGTATCATCAAGCGTCAACGAGTTACCCGTTGAGCCCGTTGTCAGATACTTGCCGTCGTTTGCAAACGCATACTCGCCTGCCTCATTGACGGTGACGTCAAAGATCGCGGCGCCGTCCGGAAGCGTGATGCTGTTGTCTGCAATCGTCACGCCGACGCCGGTCAGCTTGTCGCCGCTTGCGACCGTGCTGATCACGGTGCTGCCGGTCGGATAATACATGACGATCTTGTCGCCTGTCTCCGGAGCCGCGTCCATCGCAACGGCAACCTCGCCTGCAGCGAACGCCGTCGGGATCAGCGCGAGCATCATCAGCAGCGACAGGATGAGTGCCAAAGCTTTCTTCATGTGTTCTTCTCTCCTCCTACTCAGAATCGCGGCAAAATGCCGAAAGGGCAAACTACCCCTATTTATACAAGAATCAGTATACACGAAATGCGCCGAAAAATCTATCCCCGAATTCATATATTTTTCATATAAATTGCAGGAATTGCCCGCTCACTGTCCCAACATTGTACCACGCAAAAAAGAAAGGGCATTTCTGCCCTTTCTTTTGATTGTGAGCTCGATTACTCGATGATGCTCGCGACGACGCCGGAAGCAACCGTTCTGCCGCCTTCACGGATTGCGAAGCGGAGACCCTGTTCCATTGCGATCGGCGTGATCAGCTGGATTTCCATGCGGATGTTGTCGCCCGGCATGACCATCTCAACGCCTTCCGGCAGCGTGATCGTGCCCGTAACGTCGGTCGTTCTGAAATAGAACTGCGGACGGTAACCGGAGAAGAACGGGGTGTGACGGCCGCCCTCTTCCTTCGTCAGAACGTACACCTCAGAGTTGAAGTGCGTGTGCGGATGAATGGAACCCGGCTTCGCCAGAACCTGGCCGCGCTCGATCTCGTTGCGCTGTACGCCGCGAAGAAGCAGACCGATGTTGTCGCCCGCGATCGCCTGATCGAGGAGCTTACGGAACATCTCAACGCCCGTGACGACGGTGCTGCGCTTTTCTTCCGTCAGACCCACGATCTCGACGGTGTCGGATACCTTGACGGTACCGCGCTCAACACGGCCCGTTGCAACCGTGCCGCGGCCGGTGATGGAGAAGACGTCCTCAACCGGAAGCAGGAACGGCTTGTCGGATGCGCGCTCCGGCGTCGGGATGTAGCTGTCGACCGCATCCATCAGCTCGAAGATGCACTGGCATTCCGGCGTTTCCTTCGCGATCTTGCCCTCGGTGAGTGCTTCGAGCGCCAGCAGTGCGGAACCGCGGATGATCGGGATATCGTCGCCCGGGAAATCGTAGGAGCTCAGGAGCTCTCTGATCTCCATCTCGACGAGCTCGAGGAGCTCTTCGTCGTCGACCTGGTCGACCTTGTTCATGAAGACGATGATGTACGGTACGCCGACCTGACGGGCGAGCAGGATGTGCTCACGGGTCTGGGGCATCGGACCGTCTGCCGCAGAAACGACCAGGATCGCGCCGTCCATCTGCGCAGCGCCCGTGATCATGTTCTTGACGTAGTCCGCGTGGCCCGGGCAGTCAACGTGCGCATAGTGACGCTTCGCAGTTTCATACTCAACGTGCGCCGTGTTGATCGTGATGCCGCGCGCCTTCTCTTCGGGCGCCTTGTCGATTTCGTCGTAACGCATTGCGACCGCTTCGCCCTGCTGTGCCAGCGCCATGGTGATCGCCGCAGTCAGCGTCGTCTTGCCATGGTCTACGTGTCCGATCGTGCCGATGTTTACATGCGGCTTGGTACGTTCGAATTTTGCTTTTGCCATTGGTAGTTCTCCTTATAAATTTTGTATTTTGTTTTTAGAACCAGTAGTTATATTTGCCCAGGATCTGCTCCTGTATTGCGGCCGAAACCTTGTCGTAGCGGTTGAACTGCATCGTGAACGTGCCTCTGCCCTGTGTCCTTGAACGCAGATCGGTCGCGTACCCGAACATTTCACTGAGCGGACAGATGGCGTTGACCGCCGTGCTGCCCTGCCTCGTCTCCATGCCGGAGATCTTGCACCGCCGCGACGTGAGATTGCCCACGATGTCGCCCAGATACTCGTCCGGCACCAGCACCTCGACGCTCATCATCGGCTCCAGAAGCTCACAATTGTCCTTTGTGATACCCTCCTTGACCGACAGCGAGCCCGCTATGCGGAATGCCAAATCGCTGGAATCGACCTCGTGGAAGCTTCCGTCCTTCAGCGTCGCCTTGAGATTGATGAGCTCGTAGCCGCCGAGCGGTCCGCTCATCAACGCATCGCGAATGCCCTGATCGACCGCCGGAATGAATTCCTTCGGGATCACGCCGCCGACGATCTTGTTGACAAAGCGGAACGTCTCGCCTTCTTCGGCGTCCTCAAGCGGAGCGAATTCGATCACCGTGTGCGCAAACTGCCCGTGACCGCCGGTCTGCCGCGCATAGCGGCATTCGTATGTCACCGGATGCACGATGGATTCCTTGTAAGCGACCTGCGGCTTGCCGACCGTCGCTTCCACGCGGAATTCGCGGATCAGACGATCCACGATGATCTCCAGATGCAGCTCGCCCATGCCCGCGATGATGGTCTGCCCCGTTTCCTGATCCGTATAGGTGCGGAAGGTGGGGTCCTCTTCGCCGAGCTTTTGTAGCGCCGCCATCATCTTTTCCTGTCCGGCTTTGGTCTTCGGCTCAATCGCAACCTGAATGACCGGCGTCGGGAAAATCATGCTCTCCAGGAGCATCTGGCGGTTTTCCGTGCAGAGCGTGTCGCCGGTCGACGTTTCTTTCATGCCGACCAGCGCGCAGATATCGCCTGCGTGGACTTCATCCAGCTCCGTGCGCGCGTCCGCGTGCATCAAGAGGATCTTGCTGACGCGCTCGCGCTTCTGCTTCGAGACGTTGTAGACGTAAGAACCGGCTTTCAGCGTTCCGCTGTACACGCGCACAAACGCCAGCCGTCCCACAAACGGGTCGGTGACGATCTTGAACGCGAGCGCTGCAAACGGCGCGTCGTCTCTCGGCTCCGCCGTGAGCTCTTTTTCGCCGCTGCGGTCGGTGCCCTTCGCCGGCGGAATATCCAGCGGAGAGGGCAGAAAATCGACGATCGCGTTCAGAAGCGGCTGTACGCCCTTGTTGCGGTAGGATGTGCCGCAGGTGACCGGCACGGCCGTTCCGGCGATGGTTGCCTTGCGGATGCAGGAGATCAGCTCTTCGTTCGAAGGCATTTCCCCCTCGAAATATTTCTCGAGAAGATCCTCGTCCTGCTCGATGACCGCTTCGATCAGCGCCGCGCGATGCTCCTCCGCCGCTTCGACCATGTCCGAAGGGATCGGCTCTTCGCGGATGTCGGTTCCGTCGTCGTTGTAGTAAACCTCCGCCTTCATCGTCACGAGATCGACGATGCCGCGAAAGTTCATTTCGCTTCCGATCGGAAGCTGCACCGGTATCGGGTTTGCGCCCAAACGATCACGCATCATGTCCATCACGTGGAAGAAATCCGCTCCGGTGATGTCCATTTTATTGACGTACGCAATGCAGGGGACGTGATATTTCATCGCCTGCCGCCAGACCGTTTCGGACTGCGGCTCGACCCCGCCCTTTGCGCAGAATACGGCAACAGCACCATCCAGCACACGGAGACTGCGTTCCACCTCAACCGTGAAATCCACATGTCCCGGCGTGTCGATGATGTTGATGCGATGACCGCGCCAGTACGTCGTGGTCGCGGCGGAGCAGATCGTGATGCCGCGTTCCTGCTCCTGCGCCATGTAGTCCATGGTCGCCGTGCCCTCGTGTACTTCCCCGACCTTGTGGATCTTGCCCGTGTAGAACAGGATCCGCTCGGTCGTCGTGGTCTTGCCGGCATCGATGTGCGCCATGATGCCGATATTGCGTGTCAGTTCAAGCGCAGTATCCCGCATTACCAGCGATAGTGTGCAAACGCCTTGTTGGCCTCTGCCATCTTATGGGTGTCTTCCTTCTTCTTGACGGCGTTGCCCTGTTCGTTGCAGGCATCCATGATCTCGCCCGCAAGGCGCTCCGCCATCGTGCGCTCGCCGCGGCTGCGCGCATAGCTCACGAGCCAGCGAAGACCCAGGGTCTGACGGCGCTCTGCGCGGATCTCGATCGGGACCTGATAGGTCGAACCGCCGACTCTGCGCGCTTTGACTTCGAGGACCGGCATGATGTTGTTCATTGCCTGCTCAAACGCTTCGAGCGCGTCCTTGCCCGTCTTCTGATTGATCAGCTCAAACGCGTCATAGACAGCCTTCTGCGCAACGCCGCGCTTGCCGTCCAGCATGACCTGGTTGATGAGCTTGGTTACGACAACGCTCTTGTAGATCGGATCTGCAAGAACTTCTCTCTTGGGAATAAAACCTCTTCTCGGCATAGTGTGTTCTCCTTATTTCTTCGGACGCTTTGCACCGTACAGCGAGCGAGCCTGCTTGCGGTTTGCAACGCCTGCGGTGTCCAGAGCACCGCGGATGATGTGGTAACGGACGCCGGGCAGGTCCTTGACACGACCGCCGCGGATCAGAACCACGGAGTGCTCCTGCAGATTGTGACCGATACCGGGGATGTACGCGGTACCTTCGAGACCGTCGGTCAGACGGATACGAGCGATTTTACGCAGTGCGGAATTCGGCTTTTTCGGCGTCATCGTACGGACTGCGGTGCAGACGCCGCGACGCTGCGGGCACTGCTTCAGAATGGGCGCCGTGGACTTGTATTCCACGGGCTGTCTGCCCTTGCGAACCAACTGATTAATGGTCGGCATTCAGATGTTTCCTCCTAAAAATATTTCAATTGTTGTATAAATCAATCCCTCTGCAACCCAAATCAGAGGATATTGTCCGGTTTTTATGCGCTTTTCGCTCGAAAAACGCAGGTTTCGGCGGTGTTTTTCTCAAACACCGCCAAAATGGTAGTGTAACAGAAAATTCTATTCTTGTCAATCCGTAATTTTATCTTCGGCTGCCGGCGTTTCGTAATCCGGAAGGTCGTACACGGCGCGCGGCGCTGTGCCCAGTCCACGGTTGATCCGTTGCTTTGTAAACGCAAGATGCGCCGAGCGGTCGTTGAACAGCGGCCGCCACCCCTTCTCCGTCATCGCGGAAACAAACGGATGCGTGCGCACGTCGATATACATGTCCGCTTCGCATTTGCGCTTGTAGAGGTGCGAAAGCAGCTTCCCGACGCCGTAGCCGCCGACGATCGCCGCAACGACGACCGCGAACGGCAGCCATCCCGCAGCCTGCCGCATCGTCTGCGCAAAGCGCTCGGTCATGACGAACGGAAGCGCGATCAGCGACAGAACGATGGGCGTGATCAGCGGAAGATACGACTGAAGCAGGATCCTGCGGCGGCATTTCGAGCAGCAGGCAAACTGCAGCGGGACCATGAATCCCGTTTCCTGCCTGGAAAGCCACTTGCGCTTCGCGAGGTTTTTCGGTTCGGTATGCGCCATATCGAACACGGCAAAGCTCGTGGGGGTTCCCTTCGGCTCGTTCTTGCACAGGGTGCAGGTCTTGCTTTCAAAGAGCTGCGCAACGGTGCCTTCCGGCTGCAGCGTGCAGAACAGTCTGAGATCGTCGTGAATCGCGGGATCTGCGACGCGGCCCTTTAGCGGGCACTTGTCGCAGTCCTGCATATTCAGCAGCGCACAGGATTTGGTTCCGTACAGCGTGCATTCGGTATCGGTCAGTTTGCGTTCGTCCATGGCGTTACTCCATGTCCGACGGGACGTCCTGCGCCTCGGTCACTTCGACGTTGCGATAGCACTTCAGTCCGATGCCGGCAGGGATCAGCTTGCCGATGATAACGTTCTCTTTGAGTCCGACGAGCGGATCGATCTTGCCCTTGATGGCAGCTTCGGTCAGCACGCGCGTGGTCTCCTGGAAGGACGCCGCGGACAGGAACGATTCGGTGGCGAGCGCCGCCTTGGTGATGCCGAGGAGCTTGCGCTTTGCTCTTGCAAGCACCGGCTCCGCGGGCTCTTCCGTTCCGTTCTTCTGTGCGAGCGCAAGCGCGGTCTCGTACTCGGAGATCAGCTTCTCGTTCTCTTCCTCGAAGCGGAAGCTGTCGCAGCGTTCGCCGGGCAGCAGGTTCGTGTCGCCCGGATCCTCGATCTCGACCTTGCGCAGCATCTGACGGATGATGACCTCGATGTGCTTATCGGAGATCTCAACGCCCTGCAGACGGTAGACGCTCTGGACTTCCTTCAGGAGGTAAGCCTGCACGCCCTTGACGCCCGTGATCTTCAGGATGTCGTTCGGGTAAACGGAGCCTTCGTTGAGCTCGTCGCCCGCCTCGACATGCTGCCCTTCGGTGACCTTCAGACGGCTGTCGAGCGAGATCTGATATTTCACGGACTCGCCCTTGTCGTTCGTGACGATGACGTTGTGCTTGCCGTCCTCGATGTGGACGGTGCCGGAGATCTCGGTGAGCGTTGTGAGCGCCTTCGGCTTTCTTGCCTCGAAGAGCTCCTCAACACGCGGAAGACCTTGCGTGATGTCCTTGCTGGATGCAACGCCGCCGGTGTGGAACGTACGCATCGTCAGCTGCGTGCCCGGTTCGCCGATCGCCTGCGCCGCGATGATACCCACCGCTTCGCCGATGTCGACGTGACCGCCGGTTGCGAGGTTCGCGCCGTAGCACTTGCAGCAGACGCCGTGCTCGCTGCGGCAGGTCAGGACTGTGCGGCAGTAGACTTCCTTGACGCCCGCTTTCTCGATCGCAAGCGCCTCGTCGTGGCTGATCATGTGATCGCCTTCGCAGAGCTGTTCGCCGGTTTCCGGATGGAAGACCGGATCGATCGCGTAGCGGCCCTCGATACGCGCGGACAGCGGCTCGATGACCTTGCTGCCGTCGGCGATCGCGGAGATCATCATGCCGCGCGGCGTATCGTTGCGCTCCGCGAAGCAGTCGACCTCACGGACGATAACGTCCTGCGAAACGTCGACGAGACGACGCGTGAGGTAACCGGAGTCCGCCGTACGAAGCGCCGTGTCGGCAAGACCTTTGCGCGCGCCGTGCGAAGAGATGAAGAACTCTAGAACGGACAGACCTTCGCGGAAGTTTGCGCGAATCGGCACCTCAATGATTTCGCCGGACGGGTCCGCCATCAGACCGCGCATACCGGCGAGCTGACGAATCTGCGCCGAGCTGCCGCGCGCGCCGGAGTCCGCCATCATGAAGATGGGGTTGAACGCGTCGAGCGAATCCATCAAAGCGTTGGTGACGTCCTCGGTGGTCTGTTCCCAGACCTTGATGACGCGGGCTCTGCGCTCCTTGTTGGAGAGGAGACCCATGCGGAAGTAGTTGTCGATCTCGACGACCTGCTTCTCGGCGTCGGCGATCAGCGCCTTTTTCTCTTCCGGAACCCTGATGTCCTGGAAGCCGACGGTGATGCCGCCGCGGGTCGAGTACGAATAACCGAGCTTCTTGATGCGGTCGAGCGTTTCGCTCGTCTGCGTCGGACCGTACTTTCTGTAGCACGCGTCGACGATCTTGCCCAGGTCCTTCTTCTTGACGAGGTGGTCGATCTCCAGCTTGAACATATCGTCCGCGCAGGTTCTTTCGACAAAACCGAGGTCCTGCGGGATCGCGTTGTTGAACAGCACGCGGCCGACAGAGGTGTCGCAGACCTTGTAGATCGTTTCGCCTTCCCACTGACGCGCAAGACGGATCTTGACCTTCGCCTGCAGCGCGACCTCGCCGGTCTGATACGCCATGATCGCTTCGTCCTCGGACGAGAACGCCTTGCCCTCGCCCTTGACGCCGTCACGCTGCTGCGTGAGGTAGTAGCAGCCCATGACCATGTCCTGCGTCGGGCAGACGACCGGCTTGCCGTCCTGCGGCTTCAGGATGTTGTTGCTCGCGAGCATCAGGAAGCGCGCTTCCGACTGCGCCTCGACCGAGAGCGGTACGTGAACCGCCATCTGGTCGCCGTCGAAGTCCGCGTTGAACGCGGTACATACGAGCGGATGCAGCTTGATCGCGCGGCCTTCGACGAGGACCGGCTCAAACGCCTGAATGCCCAGACGGTGCAGCGTCGGCGCGCGGTTGAGCATGACGGGATGGTCCTTGATGACCTCCTCCAGTACGCCCCAGACCTCGGTCGCGCCGCGCTCGACCATGCGCTTTGCGCCTTTTACGTTCTGCGCGAAGCCGCCCTTGACGAGCTTCTTCATCACGAACGGTTTGAACAGCTCCAGCGCCATCTCCTTCGGAAGACCGCACTGATACATCTTGAGTTCCGGACCGACGACGATAACCGAACGGCCGGAATAGTCGACGCGCTTGCCGAGAAGGTTCTGACGGAAGCGTCCCTGCTTGCCGCGCAGCATGTCGGAAAGCGATTTCAGCGGGCGGTTGCCCGGACCCGTGACGGGGCGGGAACGGCGGCCGTTGTCAATGAGGGAGTCGACCGCTTCCTGCAGCATGCGCTTCTCGTTGCGGACGATGATATCCGGCGCGCGCAGCTCCAGAAGCCGCTTTAAGCGGTTGTTGCGGTTGATGACGCGGCGATAGAGATCGTTCAGATCGCTCGTCGCGAACCGTCCGCCGTCCAGCTGGACCATCGGGCGAAGCTCCGGCGGAATGACCGGAAGCACGGTCAGAATGATCCATTCGGGGCGGTTGCCGCTCTTCAGGAACGCTTCGACGACTTCCAGACGCTTGACCGCGTTTGCGCGCTTCTGTCCGCCGCTGGTTTCGACCTCTTCGCGAAGCTCGGCGTCGAGCTTTTCAAGGTCGATCTCGCAGAGGAGCTCGCGGATCGCCTCCGCGCCCATGCCGGCACGGAAGGATTTCTCGCCGAACTGCTCCTGCGCTTCACGGTATTCCTTATCGGTGATGACCTGCTTCTTGAGGAGCGTGGTCGTACCGGGATCGATGACGACGTACGCCGCAAAATACAGGACCTGTTCCAATTCTTTCGGACTCATGTCGAGCAGCATCTTCATGCGGCACGGAATGCCCTTGAAATACCAGATATGAGAAACCGGAACGGCCAGCTCGATGTGACCCATGCGTTCGCGGCGCACCTTTGCGCGCGTGACTTCAACGCCGCACTTGTCGCAGACGATGCCCTTGTATCTGCCGCGCTTATAGCGTCCGCAGTGGCATTCCCAGTCCTTTGTCGGTCCGAAGATCCGTTCGCAGAACAGACCGTCCTTTTCGGGCTTCAGAGTGCGATAGTTGATCGTTTCGGGTTTCTTGACCTCGCCGTGAGACCATTCCAGAATCTTTTCCGGGGAAGCCAGACCGATCTTAAGAGCATCAAATTCCGTTAAATCAAACATTTGCTGTCTCCTTTCGCACGTTATTCGGGATCATCCTCGTCGCCGAGGTCCAGATCCATGTCATCTCCGAGGTCGAACTCATCGTCCATCAGCATGCCGTCCATGTCGGATTCCTCGTCGAAGTCGCCGTCGAAATCGATGTCGTCGATATCTTCGTCGTCTTCGTCCGCATCCTCCATCGGCTGCATCGGGGTATCCTCGAGGCCGGAGATGTTGATATTGTCGGTGAAGCGGGTCTCTTCATCGTCGTCCTCGCCGATCTCGATCTCCTCGCGCGTTTCGGAAAGAACGCGCATATCGAGACCCAGCGACTGCAGTTCCTTAATGAGGACCTTGAACGATTCGGGCACGCCGGAGGGCTTGACATTCTCGCCCTTCACGATGCTCTCGTAGGTCTTGACACGACCCACGACGTCGTCGGACTTGACGGTGAGGATCTCCTGCAGGGTGTTCGCCGCGCCGTATGCTTCGAGCGCCCATACTTCCATCTCGCCGAAACGCTGTCCGCCGAACTGCGCCTTGCCGCCCAGCGGCTGCTGCGTGACGAGGCTGTACGGGCCCGTGGAACGCGCGTGGATCTTGTCGTCGACCAGGTGATGCAGCTTGAGGTAGTACATGTAGCCGACCGAGACGCGGTTTTCAAACGGTTCGCCCGTTCTGCCGTCGTACAGGATCGTCTTGCCGTCCTCGTCGCAGCCCGCCTTGACGAGCAGCTCCTTGATGTCCTCTTCGGTCGCGCCGTCGAAGACCGGCGTTGCGATCTCGATGCCGAGCTTCTTGCACGCCATGCCGAGGTGCAGCTCCAGGATCTGACCGATGTTCATACGGGACGGAACGCCGAGCGGATTCAGAACGATCTGCAGCGGCGTGCCGTCGGGCAGGAACGGCATATCCTCTTCGGGGAGGATGCGGGAGATAACGCCCTTGTTGCCGTGACGACCTGCCATCTTGTCGCCGACGGAGATCTTACGCTTCTGCGCAATGTATACGCGGACCATCTGGTTCACGCCCGGGCTCAGCTCGTCCTTGTTTTCGCGGGTGAAGATCTTGACGTCGACAACGACGCCGCCTTCGCCGTGCGGTACGCGGAGAGACGTGTCGCGCACGTCGCGTGCCTTTTCACCGAAGATCGCGCGCAGAAGGCGCTCCTCCGGCGTCAGCTCGGTTTCGCCCTTCGGCGTGACCTTGCCGACCAGAATATCGCCCGAACGCACCTCCGCGCCGGGGCGGATGATGCCGTTCTCGTCGAGCTGCGAAAGCGCGTCCTCGCCGATGTTCGGGATGTCGCGGGTGATCTCTTCCGGTCCGAGCTTCGTTTCACGCGCTTCGACCTCGTGCTCCTCGATGTGGATCGACGTGTACACGTCCTCCTTGACGAGTTTTTCGGAGATCAGGACCGCGTCCTCGTAGTTGTAGCCTTCCCACGTCATGAAGCCGATCAGGATGTTGCGGCCGAGTGCGATCTCGCCGCCCTGCGTCGATGCGCCGTCCGCAATGACGTCGCCCTTTTTGACGCGCTCGCCGTGCTCCACGATCGGGCGCTGGTTCAGGCAGGTGCCCTGGTTGGAGCGGCGGAACTTCAGAAGCTTATGGCGATACGGAACGCCCGCATCGCTGGTGATCTCGATCGTGTCCGCGTCGACATAGGTGCAGGTACCGTCGCACTGCGCGAGCACCGTGATGCCGGAGTCCGCGGCCGCCTTGTGCTCCATGCCGGTCGCCACGACGGGCGCTTCGGGTTTCAGAAGCGGAACCGCCTGACGCTGCATGTTCGAGCCCATCAGCGCACGGTTTGCGTCGTCGTTCTCAAGAAACGGGATCATCGCCGTTGCGACGGAAACGAGCTGCTTCGGGGAAACGTCGATGTAATCAACCTCGTTCGACTTGACCTCAATGATCTGGTCGAGCCGGCGCGCCACCAGACGGTCCTTCTTGAACCAGTGCGTGTTTTCGTCGATCGGCTCGTTTGCCTGCGCGACGATCGCGCCGTCCTCTTCGTCCGCGGTGAGATACACGATCTCGTCGGTGACGATGCGGTTTTCCTTGTCGATCACGCGGTACGGCGCCTCAATGAGACCGTACTCATTGATGCGCGCATAGGTGGACAGCGAGTTGATAAGACCGATGTTCGGACCTTCAGGCGTCTCGATCGGGCACATTCTGCCGTAATGCGAGTAGTGAACGTCGCGGACCTCGAACGTTGCGCGGTCGCGGTTCAGACCGCCCGGACCGAGCGCCGAAAGACGGCGCTTATGCGTGAGCTCGGAAAGCGGGTTCGTCTGATCCATGAACTGCGAAAGCTGGGAGGATCCGAAGAACTCCTTGATCGCCGCGGTCACGGGGCGAATATTGATCAGGTTCGACGGCATGACCACGTCCATGTCCTGCAGACCCATGCGCTCGCGCACAACGCGCTCGAGCCGCGTGAGACCCACACGGATCTGGTTCTGCAGCAGTTCGCCGACCGAACGGATGCGGCGGTTGCCGAGGTGGTCGATGTCGTCCGTCTTGCCGATGCCGTAGGGCAGGTTGATGAGGTAGGAGATCGACGCGACCATATCGTCCGGAACGATGTGACGCGGGATCAGGTCGTCATAGTGCTTGCGAAGGAAATCCTTCAGCGCGTCGCCCTCGACGCCCTCGTCCGCCGCCTGCCTGAGCAAAGCCTTGAGGGTGGGGATATGTACGTCCTCGTTGAGTCCGGCTTCGATCGGCTCAAACGGCAGGAAACCCTTTGCGGAAGCAAAGCAGTTGCCGACGACCTTGACACGCTCGTCTTCCTCGTTGCGGACCCAGACCGCGTTGATGCCGGAATTCTGGATCGCTTCGGCGGTCGCCTTGTCGATCTTCTGTCCCGCTTCGACGAAGATCTCGCCCGTCTCCTCATTGACGACGGTCTCGTCCGCGATCTGATCGCGGATGCGCGCCTTCAGAGCGAGCTTCTTATTATACTTGTAGCGTCCGACGCGCGCGAGATCGTAGCGGTTGTCGAAGAACAGTCCGTGCAGGAGGTTGCGCGCGCTCTCTTCTGTCGGCGGCTCGCCGGGGCGCTGCCGCTTGTAAATGTCGAAGAGACCGTCCAGTTCGCACTTGCCGGGGTCCTTCTGGAGCGTTTTCATCAGGCGGTCTTCCTCGCCCAGAAGGTCGAGGATCTGCGCGTTCGTGCCGTAACCGATGGCGCGTAAAAGAGAGGTGATGAACACCTTGCGCTGACGGTCGATCTTGACGTAGAGGATCTCGTTGGAGTCGGTCTCATACTCGAGCCATGCGCCGCGGTTCGGGATCACCTGGCTGGTATAGAGGACCTTTTTGCCCAGCTTATCCTTTGCGGATGCATAGTATGCGCCGGGGGAACGGACGAGCTGCGAAACGATAACACGCTCCGCACCGTTGATGATAAACGTGCCCTGCGGCGTCATCAACGGGAAATCGCCCATAAAGACCTCCTGCTGCTTGACCTCGCCCGTTTCCTTATTGATCAGGCGGACGGTCACGCGCAGAGGCGCCGCGTAGTTCACGTCGCGGCTCTTGCTTTCTTCGATGGAGTACTTGGGCTTATCGAGATCGATCCGATAGTCCACAAACTCCAAAATGAGCTTTCCGGAAAAATCGACGATCGGGGAGATGTCGTTGAAGACTTCTCTGAGATCTTCTTTCAGGAAGTGGTAATAGGAATTCTTCTGCACCTCAATGAGATCGGGCATCTCCAGAACTTCCGAAATGTGCGAGAAGCTCTTTCTGATCCGTTTTCCCATCTTGACGTCATGCATCATTGCGTTCTCTCCTTGCTGATGTTTTTTTCGGGCGAATCCCCCCGCCCGAGGAGGTGGCACATATTCCTTACCTCCTGTGTTTTTAGTCCCGATTGGCTCGCTTTATTTCAATCCGCGTAGACTTTGGGGCATATTCCCACAGTATAGGCATCATAATGCAATATCGGATATTATCATCTTCAAATCAATATGTCAAGAAGAAAATTCATAAAATGAAAATATTTTTACTGACACCGGTTTTGTGTGCATAGATTGTATAGGCAGATCTGAATATGTCCATACTCCATACAAACCAAAGGAGGTGAAACCATGAAAGGAACCCATACGGGCTGGACCGACGAGGAGGATCAGGCGCTGATGGAATGTGTCCTCGACGCGCGGCAGGCGCGGCAGCCGCTGAAGACCGCGTTCGATACGATCGCCGCGAAAACCAACCGAAGACCGAACAGCGTCCGCAACCATTATTACACGCAGCTGAAACCCGTCGAAAGGACGGAACCGGCGTTTCTCCCCTTCTCCGAGGAGGAAACCGAACGTCTCCTCAACGAGGTGCTTCTTGCGCTGTCGAACGGGCAATCGGTGCGCGCCTGCACGCTGAATATGGCGAACGGCGACACGCGCCGCATGCTGCGCTATCAGAACAAATATCGCGCGCTGCTGAAAACGCAGCCGGAGCGAGTC
Source organism: uncultured Clostridia bacterium (assembly GCA_947168855.1). Lineage (GTDB taxonomy): Bacteria > Bacillota > Clostridia > Christensenellales > CAG-138 > UBA3792. The sequence goes on from CAMVNO010000006.1 coordinate 80,795, forward strand.
CGCGCCGTGCGCAGCGCACTGATCGCAAAGGGGCACCGGGTGCCGGACCCGTTTGTGCGCGATCCCGAAGCGCCGCACGTCGGGCGACCGCCGAAATCGTCGTGCGAGCTGGAAGTCCGCATTCGCACCCTGCTCGACAACCTATACCGAAATTTGCTCGCGCTGACGCAGGGCGAAAACGCGGGTTGACCGAAAGGAGGTATCCCCCTCCTTTTTTTATACCCTCGAAACGATTGAAAAACCGACGGAAGACCGTTATAATAGAAAGGAAAGGAGTCGTACCGTCATGCTGATCTGGATTCTGATCCTGTTTCTTTCCGCAGGCGCCGCCGCGGGGCTGACCTTTGCTTTCGGTCCCTGCGAACCGTGGTGGTTCGTGCTTCGCATTCCGCTGCTGTTTCTTGCCGCATATTTCGGCCTTCTGATTCTGTACACGCTGCTGATCGTTCTGGTTTCCCTGTTCATCGATAAAAACAAGCCGGTCAAAAAGGCGCACCACGGCATGCGTCGGTTTGTCGTTGAAACCATGCAGCTCATTCTGCTCGTCGGACGGATCCGCGTCCGTGCCGAGGGGCTGGAGCGCATCGACCGCACAAAGCCGTTTCTGCTGGTTGCCAACCACCGTTCCATGATCGATCCGTTCCTGCCTTTGACGCTTTTGAAGGGCACGGAGATCCTGTATATCTGCAAGCCGGAAATTCTCGACATGCCGATCATCGGACGCTATGCGCACATATGCGGTTATCCGTTCATCGACCGGAACAACAACCGGCAGGCGCTGAAAACGATCCTGCACGCCGTCGACATCCTCAAAGAAGAACAGACCGCCGTCGGCATCTTCCCGGAAGGCACGCGCAACAAAACGGATGCGCCGCTGCTGCCGCTGCACCCGGGGTCCTTTTCGATCGCGAAGCGCGCGGGCGTGCCGATCGTCGTCGCCGTCAGCCGCAGCACCGAAAAGGCGCTGAAGCGGTTCCTCTGGCGCGGCACCAGGGTCTCGTTCAAAGTCGTCGAGGTCCTTTCGCCGGAGCAGATCGAATCGCTCTCCACGCAGGAAATCGCGGAACGGGTCGGGGAAACGCTCAAAACGGAGCTTGCGCGCTGACCGTATCAGGGAAGAGGGTGTTAAGAAACGCAAAACGGTTTCTTGACACCCTCTTTGTTTTCTATTTCTGCGTGATCCGGTCCGTGACCATCTCGGCAAGCGTGCAGATAAACTCCGCGCTGCTCGGGCGATCCGAAAACGGAAAAAACTGCGCGCAGACCCTGTCCGCGGAAAGAAAGCCGACGCTGATCGCGTCGCGCGCGGCAAACGCCGGATTGCGTTCCCCGCAGAGTTTCCCGACCGTCGGCTGCAGTTCGACCAGCGACGGGCGTTCGCTGCCTCGCTCGCATTCCACCGTGATCCGTACCTCCTCGCGCAGCGGTTCAAAGCCCTTGAGATGCGGCGTAATGCCGAACCGCAGCAGCAGTTCTCCGATGATGCGCGTCGTGTCCGTCTCCCTGCGCGGCGTTCTTTTGCCGCTGCAGTCGCGCGCAAAATACCTTGCGGATTCCATTGTCATTGATCTTCCCCCCTCTCACCGACAGTTTGCCTGAAAAGGGGCGGAAATGCAACAGATGGAATTTTACGGGATGCGGGGATGCTGTGAACGTTCCTTGAACGGCGTCTACACAAGCTGCGCCGGGCGCGCGCCCGAACCCTCCGGCGTTTGCTCCGTTCTGCGGTCCGGCACGACTGTGATCGTCACGCCGTCCTTCCCGAGCTTCTTTGCCTCGACGAGCGCAAGCCTTGCGCGCTGCCCGCTCATCAGAAGCTGCATGCGCTTCGGCGCAAGCCGGTTTTCATCCAGCGCGCGGAACAGTGCCGCGAGCCGGTCCGCCGGATAGCAGAGCGCCAGCGTTCCGCCGTTATTGAGCAGCAAAAACGCCGCGTGACACCAGTCGGAAAGCAGCGAATCGTCCGCGTGCCGTGCCTTCGCGCGCAAGCCGGGCTCGCCCGCGGTAAAATACGGCGGGTTCATCAGCACGCGCGTGAACGTCCCATGTCCGAGCGTGTCCGGCGCGTCCTCCGCCCGAAGCGAGAGAAACCGGATCGCCTGTCCGTTCCGTTCGGCGCTGCGCCTTGCAAGCGCGATTTGCGCTTCGTCGATGTCGATCCCGGTATAGACGCCGCCGTACCGCGCCGCCGCGTACAGGCACATCACGCCGTTTCCCGTGCCGAGATCCAGCACCGTGTCCGTTTCGCCGATCCGCGCAAAATGCACGAGCGCGATCGGATCCTCCGTGAAGCAGCCGAGCGCGGGATCCTGAAAGATCCCCGCTTTGCCTTCGATCAGCCATTCCCAGCGTTCCATCTCAACCCTCCGGCACAAACAGTCCGTCCGTGTTCTGCGGCGCGGGAGATGCTTTTTCCGTGATCCCGTCCGCGCCGTAATCGGCGATCGAAACGCCGGTGTAATAGTGCAGCAGGATCTCGCGATAGTCCGAGCCGCGCTTTGCCATGCCGTTGGCGCCGTTCTGCGAAAGCCCCACGCCGTGACCGTAGCCCTTCACATGGAAGACGATCCCCTTGCCGGTCCATTCGACCGTGAACATGGTGCTGCGGAGCCCGAACAGATTCCTTGCCTGCTTGCCGGTGATCGTCGTTTTTCCGAGCCGCAGCGTTTCCACGCGTCCGCTTTCATACGCCTTTTCGATCGCGATCCCGTCGCGGACGTTGTCCTTCGTGATGCCGCTTTCCGGGTACTTCGCCGCGATCAGCTCGACAAGCGCATCCGTATCGAATGCAGCGTCGTCTTCGCGCATCGGGTCCTCGTAGGGACTCGAAACGCCGCGCAGATACGGCAGCGCGTTTGCGTAGACATGCTCGGAATCCTCGGTCTGCCCGCCCGAGCAGGCATGGTACAGCGCATCGCAGAGCTTGCCGTCGTAGACCAGCACCTCGCCCGCCGTTCCCATGACCGCCTGCGCGACGCGGTTGTAGTTGTCGGCGTAATCGTTTTTCCACGTGTTCTGCATCCGCTCGTGCGTCGAGAACGCCTGACAACACTTGCTGTTCGTGCAGACGTCGGCGTCCGGGTTCGTATGACAGCCGCCGTGCGCCATGCTGTACAGCGTGTAGGTACGCGACGCGACCGCCTGCGCCTTCAGCGCTTCGAACGAATAATACGCGGGCATTTCCGCGGAGACCACGCCGACGATGTATTCCTCGAGGTCCATATCGACGAGCTTGTCCGCCCGATGATCATACACCTTGATCCGCGTCGTTTCCGTCCAGTCGAAATACGCATACAGATCCAGCAGCGTCGGCGCCGGCGTCATGACGGCGATCTCCCCCGCCGCGCTCGGCTTGCAGGAGTCCGTTCTGATCTCCCTGCCGCTGAGAATCGCGCGCAGCAGGAGGAACAGCAGCACGCAGAGCGCAAACAGCACTGCCGAGAGGGCGATCACGATAACGGGGTTTTGTTTCTTTCTCTTCATGGTTTATATTATAGTGCCTGTGTACGGAAAATACCAGTCATTTTTACTTGTACCAAAACTTCGGTTGCCGTTGCAATCCGCGGTAAAGCCGTGCTATAATACGGATATGATTATTCGTTTTTCGCCGGAAGCGGCACGGCGTGAGATGACGCCGGTCGACAATCTGTTTTTGCTTGAGTACATGCCCGATGCGGACGGCATGTTTGTGAAGGTTTACCTCTATGGGCTGATGCAGTGCTATCACCCCTCGCTTTCCGACACGGACCCCGCGGACGCGCTTGGCCTGAGCGAAGCGCAGATCCGCTGCGCGTTTGTCTATTGGCAGGCAAAGGGGCTTGTCCGCATCCGCAGCGACGAACCGCTGACGGTCGAGTATCTCCTTACCGAACAGCCCGCCGTAACGACCGCAACGCCCGTGAAGTATCGCCGGTTCATCGAGTCGCTCAACGCGCTCCTCAGTCCGCGCGCACTCGATCTGCGCGAAATGAAGGCGATGTACGACTGCATCGAGCTCTACGGGCTTGAGGAAGGCGCGGTGCTCTCGCTTGTCGCCTACTGCATTGAGCGCAAGGGCAAGCGCGTGTCCGCCAACTACATCCTGACCGTTGCGCAGGAATGGAGCGAGCAGGACATCAAAACGCAGGACGCCGCCGAGCGGTTTGTGGCGGACTACCGCGTGCAGAAGCACGGCGCCGCCGAGGTGCTGCGCCGCTGGAACAAGCACCGCCCGCCGACCGTCGATGAGATGGCGCTCTATGACCGGTGGATAAACGAGCTCGGATTCGACGCCGAAACGATCCTTGCCGCCGCTTCGCGGATGACGGACGTTGCATCTCCGACCTTTGCGATCCTGTCCGATCGGCTGACGGAAATGAAGGAACACAACATCACGAGCCTCAGCACGATGGAAGCCGCCGAAGAGCGGCAGAGCGCGGACCGCGAGTTTGCGCGGATGGTGTACGCGCGGCTCGGGAAGATCGGCGCGCCGGACAAGACGACGGTCGCGCAGCTTGCGATGTTCCGCGAGGAAAAGGGCATTTCGCGCGAGGCGATCCTGCTTGCCGCCGACGAATGCGCCGGCGCGGAGCGCGCGCTCGGGCTTTTGAAAAAGATCCTCTCCGACTGGGCGGACGCGCAGATCAAAACCCCGGAGCAGGCGACGGAAGCGCTGCGCAAGCCGATGAATGCGCCCGCAAAGAAGAAGAAAAAGAACGCCGCGCTGCTCTATGAGCAGGCGCCGATCTCGGAAGAGGACTTTAATCAATTGGTCGTGAACCTGAACGAGGAGCTATGACGAACGAATTAAAGCGCTATTACAGCGATCTCAGAGACAAGAATTATCGCATATGGCAGAAGCGCGTGGCGGATTGCGAAGAGAAGAACGCACGTTTCCGCGCCCTTCGGGAGGAGCCGTGCCGCGTGATGCAGCAGGCCGCCGACGGCAAGATCAGCTATCCCACCGCCGCTTCCCGTCTCGGTCAGATCGACGCGGAACGCAAAACGCTGCTGATCTCGATGGGGCTTCCTTCCGATTACCTCGATATGATCTATACCTGTCCGATCTGCAAGGACAAGGGCGTTGTCGGCGAAACCGGCAAGCCCTGCGCCTGCGCGCTCAAGAAGGAACAGGAGATGATGCGCACCGCCTCGCGCATCAACGACCGCGAGACGTTTGCGCAGTTCAACGAAGCCATTTATCCGACCGAAGAACAGAAAAAGCAGGGGCTCGGCATGAAGCGGTTCTGCGAGCGCTACGTCGCGGCGCTTCCCCGCCCCGAAAAGCCCAACCTGCTCATTCTCGGGCAGAGCGGTCTCGGAAAGAGCTTTTTCGGCAACGCGATCGCCTGCGCCGCGATCGAAAAAGGCGTCCGCACCGTCAAGGCGACGGCGTATCAGTGCATTCAGGATATCCTGTCCGGCATCGAATCGCGCGAAGACGCAATCAACCCGTTCCTGTCCGCCGAGCTTTTGATTCTGGACGATCTCGGCACGGAAGCAATGGTGCCGAACGTTACGATCGAAACGATCTTCCGCATCATCAACGAACGCGCCGCCGCGCAGCTCCCCACGGTCTTCATCTCCAACCTTGACCGCAGCGAGCTTTCGGAGCGTTACGGCGAGCGCGTCGCAAGCCGCATGATCGACGGCGCGCTGACCTCGATCGTGGCTTTGCGCGGAGACAATCTTCGGACGAGGACGCGCTGATGCTGTACCTTGTCGCAACCCCCATCGGCAACCTGCAGGACCTTTCGCCGCGGGCGATCGAGGTCCTGTCCTCGGTCGACGCGATCTACTGTGAGGACACGCGCCATACGGGGCTTCTGCTCACCCATTTCAACATCAAAAAACCAACGCGCTCGCTGCATACGCACAACGAGCGCGAGCGCACGGACGAGGTCGTCGCCGCTCTGAAGGAGGGACGAGACATCGCCTATGTTTCCGACGCAGGCATGCCCGGCATTTCCGATCCCGGCGCCATGCTCGTTGCGGCATGTCAGAAGGAGGGGCTTTCCCACACCGTGATCCCCGGTCCCAGCGCCGCAATCGTCGCCGCCGTTCTGTCGGGGCTTCCCGCGCAGTCGTTCAGCTTTTTTGGGTTCCTTCCGCGCGAATCCAAACCGCGCCGCGAAACGCTCGACGCGATCGCTCCGCTTCGTCATCAGGTCATTCTCTATGAAAGCCCGCATCGCGTGCAGGCGACGCTCCGGGATCTTCTGGACCGCTTCGGCGACGGACCGGCGGCGGTCCTGCGGGAGCTGACCAAGAAATTCGAAACGGTCGTGACCGGCTCGCTCTCCGGGCTCATCGAGCGTTTTTCGGAGGAGCCGAAGGGCGAATGCGTGATCTGCTTCATCCCCGGACAGAAGGCGGAAGCGTCCGAGCCGGATCTTGACGGCCTTCTTCGCGATCTGCTTGAGACCGAATCGGTCAAGGACGCCGCGGCGATCGCCGCCGAACGCCTCGGTCTTCCGAAAAAGCAGGTCTACCGCCGCGCGCTGGAGCTGAAAAACGAATAATCGGGCGCATATGAAAAGAGGAGGAAACCCCTCCTCTTTCTGTTTTTCCGATCTTATTTCCAGAGCTCGTCGGGATACTGTCCCTCGTCCTTCATCTTTTGGATCGCCGCCTTCAGGATCGGCAGGTCGGGACGGTTGGTGATGCCGTGCCAGCGCGCGGAGGTCTCGAGCACCTCGATGCTGATCTTGCCCTCCTGCATCAGCGTGTCGAGCACGCGCGGCAGCAGATATTCGCACTTCAGGGGATTCTTCGGCAGATTCTCGTCGAGGAACGCCGGGAAGCGGTTCTCGAACTCGTCGAGCACGCTCTTCTGCAAGCCGAACAGGTTCATGGAGACGAGCGTATCCAGCGCAAGCGGGGTGTAGGTCGCGCCGTCGTCCTCGGTGAACGCCGCCGCGCCGTCGCGCTTTTCAATCTTCAGCCGCTCGGTGAGCGTCACAAGCTTGCCGTCCGGTCCGATCTCGCAGACGCCGCGCGCCACGGAGCCGAAATCGGAGAGCGTGTTGCCGAGCTGATAGCCGACCATAGCGTATTCGCTCTCGGTGTGCTCCGCGCTCAAAAACTCGTAGATCTTCCGATACGCGTCCGCGCCGTAGAAATCGTCGGCATTCAGCACCGCGAACGGCGCGTCGAGCTTGTCCTTGGCGCAGAGGATCGCGTGCGCGGTGCCCCATGGCTTTACACGTCCTTCGGGGATCGCATAGCCCGCGGGGAGCTTATCGAGCGACTGGAACGCGTATTCGAGCTGTACATGTCCCCGGATGCGCTTGCCGACGCGCTCCTCAAAGTCCTGCTCCATCTCCTTTTTGATGATGATAACGACCTTTTCAAAGCCCGCGCGGACCGCGTCGAACACGGAGTAATCCAGGATGACGTGATCGTGATCGTCGATCGGCTCGATCTGTTTCGGACCGCCGAAGCGGCTGCCCATACCTGCTGCCATGATCAAAAGAATCGGTTTTTTCATAAGATTATTCTCCCTTCTGCATTTCCTTTATACTTGGTCGCGAATCGTGACAAGATACTTTTCGCGAAGCTCTGTCGGTTTATAGTTCAGCTTGGAATACCGAAGCCCTTCGTCGCCGCCGTCGTCCTCGCGGTTCAGATACTGCACGTCCGGAAACTGCCGGACGAACGCCTGCGCCATCGCGGGATACGCGCCGGGAATGTCCGGCATCGCCTTTTCCACATGCTCAAAGAGCATGTCCCGCTTTCTTTCGCCGATCGCCATCGCAACGACCTCGCCGCCCGTGATCAGCGCGACTGCCGTCTGCCCGAGCGCGTCGCGGTGCAGAAGCAGATCCTTGGCGCCGTTCCATTCGTTTTCCTCAAGCGCGGAAAACTCCGGGTGCATGTTATGGAAGCGATCCAGAAACGCAAGACATTTCCGCTCGGTTTCCGCATCCGAAACGATCACGGCTTCCGCGTCCGGATGCTCGCGGTAAAAGCGGTTCACATGGTTCTTCTGCCCGTGGTACGCCTTGCCCGGGAACGTGTGGAAGCTCTCGGCGTTGTAGATGTAATCCGCCCAGTCGCGGATGCTTTCCGCTTCCATGCGCGCTCCGTAGTGCGCTTCAAGCATCGGCATCATGCAGCGCGGCACAACGCAGTAGCGCAGCGGGATCCCCCGCCGTTTCGCGTCTGCCTCGTTCGCCGCGCACGCAGCCGCAAAATTCCCGCCGCCGAGCGGCACCGTATAGCACTCGCCGTATGCGCCGTAGTTTGCGCGGATGCACAGCATGCCCTCGACGATCGCGTAATACGACACGTAGATATCGCGCCATTGATAAACGGCGCCGATCGTATTGTCGCAGATGCCGCAGGCATAGGTTTCAAAAAACGGCTTCAAAGCCGAGATGTTTTCTCCGGTGATACGTTCGTATTCGATCATACATGCTCCTGTTTTTTCAGTATATCATATTTTTTGGATTTGTGAAGACCGAAAACATTGACGCACGGGAAAAAAGCGTGTAGAATACCCGGGTATGAAACAGACTGCAAACAAATTCAAGCTGGTCGCGTTCGATCTGGACGGAACGATCTGCAATACGCTTTCGGACATCGCGTCCTCGCTGAACCGCGCGCTCGCCGCGCTGGGCTTTCAGACCTACTCGGACGACGGCGTTTCCGGACTGATCGGAAAAAGCATCGTCTGGATGTGTCAGCATGCCGTACCGCAGGACCGTCCGGAAGCCTGGACTGACGTACGCGACGGATTCCTGATCGATTATGCCGAGCATCTGTGCGACACGACCGTGCCGTACCCCGAAATGCCGGAGCTGTTGCATGCGTTAAAAGATCGCGGCATGACGCTTGCGATCGTTACAAATAAGCCCGATCCTCATGCGAAAAAGATGATCCGCACGCTCTTTCCGGAAGACGGGCTGTTTGCCCGCGTACAGGGACAGTGCGCGGACTATCCCGTGAAGCCCGATCCGACCATGCTGGACGTCGTGCGCGAATCGCTTGGCTTTTCCCGCGAGGAAACGCTGTATCTCGGCGACATGGACGTCGACCTGCAATTTGCGAAAAATGCCGGTCTAAAGTGCGTCGGCTGCGGCTGGGGCTATCGCGGCGAAGCGTTCTTAAAGGAAGCCGGCGCAAAAGCCGTGATCTCGCATCCCCTGGAGCTTCTGGAGATCATCGACAATTTGTAATTGTCAGCGGGGCGCCGAGGACGTCGCCCCCTACAAAAATGCATGCAAAAGCGGCAGGCTGATTGCCTGCCGTTTCGCTTTTGATCGTTCAGTGCGTTCCGCCGCACGCTTCATAGACCGGGTTGAATACATCCTCCGGTATCTGCACGAAATACCATGCCAGCGGCTGATACCCGACAAAGCCCCCCTCGATCAGTCTGAGCCTGACGGTCGTCCCGTCATTCATGGAAAGCGTCAGATGCGCCTGATGGGGCGTATCGTAAACCGTCGTGTAGTCGTTTTCCGGATCGCTCCAATTGCCGTCCGGATCCCACATGTTGAGAAAAGCGCAGGCGTCGAGCTGATCCAAAAACGCTTCCCACACGTCCGCATCGAGATCCGCCGTCTGCACATTTCCGAGCCCGTTGTCCCAGTCGGAATGGGTTTCAAACCGCACGGATTCCGTGCGCTCCGAAAGCTGCAGCCGGTCCTCAAACAGATCCTTTCCCGTCCTCAGCGTGATGCCGTTTGTGCAGTCAAAGAACGTAATCCAGACAACGGGGTCCTGATTGTCATACTGTATCTCGCCGCGGATGCAGATGCGGAATCCGTCGTCGTAGCCGTTTACGGTATACACCTCGCCCGAGACGTTCGACGCAAGCTCCGTCGCGTATTCGTCCTGTGTGGACCACTCGTTGATGTTGCCCTTGGCGGTTCCGATACGCTCTCCGACAAGCGTCTCCAGCGGCTTCGCGTCCTCGCCGAAGTATTCCTCCGCCTGCGTATAGATGTGCCCCTTGTAAACCACAAGCGGGATCATGCTGCGGGCAACCGCCCCGTCCGAGGGCTCTTCCAGCTCGACCGCCGGAATGAATACGCCTTCCGGCTGCTCCTGCGCAAGCTTCGCTTCCCCGTTCCGCGCGCTGCGTGCAAGGATCGGAACGGCAACTCCCGCCCCAATGAGCAGGCATGCCGCCGCTGCTGCGATCCACAGGAAGCGGCTGCCGGTTTTCTTTTTCGCCTTCACTGCGGCGTCCGCATTCTCAATCAGTTCCTTGTCAATGCCGCCGACGGCGTCCAACAGTTCATGTTCTTTCATACGGTGTAACCTCCCTTTTCCAGATACGCTTTCAGTTCCGCTCTCATTCGGAACAGCATGGTCTTGACCTTGCTTTGCGAAAAACCGTTCGCCGCGGCGATCTCCGATACCGAATCAAAATACCAGTACCGCCGGATAAAAACCCGCTGTCGATCCTCCGGGAAGGTTTTCAGATATGCGTTAATAAGCCGCCCGAGCTCGCGCGCTTCTGTTTCGGCTTCCACATCCTGCGCCGTCGGAATGCATTCCTGCATTTCCTCTGTCAGTTCACAATAGACCGCGTATCGCTTCTGCCGCTTGTTTCGCTTGCATTCGTTCAGTGCGATGTGTCTTAGGATGCGTCCGACAAACGCAAACAGGTAATCCCTCGGCTCATGCGGCGGGATCCTGTTCCATGTCTCCCGATAGGCGTCGTTCTCGCATTCCTCCGCCGTCTCCCAATCGTTCAGTATGCGATACGCAATGCCCCTGAGCCTTGAACCGTATTTGTCCGCCGTCTCTTTGATCGCGTCTTCGTTTCTGTTGAGATAGAGCTCCACGATCTGACTGTCGTCCATTCTCTGTTCCTCCTTTCCGTCACATGTGCGTCTTCACCCTATACAGCAACGATTTTGCCTTGCAGGTTACATCTTTTTTAATCTGTCGTACGCGCGGCAAAGGAAAGCGGCAGACAAATCGTCTGCCGCTTTTCGTTATGTTCTTCAGTTGTTCACAACCAGCAGAATACCCTGCGCCGGAACGGTGACGTTGCCGGAGACCGTCGTTTCCGGTGCATCGAAGATGCTGCCGCCGTTGATCAATACGCCCCATGTCCCTTCCGGAAGCGTATAGCCGATCTCCGCGTCATGCGGGTTGATGACCGCGATCGCAACGACCGCGCCGTCTGCGGTATAGGTCGCAACGATCGATGCGTCCTCGAGCACTTCACAGGTCACATCCGCACCGCGCAGGAAGCTCTGCGCCTTCCGAAGCCTGATCAGACTCTTGTACCAGTCGCGCGTCTCGGCAACGAGGCTGCCGGGAACGAGCGCGTCCCAGTCAATGTTGTTGACCTTGTCGGAGGACTCGTAGCTGTTGTGATCGCCGCCCTTGGTGCGCAGAAGCTCCTCGCCCGCAAGCCAGAACGGCGTGCCCTTCGAGAGCATCACGATTGCCGCGCCGAAGCGATCCATCGCGGCTCTCTGCTCGTCGGTTGCATCCGGGCAGGTTTTCAGAAGCTTATCCCACAGCGTGTGGTTGTCATGCGCGGACATGTAGTTGATGACCATCGCGTTCTTGACCTTCCACGCCTGCGCATGCCCCGTGCCGCCTGCGATGCCGAACGCAACTTCGTTTGCGCGCTTCTTTGATACGTCGCCGTTGATATAGCCCGGATTCTTCTCGTCGAATACGCTGCCCTTCAGACCGTCGCGGATGATGTCGTTGAAGACTGCGACGCCGCCAGCCGCGCCTTCGCTTGCCGTGATCTCGCTGATATTCGCGCGATCCGCCTGCAGGTTGCTCTTCAGTGCGGACGTGCCGCCGGTCCAGCCCTCGCCGTAGATGATCGCCTTCGGGTTGATCGCATGGACCGCTTTCTCGATTTCCTGCATCGTGTCGAGATCATGCAGCGCCATCAGGTCGAAGCGGAAGCCGTCGATGTGGTACTCCGTCGCCCAGTAAGTGACGCTGTCGATCATGAACTTACGGAACATCTTGCGGTCGGACGCGGTCTCGTTGCCGCAGGCGCTGCCGTTGGAGTTTTCGCCGGTCGCCGTGTAGCGATAGTAGTAATACGGGACGATCTTGTTGAAGTTCGCGTTGGAATCAAAGGTATGGTTGTAAACGACGTCCATGACGACCGCAAGACCGTTGTTGTGCAGCGCCTGCACCATCTGCTTGAACTCGTTCACACGCACCTCGCCGTGATACGGATCGGTGGAATAGCTGCCCTCGGGCGCGTTGTAGTTCTTCGGATCGTAGCCCCAGTTGAACTCGCCCTTGTCGTTATCCTCCTTGACCGTTGCGAAATCGTAGACCGGCTGCAGATGCACATGCGTGACGCCGAGATCGACGAGATAATCGACGCCGACCGACTCGCCGGACGCGTTCTTAAGTCCCGTTTCGGTGAAGGCAAGGTACTTGCCCGGGTACTTCGAATCCGCAATGCGGTTAGAGAAGTCGCGTACGTGGACCTCCCAGATGATCGCGTCCTGATAGGTCTCGAGCTTGTCGTAATAGGCATCTTCCGCCCAGCCCTCGGGATCGGTGGAATCGAGGTCGATGACCATGCCGCGGTCGCCGTTGACGCCGAGCGCCTTGGCGTACGGATCGGTCGTTTCCTGCGTACCTGCCGCCGTGGTGACGGTGTAGGTGTAGTACGTGCCGCTGCCGACGGGCTGCGTGGTCGTCCAGACGCCCTTCTCCGCCTTCTCCATGTCGATCTGACCACTCGAAATGCCGCCCGCACCTTCTTTGAAGAGATTCAGCACCACGCGGCTCGCAGTCGGCGCCCAGACCTTGAAGGTCGTCTCGTCGCCGTGGATGACCGCGCCGAGGTCGTCGCCGTCATAGGTATAGTTCTCGATGAAATCGGGGGAATCGAAGATGCCCGTCGGGATCGCCGTCGTGCGCGAATAGCCTTCGATCTCCACATCGTAGAGCTTCGTGATGTCAAGATCCTCCTTGAGCTTGATCGTGCCGATCGTCACCTCGTTGTTGAGGCTGGACAGGCTCTCGATCTCGACCTTGCAGTCACCCGCGTAGACGGCGATCTGATCGAGCGACTCGATCCGCTTTGCCGGGGTGATGTTGTACATGATCTCGTTTTTACTGACGATGCCGACGTAATTCACTTTTTGTTTCTGCATAAGCGTTGCTCCGCCGTCGTTGCTGAAATAGATTTCCGCTTCATTGCCGATCAGATAGATCGCCGTATCGCCGTCCATCTCGGCGAAACGGTCGTTTTCGTAGACCTTCGTCGCGTCGCCCCACGAGGTGCCGCCCGGCTCGGAGCAGTTGATTCGCACGATAAAGCCGACCTCCGTGACGTCCTTCGGCACGTTGATCATGCACTTTGCGCCGTACGCGCACGGATACATCGTGTATCCTCTGCCGTCCCCGCCCGGGAACCACATCCACATGTCGCTCGTATCAAAATTGATCGAATCCGCTTTCCAGTAGACGGTCAGCTGATTCTTGCCGTCCTCCTTCGGCAGGAAATACTCGTCGGGCAGCGGCTCAAGTCCGCTTACCGCGGGCGCCTCCGTTTCGGCGGGATTGTCCGCCGCGGGCTGCTGTCCGCCGCAGGCAAACAGACCGAGGATCATTAACAGCGCCAATAGACATGCGATCCATCTTTTTTGCATGGTTTTCTCCTCCTTCTCGGCATCTTGCGCCGATATATAAATAGTATATCATGTTCCTCCCCGCAAGACAATATATTTTCCGACGTTTTTCTTTCATCCGCAGGCTTGACAACCGCGCTCCCTGTCTGTATATTATATACAATCTTTTGAAGGGAGAATCGAACGGGCATGATGAACCGCAATGCTTTCGCGTGTTGTTGTTCCGGCGTCACTCTGCCCGTTTGCTCGCTCGGATAGGATTGTGTTTGTTCTGCCGGGAGGCCTGCGGGCTTCCCGGCTTTTTGTTTTCACACGCAAACGAAATCAAACATACAATAATCGGGAGGATCCTATGAACATCTATTCATCCGCCGATCAACTGATCGGAAACACACCGCTTCTGGAGCTTCGTGGCACTGAAACCGCGGAAGGATTGTTGGCCGCGCTGCTTGCGAAGCTCGAATACAAAAACCCCGCCGGATCGGTCAAGGACCGCATTGCAAGGGCGATGATCGACGACGCGGAGCAGCGCGGGCTTCTGAAGCCCGGCGCAGTCATCATCGAACCGACCTCCGGCAACACCGGCATCGGACTTGCGGCAGTCGCCGCGGCGCGCGGATACCGCACGATCATCGTGATGCCCGAGACCATGAGCATCGAACGGCGGCGCATGATGCGCGCATACGGCGCGGAGCTCGTTCTGACGCCCGGCGCAGAGGGTATGAAAGGCGCGATCGCGAAGGCGAACGAGCTGGCAGAAAAGATCCCGGACGCGATCATCGCCGGGCAGTTTACAAACCCCGCCAACCCGAAAGCGCATTACGAATCGACCGGACCGGAGATCTGGCGAGATACGGACGGCAAGGTCGACCTTTTCGTTGCGGGCGTCGGCACCGGCGGAACGATCACCGGCGTCGGCAGATATCTCAAGGAGCGGAATCCGCACGTGAAGATCGTCGCGGTCGAGCCCGCCTCCTCCCCCGTGCTTTCGGGCGGCAAGCCCGGCGCGCACAAGATCCAGGGCATCGGCGCGGGCTTCGTGCCGGACGTGCTGGACCGTTCGGTCATCGACGAGATCGTTACGGTTTCCAACGAGGACGCGTTTTCTGCCGCGCGGCGCATCGGCAGAAGCGAGGGCGTTGCGGTCGGCATTTCCTCCGGCGCGGCGGCGCATGCGGCGATCACGCTTGCGAAGCGCCCCGAAAACCGCGGCAAAACGATCGTGGCGCTGTTCCCGGACGGCGGCGACCGCTATCTTTCCACCGCGCTCTTTGAGGATTGAACATGGAACACGATTTCCGAGAACTGATCGGCGGGATCGCGGACGCGCTGCGGAACGCGGACGAGGGACATGTCGACGCAAACGATTTCAGCTCGTTCAAAAGCAGCGCCGAATACATGACGGACCGATTGATCGACGCCATGTTTCCGCGGCACGCCGGAAAGGCGATCATGCGCGAGCAGGCGCTTTTTGAGGCGGCGGAGCTTTTGGGCTTGCTTCTGCGCATGCTGTCCTATGACGACAAGCGCGCCGGAGCCGTAACGCGAAAGCTGATCGAATCGCTTCCGGAGGTATATCGCGTCCTGAAGACCGACCTTATGGCGGCATACATCGGCGACCCCGCGGCGAAGGGCGTCGACGAGATCATCCTCTGCTATCCCGCGTTTTCCGCGATCGCGACCTTCCGGCTCGCGCACGTTCTGTACCTCGAAGGCGTACCGCTTCTGCCGCGCGTGATGACCGAGTACGCGCATCGGCTGACCGGCATCGACATTCATCCGGGCGCAACGATCGGGGAGTCGTTTTTCATTGACCACGGCACCGGCGTCGTCATCGGCGAGACCGCGACCATCGGCAGCGGCGTCAAAATCTATCAGCATGTCACGATCGGCGCAAAGAGCTTCGATACCGACAACGACGGCATGCCCGTCAAGGGTGTGAAGCGACATCCGGACATCGGCGACCGCGTGGTCATCTACGCCGGCGCGACGATCCTCGGCGGTGAGACGCACATCGGAAACGACTGCGTCATCGGCGGCAGCGTGTGGCTGACGCATTCGGTCGAAGCGGGCAAGATGGTCCTTGCGCGCGCCGCAGTCACGGATTCGACGCTGAAGCGCGATATCATGCAGGCGTCCTTCCCCGAGGACAGTGCAATGCTCTAAAGATTCGGTCTGATGAACAATGTTCGACCGTCAAAAAAGCGTACCGTTTTTCGCGGTACGCTTTTATGATTTGGTTCAGTCGTCGATGGGCTCGGGATCGTCGAGCGGTTTGATCTTCTTGCGGTACAGCCTCTTGAACAGCAGCCCCGCCACGATCAGCGTGATAAACTCGGAGATCGGGAACGCCCACCAGATGCCGTCGACGTCCTTGGTGATCCACGCAAGCAGCGCCGCGACCGGCAGCAGCACAATGAGCTGACGCTGCAGGGATGTGATCGCGCCGTACAGGCTCGTGTCCGTCGCGCCGAACGCGGTCGTGAACGAAATGCCCGCCGAAGCAAGCACAAAGCCGATCGAGATGATGCGCAGCGCGCGCACCGTAACCGCCTGCATTTCCGGCGAGACCTTGAAGATCTGAATGATCTGTCCGGAGAAGAACTGGAAGATCAGCGTGCCGAAGGTCATAAAGATGCAGCAGTAGATCAGGAGCATCCTGAACGCGCGCATGAACCGCGTGCGGCTGCGCGCGCCGTAATTGTAGCCGAGCACGCTCATCGCCGCGTTGGTCAGACCGAACACCGGCATGAAGATGATCGACTGCAGCCGGAAATACGTGCCGAACGCGCCGCGGTACAGGTCTGCGTAGTCGATACCGGGATTCGCAATGACCTGATAGTCGCCGAGCGCCTTCAGGATGGCGTTCATGCCGAACATCATCGCCGTGCCGACCGCCTGCATCAGGATCGACGGAAGACCGACGCGGTAGATCTCGTGCACCGTTTTGAGATTCAGCTTGTAGTCCGCGGGACGGATGCGGATCTCATGCTTTGTGCCGTACAGCAGGATGATCGCAAGGATCATGGACGCGAACTGACCGGCGATCGTCGCGATCGCCGCGCCCTTGACGCCCATCGCGGGGACGGGTCCCCAGCCGAGCACGAACACGCGGTCCAGCACGATGTTGGTGATCGCGCCGGTCAGCTGCATGAACATGGCGAAGATGGTCTTGCCCTGCGCAGTCATGATGCGCTCGATGCCGCAGGCAAGAAATACGCCGACGCAAAGAGAGAGACAGATCGACATATAGTGCATGCCCATCAGCTGCACGACCGGATCGTCGCTCTGCCAGCGCATGAACGGACCGGACAGCGTGAGCCCCGCGATCGTGAACACCGCCGCGGAAATCAGCAGCACGATGAGTCCGTTGCCCGCCGCGCGGTTTGCGTCCTCGAAGCGTCTTGCCCCGAGCCGGCGCGAGATCAGCGAATTGATGCCGACCGAGGTGCCGACCGCGACCGAGATCAGAAGCATCTGCAGCGGATTGACCAGCGACAGCGCAGCGATCGCCTTGTCGCCGACGTGTCCGACCAGTTCCGGCGTATACAGATCGCCGAGGATTTTCATCAGCGCTTCCGGCGCGAGCAAATCCATGCGCGACACAAAAATGCTGTCCACAACGTTGTACAGCGCCTGCACGAGCATGGAGACGATGATCGGCCAGCCCAACGAAAGAAGGAGCCGTCCCTCCGGCTCCGTTCCCATTCTGTTTTTACGAATCGAAGCTTCCATAACAGTATTATTATAGGGAAGCATGTTGTATATTGCAAGTCTTTTATGCGGCTTTGCCGCAATTCGCGGATCCTTTTCGGCTCGGACCGTTCCTTTGCGGAAATCGGAAGAAGCCGCGGACGTCACCGCGCAAACGCGATCTCGTACTGCTCGCCGGTGTTGTAGTCGATCGAAATCAAAAGCCCGTCCGGAAGCCGGAGCGTGCCGGTATAGCCTTTTTCGGAAGGTCTGATGCCCGCCTGCTCGGACAGGGAGTCCGCATAACCGTCGGCGGAAAGGAACAGCTTGATCGCCGTGTCGGTCTGCCCTTCGCGCACATTGTCATACAGCGCCGCGGTCAGCGAGTACACCTCGCCCGTACGGCTGTCGAACTGCACGGACAGGCAGTAGGCTCTGCCGCTGCCGGCGTCGCAGTACGCCTGCGCGCACCAGAGCGCAAGCTTTGCGCCGGTTCCGTCGTTGTAGAAATCACGCAGGGTCAGCTGATAACGGCTCTTTTTCAGCACGGATTCGATCGATTCTCCGGTCGCGAGCCTGCCGGACGGCGCATGCATGTGCAGCGTATCCGTCCAGAGCGTTTTGATCCGTTCCGTGATCTCATCCGCGGAAAGCTCTCCGGGCATGACGGCGCGTTCCTCTCCCTGTTTTTCGCATTGCAGGAACAGCGAAACGCGCGTTTCGAGCGACAGCGGCGCGCCGATGCCGTTCGCGCTGATGATGCTGACCGCCTCGTACTTCGGATCGTCGTACAGTGACGTTTCGGTCAGGCGGAAGATCCAGCGGTTCACAAGAATCAGCAGGAACGCGATCAGAACGGTGCCCGCCGTCAGCGCGATATAGGCGATCCGTGTCCGTGTGACGCGATCGCGGTCTGCGAACAGACGAAGCTTTTTCATTCCTCCTCGTCCCCCTTCCCGCGCTTATAGAGCGGCACGTCGAACCAGACGAGCGTGCCTTCGCCGACCTTGCTTTCAAAATGCAGCGTGCTGCCGTGCAGCTGCGCGATGCGGTTGCCGATCGCAAGACCGAGTCCCGCGCCGTGCTGTGCGCGCGCACGGGATTTGTCGACCATGAAGAACGCTTCGGTGATGCGGGAGATCTCCTCCTCCGGAATGCCGATGCCCTCGTCGCGCACGGAAATGCGATAGCGTCCGTTCTCGCGGTGTCCCGAAAGCGTGACCGTCTTGCCGGGCGAGCTGGCCTTGCGCGCATTGTCGATGAGGTTTGTGATGAGCGTCAGAAGAAGGTCCTTCTCATACAGGATGATCTGCTGCTCGATGTCGTAGCGGAAGGTCAGCTCCGCCTTTTCGAGCATCGGCGTGACGACCGCAACGACGTGTCCGAGCGCGCGGCGCGCGTAGCCGCGGATCAGCTTGAATTCGTTTTTGTCGAGCACGATGAGGTCCATGAGCTTTAAGGACATCGCTTCGAGCCGCTTGCCCTCGGAGAAGATGAAATTCGCCGCCATGAAGGCGTCCTCCTCGTCGAGCTCGGTACTCCGGAGCATGTCCGCATAGCCGATGATCGAGGTCATCGGGGTCTTCAGTTCGTGCGAGAAGTTCGCCACGAAATCCTTTTGCTGCTTGGCGTTCTGCTCCAGGGCGTCGACCTTTTGCTCGATCGCACCGGTCATATCGTTGAACGCGACGGTGAGGTCGCCGATTTCATCGAGCGTCGTAACCCGCGCGCGGCGCGAATAGTTGCCGCCGCCGATCACCTTTGTGAAGCGCTGCAGCCGTCTTAACGGTTTCGTCGTCAGGTACGAGATCACCAGCATAGCGGCGATCGACACCGCGACGGTGATGATGTGCAGGATGGTGACCGACCGGATCTGTTCCGCGCGGAGCCGCATCAGATCGTCCGCGTCATAGCGCACGGACAGGAAATAATTCTCCCCGCCGATCGACACGCAGCCCGCCGTATCCAGAACCGTGCGTTCTCCGTCCCGGAGCAGCCGGTATGCGAAGCGGCGCACGCGCAGTTCCGAAAACGCCAGCGTTTCCGGGAACCCGTCCGTGCTCGCGGTGATAAGCTCGGCGTCGGTGTTATAGAGCGCGCAGGGAGATTCCACACCCTGGTTCGAGCCGGCGCGCTTTAAGATCTCGTCGTACATATCGGGCGAGGCGGTGTTGTAGTAGAGGTAGATGCCGTACAGCTCCGCTTCCATGGCGGAGGCAAGCGCCGAATAATCCGCAACAGCCGCCTGTACGCGAAAACGAAGCGCTGTTTCAAAGCTCTGCGCGATCAGGATCTGTCCTGCCACGCCGAACAGCAGCGCTACGATCAGTACGGTACATATGCAGATTTTCAGTGCAAATCTCATGCTTCGGGTATATCCAGCCGATAGCCGATCTTATGGACCGTTTTGATGCGGTCCTGCCAGCCCAGTTTCCGGCGCAGCCGCTGCACGTGACTGTCCAGCGTGCGCGTCTCGCCGATGTAATCCGTTTCCCACACGCGCTCGAACAGCGTTTCGCGGAACAGCGCCGTGTTCGGGTTCTGCACGAACAGAACGAGCAAATCAAACTCCTTGCGCGTGAGGTCGACGCGCTTTCCGTTCTGATAGACGTCGCGCGCATCCATGTCGATCAGCAGATCCAGACACTGGATCATGCCCTGACTCTTGTTGAAACGCCGCAGCACCACCTCGATGCGCGCCAGAAGTTCCACGATCTCGAACGGCTTGACGATGTAATCCTCCGCGCCGAGCTTTAAGCCCTTTACACGGTCGTTGAGGTCGCTCTTTGCCGTCAGAAAGATCACCGGGATGCCCATCGGCCGGATAAAGGCAAGCAGATCATACCCGTCGAACTTCGGCAGCATGATGTCCAGAAGTACCAGGTCGAACTGGTTCTGTTCCAGAAGATCCGCCGCCTGCTGCCCGTCATAGGCGCAGGTACAGACGTAACCCTGCCGGGTCAGATTCATGCGGATCAGGTTTGCGATCGGTTCCTCGTCATCCACGATCAGGATCTTTATCATTTTCCCATCCTCCGATTCCATATCATGGAAAAATTGTAACACGCAAATGCGGACAAAATGTAACAAGCGTGTTGCCAAGATGTGTTTTTTGCACTTTTTTTACAAAAAATCACGAATCGCGGCGCATAACCGGCTCCGTGCCGGCTGTTTTTCAGTATATCACAGTTTGCGCCGTCCGTCAAAGTGTTCCTGTCGACAAAGTCCGTGTTGCAATACCGATCGGAAATCGTTATAATACAATCATATGAACTGGTATTATCATTCTCGCGATCCGCATTACAAAATGCCGTTCGGCGCAGTCCGAACGAACGAATC
Source organism: uncultured Clostridia bacterium (assembly GCA_947168855.1). GTDB lineage: Bacteria > Bacillota > Clostridia > Christensenellales > CAG-138 > UBA3792. The sequence goes on from CAMVNO010000006.1 coordinate 101,389, forward strand.
CGTCTCCTTCCGCGTCGACGGCGCGCCGAGCGCTCTGGTCGAGCTCTTGCTGTATCTGCCCGAAGGACCCGAAACAATTTCCATGCAATGGGACGGAAGCGCTTACCGCGCGTCCTTTACCGCGCCGGCCGTGCCGTGCCGCATGGGCTACGGCTTCCGCATCGACGGGCGGTATTTCGGCGCCGCAAGCGGCGAAGCGCGCTTTGCCGATACCCCGCAGACCTACGGACTGACCGTGTACGACGGTGCGTTCCAAACGCCCGAATGGTTCCGGCATGCCGTGGTGTATCAGATCTTTCCCGACCGGTTCTTCTGCGCCGACCGCGAACGCTTTTTGCGCGAGGCTGTCGATTACCGTGCGTCCGGGCGACCGATCTTCGTGCATGACAGCTGGGATGAAACCCCGTATTACACGCCGCACGGCGGCGCAAAGGAATACAATCCGGACGACTATTTCGGCGGGGACCTGAACGGCATCCGCGAAAAGCTTCCGTACATCGCCTCGCTGGGCGTCACCTGCATCTATCTGAACCCGATCTTTGCCGCGCACTCAAACCATCGCTACAACACGGCGGATTACCTCACGATCGACCCGCTGCTCGGCACGAACGACGAGTTCAAGGCGCTCTGCGAAGCGGCGAAGGCGTACGGCATCCGCATCGTGCTCGACGGCGTGTTCTCACATACGGGCGACGATTCGGTCTATTTTGACCGCTACGGACGCTACAAAACCAACGGCGCCTGCGAAAGCAAGGACTCTCCGTATTATCCGTGGTACCGGTTCCATGAGTACCCCACGACCTACGAGTGCTGGTGGAATTTCGAGACCCTTCCGAACGTCGAGGAGACCGAGCCGAGCTATACGGCGTTTATTCAGGGCGGAAACGGCGTCCTGCGGACCTGGCTTTCTGCCGGCGCGTCCGGCTGGCGGCTCGACGTTGCGGACGAACTGCCGGATTCCTTCATTCGCGGCATTCGCCGTTCGATCAAGGATTATGATCCGGACGCGGTTCTGATCGGCGAGGTCTGGGACAACTGCGCAACGAAATACGGTCCCGAAGGCCGCCGCGGCTACGTCAACGGCGACGAACTCGACGCGCCGATGAACTATCAGTTCCGTGAGCCCACGATCGAGTTTCTGAACGGGCGCATAAACGCGTACCGGTATGCCGAAACGCAGAACGTGCTCCTTGAGGATTACCCGAAGCCCTTTATGGACGCCTGCCTGAACCTTTTGGGCTCGCACGACACCGAGCGCATCCGCACGGCTTTGACCGGCATTCCCGACGCCAGAACGCTGACCCGCAAACAGCAGCTTGCGCACGATCCCGACGCGGCGGCGCTTGCGCGCGCGACGAAGCGGCTTCTTCTCGGCTATGCGCTGATGGCGGTCCTCCCCGGTGTGCCGCACATCTATTACGGCGACGAAGCGGGCATGACCGGCATGTCCGATCCTCTGAACCGCGGCACATTCCCGTGGGGAAGAGAAAAAACCGCCCTCACCGATCGTGTGCGGGAGCTGATGCGGCTGCACAACGAAAGCGACGCCGTCCGAAACGGCAGCGTTCGCATCGGCGCGGTCGGCAAACAGACGCTCTGCGTGATCCGCAAAAGCGAGCGGGAAACGCTGATCCTGCTTGCCAATGCCGCAGACACCCCCGTGCGCACCGTGCTCTACCCCGCGCTGTTTCACGAGGGACCCGCCGCGCTTGAGCCGCTCGATCTGTCCGGCGCGTATTGGGATGAGAGCGGCGAAGTGATCACCGCGCGCAGCACGCTGACGCTGACCGTGCCCGCAAACGGATTCCGCATTCTCCGAAAATCATAAGCGTCACGAAAAAATCACAATCCGCTGTTGAAAAACGGCGAATACCTTGGTATACTATTCCCACCGAATAAGAAAAGGAGCAGAAACCATGATCACGAAGGACATGAACATCCGTAAAATCATCGAGATCGACGAGGACCTGGCGGGCATTCTGATCGCGTCCGGCATGCATTGCCTCGGCTGCGCGATGTCGCACTTTGAGAATCTCGAACAGGCTTGCGCCGTCCACGGCATCGACGCCGACGCGCTGTGCAAGGATCTCAACGATTATCTCGAAAGCAAGCAATAAAAAACGGACAAGCCGCCCTGCCGATCCCGGCGGGGCATTTTTACGCCATGATAAACATCGTTCATCTGGATTCGATCGAGCGGGCCGAGCTCGACGTGTACGCGCGGCTCACGGAGGCGCAGATCCGAAACCGTCTGGAACCCGAAAAAGGCATATTCATTGCGGAAAGCCCGAAGGTGATCCGCCTTGCGCTCGACGCCGGATTCGAGCCCGTTTCCTTTCTGATGGAGGAAAAGCACATCGAAGGCGACGCGAAGGACCTCCTTCTGCGCTGTCCTGACGTGCCGGTCTACACCGGCGAACGCGCGCTTCTGAAGGAGCTGACCGGCTATGCGCTGACGCGCGGCGTGCTGTCCGCCATGCGCAGAAAGCCCCTGCCCGCCCTGGACGACGTGCTGAACGGCGCAGCGCGCATCGCGGTGCTCGACGGGATCGTGGACGCCTCGAACCTCGGCGCGATCGTGCGCAGCGCCGCCGCTTTGGATATCGACGCGGTGCTGTTTACCTCCGCCTGCTGCGATCCTCTGAACCGCCGCGCGGTGCGCGTCGCCATGGGCACGGTCTTTCAGATCCCGTGGACGTTCCTGCCTGCAGACGGCATCGCGCTTTTGCGCGGATCCGGGTTCACGACCGCGGCGATGGCGCTCATCGACGACTCGCTTCCGATGGACGATCCGCGGCTCAAGCAATGCGAAAAGCTTGCCGTCGTGCTCGGCACGGAGGGCGACGGGCTGAGCAAAGAAACGATCGCCGCCTGCGACTATGCGGTGAAGATCCCGATGGCGCACGGCGTGGATTCCCTGAACGTCGCCGCGGCGAGCGCCGTTGCATTCTGGGAGCTCAGACGATAATCCCGTACTATAAAAGAACCGCGGAAACTCCGCGGTCCTTTTTTGATTCGATTTATTCGATCCCCCGCATGATCCGTGTTCCGATCCAAAGGAACACGACCGTGCCGCCGATCAAAACGATCCCCGCGGCGAGCAGGCTCCATAAGCCGACCAGCGCGCTCAGCGCCGGCGCCGCGGCAACAAGCGCAACGACCTTTGCAAGTCCTGTCATATACGCCTTCTGATCCTTCGGCTTGACCGACTGCCGTGCACGAAACGGCACCAGCCGATACTCCTTGGTCCATGCCATCAGCCCTGCGTAGAGCAGCAGCGCCGCCGCAAATGCGCCCATCAGAATCGAATAACCGTATTCCATTGCCGCCTCCTTCAGTTCAAAAGCTCATACTGCGAATTGTAGATCTCGGCGTAGAAGCCGTTCTTCGCCAGGAGTTCTTTATGTGTGCCCTGTTCCACGATCGTGCCGTTGTTCACGACGAGGATCGTGTCGGCGTCGACGATCGTCGAAAGCCGGTGCGCGATAACGAAGCTCGTGCGGTCCTTCATCAGATCGTCCATCGTCCTCTGGATCAGGATCTCGGTGCGCGTGTCGACGTTTGAAGTCGCCTCGTCGAGGATCAGGATCGGACGGTTCGCAAGGTATGCGCGCGCGATCGTCAGAAGCTGCTTCTGACCGCCGGAGATGTTCGTCGTCTCCTCGTTGATCACGGTGTCGTAGCCCTGCGGCAGCGAACGAATGAACCGGTCGATGTGCGCGCGCTTTGCCGCCTCGTGCACCTCCTCCTCCGTTGCGTCCGGTCTGCCGTAGGCAATGTTGTCGTAGATCGTGCCGGAAAACAGCCAGGTATCCTGCAAGACCATTGAGAAAACGCTCCGGAGCGCATTGCGCGGCATCTGCATGATGTCCTTGCCGTCGACGAGGATGCGCCCGCCGTCGACGTCGTAGAAACGCATGAGGAGATTGACGATCGTGGTCTTGCCGCCGCCGGTCGGTCCGACGATGGCGACCTTTTCGCCCGCGTGCACGTCGATCGTGAGCCCTCTGATCAGCGGCTGTTTCGGGTCGTAGGAGAAGTCGACGTTCTCGAAGGATACGTTGCCCTCGCCCTTCGGCGCGGTCTCCTCCGCTGCTTCCGTCATCTCCTCCTCATCGAGCATTTGATAGACGCGCCCGGCGGACGCGATCGTCTGCTGCAGCATGGAAAAGCCCTGCGCGATGCTTTCCAAGGGTCCTGCGAACATGCGCGCGTAAAGCACGAACGCGACGATGGTCCCGACGCTCATACCGAACAGGTTGTTGGCGGCAAAGATGCCGCCGATGATGCAGATCACGATATAGGCGATGTTGTTACTCAGCGCCGTAATCGGCTGCACGATCGACGCAAGGAACGTGCCCTTCTGCGCCGCCGTGCGCATGTCGGCGCAAAGCGCCGCCTGCCGTTCGCGCTGGCGGTTTTCGAGATGAAACGCCTTGACCGTGTCAAAACCCGTGAAGGTCTCCTCGGTCAGCGCGTACATTTCCCCGTTCTTTTTACGCACCGCCGCGAAATATTTTTCGCTCTTGCCGGCGATCTTTGCGGAAAGCACAAGCGAAATCGGCACAAACACGATGACCGCAGCCGCAAGGATCGGGTTCAGCAGAAAGATCAGCACGATGATGCCGATGAGCTTCAGCACGCCGGAGATCAGCGTTTCGAGGAAGCTGTGCACCGTTGTTCCCATCGTGGACACGTCGTCGGTCATATGCGAGATGATCTCGCCGTTCGGCGTCTGATCGACGTATCGCACCGGAAGACGGCGGATCTTGTCGCTCATGCGGATGCGGATCGCGCAGGTAAAGTGCCTGGAAACGACGTTGTTCATGATCAGCATTTCGCCGATCGCCGCCAGCGAGCTTCCCGCGTACGCCGCGGCAAGCAGGACGCATTCGAGTCCGAACGCCTTGTTGTCAAACACCGCGCTCTGGCCGAGATGCACGGGTTCCCAATAGCCGTACAGCCGGTCGGACAGCGAGCGGAGGATCTCCGGCGTCACAAGGGACAGCGCGACCGAAACGAGGCTGACAACCGCGCCGAGCGCAAGCCAGCCCGCGATCGGCTTCGTATCCTGCAGGATGCGCAGGACGGTCTTCAGGGATGTGTTCTGCTTCTTCATACAGCCTCACCTCCCAGCTGCGAACGCACGATCTCGCGATAGACCCTGCAGGACTTTACGAGCTCCGCATGCGTGCCGCTGCCGACGATGCTGCCCTGCTCGAGGACAAAGATCGTATCGCAGCGCATGGCGGTCGCCGCGCGCTGTGTGATGATAATCTGCGTTTTGCCCGCCAGATGCCGGTTCAGCGCCTTTCGGAGTTTGCTTTCGGTGAGGTAATCGAGCGCCGAAAAGCTGTCGTCGAACACATAGATCGCCGCGGGCTTCAGGATCGTTCTCGCAATGCTGATGCGCTGTTTCTGTCCGCCGGAAATGTTTGCGCCGGACTGCGCAAGACGATAGTTAAGCCCTTCCTCGTGCGAATGCAGAAACTCCGTCATCTGCGCAATGTCAAGAACGTTTTTGACCGCTTCCTCATCCGCATCCGGGTCTCCCATGCGCACGTTGTCGAAGAGCGTCCCTTCAAACACCATGCCCTTCTGCAGCGCGGCGGAGACGCTGTCACGCACGCCGCCCCTGCCGATCTCGGCATACGGCTTTCCGCCGAGCGAGATCGTGCCCTCCGTCGGCGGATAAAAGTCCAGAAGCAGCTTCAGGATCGTCGATTTGCCGCTGCCGGTACCGCCGATGATCGCGGCGGTCTCCCCCTCCCTGACCGTGATATTGAGATCCGAAACGGTTTTGATCTCGCTGCCGGGATAGGCGAAGCCGACGTTCTCGAGAACCAGATCACCGCCGAGGATCGCGCCGTCGCCGGCGTCCGCCGGTTCTTCCGGAAGATTCAGCACTTCGGTCACGCGGTTCACGCAGACCTTGAGGTGCGGCAGAAACACAAACGTCCAACTGAGCATCATCACGCCGTTCAGGATGAGCGCAACGTACTGCACCGTGGCAATGATGCCGCCCGCGGTCAGCCCCCGCTCGAGCTGTATCGGATCCTGCAGACGGTTCGCGCCGACCAGCAGCATCACGACCGTCGCCAGGTTCAGCACCAGCATGCACAGCGGATTCACATAGCCCGCGCGCACATTTGCGCGGATGATGTACTTTGCCATCTCCTCGGTCGCGTGCACGATGCGTCCGTGCTCGTGCGCCTCCTTGTCGAATGCGCGGATAACGCGAATGCCGGAAAGCCGCTCGCGCATCAGGCGGTTCTGCTCGTCGATGTATTCGTCGGAGAGCTTCCACAGCTTATCGAGGTGCCGCACGATCGGGAACAGGATCAGAAACGCAACCGGCATGGACAGCAGCAGAATGAGCGCCAGCATGCGGTCGGACAGAAGCGCGAACGCCACGCCGCCCGCGATCATGATCGGAACCATCACAACGACGTTAACGAACATCCCGGATACGTCCGAGATCGTGGAAACGTCATGCGTGGAGCGCGTCAGAAGGCTGGATGTGCCGATCCTGGAAAAGTTCTCAAAATCGAGCGCGGACGCCTTGTCAAAGATGCCGCGCTTGAGATCGTGCGAAAAACCCGCCGAGATCCTTGCGTTGACCGCGCCGGTCCAGATCGCGCAGAGCATGGACATGGTCGCAAGCACAAGCATCAGCGTGCCGAGCTTCCATATGACGCCCATATTGCCCGCGGCAATGCCGTCGTCGACGATGCGGCTCATCAGGTACGGCAGGAACGTCCCCTCCAGCGTGGAGGCGACGCATAGAATCCCGGTCAGGATGATTTGTTTTCGATACGGTTTCAGCAGCGGTAAAATCGTTTTCATGGTCTTCAGTATATATCCCGGAACGGTAAAAAAACCAGCAACCAACGGTTGAATCGGAGCAATCGTACGTTGATCGCAGGCGTCGGCGCCGGCCGCATTTTGGGCGGCTCATACGGAGAACAGTATAACGGACACAGGCACACCCGTCAAGGCGCTTTTACTGAACACATTTCGAAAATATGTTCAGACAATTGTTCCTTATTTCCTGTTTTTCCCAGATGATATGCGCGTTGCAAAAAAGTCACAATTGTACAATATATTTTTATTGACATTATTTTTTATATTGTGCTATCATAGCAGAAACGGAGGTGTGTGAAATGGACGAATTGACAAAACTGATCAAAACCGAGATTAAAAAGCAATTCCGCAGCGTGCGTCAATTCTCAATGTATATAGGCGTTCCGCAATCGACCATTGTGACTGCGCTGCAAAAGGGGATCGGCGGCACCTCGTTTGAAACGATCATGCATATCTGCGACGTACTGGACATCAAGCCTGTCGCAGACGACAAGCTGATCTTTCTGGACGGAGACAACCGCTCGCTTCTGGAACGCTATTCGCATCTGGATGCAGAAGGCAAAAAGGCGGTCCGCGCCGTCGCCGCATTGGAACTTCTGCGCGTGAAGGACCCCGAGGCTTACCTGAATCTCACCAAAAATCTGGACGCAGCCGAATAACGAATTTCGCTGAAAAAAGCCGTCGATCGACGGCTTTTTTCTTATTGCTGCGCTTTCCGCACGCGATCCAGCAGCCCAAGGAATTGCTCTTTCACGGGCTGCGGCGAAACGATGCGCACCGTTCCGCCGAGCGCGGCGACCCAGCCGAAGAACTGTTCGGACACGGCGACCCGCACAAACGCGGTGAAGCGGTCGCCGTTCGGATGGATCGACACGTCGGTGCCGAAGCGATCGACGATCACGCCGATCACGCTCGCGTCGCAGTCGAGCACCACATCCGCCTCCTCCCCCGCAAACATCGAAAAGTTGCGGCTCGTGTACGCGGACATATCGAGCGCTTTGAAAACGTCCTTGCCCTGCCGCTCGGCGTCGCCGATCGTGATGCGGTTCATCTTGTCCACGCGGTAATGCTTGATGCGCGCGTCGGCGGCGTCATAGGCGATCAGATAATAGAATTCGTCGTCCCAGACGAGCGCATAGGGGCTGACCCGATAGCGCGCGCCTTCCCTGCGCGGAACACGTTTTTTGTTAAGGTCGTACTGCCAGTACAGGAACGTGATCTCGCGATCCTCCGCGATCGCGCCGTGGATGGCGTCGATGTTGTAGAAGATGGATTCGTTGTCCGTTTTGCCGCGGTCGGAGATGTAAAGCTGACGCCTTAAGAGCGCCGCTTCCCCGCGGCTCGAAAGCGCCGCCAGCTTTTTGATCAGGCGCATCGTCTTTTTCGGCGACAGGAATTTCGCCGCCTGCACGCTGTCCACGAGCATCTTGAGCTCCGCAGGCTCAAACATACGCGACGCGAGATAATACCCTTTGCGCTTGCCGACCGCCACCGATTCGACGTCCATACCGTACTCTGAAAGCGTCAGCAGATCGTCCGTCACGCTCTTGCGCTCGGCGGCGATATCGCGCTCCTTGAGCTTGTCGATGAAATCCTGCACGGTCAGCGGATGCTGTTCGTCCGTTTCGAGCAGCAGCTCACGAATCACCAGGATCTTGCACTTTTGATTTTCGTGTTTCATGGGTTCCTCCGTTCCAAAACCGTTCCGTTTGTTTTGCCTGTCGGTTCGCCGTTTCCGACCGCCGGCACGCCGTTGACCAATACCGTATCGATCCCCTCCGCGGTCCGTGCGGGATCCCGATACGTCGCCCGCTCATGGACGCGATCCGGATCAAAAATCAGAAGATCCGCGTCCGCGCCGGGTTCGAGCCGTCCCTTCTTCGTCAGCCCGTACCGGTCCGCGGGCATGCGCGTCATCTTCTGCACCGCGGCGGGAAGCGAAAGCGTTTTCCGCTCCCGCACAAACCGCTCAAGAATATGTACAAACGTTCCGTACACGCGCGGATGCAAAAGCCCGTCCGTCGGATACGTCGCGTCCGAGATCACGTAGGAAAACGGCGCCTGATAGATCGCCGCGATGTCATCCTCCGCGGTCAGCCGGTCGATCATTGTGACCGCGCAGCGATTGCGGGAGAGAAGCCCGGCGCAGAACCGCCACGGCTCCGCGTCGCCCGCCGCCTCCGCGATCGTTTTGCCGACAAGCGGCTTATCCGCTTCGCATTTTACCGAGGCGATTTCGATGTTCTCCCAGCCGATCAGCATCGCGTAGTTGTCGTAATCCGTGCCGGTTTCAAAGCGTTCCCTGAGCACCTTTTGCGCCGCGGGATCGGCGAGCCGCCTTGCGATCGCTTCCGTACCGCCCGCCAGAAACTCCGGCGGCAGAACGTGCAAAAGCTGCGTGCTGCCCGCGGTGTACGGATAGGCGTCGCACTGCACGTCAAGCCCGTCCTCCCGCGCGCGGCGGATCCTTTCGAGTGCGTCATGGATAAGACTTCCCCACCGTTCGCGCCCGACCGCCTTGAGATGGCTGATCTGCAGCGGTACATGAAGCGCCTTTGCAAGCGTGAGCGCCTCGTCGATCGACGGCAATAGGTTCATGGATTCCGAACGCATGTGCACGGACAGCGTGATATTTGTATGGCGGATCGGCTCTAGCGCGCGGATGAGCCCCGCCGTGTCGAAAAAGCATTCCGGCGCGTAGCCGAGTCCCAAAGAAACGCCGAGCGCGCCTTCGGACAGCGTGCAGGCAAGCAGCGCACGGATCGCGCGGTAATCTCCGTCGGTTAGGTTTTTCTCGAACCCCGCGACGGCGGCGCGGATCGTGCCGAGCCCCGCAAGCATGCCCGCGTGGATCGGCAGCGGACGGTTTTTCAGCGCGGCGTGATATGCCGCAAGGCTTTCGACCGGGATACCGCCGAGTTCGCCCGTGATCGGATAAAGATACGCCGCAACGTGGGCTTTGTGCGGTCCGGACACCGGCGCGGCAGAAAGCCCGCAGTTACCGTTGATGACGATCGTAAGTCCCTGCAATAGCTCCGCGGTTCCGAAGTCTTTCCAAAAGACCGCCGTGTCCGCGTGCCGGTGCGCGTCGATAAAGCCCGGCGTGACGACCCTGCCCGCCGCGTCGAAGGTCTCCCCCGCCGCAGCGGCAGACAAATCGCCGATCGCCGCGATGGTTTTGCCGATGATGCCGACGTCGGCGCGGTACGGTTCCGCCCCGCTTCCGTCAACGATCTGTCCGTTTTGAATGATCCGATCAAAGTCCATATCCGTTCCTCTGCCTCTATTGTACCATCTTTCCGCCCGCGCTGCAATCCCGTTTATGGGAAAACAAAAAAGAGCTCCCCCGCAGGAAAGCTCCTTTGAAATCAGTTCTCCCGGTATCCGAGCGCGTCGGAAATCGCCGCGGCGGTTTTTCGGACCTCGGCGGTTGCGGTGCGGAACTCATCCGAGTCGACGCGGCGGAACATGCCGATGAGTCCCAGCGCATAGCGCACCGCGCCGGTGTGGTCCCTGATCGGCGCGGCAACGCCGCGGACGCCGATCTTAAACTCGCCGTTTTCGATCGCGCAGCCGGTTTCGCGGACCGTTTTGAGCTCTGTTAACAGCGCGTCGGCGTTCGAAACCGAATGCGGCGTAAACTGCTGAAACTGCGTTTCGAAGATGCGCCGGGCACCCGCGTCCGAAAGCGCGGACAGCAGGACCTTGCCCTGCGCCGTGCAGAACGCGGGCAGATGCGCGCCGGTCTCGGACACGATGTGAAAGCCGGAATCCGCCTCCGCGTGCGCGAGCACCAGCGCTTCGCCGCGGTCGAGCATGGACAGCGACGCGGATTCGCCGGTCGCCTTGACGAGCCGCTCCATCGGCTCTCGCGAAAGCGTAATGATGCTGCGCGTACTCTGCACCGCGCTGCCGTACTCGAACAGGCGCACGCCGAGCGTATAGCGCCCGCTCTGCGCGTCCTGCTCCACAAGGTTACAGCTTCGCATGGAGCTCAAAAGCCCGTAAACGGTGCTCTTTGCCCAGCCCGTGGATGCTGTCAGCTCGCCCAAAGAAAGCGGGCGTTTTGCCTCGGTGAGAAGGTCCAAAAGCGTACACGCCTTTTTGATTGCGCGGACCGGTTCGGTGCTCTTCTCCGTCATTCTTCCGCGTTCGGGTCGTACTGGAAGGTCTGCATCAGCTCAAGCTTGAAGAGGTTCATCTTATGCTTGCGGTCGATCAGCGCCTTGGTCTCCGGATCGTCGATCTCGCCGGTGCGGATGTAGCGGTCGAGTACGGCGTAGGTGAAGCCGAGGTTGTCCTCGTCCGTCTTGCCGCAGAGCCCGTCGCTCGGAACCTTGTGCACGAACATGTCGGGAAGCCCCAGGTATGTTCCCATCTCCTTGACCTCCGCAACGGTGAGCTTGCCGAGCGGGCACACATCGCCCACGGAATCGCCGTAGCGCGTGGAGTAGCCGACCCAGTCCTCGGAGAGGTTGCAGGTATTGATGACTCTGCCGTTATACGACTGCGACACCGCATAGAGCGTGCTCATGCGGATGCGCGGCGCGAGGTTGATGTAGGATTGGTTAGAAAGCTCCACGCCCGCCGCCTTCGCCGCGTTCACGACGCCGTCGTACGCATCCTTGATGTTGACGACGTAGGAGCGAATGCCGAGATGCTTCACAAGCGCCTCACTTACATTGATGTCGTACTGCTCGCCGTTCGGCATCAGAACGCCGATGACGCGGTCCGCGCCGAGCGCTTTGACGCACAGCGCCGCGGTGACCGAGCTGTCCTTGCCGCCGGAGATGCCGATCACGGCGTTGCAGCCGGGACCGTTTTCATCGAACCAGTCGTTGAGCCATTTGACGAGATCGTCGGTGACCTTTGCTACGTTGAATGCCATGATATACCTCCTTAAACCGTGCGCAGACGGATGTTCTTTTCCGCGAGAACAGCGAGGATGCGGTCGATATACGCCTGCACCTCCGCCTTCTGGAGCGTCTTGACCGGGGACACGAACGAGAGCCGGATCGTCATGCTCTTGACGTCCGCTTCGTAGATATCGACGAGCGAAATACCCTGCAGCGTTTCGTCGCGGTCCGCAAAGAACGGACCGGTCACGTCCGCGTATGTGACGTCCTTATCGACGACGAACGAAAGGTCGATGTCGATGCCCGGGAAGCGGGACGCCTCGCGATACTTGAGGTCGGCTTCCCCGATCTCGGCAAGCGCGTCCATGTCAAGCTCGAGTGTGACGAGTGCGGCTTTTTTGTCGATCTCCGCCGCAATTTCGGGATGCACGGTCGACATGGTGCCGATCGTTTTGCCGTCCAGAAGGATCGCCGCGGTGTTTGCGGGATGCTCCCAGGCGTTGATCGGCGCAACACGCTCGAACGTCGGGCGGATCCTGCGCATGTCGAACAGAATCGAAGAAATCATGTCGCGCGCGGAGAGGAACACGGTGCGCTCCCTGTCGTGCGAAAGCAGGGCGACGCCGAGCGTTCTGCGCTCATTCACTGTGCCGTCCTCCCTCTGTCCCTTGACCGTTCTGCCGATCTCGAACACGCCGAACGCCGGCGCATAGAAGCGGTTCTCCTTCAGAACCGGCAGCAGCGTCTGCATCATGGCGGTGCGCAGCACGGTCGCGTCCGGATTCATGCCGTTTAAGAGATACACGTTTTCGGGCAGCGGAATATTGAGGTCCTTCAGCTTCTTCGCATCGCACCAGAGATAGGTGTGGACCTCGTGGAGCCCGAAGGTCTTCACAAGCGCGTCCTTCATCGCCTTCTCGTCGGCTTTCACTCTGAGCGGCTGCACCGGGCGCAGCGCGCTCATCGTGGTCTCGATCTTGAAATTGTCGTAGCCGTAGATGCGCGTGATCTCCTCGATGACGTCCGCGGGGATCGTCACGTCCTTGGTGGCGCGCCACGACGGGACCTTGACGTCGAAGACGGAGTTCTGTTCGGTGACGCCGAAGCCGAGCCGCGTCAGCGTATCGTTGATCTGCGCGTCGGCGATGTCGATGCCGGTGTAGCGGTCGACGAACGCCTTGTCGAAATGCAGCTCGATTTCCGGATAGTGATACTGCCAGCAGTCCGTATAGCGGCTTACAACCTTCGCTTCCGGATCGATCGCAAGCAGAAGCTTTAAGAATCTGCCCGCGGCGAGCGCGCACAGCTCCGGATCGAGCGTCTTCTCATAGCGCATGCTCGCGTCGGTGCGAAGTCCGATGCGGCTTGAGGTCTTGCGGACCGACACCGCGGAGAACGTGGCGCATTCGAGCGTGACCGAATCCGTATCGCTTACGATCTCGCTGTTCAGTCCGCCCATGACGCCCGCGACCGCGACGGGTTTCCCGTCGCTTGTGATCATCAGCGTTTCGGGGTCGATCTTCCGTTCAACGTCGTCCAGCGTTTTGAACGCGAACGGCTCCGGGAAGCGCTGTACGCCGATCGTGCCGACCATGCGCGAATCGAACGCGTGCGTCGGCTGTCCGAGCTCAAGCATGACGTAGTTGGTCAGGTCGGCAAGCAGCGAGATCGCGCGCATGCCGCAGTAATAGAGGCGGATCTGCATGTCGATCGGGCTGACCTTTTTTTGGATGTGATCCGCTCGGATTGCGGAATAACGATAGCACAGCTCCGGGTCGATCGCGCCGAGCGGCACCGGGTCCAAAGCGTCGTATTTATTGAGATCGTCGAGCTCCAGCGGCCTCAGCGGGCGCTTTGCGATCGCAGAGAATTCGCGCGCGATGCCGTAATGTCCCCAGAGGTCCGGACGGTTCGTCAGCGACTTGTTGTCGACCTCGAACACGGTATCCTCGAACGCATACAGTTCCTTGACGGGCTTGCCCAGCGGCGCGTCCGCCGGAAGCTCCAGAAGCCCGCTCGAGGAATCCGCAATGCCGAGCTCCGCCGCCGAGCAGCACATGCCGCGGGAAACGACGCCCGCGATCGTGGCTTCGCCGATCGTCATGCCGACGACGGACGCCCCGAACGGCGCGAACGGCACGCGCATACCTACGCGCACGTTGGGTGCACCGCATACGCAGCGGTCGGTGTGATCGCCGAGGTCGAGCTCGAGTAGATGCAGCTTTTGGGAATTCGGATGCGCGTCGATCGTTTTGATCTCCGCGACGACGACGCCGTTGATCTCGGTTCCGAGATGGTAAACGTCCTCCACCTCCGCGGTAGACAGCGTGAAGCGATGGATCAGATCATCAAGATCGAGTCCCGAAAGATCGACGTATTCCGAGATCCAGTTCATGGAAACTTTCATGGTTCTGCCTCCTTACTTCACGAATTGGTCGAGGGACTTCAGGTTTCCGCTGTTCAGGTCGCGGATGTCCTTGATCCCGTATTTCATCATGGCAAGACGCGTAAGCCCCAGACCGAACGCGAAGCCGGTGTATTTCTCGGTGTCGATGCCGCCCGCTTTCAGTACGTTCGGGTGGATCATGCCGCAGGGGCAGAGCTCGAGCCAGCCGGAGTTCTTGCACGACGGACAACCCTTGCCGCCGCAGATCGCGCAGGAGATGTCGAGCTCGAAGCCCGGTTCGACGAACGGGAAGAAGCCCGGACGGAGACGCACCTTGACGTCGCGCTGAAAGACCTCACTCAGCATCGTCTTCATAAAGTAGATGAGGTTCGAGATCGAGATGTTCTCGTCGATCATGATGCCCTCCATCTGGAAGAACGTGTTCTCGTGGCAGGCGTCGGTGCTCTCATTGCGGAAGCAGCGTCCCGGGAAGATCGCGCGGAGCGGCGCGCCGTACTTCCGCATGATCGCGTTTTGCGCGGCGGACGTGTGCGTCTTCAGAAGCTGACCGTTGCTGAGATAGTACGTGTCCTGCATGTCGCGCGCGGGATGATGCTTCGGGATGTTCAGCGCCTCGAAGCAATGGTAATCGTCGACGATCTCGTCGTAGTCCTCGATCGTGAAGCCCATCGACGCGAAGATCTGTTCGACCTCGCGCTGCACGAGCGTGATCGGGTGATAGCTGCCCTCATTGAGCGAACTCGGCAGGGAAAGGTCATAGCGCTCGGTCGCCGCGATCTTCAGCTCCAGCTCGCGCGCGTGCGCTTCCTCGATGCGCTTTCTGATGCTCGATTCGACCTCTTCCTTGAGCGCGTTGACCTTGGCGCCGTACTCCTTGCGCATGTCCGGCGCGATCGCGCCCATGTTCTTCAAAAGTCCCGTAACCTCGCCCTTTTTGCCGAGATACCGGACGCGCAGCTCCTCGAACGCTTCCGCGGCGTTCGCCTGCTGTAAATGCTCATAGAACTGCTGCCGCAGCTCTTCCATCGTGATAGCCATACATTCCTCCTTATAAAGATAAAGTCCCATGCAGATGCATGGGACGAAAAAACTTTCCGCGGTACCACCCAAATTAAGGGCAATGCCCTTCTCTCGTTTCCCCGATAACGCGAGGACGCGCTCCGAAAGGAGATGCTCCGGTGCTGAACCTTCCCGTCCGTGCCCTGTTCCCCCGCTTTCAGCCGCGGCGGAGGCTCTCTTTCACTGCGTTCGGACGGTACCTGACACCTTCAACGCTTTGCCTATTGTATCGCACAAATCCGCGTCTGTCAACCGCGGATTTTCCGCTATTTCAACAGCTTCAGGCTCTCTTCGGTTGCGATGCGCTCGATCGAATAGCAGAACAGAAGCTCGTCTGCGCCGTACTGTGCGGCAAGCTCGGAAACGCTCTGCTTCGTATAGCGCGGGTCGACCATGACGATCGTCCGGTACGACGGTACGAGATACGGCGCGAGCGTGTTGCCGAACGAGTCCTTGACCATGAGCAGCACCGGCGCGTCCGCCGCGGCGTTTCTGTTTTCGATCACCGTGACCGGATGATTGCCGTCCAGAAAGTACGGATACCAGTCGTATTCATTGAGATGCTCTGCAAAGAACAGGCTCGTAAACGTCCCCTCTCTGTCGGAAAACGTGACAGTCAGTTCGCAGTCCTTCGGCTCGTCGACCGTCAGCGGCTCGGTCGGATGCAGCCACAGCGCGGACCGCGAGCGCGTGGAGCCGGAATACCCCGGAATCCCGCGGCGGGTGAACGCCTCTTTCGACAGCGGTTCGTGCCCTGCGGCGCGCATATACGCCTCGTACGCCGCAAACGCGCCGTCCGCCGTCCAATGGTGATCGGTGCGGTAGTACCACGACGCGCCCTCGTCCCGGAACCGCCCGGCGATCGGCACAAGCGAGACGCCCTGCTTCTCTTCGATCTGCTTTAAGACCTCCCCGTCGCGATACAGCGCGGCAAGCGGTTTCGGAAGCGTTTCGCTTCGGATATATCCCGTCGACGGCACGATCAGCAGCCGCGGCACGAGCCCCGCCCGTTCGCCGGCCTTTGCGATACGATCGAGCCGTTTTTCGACCTCGGCCGCGTTGAAGTCCGTCGGCGCTTCGATCAGGTAGCCTTCCGAATCGCAATAGATATCGGCGCTCACCTGCCGTCCCGTGTACAGCGTCGCGTAGGCATTGATCGAAACCAGCGCGTTTCGAAGCGGCAGATGGTCTGCAAGAAACGTCTCGACCTTGTCGTCATAGGACCAGTCGGAAAGCTTTTGTTCCGAAACCTTCGGCGGCTCGGCAAGGTAGCGGCGCTCGGCGTCGGAAAACGTGCGGTACGGCAGCAGCAAAAAAGCGATCGGCACGGCTGAAAGAAGCAGCGCAAACAGCACGACGGTCAGCGTATTCCACACATTTCGTTTCACGTCTGCACCTCCTCTCAGAACCGGAAATAGATGAACGGGTTATAGCTCTGCGACGCGAGCGAGGCGATGCAGAGCACAAACAGCAGGATGCAGGCGACGAGCCGTACCGGTCTGAACCAGCGATAACGCTCGAGCTTCTTTGCCGTAAACGCGCCGAGCGGCGTTGCGGCAACGGCGGCAAGCGAGAGCATCGGAAGATAGCCGAGACACCACGCGCCGGACCTTGCGGAGATCAGCCCGGGATTGCCGATGCCGATCAGCGAGCCGAAATACACGCCGAGCGCGGAAAAATCGGTGAAATAGAAGATACCCCAGCCGATCGAGGCGATCAGAAACGTCACAAGACAGCGAACGACCTTCGGAAGCTTTTCCATCGCCTTGCCGAAGAACAGCTTTTCGAGCGTCAGCAGCACGCCGTAATACATGCCCCACACGACAAAATTCCAGCTTGCGCCGTGCCAGAGCCCCGTAAGCGCCCAGACGATCAGAAGGTTCAGAATCTGTCGCGGTAAGCCCTTGCGGTTGCCGCCGAGCGGGATATACACATACTCGCGGAACCACGTCGAAAGCGAAATATGCCAGCGCCGCCAGAAATCGGTCACGCTGTCCGCAATGTAGGGATGGTTGAAATTCTGCATGAAGCGGAAGCCGAGCATCCGCCCGAGCCCGCACGCCATGTCGGAATAGCCGGAAAAGTCAAAATAAATCTGGAACGAGTATGCAAAGATCCCGACCCATGCGCCGAGCACGCCGTTTTCGGCGGGCGACGCGGAAAGCTGTGCCCAGAGGGTTCCCATCGTGTTCGCGATCAGCACCTTTTTGCCGAGACCCACGAGGAACTGCCGTATGCCGTCCGCAATCGAATCCGTCGAAAGATCGGGATGGTCCAGCTGCGCTTCGATATCCACGTAGCGCACGATGGGTCCCGCGATCAGCTGCGGGAACATCGTGACATACGCGCCGAACTTGATCGGATTCTTCTGTACCTTCGTCTTGCCGCGGTACAGGTCGATCACATAGGACATGATCTGAAACGTGAAAAAGGAAATGCCGATCGGCAGCCGGATCGAAACCGTTTTTTGAGACAGCGGCGCGGGGAACAATCCTTTGACCGTATTCCAGAAGAGCCCCGTATACTTGAATGTGAACAGCAGCGCAAGGTTCAGCACGACCGATGCGATCAGAAACGCCTTTTTGTGCCGCGCGCTTTTGTCCATGCCGAGCCCGATGAGCCAGTTGATGACGATCGAGCCGATCATGAGAAGCACGTAAAGCGGTTCGCCCCATGCGTAAAAGACAAGGCTTGCAAGCAGCAGAAACGCGATCTTCGCTTTTTTCGGCAACAAGTAATAGCCGATCAGTGTGATCGGCAGAAATGCAAATAAGAATGTAAGTGACGAAAAGACCATTTACGGCCGGACCGTGCGCAGCGTTTCGAGCATCGCCTGCGCGTCCGGCGAAACGATCATCACGATCGCGCCGCCGTTGTTTTCAAGGATCGCCTGCTCCGCGATCTTCAGCGCTTCCGGATCATAGGAGCGGAACGTCTCCCGCATGGCGGAAAGATGCTCCTCCAGAAGCTGCATGATCTCCGCCGCGGTCGATTCCTCCGCGACGACTACGATCGCTTCCGTCGTGTAGCCTACGGCGTCCGCGTAGCCCACGCCGCACTTGCATGCCGCAAGATCGATCCCGTAGTAGTCTAAAAGGTCCACGTCGGAGTAACGCGCCATGTCCTTCAGATACCCTGCCGCGTCCCATGCCTCGGCAACGCGCTGCGCATAGTCTGCGCTGTATTCCCCGCTCTCAACGGGCTCCGCCGGTTTTTCCGCTCCCTGCGTTCCCGCACAGGCGCAGAACAGCGCCGCAATCAAAAGAATGCAAACCAACCGTTTCATTGTTTTCTCTCCTTACAAGAAAATCCCGACTTTGTTATAGTACCAAATCCGCATCCAAATTGCAAGAACTGGCGATGTTTTCTGTCATCGGCGCCTCAGCGTATCAAAAAACCTTTTGACACGCTGAGCAGGCTGCCGTAAAGGCAGTCAGAATTCACGTTTTCGCGAAGGAGCTATACCAATGTATGCGACCGGGCGAAAACGCGGATAGTTTGCGACGAAACATCAATCAAAGAAAGGGCTTCGAGCCCTTTCAACAAATCGGTATTATTCATCATTGTATTCGTCGCAAACGGTCTGGCGCCTTTTACGACAGACTAAAGCTCCCGCATTGCGGGAGCCTGCTGTCTTCGGCTCAGTTGCGCGCCGCCTTTGCGATCTCGCAAAGGTTTGCGAACGCGTTCATGTCGGTGATCGCGAGGTCTGCGAGGACCTTGCGGTTGATGTCGACGTTGGCGAGCTTGAGACCGTTGATGAGACGGCTGTAGGTGGTGCCGTTCATGCGGGCGCCTGCGTTGATACGGGCGATCCACAGCTTGCGGTATTCACGCTTCTTGAGCTTTCTGCCGACGTACGCATATGCCATCGACTTCATGACCTGCTGGCTTGCAGCGCGATACTGCTTGCTCTTTGCTCCGTAGTAGCCCTTTGCGAGGCGGAGGACCTTACGACGTTTCTTGACGGCGTTGACTGCTCTCTTAATTCTTGCCATGGTTTTGTTCCTCCTTACTTATACGGAATCAGCTTGCGGATCTTCTTCTGCTCTTCTTCGGCGATGTAGCCGGTCTGACGCAGACCGCGAAGTCTCTTGGTGCTCTTTTTGGTGAGAATGTGGCTCTTGTAAGCCTTGGCGCGCTTGATCTTGCCCGACTTGGTCAGGGAAAAACGCTTTGCTGCGCCGCGATGGGTCTTGATTTTCGGCATGATTGTTCCTCCTGCTAATACTTTCGATTACTTTTTCGGTGCAAGCACCATAAACATGTTTCTGCCCTCTTGCTTGGGAGGACGTTCCTTCACCGCGACGTCGGACACCATATTGAAGAAGCTCTCCATGACGTCCTCGCCCATTTCGCCCTTGGTGATCTGTCTGCCGCGGAAGCGGATGGACACCTTCACCTTGTCGCCGTTACGCAGAAACTTGTCGCACTGTTTCGCCTTGACTTCCATGTCATGCACATCAATCGTTGCAGACAGGCGGATCTCCTTGTTCTCGATGATTTTCTGATTGCGTTTTTGTTCCTTCTCCCGCTTCAGCATGTCATAGCGATACTTGCTGTAGTCCATGAGCTTGCAGGTCGGGGGAACGTTCTGGGAGACCTTTACAAGGTCCAGTCCGCGCTCATCCGCCAAACGCTGCGCATCCCGCACATCCATGATGCCGAGCTGCTGTCCGTTCTCGTCGATAAGCCGCACTTCGGGGTCGCGGATCTCTTCGTTGATCTGCATATCCTGCGTAGCGATGAAAAAACACCTCCTAAGAAAAATAGTGGGCGCAGAATGCACCCACCACGAGAAAGCTGTTGCGATCTATGAACCGTGACGCGGCGCAATTGCCGGCAGGTGAGAGCGGGCGCTCTGCTTGAAAACACGAATATTATAATGACGCTTTCCGCTTTTGTCAAGCGTTTTTTCTTGATTTGATCGAAGTTTTTTGCGGTTTCGACGCGGTTTCCGCCGCTTTTTCGCAGCCGCTTATCTTGCCCTTCTGTTTTTGCTGCCGCGGCTTGCCCGCACGATCGCGAAAAGCAGCAGCAGGAATGTCAAAAGCTCCAACGCGAGCAGCGCAATGAACCATCCGTACAGGATCGTATTCAGGAAGCCCGTCAGGATCACGCGAAACGCGCTTGCCGTGATGTTCAGCCGCTCCACATATCCGAACAGGATAAACTGCATGACCGGCACGAACACGAGCGTCACGCCCATAAAGCAGCCGCCCGTACGCAGCACCGCGCCCGTTTTCTTCGCCTTGCCGTAATACAGCATCGAAAGGAAGACGAGCATCACGATCGAAAGCAGAATGCCTGCGGCAAACAACACCAGCGACGACCGCGAGAACGTGTGGTTTTTGAGCTTCAGAAACGGCTCGATGAGAAGCGCTGTGTTGACGGCGGAGAGGTCCTCCGTGACCGCCTGCGCCGCGTCCTCGGCGCAATCGTCGACGGCCTCGGCGGAAAACGCCGTATTTGCGCGAAGATAGCTCTTGAATCCGTCTGCCGGATACGCCGGAAGCGAAAGCGGCGCCTTCGCGTCCGTTGCGTACAGCGCGTCGATCAGCGTCACCGTGTGGGCATGGATCGCATCGTCCGTGACGACCTCCGAAAGCGTACCCTCCGGGAGTCCGTACAACAGCGCTACGTGATCGAGATCCTCCGAAAGCGCGGCGCGCATTTCGGCGCAGTAGCTTTTGGTCGGCATAAACGCCTTGAGATAATCGGGGTTCAGCGCAAGAAAGCGCAGCCCGCCTGCCGTGAGCGTCAGCGCGATCGAAGCGCAGAGAAGGATCAGAACGATCGCCGTTCCGATGAACCGGAAGAACTTCATTCGCCCACCTCCGTTCCGTCGATCAGCGTGCACAAAAGCACACAGCGTTCGGTGCGGCGTTTGCCGCCGTTGTCTCGC
Organism: uncultured Clostridia bacterium; assembly: GCA_947168855.1. Classification (GTDB taxonomy): domain Bacteria; phylum Bacillota; class Clostridia; order Christensenellales; family CAG-138; genus UBA3792. The sequence continues at coordinate 122,480 of CAMVNO010000006.1, forward strand.
GGATAGCAGGTATACAGCACAAGGTCAGCGTTCTGTCCCGCGTCCATATACCAGCGGTCGGTTCCGTTTGCGGTCTTCTTTTCCTCCACGCGGTACGCATACGGTCCGTAGATCGTTTCCACCAACACGACCGCGCCGATCGGCGTATCCTCAAGCTCCGCAAAATCGCGGGTCACATGCGCCGACAGGATCGTACAGCCGCGTTCCCCGGGGAATGCCGAGCCGAACGACATGCCCGCGCCCTTCTTCAAAAGCTTTTTATCCGATCCGAGATAAACCGGCACGTTCTGAATGCGCCAGCCGCCGCCCGGCCATGTGACGTTCAGCTGCGCAAACTGTCTGCCGTAGCGGATCGCGGGAACCTCGGAAAGCGCGTTTCTGCGCTCGCCGGGAACAAAGCCGGTGCTCTCGTCCACGAGTTCCGTCTGCGCCGTTTTGCCGACCAGCAGCCCGAAAAAGGCGGTCTCCTCAACCACCGATTGATACAGGTACATGCCCAGGCTGAATACGCCGGCAAAGAACAGCAGGAACGGAATGACCATCATGACGCTCCTTCCCGCCGGAGAACTCCCCCTCTCACGTGTTTCCATCGCTTATGCCGCCTTCTTCTTTTTGCGTTCCGTGAGCACGATCAGAACGACCGCAAAGACCGCCGCCGCGCCGATCAGAATTCCGCCGCCGATGATCCAACCCAACGAAGGCGCGTCGCCGACGTCTGTTTTCGCGTCGCTGTTGATGCGTCCCAGGAGCTTTCCGTTCTTTTTGATCGTGATCACGCGGGCATATTCATTCTGGGAATCATTGCTCGGATCGATCGAATATTCCAGTCCCAGCTCGTTGGCGATCTTTTCGATCAGCTGCGCCGCAACCTCGAAATCCTCCTCGGTATAATAGTCCAGCGCCGCGTCCTGCGAAAGCTGCTGATTCGAAACCGCTTCATTCACATAGCGAATGATGTTCTTGTAATTGTCCGCGGTGACCGTGATCTCCTCGCTTCTGAGCACGTGTTCGATCTGCCGTCTCAGGTTCTCGTTCTTGCCGAGCAGCGTCTGATCGAACGAATCCATCAGCCATTCCTTATAGGTATCGCTGTCGCGCGCAGGCGTGATCTCGACCGCGTCCGCCGGAGCGGTCGTCGGTTCGGGCGTTGCCTCCGTTTCTCCTTCGCCCTCCGCAAGCGCGGTCAGGGGCAATAATACGCATAACAATACGACGAGTATAACGCCGATCCTTTTTTTCATATGTGTTCCTCCTTTTGCCTGTATAAACAGGCTTGCCCATTTTTGAGCATACTCATTATACGATGCAAATGCGTCGGAAATGTAACAGAATCAAAAACGATTCGCGAATCTTCCGTCCGTCAGAATGCGCCTGAAAGATGCGCGATCAGCGCGCCGAGCCCGCCGACCCACAGGATCACGGACAGCGGCACGAGCACAAGAAACCGGATGTGCTTCGTCTTATGCCGGCAAAGGACCATGCCCAGAAGCGCGCCGATGCAGCCGCCCAAAAATGCGAGCAGCAAAAGCGTGCGCTCCGGCACGCGGCGCTTGCCCTTTCCCGCCTGCGCGATATGCTTGTCATAGGCGTACACCGCGAACGTGACGACGCTCATCACGCCGAGCGCCGCAAACAGCCACCAAAGTCTTGCGATCGGTTCCATGCCTTCTTCCTCCTTCGGATCGGCACATGATACCACAACCGCGTGAAAAATGCAAGCCGGCACATTTTCCCCGTTGACAACCGAACCCGAACGGAATACAATTGATTTGTTGAGGATATGAACACATTTCTTCATTTCTTCATTCTTCATTTGCAAAGGAGGTGGCTGTCATGGATGCAGGCAGTAGTACCGGCTCCGCAAGCCCGCTGATATGCGGGAACGCTTCGGACGTGCCCTTATGGCGGCCGACCTTGCCGATCCCGTAAACGCGGGTCTTGCTCCTATTTTTGCATAAAGGAGGAAGACTGTCATGGCAAATCTTGCCACCGCGATCACATCGCTGATCGAATCCAAAAAATACGGAACGCTGCGCGACATCCTCGTCACGATGAACGCAGCGGATATTGCCGCGCTGTTTGAGGACCTCGAGCCCGAATTCCTGCCGCGGCTGTTCCGCCTGCTCCCGAAGGAGCTTGCGGCGGACACCTTCGTCGAGATGGAGAGCGATTCCCAGGAGCTTCTCATCAAGGGCTTCTCGGATTCCGAGCTCAAGGAGGTCATCGACGAGCTGTACATCGACGACGCCGTCGATATCGTTGAGGAAATGCCGGCGAACGTCGTGAAGCGGATCCTTGCGCAGGCGGATCCCGACACGCGCAAGCTGATCAACGAGCTTCTGAAGTACCCGGACGATTCGGCGGGCAGCATTATGACGACGGAATACGTCGAGTTGCGCCCGACTTTCACCGTGGAGGACGCGATCAAAACGATCCGCCGCACCGGCATCGACAAGGAAACGATCAACATCTGCTACGTTACCCGCGCGGACCGCACGCTCTACGGCTTCGTGACGATCCGCCGGTTGATCCTTTCGCAGCCGGACGTGCTGATCGGCGACCTTGCGGAAACGAACGTGATCTCCTGCACCACGATGGACGACCAGGAGACCGTGGCGCAGACGCTCTCTAAATACGACCTCATCGCGCTGCCGGTCGTGGACGGCGAAAACCGCCTCGTCGGTATCGTCACGGTCGACGACGCAATCGACGTCCTGCAGGAAGAGGCAACGGAAGATATCGAAAAGATGGCGGCAATCACGCCGTCCGACAAGCCGTACCTCAAGACCGGCGTATTCTCGCTGTACATCCACCGCATTCCGTGGCTGTGCATTTTGATGGTCGCCGCGATCTTCACCGAGCTCGTCATCAACCATTTCAGCAACCTGATGAGCGTGCAGTTCCAGTCCTTCATCAGCGCGATGCTGCTTGCGTGTATCCCGATGCTGATGGACACCGGCGGCAACGCGGGCAATCAGGCGTCCGTCACGGTCATCCGCGGCATCTCCCTCGGCGAGATCGAGTTTAAGGATCTCCCCCGCGTCATCTTCAAGGAGTGGCGCATCTCGCTGCTCGCCGGCGCAACGCTCGCCGTCGTCAATTTCGGCAAGATGATGATGATGTACGCGATCACCTACCACAACAGCTTCAATAACCAGTTTACGCCGTATCTTCTGATCGCGGTCACCGTTTCGATCGCGCTCTGCTGCACCGTGTTCCTTGCAAAGTTCATCGGCTGCTCGCTGCCGATCCTCGCGAAGAAAATCGGCTTCGACCCGGCGGTCATGGCGGGACCGTTCATCACCACGATCGTGGACGTGACCTCGCTTCTGATCCTCTTCGGTCTTGCGCTGATGCTCGTGCCGAAGATGGTGTAACGCATACAATACAGCAAAGGAGCTGCCCGAAGGAGGCGCTTCGTAAGGAAGCATCTCCTTTCCGTTTGAATACGAGAAATATACGAGAAATTTGACCACGCCAGCCAGTAATGGTACAATTATTAGATCATCGGGTTTTGTGAGGAAATCAGGCAGAGGAATCTGTGTAAACGGAACCGAAGCAAATAACCATCTCGTGTTGCCGTCCTGCTTCGTAAGGGCGGACGCTTTTCCGGACAAAGGAGGAAAAAAGAAATGCCAGATGCAATCAGAACGAACCGGATGCGCTGCAGGGTGGCTGTCGTTTCCTGCTCACTGCTTTCATTCCTGGTCTTTCTTGCAGTGTGCGACCAGCTGCTGAGCACGCCGGACGCGATCGTTCAGGAGGTCGGATGGAAGTCCTACCATATGTTCACGATCCTGGCAAATATGTTCGCAGGCATCGCTGCGGCGCTGTGTATCCCGTACGCCGTCGACGGACTGCGCTATGACAACTATCATCTGCCGCGCTGGGTCGTAAACGTGCTGTACATGGCGACAACCGGTGTGGCGCTGACGTTCCTCATTGCGGTCACAGTCCTTTCTCCGATGACCAGTTACTACCGCATGATGCTGTATTCGAACAATATCCTCTTCCATACGATCAACCCGATCATTGCGATCCTGCTGTTCATTTTCATCAATTCGGACCACAAGGTCAGCTTCCGCTCGACGTTTCTTGCGATCGCGCCAGTCGTCCTGTATGCAGCCCTCTATTTCGTGCTGGTTTTTGTGATCGGGGAGGAGAACGGTGGCTGGAGAGACCACTACCAGATCCGGGATATTACGCAGTATGTACCGCTGCCGCTCGTTGTGCTTGGCATGGTCCTGATTGCGTTCGCTGTGGCGCTGCTGCTGCGCGCCGCGCATAACAGCGTTCATAAAAAGAGGAAAAAACAGACCGTATCCTATTACCAATCAGCGGGCGAGTTCGACTGCCCCAGCATCGATTCCGCGATCGAGGCGCTTGCTGCCAGGAACCGCAGCAGAGACCCGGGCGGAGAACTGACCGTGCCGCGCAGGATCCTCGGGATGATGGAAGAGAAGTACAAAAGCGGTCTTCCGCTCAGGGAACTCTGCAGGATGTACATCGATGCCTACTATGAAAAAGGGGGAAAAGAGCAGTGAGCGGCGATTACACCTACTATTCCGACGGGTTCTTCGGCTTTGGCAGCCCCGGTGCGTTCCGCGCCTACAGCCTCATGCATTTGATCCCTGTCCTTCTGTGTGCCGCCGCGCTGATCTTCGTCTGGAGGAAAAGGGAGAGCCTCCGTGCGTGGAAACAGGAAGAGACCCTGCGCCGATGGCTGTCCTTTTCGATGTTCCTCATGGAGTTCAGCTTCTTCGTCTGGCTGCTGTATGTTGGGGACACCAGCGGGCAGTACCTGATGATGTCGAAACTTCCGCTGCATCTTTGCGACATCGGCCTCATCTCCTGCATGTATATGGTCGTCAGCAAAAATCGTACGCTGTTCGGCTTCAACTTTTTCGTGACCCTGTTCGGCGCGACGATCGCCTGTATCATTCCGCAGACAGTGCTGAACGATGTGGACCCCTCGTATTACCGCTATTACCAGTACTTCGGTGAGCACCTGATTCCGATTTTCAGCACGGTCTATATGATGATCGTGCACGGGATGCGGCCGCGCTACAGGGATATCTGGGTCAGCACGGGCGCGATCACGCTGATGCTGATCCCTGCATTTTTTCTGAACGAGGCGTTCCCGGGGTCCGATTACCTGTTCCTGCGGCTGGATATGCCGTTATTCCCGGAAAACCAGTATCTGCGCGCCGGAATCTACGCGGTCTTGCTGATCCTGGCCTTTCATGCGATGTGGTTTGCGTATGCGGCGCTGAGGAAACGATCCGCAAAAACAACCAAAGAAAATGAGCAGCCGCTTTGACAGTCTTAGATCAAATGTCAGGCGCCGCGCTGCGGAGAAAAAAGAAATGGCGGAGAAGCAGGCATACTGAATGCTACATCAAGCCACAGAACTACGAGCGCAGCAAGACGAAAAAGTACAAGAGCAACATGGTCCTGCGGGAGAATATGGCATATGACGCGGAGAACGACGAGTACACCTGTCAGGCCGGACAAAAGCTCCGGGCAAAGTATGTCGGCAAGCGAAAGAGCAAGAGCGGCTTTGAGAGCGAGATTACCTATTACGAGTGCGACGACTGCTGAGGCTGTCCACATAAGAAGACCTGCACCAAAGCGAAGGGAAACAGACAGATCCACGTTTCCAAGCGTTTCATAGAGCAACGTGCAGCCTCGCTGGAACGGATCACCAGCGAACAGGGCATTTTGCTGCGGATGAACCGCTCAATCCAGTCGGAGGGCGCTTTCGGTGTCGTAAAGCAGGACTACGGCTTCCGCCAGTTTTTGCTTCGAGGTCAGAAGAAGGTTCACACAGAAATCCTGTTGCTGGCGATGGCATATAACGTCAACAAGCTGCACACAAAGATTCAGCAAAAACGGACGGGTACGCAGATATTCAAAAAACCTCCGTCTTAATTCTCCACGGAATTGAATAATAACCAGCCGGGCGTACCAAAAAAGCAGGTATGCCAACTTTGCGTTTCCAAAGTTATCCACATACCTGCTTTTCCTGTGCTGTTTTCTGCCGTTTTCCGTTAAAAAAGGGCTGTCGCAATTCTCACGTTTTGCGACAGCCCCTTCATGTCCTTTTTAGCCGGTAATGCCTGCCTCAAAGCAACTTCCTTGCGAAGTGTGGCCCGAGGGCAGCTCCTTTTTCATGTACAAAGCGCAATCCATCCGCGAAAAGCGTCCGTTTTTCTGCGTGTACTCCTCATCCGTCAGCCTTGCGGCTGATACATTCCCCACATCAGGGGAAGGCTTTTGGTTTGCACACATATCCCGTAGGGGGCGCGGAACTGAGCGCTCGCTGTGCGAGGAGGAACGAATCGATGATCATTCAGCAGGGGCTGACGTCCCCGGCGGCCCGCATATCACATTGCAAAGCACTCTGTCACTCGCCGAAGAAAGACAATACTGCGCCGCAGCCGCACAAACAAAGAGGGAGCCGATCTCTCGACTCCCCGCGCTTTGTGCTGATCGGACGTTTGCGAAGAAACATCCCTTTTCGGTTCCGTTCGTCAGTTCACCACGCCGCGGAACCAGACATCGACATCGCTGTTCACGGTGTACGTATAGGTGAAGACCCATTTCCCGGAACTGCCCGAGCTCGGACTCGTGAAATGGCGGTTCACGGAGGACGGTGTGCCGTCGAAATATGCCTCTGTGGAATCTGTCGTTCCGCTGATCGTGATCTTTGTGCCTGCCGGCACTTTGCCGCTCGTTTTCCAGCTGCCGTTATACATAAACCTGCAGCTGTGGCAGGTCACGTTATAGGTTTTTGTCGGCGCGGGCGTCTTACCCGGCGCGGGCGTCTTCTGCCTCGTCTGTCCCTTGAATACGACCTCGATCACCGTCGCCTCATCCAGATCCTCGATCCTGAATTTTACAACATTCTGCGGGAACTGATATTTCACGTTGTTGATCAGCCAGTAATCGACCTGCTGATTTCTCGGGACGTCCGCGAACACGTAAAAGCTCATCAGTCCGCCTGTTACCGTCTCCTTGGTGTTCGGATTCTGATAGTCCTCTTCAAAATCGAATTCCGTATAGTCCTTGCCGGCAGCATTCCCGAACACGTTGAGAAACTCGAAATGGCAGTTGATGCACTTGAGCGTGTGACGCTCGTGGAAAACAGCCTGAACCAGCGTGGTTTCGGCTGCGACAAATTCAAGGGTCTTATCCGTGGCGTCCTGCGGCGTGCCGTTTATTTCCCAATGATCGAATACGTACCCCTCGATCTCATTCGCGACGCATTTGATCTTCTCTTCTCCTTCCAGCTTGACGGACGAGCTGCCGTTTACGGTACAGCCGACGCCGTACGCATACTTTTCGGTGACTGTTTCCGTCTGTGTGACAACGGACGGTTGCGGTGTCGGTGCAGACCGGGCTTTCTGAAGCTCCTGCCTGGCGTATTCCGCATCCGATTCGGCGTCGAGAAGCTTGTTCTTCGTGTCGTTCAGTTCGATCCTGATATCATTCAGTTCTTTCTGCGCTGTGTCGAGTTTTTCCTGCAGTTCCTTACGTTCCTGCGTCAGGGATTGCACCATGGCGTTCATCGCGTCGTTTCCGGAGCCGCAGGCAACGCTGCCTGCCAGCATCAGGAATGCAAGCGCGAATAAAAAGATTTGTTTTGTTTTGCGTCTCATCGGTATTTCCCCCTTCCTGATATCGTTTGATCAATCATTGAATCATATATAGTTTAACAGGTTATGAGAAAGAATGCAAGCAAAAACAAAAAAGCCCGTCTTTTGACAGGCTTTTTATCTGTTTAATCAATCAGACAAGCTCTAAAACGACCATTTCGGCTGCGTCGCCGCGGCGCGGTCCGAGCTTGGTGATGCGGGTGTAGCCGCCCTTCTTGCCTTCCTTGATGCGTGCGTCATACTTCGGCGCGATCTCACGGAACAGCTTCTCCACGACGGGATGACGGTTATCCTTGGTGCGCTCTTTGTAATCGCTCTTGCTCTCGACCTTGCCGTCCTTCTCCTGCTTGGGTTCCGGAATGTCGTAGAGATACGCCATGATCTGACGACGGGCATGGAGCTTAGAGGGCTTATCCTGCTGCTTCTCCGCCTTCACGATCTGACCCTTCTCATTGTAGGTCTCCTTCTCAACGGTCTCGCTGTTCTGATACTCGTTCACTGCGAGGGTGATGATCTTTTCCGCAATGCTGCGAATTTCCTTCGCGCGCGTTTCGGTCGTGATGATCTTGCCGTTCCAGAGAAGCGCCGTGGTCTGATTTCTGAGCAATGCAACACGCTGGTCAGAGGGTTTCCCCAATTTACGGTTTGCCATTGTGCTTCCTCCTTAATCTTCGTTCGTGCGCAGGGAAAGACCCAGCTGCGCTAATTTTTGCTGTACTTCCTCGAGAGATTTCCGTCCGAGATTGCGAACCTTCATCATCTCGTCCTCGTCACGCTGCACCAGCTCCTCGACGGTGTTGATGCCTGCGCGCTTGAGGCAGTTGTAGGAGCGGACCGAAAGGTCGAGATCTTCGATGTTCATCTCGAGGATTTTTTCCTTCTTTTTGTCGTCCTTCTCCTTCAGAATCTCGACGTCCTGCACATGCTCCGTCAGATTGATGAACAGAAGCAGGTGCTCCGTCAGGATCTTCGCCGCGAGCGACGCCGCCTCTTCCGGCTGAATGCTGCCGTCCGTCCAGAGCTCAAGCGTCAACTTGTCAAAGTCTGTGATCTGGCCGACACGCGTGTTTTCCACCGTGAAGTTGACCTTGGTGATCGGGGTGAAGATGGAGTCGATTGCGATCTCGCCGATCGGCATATCGGGGCGCTTATTGCGGTCGGATACCACGTATCCTCTGCCGTGTCTCAGCACAATCTCCATATGGAGACGACCGTTCGCATCGATCGTTGCAATGTGCAGATCCGGATTGATGATCTCGACCTCGGCATCCGGAAGGATGTCGCCTGCCTTGACCTCGCAGGGACCGATCGCGTCGATGATGACCTTCTTCGGCTCCTCGGAGTGCAGTTTGCAGATGAGCTGCTTGAGATTCAGGATGATCTCGGTGACGTCTTCCTTGACGCCTTCGATCGTCGAGAACTCATGCAGAACGCCGTCAATTCGAATGGACGATGCAGCAACACCGGGAAGACTGCTCAGTAAAACTCGACGCATCGAGTTGCCCAGAGTCGTGCCGAATCCGCGCTCCAGCGGCTCTACGACGAACTTGCCGTAGTTTGCAGTGCTGACCACGCATTCGAGTTTGGGCTTATCCATTTCTATCATGTATGATACCCTCCTTCGGTGATGTCGTTACGGTTCGCCTACAAGGCTTATCTCGAGTAGAACTCGACGATATTGTGCTCTTCGATCGTCAGGTCGATGTCCTCACGCTTCGGCAGCGCAACGACGCGGCCCTTCAGATTTTCCGCATCCAGCTCCAGCCACTGCGGGATGGTGCGCTTTGCGCCTTCCTCACGCAGAGCCTTGAAGAACGGGATGTCGCGGCTCTTTTCGCGGATCGTGATCTCGTCGCCGACCTTGATCTGATAGGACGCGATGTCAACCTTCTTGCCGTTCACGAGGATGTGACCGTGGGTGACCATCTGACGCGCCATCGGACGGGACTCGCCGAAATTCAGCCGGTACGCGACGTTGTCGAGACGACGCTCGATGAGGGACAGCATGTTCTCACCGGTGACGCCCTTCATGTTGGACGCCATGTCGTAGTACTTGCGGAACTGGGATTCAAGGATGCCGTATGCGCGGCGGACCTTCTGCTTTTCACGCAGCTGCAGACCGTACTCGGACTGCTTCTTTCTGCCCTGACCGTGCATTCCCGGAGGGGTATGGCGAAGGGTCATCGGGCACTTTTCGGTGTAGCACTTGTCACCCTTCAAAAACAGCTTGGTGCCTTCTCTGCGGCACTGTCTGCAAACGGAACCGGTATATCTTGCCATAACACTTTCCTCCCTTACACTCTTCTGCGCTTCGGCGGACGGCAGCCGTTATGCGGGATCGGCGTCACGTCCTTGATGGACACGATCTGCAGACCCGCGGACTGGAGCGCACGAATCGCGGACTCACGGCCGGAGCCGGGGCCCTTGACATAAACTTCAACCGTTTTGAGACCATGCTCCATCGCAGCGACTGCCGCCGCTTCGGATGCGACCTGCGCGGCAAACGGCGTGGACTTGCGGGACCCGCGGAAGCCGTGGGAACCTGCGCTGGACCACGAAATCGCGTTGCCCTGCGTGTCGGTGATGGTCACCAACGTGTTGTTGAAAGAGGAGCGAATGTGCGCGGCACCGCGCTCGATGTTCTTCTTCTCACGACGCTTGCGCGTTGTGGCTTTCTTGATCTTCGCTTTTCCTGCCATTTCTTAGCTCCTCCTTATTTCTTCTTGCCGCCCTGCGTACGTTTCGGACCCTTGCGGGTACGAGCGTTCTGCTTCGTGGACTGACCGCGAACGGGCAGGCCCTTGCGGTGACGAACCCCGCGATAGCAGCCGATCTCAACCAGCCGCTTGATGTTCATCGAGGTTTCGCGTCTCAAATCGCCCTCAACCTTGAGGTTGTGGTCGATATAATCTCTGATTTTGTTGACATCGTTCTCTTCCAGATCGCGAACGCGGGTGTCGGGATTGATACCGGTCTCTGCGAGGATCTTGGAAGCGGTTGTTTGACCGATCCCGTAGATATAGGTCAAGCCGATCTCGACTCTCTTATCTCTCGGAAGGTCTACGCCAGCAATACGTGCCATATCGTTTCTCTACCTCCGTTAAAATTTTAGAAAAATGATCTATATAGGCTTGCGGGTTGCACTTACGTGCCAGCCGCCCCGCAAGTTTGTTCCTGTGGCATTAGCCCTGCTTCTGCTTGTGCTTCGGATTCTCGCAAATGATCATGACGCGACCCTTGCGCTTGATGATCTTGCACTTTTCGCAAATGGGTTTCACAGACGGTCTGACTTTCATAGCTTTTCTCCTTTAAAATCTTTTCCTGATCTCTCAGTTCTTTGCGCGCCACGTGATGCGGCCGCGGGTCAAATCATACATCGAAAGCTCGACGGTGACCTTGTCTCCGGGAAGGATGCGGATGTAGTTCATACGCAGCTTGCCCGAGATGGTCGCGAGGATCTTGTGGTCGTTCGGAAGCTTGACCTCGAACATTGCATTCGGATACGCTTCGGTCACGACGCCTTCCACTTCAATGACATCCTGTTTGGACAACGATATCCCTCCTTTTATTCTTTACGGTCGTTTTGGAACCCCTGCGCGGCAAGGAACTTCCGGAAGTCTGCATTGCAGAGGGTTTCGGAAAGCTCCATCCGCGTGTCGGAAGCCTTCAAAAGGTGCCTGCGCTTCTTTTTCTTGGGACGCTCGAGCGTTCGGAGCGTTCCGTCGACGAGGAGAACATAGTCCGCATCGAGGATCTTCCGAACCACGAACGCGCGTCCGCGGTCCCGTCCTGCGCGGGAGCGTACGATCTCGCCTTCGAACAGCGGTTCGTACGTCATACCCATGCCTCCGAGCAGGTCAGAAGGATCGGATCGCCGTCGGTGATCGCTACGGAGTTTTCGTAGTGCGCCGAGGGTTTACCGTCCTGCGTGACCACTGTCCAGCCGTCGTCGAGCTGCCAGACCTTTGCGGTGCCGAGGTTGATCATCGGCTCGATCGCAATGGTCATGCCCGCCTCCAGCCGCTGCCGCGATCTCGGCGAGTAGAAGTTCGGGACCTCCGGGTCCTCGTGGAGCACCCGCCCAACACCGTGCCCGACCAGCTCGCGGACGACCCCGTAGCCGTGGGACTCCGCGTGCTTCTGGATCGCCTTCGAGATGTCCGAAATGCGATACCCGATACGGCAGAACTTCAATCCTTCAAAGAAGCATTCGCGCGTAACACGAACGAGGTCCTGCGTCTCTGGATCGACGTCGCCGACGAGGAACGTCCTTGCCGCGTCTCCGACGAATCCGTTCAAGGTGGCGCCGACGTCACAGCTGACGATGTCGCCGTCTTTGAGCTTCCGTTTCCCGGGGATCCCGTGTACGACCTCTTCGTTGACCGAAATACAGACCGCTTTCGGATACCCGTTATACTTGAGAAACGTCGGATACGCGCCTTGGCTTCGGATGAATTCCTCCGCGATCCGGTCAAGCTCAGCTGTGGTGACGCCGACCCGCACGCTCTTTTCCAAAAGCTTCAGGGTGTCCTCCACGACCTTGCCCGCCGCCTGCATCCGTTCGATGTCCTGCGCAGATTTGATCGTAATCATGCGCCGAGCCCTTTCAAAATGCTTTCCGTCACCGCATCGACGGACTGATCGCCGTCCACGGTGATGAGCTTCTCTGCCGCCTCATAGAAGGCGATCAGGGGCGCCGTCTTTTCCGTATAGACCTTCAGGCGGTTTTGGACCGTTTCCTCACGGTCGTCGTCACGCTGATACAGCGTTGCGCCGCACTTTTGGCAGGTCGGCAGCGCATACATGGAAACATGATACGCCGCGCCGCAGCCGGGACACATTCTGCGCCCGGAGATGCGCTTGACCAGCTTCTCGCTCGGAACGTCGATGTTGACCGCATAGTCAATGTCGGTGAACTCCGCAAGCGCTTCCGCCTGTACGACCGTTCTCGGAAAACCGTCTAAAAGGAAGCCGTTTCTGCAGTCGTCCCGCGTGATCCGCTCGCGGACCATGTCGATGATGACGCTGTCCGGAACAAGCTCGCCGCGGTCGATGTACGCCTTTGCCGCCGCACCCAGCGGAGTGGCATTGCGGATCTCCGCCCGAAGCATGTCGCCCGTCGAGAGGTGCGCGATCTCATATCGCTCCGCAATGCGCTCTGCCTGTGTGCCTTTGCCCGCGCCCGGCGGGCCTAAGAAAATCAGTTTCATATCGGTTAGTTCAGGAATCCCTTGTAGTGACGCATCAGCATCTGGGATTCGAGTTGTTCCGTCGTCTCAAGTGCGACGCTGACCATGATCAGAACCGAGGTTGCACCGAACATGTTGGTAACGCCCATGATGTTCAGGATGATGGTCGGAACGATCGCGATGACTGCAAGGAACAGGGATCCGAACAGCGTGAGGCGGTTCGAGATCTTACCGAGGTACTCGCCGGTCGGCTTGCCCGGACGGATGCCGGGGATGAAGCCGCCGTTCTGCTGCAGGTTCTTCGACATCTCAACCGGATTGAAGGTGATCGAGGTGTAGAAATAACCGAACGCAATGATCAGCAGGAAGTAGACCAGATAGTACACGAACGGGGCATACTGGATGCCGGAGTACGTGATGCCGGTTGCCTTCAGAACGCTGGTGGGCTGGTACATCGAGCCGTCCCATACCTTGGGCGCGGAGACCATCCAGCGATACCAGAAGTTCATGAAGCCGCCGCCGCGGCGGAAGAACTGCATGATCATCTCGGGGAACTGCATGATCGTCATGGCGAAGATCAGGGGCAGAACGCCGTTCGCATTTGCCTTCATGGGCAGGTGCGTGTTCTGACCGCCGTACATCTTTCTGCCGACGACACGCTTTGCATACTGCACCGGGATCTTGCGGACCGCTTTGTCGATATACACGACAAACGCGATCAGTGCGAGAACCACAACGATGGTGAGCAAAAGCGTGACCCAGGTCATAACGCTGCCGGGAGCCGCTGCGATCGCGGTGATGCGCTCCTTGATGAAATCGGGAACGCGGGACACGATCGAAGCAAAGATCAGCATGGAAATACCGTTGCCGATTCCCTTCTCGGTGATGCGCTCGCCGAGCCACATCAGGAATGCGGTACCTGCCGCTGCGCAGATCGCGATGATCGCAAGTCTCAGCGCAAACAGCCCGCCTTCGGTGGAGACGATGTAATCGCCGCCGGTCAGCACGCCGTTATAGCTCATCACGATGCCGATGGACTGCACAACCGCAAGACCGACGCCCGCGTAGCGAGTGATGCGCTCGATCTTCTGACGGCCGTCCTCTTCCTTGCTCATCCGCTCGAGAGCGGGAATCGCAATGGTGAGGAGCTGCAGGATAATGGACGCCGTGATGTAAGGCGAAATACCCATTGCAAAGATCGTGAACTGCGAGAACGCGGAACCCGACATGAGGCTCATGAAGTCCGACATTGCAGTGAGCTGCTCCGTCGCCTTCTGCCAGCCGACCAGGTTGACGCCCGGGATCGGGATCGCGCTGCCGAGACGGTAGACCACGATCAGAAGGATCGTATAGAGGATCTTCTTTCTCAGGTCTTTGATCTTGAACGCGTTGATAAATGTGCTGAACATCAGATCACCTCAACGTTTCCGCCTGCGTTCTTGATTGCTTCCTCCGCGGATTTCGAGAACTTCGCAGCCTTTACGGTGAGCGTCTTAGTCAGCTCGCCGTTGCCCAGAACCTTCAGGCCGTCCTTTTCGAGCTTGCCGATGATGCCGAGTTCCTTCAGGAGCTCGCCGGTAACCTCGGTGCCGTTCTCCAACCCATTCAGGTCGGAAATGTTGATGATGGTGTATTCCTTCGCAAAGTGATTGTAGAAGCCGCGCTTCGGGAGGCGACGCGCCAGAGGCATCTGACCGCCTTCAAACCCGTTCTTCTTGGAACCGCTGCGGGCTTTCTGACCCTTGTTACCCTTTGCGGAAGTCTTGCCGATACCGGAACCCGTGCCGCGGCCCAAACGCTTGGGGCTGCTCTTTGCGCCTTCTGCCGGTCTCAATTCATGGATCTTCATACGTTGACCCTCCTCTTATGCTTCTTCGACTTCTTCGACCTTGACAAGGTGCTTTACCTTGAAGATCTGACCGCGGACGCAGGCGTTGTCCGGCTTCACGACGCTCTGATTGAGCTTCTTGAGACCGAGCGCCTTGACCGTGTCCTGCTGATCGCGCAGGCTGGAAATCGGGCTCTTGACCAAAGTAACTTTCAACATTGCTTTGTCCTCCTCAGTTCAGGATCTCGTCCACGGTCTTGCCGCGGAGCGCAGCGATCTGTTCTGCGGTACGGAGCTGAGCCAGTCCGTTGAGCGTTGCTTTGACGCAGTTCGACGGGTTGTTGGAACCGTAGGACTTCGTGCGGATGTCACGGATGCCTGCCGCCTCGAGGACTGCACGCGCGGGACCGCCCGCGATAACGCCGGTACCTTCTTCAGCGGGGAGCAGACGAACGTGACCCTTGCCGAACTTGCCTTCCACCTGATGCGGGATCGTCGTGCCGACGACCGGAACCTCGATCATGTGGCGCTTTGCATCCTCGATGCCCTTGCGGACTGCTTCGGGGATTTCGACTGCCTTGCCGAGACCTACGCCGACCTTGCCGTTCTCGTTGCCGACGACCATCAGCGCCGTGAAGCGGAAGTTCTTACCGCCCTTAACGACCTTCGCAACGCGGTTGATCGCTACGAGTCTTTCTTTGAATTCGGGAACTTCCTTCTCGAATTTTCTATCTCTGTCGTTTCTCATTTCGCTTCCTCCCTTAGAAGTCCAGACCGGCTTCTCTCGCGCCTTCGGCCAAAGCCGCAACGCGACCGGTGTACAGGTAACCGCCGCGGTCGAAAACGACCTTCTTCACGCCCTTTTCGAGCGCGCGCGCTCCGATGAGCTTGCCGACGAGCTTCGCAGCTTCCTTCTTGTCCTTGCCTTCGAGCTGGCCTTTGATCTCTGCGTCAAGCGTAGAAGCAGCAACCAGAGTGTTACCGTCGACGTCATTGATGACCTGCGCATAGATGTGGTTCGTGCTGCGATAGACGTTGAGACGCGGACGCTCGCACGTGCCGTTCAGATTCCTGCGCTGACGATGATGACGCGCCTTGCGAACAGAATTCTTATCGATCTTAGAAAACATTCTACGTTACTCCTTTCTACCTTACTTACCGGTCTTGCCTTCCTTGCGGCGGACGAATTCGCCTTCGTAACGGATGCCCTTGCCCTTGTAGGGTTCCGGCTCACGCGTCTTGCGAATGTCTGCGGCAATCTGGCCGACCTTCTGCTTGTCGATGCCCTTCACCGTGATTTTGGTGGGCGCGGGCGTTTCAAATTCGATACCGTCCATCTTCGGGAATCTGACCGGATGGCTGTAACCGACGTTCAGAACGAGGTCCTTGCCGTCCATCTGCGCTCTGTAACCGGTACCGACGATCTCGAGCTTCTTTTCAAAGCCGGTCGAAACGCCGACGACCATGTTGTTGATGAGCGAGCGGGTCAGTCCGTGCAGTGCGCGGTGCTGCTTGTCGTCGCTGGGACGCTTTACGGTGAGAACACCGTTGTCCTGTTCCAGGATCATCTCGGGCGAAACACGCTGCGTGAGCTCGCCCTTGGGGCCTTTCACGGTCACGACATTGTGTTCGTCAACCGTGATTGTCACTCCGGACACGATGTGTACCGGAAGTTTTCCGATTCGAGACATTGTTTTTCCTCCTGTTTTATTACCAGACGTACGCGAGCACTTCGCCGCCGACGCCGAGCTTTCTTGCCTCGCGGTCAGTCATCACGCCGCGAGAGGTGGACAGGATCGCGATGCCGAGGCCGCCGAGGACCTTCGGGATCTCGTCCTTGCGGGCATACACGCGAAGACCCGGACGGGAGATGCGCTTGATGCCTACGATGACGCGCTGCTTGTTGGGACCGTACTTGAGCTTGATGCGGATGGTCTTGACGATGCCGTCCTCGACGATCTCATAGCTCTTGATGTAGCCCTCTTCCACAAGGATCTCCGCGATCGCCTTTTTGATCGAGGAAGCGGGGACGTCGACCGTCTCGTGCTTTGCGATCAGCGCGTTGCGGATTCTGGTAAGCATATCTGCAATAGTATCTGTCATGGTTGTTTCCTCCTGATTACCAGCTTGCCTTGCGGACGCCGGGGATGTTGCCCTTGTATGCTTCTTCACGGAAGCACACGCGGCAGATGCCGTACTTGCGAAGGACCGCATGCGGACGACCGCAGATACGGCAACGGGTGTAAGCGCGGGTGGAGAACTTGGGGGTTCTCTGCTGCTTCAGCTTCATGGATGTCTTTGCCATAGTGGTTCCTCCTTCTTAGTCCTGAACGAACGGCATACCGAGCAGAGCAAGCAGCTCGCGCGCTTCTTCGTCGGTCTTGGCGCTGGTAACGAACACGATGTTCATACCGCGGACCTTGTCAACGTCGTCATAGTTGATCTCGGGGAAGATCAGCTGTTCACGAACGCCCATCGCGTAGTTGCCGCGACCGTCGAACGACGTGTCGGACACACCGCGGAAGTCGCGGACGCGGGGCAGGACGATGTTCATCAGCTTGTCGGCGAAGTAGTACATTCTCTCGCCGCGCAGGGTGACCTTTGCGCCGATGTTCATGCCTTCACGGACTTTGAAGTTCGCGACGGACTTCTTCGCCTTGGTGACGATTGCCTTCTGGCCGGCGATCGCGGAGAGCTCCGCAACTGCCTTCTCAATGCCCTTGGGGTTATCCTTCTCGGCACCGAGACCCATGTTGATGATGATCTTCTCGAGTTTCGGGATCATCATGACGTTCTCATAACGGAACTTTTCGTTCAGCGCGGGAACGACTTCTTCTTTATACTTGGTCTTCAGACGGGGTTCGCCGCTGAAAGGCTTTGCTTGAACCGCAGTTTCTTTCTTTGCCATTTGTTATCTCCTTCCGTCTCAGTCCATGACCTTGCCGCACTTCTTGCAAACGCGGACCTTCTTGCCGTCGACGAACGTGTGCGCCACGCGGGTCGCTTTGCCGCACTTCGGGCAAACGAGCATGACGTTGGATGCGTCGATCGTGCCTTCCTGCTCGATCCTGCCGCCTGCCTCGCCCTGTCTCTTGGGCTTGACATGCTTGGTGATCATGTTGACGCCCTTCACCATCACGCGGTTATCTGCGGGCGCAGCATGCAGGATCTCGCCCTTCGTGCCCTTATCCTTGCCGGAGATCACGACAACGGTATCGCCTTTTTTCACATTCAGCTTATTCATGTCATGTTCCTCCTTACAGTACTTCGGGTGCGAGAGAGACGATCTTCATGTAGTCTTTCTCACGCAGCTCGCGAGCGACCGGCCCGAAGATACGGGTGCCGCGCGGCTGCTTCTGATCGTTGATGATGACCGCAGCGTTGTCGTCGAAACGAATGTGGCTGCCGTCCTTACGGGTGGTTTCCGCAACGGTGCGGACCACGACCGCCTTCACGACGTCCTTCTTCTTGACTGCGCCGCCCGGCGTTGCCGTCTTGACGGACGCGACGATGACGTCGCCGATACCTGCGGACTTAACCTTGCTGCCGCCGAGAACACGAATGCACATGATCTCCTTGGCGCCGCTGTTGTCCGCGACTTTCAATCTGGTTTGAGGTTGAATCATGTTATCTTTTCCTCCTCATTACTTCGCCTTTTCGATGATTTCCACGATACGCCATCTCTTGTCCTTGGAAATCGGGCGGGTCTCCATGATGCGTACGGTGTCGCCGATGCCGCAGGCATTCTCTTCATCGTGCGCCTTGAACTTGCGGGTCCGGTTGACCATCTTGCCGTACAGGGGATGGCGAACCTTGGTCTTGATGGCGACGACTGCCGTCTTGTCCATCTTATCGCTGACGACGACGCCAACGCGGGTCTTACGATAACCTCTCTGTTCCATTGCCTATTCCTCCTTACTCGGCGTCCTGACCGAGCTCACGGGAACGGAGAACGGTCTTGATTCTTGCAATGTCCTTCTTGCATGCACCGATGCGGGAAGGATTGCTGATCTGTCCGGTCACTGCCTGGAAGCGGAGATTGAACAGCTCGGCTTTCAGTTCCTTTTCCTGCTTTTCCAACTCTTCGGTGGACATAGCTCTCAGCTTATCAGCCTTCATGATCATTCTCCTTTCTCAACAGTTTCTTCTCTCTTGACGATCTTCGTCTTGAGCGGGAGCTTGTGACCCGCAAGACGGAGCGCTTCGTCTGCCACAGCCTTTTCCACACCGGCGATCTCGAACATGACTCTGCCGGGCTTGACGACTGCCACCCAGTATTCGGGGGAACCTTTACCGGAACCCATGCGGGTCTCGGCGGGCTTTTCGGTAACGGGCTTGTCGGGGAAGATCTTGATCCAGACCTGACCGCCGCGCTTGATATAACGGGTCATTGCGACACGCGCTGCTTCGATCTGATTGCTGGTGACCCATGCGGGTTCCATGGCGACGAGACCGTATTCACCGTAGGTGACGGTGTTGCCGCGGTGTGCGGTGCCCTTCATGCGGCCGCGGAACACTCTGCGGCGCTTGACTCTCTTCGGCATTAACATGGTTATTTGCCTCCTTCCATACGCTTGGCCTTTTTGAGGACCTCACCCTTGTAGATCCAGACCTTGATTCCGATACGGCCGTACTGGGTGTGCGCTTCCGCGAAGCCGTAGTGGATGTCTGCGCGCATCGTCTGCAGCGGGATGGAACCGTCATGGTAGCCTTCGCTGCGAGCGATCTCGGCGCCGCCGAGGCGGCCTGCGCACATCAGCTTGATGCCCTTCACGCCCGGCTTCTGCATGGCGCGCTGCATGGCCTGCTTCATCGCGCGGCGATAGCTGATACGCTTCTCGAGCTGCGCTGCGATGTTTTCGGCGACGAGCTGTGCGTCTGCATCCGCGTCGCGGATCTCCATGATGTTCACGGAGATGGGCTTGCCGATTTCCTTGGAAACCGCTGCCTTGATCTCTTCGATCCCTGCGCCGCCCTTGCCGATGAGCATACCGGGACGCGCGGTGTAGATCGTGACGCTGACCTTGTCGGTCGCGCGGTCGATCGCGATGCGGGAGATGCAGGCTGCGTAGTAAGTCTTCTTGACGAAATCACGGATCTTGCGGTCCTCAACGAGGAAATCTGCGAAATCTTTCTTCGCCGCGTACCAATGGGTGTTCCAATCTCTGATCACACCAACGCGGAATCCGTTCGGATTAACTTTCTGACCCATAGTGTTCCTCCTTACTTGACCTGATCAAGAATGACCGTGATGTGGCTCGTGCGCTTCCGGATGGGGGATGCGGAGCCGCGCGCTCTTGCGCGATAGCGCTTCAGGGTCGGACCCTGGTTCGCATAAGCCTCGGCGACAAAGAGGTCGTCGCGGTTCATGTCGAGGTTGTTCTCCGCATTTGCGATCGCGGAGTTGAGGACCTTCAGGACCGGTTCGCAGGCAGCTTTCGGCGTGTAGGTGAGGATCGCTGCCGCTTCCTTTGCGCTCTTGCCGCGGATCATGTCGATGACGACCTTGACCTTGCGGGGAGACATTCTGATATAACGTGCGGTTGCGTGCGGACGCTTGTCGGCGTGCTCGCGACGATATGCCGTCTTTTCTTTACTTCTGGTTGCCATAGTGCTCCTCCTTATTTCGCGCCAGAGGACTTTTCGGAACCTCTGTGCCCTCTGAACGTGCGCGTGGGTGCGAATTCGCCCAGCTTATGTCCGACCATCTCTTCGGTGACGTACACCGGAACGTGCTTCTTGCCGTCGTGCACCGCGATGG
The DNA here is from genome assembly GCA_947168855.1 of uncultured Clostridia bacterium. Taxonomy (GTDB): domain Bacteria; phylum Bacillota; class Clostridia; order Christensenellales; family CAG-138; genus UBA3792. The sequence continues at coordinate 142,916 of CAMVNO010000006.1, forward strand.
TGTGACCGACGAACTCGGGGAAGATCGTGGAGGAACGGGACCAGGTCTTCACGACGGTCTTCTTGCCGCTCTCATTCATGGAAAGAATGCGGGCGTACAAGCGTTCTTCGACAAACGGACCTTTTTTAATCGATCTGCTCATGTATTATTTCCTCCTGATTACTTACCACTCGTTCTGCGGCGAATGATGTACTTGTTGCTCTTGTTCTTCTTCTTGCGGGTCTTGTAACCCATCGCGGGCTTGCCCCAGGGAGTGACCGGGCCGGGACGGCCGATCGGGGATTTGCCCTCGCCGCCGCCGTGGGGGTGGTCATTCGGGTTCATGACGGAACCGCGGACCGTGGGACGGATGCCCATGTGGCGCTTGCGGCCGGCTTTGCCGATCTGGATGTTCTGGAAGTCCAGATTGCCGACCTGACCGATCGTCGCTTTTGCGTTCATCGGGATCAGACGGACTTCGCCGCTGGGAAGACGAACCTGCGCGTACTTGCCTTCCTTTGCCATGAGCTGCGCCGCGTTGCCCGCCGAGCGGACCAGCTGCGCGCCCTTGCCGGGCTTCAGCTCGATGCAGTGGATCATCGTGCCGACCGGGATGTACTGGAGCTCCAGCGCGTTGCCGATCTTGATGTCCGCATCCTTGCCGGAAACGACGGTCTCGCCGACGTTCAGGCCGTACGGAGCGATGATGTAGCGCTTCTCGCCGTCTGCATAGTACAGCAGCGCGATGTTCGCGGAACGGTTCGGATCGTACTCGATCGCTTTGACAGTCGCGGGAACGCCGTCCTTGTCGCGCTTGAAATCGACGATGCGGTACTTGCGCTTTGCGCCGCCGCCCTTATGGCGAACCGTGATCTTACCGGTGAAGTTTCTGCCCGCTTTGCTCTTCAGATCGCAGACCAGCGACTTTTCCGGAGTGGTTTTGGTGATCTCCTCATAGGTGGAGACGGACATATGTCTCGTACCCGGAGTGGTGGGGTTCAGTTTACGAATAGCCATTTGCTGCCTCCTTACTGCGCGATGCCGTCAAACAGCTCGATGCCCTTCGAATCGGCGGTCAGCTTGACGTACGCCTTTTTCTTGGAAGCGGTTCTGCCCTCGTAACGGCCCTGACGCTTGATCTTGCCGAGCTTGTTCACAGTGTGAACGCTCTCGACCTTGACGCCGAACAGCTCTTCGACCGCCTTCGCGATCTCGACCTTGTTCGCGTTCTTCGCGACTTCAAACGTGTAGATGTGATGCGCGATGTAATCATAGCTCTTTTCGGTGAGGATCGGAGCCTTGATGATGTCGTATCCGCTCTTCATTACGCGTACACCTCCTCGATCTTTTCAACCGATGCCTTCGTGAGGATCAGCTTCTCGTACTTGAGGATCTCATAGACGTTCAGCGTGCCGACCAGCGTGGTCTTGACGCCCGGGATGTTCGCGCTCGCGCGCTCCACCTTTTCGTCCTTGTCCGCCAGAACGATCAGCGCCTTGTTGACGTCGACGTTCTTCAGGACCTTTACCATTTCCTTCGTCTTCGGCGCTTCGATGTTCAGCGCGTCGAACACGACCAGTTCATTGCCTTCCACCTTGGAGGAGAGCGCGGACTTCATCGCGAGGCGCTTGACCTTCTTGTTCACGCGGATCGTGTAGTCGCGGGGCTTCGGCGCAAAGACGACGCCGCCGTGTCTCCACTGCGGGGAACGGGTGGAACCCTGACGCGCGCGGCCGGTGCCCTTCTGTCTCCACGGCTTCTTGCCGCCGCCGGAAACTTCGGAACGGGTCTTGGCGCTCTGCGTGCCCTGACGGCAGTTTGCAAGGTGCGCTACCACAACCTCATGCATGACCGCCGTGTTGACGGGCTGACCGAAAACATTCTCGGAAAGGGCGATATCGCCGATGTTCTGGCCCTTGATATCATACAATGCTACGTTAGGCATAGTTCTTTCCTCCTTACTTTACTGTGCTCTTGACAGTCACGAAGCTGCCCTTCGCACCGGGAACCGCGCCCTTGACAAGCAGCAGATTCCGCTCTGCGTCCACACGCACGACCTCGAGGTTCTGCACGGTGACGTGCTCACAGCCCATATGACCGGGCAGGTTCTTGGTCTTGAACACGCGGCTCGGATCGGAGCAGGCGCTCATGGAGCCGGGCGCTCTGTGGAAGTGGGAACCGTGGGTCATACGACCGCGGCCCTGATGGTGACGCTTTACGACGCCGGCGAAGCCATGGCCCTTGCTGGTGCCGGAGACGTCGACCTTGTCGCCTTCCTGGAACACGTCCGCCTTGACGATCTGACCGATCTCATAGGAAGCGGCGTCTTCGAGTCTGAATTCGCGAAGGTAGCGCATCGCCTTGAGGTTCGCCTTTGCAAAGTGACCCTTGCGCGGCTTGTTGGCGAGCTTGTCGCGGAGCTCGGCAAATCCGAGCTGGACGGAATCGTAACCTTCGTTTGCTACGGTTTTCTTCTGAACGACGGGGCACGGACCGGCTTCGATGACAGTGACGGGAATCATGGTACCGTCAGCTCTGAAGAACTGCGTCATACCGATCTTCTTGCCCAAAATGGCTTTCTTCATTGGTACATACCTCCGTTTGGGATTACAGCTTGATTTCGATGTCTACGCCCGCGGGCAGATCCAGCTTCATCAGCGCTTCAACGGTCTTGTTGGACGGCTGGATGATGTCGATCAGACGCTTGTGCGTTCTCATCTCGAATTGCTCACGAGAATCCTTATACTTGTGCGTTGCACGAAGGATCGTAACGATTTCCTTCTCGGTGGGCAGGGGGATCGGGCCGGAAACCTGTGCGCCCGTTCTCTTGGCGGTGTCGACGATCTTTTCGGCGCTCTGGTCGATCAGACTGTGTTCATACGCCTTAAGCTTGATACGAATTCTTTGGTTTGCCATACTTTTTCTTTCCTCCTAAAATAGTTGTTGGGCAGTACACAGAGCCGTGTGTTTCCCTCTCATTTTTTTACACAGCCTTTTCGGCTGTGTTCGGTGGGACGGCACGGGAAACTGCTATTTTTGCCCCGTCCGTTCGGACGTCGGATATGCGCGAAATTACCCGGAATGGCAACCGGCAACCTCCGCTGCACTCCTGCGCCGCTCGACGAAAGACGCCCATACGGCGCGAACATTTGAACTATACACTATCCTTCTGAAAAATGCAAGCTTTATTTTTTATTTTTCAAAATATATTTTTGGCAAAAACCGCTTCTGCGCTGTTGAAATGTGCTAATCAATATGATATATTATAGGCGAAGAAAAATCGGAGGTGCATACTATGGAGCAAAAGATTCGTCGTATCGGCATTCTGACGAGCGGCGGCGACGCGCCCGGCATGAACGCTGCCGTCCGCGCAGCGGTCCGTACCTGTCTTATGAACAAGGTCATTCCCGTCGGCATCCGCCGCGGGTATCAGGGGCTGATTCATGCAGACGTCATGGAAATGAACGCACGCAGCGTCAACGGCATCATCCACCGCGGCGGCACGATCCTGTACACTGCCCGCAGCGAGGACTTCATGACCGAAGCCGGTCAGCACCGCGCGGCGCAGACCTGCCGCTATCTCGGTCTGGACGCGGTCGTCTGCATCGGCGGCGACGGCACGTTCCGCGGCGCGCTTGCGCTTTCCAAACAGGGCGTCAAGGTCATGGGCATTCCGGCAACGATCGACAACGACATCGGCTGCAGCCACTACACGATCGGCTTCGACACGGCGGCGAACACCGCGGTGGAGGCGATCGACAAGCTCGCCGACACCATGCAGTCGCATGAGCGCGTTTCCGTCGTCGAGGTCATGGGACGACACGCCGGTCACCTTGCGGTCTACGTCGGCGTCGCGGTCGGCGCAACGTCGATCATCATCCCCGAATTCCCCTACAGTTTCGAGCATGACGTCATCGAGAAGATCCGCGAAGGCCGCATGCACGACAAGCACCACCATCTGATCATCGTGGCGGAGGGCGTCGGCAAGTGCGACGAGATCTGCCACCGCATCAGCGAGGAAACCGGTCTCGAAGCGCGCGTCTCGATCATCGGCTACATTCAGCGCGGCGGCGCTCCGACCGCACGCGATCGCGTCATGGCGTCCCGCATGGGTCACTACGCCGTCGAACAGCTGCTTGCGGGTCAGACGAATCAGGTCGTCTGCTACCGCGATTCGCACATCCTGCTGACGCCGATCGAGGAAGCGCTTGAGATGAAGAAGAACCTCGACGCGTATATGTACCGCGTCGCCGGCGACATTGCATTATAATTCGATCACCTCGTATTTACGAAAAGACGTCCGCGTTTCGCGGGCGTCTTTTTTCCTATATATATGGTATCTCACAGAGACGTTTTTTACAACATCTTGCGTCAGTCAAACAGATAGCGGTACAGTGCGTCCGGCGTGTCGAAATACAGCGGGCAGTTCTCCATGAGATACTCACGGATCTCCGGAATGTCATATGCCCAGCCCGCCGCCGCAAACGGCACGCCCCGGCTCTTTGCCATATCGTACCCCGGCTTCAGGTCGTCGACCATCAGAAGGTCCTCCGGCTGCAGGTTCAGAATACGCATGATCTCATCGAGCGCGTATGGATTCGGCTTTCTGCGCTCGCGCGGCAGCTCCCAGCCGTACACAAGCGTCGGCTCCGGCAGCCCGTTCGCCTGATAGTCGCGCAGAATGTTATGCTTGAACGAATGCGACGCCACGCACACAGTCCCGCCGCGCGCGATCTGCTCGCGGATGATCCGCTCCACGCCCGGGAAAACCTCCGGCACATGATCTTTCACGTACGCCTGCCAGATCTCGAGCTCGCGGGCGAATTCCTCCGGCGTGAAGTGCAGCACTTCTTCGCAGTACGGCAGAAAGCCCGGATCGAAATTGATGCGGAAATACGTGTCGACGTCCATGGTCAAGCCGGGACGCAGCTCTTCCAAAGCGACAAGAAACGACGGATGATGTACGTGCTTCGTGCTGTTCATCACGGTGTCGTCATGGTCGAGCACCAGACATTTGTATTTCAGCATCCTCCGTCCCCTTTCCGCAAAGTTTTTCATAGTATAACATAAAGCATCCGCCGCCGCAACCGTCTTCGAGGATTCTTCTTTGTCCGTCATTCTGAGGCGAAGCCGAAGAATCCAAAGATCCTTCGTCATCCCTGCGGGATTCCTCAGGATGACAAAAAAGAAGATTCTCCGCAAGGAGAATCCACATGAACGTGCTCGAAGAGCACACATCACTTCCGCGGAGCGCAAACATCACGCCGCAGGCACATCACGCGCCCGCAGGGCGCACAGC
>CAMVNO010000007.1 GCA_947168855.1 uncultured Clostridia bacterium
ATCTCAATGTAGGCGGTGTTGAACTGCCGGTATCCGTTGGGTTTGATGATGCCGAAGATGTCCCGGATGATCTGCTCCTGCCAATCGATCAGGGTGAACGGCTTCCCAGCCCATGTGCCCTTCGTGTGGCAGAGGCATTCGATGAACGAGACAGCATAGTCGGCTTTCGCCTTATCGTAGACGGAGTCCTTCGCTTTGAACTTCGTCGGAGTGTATTTCTTCATTCGCCTCAGTGGTATCACCTCCCGGAAGGCAAAAAAATAAGCCGCCCGAAGCGACCGTCATAACGAGGAACAGAGCCGGTTGGCTCATGCTCCTTAGATTCTTGTTTCAGCCTTTACTGCTGCATCGCCCAGAGGATCGCGTGTCCGTCGTCCTCGAACTCGACCTCGCTTGCTGCCCTAAGCCCGATCGTCCCTTCGCAGGTGTGGTCGTCGCTCAGGAATTCGTAGGTTGCTCCGTAGTAGCAGGGCTTGTTCTTTCCATTGTAGTAGTACCCGGCCAGCACCAGCTTGTCGCCAAAGGTCAGAACCTTGCTCCAGCGGGTTTCCAAATCCTCTGGGCAGGTCGGGCTTGGAAGCCGGTACTTTCTCAATGCCTCATTGATCGTCATGGCCGTGTCCTCCTTAGCTTTCTTTCTCGATCGTGCCTTTGCCGACCCAAACGCTGCCGTCCGGCCATTTGTAGGAGTCAAAGGAGTATTCGTGGCTGCCGACCTTGAACCGAATGTAGGTTCTGTCGTCGCTGCCTTCCAGAAGGGTGATGCGGTCGAGGGCGGGCTGGAAGCCGTACTCGCTGTAAAGGGCTGCCTGTGCGGTGCGCTTCAGGTTCATGTTGATCTCGCGGGTTGTCATGTTCTTGTCCTCCGTAGTGTGGTTTCCCCTTGGGGTAGTGTATATATCACTCTAAAACGACATAATAGCAAGTCATTTTTTCGAGATTTCTCAAGGTTTTTCACACTTTTTTGCAGGCTCATTCGTCACCGGACAGGATGAACCGAACGTACTCTTTGCGGTGCTCCTCAAGGAAATTCACGAGCTCGAAGTAGTTCCGATCAAAGGCCAGCCGCTGCACCATATGCACATCAAACATGTTCGTGAGCCCGGTGTCCCGGATGGCAAGGATCTGGTTTCGGATCGTTTCATTCATCGTCGTTCACCACCCTGCAAATGTCCGCACCGTATGCGACCGACAGGCCGGAGCCGTTGTCCCATGCGACCATGATGGAGCCAATGTCATCCACGCCGATGACCGTGCCTTTCGTTCCGATCGGGGGAGCCTGAATATCGTCCATCTCAACGAGCTCCACCCGTGTGCCGGGCGTGTAGCGCCGACGTAAGCCTTCGAGGGCCGCTTTGCTGATCATTCGCATGTTTCCACCTCCGTTTTCTTCGCGCCGCTCTTGAAGGCTGAGGACCCGGTGAGGTTCCGGAGCAGGACCTTGCGTTCGGCCTTGTACTCGTTTCCAATGAACCCGAGCCGGAGCAGGAAGCAGCGGAATGCGTACTTGTCGTTGTCGACCGGCTTCTCCTTGGCGGTGATTCGCTTCTGGTTCCGGGCCATGTCGCAGAGCGCGGTCACAAAGTGCATGTATGCCTTGACCTCGTCCGGTGACTCGTACTTCGGGAACCATGGGAAGTCCAGCTTCTTGCCTTCGATGTTGATGGGAAGCTCGCTAACCCCGAGCGCCTTCTTGATCAGACTGCCCTTGGCGGCGACCAGGTCGTAAAGGTTCTGGATCTGGCTTTCGGTGAAGATCGAAAGCGGCATCTGGATTGCGACCCCGGTTGGGCCTTCGTTCTCTTCGGTTCCCGTCTCGGCCTGAAAACCTGCTGCGGCAAGGGCGATGATGATCGCTTCAATCGTGTCCTGATCCGTGCGCTCGTCGTAGACCACCGTGCCATCCTTCTCAACGAGGATGTTGTTTACCGCGTAGGCGCAGGTGGGCATGCCCTTGTAGACCGGCTTCATCCCGATCGTCTTGGAGATGACTGCGACCAGTTCCTTGCGATCCGGTCCTGTGGCGTTGTAATGTAGTTTCATTGGGTTACCTCCTTGTTTTTTGGTACTGTATACATCACTCTAAAGCCACAGAATAGCAAGTTATTATTGAGCGATTTCTGTACTATTTTTCAGGAGATAAGGCCCTGTTCGTCTACGGTCGATACTTCATCGAAACGGAGCGTCACCCCGTCTCTGAGTACCGTCACACCTTCTGCGGAGCCGACCTGTTCGATGTACCGCTTCACGATGACGTCGCAGTATTTCTCATCCAGTTCCACGGTGTAGCAGGTGCGCTCCGACTGCTCACAGGCGATGAGCGTGCTGCCAGAACCGCCGAACGGGTCCAGCACCAGCGCGTTCGTCATGGAGGAGTTCATGATTGGGTAGGCCAAAAGCGCGATCGGTTTCATGGTCGGGTGGTCCGCGTTCTTCTTGGGCTTGTCGTACTCCCAGACCGTGGTCTCTTTCCGACCGGCGTACCAGGCGTGCTTCCCGGACTTCTTCCATCCGAAGAGCACCGGCTCATGAATCCATTGATAGGGACTGCGGCCCAGCACCAGCGAGTTCTTTTTCCAAATGCAGCAACCGGACAGATAGAACCCGGCGTCGGTAAACGCCCTGCGGAAGTTCAAGCCCTCCGTGTCCGCATGGAACACATAGATGGAAGCATCGTCCGCCATGACTGCTTCCATATTGGTGAAGGCATCGAGCAGGAACTGGTAGAAAGCGTCGTTTGCCATGTGATCGTTCTTGATCTTCCCGGCGGTGCCTTCATAGTTCACGTTGTACGGCGGATCGGTCAGAACAAGGTTCGCCTTGACGTCGCCCAGCAGCGTTTCGTAGGTCTCTTCCTTGGTGGAGTCGCCGCAGACCAGCCGGTGCCGCCCGAGGGTCCAGACATCACCGGCCTTGGTGAAAGCTGGCTTCTTCAGTTCCGCGTCCACATCAAAATCATCGTCGTGGATGCCGTCCTTCAGGCTGTCCTTGAACAGGTCGTCGATCTCCGAAGGATCAAAACCGGTGAGCGACACATCAAAATCCGCACCCTGCAGGTCCGCAATCAGCAGGGCCAGCTTGTCCTTGTCCCAATCGCCGCTAATCTTGTTCAGCGCGATATTGAGCGCTTTTTCCTTGGCGTCGTCCATTTCCACGACCACGCAATCGACCTCGGTGATCCCAAGATCAATCAGTACCTTCAGCCGCTGATGCCCACCGACCACGCGACCGGTCGTCCGGTTCCAGATCACCGGCTCCACGTACCCGAACTCCTCGATGGAGCGTTTCAGTTTTTCGTACTCCTCGTCGCCGGGCTTCAGGTCCTTGCGGGGATTGTATTCGGCAGGCAGCAGCTCTGCCGTTTTCTTTTTCTCGATCAGCATATGAGCCCCCATTCAGCAAATTTCTCAAACCCACCGAGGCGGTGAATGAAGGTCCTCGCTGTTTCCACGATCTTTTCATAAGGAACGCCGTCCACGGTATCATCCCCGATGGCGCAGGTGAGCTCGACCGTTTCGCCGGTCTGCTGCGCCTTGAGCCAAGCATAGATGTTGACGGAAACGTCCGCCTTCGACAGGTCCTTGCCGTGCAGACCGCCGCCGGTCACGGAGTCGCCCATATCGCTTCCGAGCTTTCGATTGGTAGCGCCGGAGTCCACGTCCGTGCCGCCGGTCCAGTCTCCGAGCGGGTTGACGACCGCACCCGGAAACATGCCTTCCAGTTCATCCCTCGATACGTTGCTTTGGCAGACGACCAGTCGGTTACCGTCAAGGATGTATTTGCCGTCAAAGGGGTAGAGCGAATAGAGCAAGGATGCGATCTGCGCGAGATCCGCTTGCTCCTCGGTGACCGGGACGCCCTTGAAGATGCCGTTGTCGCCGCAGCGGATGTGCTCCGCCTGGTTTGCAGCCAGATGGCTGTCCTGCGGGACCTCCGCATAGTCGAGGGTGACATCGCCTGCAATCCGTGTCACGATCCCGGACACCTCCGATGCGGAAAGATGCACGGAAGTTTCCGCGATGATATGACAAATGCCGTGGCCGATCAGGACCTCAACGGCGATCCTTGGGTTCTTTGCTCTTTGGTACGCAAGGTCGACAAGTGCACCGGCGATGCGGTCAGCGATCTTGTCGGGATGCGCCGGATTCACTTTTTCAAACATGTCAGTTTCCTTTCCGAGCGGACAAGAGCCGCTCCATTAGATCATCTTGTGGGCTTCTGCCGCCGTACTCCACGGCACAGTTTTCTTTCACGATCTGGTAGATCTGGTACCAGACCTGATTGACTTGCTTCATATAGGTCTGGCTCATGGCGACATATGGAGAAGCGATGGCGTTGCCGGTGGTGGGATGCTTGGCAAGGAACCCGAACTCGGAGATCGCTTCCTCGCACTGTATCCATCGGGAAACGGACATGGCGTACTGCTCGATCAGCTGGGTGTTTACTAACAATTCACAGCCGCGAGCCTTGAGCCAGTTCCACGTATCCCGGTAGACCGCCTCAGCACATAGGTCCTTGCCGTTCTTCTGAGCAGCCCGTAGGTACTCCTTCACCGGCGGGACGTCCGCGCCTTCGATCTCGGCTGGCTCCGGGAGCACCATAGCCCCGTTCAACCGGCCATCCGTGATCTTGTCGGCCAGAGCCTTGGATTTTCTTCCGGCACCGACGCGCTGTCCGCCGCGCATAGTTCCGTCTTTTGCCACACACTTCACCTCGCTTTCCGGGCAGAGGGGTTAATACCCCGTTTGATTTCTGATTTTTGCGTTCGTGACCCCCCGCCGCTGTCCGGGGCACGGGGTCGTAGAGATTTGACCCGCCCCTACCGGTCGCCTAATTCGTGGTGGATCTTCGTATGGCACGACTGACACAGGCTCATCAGGTTGCTGGAGGCATGGGTACCACCCTTCGAGATCGGTAAAATATGATGAACCTCCTCCACAGGGGTGAGTCTGCCTTCCTTCAGACACAGCTCACACAGGGGATGCGCTGCAGCGTACTTGTCACGAATGCGTTTCCATGCTCTGCCATACTTGCGATTGACGTCCGGGCTGCGTTCGTACTGGTTGTAACGGTCACGGTCCAGCTTTTCATGCTCCGGACAGAACCGCCTGTCGGTCAGCCTCGGGCAGCCGGGATAGGCACATGGTTTTTTGGGACTTCTTGGCACAGGGTCACCTCGCTTTCGGGCAAAAGAAAAGCCCTGCAGGGAGCTCCCGCAAGGCTTGATTCATTCTTCTTTCGCAATCCTATCATACAATAAGGGCGTGCATGACATGTAGTGACATTTACTGCCGTGTTCGCGGAATCCGCACTTTTTGCAGCGCTTCATCATGGAGCCGGTAGATGTGGCGGACATTGTAACCCATGTCTACAGCGATCTGCTCCCAGCTTTTGAAGCAGAGATACCGGAGCTCCAATAACGTCTGGCATTCGATGTTGTCCACGGCCTTTACCACGGTCATGATCTCCTCCTTCAGATCGACAAGCCGGTTTACGTCGTTCTGAAGCTCGGTTTCCAGATCCACGATCTTCATCAGGGCGGCGGCCATTGTGGAACCGCCGTGGTTCGGGTTCCGGGGCATGCCGGTTATGATGGACGTACACTTGGTAGCCAGTTCCCGCAGCGACTGGATCTGCTCCAGCTTGGAGTTGATGCGCTGGTTCAGCCGGAGCGACTGCGATAGGTATTCCTTCGCCGTCATATCGCCACCTCCACGCGCACCCTGCGGCGGATCTCCCGGATGAGGTATTCACCGTCGACATCCGTCAGCGCAGTGTACCAGTCGGAGCGGAAGAATCGCTCGATCTCCGTAACCTCCCGCATATATCTGGGGTTCTCCGGATGCTTGAAGTGGTACCGGAGCGCCAGCCGATAGTCCTTCGCGGCCTGTTCAATGATTGCGTTAGCAAGCGTCTCGAATGGGGTCATATTCTTACCTCCGAATTTTGATCACTCGGATTGGCAAGGATTGACGTGTTTTGTCGTTAGATTTTCAGATTTGCCTTGACCGCAGCGATCAGCGCCGCCTGCGTTTTGTCCTTGGCTTTCAGCGCTCGGAGGATCTGCTCATCAATGGTGTCGTTCGCCACGATATGCTGCACGATCACGGTCTCCGCGTTCTGACCCTGCCGCCACAGCCTCGCGATCGTCTGGGAGTAGAGCTCCAGCGACCATGTGAGCCCGAACCAGACGATGGTGTTGCCGCCGGACTGCAGGTTTAGCCCATGACCAGCGGACGCGGGGTGGATCAGCGCCACCGGGATCTCGCCGTTGTTCCATTTGCGGATGCTGTCAGAACTGTCCAGCTTGGAGAAGGGAATATGCCGCGCATGCAGCCGTTTCATGATCCGCTCCAAATCGTGCTTGAACCAGTACGCCACCAGCAGCGATTTCCCGTTCGCGGACTCGATGATGTCCTCCAATGCATCCAGCTTCCGGTCATGGACTTCGATGAACTCGCCGGTTTCCGAATAGATGGCTCCATTGGCCAGCTGGGACAGCTTCCCGGAGAGCGCAGCGGCATTGGCGGCGGTGATCTCCCCGTCCGGGAGCGCCAGCACGAACTGCTTTTTCATTTCATCGTAGGTCTCGCGCTCGGCGTCATCCAGAAACACCGGATATTCGCTGGACACCAGCTCCGGCATTGGCAGATGGTCGGTGGACTTCATGGAGATTGTGATGTCCGAGATCTTCCGGTAGATCGACGCCTCGGCACCGGGCCTTGGGCGATAGCTGTAGATGATCTGCCCGTTCATCTTGTCGGGAAGGAAATAGTCCAGCCGGTACTGCGTGATGAACCGTCCGAGGCGCTTGCCCATATCGATCACCTTGAACTCGGCCCAAAGGTCCATGAGCCCGTTGCTGGCGGGTGTGCCCGTGAGCCCGACGATGCGTTTAACCTTGGGCCGGACCTGCATCAGTGCCTTGAAGCGCTTGGACTGATGGTTCTTGAAGGAAGAGAGCTCGTCCACCACGATCATGTCGTAGTCGAACGGAAGCTTGCTCTCGGTGATCAGCCACTGCACGTTCTCCCGGTTGATGATATAGATGTCGGCTTTCCGGGTCAGCGCCGCCTTTCGCTCCGTTTCGGTTCCCACAGCGACCGAATAGGTCAGATGCCGGAACGCATCCCATTTCTTGAGCTCGGCGCTCCAAGTGTCACGGGCAACACGCAGCGGCGCGATGACCAGGACCTTGTGAACTTCAAAGCTGTCAAACAGCAGGTCCGCTATGGCAGAGAGCGTGATGCTCGTCTTGCCAAGGCCCATGTCCAGCAGGACGGCAGAGCAGGGATGCGTCTCGATGTACTCGGTCGCGTAGCGCTGGTAGTCATGCGGTTCGTATCTCATCCAGAATCCCTCCGATCTCGTTTAGATCATCCAGCACAAACACCTTGAAGCCGAGCCGTTGCAGCAGCTTGTGTCTGGCAACCTGCAAAGGCCTCGGTGCCTTGCCGGGTGCCTTGACCTCCACAAACCCGATCTTGCCTCCGGGCAGCAGCACCAGTCGGTCCGGCATCCCGTCATACCCGGGACTGGTCAATTTTGGCGCGATGCCGCCAGCCTTTCGGACCGCTTGGGCGAATCGTTGTTCAATGATTTTCTCTCGCATATGTTTCTCCATCAGGAATGTAAGTGGGGTGTGCAGGTCGTGAAGCTCATTTCCGTAACTTTTTCTATAGGCTGTTTTTCAGGTCCTAAGAAAAGTTTTAGTAGAGACCTTCACGACCTGCACTTTTGCCGTTATTCCATGAAATCAGACTTGAGCTGCAAGCCTAAAACCACGATTCCGGCGCTGGTTTTACGGCGGGTGAATCCAGCCGCTTCTAAGGCCGTGTAGAAATCGGTCGTGCTGCGAATATAGTCGCCCACCTGCATGCAGTAGCTGCGGTATGCGGTGTAGAACTCGCCGGACTTGGTTTTTGAATCCGGATCAATCACGCAGCATTCGCTGAAGAACTGTGAAAGCCAGTCGTTGGTTTCCTTATACTTCCGGATCGCTTCCTCCACGACATCAGGCTTTGTGATATCGTACTTCCGGTCGATCACGCGCTTGGCTCCGTCCATGATCCATTTGAGGATCGCGCCACCGGCCTTCTCGTACAGGTAGTCGGCGTAGTTCTTGATATCCGAGGAGCCTTCGATCTTCGCGTTGAACGGGATCACGATCAGGCGTCGCCATGTCCCGGCATCGATGGCACCGACTTTCGGCAGGTGGTTCGTGTACAGCACCAGCGTGTGGCTCGGCACGAAGCTGAACGGGTCCTTGTACTTCTTTTCCGCATAGATCTCGTCGGTGGAGCAGAGCTGCTTCACGTTCGAGGTGTTCAGCCGCATGCCTTCCTCGAGCTCGGCGGCAATGATGAGCCGTTTGCCCTTGACCTCGGCCAGTTCCGGTTTCACGTTCCGCTTGCAGCCGACCGTCAGGGTGTCCGCTGACATGTTCCCGCTGTAGGTCCCGAGCACTCGTGCCAGCGTGTTCCAGAAGGTGGATTTCCCGTTCCGGCCTTCACCGTATGCGATGATGAGTCCCTCGACGCAGACCTTGCCGATCGCGGACAGCCCAGCGATCTCCTGTACGTAGCGGATCAGTTCCCGGTCGCCACAAAAGAAGAGCTCCAAAGCATCCAGCCAGAGCGAGACGTCGCCGTCAGATGGGTCCACCGAGGTCTGCTTGGTGATCAGGTCCGCTGCCGCATGCCCACGTGCCGAGGCGAGACCGACGCGCAGGTCATACGTGGCTGACGGGGTGTTGAGCAGGAACTCGTCCGCGTCCAACTGCCGCTGGTCGATCTCGACCATTGGGTGCGTTTCCTTCAGCGCCGCCGTGATGTACTTGGAATCCCGGCGCTTGATCGCATAGTTCCGATAGGTCGTGGCGTTCTCATACTTCTGGAACGACCGGGCCTGCGCTGAACTGAAGATTGCCGTCGCCTTCTTCGGTCCCATCGAGGCCAGCAGTTCCCATGCGCCGTTTTTCATCATCTCGTCGGTCGCCTTCTTGATCTCGGTATCCGCTTCCTCCAGCTGTCGGGCGGTCAGTTCCTGTGCGATCGCCTGCGCCTTGGGCTTGGATTCCTCCCAGAAGCTCCCGTTGTATACGAGGAAGTCCGTGGAGGGCGTATAGCAGAGCCGGTCCTCGTACTCCCGCGCAAGCACAGTTGCCTGCCCGACGTCGGAGTAGTCGGAAGGCTTGAGCTGCAGGTCCTGGTTGTACTGCTCCGGCGGGATATAGCCTTCCTGCGCGGAGACCTTCTCAAAGAACCGCTGTGCGCTGCGCCAGATGCTGTCGAGCTCGTGCTGTTCCAAAGGCGGATCGCACCGGGCGGCAATCTCCGCGAAATGCGTATGTGCTTCCTCCGTGTTGCCGTAGCGCTTCAGGATGCGCCCGGCATAGTGGGAAAGCGTGGCGTTGCGGCTGCCTTCCGGGATGACGATGTCGCCGTAGCTGCCGGAGTCCATGTTTGCATCGAACTCATCCGACAGGAACGTGGTCAGGGTCATGGGGCCGTCGAAGATCTCCACCTGCGGCTTGCGGGTCCCGAAGAAGAACCGGGCTGCATCCAACGCTTTGGTGTCGAAGTACGGGAAGATCGCATTGACGAGCTTTTTCATATCGCTGTACTGCCCGGCGTCCGTGATCCGGTCAATGGCGAAGAACACGTGGAACTTGGGCCGGGCTGCCTTACCGCCTTTTTCCTTCATGTGATTCCGGCTGTAGTGGACCGCAAAGCTCACGCCGGGGAAGGTGGCAGCAACGTCTGACGGATAGACCCATTCCCCTGGGTCGTCGCTGTGGTCGTTGTCACAGTCGACCGGCAAACAGTCTGCTCCGAGGAAGTTGTCGTTGTTGCGATAGCTGCCTTTGTACTCCGCGCAGACATAGTCCCGGGTTACGGCTTTCAGCAGGGATTCCTTGTCGGTCACCTCGATCGCATGCGGGTACATGCAGTTGGCAGGCGTCTCAAGATAATCGGAGTGGTAGAGCGTGAATTTCATCTTGGCACCTCCTCACAGGCCTCGGTGAAGTATCGAATCCGGTGTCCTTTCCAGACGGCCCGTTTGATCTCGGCGTCCATGCCCTCGGAGATCCGGTCACCGAAGACCCACATCTCCGCGCACTTACTGAGGAGCGCATTCCCGAACAGCAATCCCAGCTCTCGTTCCTTGGGATTTGTGTCATCAAGGAACTGCGGGAAAAGCAGGTGCGGCGCGATGGGGATGTATCCGGTCTCCACTGCAAACCGGCTGTAGCGTCTGGCAGCGGCGACATTGTTCTCCACGTCTCCGGCATACGGACTGCAGATGTACACGATGGGACGGAATGCCCGGAGCGCTTTTTCTTCTTTTTCAATGGCACAGAAAGCCCCGAATGCCGTCGGATCGGGATATCCTTCTGCGTTCTTATAGTCAGGCATATTCATTACCTCCATTAGTCTTTTTTGTAGAACGGGGTCTCATACCCGTCGGCGCGGAGCTTGAGACCGGGTGCCCACGGCGGGGTTCGGCCCATCTGCTCACAGACCGCGTCCAGCGACATGCGCGGATCGGCTTCGATGACCAGTTCGTCATGGATGTGCATGGTGATGAAGCAGTGGGATAGGGTTTGCATGGCGTAGCAGAGGATGTCGCGTGCGGTGGCCTGCACGATGTTTTCCACGAGCTTCGGTCCGTAGGTCTCGAGCCGTTCCCACTTCTTCGTGCTGCCGATGCCCTCATATGTGATGCACTCGCTGCCGAACTGGTTCGTGCCGAGCCGAGGCTTCACGTATGCGAGTCGACGCCCGGACGGGAGCGTGATGAAGAGCATCCCGCTTTGGTAGCCGAACCGCACGTCGCAGACCTCGCCGTCCATGTGGTACTTGATCGCGTTCATGGCAGCCCGGTCGATGTCCCACCAGAACTTCACGATGTTCGGGTTCGCACTACGCCACGCCGTGACCAGGGGCTGTAGCTCGGTCTCGGCAAGGCCCATGTCCAGAGCGCCCATTGCCTTGAGCGCACCGACGGACCCGCCGTACCCGAGCGCGAGTTCCGCGATCTTACCTTTCTGCCGCAGGTGACCGTTCACACCGTGCTTTTCTACGGGGACCTTGAACATCTGCGAGGCGGACGCGCAGTAGATATCGCCGCCCTTCTCAAAGACCTCCTGCCGCCAGTGCTCACCGGCAAACCATGCAAGGACCCGCGCCTCGATTGCCGAGAAGTCCGCCACGATGAACTTGCATCCGGGCTTCGGTACGAATGCGGTGCGGATCAGCTGCGAGAGCGTGTCCGGCACATCTTCGTATAGGAGCTCCACGCCGTCAAAGTCACCGGATCGCACCAGCGCACGCGCCTCGGCCAGATCCGACAAGTGGTTCTGAGGCAGGTTCTGCATCTGGATGATCCGTCCAGCCCAGCGACCGGTCCGGTTGGCACCGTAGAACTGGAACATCCCACGGGCACGACCGTCGGCGCAGACCGCTTTCTCCATCGCCTGATACTTTCGAATGGACGACTTCGCGAGTTGTTGACGAAGCACAAGGACCTTTTGCAGTTCCTCCGGTGCGCTCTTGAGCAGGTCGGTCACTTCCTTCTTGCCAAGGGAGTCGACCATAAGCCCGTTATCCGAAAGCCACTGCTTCATCTGCTGCACGGAGTTCGGGTTATCGAGCGCGGTCAGGGATTTCATGGCCGTCGTCAGCTCGGTCCGGGACCGGGCGTCCATAGCGATTGCCTGACGCACCAACTCCATATCAAGGGCGACGCCACGGTCGTTGATCTGCTGGTCGAGGTGGTACTGCTCCCAGACCGCTTCCGGGACCGGGAACTTGTTGAGCTTCTCCTGAATGGACATCTCAACCTCGACGTCACGGGCGTTGTACCGTTTGAAGGCGGTCCACTTATCCGGCGCGTTCACCGGGAAATTCCGGGTTCTGCCGCCGTTCAACTTCGTCGGTGCACAGGGCTGGCAGAAGTACCGGATGAGTTCTTTGCCCTCGGTCAGTTTCTGCTTCCCGAGCCCCAGCACGGCTCCGACGCCTTCCAAGGAAAGCGGCAGGCCCATATACGCGGACCAGATCATGGTGCATTTCCACGATGCCGGATCGAGGTAGTTGCCGACAGTGTCCTCCGGGATGCTGTAGCCGGTGTTATCGAAACCGCCGTGATCCCGAAGGTATCGGGAAAGGCAAACCCGCTCGAACTGCGCATTGAACGCCCACTTTGTCACGGCATCGTCTGTCAGGGCGGCGAGGACCTCCGCAGGGATCGTTTCGCTGGAGGCAAGGTCGACCACCTGCACGGGGTCGCCGTCCACGGAGTACCCGAAGAGCAGGATGTCGAAATCCGCTGCCTCGGTGTACTTGTAGACGCCGCACTTACCAAGGTCCGCACTGCTGTATGTTTCAATGTCGATACTGAGTTGCTTCATCTATATACGTCTGTTGCCCGTAAGGGTGGCAGGACAGTTCCCGCCACCCACGGGCCGGGTCTTTACTTGTTCTCGAGGGACTTCATGCGTGCCTCCTGGTACTCGGCTTCCCATTTGGCGTTGCGCTTGTCACGCTTGTGCTCTTGGATGGTGTCGATGATGGATCGGACCATCCAGAACAGAGTCATCGCGATGGACAGGGACAGAAGCAGGATGCAGAGAATCGTAGTCGCGTTCATAGGGCACCTCCTTAAGACAAGAAGTCTTCGTCGGAATCGGTGGAGAAGTCAGACGCTGCGCTGGCCTTGCCGCCAAGGGGTTCGCCGTCGCGGATCTTCTGCAGGTTGTTGAGCCCACAGGCGATGCCCTTGTTGCCGTTCGAGTTGAACGCGTAGAAGTTGATGCTGGCCCTGCCGTACACGCCGGAGTAGACCTCGGAGCGGGTCAAGATCGGGTTGCAGTCCGCATCCACGATGCCGGGTGCAGTAGCGCTGTTTGCGTTGATGAAGTAGCAGCCAGCGTAGGCCGGATCGTCCGGGCGCTCGGTGTCGCCGTCACGAAGCGGTGTCTTGATCGCGGTAAGGGGCGGGACGGTGCGACCGTTGCCGCGGAGCTTGGCCTGTCCCTCTTCGTAGGCGGCCTGAATCGCGCGGTTGACCTTCTGCACGGTCACGGTGTCCGACTTCGGGATGATGAGGCTGACGCTGTACTTGGGCGTGCCTCCGTTGATGCTCTTGGGTTCCCAGAGGTTTGCATACGACCAGCGAGTGTCTTTGCCGGTGATGACCTTCAGGGGGTTTACGGGTTTCGAAGTATTTGACATATCAGTTTTCCTCCATAAATTCAGTAATGATGTTTGTCATGGCCGGTCTTTTATCGCTGTCCGGCACCAGCGTGGGTTTGCCTTGCGGCTTGGTGATCAGGCCGCCAAGGATGTCGTTGAATTGTTTCTTTCCGAGCAGGGTGGTCATGGCGGTGACGCCGAGGACCTTGTGCTCGTAAGGGTCGTACCCGGCTGCTTTGACTGCCGCGACGACGGCACGTTCGTCGGTGTACTTGCGGTTGGACCTGCCCTCGACCAACTTGTAACCGGTCCAGTGCTTGCCGCTGATTGCCGCCTGCAGCGCGTAGTCCTTGATGTCGGAAGCCCAAGCGATCAGATCGTCGATGCGACCGAGGATTTCCTCGACTTCTTCGTCGGTCAGGAGCGGCGGCTGCCGGAATTCGAATCTGGCAAGATCCATGTTCGCGTTCGCCCGTTCCCGGCAGTCGGCTTTCGCTTTGCAGAACTGGCACCATTCGCCACAGCGGTATTCGCCGTCGCCGTTGAAGGCGAGCTCGGCAGTCGGGGCCAGAACATGATCTGCCCATTCGTACAGGTCTGCCTTTGGGATGGTGTAGGTGCTGATGTTGGAACGCCGGGGTTGGTAGATCGTCATGCTGACGGTGTCGATGTCGTAGATGCAATCGAACAGTTCCAGAGCGCCGAGCGCGTACAGCTTCATCTGCGGGTTGTCTTCTGCCTCGACCAACACGCCTCTGCCGTACTTGAAGTCAACGATGTGCAGCGTCCCGTCTGCGATGATGACGCAGTCGCCGGTGCCGAAGCCTTCCGCGACGTACTTGGAGTAGTCGAGCCGCTGCTCGATCAGGACCACTGGGTCCGGGCAGGTCTTCTTGGCCTCTTCGACCAGTTCCAGCACGAACGCCGCATACCCGTTGGCGCATTCCTCCATCTCGGGGTTGTACCAAGTCAGGTCCTCGGTCGGGTCCCTGGCTTCCATGCCGAGCGCAGTCCGGAGCTTGAACTCGCAGAGGGCGTGGGCGTCGGTGCCTTCAGCGGCAAAGTCGCTGCCTTTGTCGTCGTAGCCTTCACAGAGCCTTGCCGAAGGAGGGCAGTTGAGCCACCGATGAGACGATGAAGCGGAGAGTAGAGCGTGATTAGGCATCTCCCAGCACCTCCGCGTCCGCGACCAGGACCTTGTAGCATGTTGGATCGAGCTCGGACAGCTTGTTCGCACCGTACTTCAGAAGGAGGTCACGGATCTGAGCAGTAAAGCCGTCGCGGGACTTCTCAGCCAGAATCGCACGGACTTCCTCGAGGGACATTGCCTTTTCCGAGGCGAGTGCAATCTCCGGGGTCCTGCTGCTGTAGCTGAACAGATCGGTCAGGTCATCCGCGAGGGTGTTAATAGTAGAAGCAGCATCCCGCAGTGCGTTGATGATCTCTGCTACGTCGGCCATTTTGCTCATTTTGTCTTCCTCCTTCCTTGGATTGTCTGTTTGCGGCAAGAACTCTGAGCTTCCTTGCCAGCCGTGCGGACACATAGCTGATATCCATCAGAACATCGATCACCTCTGCATCCGTGGGGCCATACCGTTGGGCTTCGTGCATCCCGTTCACCTCCAGTCCGGAGCCGTCTCTGTTGCGCTCCTCACACTTCCCAATGGAGGCGGGAGTACCGTTTTGACGAAGAACGGGGCGGGTTTTTGAAAAATGTTCCGGCCACCGCCAAGCAGCAGCCGGAACGGTAGATCTTAAAAGAAGTCCGGGAATTCGACTTCGAGCTGCGCCTTGGCCTTCTTCAGCCGGGACAGGAACGTTGTCCGCTTGATCCCGAGTGCGTCCGCGATCGCGGAGTCAGACAGGCCCCGCTGCCGGAGCTTGCCGATTTCGACGGCTTCGGGCATGAGCTCGTTCAGCCGGACGAAGAGCCTGTCCAGTTCGACCTTGTCGCACACGACGCTGTCGATGGATGGTGACGGATCGCAAAGCCGGTCCAGCGGAGAGCAGGCGTCGCCGTCTTCGTTTTCGATGGTGAAGTCGAGGGAGTCCATAGATGAGCAATGGAACTCGCAGGTCAGGCAATCGCCATCACAGAGCCAAAATTTGCTTTTCGGGCAGGCACACTCGCCGCGGCCCTTCTGCTTCTTGCGGAAGGAGTCGTAGTGACGGACGTGTTCACGGTAGAATTCCTCGGGGACTGCCACCCACTCGCGGGTGGACTTGACGTAGATTCGGTACTGGTTGTCGTTGAGATTCATAAGAATTTCCTCCGTTCGGTTTGCTTGGAACGGAGGAAACCCTTATGGTCGCTGCATTTTGGAAATAGGAACCCAACCACAGCTCCGTCGGAGATTTTTCTCCGTTCCGGTTCTGCGGCTTCCTTATCCAGTAGGCAGCCGTTCGATATTTACCTGTCCCTCTAAGTGGCACTGGATCATCCGTGGCCAGCGGATGTACCGCTCGGAGGCATGAGCTCCCGCTCACACGTACAATGTACCGGAGGATTCTTCTTCCGACGAGGAAGTGGGACTTCCGGTTCGATTAGCCCAAAAACCCGTAAAAAGGGCAAAAAAATAAGGCCCTCGTGTCGTCAATGACACGAAAGCCTTGATTTATCTGAGGTTTATACCGGAAGTGGGACTTCCGAATTATTTTGTAAATTTACAAATATTGATTTCTATTACTGGGTAGTAGCTGAGAGACACCAGCATCCCGCAGCTTTTCATTCCACATATGTATGTTCTCCATGTGGTGGTGATCAATGAGGTAGCGATATACGAGGTAATCATCGTTCGGTATGTTGATATCGTATCCGGCCTTTCGGATCAGGTCATATGAGAGGTATGGTTGCAGATTCAAACCAATGCAAAGCGCAAGAACACTTTGTAGGGTTGGCCTCGCATCATTCTTATTGCGATAATCTTGAATAGTCCTCGAGCTGATGAGAGAGCGTTCTTCCAGCTTTTCGTTCGTAAATTCACGTCGATCCATGTGATAGTTCAAAGTATCTTTAAATGAAGATGGCGCCTTGGCAAGAATATCAGATATTCGAGCAGCTTCTTCTTTAATAGCAGCCATTTCACGGGCGCGTTTTTGCACATCCTCGTTTTGCCCTTCTTTACGATTATAATTTGCTTCGACAAAACTCTTCGAGTCAACATCCCGACAAAGGAAGCAGATCCGGTAGAACGAATCGTCGTACTTATCGCTTAATCTGGTGGTACGGTTAAAAACCAGGCAGCACTCATCTGCATGCGCAAGGGCGTATTCTGTGAGCTCAGCGCGTTCATTCTGTACGCTGATGTACTTCGGATCGTTGATTACCATCATGCCGTTGACATGAAGGAAACGTCCTTCCTTAACATCCTCAGTCAAATCTGGGGCCAGCAACGGAGCAAGAATAGCGTTCGTCCAGTCGATGACGAAAGTCTGGTCCTTCTTCAACGTACCCTTTGTGAATGAGAAGGGAGGGCACTTTTTCCCGTCAATATAATTCAGAACACCAGCAGCCTGATCAAACCCGAGCTCGATTGCCCGGATCTTCGCGGCAACTTCCGAAACGTCGAAGAACTCAGCAAACTGCTTGACCGTGTACTCCACCAGCTCCGCGTTCGGCGTGTCTGGCATGGACTTCGAGAGGGAAGTATAGATTTCGATGAATTTAGCGCGACCTGTTTTTGCAGGAATCAGGATTTTCGGAGCAAGGGCGTTTGCCTGCCATTCCATCCACGACAGTTCTTCTGAGAGAGCATCTGGGGCTTTATCGTATTTCTCAACAACCGCACATGAAATGTTGCTCAGTTTAGGATTAATTAGTTTTTGCAACTCGAAGAACTTGTAATGCTTATCCCAATGCACGCACTCGTGAATAACCGTATTTCTGGCAGAGCCGATGTTACGCATGAAAAAGGCATCCGGGTTTACTAAAATGGTTCCCTCCTTAATATCTGCTGATACAACCTCATGCTCCTCGTTATAGATCTCGACAGTCGCATTATTGAAGTACGTACGCCCAAAGGTCCCATCTTGAAGTGGTGCAAAATGAACTGACAGCTGCATTGCATCCAATACTTCATCAATGGGGAGTCGCATGGGAACTTCCAGTGACTTAGGACAATATTTTTTCAGGAATCTCTCTGCGTGCGCATCAAGATCTTTGGAATAGATGTATGGTACCAGATATTTTGTAAGGGCATCCTCTTTAGAAAACTTCTCCCGGCTATAGTCTTCAATAGAAGTGATTGTCACATCTTTCAGCCCACCACGAAGGGTTCCCGAAAAAGCTATGGAGAACCATGGATTTACCATATCGTCTTCATAGTCATATTTGGAACGGCCTTTTATTGCAACGTCCGCTTGAACAGCGACACGAAACAGTAAGATGCGGTCATTCTCGCCTTCCTTGAAAGTAACTCCCTGCACATGAATATCATCGAGCTCAACAAAGCTGGGATTAGGAATTAAGCTGGTGTGTAAATCCAGCCTGCTTCGGTTTTGGAAGATATACGACTTGAGTCGGTTAAACATCAAGTCGTAATACTGGTCTTCCAGATATGCTGCAAATGTCTTATCTTTTCGAGCCAGAAAAACTCCTCCTTCTTTATTCAATACCGAGCGCTTTCACAATTGCATCTTCCGGGCTGCTATAGAATGCCATCTGGAATTTTGCAAACAGATCTGCCGGTACAGTTGCAATGTCAGCAGCACTGCTCATGGGAATGAGGATGCGCTTAGCTCCGGCATCAAAGGCAACCTGCAATGTGGAAGCAAGTTCCTCAACCTTGTTAATCGTGCCACCAATGGACATGGACCCGAGCACACACAACTGCGGCTGCACCGGACGATCCAGAGCACAGCTGCAATATGCAGTCATAGCGGCAAGGGAGATATTGCTGTCCAGCCCAACGCCTTGGCAGTCCTGAATGTGCATTAGATAATCCTTGGAATCCACAGCTATAGAAGCGCTGATATGCTTTGCGTTTGCCCGGAAGTAATTCTGCGCAGTTTTGACAGACTCCTTTGTTTCCTTGGCGCTCTGCATGCCAGTTACGTCGAATTTGCCGGACCCTTCTGTCATGGTGGTTTCAAACTTGAAGAGACCCATCATGCCATTCGTTCCGTTGGCAACGGTATAAACGTGTCCGGGTTTGCCAACGCCTTCCGGGATCAGCTTGCCGCCGCCCTGCTCGAGGACCGGAACGAATACTTCTTCCATATTGGAAAGTCGGATGTAGCTGAACTGGACATCGTAGAACTCCATACCACCGATCTTCTTTAGCTGCTCCTTGACACGTCTGCGGCCTTCGAGGGCATACTTCAGGATCTCCTCGATCTCGGCTTCTGTGTATTTCCCATCCGGATACAGCAGCTTCGTTAAGCCGGAAACCATCTTGCGGACCGCAATCGTGTCGCGCTGGTTCAGACAACGGCCCAGCTTGAAGTATTTGTCAAATGCATCCGTCTCCGGAACCTTACGCATCTCGCGCATGAACTCTGCAAAGTAATCGGAGATGAACCCATAATTGTCGGTAAAGAATTCCGGGCGCATCTTCGGGATCTCCCAGCCGGGGATATAGCAGTGCATTCTGTCAAAGAACGCGCTGTCGATCATCGCCTCCGGGAACGGCTCGAACAGGTGCGAGGTCTTCAGCAGATAATCCACGCTCTGATTGATGTTTCCTACAAAGACCATAGAGGCGTTCGCTTGGATCGCTTCCTTGCCACGTGCGAACGAGCCGGAAGCCATGTAGTCCTTCATGATCTGTACGCCGTCTTTATCCTTGAAGTTGATTCCGGCGACTTCGTCAAAGGCTACGCAGTCCCATATGCCGACCAGACCAACCTGCCGTTTGCCCATGTTATAGAACAGGTTCGCAACCGTGGTCTGTCCGCCAGAGATCAGAATGGAGTTCGGAGACAGCTCCTTGTAGATGTGGGATTTACCCGTACCACGGGGACCCAATTCACAGGTATTCACGTTGTTCTCGATCAGCGGAACGAGCCGGGTGAGCAGGTGCCACTTGACGCGGTACTCAAACTGCGTGGGCTCCATGCCGCAGGACCGGAGCAGGAAGTCAATCCATTCTTCTTTCTCAAACTGGCTGCGTGCCTCGATAATCTCGTTCTTATCCAGATTAGGCATTTGGATCGGAGTGATGTCGTTGATGACAAACGGACTCTGCTTCTTTTCATCCTCGTTGTAGAAGTAGGTCAGATCTACAATGCACCAGATGCCACCAGCAAGCAGCTTCTCATACTCACGGACGTAACGCGGGTGTACGTAAATGCCATGAATTCCAAGGAAGAGGAAATCTGCTTCATACTGGTCGATGCGTTCGTTCAGCTTTACGCTGATCTTGTCAATGACCGTATAGTTGCCGTTTTCCTTGATTTTTGCCTTGATCTGCTCGGCTTCATCCGGACGGACATAGTTGTCAGCCAGAATACGCTTTACCTGCTCGATGCCAGCGGACACTTCTTCCGGATCGTCAGAGGTACAGTACGTGCCCAGCAAGTATTCCAATACATAGGTCGGGACGTTAGCGCTGTCTTTAATCTTTTTTGTCGCGCCCTTCGGGACTACACGCCCGGAAAAGAGTTCAAATGCTTTCTTGTCAAGAGAATCCATGCTGAGCCTCCTCAAAATACCTTAAAGGCAAGAATATCGATGGTGAATTGTTCCTTCTCGATGTATTCATCCGGCTTTGCAACATCTCGCAGAACCAGATAGTAACGTTTGCTACGATCGAACTGAATGTTCATCAGTGTGAATCGGACGCTGGTCACACGGGTTGCTGCATCGTCGCTTGTCGATGCAGCCATGAACGGATAGGTTCCAGATACCTTGTTGCCCTCCTCATCCACGATGTAGGTCTCGCAGCTAACAGCCTGTTTGAGGCCTTCCACCTTTTCGTACTGCTCGAACTCCAGTGCAAAGCTGCGGTTGGTAATCTTGCGGGTGATGCTCTTCAAGCGCACGCCCACCGGGGTAACAGCATCCTTGTTCTTTGCGGAACTGAGCTCCCCGATGTGGATAATCGGAACTACCGTCTCCTGCAGAGAAGCACCGCCGTGGATATACTGCAGCCCGCTGCCTTGTGTCTTGAAAAGATCGTAACCGTATGGGGTGATCACTTTATAATCACCGGCAGCGTTCAGCGGGAACTCCAGAGAGTAGGGGATGTTAAGCGAGCTGTCATCCGTCAGCACATACCGCTTTGCGGCTTCCGTAGGATGCATGGATACCACATTGCTATACTTCTGGGATTCCTCCACACGGTTGTTCCGATAGAGGAAACCGTGATCTGCCGTGATGTAGAAGTTTGAAATCTGCAGGCTGTTATATAGTTTTCGCACCAGCATCAGAATCTCATGAATGGCCGTCTCCGCGACGTCGAACACTTTCTTCTCGCTATGCTCACCGGCGTTGTCGATCACATTGTGGTAGACATACACAATGGACTTATCAGCCATATAGGTGCGGAGTTCGGTTCGCGCCATGCCATTGATGTCCTCATAGCTGATGGCCGCATAACTCTGGTTCTTCGCCTTCAGCACCGCATCTCGTGCAACCGTGCTGTTCGTAGGCTGATCATCCACATACACAGCTCCATTGTTGTAGCTCAGCTGCTGATGCGGAAGCAGTGCGGCCATGCCGAAGCGGGTCTCCGATGGAAGAGGAGAGATGGCGCAGGTGATGTCCTCGGTGCCTTTCAGTGTTGAATCCACTTGGATTCGCTCATACAGTTCATGAGCGACTTCATAGCGCAGGCCGTCAGAAATGATAACAAAGCACTTTTTGTAGTTGTTCCTCTGAACGCTGCGATAGAACTCCGTTGTCAAAGGAATGCCTGCAAAGCGCCATTCTCCCTGCTGGGCAAGAGAGTCGCTGTATTCCTTTCCGATGACATCCAAGAACTTAATCTGGTAGCTTAATTCGATGCGGTCCAAGAGCCAATCGAATTCCTCAATGGGGTGCTCAATGCTCCGGTAACTTGCAAAGAAATGACGGTAATGGTAATCCACCAGATAGTAGTTGTTTGTATAAGCCTTGATATAGTCAGTAGAGAGCTGTCCCTTGGGAATTGGCTTCTCAAGCATACGCAGGAAAGCAATGGCCGATGTCAGCAGACCATACTCTGCTTTATGAGCTTCATACCAGATGGAGTTCATGCGACTGGTGATGACACGCTCGAATGTATCGTAATCCATGCCGCCGTTCTTTAGGCTCTCCGCGATCGTCTGTATGATGTGACGGTCGATGCATTCAAAGACGTCTGCTTCTTGCACGCAAGCGATGTCTCGGGAGACCAGGAGTCCCTCGATCTTCAAATCCGACGCAAGGTTCTGCTGCAATGCGGGGTAACGCTTATCGGTTTTGATCTTGTCCACAAAGAACTTCGCATCCATCTTTCCGGAACCGGAGATGGTGTACTGTTGGTAGAAGGACGGAAGATCCCCGAAGCCGGTTTTCTGTTCCAGAAGCGCGGTGAACAGGAAGCGACGTGTCAGGACCTCAATCTTCTGATCACCTTCGTAGTTGTAGTATTTAGATATTTCATCCCACAGGTACTCCTCAAAACCGAACTTCTTCAGGTCTTCATACTTGCTGCCCGTATCAAATACCAGTTCCATCAGCACGCTCTCAATGGATCGGGAGGAGGCCTTTGTGAGCACACACATCATGGCCATCTTCAGCTCATCGCCACTCATCTGATCGCATACCTGAACGTAGCTTCCGAGCTTTTTGTTGCGGGTCTCACTGTCAAAGAACTTGGCGTATCGTTCGACGATCCGACGCAGATCTGTATTGGTGAGACTGAGCCTGCGCATGGTGAGCGCCACGGTATCCGCGTAATATTCCTCGCTGTACATCAGAATATCCAGCAGCCAGTTCTCATTGTCCGCTGGTTTCTCTGCCGGGATATACACAAGATAATTCGTATCAAGGTCATCGTGCTCGATGGCCTTCTTGATGGAAAACTCGTTCTTTTTGCATACGAGGACTTTGCAGCAGTCAAAGTTGTCGGATACGATGTCCTCTTTGAAATTCATCGGAGGGTCGTACCAGAAGATCACTTTTCGACCACTGCTGTCCTTGGCCTTGAAAAGCTTTACGATTTCCTTTCTGGCTTCCTGATAATCAATGCTTGCCATACCTATCCTCACTTAATGGGGACCAGAAGGTCCTTTTTCACTTTGGTTCCGCTGTCCGTTACAAGCTCAACGCCTTGGAACTTTGCGTAGTTGACCTTGACGCCGTCATCCAGATCGATGGCAATGTATTTGTTCGCCATGTGGTCCAGAACCTGTCCGTATTCAATGGCCTCGTTATAGGAGGCGGCCAGTTTCTGCCGTTCCTTCTCAAGGCGAATCTTATCCCGACCATCAGCTCTGTTAATGCGACCGTTCAGCTCCTCCATGTCATTCTTCAAACGAGTGGATTCCGGTAGGAAGTACTTACCGTTGATTCGGGCAAGGGTATCCTCGGTATAGCGGTGCATGTAAACGAGGCACTTGAAACCGCTATACTTTCCGCTGGAGAACATCCAGTAGATAGGCCGCTTCTGGTATATCTTCAGGTGGTCTACATAGAAGCCGTCGTTCAGATACCTGTTCAGCGTCTCTTCCGAGGATTCGTTATTGTTCTTGCCCAATGCCTCAGCAATGAAGTCGATATTCTGACGGTAGAAATCTGCTCCATATATCAGCTTAATTAATTCGATCACGCGGGCGGTCAGGCTGTCTTCCATGCCAAGAGTCGTATAGATCGGTATGATTCCATCATCATCTGGTAGATAGGTAGTGTATTTGGATGCATCCCAATTTCCACCGGCATATGCGAGTCCATCAACGTCCAGGGAATAGCGACCCATAATAAGACCAATAAGGTAGGAAATCAACGATTTAATATCCCGTTCCTTGTCCGCGAGACGAACCGTCACATCCTTATCTTCAACATCCGGAGTTAGTTCATCTTGTAATCCGTAAATATTTATGAAAATACGGTTGAGCTCTTCCTCGTTCTTTTTAAGCTGCTGGAAACGATAAAGGCACTCTGATTCCCACCCTTGATAGAGCCATTTCAGGGAAGAACACTTTTCAATCCTGTCATTTGCCCATTGGCTGTCCCGATATTCTTCTTTCAGTTTTGGATCAAATACCAAAGGATGGCGAACAAAATCCCATGAAGTTTCAAAAGAATCCCAGTCGTTTCTCGATAAATCTATGTTTTCACGTGATAATTCTTCTACAGCATCGACAGACTCTTTTTTGCACGGGACCCTCTTAATCTGTTCTGGACCGAACGTAAGAGTTGGCGATAGAAACCTCATAAACTGCATTGTTGTAGTCGCATTAAGCAATGCAATCCAATATAGAATGTTGGAATTCCAAAAACAGACAGGGCCAGAATTCCCAAACAGAATCCCTTGCGGAACGAATCGCATAGATAATCCTTTACCAGATACTTCCGACCATGTTGTGCATTCGCGGAAATAGTATGTACTTTCTCGCAACCGATAGTTATTCTCATTTTTATATCGGATCTCGTATGCATCGTTTTCCATGTTGATAACATTTTCAAAGTTACCGTACCATTTTCTGAATGTACCGCCACCTGTTGCTGGAATCCATTTATAATTCCGTTTGACCATGTCATCATGATCTTTTATTCCTAACCCCATTTTTGAAAGTGAGATTTCAAACCAAAGTCTTACAAATCTCTTATCGTTACCTGTTAACACGCCTTTCTTTGTGTCGCCATAATATCCGATCGGTTTAAACGTCCTAAAAACGTCATAATAATGATCGCTGAGCCAATATGAGATAGGACTCATAGGGACATAGGCATAATTCTGACTGTCACATGAGTACCAATTTCTTTTGACAGGAAAATTGTCTATTTTCTTTTGTGCATCATCAAAATCAACGAGCCTGATATAATATGATTTTTTATCAAGATGAGTGTTTCGAAGTACAAATGCTGTTGTTTGTACAATTTCTCCCGCGATGGTTTCAAACGCATGCGCACCTAAATGAAGCATCGTTTGGATAAGTTTTGAAGATAATAATGATATCCTAAGTTGATCATATGTTTCCAAGAACATCCAGCTTTGCATGTTTATCATGGCCGTAAAACCGTTTTGTTTCACGAACCCTGTTTCCATAAACATAGCGAACATATCAGCTTTGCTGTTAGGATAATATTTGACCGCATATTCTTTCACAGGATTTTCCATAGAGGAAGTCCCGATGTAAGGCGGGTTCGTAATCATTACATCGTATTGAGAGAAAAGTACCTTTGCTTGTATAACTAACTGATTTAATAAGATGCAACCATCGTTTACAAAGGCCATATTAAAAATGTTCGAAACTACTTTATGCTTCAGCTTATAAATCACGCTCTCCAGCGCTGTGTAATTTAGCTGTCTGACTTTGATAAGAGAGCCGATAGTCTTGCCGTTTCTGAAGGTATTAACGAGCGCCTCAACAGCTTCTTTCTCTTCTTCAGTAAATACTCCGATTTCTTTCATCATCTGGCGATAGCCAAGTTTCTCGAGTTGATGAGAATCCTGCAGTTCATACACTCTTGGCTCTGAATAGTAAGTGCTGTTGAAAAAACGCGGATTAACACTTCGAGCTTTCATAACAAGAGAGAACGCGGCAAGCTGTGAAGCCCGTTTATCCACATCAAGCCCAACAATGTTGTGTTTTATAATCAAAGATGGGATGTCACGAGTTGAGTAACCTTTTTCCTCATACATTTTGTAGAGCAGATCGAAAACATAAACCAAAATATGCCCGGACCCGCAGCATGGTTCGATAACCCGAATATCCTCTGGGTTTACATTTTTATATTTGATAGCATCAAGTTTGCGCTGCACTTCTATCGTTTGCTCCGGATCATCCACAAAGTATTTCATCTCGGAGCGTAGAGAAGATTGTGGATAACTCTCCATCCATAGGCGTCCTACGGAATTCTCAGCCATATAACGTACAATCCAATCCGGTGTGAACAACTGTGTTACAGCCGGAAGGGTATCCTTAGTAATGGTTTTCTTGGAAGCAAAGACTTCATCTTTTTTGATGGAAATATAGAATTGATACATCCAGCCAATGATTTCTACATCATTCAGGAAATTATCCTCTGGAATCTCGACGAGTTTCGTGATTGCCGTGTCACCGATCAATAGAGATTTCGGCAGCAGTAGTTCAAGATAGTCGCTTTCTCTTGTGAAGAGCATAGGGAGAATCTCAGCCAAGGCATTACATTGGCGCAGAAGAACATAGCGGAATAGTTCTTCTGTTTTGCCCTGCTCCTTCAGCGCAGAGCAGTAACCCATATCGAGGTTGAGCTCGTCCTTAACAAAGCTCAGATTCTTCAAAATCTCCGGTTCCACTCCGCCGCTGCGATTGGAAAGCACACGAAAGCCGTGAGGCAGGAAATCGTGAACCTCCATGAAATGCAACGCCACGAAGCGGTTGAACCATGTGTAGGCAAACTCCTCGATGACGTTCCGGTAGCCCTTATCCTTGACCATGCCTACGATCTGATCCCTTTTGAAAAGAAGATCCGCCGGATAAGAATTAGAGTCACCTTCGATGACCGTATAGTCACCGACCTTTTTTGCACGTTTTATATCCTGATCACTGTTGATGCCGAGGGTCTTCAGCGAAACTTCAACCTGCTTCTCCAGATTCTCCTTGGCCCAGACGGAATAGGTTTGTAACAGTCTTTTATCCATGATTGGCTCCTTTGTCAGTGCAGGTTCAGTTCGTCGTTATCCTTCAACTCTGCCAGTAGTTTTGTCTTGATCGCAGAAAGCACCTTATCCACATCCTCCGCAGACGTAATTTTCTTGTTCGCAACCGGAATGCAGTCGATTATGCTGACCTTTTTGGAACGGACCGGATGCACAGCACCTTCGCTCAACACCTGCGCTACAAACTTACGGAAGCCACTGAGAGAGTTTGCACTGGCAGTAATGTAAGAATCCATGTTCGGAGTGGTCTTTGAGAGACTACCCAGCCATGAATCGTATTGAGAGGACAGATCGTCCGCCTTCTCCTGCAGCTTTTCTCTCTGAATATCCGTAAGATCCTGCATCAGAGCTTCATGCAGTTCAGAGAAAATAGCGTCATGGTCCCTGTTCAGCTTGGATACTGTGCCTTTATACTTATCCTCCAGAATCTTTTCCTTTATCTCACTTGCTTGGAAGACGAGGTCTGCCAGTTCGTTCATCTTCTTGAATGGGAGTTCCATAGAAACAATGGCACTCATCCGCTCCACGACCGGCTGCAGGCGACTCAGATCCTCCAACAGGCAGTTGGCATTGAACCAATCAATGATCGCCGTTGCGTCAGCATAAGTCTTCTGCTGATGACTTCCTTCTTTATAGAACGCCTCCAGTTGCTCCAGCGTCTCAGCCTTATCATCGAGGCTGTCCTTGCGTGCGATGATTTCATTGAAGATCGTCAGCGTATCACTTGATTTCAGGATAGCGTTGAAATCGTTATAGATCTCTGCGGCAACTTTTGCTCCGGCATAATCGGACCCGTATTTAGTCTTCAAATCAGACAGGAACTGGCGCTTACGCTCAAAGAAGCTAACGACCCCATCCTTAAGCGCTGATTCATCCAGCGGCAGGTTCTCGGAGTAAATGTCGTTCATAATCCGTTTGACGGAGTAGAGGATGGTTTCATCGACAACTTCCTTCGGACGAACAACCATAGTATCCGTATTTGCTTTTCGGGACAGGTCGTTTTTGAAGCTGTTATTCTTTTCATCCACGACGTTATCGTGAATAAGAACCTGAAGTGCATTATGCTTCCAAAGCGCACCTACCATGCCGAGTATATCCAGATCCCGCCAGCCATAAGGCTTTTTGGAGAAGAAGTCCAACAGGCTCTTCACCGTAGTCTTCCGCAAGAGGCGTTTATCATCCTTGACCTTCTCGAGGATTTCATCGTATGCACCCTTGTTGGCGTCAGTGGAGATATCAAACATGGAAATGCTGCCATCGCTCAACATCGAGAAGATGGATTTCTGATCGTTGTAGAAATAGGTGACTAAGCCAAGCTTGAAGTAATCCCGCTTAACCATTTCTTTCAGAGCGTCCTGCATGCGGTCCTTGCCGTCCTTCGGCTTGATATCCAGCTGGACTCCGGCCAGATAGATCGGTGCAGTACGCAGGCTTGTGCGAATAATATCCTCGGCTCGTTTGATGCGATCAGACATTTCCGCAGATTTCTTGCTCATGATCTCCGTCAAAGCAGCCGACATGCTGGCACTGTTGTTACGACGGAAAGTGGCTATCTTGTTGGCTCGGATGAGCTCATCAATGAAACCGCCCTCGGACAAGTCAATAAGAATTGCGTTATCCCGAATGGACTCGGTCTGGAACATGGAGGCTGACTTTGTACCCGAGAACTGCGTGATCACTTTGATTGTAAGGTTGTCCTGTCCGGCAGAGCCCTTGGACTCGCTATCCACATACCGGTTCAGGCCGAAATCATAGCGGCCTTCATAACGATACTTGTTGCTTTCCAGAACCTTGTCGTAAATGATGTCCAGAATGGTTCGCTGAACTTCACCCTCGTTATAAGCGGAGTTGTTGATCTGCTTATTCACGTCCTGCTCAGCGTTGGTAAGGAAGTCATACTCCTCGCCGTTCTTCTGAATAAGAGTTTCATCCTCCAAACGCTTGAGGGAATCAAAGATACGGGCCTTGAGGGAGGCTTTATCTTCATTAATACTTTCGACCATCATGGTGGCAAGCCGGTCGATCGTAGCAGGCATATCCTTCACATGCTTTACCATGAAGAGAATACGCAGCACACGAATATCAAATGCATCCAGACTGGCCTTGCGCTCTGCGTTGGAGAACACGGTCTTTATGTCGTAATCGATAAATTGCTCGATGGTCTGGTAGAAGCTGTCAAACGGAATCAGAATGCCGGATTCCATATCCGCACTTTTCTTTGCAGAAGTCTGGAAAGCATCCAGTAGAGAGCGTTCGTTTTGAGAAAGGTGCTTGCCTTCACTCATGCCGTGCTCACGGATGGATTCGAACACCTTCTGCAACAGCTCGAACTGATAGGAGACGAAAGGATATACGTCCTTGAATTCTTCCGCATCCTTATATCCGGACCATGTGGGCTTCGCCTGAAACAGAATCAGATTGGAAAGCTTGCTGCTGTTGGCCTCGTACAATGCCTTCAACGGAGTAACGGCAGTATCCTTTTTCTCCAGAATACGCTTCTTGATAACCTCGTCTGCGTTGGCTCCGGAGAGCAGGAGACGGGTGTTGAAGCGACCCTGAATCTTGGAGAAGTCCTGCTGCTTGTCCTTGGTGCTGTCAATCATCGCTTTCAGCTCTTGCTGAGAGGTTACAACAACCCATGCCTGACCACGGCAGTATTTGCCCAGATCTTCTACGCAGGTCTGGAGGTTTAGCATCAGCTGGGTA
Source organism: uncultured Clostridia bacterium (assembly GCA_947168855.1). Taxonomy (GTDB): domain Bacteria; phylum Bacillota; class Clostridia; order Christensenellales; family CAG-138; genus UBA3792. The sequence continues at coordinate 28,673 of CAMVNO010000007.1, forward strand.
TTATCACCAATAAACTGGCCGACCTCGTCCATCAGGAAGATGACGCGGGTCTTGTAGGTCTGACAGTACTTATTGACGATCTTCGCAAATTCCTCTGTAGTATTGGTATAGTTCCGGGTCTGGTCTTCCACGAAGGCCTTCGCGCTTTCTTCGGTCATGCCGCGTACAGAAACAAGAGCCTTGATGATATAATCCCGGTTCAGGAGGGCCTTAGCTCTCGTCTGATGCCAGTTGCGATTAGAGACACGCTCAAACTCCTCGACGAATTCCTCCAGTTTGCCTTCTTCGTCCATCGTCCGCTCCAGATCCGCAACCCAAGGACTGGAACCACAGTATCCAACGGATTCATTGAAGGCGCGAAGCATAATGTCCATGATCGCCTGTGTTTTGGACTTGGAGTCAGACTTCGCCTTACTATCAATGTTGAAAAGCACTACCTTATTGTTGGCCTTTGCGCTCGTTCTAATATCGGCAAGAACCAGTTCATCCTTGATCTTATCTTTGAAGTAATCCGCAGCCCGTACACCAGCTACTTCCTCGTTCTCAAGGATGTACCCCAGAATCTTCAGGAAGTGCGATTTACCTGAACCAAAGAAGCCAGTGATCCAAACGCCCATCTTTTCGGTCGGCATTGTAATGGATTCCCGATACCTGCGGAAAAATGTGCGGAAGGATTTCGTGATTTCATCGGTACAGACGTATTCTTCGAGCTCCTGCCATTTCTGCTCTTCGTCCTCGTTGCCAATCGTCACAACGCCTTGAATGGAGCGACCGATATCTTTCTTAAAAAGGTCCTTAATAATCATTTGCGATTCTCCTTTCCACAAGCGGGAATGCCCTGTAATAGTTATCGTCATCCAGACGTTCAAAAAGGCGAAGCGTCATGGCATTCTTGACTTCATACCTGCCGGGGTACATCATCACCACCGGATTGTTTCGGAATATGCTTTGCAGATTGTTCAGGATGGTGTGACTTCGGATAATGGGGAAGGCTTTTCCTACGCCAGTTATCAGTACTATCGACTTACCGTCATCCGGAACACCGAGCTTGAACTTTTCAAGGAAGCTGTTCTCATCTTCCTCCACGGAAAGGAGAGGTTGGAACACTTCTCGTAACAGCAGGTCCTTCTCGTAGTCGGACTCCATTCGTTGGATGTCTTCCAGATAACCTTCTTCCTCAATGATGTCCAGCATCATTTCATACAGGTCGAATTCGACAATAGCCGTGTTCCTTGATTTGAGCTTCTTGACTTCCTTGCGAATGAGCAACTCATCCTTGGGGTTATAGTCGAAAATGTAGAATTTCAAATCGTTTGCGGTCCCATACCGAGTTAAGGAGGAAACGCTGATCATCCGATCTTCCAGATCTACAAAACGCTCATTCAGTGTTCTTTCTGCCATTACGTTCACCTCCCGAGCATGGCCTGCAGATATTCCTTATCCCCGATAGAGGCGATATACTCCTCGACGTTCGGGTGGATCATCATGCGCTCGACTTTGATAGTTCGACGTTCCCGGATACCAAGCCCGGAGTCCACTAAAATATTGCGATAGCCTTTTGTTAGGCAATGCAGGGTGAAATCTCCCCATTTTGCTACGATGAGGTCACTCTGCTTTTTAACGGCAAAGAAGTTATCGAAGTCATCAATAGAGAGGTAATGCTTATCACCAAGCAATGCTTCCCGGTAGATCTCGGCCATGAAGTCAAAGAAAAGTGTATCCGTTTTTGCAATGGAATAGGCCAGAATGAACTTCGATGTTGCGACATCACCGTTATAAAACTCTGACAATAGATAGGGATCAAGGGCGGAGAGCCTGCCATAAATCACGTTCGTAATCTCGCGTCTGCGATCCGGAGACTCAATTTCTATATAGTTGTTTGTGTAGCATTCTTCGTAGATTTCGCTGTATTCTTTGCCGTCAAGCATCAGCTTCGCCATCTTCTTGGCGATAGGATACTTGAATGGCGTTTTCTTTATTGCGGAAGAATATGGCTTCCTGTTCATGCAAATACCTCCGTACAGGTAGAGTCCTACAGGAAGCATTATAACAGTCGGAGGCCAATTTGTCAATAAAAAGCGTTCCGTTTCAGATGCAAATACTAATTTCAGAAATAATATAAAATATACCGGACCGCTCCGGTTGCATTACCCCCATCTTGCACACGAAATACCCATCTCGTACACGATTACCCCTTCTCGCACACGAAATGCCTATCTCGCACACGATTTCAAAGTGGGGTTTTATACCAAAATTGCAGAAGTCCTCGGCAAAATGCTCTGTCGGGGACTTTGTTTATAATGCAAAACGTGTGCAAGAAGCAGGAAAAGCCCACGCCACAAGGACTTTTTCACATGGGAGGGGTGCAAAAAAGAAGGACCCTAATTGTATCCAAATTAGAGTCCTTCTATGATCCGATAAGCCAAAACACTAATAATGATACAAACCATTGTATTTTGCTGATTTTTAAACTAAACTCATTTTCGATACAATGCTATGAAATAGGGCTAAATTTGCATAAATCACTTTTTTCAGTCGCTGGTGATCAATGGAAAGATCAGTTGAAGTCATAAAAAGCGATTACCACCTACCTCGTCTGTATAAGCGGGTGGCAATCTATTGCCGGGTCAGCAGTAAAACAGCTGCCCAGCTGGCCAGTTTGTCGGCCCAGGTTTCTGGCTTAGTAAAAATGCTCTCTACGCATCTCAATCTTACGCTTGTGGATACATATATCGATTTTGATAGCGGAGAAAATTCCGACAGACCAGAGTTGAAGCGGATGCTTTCAGATGCAGGGGAGAATCATTTTGATGAAGTATATACGAAAAGTGTCAGCCGCTTCGGAAGAGATACGGAAGATACTCTCATTACTGTTAGAGAATTAAAGAAAAACCATGTCAGGGTGATTTTTTGTGTGGAAGGGATTGATTCCTTCAGTCCGGATGGTGAATTCTGGATATCGATCAGCGCAGCATTTGCGCAGGAGGATAATAAATCAAGACGAGAAAACCAGATATGGGCAGTAAAAAAACGTTTGGAAGATGGAACGTCAGAATTATATTCGCGCGTCACATATGGGTATAGAAAGAATAGAGACGGTGTGATTGACATAGATAAAGATCAAGCAGAGACAGTCCAATTGATATATACAGAATATCTGAAAGGTGCCAGCGTCCTGGGAGTCCAGAGACTTCTTCATGAGAAGGGGATCCCGTCTTCGCGAGGAATGGGAATATGGAGCAAATGTTCGATTGAACATGTTCTTTCGAACGAAAAATACATAGGGGACGTGATAGCGAGGAAGACGATTGCGTCTTCTTTCAAAGGGCACAAACGGATCCGGAATGAGACGGAACCACGATATCTTTATGATTCCGGATTTCCCGTGATTATTTCGAGAGAAATGTTTGAGGCCGTTCAGTTGGAACGAAAGCGCAGATCTAATATAGTTGTAGATGAATCCGGTACACACAGGAAAAGCACCCATTACAGTTCGAAGAAAAAAGGAAAGACGGATGCGTAGTAAAGAAAAACGACTGCTTGCTGTGGAGCAAGAGGTAACAACACATAGACAAATCGGTGTTGAAGGAGAAGGAGATATGGTAAGAAATATTCAGATTCAAGATGCACAAGACTTGGAGTATATATGCAAAATGTCTTTGGGCCACGAAACGACAGCCGCGCTTCTCGAACAACGCATCAAGGAGTTATCCAACAACTCCAACTACTCTCTTTTAGTGTACGAAGATGACGCTACACGTCAGGTTTTAGGATTCCTCCAAGCTGAACAGTACAATCTGCTTTATGGTGGCAATGGCTGGAATATCATTGCTCTGGCTGTTTCTCCAGAGGTACAGCAACAGGGCATAGGGAAACAACTCCTCACCGCGATGGAAGATCGGGCGTCGAAGGAAGGGTATTCGTTCATTCGACTGAACTGCAATATTACTCGCACGAATGCACATATCTTCTATCAGCACAAGGGTTATTCTTGCGACAAAGTACAAAAACGTTTTATAAAAGCCATCGGATAGCCAATATTATCTGATAAGGCTGTAGTACTACAAATTCCAGTTTGTCGCGTTGGGCTTCTCGCACACGATTACCCCTATCTCGCACACGAAATACCCATCTCGCACACGATTACCCCATCTCGCACACGAAATGCCCATCTCGCACACGATTACCCCTATCTCGTACACGATTTACCCCTTCTCGTACACGATTACCCCCATCTCGCACACGAGTTCAAAGTCGGTCAGGATGGGTTTTTACTGTAAATGATAGAAAACTGGCTGGATGAGCATGAAGGAAAAGACCATCCAAGCAACAAATCGTGTGCGAGAAGCCGAAAAACCCATAATATAAGGACTTTTTCACATGGGAGGGGTGCAAAAAAGAAGGACCCTAATTGTATCCAAATTAGAGTCCTTCTATGGTGCCGGAAGTGGGACTCGAACCCACACGGGGTATTAGCCCAGCGGATTTTGAGTCCGCCACGTCTGCCAATTCCATCATTCCGGCAAATTTGATGTTTCAAAAACGATTTCTCGGAAATCGGAGGTCGATTTGGAGGTCGATTTTGGAAAATCGCAGTTATTCATTTTTCAAAAAGCCCTATTTTACTGGGTTTTTTGGCACTCGGACGGCAGAGAGCGAATATGATTTTGAGTCCGTCACGTCTGCCAATTCCATCACACCGGCAAGGTGCTTTTTATTTATAGCATAAACGCAGAGAAAACGCAAGGGTTTTTTTGACATGCAAAAAGCCCCGGGCGAGCCGGGGCAAGCTGCTTTTGATCAATACTTGAGGATCGTTTCGACCGGATAGCCTGCAAGCGTTTCACGTCCGTTGAGGTCGCAGAGTTCGATTGCAAACACGAACCCCGTCACAACGCCGCCCGCCTTTTCGACGAGCTTTGCGCACGCGAGCGCCGTGCCGCCGGTTGCCAGAAGGTCGTCGACGATCGCAACGCGCTGACCGGGCTTGATCGCGTCCACATGGATCTGCAGCTCGTCCGAGCCGTATTCAAGCCCGTAGGTGCAGCCGATCGTTTCGTACGGAAGCTTGCCGGGCTTTCTTGCCGGAACAAAGCCCGCGTGCAGCATGCTCGCAAGCGCGGAGCCGAAGATGAACCCGCGTGCCTCGGGTCCCACAACCAGATCGACGTCCCGGTCGAACAGCGGCTGCGCCATCTCGTTGACAAGCGCTTCAAAGCCGTCCGCGTCGCCGATCAGCGGCGTGATGTCGCGAAACAGAATGCCGGGTTTCGGAAAATCGGGAATGCTGCGTACCAAAGCTTTCAGATCCATAGGTTCCTCCTTGCGGCGTATGCCGATCAAATGATACTGTATTATAGCACGCCCGATCCGTTATTTCAACCGTTGCCGCGATTTTACGGCAGCTTGCCTTCCCTTTCGAGGCGGACGATCTCGTCGTAATCGAATTTCTCGGTTGCGATCTCCGGGTATTTCGAGTGGTCGTAGCGCCAGAAATAGGACTTGATCTTGCATTGCTCGTTCGTCCACATGAAGCATTTATGCTTGTGCTGCGGCGCAAGCGTGGGATCGAAATGATACCAGCCGGTGCCGATGTTAACGATCACCCAGAAATGCCGCGTTCTGCCGCCGAGCCGTGTGAGACTCATATACTCAATGCCGAGCTCGTCCAGAAACGCGCGGGTAACGGCATAGAACGTAAAACAGTCGCCCTTTCCGGTCTTAAATCCTCTTGCGGCTTCCTTGCGCCAGTCGGTCTTGTCGGAGGTGCCGACGTATCGGACATGGCTGCGTGTGTAATCGAACACGGCTTTGAGCTTTTCCGCCGTCACCATATCGTCCGCGGTGATCTCCTTCAGCACGTCCTGCGCAAGCTTCTTCACGTCCTCCTCGGACACCGTCGGAGCAACGAGCTTATACTCGCAGCTCGCGCTTGTGCGGTTGCCGGAAAGATCCTCCGCCGTAAAGGTGACCTTGTATTTCCCCGCCTGATCCGGGATCACATCGGAATCGACGGTGACCTTCACACGGCCGTCCACGGCGTCCTCCGCGTACACCTCCGCCAAATAGGCGATCGGTTCGCTGACGTAGGCGGTGCGGTTCACCACGCCGTAGATTTCCGGCGGCTCGGTATCCTCCGCAAGCACGACCGTGCCGTCACACTCCGTTACATTTCCGGAGGCGTCCTCCGCCCGCACACGGACCGGCTGCTCGCCCGCCGCATTCCAGTCCGGCTCGGTGAGCCACGTCATCTGGACGGGCGAATAATCCAGCGCTTTGAACGCGGCGTCCGGCGAAACGGGATGCAGCGTATACAGCGCCGCGTCGGAACGCGGTTCCACGGTCGGCGCGGTCGTATCCACCACCGTGACCAGCACAAAGTCCTCCGCGCCGTCCACCGTCACCGGCACCGTATAGATGCCGACCGTATCCGGAACAAACGACTTCTTGATCGCCACCGTTTCGTCGGCTGCGAGCAGCTCCGGCGTGATCGGCTCGCCCGAAGCCTCCAGCGCGATCGGTTCGATGCGGGAAATGACCAGTTCGCTTTCGACGTCCGTCGTATTCCCGCCCTCGTCGGTCATGCGCACCGTGACCTTCTGCACATGCGGCACGGATTCGTCCGGCTCATTCAAAAGTGCAAAGGTGAGGTCCGTTTCGTCATGCGGGCTTGAGACAAGCGCTTCCGGCGCGATCGGATCGCCCGGGCAGATCCAGAGGGATACGCTCTCCCCCGTCGGCGGCACGGTGTCCGAAACGATCAGCGCCGACGTCACCGTTTGCCCGTTTTTCAGCAGAAATCCCGCCGGATACGTTCCGACATGGCGCATCATTTCCCCTGTGGGAAGCGTCACCGGCTCCGCCGTTACGCCGTCCAGCAGAAACGCGTCCGCCCCGGGCACAGGCGCGCCGGCTTCCGCCGCGACCGATTCCCGGACCGCGCGGATGTGCAGCAGGCTTTGGATCGAGGTGCTGTTGCCGGACGCGTCGGATAACCGGATCGTTACGTCAAAATCACCGACGCGATCGAAATCGAACGGCTTGGAAAACGTGACCTTGACGACGCTCTCGTCGCGGATCTTTGTCACAAGCTTGTCCGGCGTCAGCGAAGCGCCGTACGGGATCGTCTGCTCGCGCGGCTCCCCGGTCGGCGCGACGGTATCGCGCACGCGCACGAGCACCGGCGTTGCAATGCCGTTGTGTGTGACCTTTATGATATGATTGCCCGCCGGCAGCGTTTTGTACGTGCCGACATAGCTGTCGCCCGTGCGGGCGATCGTTTCCACGGCGGGAAGCGGATCGCCGAGCTCCACGGTCACGATCGGCTTCAGCCCGATATAGTGAACGCAGACCAAAACGGCCGCTGCGAACAGCACGGCGGCAATGCAGATCCATATGATGGTTGCTGTCTTTTTTTGCTTCATTTCCGTCTCCGCCGCCGCGTGCATCCGCGCGGTCGGCTTTCCATCAGTATAGCACGTTTGGTCCGAAAAACAAGTAAAGTTCTTGCGGAATTATTGTAACAGTTTTTCCCATCCCGCCGCCCGGACCTGCGGCGAGCCGAAAAAACCGGATTTTTTACGTCAGTTTGCATTTTCTTCACAATCTTGTGACGCTTCTTTCACATGGATAACGCATTTTTGACGCATTTGCGGGTTATACTGAAATCGTCAAAAGGAGAGCGGGTTACCCCTCCCGCGATCCGATTGATCAATAAGGACTCCTCCTTATCATTACCCCCCTCTATCCTTGTCAAAACCGCCCTCACCCCGGGGCGGTTTTGATTTTTGGGATGCGGCGCGCAAAAGGACCGCCGGCGATTCGGCGGTCCCTGCTTTACATCGATTCAGTTTTCTCCGCCCTCCCAGCGTTTTTTGGCGTCAGCTTCGAGCTTCAGAAGCGTTGCCTGCGGGTTTTTGACCTTCGCAAGGAAGATCATCGCCGCGATGATGTACGGCTTGAACGACGCCTGCTTGTAGAGAGGATCGCGATAGCGGTCGAATACAGACGCCGCAACCTCGCCCGCTTCGCAGCTTACATCGGTGATGTCCGCGGGCAGGCAGTGGAGATACAGCGCTTTGCCGTCCTTGGTGAGGCGCATCATTTCCTCGGTGCACTCCCAGTCCTTGTGTTCCGCGTTCTGTGCAAGGAGACGCTTTTCGAGCGCCTTGATGCCATCGAGATCGCCGTTGCCGTACAGCTCTGTGCGCTCCTCCATGGCTTTATAGGGCGCCCAGGATTTCGGATAGACGATGTCGGCGTCCTTGAACGCTTCCTTCATGTCGTGCGTGATTTTGAAAGAAGCGCCGGACTTTTTGCAGTTCTCCTCCGCCACCTTCACGACGTCGTCCATGATCTCGTAGCCCTCGGGATACGCGAGCGTGACGTCCATGCCGAACCGGGTAAACAGCCCCGCGACGCCCTGCGGCACGGAAAGCGGTTTGCCGTATGACGGGCTGTACGCCCAGGTCATCGCGACCTTCTTACCCTTGAGGTTTTTGATCGCCTCGTCGAGATCGTCGGATCCGCCGAGCGTATGGATGCAGTGCAGCATGTCCGCCATGCACTGCGTCGGGTGGTCGATGTCGCACTGGAGGTTCACGAGCGTCGGCTTCTGCTCGAGCACGCCCGCCTTGTTGCCCTCGGTGACGGCGTTGACGACGTTGTGCATGTAGGTGTTGCCCTTGCCGATGTACATGTCGTCGCGGATGCCGATGACGTCCGCCATGAACGAGATCATGTTCGCGGTCTCGCGCACCGTTTCGCCGTGCGCGATCTGGCTCTTGCCCTCGTCGAGATCCTGCACCTCAAGCCCGAGAAGGTTGCACGCCGACGCAAAGCTGAAGCGCGTGCGGGTGGAGTTGTCACGGAACAGCGAGATGCCGAGTCCGGAATCGAAGATCTTGCAGGAGATGTTGTTCTCACGCAGGTGACGCAGCGCGTCCGCCACGGTAAACACCGCCGCGATCTCGTCGTCGGTCTTTTCCCAGGTCAGGAAAAAGTCGCCGTTGTACATGTTGTCGAACTTCAGCTCGTTCAGCTTGTCGGTGTATTTCTTGACGTTGCTCATAACTCCTCCTCAGTCGTTTGCAAACTTGGTGTCGGTCCTGCCCGCGCGGTATTCGGTGACGTCGTCCGTGCGGTTTTCGGGCTTATAGCACATCGGGACCGCGGCATACAGCGCCGCGCAGGTCACGAGGTCCTGCTTCCATGTGATCTCGTTCGGCGCGTGCGCCTGCGATTCCGCGCCGGGACCGAAGCCCACGCACGGGATGCCGTAGCGTCCCTGAATGCTGACGCCGTTCGTCGAGAACGTCCACTTGTCGATCAGCGGTCGGTCGCGCTTGTCCATGGCGCTCGGATGCCCGATGCGCTTATCGCCGAACAGCGCCTTATGCGCGTCGACCAGCGCCTGCACGTGCGCCGCGCTCTCCTTATTGATCCACGTCGGGAAATAGCATTCGGTCTCATACTTCAAACCCGTCCATGCCGGACGGTCGTACAGGTACATCGAGACCTTGACGTCGTCGCCGTACTTCTTGCACGCCGGGAGATTGCGGATCTCGTCGAGACAGGAATCCCATGTTTCGCCCGCGGTCATGCGGCGGTCCAGCGACACCGCGCAGGAGTCCGCGACCGCGCAGCGCGACGGCGAGGTGTAGAAGATCTGCGAGCAGGTGATCGTGCCGCGGCCCAGGAAGCGCGCGTCCTCCCAGTGCTCTGGGTTGTATTTCGGATCGAGCATTTTCACAAGCCCCTTGATCTCGTCCTGCTCGGTTGCCGTATTCTCGTTCAGCGCGCGGACCTCTTCGAGGATGTCCGCCATCTTGTAGATCGCGTTGTCGCCGCGCTCCGGCGCGGAGCCGTGGCACGAAACGCCCTTGACGTCCACGCGGATCTCCATTCTGCCGCGGTGCCCGCGATAGATGCCGCCGTCGGTCGGCTCGGTGGAGACGACGAACTCGGGCGTGATCCCGTCCTCCTTATGGATGTACTGCCAGCAAAGACCGTCGCAGTCCTCCTCCTGCACGGAGGCGACGACGAGGATCTTTGTGTCTTCGGGGATCAGCCCGAGGTCCTTCATGATCTTTGCGCCGTACACCGCCGAGACCACGCCGCCCTCCTGATCGGAGCCGCCGCGCCCGTAGATGATATCTTCGGTCTCGTAGCCCTTGTACGGATCGTGCTCCCAGTTTGCGATGTTGCCGATGCCGACGGTGTCGATGTGTCCGTCGAACGCGATGATGCGGCTGCCTTCGCCCATCCAGCCCAGCGCGTTGCCCTCCGGGTCAATCTCCGCCTTGTCGAAGCCGAGCGCTTCCATTTCGGCGATCGTGCGCCGGATGACGCCCTCTTCCTCGCAGCTCTCGCTGGGGATCGCAATGAGATCGCGCAGAAACTTCGTCATGTTCGGGAGATATCCCTGCGCCGCCCGTTTGATTGCTTCAAAGTCCATGCTGTTTTCCTTTCTTTACTCCTGAATGGTATTCGTTGCGTCGATGTAGGAATACAGGGTATATTTGCTGATGCCGAAATACTTCGACACTTTATCGCCGCTTCGGGTGATCAGGAACGCGCCCGCCTTGTTCAAAAACGCGATCGCTCTGACCTTGTCCTCCTTGTTCATCATGGCGACGGGCTTGCCGACCAGCTGCACGGACTGCTCGATGAGATCGTCGAGCAGCTCGTTCACCGACGGATGGATACGGTCCGGCTCCTTCTTTTCTTCTTCCTTATGGTGCAGCAGCGAGCCCACCGCACGCTCCGCCATCAAAAGCTCGGTGATGTCGTAATTGATCGAAAGGATGCCCTCCGGCGCGCCGGTCTCGTCGCGGAGATAGACCGTGGAGCATTTCAGAATACGTCCGTCATGCGTCCGCATCAGATATCCCGTCTGATCTTCGAGCGTGTTTGCATCCTCCGTCTTCAGCGCTTCCAGCACGACGCGGCTCGGTCCGTCGCCGACCTTACGGTGCGTGACGTGCCCGTTTTCGATCACCGCGATCGTGTGCTCCATGTCGCCGCCCTTCAGGTTGTGCACCGCAACCTCGCAGTTCGGTCCGAACTGCGCCGCGATCGCTTTTGAAAGCCGTTCATAAAAGCTCAGGTCCATGTGTTTCCCCGATCTGCCGTATTCTTCAAATGACAGTATAAACGATTTCCGCCCGATGCACAAGTGGAATTCTGACAAAGTTTCAGATTTGCAAAAAGATTTTTCATGCGATGCTTTTTGCTTGCATTGCGCTGTGAAATGCGGTACAATGATTTGGAATAAACGAAAGGAGAACCGCTATGGAAGACGAAAGAGATCTTGTCACCTTTACCGATGAGGAAGGCAACGAGTTTGACCTTGAGGTCATTGATTATTTTGAGCACGAGGGCAAGGAGTACGCCGTTTTGGTGGACGCCGAGCTGCCCGAGGAACCCGAAGAGGATTTCGAGGTCTGCATCATGGAGATCGTCGTGAACGAAGAAGAGGACATGGAAGAGTTCGTGCCCGTTGACGACGACAAGCTCGACGAGCTCTGGGCGATCGCGGAAAAGCGCATGGAATGCTGGGACTGCGACGCGTCCGACTGCGAGGGCTGCGACAAGCTCGAAGACTGAGCACGGACTGTTTTAATGAAAAAGAGCTTCCCGCACGGGAAGCTTTTTCTATTCACGCGGCTTTGCCGCAATTCATGCCGAAGGCAATTCACGACCGCAAGGTCGATTCATGCGCGCAGCGCAATTCATTTTCCGCCGCCTTTGCGAATTTGTTGTCAGGAGAACCGTCCCCTTGACAACCCGGAAAGTTGTAGGGGGCGACGTCCTCGGCGCCCCGTTGCGGATTATCCTTTGACCCTGCGCCGACACCTCATCCGCCTTCGCTCACGCTGCGGCACCTTCCCCTCAAGGGGAAGGCTTTTTTCTTCGGCAAGTTTGAACAGAACAACGCTTCCGCGTCCGTTCACACGGCTTTCCCGCAATTCATTTATGCAGAATAATCTCCATGACCTGAAATACGGTTTTCCGTTCTTCTTCCGAGCATCGTTCCAACAGATCCTGTATTTCCTCTTTTGTCGGAACCTCTGATTTCTTCTCGCAAAACAAATCGTTCGGCGTAATGCTCAATGCTTCGCAAATACGAAGCGCCGTTTCGACACGCATGTTTACCGTTCCACGCTCGATATCGGCATACGTCCGGTCTGACAGCTTTGCCTTCTCTGCGACTTCCGCTTGTGTCAACCCTTTTATCTTTCGTGCCTTATATAATCGATTTCCGATTTCCCGAAAGTCGCGAATCAACATTTTCCTTCCTCCTTATCTCTTATAATATGAATTTTAATTCCTATTTATGTTGACATATAGGAACTATTAGTGTATATTTATAGGTAGAGTGGTTCTTGTTTCGCGGTTCGGTTCAATCGATCCCAATCTGAATGCCATGCTACAAAGAAAAAGGAGGAAAAAATGAAATCATTTCGTTTAATGAAGAAAACTGTATTATGGTGTGTGCTGTTGCTTATGCTGACCGGATGCGGTTCGAAATCAAGCAGTAGTTCGAGTTCCTATTCAAGTTCAAGCAGTTCTTCGTCCTCATATGAAATGTCGCACAGTATGTATTGTATGCTGTATATGAAGATATCAGATGTGAGCGTAAAACATAAAGGCAACTATACATACTGCACCGGAACAATCAAGAATACAGGGGACTACTCTATCAAATATGTAAAAGTCAAAGCGTCTTTGAAAGACTATTCCGGCAAAGTGATTGATACTGACTGGACCTATGCTGTCGATTCTACCTGGCTTGATCCCGGCGAAAGCAAGTCATTTGAAATGATGATCCGTGACGAATACGGAAAAATACAAACAGCAGACGTTTCGATCATCAATGAATAAACAGTGCGATTGTCTGGGGAACTGTTCCTTGTAATAAACAAAAAAGCTTCCTGCTTGGGAAGCTTTTTGTTTGCAGCGGCGTGGATTTATGGTATAATAAATTATTGATAACAAAACAGGAGGTGCGTGACTTGATCAAAAGCAGTATTGTAAACGCCGTTTTGGATGAAGCGCTCAAAACGGGCGGAGACTTTTCGGAACTGTATTTGCAGGATTCCGAAGTCAACTCCGTGCGGATGATCGACGGAAAGGTCGAGGATGCGAACTATCAGCGCAAGGTCGGCGCGGGCGTCCGCGTGCTGAAAGGGACGCGCAGCGCGTACGCGTATACCGCCGACACGAGCGAAGCGGCGCTGATCGCCTGCGCAAAGGCGGCGGCATCCGCGCTGAAGGGCACGAAGGAGTTTGAAGCAAAGAAGATCTGCGTCGACCGGATCGGGCGTTCATGGGCAAAGATCCCGTTTTCCGAGATCGACAACGCAAAGCGCATCGCGCTTATGCGGGCGGGAACGAACGCGGCAAAGGCGTACTCCGACGAGATCACGCAGGTCGTGGCGAACTACATGGACTGCGACCATCGTACCTGGATCTACAACAGCGAAGGCGTGCATGCCGAGGACCGGCGTCCGCGCGTCCGCACGGCGATCCAGGCGGTCGCGATGGCAAACGGCGAAGCGCAAACCGGCATCTGCTCGCCCGGTTACGGCATGGGCTTTGAGATGTACGGGGAAAAGGTCAACATCGAGGACGTCGGCAGGGAGGCGGCAAAGACCGCCGTCACCATGCTGCACGCGCCGGAATGCCCCGCGGGCAAGGTCCCGGTCATGATCGACGGCGGCTTCGGCGGCGTCATCCTGCACGAAGCGTGCGTACACGGTCTCGAGGCGACCAGCGTGGGACGCGGCAATTCCGTGTTCTGCGGAAAGCTCGGTCAGCAGATCGCAAGCCCGATCGTGAACGCGGTCGACGACGGCACGCTGCCCGGCGAATGGGGCTCCATGCATTTCGACGACGAGGGCAATCCCGCGCAGTGCAACCGCCTGATCGAAAACGGCATCCTGAAGACGTACCTTGTGGACATCCTCGGCTCGCGGCTGATGAACCATCCGGTCACCGGCAGCGGCAGACGGCAGAATTATACCTTTGCGCCGACGTCCCGCATGACGAACACGTTCTTTGCGCCGGGCAAGGACGATGAGGAGGAAATGCTCCGCACGATGGGCGACGGACTCTTCGCCGCGAAGATGGGCGGCGGCTCGGTGAACCCGCTGACCGGTGAGTTCAACTTTGCGGTCGGCGAAGGCTACTGGGTCAAGGACGGCAAGATCCTCTGCCCCGTCCGCGGCGCAACGCTGATCGGCAAGGGCGCCGAGGTGCTGATGAAAATCGACCGCATCGGCAAAAACATGTGGATGGCGCCGGGCATGTGCGGTTCGCTGTCCGGCAGCATTCCCACGAACGTCGGTCAGCCGCGCATTCGCGTAAGCGAGATCGTCGTCGGCGGCAAAGGAGGTGCATTATGATGACATTCGAACAGTTTAGGGACGCGTGCTTCAGGCTTGCACTCGAAAAAGGCTGTGAAAACGCCGAGGTCTACGCCACCTCGTCCGATGGCTTCTCCGTCAACGTGCTGAACGCGGAGATCATCAAGTACGCGATCGAACGCGATAAGGGTCTCAATCTGCGCGTGCTGTACGAGGGCAAGACAGGTTATGCCTATACCGAGGTCTTTGAGGATCCGGAAACGCTCGTGGCGCACGCAATCGACAATGCAAAGGCGATCGAAAACACGGACGCTAACCCGATGCAGGGCGCCTGCGAGTACCCGGAGATCACGGTAAAGCCGAATCCTGTTGTGGACCTGTCCGAAGAGGAAAAGATCGACCTCGCGCTTGCAATGGAGCGTGACACGCTCGCGTATGACGCGCGCGTGAACCGCATGGGATACTGCTCGGTCGACACCGGCGTTGCCGAAACGCATATCAGCAACACGCTCGGGCTCAACGCGAACAGCAAGGAACGGTATTCCTACGCCGTGCTTGCGCCCATTCTGAGGGACGGCGAAGAGGAGCACGAAAGCTATTCGTTCAAGTTCGGGCCGGAGATGACGAATTACGATTCCCTGATTCGGGAGAGCATCGAAAACGCGCTGATGCAGTTCCATGCGTCCGCCGTCGATTCCGGCGAATACCGGATCCTGCTCAGAAACGACGCCGCGGGCGATCTGCTCTCCGGATTCTCCTCCATGTTCTTTGCAGAACACGTACAGAAAGGACTTTCTCTTCTTTCCGGCAAGCTCGGCGAACGGATCGCTTCCCCTGCGATCACGATTCTCGACGACCCGTTCGAGGCGGACAATCCGCGCGCGTTCGACGCGGAGGGCGTGCCGTCTGTGCTGACGACCGTTGTGGAAAACGGCGTTCTGAAAAGCTACCTCTATAATCTGAAAACGGCATTGAAGGACGGCGTCGCGTCCACCTCCAACGCGGGACGCATGGGCGCCGGCGGCGCTGTCACCACCGCGCCGAGCAACTTCTATATCGCGAAGGGTGAAAAGAGCTTCGACGAGCTCAAAGCGGCGCTCGGAAACGGGCTCATCATCACCGAGCTTTCCGGACTGCATGCCGGGCTCAATCCGATCAGCGGCGATTTCTCGCTGATCGCGAAGGGACAGCTCGTCGAAAACGGCGGGATCGTCCGCTCGGTCGACCAGATCACGATCGCGGGCAACTTCCTCACGATGATGCAGAGCATCGAAGCGACAGGCGCCGATCTGCGGTTCGGCCCTCCGGGCGCGGGACGCATCGGCTGCCCGAGCCTTCTCATCAGCAAGCTGGTCGTCTCCGGCAAATAACCGGATACAGCAAAAGGACTTCCCGCACGGGAAGTCCTTTTTTTCGTGCCGTCAGGAATCGCGCAGGGATTCGCAGAATTTCTCGAACCTGAATCGCTCCGCGGCGGTCGCAAAGGAAAACTCCTGAATGTCGCCCTTGTCGCCGGTCCAATAGAGGTAGAGCCAGGGACCGGAAGCGCCATCCTCAAGATGCTCCTGCCGCGCGATCACCGTGCCGCCGTTCAGAAAGCCGAGAAACGTCTGCCACTGTGCTTCGGTGAGCGTGACCGTGCCGGAAACCGTCGTGTCCGATCCGGTCAGCGGCAGATGATCGCCCTCGCGCGTTTCATGGAAGAATTTGTACGCCCCGTCCTCGATGAAGAAGCGATAGCGCTGGTAATGCGGTGGGAAGGTCGTGGTCGAAACGGTCCAGTAAAACTCCGTGAGTTCCTCCGGCCTGACGTGCTCGCCGACGACGTACACGCCGCCCTTCGGTCCGCAGCCCGCAAACGGCAGCGTCAGCGCAAGGCACAAAACGATGATCGCGATCTTTTTCATGGCTAAACTCCTTTACTCGTCAAAATAGAACAGGTCCTCAAACTTTCTGTCCAGCGCAATGCACAGGATCAGGGCAAGCTTTGCCGTCGGATTGAACTGTCCTGTTTCGATCGAACTGATCGTATTGCGCGAAACGCCGACCATTTCTGCAAGCTGCGTCTGGCTCAGACCTGTCTCGATACGCGCCTCCTTGAGGCGGTTTTTCAGGATCAGCGCATTCATCAGAGCACCCCTATCATCTTAAGCATAGTCCATACCAATCCCGCAAGCGAAACGGTAAGATGCGCAATGGCAAGAAACAGTTCATGCTTCTTTTTCAGTTTGATGTATTTATACAGAAACAGCGATCCCAACATCGACAGATAGATTGCCCAAAGAAGGGTGTTCAGTTTCGGGTCAAACCGCGTGCCGCCATGATCCACCATTTCCAAAATACTGTTAAACAAGGCAAACAGCATGCATGCGACTCCTCCCACCGAAAAAGCAATTTGTCCCGCTTTCACAAGAACCTGTTGTTCCCGTTCATCCGTACCCTTGTTTTCCTGTCTTGCTTTTGCAAGAACTTTTTCTTTGTTCATTTGTTTTTCCTCCTGCCAAGTTTTGTTGGCATCATTTTAGCATTGCCAAGTTTACTTGTCAATACCTTTTTTGCAAAGTTTTCTTTGCATTTTGCGGAATAAAAACGGCGGAAGCCGAAGCCTCCGCCGAAGATCCTTTTGAACTTACAGACCCGCTTCGATCAGCGCCTTGAACGCCGGCAGCGAGCGCAGGATCATCTCGTGGCTCACGCAGGTGGAAAGCCTGAGATACCCCGGGCAGCCGAACGGCTCGCACGGCGGGACGAGGATGTTGAAATCCTTCGCGCGCTCGGAGAACTCCAGCGCGGTGCCGAACGGCGCTTTGATGAGCATATAGAACGCGCCGTGCGGATAGATGCAGGTGTAGCCGTAGCTTGTCAGCGCCTCATAGAGCGTTTTGCGGTTCTCGTCGTACGCCGCGATGTCCGGCATCATGCCGCAGCACTGTTCCACGATGTACTGCGAGGTGGTCGGCGCGCAGATGTGACCGAGCGCTCTTGCGGAGCCCGCGACCGCGTTGAACAAATCGACGCTGTCCGCGCAGGCATCCGGAACGAAGACGTAGCCGATACGCTCGCCCGGCAGACTCAGAGATTTCGACCACGAATAGCACACGACGGTGTTTTCGTAGATGTTCGGGATGAACGGCGTTACGTAGCCGTCGAACACCAGCTCGCGGTACGGCTCGTCGGCGATCAGATAGATCGGATGTCCGTACTTTTTGCTCATTCTGCGGAGCAGCTCGGCAAGCGCTTCGAGCGCTTCTTTTTTATAAACGACGCCGGAGGGATTGTTCGGCGAGTTTACGAGGATCGCCTGCGTGTGCTCCGAAAAGTACGGCTCGATCTCCTCGACGTGCAGGTCAAAGTCGCTCGTGTTCGCCGGAACAACGACGATCTTGCCGCCGACCGCCTTGATGAACGTCGGATATTCCGGGAAATACGGCGCAAGGACGATGAATTCCGCATTCGCGACGCACATCGCCTTCATGGTGCTCATCAGCGCGGGCGCAGCGCCGCAGGTGAAGAACAGGTTCTGCGGACGCGCCTTTGCGTCAAACCGCTCGTTCAGGTTCTTCGCGACGGCTTCGCGCACGCTCATCGCGCCGGTCGCAGACGTGTAGCCGTGGACCTTGACGGTATCCTTACGCGCGGCAAGCGCCTTGTACGCGTCCTGCACCGCTTCGGGCGCAGGTACGGACGGATTGCCGATCGAGAAATCAAAGACGTTTTCCGCGCCGACCTCCGCCTTGCGCTTAAGACCGTACTCAAAGAGTTCGCGAATGCCCGAGCGCTTTGCGCCGAGCTGTACCATTTCGTTTACCAGCATTGTGATGATCCTCCCTGAAATTCTTTTACATACCGCGTGCGACGACCGCACCGAGCGCCATTGCCGCCAGCTTGACCTCCGCGCTGTCCGCGCGGGAAACCAACACGATCGGCACCTTGGCGCCGACGACGATCCCGGCGTTCATGGCGCCGCCGAAGATCGACATCGCTTTGCCGATGCCGTTGCCCGTTTCATACGACGGCACGAGCAGGATGTCCGCCTGCCCCGCGCCTTTGACGTCGTAATGCTTGTGATGACACGCCGCCTCCGAGACCGCAAGGTCCAGCCCGACCGGTCCGTACACGTTCATGTTGTACGGCGCCCAGCGATCCGTCATTTCGGACAGCGTCTTCGCGTCGACCGTCGACTGGATCTTCGGGTTCACGACCTCCGCGCCGCAGATGCACGCGGCGTTGATCTCGTCGTAGCCCAGCGCTTTGAACACCTTTGCGGCATTTTCGAGGATCTCGGCTTTCTTTTCGAGATCCGGGAACGTGTTCATGCCGCCGTCGGTGAGCCCCATCATGCGGTGCCCCTTCGGCTCGTACATCATCACGTGGCTGATGAGCTTGCCGGTGCGGAGTCCCGCTTCGGGCTTCAGGACCGCGCGCATGATGTCCGGCGTGTTCAAAAGCCCCTTCATCAGGAAGTTCGCTCTTCCTTCGGATACGCATTCGACCGCCTTTGCCGCGCAGTCCGTGTCGGAATCCGCGTGGATGATCTCATACGTGTCCGGATCCTCGCCGATCTCTTTGAGGATCGATTTGATCTGCTCCTCATGACCGACCAGAATGGGTTCCGCGATCTTTCTCTTTTTCGCTTCCGCGACCGCCTTCAGCACGTCCGCGTCGTGCGCGGCGGCAACCGCGATCCTGCCGGAGGCAAAGCCCTCCGCGGCTTTGATGATCTCCTGTATCGTTCTCATGTTTCATCCCCCAGATACGTTTTGCATTCCCCGCCGTGCAGCACGCGCAAAGCGCCCTCGGCAAGGCTCTTCATCTCCTCCTCGCCCGGGAAGCGCAGCACCGGCGCCAGCGGCGCAAGATACTGATCAAGCTCGTCGCAGAACGGTTTCGAATACGCCATGCCGCCCGTGTAGACGATCGCATCGACCTTGAATTTCATGACCGCCGCCAGCGCGCCGGCGTCCTTTGCAAGCTGATACGCAAGCGCCTTGAAGATCAGCGTCGCTTCGGGTTCGTCGCCCGAAAGCGCGCGGCGCTCGATCTCGCGGAAGTCCTTTGTGCCGAGGTACGAATACACGCCCGCTTCGCCGCTGATCAGCTTCTTGATCTCCTGCTTCGTCTTGCCCGAGAAGCAGAGGTTCACGACCGCGTTGACCGGCAGTGCGCCGCCGCGGTCGAGCCCCATCGCGCCGTCGTCCTTGACGTTGAAATTGTCGACGACCATGCCCTTTTCGTGCGCCGCGACGGATACGCCGCCGCCGAGATGCAGCACGATGAGGTTCAGCTCCTCATACGGTTTTCCGAGCTGCTTCGCAGCTTTCCGCGCAACGGATTTCTGGTTCAGCGCGTGAAAGAAGCTTTCACGCACCATGCCCTTCAAACCCGAAACGCGGGCGAGATCGCACAGTTCGTCGACGCACACGGGATCGACGAAAAACGCCGGGATGCCCAGCGGATCCGCGATCTCCCGCGCGATGTACGCGCCGAGGTTTGCCGCATGCTCGCCGTAAAACGGGTGCAGGATGTCCTGTATCGCGCGGTCGTTCACGCCGTACGTGCCGGACGGGATGTGGCGGAACAGTCCGCCTCTGCCGCAGACCGCATCGAGCGTTTTGAGATCGACGCCTTTCTTTTGAAGCGCGTCGAGGATCAGCGCTTTTCTGTACGGCATCTGATCCGCGACCCGTTCAAAGTCCTTCAGTTCGGCGGCGCTGTGGTCGATGGAGACGCGCAGTTCTTCGGTTTCTTCCTCGAACACCGCGATCTTCGTGGACGTTGCGCCGGGGTTGATGACCAGTACCTTCATGGCTTATACCGCGTCGAAGCCGGCGTGATACGCCCGAAGGTTCAGCTCGCGGAACTTCGCGGGAACGACGTCCGATATGACCGCGTCCCAGTCGATGTCCGTCATGTTCAGCGCCTTTACCATGCTGCCGAACAGCACGATGTTTGCGCACTTGACGTTGCCGAGCTCGGCGGCGATCTTTTCCGCGTTCAGCGGATAGACCTTGAAATGGTTCTGCATCGCCTCGAGGCAGCCCTCGGGATATTTTTCCATGCCCGCCGCAATGGTGCTGGACGCCATTTCGTAATCGTTGATGATCGCGACGCCGTCGGGCTTGAGATAATTTGCATAGCGCACCGCTTCCATCTTTTCGAACGCGACGATGATGTCCGCCGCGCCGTCGCCGATGACCGGGGAGTAGACTTTCTTTCCCCAGTGGACCTGCGTACTTACGCTGCCGCCGCGCTGACTCATGCCGTGGACCTCGCTCATCTTCACGTCATAGCCCGCGCGCATGAGACCCGTTACAAGGACCTTTGCGGTGAGAATCGCGCCCTGACCGCCGACGCCTACCAAAAGAGCACTCTTGTTTTCCATTGCTTATTTCTCCTTTCGGGTGATCGCGCCCATCGGGCAGACCTGCGCGCAGACCGTGCAGCCCACGCAGGTGGTAACGTCGATCTTCGCTTTCTTGTTCTCGACCATGACCGAGGGGCAGCCCACGGAGAGGCACTTTTTGCAGCCGATGCACTTCGAGGTATCGACCTCGCACTTGCCGATGTCGTGCTTGATACGCTTAATGAGAAGGCACGGACGGCGCGTGATGATCGCCGCGGGCACGTCGGAATTCGCCGCCGCGTCGACCGCCGCTTCCATCGCTTTGAGGTCCTGCGGATCGACGATGATGATGTTCTTGTAACCGTAGGAGGCGAGGATGTCCTCGATCTTGAGCTTTTCGGCGATCTCACCCTCGAGCGTGAATCCGCTGCCGGGGTTGTCCTGATGCCCGGTCATGCCGGTGATCGAGTTGTCGAGCACCACGGGGATGACGTTGCCCTTGTTGTAGATGATCTCCGCCGCGCCGGTCATGCCGGAGTGGAAGAACGTAGAGTCGCCGACCACGCCGAAGACCTTCTTATCGGTCTGACCGGAGGCTTCGAACGCCTTCGCCATGCCCATCGCGACCGTGAAGCCGCCGCCCATGCAGACGCAGGAATCGAGCGCGTTCAACGGCGGGGCGAAGCCGAGCGTGTAGCAGCCGATGTCGCCCGCCACAACGTAGTTCTTGCGGCGGCCGATCGTGTAGAAGAAGCCGCGGTGCGGGCAGCCCGGGCACAGAGCCGGCGGACGGGAGACGGGCTTGACGCCGACGTCGACCGTTTCGGGCTTCTCGTTAAACAGGCGCTCCTTGAGAAGCTGCGGGTTGAGCTCATAGAGATTGCCGATCAGCTCCTTGCCGACGCATTCGATGCCCGCCGCTTTGATCTGCTCCTCCATGAACGGATCGAGCTCCTCGACGACGTAGAGCTTTTTGACCTTCTTTGCAAACGCCCTGATGAGGTCCATCGGCAAAGGATTCGTGAGACCGAGCTTCAAGAACGACGTGCCCTCCGGGAACGCGTCCTTCGCGTATTCGTACGCGATCGAAGCGGTGACGACGCCGATCTCGGAACCGTTGATCTCTTCTTTGTTGAGCTTCGAAGTGTTTGCGTACTCCTCGAGCGCCGCAAGGTTCTTTTCGACCTTTGCGTGGTTCTTATACGCATTTGCCGGGCTCGAGACATATTTCATATTGCGCTTGTAGGCGGGTACCTCGCGCTCCGTGCGCTCGCCGAACCGGACGAGGCTCTTACTGTGCGCGACGCGGGTCGTGATGCGGTACAGCACCGGCATGTCGAACTTCTCGGAGATCTCGTACGCCTCCTTCAGAAAGTCGAGGCATTCCTGCGAATCGGAGGGCTCCACCATCGCCATCTTTGCCGCGCGGGCATAGTGCCGGTTGTCCTGCTCATTCTGTGAGGAGTGCATGCTGGGGTCGTCCGCCGAGACGATAACGAAGCCGCCGCAGACGCCGTTGTACGCCGCCGTAAAGATCGGGTCCGCCGCAACGTTCACGCCGACGTGCTTCATCGCCGAAAGGGAACGGACGCCCGCGATCGACGCGCCGTACGCGACCTCGACCGCGACCTTCTCGTTGGGCGCCCACTCGCAGTACAAAGCGTCTTTATACTGCGGGAGGTTTTCAAAGATTTCCGTGCTGGGCGTGCCCGGATACGCCGAGCAGACCTTGACGCCTGCCTCGAACGCGCCGCGCGCGATCGCTTCGTTGCCGGAAAGCAATACAGGATCCATGTTTTATTCCGCCTTTCTTACAGTTTCCGTTTCAAACGGTTGGATTATATGATATATGAAAAGGACAGCCGAAGCTGTCCTTTGTCATCAGTCGTCGACGTCCAGCGCCTCCAAGCCTTTCTTTGCGATCGGCTTTGCGTCGCCGTGCTTTACAAACAACATGGTGAAGAACGCGAGTCCCGCTGCGATCGTCGCGTACGGGAAGAGCGAGGTGAATCCGAGCCGGTCCATAAACATGCCGGACAGGAACGGCGTGATCGCCTGCGCCGCCATGCTCGCCGCGTAATAGTAGCCGGTGTACTTGCCGACGTTGCCGCCGCGGGAAAGCTCCACGACCATCGGGAAGGAGTTGACGTTGATCGTCGCCCAGCCGATGCCCGCCAGCGCGAACATGACGTTCATCAGCATGGTGGGTGTGGTCGCGCGCATGAAGGACGCGCCGAGGAACGTGCCGGTGAGGATCACGACGCCGATCAGAATCGCTTTCTTTCTGCCGATCTTCGAGGAGAGCAGACCGATCGGCAGGTACGAGATGATCGCCGCCGCCTGCGCGATGATCAGCGTGAGGTTATAGTCCTTGTCGAGCACACGGCCCGCGTAGATCGAATACTTGGAGGTGACGGCGTTGTAGCCCATGTACCAGAGCACGACCGACGCAAGGATCAGGATGAGGGAGATCTTTTCGCCCTTCGAAAGCTTCTTCGAACCGGACGCCGCCGCCTCGTCGTCGACGTCGTCGATTCCGAGCTCGCGGCTCTTCTCTTCCATCTCGCCCGCCCACTCCGGCTCCTTGACCGTCACCATGAAGACGACGAGCGCGATGAGCATGATGATAATGATCGCGCCGAAGAAGCCGATGTAGCTCATGAACGTGTTCTTGATCGCGCCCGTGTTGAAGAAGATCCCGAGCCCGAGCACCAGCGCGCACACGCCGCCCGCGCTGCCCATCAGGTTGATGATGGCGTTCGCCTTCGAGCGAAGCGGCTTGATCGTGACGTCCGGCATCAGCGCGACCGCGGGCGAACGGAAGATCGACATGCCGATCAGCACGACGAGCAGCACCGCGATGAACGCGATCAGCACGCCCGGGTTCGCGATCGTGATGTTCCACACGTACGCCTGACGCGCGGGCACGACGTAGTCGATGTAGTCCGGGTTGGTCTTGTACTTGATGTTGCCGAACTCGTCCTGAATGTTGATCTGCGCAAACTCCGCCAGGAACGCCTCTTCGGTCGGATATTTCTCATTGAGCTTGAAGCTCACGCCGTCCGGCGTCTGCGGATCTCTGCCGCCCTTTAAGATGTTGTTGACGAACCAGTTTTCGGACTTGCCCTCGCCCTGATGCGCGTAGATCTCGCGGCAGGCTCTCTCCGCCTCCGGGTTTGCCGCAAGGCGGGCGGGCACGACGAATTTCCGATAGTCTTCGTTGTCGAGATAGACGCGTTCGCCGTTCTCATAATGCTTGACGCGTCCGTCCTCGCCCGTTTCCACGATCTTCGCGGGGATCATGACGAACTCGTCTCTGGTATACTTGTCTTTCAGCGTAAAGACCGTGCCGTCATCCGCCTTCAGCTCCTTGTCGCCGACGGTGTCGTAAACCTGTTCGAGCGACATCGTGTTGATCTCGGTGATGTTCCTGATGTTTTTGTCGAGCTGCATATAGTCGACTGCGGCGAGCGCAAAGAACGCAACGACCGCAATGATCGTGCCGACAAGCACATACGGCTTGCGGCGGCCGAGCTTACTTTTGCATTTGTCGGAAAGTCCGCCGAACAGCGGCAGCAGGAAGAGCGCAAGGATGTTGTCGAGCGCCATGATGATGCCGGACAGCGTCTGCGTCATGCCGAATTTGTCGGTCAGGATCTTCGGGATGATCGTGTCATATGCCTGCCAGAAGGTACAAATGAGGAAAAAAGCGAATCCGACGAGGATCGTGCGCTTGTAGTTGAGTTTCATATTTGCCCCCGATCGACCGAAAGTCATATTTTTACCTTTTCATTATAACGGAAATGCGTTATAATCTCAATAGGCTATAATCTTATATTATCAAAAGGAGCATGAAAAATGGGTTGGCTGATCGCCGGAATCGTTGTTGTTGTACTGTTTCTTGTATATGTCCTTCTGGTCCTGCCGCAAAAGGCGGACAAGGCAAAATTCGCGCCGTTCCAGGGGCTGATGGCGGCGCACCGGGGCTTGTACGAAAAGGATCAGAGCGTGCCGGAAAACTCGCTCGAGGCATTCAAAAGAGCCGCCGCATACGGCTGCGGCGTGGAGCTTGACGTGCAGTTAAGCAAGGACGGCGCGGTGGTCGTGTTCCACGACGACACCGTCGACCGCATGACGACGGAAAAAGGCAGAGTGGACAGCTTCACGCTCGAAGAATTGCAGGCGATGCCCTTGAAAGGCACGGCGTATCGCATGCCGCTGTTTACCGACGTGATGGCGGTGCTCGACGGCAAGTCCCCCACGATCGTGGAATTGAAATCCACGCCGAATTATCCGGAGCTCTGCGAAAAGACGCTTGCGATCCTCAGAACGCTCAGGGGTCCGTACTGCGTCGAAAGCTTTGACCCGCGCATCGTGCGCTGGTTTTATAAGAACGCGCCGGACCTCGTCCGCGGACAGCTCACCGAATCCTTCTCGCATTGGCGCAAAGCGAAGCTTCCGCTCTGGCGGTGCCTGATGATGCACACGCTGTGCATCAATTTCCTGACGCATCCGCAGTTCATCGCCTTCGGACGCGGGCACCGTCCGCTGTGCATGCTGCTCGGACGCAAGCTCGGCGCAAAGACGGTCTTCTGGACCGAGCGTCCGGACCACGACCACGCGCTGCTTCAAAAGCGCTACGACTGCCGCATCTTCGAGCACTACCGTCCCGAACCGCATTACAAGGCATAGCAAAAGAGGGTGTTCAGAAACACAGAACTGTTTCCGAACACCCTTTTCATGAATTCTCGCTTCGCTCCGCGAATTGTCCTTCGGACATGAATTGCGCCTTCAGAGGAGGTTTGTCAAGGGGATATTTCAAACAAACGGCGCACATCCGGAATAGGTGGTGTGCGCTGTTACTTAATACGCTGTCTTTATTCATTATCATCTCAACATATAAAGGGCTTAAACAGATAAGTCATATCGTTCATACACCAACGAATTATGGATTTATTGCGCCATAAAGTACAAAGGAATTGTTTTTATATTCTCCGAATCTAACCCACAATGTTGAACCTTCCAGTACTCCCGTTTCTTCTGTTAGCTGTATGCTGCATTTTGCATCATCCAGAAATCCGTACCAATAGCTGTTCTTTATACTATCACCATTATTCTTTATCTCTGCAGGTGTTACCTTTTTTACATACGTATACGCTTTTTTATAATAAGGCTGTTTTAAGGGATCTTCTTCCTTATAACTGGCAAATTGCAACTCGCCTGTTGTCTTATTGAAACAATATATGTGGTAATTTCTGCGTTCGTTGCTGTCCACATAGAATTTTAGAATTGAATCTCCATATTGATTAGTATCTGTTTCCATCTCTTGATGCCCGAAAGATTTTTCATACATGATTACATCGTTCGCGGTCATTGTTCGGCGCAGATCAATTTCATTTGAAAAATCAATCGAGTAGTCCATTTTTCTGCAGCCGAGTAACGACAACAGTATAACAAAAAGAAATACCAGCGATAAAAAGTGTTTTTTCATTACATACTCCTAAAAAAGCCATACAGTTATAGAGCTATCTGCATACATTACTACCACTCGCAAGCAATAATCAAAGCACCAGCTTCAATAAAATAATGGAAGTATATTTTTAGACGCTGCTCATTTCTCCAGCAAATGCTTCCATTGGAATCTACTACATGCTCGCCAAAGAACTTATCATAGTCTGTAATAATACTGCTAACTGTTTTTTCTATCTCCTGTGCTTCACCATAGCAATTAAGAAGCAATCTGCTCATATCATCATTCGCTCTTTTTTCTTCCGATCCTGAATGATTAAAGCTAACTGACAATTCACCTGATAATCCATAAAAAACATAATTATTGTACAAAATTATCGTTCTATCTGGCGATATTTCTTCTTTGTTTGGCTCGCCGAGCATTTTTACTGTTTCATAATATGTCGGGTTTGATGAAATTACTTGCGTAAGCTTATCTTTTTTGCCGTTTCCTCCGCAAGCACATAACGCAATAACCATAATTACCACGAAAACTATAATAACACAACGTCTCATTTCCCTTGCCTCCTTTACTCTTTTGTTTTTTTGCAACGCACATTTGGGAAATAAAAGTGCGCAGCCGGAGCCGCGCACGAAAAACGCAAGCTCCTTTGCTGCCACACAAAATCGAACACATATTTCCGACAAGGGTAGATGTGCTCTTTGAGCCGTGCGTTTTTTCCAAAACGGAAAACACGCACATCTTTCCTTGTCATTGATGTGTTCCTGTATTCGATCTTGTGTGGCAATTTGGATTATACCACGATGGATATGGAATCGCAATTATTTTGAGATTTTATGGGATTTTTCACGCTGTTAGAAAACGTACGTCCCGACGAAGGAGGGATGGCGACGCGCGATGGTACGCGCGGGGAGTGCGCGAACTACCTCTGTAATGGAGCGAAGCGAAATGAAAGCGCAGTGGATCACCGCCGCAAGGTGGTGAGTAAGTGCGCCCTTTCGGTAAAAAACGAGCTCCCCTTGTCAGGGGAGCCGTCAACGCAGTTGACTGAGGGGTAGTCAGGAAACTACCCTCCCGTCTCGCTTCGCGAGCCACCCTCCCTAACAAGGAAGGGTCGAAAAGTGTACCAGTTTGAAAAACACCCTTTACAGAGTAACTCTTCCGGCGCATGAATTGACGGCAAAGCCGTCATGAAGGTCGGTTTTCCGTACGAAAAACCTTCTTGAATGGCAATGAAATTGCCGATTCATGCCGAAGGCAATTCATAGGGGATGCTCAATACCCTTTCCCGAGGTCGATTGTCGTGCCGTCGAGCGCGTTGATCACAACCACGTTGTATTCTCGGATATACCCGTGCGTGTCGCTTTGCACAACGCCATTGTTTCGTTCCAACGCCGCACGCTCATCCCGATAAAAATTCTCCCATCCGGAGTTTGTCTTGTTCCGGTATTCTTCGGTGGCAACGATGTCCGGATAGAAGTAATACGCCGGAACATAATAGAAACCGCCTCCTTTTTCGCAATGCGGCAAAGACCGAGCTTGACCTTGTCAATCTTGACATAACTTCCGGGATCCCGTTCGAGTTCGTACGCCCAGTGCGCGACGATCATATTCCTGCCCTTCGATACCGCTTCGTCAAACGACAGAAGCGTCTGATCAGCGCCGAGAATGCGGGTGATTTCCATCGGCGTCTGCCAATAGAGATACACCGGTCCTTTATCGTCGATCACCAGAAACAGGCGTTCGTATGTCGGAATATCGTCTGCATCGTCGTCCATGCGATCCCCGATTTCACGCGAAGCATATGCAGACGGGAAACCGTTGATCCGGCGCATATAGACAAGACCCCAGCCCCAGTTGCGAGTGACGTTATAATCGTCCGCAAAACGTGCGGCGGCAGGACCGCAGAAGCAGAGGGAATAGTTTTCGTCTATCTGCTGCACGATCACGCTTCCATGATCGGATTCTATCATTGCAATGCAACAAAGCTGCAAAATCTTTATGTCGGAGATGTAAGCGAAATGTAATATTTCGGCGGATTTTGCCGCCCGGAAAAGCCGACCGGTTGAAAACGCTTTCAACCGGTCGAATCAAACGACCAGATCGCCCTCGTCGCTGTTCAGGACCTCGAAGATCTCCTCCTCCGCGCCGGATTCCGCGTTGATGTAGACGATGAAGTACGTCTCGCCGCGGGTGCATTTGAATTCGTAGCAAAGCACCTCGCGCGTGTTCGATTTCGGGATCAGCGCAAGCGCGGTGTGCTCGAGCGTCAGCGCGTCGCTGAGGCTGTTTCTTGCGTCCGCTTCGGTCATGATCGGGCGGCTGAGATCGCGCTCGCGATGATGGAAGCGGTAGTTCATTGCGTCGAGCCCGACGACCTTTAGCGTGTCGCGGTCGACGTAGACCTTGACGAGATCGGCATAGAGGATCACGCCGTTCTGCACGGCGGCGTAGTTGATGACCACCGTGCCCGCGTAGTACTGCGCGTAGGACGGCTCCATCCTGCCGAAGCCGTGTTCCGAAAGATACGCGCTTGCCGCGGCGTGCAGGCGCTCGCTCTCCTCGTCGGTCGGCGGATCGTTCTTTGTGCCGGAGGGCGTGCCCATGAAATAGAACAGCAGTCCCCCGCGCTCCGTGATCGAAACGCACAGCTCGCCTTTTTCGTCGCTTGCGGAGAAATCAAAGGTCACGATCGCGCTTTCGGTGCGTCCGTCGAACGAAAGCGCGCGGTCCGGAAACAGTTCCTGCGCGCGCCGGGTCGCCTCGGCTTCGTCGACCGTTTCGTCCGGCAGTCCCAGCGGCTCCGCCTGCTCGCTGCTTTCGGAAAACGGTCCGTCGTACAGAAGCGTCGGATAGTTCGTGATGTTCTCTTCATCCGTTTCGCCGCCGTAGAAGCCGTCCTCCGGCGCCTTCGGAAACGCGCCGTCCGTGCAGCCGCCGTCATACTGCTCGGCAAGCCCCGAACAGCAGGTCCTGAGCTCGCCCAGGGAGCCGATCTGCTCTTCGGTCAGCATCTGTCCGGACAGCACACGGTCCATCAGCGACTCCGCAAAATCGCCCGTGCGCGTCAGAAACTGCATCAGTCCCTCGTCGTCTGCATGCGCGACGGGCAGCAGCGACAGCGCGCGGACCGCGCCGGAGGAAAGGCGCCGGATGTCCGCAAAGGTCTTCGAAAGCCTTGCGGGCGTGCTTGCCGCCTCCAGCTTTGATAGCGCAACGTTCAGATCGGTCAGATCGTTCGAGAGCGCGCGGTAGGCGCTTTCGGTCTGCGCGTCGATCACGCGCTGCTGCTCCGCAATCGTTTTGCGCTGTCTGAAAAAGGAAACGGTCATGACCGCGAGCCCGATCAAAAGGATCGCGGGAAGACCGAACAGCCAGATTTTCTTGGAAACGCGTATCATTTGCAAAATACATGACTGCCGATACGCACGACGATGGGTCGGCTGCGTATCCAGCGGTTGGTCGTTTTGGCAGGGTTGTAGTAATAGAGACAGCCGCCCGTCGGGTCCCACCCGTTCATGGCGTCCTTCGCCGCTTTCAGCGCGGAATCGTTGGGCGTGAGGTTGATCTGCCCGTCGTCGACCGCGGAAAACGCGCCTTTCTGATAGATCACGCCGGAGATCGAGTTCGGGAATGCGCTGCTTTTGACGCGGTTCAGAACCACGGCGCCGACCGCGACCTGTCCCTTATAGGGCTCGCCGCGCGATTCGCTGTAAATGCACTGCGCCAAAAGGTAGACGTCGCCGGACGCGGGCTTGGTCGAGACGGAAACTGTGCTTTTGAGGTTCAGTCCCATTGCCGCCGCGGTTTGCGGTCCCACAACGCCGTCGACCGTGAGTCCGTTCTTTTCCTGAAACCACCGAACGGCGCGCTCGGTGGCATAGCCGAAGATGCCGTCGACGGAGCCGGCGTAATATCCCCATTGCTTCAGCCGCTTCTGCACGGCGGATACGTCTTCACCCGAGGAACCGCGCTTCAAAGCCGCCTCCGCGGAGAGCAGCGGAAGCACCGCGCACACGATCAGCAGCGCCGCAACGAGCAGCTTGCCTGTCCGCAAAGCCTTACGCATACGCCCTCCTCAGAACAGCGACCGGATGAAATTCACGATCCAGCTCTCGGTCTCGACCGTATCGAGATCGACCGGTTCCCCGGTCTCACTCACGATGCACAGCGGCGGAAACAGCACGCACCACCAGTTGTGTCCGGCGGCGGGTCCGAGACGCACGCAGAGCGCGTCGTAATCGCCTGCGGGAAACAGCAGATCGCCGTAGGTCCGGTCCGGGAACGTCTCCGTGCCCAGAGAAAGCTGTACGCCGTAATCGAACCCGCGATCATTAAGGACCGCTTCGGCGGTCGATTGGATCTCTTTCCCGTGCGCAAGCAGATATGCCCGCGCGTCCGCATAGCTCTCCGCCTCCGAAAACAGCGGCAGGATCGCGTCGCGCACCGCAAGCTTGACGCTCTGGTCCTCCTCCGAATCGCTCGCGGCGATCACATGCAGGCGCAGCACGCCTTCGCTCGACACAAGCACGGATTTTGCCGGCGCGGCGCTGCCGATCACGGCAATCGCGGCAAGCAGGATGCCGGTAACTCCGATCAAGAATCGTTTCAGCATAGTTTTTTCACCTCGACAGGAGTATTTCCAGCCGTTCCGCATTCCATACCTGTTGACTTTTCGGGCAAAATCCGATACGATTTATATATGATCTCCTTGAAAGATGCGATCGAAGCCGCGGTTTCGGGCTTCGTCAAACAGCATACGGGCGTCCGTCCGGACCTGAAGCCCTCGAAAAAGGCGCATCTCGCCGCAAGCGCGTTTCTGCGCACGGACGCCGACGCCGCGGCAAAAACGCTTTCCGAACACGCCGCGGACTGCGTGCTGTTCGGCGCCCCGCTGCTTTCGCGCGTTGTTGCGGAAAACGGCTGGCTGCTGTTCTTTTTCACCGCGGACGTCATCGACGCGTACGCAAAAACGCTGCCGCCCGCAGAGGAGCCGGACGATTCGTATTTTATGCGGAGGCTCTGGATCGCGTATCGTCACGCGGACGCCGAAACGCCCGACGATCCGGCGCTTCTTCTCGGATTTTACGCGGCGCTGTTTTCGGCGCCGGACGGCGAACAGCGCTTCCTTTCCGCGTCGAGAGCGCACGACGGAAACGAACGCGTCGCCCTCGAACAGCGTCTCCGTCGGATGGCGCAGATCTTATTATGGGAACGGAGGAACTTCTGATGCATTACACCTGGCTCGGACACTCGATCTTTCTGATCACCAACGACGCTGGCGGACGGCTCGTGACCGACCCCGCGGACGAAAAGAGCATTCCCGTTCTGCCGCGCGTGACGGCAGACGTCGTCACCGTTTCGCACCGGCATCACGACCATTGCGCCGTCGAACGCATCGGCGGCGATCCGGTGATCAAGGAAACTCCGGAGCCGGAAACGTTCGCGGGCTTTTCGATCCGCGGATATTCGGTCTTCCACGACGAGGTCAAGGGCGCAAAGCGCGGACCGAACACGATCTTTGCGATTGCGGCGGACGGCGCGCGCATTGTGCACTGCGGCGACCTCGGACATATGCCGGACGAAGAAACGATCGCGGCGATCAAAGGCTGCGACGTGCTGCTTCTGCCGGTCGGCGGCATCTACACGATCGACGGCAGAACGGCATGGGAAATCGCAAAACGGATCGCGCCGAAGATCGTCGTGCCGATGCACTACCAGACGCCGGATCTCGGATTTTCGCTCGACCCGATCGAGCCCTTCCTTGCGGCGGCAAAGGCGGACCCCGCGCCCGTTTCGATCGACGTCCCCGTCCGCGGCTGATGACAACGCGATCCTTTAACGAGGACGCATCCATCATATAAAACAATCTGCAAGGAGGAACTTTCCATGATGAAATCACTGGTGACTTATTTTTCCGCAAGCGGCGTGACCGCCGCGGTTGCGGAGCGTCTTGCAAGCGGGATCGGCGCGGAGCTCTGCGAGATCGTGCCCGAAACGCCGTACAGCGATGCGGATCTCAACTGGATGGACAAAAACGCAAGAAGCACGATCGAAATGAAGGACGAGAACGCCCGCCCGCCGATGCGGGACAAGGCGATCCCGGTCGCCGACTACGAGATCGTTTTTGTCGGGTTCCCGATCTGGTGGTACAGAGAGCCCTCGATCATCGACACCTTCCTCGAAGCGTACGATTTCACGGGCAAAACGATCATCCCCTTTGCCACCTCCGGCGGCTCCGGGCTCGGCAAAGCGCCGGGCCGCATGGCGGAGCTTTCGAAGGCAAAGGTCCTGCCCGGCAAGGTTTTCCCGCCCAAGGTCTCCGAGCGCGAGCTCAAGGACTGGGTGAGATCCCTGCCAATCTGAAAAAGCACATGAAAAGGGGATGTTAAGAAAGTGTTTTGCATTTCTTACCATCCCCTATGAATTGCAGCATGGCTGCATGAATTGGCTGCGCCATGAATTGCCTTCGGCATGAATTGACAACTTTGTTGTCATTTAGGAAGGTTTTCCATCCGGAAAACCAACCTTCATGACGGCTGTGCCGTCAATTCATGTCCTTTGGACAATTCACGGAACGAAGCGAAAATTCATTGGGGCTGTAGTAAATATATTTACTAATGTCAATAGTAAACATATTTACTGGTGTATGCTGAAAAAAACATCGGAGGCCCTATGGACATGAACTATCGTAAGCGCATACGGGATCTCAGAGAGGATCACGACAAGACGCAGACGGAAATCGCCGAAATGCTCGGCACGTCGCAGACGATGTATGCACGTTATGAGCGCGGTGCAAGCGAGCTGCCGATCCGGCACCTTGTACGGCTCGCGGACTATTATGACGTTTCGACCGATTACATTCTTTGCCGTACCGATCAACTCAAATAGGAAAAAGCGCCGCGTCTGCGGCGCTTTTCTTATATGCCTGTCAGCGGATCGGCTTGCCGATGCGCATGCTTTTGCGCCAGTCCGGCGCGGGACCGTCGTCCGCCCAGTATTCGTCGAGCCGTTTGATGCGGTCGTCCTGTATCGTGAAAAAACTTGTGACATGACACACGATTTCGCCGGTTTCCGAGAACACCCGCACCGCGGTCACAAAGCCGTTCGCGGTCGGTTCGATGCGTTCGATCTCGCCGTCCCACGCGCCCGGGTATTCGCAGTTTGCGCGGATGAACTCATCCGCGGTAAAGCGCTCGTTCGTGCAGTGCCAGAACACCTCGGCGTCCGGCGTGAACCATTTCGGCAGCGCTTCCCGGTCCTGACCGAGCACGTCCCGCCAGAACGCCGCGACGCGCGTTCTGTCGATCTCCGGCTTTTCCGCGCGGTCGATCGTCTTGGCGTTGATATCCCGATGCTGCATGATCTCCTCCGTACAAAAAGGAGCATCGCAGGATGCTCCCCGTATCGTTTCAGTTTGCGTTTCCGCCGAGCTCCTCGGTCCAGCGGAATGTGCCGGTCTTCCGGACGTTTTCGCCGTAGATGGTTTTGAAATCGTCCCGCATGGAGATCACGTGGAAGCCGAGCGCCTCCCATTTTGCGCGAAGCTCGTCCCCCTTCTCCGGATGCCCGTAATCGCGCACGTCGTCGTCCGCGATCAGCATGAACGCAAGGCTTTTATAAGGATTGTTGCTGATCGTGTAGAGATGCATGGCGGAATCGCCGCTGCTGTTTCCGAACGAAAGCACCGGCTGTTTGCCGATCTCACGCATGATCGCCGTGACCTTGTTCGTCTTCAGATTTTTCACCTGCAGCCGGTCGGTGCGAACCAGCTCGTCCCCAGGCTGGAACGTATAGTCAAGGCTGTCCTTGTCGCCCTGCCCGCTTGCTTCCAGCGCGACGTCCATGCCGATGAAGTGATCCGACGGTACGTCGACCATGCCCTCAAAGAGTTCGCGGCAGATGTAGCGGTCGCTGCCGCTGACGACGTAGACGGTGAAGCTGTTCTCCGTGAGGTAATCGATTACCTCGACGATCGGGCGATAGAACGCCTGTCCGTAGGTCATGCCCTCGAAGCCGTCCGCGTCGCGCACCAAAAACTGCGTCACATAGTTCTGAAACTCGGTCACGGTCATGCCCGCATATGCCTTTGCCGCGGCGTTCGCGTGGCGAAGCGCCATGTCGCCTGCATAGGTGTGGGTCGGACCGCCTGCGCGGATCTCCTCCGCAACCGCTTTAAGCTCCTCGTCCGGCGTAAAGGTCGGATCGGCGAGTATGCGCCAAGCCAGCATATAGTATTCGAGATAGGTCGGGAACAGCTCTCCGTAGATCGTGCCGTCCATGTCAAAGACCGCGATCCGGCGATCGACCGGAATGAAGTCGGGCGAGCTTTCGTCCGTGACCGTTTCGACGTATTCGATCAGCAGATCCAGCGCAGGCGCGACGTCGTTCCACGACGCAAAGACTTCCTCCTCGACCTCGCCGTCCGGCAGAGGATCCTCGGCGGATATCTCTAATAGCTCCGTGTCCGGGTGTTCTTCGGCCGGCGCTTCGGTCGCAGGCGCTTCCGTTGCAGGCGCTTCCGTTGCAGACGCTTCCGTCGGCGCAGGCGTCGCTTCGGCGGCGGGCGCAGTCTTTGCTTTGCAGCCGGCAGCGCAGAGAACAAGCATCAGGATCGCAAGGATCAGAGCAATTCTTGTTTTCATGTGGATTCCTTTCTTTCGTGTATGGTAAAAATCGCAGACTATTATAAAGCGTTTTTATCCGGCGCGCAAGCGTTCTGCGCCGGTTTTCCCGTA
Source organism: uncultured Clostridia bacterium (assembly GCA_947168855.1). Lineage (GTDB taxonomy): Bacteria > Bacillota > Clostridia > Christensenellales > CAG-138 > UBA3792. The sequence goes on from CAMVNO010000007.1 coordinate 63,593, forward strand.
ATCGCGTAATAGGTGAGGTCGCGCATCTCGCCCAGGTATTCGAACTCCCGGGCGGAAAAGCGCAGATAGGTCATGCCGCACTTTTCCATCACGCGGCGCGACGCGTCGTTGCCGGTGAAATACGACGCAGTAACGGTCTTCAGACCCTTTTCGTCAAAAAGATACGCAAGGAACCGTCTGACCGCCTCGGTCACGTAGCCCCTGTTCCAATGCTGTGAGCCGATCCCGTAGCCGATCTCGCACACGCCGTCGGTCTCGTCAAAATACAGGATGATACCGATGAGCCGTCCGGTCGCCTTGAGGCGGATCGCAAAGAGATCGTCCCGGCCGAGATACGTCGAAAAATCAAAGTCGTCGAGCGATTCCGCATAACGGCAGACAAAGGTTTCGAGGACCTTTTTGTCGTGCGAGATGTTGTTGAAATAGTCCTCTTTGTCGGTCTCTCTGATCCGGTCGAGGATCAGCCGTTCGGTCTCCATGCGCTCCGGCTTCTGCATCAGCTCGATCTCGTCGAGCCCGCCCGGGGTGATCATATTGCCTCCAAAAGCGCCGCGACGACATGCCGGATCGGCGGTGAGATTTCGGCAAGGTCGATCTCGTCCCCTGCGAAAAACCGCAGCGTTTCCATCTCGCCGTCACGCGCCGACGGTTCGCCGCGCCAATTCCGGCAGAGATACACGATCTCAAAGTTGGAGACCTCGTCGCCGTTCGGATAGATATAATGCGCTTCGGGTCCGGAATTGACACAGAAAAAGGTCAGCTCGTCCGCCTCGATGCCCATCTCCTCCAGAAGCTCGCGTCTTGCGCAGTCCTCGGCGCGCTCGTCGATCTCACACGCGCCGCCCGCGTAGCCCCATAGGTGATTGTCCGCGCGGCGCCCCAGCAGCAGCCGTCCGGAATCGTCCACGCACACGACGCTCGCGGCGCACTGCATCACCGTTTTATGCCCCACAAGCTTTCGCATTTCCGCCATATATCCGGTCATATTTGTTCCTCCAAAGAAAGTTCCAGCTTGAGCGTCAGCGCGTCGTACTTCTGCCCGCGTACCGTGCGAAGATCCTTCACGCAGGCGTACGGAACGAAGCCGAGCTTTTCCGCGACGCGCAGCATGCGGGCGTTTCCCGACCACGTCTGCGTATACACGCGGCGCGCGCCGTTCGCTCTGAGATATTCAATGAACTCCCGCAGCGCCTCCGTGCCGACGCCGCAGCCGCGCGCGTCGCGCTCCGGGACGTCGATCCCGACGGCGGGGATCTTCTCGGGATTGTCAACATCCCCGAGATCGAAATAGCGGCAGACCCAGCCGACGTGTCTGCCGTCCAGCTCGATCTCGAACTTCCAACGCGGCGCGTCCTTCGGCAGCGCTTTGACACGCTCGAAGTATTCCGTCCAGCTTTCGCGCTCCGCTTCCGGCGTCGTTTCCTCGTTTTCCCACGGCGCGTCCCAGTCCATCCATTCGGTCTCCGTGGTAAACCAGCGCACGTAGTCCTCGATATCCGTTTCGATCATGTCGCGCAGTACGATCATGCTGTTTCACTTCCCGTTCGCGCCGTTCACGATCGCGGCATAGGTTTCCTCTGGGATCATCGGCGAACCGATCTCATGAAGCAAGGCTTCGGGGACCGCGCCGGTTTCGGCATACGCTTTACCCGCCTGCCGTAAAAGCGCAAGGCGCGGCTCGGTCACGACGGCGGCGGAGGGTTCGTTGAACAGCGGGCTTTCCGGCACGGTGAGAATCGTGTGACCGCACGGGAACAGCAGCCGGAACTGCGCGACTGCCGGTTCAAAGTTCTGCTTGCTGTTCGGAAAGCCGCAGCCGCAGATCATGAGGTAGCGAAGATGCGCAAAATCCGCCTGTCCGACGTGCTCGTACCGGTCGCCGACCTTCTGCATCGCCATCGAGGAAAGCGGCAGCGTGCGGTCGATGAGCGCCTTCAGCGGCGCGGGCATGCCGTAGCAGTAGAGCGGAAAGCTCAGAAGCAGCAGATCGCTTTCGAGGATCGCTTCGAGGATGGCGCGCATGTCGTCGTCGTGCATGCAGGTCCCGCCGTTTCGCATGCAGGCAAAGCAGCCGGTGCAGTATTCGATGTGCTTGTCGACGACGTGGACCGTCGTGATCTGCTGTTCGCCCGCGTCCTGCATGCCCTGAAGAAACGCGCGCGTCATGTGCATGACGTCGCTTTTGTCGCGCTTCGGGCTGCCGTTCAATACCAGGATCTTCATATCTTTTTTCCTTTCTGTAATTACCGCACAAACGGCGCGCGGTACGCCGCGTTGATCTCGGCGATCTCCCGTTCACCGTCGATATACGGCTGATAGATCGCTTCGATCCGTCCGCCGCCCAGGTTATCGCAGCCGTTGCAGAATTCGCAGTCCGCGCCGCACGCGCCGTACAGCGCTTCCCGCACGATCCGCTCGCGCTGTTCGCGCGTGGTGTCCTTGATCAGAATCGATTTCATATGCCGTTCATCCGTCAAAGGTCCAGGTTGCGCCGCGCTTCCGCGCTGCCGTCCGCGATCATGGCAAGCGTTTTGCATGCCGTTTTTTCGGCGCAGGCGCAGCAGGTTCCGACGCGCTTTCCGAGCGCGCACTGCCGGATCGGGCAGAGCGAATCGCAGAAGACCGTCTTTGCGCCCGCGACGCGGCAGCCGTCGCAGCGGATCATCTCCGGCGTGATCGTGACGCCGTTCAGCTTTGACCATTCTTCGGCAACCTTTTTCCGCAGCGCGTCGTCGTTATGCACCGTTGCAAGCCGCGCCTCGCACGTTTCGCAGTCCAGTCCGCAGTATGCAAGATAATTGTTTTTCGGATCGATCGAGTGCGGATCGGAACCGGTCCGGATCCAGTAGCGCTGATCGACCTTTCCGTCCTCGTTCACATATTCGTTTTCGAGCACGCCGCCGTTCCTTTGGATCGCCTTCGCGGAGCCGATGTTGTTCCGGTCGCAGATGACCAGTGCGCGCTCGATCCCGAGCGCTTTGCATTCGATCAGCGCAAGGCGCAGAAGCTCCGTGGCATAGCCCTTTCTGCGCTCGGTGGGACGGATGCCGTCGCCGATGTGCCCGCCCTCATGCAAAAGGTACGCATTCAGATAATGCCGGATGTTCACTGCGCCTAAAAGCCGGTCGCGTTCCTCGTCCAGCAGGAAGAACGTCGAGTCCGGGACCTTGCCGTCTGCAGGCGCTTTGAGTTCCAGCTCCCGAAGGTAGCGGTCAAAATCGTGATAATCGTTTTTGAAGATCGCCCACGGGGAGCCGTTCGTGCGGTTTTTCACCTGATCCGCCTTCCACTCGTCGATCATTTCGCCGAGCTGCTTTTCATATGCCTTTGTGAGTCTGATGAGTTTCAGCGCCATGTTGCCCTCCTCCGTTTTGTACATCATACCACAGCCGCGCCGCCGTGTCACGGGTTTCTTCGCCGATTCCGTATTGAAAGGCGTCCGAAAATATGGTATACTTATGATTTGAGCGAGCGCCGGAGAAACGGCGCGAACGAAAGGAGAAACCGTATGAAATTTTCGGAAATGCCGTATAACCGTCCCGATCCCGACGCCGTGAAGGCAAAGCTCAGGGACCTGACCGAACGGCTCAGGAATGCCAAGAGCTATGAGGAAGCGAAAGCGGTCTTCCTCGAAAAAGAAGAGGAAGAAAAGGTCGTCGACACGATGAGTACGCTGGCGTACATCCGTCATTCGATCGACACGCGCGACGAGTTCTACGACGGCGAGATCGAGTTCTGGGACGAGATCGGACCGGAGTTCGAGGAATACGAGCAGGAATGGCTCGAAGCGATGCTCTCTTCGCCCTTCCGCAAAGACTTCGAAGCCGAGTACGGCGATCTGTTGTTTGTGAACGCCGAAATGGACCGCAAGACCTTCTCCCCCGAGATCATCGAGGACATGCAGAAGGAAAACGAGCTGACCACCGAATACGGCAAACTGCTCGCGTCCGCGCAGATCCCGTTTGAGGGCGGTGTGTATACGCTGTCGCAGCTGACGCCGTTCAAGACCGACGCGAACGACGAACGCCGTCTTGCCGCGTGGAAAGCGGACGGCGCGTGGTACAAGGAGCATCAGGAGCGCCTCGACGCGATCTATGACGAGCTCGTGCATCTCCGTGACGCAATGGGCAAAAAACTCGGCTACGGCGGCTACACGCAGCTCGGCTACTACCGCATGGAGCGCAACTGCTACACGAAGGAGGACGTCGAACAATTCCGCGCGGCGGTGCAGAAGTACCTCGTGCCGCTTGCGGACAAGATCTACCGCAAGCAGGCGGAGCGTCTCGGAAAGACCTATCCGCTGTCGTTTGCGGACGCCGCGCTCGATTTCAGAAGCGGCAATCCGCGCCCCGTCGGCACGCCGGACGACATCTTGGCGCAGGGCAAAAAGTTCTACGACGAGCTGTCCCCCGAAACGAGCGAGTTCTTCCGCACGATGCTCGACGAGGAGCTCATGGACGTACTTTCCACCGAAGGCAAGGAAGGCGGCGGCTATCAGACCGAGCTTCCGCTGTATCAGCGTCCGTTCATTTTCTCGAACTTCAACGGCACGCAGGGCGACGTCGAGGTCATCACACACGAGGCGGGTCACGCCTTTGAATACTGGATGAACCGCAAGCGCATTCCGATCGAGTATTCCTGCCCGAGCGCGGAAGCGTGCGAGGTGCATTCGATGAGCATGGAGTTCTTCGGCTGGCAGAACGCGGACGGCTTCTTCGGTCCCGACGCGAGAAAGTTCCTCTACAGCCATCTCTCCGGCGCGATCACCTTCATCCCGTACGGCACGATGGTCGACCACTTCCAGCACATCGTCTATGAAAAGCCGGACATGACGCCCGCGGAACGTCACGCGGAGTGGAAGCGGCTGCTCGGCATCTACATGCCGTGGATGAAGCTCGACGGCGAGATCCCGTTCTATTCCGAGGGCGAGGGCTGGCAGCGGCAGAGCCATATCTACGAGGTTCCGTTCTACTACATCGACTACTGCCTCGCGCAGACGGTCGCTTTGGAGATCTGGGCGATGATCCAGAAGGACCGCGACAACGCGTGGAAGCACTACATGGCGTACACGGTGCAGGGCGGCAGCAGAACGTTTGTCGACCTTCTCAAAAACGCCGGTCTCACCACGCCGTTCGACGAGGCGTGCCTTAGAGAGGTATGCGAGACCGCGACGAAGTGGCTGGAAAGCTTCGACATGACCGGGATCGAGTAAGACGGTTTTCATTATTATCCCAAAACGAACAACAAAGCACAGTCGGTTTATGCTGACTGTGCTTCTGTTTTCATTCGAGTAGAATCTTTAATGCATTCCTGCTTCCTCTAATGCTTCTTTGAACCCAATACCGTCCATTGTGAAATTATATGTTTCTCCATATTTGGTTCCTTTGACAACACATTTAATTTCTTTCCCGTCCATCAATGCATTTTTCAAAACGCTATACCCACTAAAGCTGCTTGTGAAATAGAGATCATCTCCATAACTAAGAACAACGAGATCTATGGAGTATTCCTTATCATCTACTTTGAACTTGAGAATTACATCATCGTTTGTAGTAAAAGTAGCTTTATGCGAATCATACTCCAATAAACGAATACTGCAATATGCAGATTCATAATAAAAATGAACGGTTAAACTTGATCCACTTGTGGCAGAATTGCTGAATTTCCCTTTAAATGTTCCTCTTAAATATGCTGATCCTGTCTTGTCGCCAAAATCGTCAACATAATTATCTACTTCCCAACTGGAAGGAATCGGCGTAGGTGTTGGTGTTGGCGTGGGTTCCGGTGATGGCGTCGGAATAGGTGTCGACGCTTCGGTCACGGTAGGTTCGACTGTTGCTGATGCGAGTTCATGATGTTCCGTATTTTTCGAACAACCCAACAAAACCAACGATAGAATAATAAATACCCCTATTACAATTCTTCTTTTCATAAAGCACCCCTAACTTTGAATTGCACCTGTATAGGTGCAATATGAGATTAACATACTTTTATAATCAAGTCAAGAGAATTGTTCCTATTTAAGTGCAAGAGAGGTCTGTATGAATATTGAAATTGAAAAGAGAATCGGAAACAACTTGCGCAAAATCCGCGAAAGCAAAAAAATGACGCAAAATGAAGCTTCTGCAAAACTCCAGTTGGAAGGATGCGACATTACAAGAAGCGCTCTTGCTAAAATAGAAGTAGGACAACGGCATGTATATCCCGACGAAATAATTATGTTTAAGCAGATTTATAATGTCACATACGAACAGATCTTTCAATAACACGATCCTGAAAATACAGAATCTATTGCATACATACGCCGCAACGAACGCATTTACTGTTGAACAATTTTACACATGATTGAGCTCCCCTTAACGGGGGAGCTGTCAGCGATAGCTGACTGAGGGGTAGAATATGAGCAACTACCCTCCCGTCTGCCTTCGGCATCCACCCTCCCTGACAAGGGAGGGTCAAGATTGCGCCGGAAGACGCCCACATACTGCTTACACGGCGGGAAGGGAACCGTTCGGCAAGTGTGCAGTTTAGAGTTATGATTGTCTTCGGCAAGTGAGGAGTTTGAAAGCCGTCTTCGGGCGGCTTTTTCTGTTGCGCGGAACGGAAAACCGTGTTATACTGTAAGAACAGACCCCCCGTCTATTCCGGCGTGGGGCAATAGGTATTTCGGAAAGGAACGGCTATGTATCTCATTGTCGGGCTCGGAAATCCCGGGCTGAGCTATAAAAAAACACGCCACAACGCAGGCTTTCAGGCACTGGACAAGCTGGCGGACCGACTCAACGTCCGCATCAAGACGAAGGGCTTCTCCGCGCTGTACGGCGAGGGAAAGATCGACGGCGAACGTGTGATCCTTTGTAAGCCGCAGACCTATATGAACCTCTCCGGCGACGCGGTGCAGAGCCTGCTGCACTTCTATAAGCTCGCGCCGGAGCGTCTCATTGTGCTCTGCGACGACATCGACCTGCCGCTCGGCAGCATGCGCATCCGCGCAAACGGCTCCGCCGGCACGCACAACGGGCTGCGCTCGATCATCGCCTGCATCCATTCCGAGAGCTTTGCGCGCATCCGCCTCGGCGTCGGCAAGGACGAAAGCGTTCTGCTGCGCGATTATGTGCTGAAACGCCCCTCCAAGGCGGAGCAGAAGACGCTCGATGAGGTCTTTGAAAACGCCGCCGACGCCGCGATCCTGATCGTACAGGGCAGCATCGGCGAGGCGCAGTCGAAATACAACAAGAAGCACGAAAAGAACCGCTCCGTCTCCGTGGACGGACATAAGGAAGAATAATTGGTGCATAATTGCACCATATACGGTATATGAAAGAGCTTTTGCGCGCGGTCGCGAACGACCCGGGGTATCGACAACTGCACAGCGCTCTCCTTGCGGGCGACGGAACGGTCGCCGTATTCGGCTTAAGCGATACGCACCGTCCCGCGGTGAACGCCGCGCTTTCGGAGGAGCATACGGTCCTTTGGGTTGCGCCGACGCCCGCCGAAGCGATGCGGATTTTTGAGCTGCAGCGGGCATATCGCCCGGATACGGGGCTGTATCTTCCGCGCGAGCTTCCGCTTGTGCATCTGGAGGCGGTCTCGTCCGAGCGCCGAAGCGAACGGCTTTCCGTGCTGTCACGTCTTGCGCTTTCCGTCTCCTCGCTGATCGTGACCTGCGCAGAAGCGCTGATGGAACGGCTCGTTCCGCATGAGACATTTTTGTCGCAGATCGTACGCGTTGCCGTCGGGGATACGGTCGATCCGCGGGATCTTATCCGGGCGCTTGCGGAAGCCGGCTACGAACGGACCGCGGAGATCGAGGGACCCGGGCAGTTTGCGGCGCGCGGCGACATCCTCGACGTATACCCGCCGCAGGCGGAGTTTCCGTACCGCATCGAGTTTTTCGGCGACGACGTGGACCAGATGCGCATCTTCGATCCTTTGACGCAGCGCAGCATCGAACAGGCGAGCGCGGTCGTGCTGCCGCCCGCCTTCGAGACGCCGCAGACGGCGGAGGCGATGGCGCGGGCTTTGCGGCTCCTCAAAAACGCGCAGGGCTTTGATCTGCAGCGCGAATCGTGGAAGGAGCAGCGTCCGTGCGTCGGCGCAGACGTGCTGGTGCCGCTGCTCTACCCCGTGACCGAAACGCTTTTGGACTATCTTCCGGACGGCAGCATCATTCTGATGAACGAGCCGGGACGCATTGCGGACGAAGCAAAGGCCGCCGAGATGATCTTTTCGGAAACCGTTGCGGCGACGCTCGAGCGCGGCGAAGGGCACGCCTCGCAGGGAAAGCTGCTGATCGGCGCGGACGCTCTGATGCGGCGGCTCGACACGACGCGCAGCGCGGCGTATTACGCGCTGTTCCGACCCTATCCGAATTTCAAACACCGCGGGCGCGTGGGCTTTACGGTCGAGCCCGCGCCGGCATATCTCAATGATTCCGTTCAGTTTATTACCGAGCTCGGAAGGCTTCTCAAGGCGCGGGAATCGGTCCTTCTATACGTCGGCGAAGCGCAGGAGCGCATGCGCGACGTGCTGCGCGACTGCGATCTGTCCGTCGCTTACGCGGATCGGCTGACCCGCCCTCCGGTGCGCGGCGAAGCGCTGATCCTTTCGGAATCGCTTCCGCAGGGCTTTGCGTTTCCGGAATCGCATCTCTTCGTTCTGACGGGACAGGAGCTGTTCGGAAAGCGACCGTCCGCGCACACGAAAAAGCACGGCGGCACGCTGAAATTCACGGATCTTTCCGTCGGCGATTACGTGGTGCACGAGGCGCACGGCATCGGAAAGTTTTTGGGCGTGGAGCAGCTTACGGTCGACGGCAGCACGAAGGATTATCTGCTGTTTGCCTATCGCGGCGATGACCGGCTCTATATCCCGACCGATCAGCTGGATCGGATCCAGAAGTACATCGGCGCGGACGCCGAGGTCCCGCCGCAGCTCTCGAGGCTCGGCGGCGCGGAATGGCAGCAGCGCGTGGAAAAGGCGCGGCAGGGCGCAAAGAAGCTGGCGGTCGATCTGGCAAGGCTCTATGCGGCGCGATCGAGCAACGGCGGATACGCGTTCTCCAAGGACACGCCGTGGCAGAAGCGGCTTGAGGACGCCTTCCCCTATGAGGAAACGCCCGATCAGGCGCAGGCGATCAAGGACGTCAAGGCGGACATGGAGTCGCCGCGTCCGATGGACCGGCTGCTGTGCGGCGACGTGGGCTACGGCAAAACCGAGGTCGCGATGCGCGCGGCGTTCAAGGCGGCTCAGGACAGCAAGCAAACGGCGTTTCTCGTGCCGACGACGATCCTTGCGCAGCAGCATTACCACACGCTGATCAGCCGCTTTGCGGACTTTCCCGTCCGGGTCGCGTGTCTTTCCCGGTTCCAGACGCCGAAGGAATGCGCCGAGGTCAAAAAAGGGCTCGAATCCGGCGAGATCGACGTGGTCGTGGGCACGCACGCGCTGCTTGCGAAGTCCGTGAAATTCAAGAATCTGGGACTTCTCATCATCGACGAGGAGCACCGTTTCGGCGTGAATCACAAGGAACAGATCAAGGCGATGCGCAGTGAGATCGACGTGCTGACGCTGACCGCAACGCCGATCCCGCGGACGCTGAACCTTTCGATGACCGGCATCCGCGACATCAGTACGATCGAGACGCCGCCGGAGAACCGCTTCCCGGTGCAGACGTTCGTGATGGAATACAGCGACGCGCTGATCATGACCGCGCTTCAGCGCGAGCTTTCCCGCGGAGGACAGGCGTTCATCGTGTCGAACCGGGTCCTCACGATGGGCTCGACGCTCACGCATTTCCAGGCGCTTCTGCCGGACGCGAAGATCGCAATGGCGCACGGGCAGATGCCGGAAACGCTTCTCGAAAACACGATGATGGCGTTCCTCCGAAAGGAGATCGACATCCTCCTGTGCTCCACGATCATCGAAAGCGGCGTGGACATCCCGAACGCGAACACGCTCGTCGTGCTCGACGCGGACAAGCTCGGGCTTGCGCAGCTCTATCAGCTGCGCGGCAGGGTCGGGCGCTCCACGCGCATGGCATACGCGTACCTCACCGTGCCGCAGGCGCGCGCCGTTTCCGAAACGGCGCAGAAACGGCTTCTGGCGATCCGCGAATTCACGCAGTTCGGCGCTGGCTTCCGGCTTGCGATGCGCGATCTGGAGATCCGCGGCGCGGGAAGCCTTCTGGGCGCGGAGCAGCACGGGCACATCTCGGACGTCGGCTATGAATTCTACTGCAAGCTGATGCGCTCCGCCGTTGCCGAAGCGAAGGGCGAAACGGTCGCGCCGGAGATCGAAACGACGGTCGACGCGCCGATCGACGCCTATGTTCCGAAGTCGTTCCTGCCGTCCGAGCTTCACCGCCTCGCCATGTACAAGCGGATTGCGGGAATCACGGACAGCGATTCGTACACGGATCTTTTAGATGAGTTCAACGACCGCTACGGCGATCTGCCCGAACCGGTCATGGCGCTGATGCAGCTTGCATTGATCCGCGCCTACGCGCGGCGCGCGGGCTTCTCCTCCGTCACCGTGCGCGACGGCAAGACGACGCTCGTATACGACGCTTCCGCGCATCCGGACGGCATGCGGCTTTTGGCGATCCTGTCCTCGGAACCGAATCTTAAACTTCTTGCGAACGAGCCGGCGGCAGTCATGTGGATCGACAGGAAGCTTGCCGTGCGCGATTTTGTCAAAAAACTCCCGCCGCTGATTTACAGACTGATGCATTGCACAGATGCGCAAGATGATGTATAATGAATTCAACCATGAACAAAAAGACGGAAAGGAACACCTGCTTTTTATGAAGACACAGAAACGAATCCTTGCATGGATCACGGCGATCCTGCTTCTTCTGCCGCTCGTCGGCTGCGTTGCGCCGAAAGAGGCGGAGACCGCTCCGGATCCGACGGAGGCTCCGACAGAAGCGCCGGCGGAGTCCTATGACATCATTGCCTCGCCGGACGATCCGGCCGACAATGAGACCGAGCCGGAGGAATCTCCGGAAGAGGAACCCGAGGAGGAGCTTCCCGAAGAAAACGTCCCGAACCCCTTTGAAACGATCCAGGACGGCACGTATGGCAAAAACGCGATCGCGATCGAGCTCGGCGATATCCGGATCACCGCCGGCGAGATACGAAATTCGTTCGATCTGCACGTTTCCGAATTCGAGGATGAAACGATAGACCGGGAGCTCCTTTCGCAAATCATGCTGGCGACGGAAGAATCGCTGATCGGGTACTATATGCCCGTCTGGAAAGCAAAGGCGTTCGGCATCACGCTTTCCGAGGAACAGGAGGCGACGTTCCGTGACGAGGCGCAGGTGAGCGTCGACGACACGCGCAACGAAATGCTGCGCACCTACGGCGACCCGGAAGGGCTCGTTGAGGATACTTCCGAGCTCACCGAGGCGCAGGTCTCCGCCGCGCTCGAAGGCATTGATGCGATGCTGAAACAGGAATACGGCGACGGCTTCACCTTTGACGACTACCTTGCGCAGGTGTACAACGATGAGCTCATGTCAAGGCGCGTCGATGCGCTTTCCGCGCTGCTGAAGGATCACTTCTACAACACCTATACCGTTGATTCCGCCGCGCTCAACGAGTGGTATGATAACCTGCTCGCCGAACAGACGGAGGTGTTTTCGGACGATCCCGATCAGTATCTCAACAGCGCGAACGGTCTTGAAGACGCCGACTATCAGATTTGCCTGTATACGCCCGTCGATGCGGCGCGGATCCAGATCGTGTGCATTCCTTCGCGGGAGGACGATACCAATCTGCTCGAGAGCAACAAGACCTGGCTTGCGGATCTGGAAACGGAATACAATGATTTGAAGAAGAGCGGCGACGACGATGAGCTTCTGGCAGAAACCGAAGCCGAGATCGCCGAACTCAAAAAGGAGAACGAACAGATCGCGGCGCGGCTGTCCGCCGGCGAGGAGGCTGCCGCGAACAAGATGTATTCGGATCTGGCGGGCGGCATGTCGTTCGAAGACGCAATGGAAGTCTTCGGCAATTACGACGACGAGGAGGTCGGCTGCTTTGAGCGGGTTATTCTTCTGGACGGCAGCGAGCCGGATGCAGAAGTGTATGTCGAAACGGTAAAGCAGCTCACGCCCGGCGCGGTTTCTCAGCCGGTTCTGATCGACGGCCGATACCGCATCATCCGACTGGTCGAAACCCTTCCGGAAGGTCCCGTCAACCGCGCGGCGATCGAAAGCGAGCTCAACGCAGTCATGGCGGAAGAGAACTATCCGGAGCAGACCGAGCTGTGGATCCAGGAAGCGATGAACGCCGCCGTCTTCCACCGCGAAACATATTCGATGCTGATTTCGACGTATCTCAACTGACGGTTTTCGGAAAAGAACAGACGAACGCGATTTGCGTTCGTCTGTTTTTTCGGTCGTGCGGTCCGGCAAAAAAGCGCGTTATTCGCGATTTTGTCAAAAAACTTCCACAATTAATTTACAGGTTGATGCATTGCACGTATGCCGATCTCGGGGTATAATGGACAAAACAAACGGAAGGACTATATTTTATGAAACATATAAAACGAATTCTGGCGATGATAACGGCTTTCATGCTGATCCTGCCGCTTGCGGGATGCCTTGTGCCGAAAAACAACGATGAATCGGCTGTTGCGGCGGCGCCCTCCGGCGTTGTTCCCGCGCCCGACGGCACGAACGGCAGCGAATCCCCGAACGAGAGCGAATTTGACGGGCAGGCGACTGCGATCGAGCTCGGCGACATTCAGATCACCGCCGCCGAACTGTCGGATACGTTCGATCAGTACGTCGGCTATTTCAGCTACGGCGGTGATATAAACGAGGAAACGCTTGATCAGTTCATGCGTATGACCGAGGAAACGCTGATCGAATACTATATGCCCGAATGGAAAGCGACGGAGCTCGGGCTCTCTTTGACCGAGGAACAGGAAGCGACTTGCGCCGCAGAAGCGCAGACGGAGGTCGACGACGAGCACAACATGCTGCTGTGCTACTACGGCGATCCCGATGGAACGGTTGAGGACGCCGCGCAGCTGACCGACGAGCAGATTGCTTCCGCCAATGCGGAAATTGCAGGAATCCTGACGGAAATGTTCGGCGAAGGATACACCCTTGACGATTACCTCTCCATGCGGTACGACAGCGCCCTTTCATCCCGGCGCATCGCTCTGCTGACCGAGCTCCTGAATGAGCAGTCCGTTTCCGACGTTTCTGTGGATCAGGCTGCGATCGACGAATGGTATAAGGACGCGCTCGAGGAGCAGCGTACCGAAATGACCGAGGACCCCACGCTGTACCTCGGCTATCAGAACGGTTCCGAGCTGAGCTCGTATGAAATCTCTCTGTACGTGCCCGCAAAGGCCGCGCTTTTGGAGCTTGTCTGCGTTCCCGAGGACGAAAGCGAGGCGGATCGGATCGCAGAGAACGCCGACGCCATGACAAAGCTGGAAGCCGAATACGGGAAGCTTGTGCTGTGCAGCGAAGACGAAACACGACAGGCGGAGATCAAAGCCGAATACGACCGGCTGAAGCAGGAGAACGAAACGCTTCTCGCAGAGCAGGCCGATTCGTCCGGGAAAAAGATCGGCAGCGCTTATGCCGAGCTTGAGGGCGGTGCGTCGTTCGCCGCGGTGATGGACGCCTACAACGCGCACGAAGAGGGGGAAAGCGGCGCGTTTGAGCTGACCGTTTTCCTCGACGGCAGCGAGCCGGATTATCCGGAGCTTGCCGAAGCCGCGAACAAGCTTTCGCCCGGCGCATATTCGCAGGTGATCCGGGTGGACGGCGATTACTATATCGTCCGGCTCAAAGAGGTCATGGAGGAAGGCGTCGTTGACCGCGCTTCGATCGAAGAAAACCTGAAGGCGGTTGTGACCGAGCACGCGCAGGCGGAAGCGCTGCAGGCGCAGACCGACGCGTGGCTTGAAGAAGCGAAAGCCGCAGCCGTCTATCATCGCGAAACGTATGATATGCTGATCGCAATGTATCTGGGCTGACGATCTGATCATAAATAAGGAGGAAAACTTATGATGTACTGTCCGAAATGCGGCATTTCCCTGCCCGACGACGCAACCGTGTGCGATGCGTGCGGCGCGCGCATAGACCCGATTCCCGAAACGACGAAACAAACAAAGAAGGCGGCGCAGTCCGCGGACGTCAAGGATGCGTTCCGGAAATGGGCGCAGGATCAGGGCATGTTCTGTCTGGTCGCAAAGGCGGTTGCCGTCGTTGTCATGCTGTTCTATCTTTTGACCTCCGTCGTGTATACGGTCACACTGATCATCGAAAAGTATTCCGGCGGCGTGATCTTTTCGGAATTCTTTTTGAAATTTCTCACCGGTCTCGTCTACGGCGTCATCATCTGGCTCCTGTCCGACGCGGTGCTGTATCTGCAAAAGCTTTATGAAATGAAAAAGAAGGAAACAAAGGACAAATAAAACGCGGCTGAACCGCCTGAACGGACGTGATTGCACGTCCGTTTTGTATTTTGCATAGTATACCACGGACGGCGCATGCCGTTCGGAAAGGAGTATACGATGGCTATTATTACGAATCAGGCAAACCTTACATATACCTACGGCGCGACGACCGCGTCCGTGACCTCCAACGTTGCGGAGACCGAATGGAACGCGGCGCTCTCCGCCGAAAAGCAGGCGCTTGAAAACGCGTATCGCGAGGGCTCGGCGCTGACCTACCTGATCGCGCTCAAAAACACCGGCGCGGCGGCGGTCGAAAGCCTTACGATCACCGACAACCTCGGCGCATACACGCCCGCGGGCGCGGCGGCGCCGGTCGTGCCGCTGACGTTTACCGGCAATGCTTCGCTGTATGTGAACGGAACATTTTCCGAAGCGCTGACGCCGACCCCGACGGAGAACGGCATCCGTTTCACGGTTCCCTCCATCCCCGCAGGCGCGGACGCGCTGCTCCTGTATCAGGCGACCGTCAACGGCTTTGCGCCGCTTTCCGCGGGCAGCGAGATCACGAACACCGCCGCGATCGGCGACGCGGAGCCTTTGACCGTCTCGGCGACCGTGCCCGTTGCGGAATACGCGGACGTCTCGATCGAAAAGGAAATGACCCCGAACCCGATCACCGACGGCGCACAGATGACCGTGACGTTCACGATCGAAAACCGCGGCAACACCGAGGCGACCGATCTTGTGCTCACCGACGAATTCCCGCTTTCGCTTTCGGATCCTGCCGTGGCCGTGAACGGCGCGCCCGTGACGGATTTCACGTTTGAAAACGACCTGTTCACCCTGCCGTCCGGCACGCAGACGACCCTGTCCGTCCCTGCCGCGACATTCACGCAGGATGAAACCGGCGCGGTCTCCGTCACGCCCGGCGTGCTGACGATCGTGCTGACCGGCACAGTCTGACGCATTACGCGATCCGCAGCGGGGCGCCGGGAACGGCGTCCCCTGCTTTTTTGTAAGATTCCTGTTGCGTTCGGCGCAAAAAGAAGGTATGATATAGGAGTATGAGTATGCATTCCGACATTGTACAATCCATGAAGATCGAACGCCCGGCGGATCCGCTGTCGCTGCCCGCACTGACGCTCGCCTATCTCGGCGACACGGTCTACGACCTCTATGTGCGCACAACGCTCGCCGAAACGCTGCACCTTCCGATGCGCGCGCTGCACCTCGAGGCGGCAAAGCACGTCTGCGCCGCGGGACAGGCAAACGCCTACCGGCGCATGGCGGACAAGCTTTCCGAAGCGGAGCAGGCGGCGTTCCGGCGCGGACGCAACGCGCATTCCGGCACCGTGCCGAAGCATGCGGACGTACGCGATTACCGCGTGGCGACCGGACTGGAATCGCTGCTCGGATACCTGTATTTACGCGGCGAGGATGAACGCATCGGCGAGCTGATGCGCCTTGCCCTGACCATTGAACCCGAAAAGGAGCCCGAATCATGAGCGATCAGAGAAAAGACTACGGACGGCGCCCCTCCTCGCAGGAGACCGGCGCGCGAATGCACGCACAGTATGACAGACCCTACGGCAAAAAGCCGTATCAGGGCGACCGGAAGAATTCCGGAACCGACCGTTCCTACGACGGCGAACCGCGCAGGAAAAAGTCCTATCCGGATAACGGCGGCTATTCCAAAAAGCCGTATGACCGGAACGACAAGCCGTATGACCGGAACGACAAACCGTTTGACCGCAGGCGCGGCCGCGACGAAACCCGCAAACCGTATGCGCCCGCGCCCGTCGAGAACGAACGCGACGAGCAGCCGTACCTTTTGATCGGCAGAAACGCGGTGCGGGAAGCGATCAAAAGCGGCAGAAGCATCGACCGCGTGCTGGTCACGACCGAGCACGACGGCTCTTTGGGTGAGATCGTCACCCTTGCGCGCGAGCGAAAGCTCGTCGTGCGCGAGGTCGACCGCAAAAAGCTCGATGAGCTGTGCATGCCGTTCGGGCACGGCGGCAAGACCGCGAACCATCAGGGCGTCGTGGCGTACGCGGCGGGCGTGACCTACTGCGAGATCGCCGATATTCTCGACGCCGCAAAGGAACGGGGCGAAGCGCCGTTCGTCATCGTGCTGGACGGCGTGGAGGATCCGCACAACCTCGGCTCCATCATCCGCAGCGTGGACTGCGCGGGCGCGCACGGCGTCATCATCGGCAAGCGCAGAAGCGCTTCCGTGACCGCCGCCGCCGTCAAGGCAAGCGCGGGCGCGACCGAATATGTGAAGATCGCACGGGTGGTGAACATCTCCGCGGCGCTTCAGACGCTGAAAGCCGCCGGGCTCTGGATCGCCGGCGCCGACATGAGCGGCGAAAACATGCGCGCAGCCGCCATGAAGGGACCGCTTGCGATCGTGATCGGCAACGAAGGCGAAGGGCTTTCTAAGCTCGTTCGCGACAATTGTGATTTTCTCGTTTCCATCCCGATGCAGGGACATATCGACTCGCTGAACGCCGGCGTCGCCGCGGCGATCCTGATGTTCGAGAAGAAACGGCAGGACGCCGAATGAACACGCCCGCCGACGAAGAACTGCTTGCCCGCATTCGCGGAGGCGACAACGAAGCGGAACGGCTGCTGTACGAACGCTATAAGCAGCTGGTGCGTTCGCGCGCGCATTCCTATTTTCTGATCGGCGCGGACCACGAGGACCTCGTGCAGGAGGGCATGCTCGGGCTCTATAAGGCGGTGTGCGAATACGATGAAAGCAAAGCCGCGTCGTTCAAGAGCTTTGCGGAGCTGTGCGTCACCCGCCAGATCCTGTCCGCCATCAAAAACGCCACGCGCAAGAAGCATACGCCGCTCAACCATTACGTTTCGCTGAACCGCTCCCCCGTCAAGGAGGACGGCGAGCTGACGCTTCTGGATACGGTGCGGTCCCTGAGCGTTGCCGATCCCGAAGACGTCGTGATCGGGCGCGAGAATTTCGAGCAGATGGTGGCCTATCTCGAAACCGTTCTGTCCCCGATGGAACGAAAGGTCCTCAGCCTGTATCTGGACGGATTCTCCTATCCGCAGATCGCCGCGCGCATCGAAAAGCCGCTCAAGTCGGTCGACAACGCGATGCAGCGTGTGAAGCATAAGCTGGAAGCGTTCCGGCAGGCATAAAAAAAGCGCCGCAGAAGCGGCGCTGTTCTTTTTTTCAGATCGCCCAGAGCGCGAGCGCGATCAGCACGCCGCCGAGGACCATGAGCCCGAAGCTCAGATACCACTTGCCGCCGCGGTTGAAGCCGTAGAAATCCTCCCAGCGCTTCTCCTCCGGCGAATAGACGACCTTTTTCATATATAGCACGCCGTATACGGGCACCGGCGCCGCGCCGACGGCAATCGTCCACGCAGGCATGCGCGCGGTCTTTTCAAAGACGAGGAGCGACACGATCGCAATCAGCGGGCAGATCAGGTGCATGAACAGGTCCGCGCGTGAAAGAAGCCCCTTCCAGTCGTGCGAGGTGGGTCCGAGAAACAGCAGCACGGTGAGCATTGTGACCGTGACCGCCGCCGTGCCCGTGTATTTTAAGAGCAGCGCCCAGAACGGCAATGCGCCGCAGCAAAGCCAGCAGATGACGACGGCGATCGACGCGATCCCGCTCAGCACATTGGACAGCACGGTGAAAAAGCGGAACAGCCGCGTCCACGGATCGGTTTTTTTGACGCCCCAGATGATGCAGCCCGCGACAATCGCGGCGTTCAGAATGTTCAGAATCAGCGACGGAATCATGGTATGTCCTCCACCCTGCGGTTTTTTCTTCAGTATACCATCCGTACGTGCAGGATGCAAGAAAAAAGGGGCTGCGCGCGGCAGTCCCTCTTCGGTTCCCGTTTTGTTATTCCTCGGCGTTCTGCTTGCGGTCCTTGACCTGCTCGGCGATCTCGAGCACCTTTTCGTCGGTCAGGATGAACTTCCTGCGGAACCAGAGGATCGCGACGATGAGCCCGATGATCGGGATGATCGTCATCGTCATGCGAAGTCCCATCTTCTGCGCCGTGGTGACGTTCGCCGAGAAGTCGAAGACTTTCTCCGCTTCGGTGAACTCCGTGCCCTCCTGCAGGTTGGCGATCGCAAGGCAGATGGAAGCCGCGAACGCCGCGACGCCGCTTGCGAGCTTGACGACAAAGGTCTGCATCGAGAATACGACGGACTCGTCGCTCGTGCCGTTCTTCAAAAGACCGTAATCGACGGTGTTCGCAAGGAAGACGGTCGTCAGAATGTTCAGAAGCCCGCTCGCAGCAAAGATCAGGAAGCCGGGAACGAACAGCACGAACACGTTGCCCATGCCGACGATCGCAAGCGTCAAAAGCGCTGCGTAGCCCGCAATGCCCATGCCGAGGCAGACGTAGAAGATCCGCGTATTGCTGAGCTTCACCGCGTTTCGCAGCACCGGATACAGCACCATCATCGAGAGGATCTGTACCGCGCCGCCGAAGATGTTGAACAGCGTGTAGTCGCCGAACCAATTCGTGCCGCCGAAATCATATTTGAAGAAGTAGATGACGAGGTTCGAGGTGATATAGATCGCCGTGTTGATCAATACGATCGCAACGACGACAGTCATCGCCTGATCGTTCCGGAGAAGCGCGCGGAACATTTCCTTTACGGAAACGGTCTTCAGCTCCGCTGTGGATTTTTCCTTGACGAATACGCAGGTCAGGATCGTGAACACGATAAAGACCGCCGCGACCGCAAGCGCAAACCACTTGAAGCCGATCCTTTCGATCTCCGCCGCGTTGCCGCCGCCGAACAGATTGCCCAGCGCATGGACCGCGATCATCGTCACGACTGTGATGATCGCGCTGCCGACGCCCGCGCACGAACGCGCCAGCGTGGTGAGCCCTTCTCTCTCCTTGCCGCCCTCGGTGAACGCCGGGATCATCGACCAGTACGGAATGTCCATCATCGTGTAGGTCACGCCCCAGAGAATGTAGAAGATCGCCGCGTATGCGATCACGCCGCTCGGCGTATCGATCGAAGGCGGGCAGGCGAACATGAAATAAAGCACGACCGCGTTGGTCAGCGTGCCGATCAGAAGCCACGGACGGAACTTGCCCCATTTCGTCCGGGTCTTGGCGACGATGACGCCCATCAGCGGATCGTTGAACGCGTCGAAGATCCTTGCGACCAGCAGGATCACGCCCATCGCGACCGTGATCGCCGTGCGTCCCGCCTTGTCGAACTGACTGCCGAGCACGTCCTGGAAATAATACAGGACGAAGCTTGCGGACAGCATATAGACCATGTCCTTGCCGACGGCGCCGAGCCCGTACGAGATCTTGCTCATCAGCGAAAGTTTCGGTTTGGTTTCCATCATTGTTCCCCCTTCCCGCACGATCCCTCCGCCCGGAAGGATCGTCCGGATACAGTATAATACATTTTCACGCAAATGCGAAGAAAAATTTTCCAAACGCAAAAAGCCCTCCGGACCGGAGGACTTTTTTCGGTTTCAAATGATCATTTCCCCGCGATCGCGAGCTTCACGACCTCGTAGCCGCCGTTGTAGACGCCGAAGTTCTTGAGCTCCACGATACGCTTGCAGAGCTGACGAAGGATCGCCTTGTCGTTTAAGAGCGTGTCGATCATGTCGCACAGCGCCGCGGGCGTTTCGCATTCAAAGGTGGAGTCGCCCATCTCGCGCGCGTAGATCGCGCCGTAGACCTCGTGCCCGCCGATGTGCCGCATCATAAGCTTCGGCACCGGGTAGAACGCAAGTTCGCTGGGCTTTGTGATCAGCACGTCCGCTTTGCGCATCAGGAGGTTCGTCGAGTACACCGCCTCGAAGATGTTCTTGTTGCAGAACACGGTGACGCCGCCCTTGCTCGGCGCGTCGAGCGTTTCCGCCCAATCGGAGAGACCCTTGTAATCGTCGAAATAGGTTTTCGCTTTCTTTTCGATCTCCGGCATGTTCTTCTTGAACACATCCCACATGGTAAGATGATCGCCGAAATTGATCCAGAGCTCCGCCTTGCCCGCCTTTACATACGGCAGCAGATGCTTCGTCATCGCAAGGTACAGGTCGCCGCCCGCGCCCGCGCCGCCGACCGTCATGAGGAAGCGGATCGGCGCGCCGGAATCGAGACGCTCCACGCGCTTTGCGCAGTCGTGCTCGACGTTTTCGACGAGCTCATGGTCGATGTAGTGCCCGACGAGCTTGAGATCGCCGTCCGGAATCGGCTTCAGCGGCTTTTTCGCAAAGCCGTTGAGCTTCTTATAGCCGAGGTAGGCAAACGGCGTCTGCACGGCG
This sequence comes from uncultured Clostridia bacterium, assembly GCA_947168855.1. GTDB lineage: Bacteria > Bacillota > Clostridia > Christensenellales > CAG-138 > UBA3792. The sequence goes on from CAMVNO010000007.1 coordinate 84,313, forward strand.
TGGATCGAGCCCTCCGCCAGATGCAGTCCCATCGGCCAGTTGTCCGGGATCGCGTTCACGACGTGCGTGAGCCCCGCGTGCACCGCGCCCTGACTGGGCCACACGTGCGTACCGATGTACGGAACGTCCTTCGGAAGGTCATGGTACAGCGGCTTGAGGAGCTCGGAGTTTTTCTGGTCCGCGGCGTTGTAGGTGATCTTTTTGAAGCCTTCGCAGTTCATGGGATCCCACACGAGCTTGTTGAACAGCTTGGATTTCTGCGAAAGCTTGGAGCCGAGCGAGTACAGGTCGTTCTGACTGCGGATCATTTTGGAGCCGGTCGCATCGAACGACGCGAGGTCCATCCAGATCGGCGTTCTTCCGAGCGCCTGCGCGCAGGACGCGATCGCCATCGCAATGCGGTAGTGTCCGAATCCCATGCGGATGTTGCCGACGATGACGGCGTTGTCCGGAAGTTCCAGAGGCTTGTCGGCAAGGACGAGATTCTGGATCTTGATCTCCTTGATCTCGTCGATCGGCTGAAGACCCAGATGGTATTCCTTCTTGGTGTCGTCGCCGAACTTTTTCAGAAACTTCGCCTTGCTCTTCTCCGCCTTTTTGACGGTTTTCGGGTCGATCGGATTGCCGAAAATGACGCTTGTTTTATCCATGGCAGACCTCGTTATTCGGGAAGGTTTTCCTTCTTGTGCGCTTCTTCGATAACGCCCATGACCTTCTTTTCCTTATAGAGTCCAAGGATCACTGCGCCGAGTACGCAGAACACAACCGCGACGATCGCGATGATGCGGAGACCGATCGGGGATGCAGTCAGGTCGTTGCTCTTGAGGTCCTGCGTCGTGCCGAGAATCGCCAGAGAGGTGAACACGAGCATTGCGAGCGCCTGACCCCACTTCATAGCGAAGGTACGCGCTGCAAAGAACATGCCTTCGCGGTTTTCGCCGGTCTCGATGCCGTCCGCTTCCGCAACGTCGGCAACGATCGCCTGCGGAATGATGCCCAGAAGCGCCATCGGGAACGCTGCGATCACGCAGATCATGATGCCGGGAAGCATGCCGGTCAAAAACGGCAGTACGCCGATCAGCGCGGTGACGGTATATGCAAGCGCCAGACCGAGGAAGCCGGTGATGACGAGCTTCTTCTTACCGAACTTGCGCACGAGCGCGGAGACAAACGGATAGAAGCACGCGGAAAGAACGGTCATGCCGCCCATGAAGAGCATCGTGTTGCTCTCATCGAGATTCATGGAGACCTTAACGAAGAACGGAAGACCCGTCTGGAACAGCGTGAGGCCGACCCAGTACATGATGTCGGACAGCGCGAATACGCGGAAGCTCTTATTCTTGAAGGTCGCCGCAAGGGATTTGAACATATTCGCTTCGGACGGCTTGGTGTCGACGAACTCCTTTTCCTTCAGTTTGAAGGTGGGGATCAGCATGCAGACGCATGCGATGACCGCCAGGACGATGAAGCAGATGCGGTAGCTCCAGTTGAAGCCGACCGCGCCTTTCAGCATGCCCGCAAACACGAACGGCGTGTACGCAAGCATCGTGCCCGCAAAGAACGTCAGGGAGATCGCCGTGGAAATGAACATACGGTCTTCCTGCGTTTTGCCGAACTCGGAGATCAGCGCATTATACGGCGTGCAGTACATCGTCATGAACAGGTAGAACAGCACGACGAAGACGGAGATCCATGCAATGTTGATGCCGCTCTTGGAAAGATCCGGAACCGGTGCGCAGAACAGCAGAACCGTTACGACAGCCAGCGGGATCGCCGCGATGCGCATGAACGGAATACGTCTGCCCTTCGGGTTCTTGCTGCGGTCGGAAAGTGATGCAATGAGCGGGTCGGTAACCGCGTCGAACACACGGGAAAGCGCAGTAATGAGGCCGAGCACGGTCAGGATGCCCGCAATGACGAGACCGGACGGAATGAACTGGATTGCGCCTTCGTTTAAGTCGCCCGACGTCGGAAGATAGAAGGTTACAAACCAAGCGCCGATGATGCCGCTCAGGATGGACCAACCGAGCTGACCGATCGCGAAGATGATCATCTCTTTTTTGGTGAGTCTTCTGGTTTTCATGCTGTGAAATTACCCCCTTGTTCCTTTGTTCAACTTTTCCGTATGCGAAAAAACCCGCATCGACGGATCGTTTGATTACAGTATAGCGCATCCTTATGTAAAAGGAAAGTAAAATTTCTAAAAATGTGCATAATGATGCAAAAAAGGCGGGCCGTGCAGCCGCCGGCGGCGGGAGGATCCCCGGTGTGCAATACACCTCATCAGTCAGCGAAGCTGACAGCTTCCCCTCAAGGGGAAGCCTCGAAAGAAAAGCCTTCTCCTTGAGGAGAAGGTGGCGAGAAGCGAGCCGGATGAGATGAAAGATCTGACGATTCTCCGGAGGAGAATCCTCCTGAACGTGCCCGAAGGGCACACATCACTTGCCGCAGGCAAACATCACGGCAAATCATTGCGCCTCCATGCACAAAAAAGGCGGACCGAAGCCCGCCGATAGTTTTATGCTTATTTCCGGTAGAACAGGATGCCGATGCAGTTGGGACCGCAGTGGGAAGAAACCGTGCAGCCCGCGCGGGTATGGATGACCTCCGCAAACGGCGCGTTTTTCAGAACCGCCTCTTCGACGGCGCTGCGGATCTCGTCGCTCGAGCCGGAGTCCGTGATGAAAATGCGCCGGAGATCGAGGGAATCCTTGTCCTCCAGCTTGTCGTTGACATAGCGCACGACCGCGCGCTCGAACGAACAGCGGTATTTTTTGTCCACGCCCATCGTGCCGTCATGCCTGACCTGGATCGACGGCTTGATGTTCAGAAGATTCGCGCCGAACGCGAGAAGCGAATTGCAGCGTCCGCCGAGCGCGAGATAGCGCAGCGTGTCGAGCACGAAGCTGACGTCGAGCTTTTTCTTGCGCTCCTCAAGCTCGTCGAAGATCTCCTTTGCGGTCTTGCCCTCGTCGCGCATAATGCACGCGTCGAGCACGAGATGCCCGATGCCGGTGGACAGCGTACGCGAATCGACGATGTACACGTTCTCAAAGTTTTCCGCCGCAAGACATGCGTTCTGGTAGCAGCTCGACATTTCGGCGGAGATCGTGAAATGCACGACGCCGTCGTACCCCTCGTTCTTTGCCTTGGTAAAGAAATCGACGTAGTCGCCGACGTTGACAGCGGCGGTCTTCGGAATGACCTTGGTGCGTTCGACGTAGCTGTAAATATCGTCGCGCGTGACCTCGATGGAATCCTTCAGATCCCTGTCGCCGAGACGGATGTACAGCGGCGTGATCGCAACGTCGTATTGTTCGATGAGCTCCGGGCTCAGATCGCAGGTGCTGTCTGCGGAAATGCGGATGCGCATAATTGCCTCCATAAACTATATTTTTCTATTTTGATGATAACACAGACTTTTGTCAAGGTCACTCTACCGATTGCGAAAAAAAGTCCACCGACAGGAGAGCGCGTCTCTACTGTCGGTAGAACAAAGGGAATATGTGCAGTTCAGACGCGGAAACGTCCCTTGCTCGCATGATCGAGCGCGAGCGCCAGCCCCGCGCCGACCGCCGCCTGTAAAAGATTCAGCGGCAGATCCGCCCATGCGAAGTTCGCATAGACGACCAGCTCAAACAGGAAGTATCCGAGCGGCACGATCAGCACCGCCAAGAATGCAAGATACCGAAGCTTTCCCGGAAGCTTCCGCCACAGGAGCCCGAAGACGAGCGCAGTCAGACCCTTCACGGCAAACGTGACCGGCGCGTACAGCGCAAAGCCGCCGATCAGATCGGCGAGCGCGCTGCCGATCCCCGCGCACAGCGCCGCGATTCCCGTGGGCAGCAGCATGGCGGCAAGGAACACGCCCGCGTCGCCGAGGTTCAGATACCCCGCAGGGATCGGAACGCGGATAAACGCGGTCAGCAGAAAGATTGCGGCGGACAGGATGCCCGCCGTCGCAAGGATTCGGGTTTGACGGTCGTTCATAGATACCTCACAGTGAATAGCAGACCGTGGAAAACGCGGCGTCGGAAACGGCGGGAAGAGCTGCCTTTGCGGCTTCCTCCGTTTCGAACAGACCGAACACGGCAGAGCCGCTGCCGGTCATCTGCGCGGCGATTGCGCCCGCGTCCAGAAGCGCCTGTTTGAAGCGCCCGATCTCCGGGACCAGCTCGATCGCCGCAGGCTCGAGCACGTTGCTCATCAGCGGCGCAAGCGCCTGAAGATCGCCTTTTGCGAGCGCTGTGACCGCGGCAAGTGTCTGCACCCGCGGTCGCGGCAGCGGAAGCCGCGAAAACAGTTCGCGCGTCGACACGCCCTGCTTGGGCTTTGCGATCACAAACCACAGGCGTTTGCCCAAAGCGAACGGCGTCAGAATCTCCCCCACGCCCTCGCAGCGGCAGGTCCCGCCGTGCAGGCAAAGCGGCACATCCGCGCCGACCTTCAGCGCGATCTCGCGCAATGTCCGGTCGTCCGCCATGCGGTGCTGACGCTGAAGCCCTCTGAGGACCGCCGCGGCGTCCGCACTGCCGCCGCCCATGCCCGCTTCCGCGGGAATGCGCTTTTCGCAGCGGATCTTTGCGCCGCAGCCGGTCGCCTCTTTATACAGCATCGCCGCCTTGTACATCGTGTTGTTCTGCGGGAGCGTCATGCCCGTCACATGCACTTCGACCGTGCGCGATTTTTCCACGAACACGCGGTCGAACAGTGACACCGTCTGCATCACGGTGTCGAGCGCATGGTAGCCGTCCTCGCGCTTATACAGCACGCCGAGCGTCAGATTCAGTTTTGCAAGTGCCAATTCCTCAATGATCATGCGAAAAGTATAGCACGGCTTTGCGCGGAACGCAATAAAAATCCTTTTCGGATGCAGGAAAATGTGTTATACTGTTTGTTCGGGAGGCATTATGCGATTCTGTCCTTTATGCAGCGGTTCCTCCGGGAACGCAACCTATATCGAAGCAGGCAGCGCGCGGATTCTGATCGACGCGGGGCTGTCCTGCAAGCGCATCACCGAGCTTCTCGGAAAGATCGGCGTTGATCCGCGTACGCTTTCCGCCATTCTTATCACGCACGAGCACATCGATCATGTGCGCGGCGTCAATATCCTGTCCAAAAAATACGATCTGCCGGTCTATGCAAACGCGGATACCTGGTCGGTGCTGAAAGCGCCGTTACGGGACGTTGCGGCAAAGAATGTCTGTGTGTTTGAGTCGGACCGCGATTTCTATCTCGACGGCGTTCGTATCCTGCCCTTCTCCGTCCCGCACGACGCGATCCACGCCGTGGGGTATACGGTGTTTTCGGGCGGAAAAAAGGTCGGCGTCTGCACGGACCTCGGGCACGTCGACGCGCGCATCCTTTCGATCCTTTCCGGCTGCGATCTGCTGCTGTTTGAAGCGAATCACGACGTCGATATGCTGATGGCGGGCAGCTATCCGTACCCTCTCAAAAAGCGCATCCTGTCCGGCAACGGGCATATGAACAACGACGACTGCGGAAAGGCGCTGGTCAAGCTCCACGAAACCGGCGTGAAAAACGTGATCTTAGGGCATCTGAGTCAGGAGAACAACTATCCCGCGCTTGCGATGATCGCCGTGCGGTCCGCGCTTGAAGAAGCGGGCATCGCGGACGATATGCAGATCGCCGTCGCCGCGCGCGAGGAACCGACGGGGGTGTTTGAGATCGTATGACCGTTCGCATCGTCTGTGTCGGAAAACTGAAGGAACGGTATTTTGAAGACGCCTGCGCCGAGTTTATCAAGCGGCTTTCCCGGTTCTGCACGCTCGAGATCGCCGAGGTCGCGGATGAAAAGGCGCCGGAATCCCTGCACCCCGCGGACGAGGACCTCGTCCGTGAAAAGGAGGGCAAACGCATCCTGAAGAACATCGGACAGAAGGATTTCGTCACGGTGCTCGCGATCGACGACAGGCAGATGACGTCCGAAGCGTTCGCTTCGTATCTCGAAGAACGGGAAACCGAAGCGCGCCCGCTGACGTTTGTGATCGGAGGGTCTTTGGGGCTTTCGCCCGAGGTGTACGCCCGCGCAAACGCAAAGCTCTCGTTTTCGAAGATGACCTTTCCCCACCGCATCGCAAGGCTGCTGCTTTTAGAACAGCTTTACCGCGGCTTCAAGATCCGCGCGCACGAGGCATACCACAAATGAGCGAACAGATCATTGCCGTCGCAGGCATTCAGGCGACGGTGACCCGGAAAAAGGTCAAAAACCTGCGCGTCACGATCGTGCCGCCGGACGGCGCGGTGCGCGTTTCCGCGCCGAAGCGGATGCCGGAGGCGATCATACGCGCATTTCTGCTTGAAAAAGCGGACTGGATCCGCACACATGCCGAGAAGGTGCGCAGAAGCCACGCGAACGAACCGAGAGACTACGAAAGCGGCGAGACGGTCCGCCTGTTCGGACAGGTCTATCCGCTCGTCGTGCGGAACAGCCAAAAGAAGAACGGCGCCGCGCTCGACGGCGACCGCATCGTGCTGTCGCTTCGCGGCGACGTGCCGAAGGAAAAGCGCGAGGCGATCCTGAACGAATGGCTTCGTGAGCGGCTCAAAGCCGAGATCGAGCATTATCTGCCGCTGTGGTCGGAGCTGACGGGGCTGGTCCCCTCGGCATGGTCGGTCCGCGATATGACGTCCCGCTGGGGCAGCTGCAACACGAAGACGCGAAAGATCAATCTGAACCTGCAGCTTGCGCATTACCCGCTCGTGTGCCTTGAATACGTGATCCTGCACGAGCTCTGCCACATCCGCGTGCACGGGCACGGGCCGGACTTCAAAGCGCTGCTCGATCAATACATGCCCGACTGGAAAGCGCGCAAACGGCTCCTGCATGCCTGAACGACCCGCAAGGGTCTTCTTATTTTCGATTTTTCGTTCTGATTTTAGCGTTTGTGTCTTTATTTCACATATTCTACCGGGAGTAGAGCGCTTTTTGCGGTTCTACCCGGTCGCGGCCGATCGGTAGGGCGCGCGCTGTTTCAGGTAGATTGACCGTGCGGATAAAACATGCATATAATGGAGCTGCGGCGGGAATGATCACGCCGTACATGTTTTTTACGGAGGTAAATGTCATGCAGTTTATCGCAGTCACGGACACATCCGGCAATCTGCCCACCGCCGTCGCGCGGGAGCACGACATCAAGATGATCCCCTTTGCGTACTATATCGACGGCGAGCGCTTCACCTGTCTTGACACCGAATCGTTTGACGGCGACGCGTTCTATACGCTTCTGAAGACCACGGAGGTCAAAACAAGCCAGATCAATCCGCAGGAATACGCGGACTTTTTCGAACCGTTCCTGAAGGACGGAAAGGACGTCGTGTACGTTGCAATGTCCTCGGGCATTTCCGGCTCCTGCCAGTCGGCGCAGATCGGCGCCGAAATGCTCCGCGAAACCTATCCCGACCGCAGCATCGAGGTCGTCGACACCCGCGGCGCGTCGCTGGGCGAAGGGCTTGTGGCGGTCGAAGCGGCAAAGCTGCGCGACGAGGGACTTTCCGCGGTCGAAGCGGCGAAGCGGCTCCGGATGCTTTCGGAACGGATGTTTAACGTGTTTACGGTCAACGACCTGCTGTTCCTGCGCCGCGGCGGAAGGCTTTCTAACCTTTCCGCGATCGTCGGCACCGTGCTCGGCATCAAGCCGATCCTGAAGGGCGGCGAGGACGGACAGATTTCTGCGTTCGACACCGTGAGAAGCCGCAAGCGTTCGATCAAGGCGCTCGCGTCGCAGTACGAGCAGTACGTCGTCAACGCCGAACACCAGACGATCGGCATTGCGCACGCGGCATGCCGCGAGGATGCCGAGATGCTCATCGGGCTCATCCAAAACGGAGCGCATCCGCCGAAGGAGATCATGCTTGTCGATTACGAACCGGTTACCGGCTCGCACGTCGGTCCCGGCGCGCTGGCGCTGTTTTTCGAGAGCTGCGAAGGCGTCCGCGCCGTCAAGGGACTTGACGTCATTCCCGAAAAGGTCAAAATGTTCTTTGAAGCAGCGCGGTCGAAGATCAAACTGCCGAAGCAGACGGTCCACGGCACGGCGCAGGTATAAAGCACGAAAAAAGGGGATGTTAAGAAAGCGTTTTGCATTTCTTAACATCCCCTATGAATTGCAGCACGGCTGCATGAATCGGCTGTGCCATGAATTTCCTTCGGCATGAATCGGCAATTCCATTGCCATTTTATGAAGGTTTTCCGTTCGGAAAACCGACCTTCATGATGGCTTTGCCGTCAATTCATGTCCAAAGGACAATTCACGGAGCGAAGCGAGAATTCATGAAAAGGGTGTTCAGAAACAAAAAGTTGTTTCTGAACACCCTTTTTGATATTGCTCAGTTTTGTACCTGTGAATGCACGACGGGGCTGGTGAGATCGAGCGCCAGGAAGGTATACCCGTTCTGTTCGCCCCAGGTCAGGATCGAATCTACGGCTTTAACGCTTTGCAGATGGATGTCGTGCTGCAGCACCACCGCATAATCGGAATGGCTTTTCATGCCGCTGACGACGCGGTTCTTCACGTCTCCGCTCGAATACGGCTGACCGCTGGCGTCGCCTGCCGACACGTTCCAGTCGAAATACCGGTACCCCAGGTCCTCCATGATCTTGGTGAGCCGCGTCATAATGCCCTTGTTGCGGCGGCTTACGGTATTCCCGCTGCCGCCCGGGAACCGGAAGATGCGCGTATAGGAACCGGTCTGCTCCTTGATGACCTCCTGCGTTGCCCAGAAATCATTAAAAAACGCCTGTTCGTTTTTATAGATCTTCTTGTAATCGTGCGTATAGGTATGAACGCCGACGGCATGCCCCTCTTCATACGCGCGCTTGATGAGGTCCGTTCTCCCCTTGTTGCCGATGACAAAGAAGGTCGCCTTGGCATTGTGCTTTTTCAGCACGTCCAGAAGCTGTTCGGTGTATCCGCACGGACCGTCGTCAAACGTCAGATAAACCGTCTTTTCCGGCGGCATGACGATCTCCGGCATTTCGACCGGAACGACCTCCACGTGCCGCACGACGGTCGAGTGCCTGCCGCCGTCGTCCGTGACGGAGTAGGTGATGCTGTAATTTCCGACCTTGTACGGGATGACCTCGCCGGAAACCTCGATGCGCGAGGTGATGTTATTGCCCAGATAATCGTCCGCAAAATAGCCCGGATCGGTGAAATAAAAATCGGCTTCCACCTGTACCGAATCCCCGCCGATCAGCGTGATGACCGGATCGGTGACCGGAATCTCGGTGGGCTCCGGCGTCGGCGGCGCGGTCGGCGGAACCGTCGGCAGCGGTTCCGGCGTCGCGAAAGGCGTGGAAACGGAGATCGCTTCCACCGTATCGTCCGCCCGGACCTCCGCAGTCGGGATCGGCGCTTCCGAAATCGCTTCCGGACGCGTCACGCCGCATGCCGAGACGATCGGCAGGATCAAAAACACGCAGATCAGAACGATGCATACGCTTCGCTTCATACCGATTCGCCTCCTTTTTCACAATATCTGTATTATGCCACAAAACCGCAAAAACTGCAATCGAATTTTGTCGAATGTGCCGGATGCATCAAAAAAGGAGACCGGTTTCCCGGCCTCCGCTTTTCGGAATCGGTTACTGTGCTTTCTTGTCGGCTATATACTCGATCGCCGCCATATAGTATTGATAGATCGCCGCGGCCGCCTGTTTTGCGGTCAGATTGTTCTCATACGCCGGCGCCGTCAGGAGGGTCTTTACATACGACATCGGCGACACGGTGATCTCGGCGTTCTCCCCGCCCGCGTTCAGTACGATCGTATACCGGTTGCCAAGCTGATGCGCCATGATGTTTTCGATGCGCACCCGGTATCTGCCGCCTGCGCCGCCTTCGATCGGAAGCGTTTCCTCGCCGATTTTTGCGGAGGACAGCGCATGTCCGCTCTCGGTCCGTACAGTCAGAATCAGCGTGACCATGTCGTCCATCATCAACGAATAACCGAGCGAACGGACAAATGCGCCTTCCGGAACATTCGCAGTCACGGTATAGTCCGCCGTTCCCGCCACTGCCGCGGCGATCTCGGCTTCGCCGATCTCACTCGCCGCTTTGATCGTCACATGCTCGTCGTCGGGCCAGTTCTTGACCTCCTTCAGGTACGCCTGCACATAATGACCGTAGTCTGCGGTCGCCTTGACCAGCGCCTTCGCATCTTGCGGATAATCCTGCGATTCCAGCGCGTCCTGGATATACGCCTGCGCGGTGTAGGTCGTTCCGACCGTCTTGCCGTCTCCGTAATGGAACGCCGCCGTGATCTCGTCCGCCATCTCGACCGACGCGATATGGCAGGTGAAGCCGTAGCAGACGCTGCTGTTCTCGGAGGTGAAGTCCGGATCGAAATCCGCGCGCTCGGTCCTGCCGTTGACCGTGAATTCCATATAGGAATCCGCTTTCTCCTCGTCGCTCAGGCAGGACAGATCCATGTAGAAGTTCACGCCGATCAGTCCGGAGAGCACAAGCGACTTCGTCTTGAATGCGGGAACGACTTCAAAACCGACCAGATGCACCTCCAGCGTTTCGCTGTTGTACCCGACGTCGAACTGATAGGTGAGCTCATACGGAATCTCGTCGAGCGTTACGACGCCGTCCGCATCGAACGTCAGCCCGGACACGCGGCTCAGGTTTTCCTTTGCCACGACCTGCGTAAGATCGAACGCGTATTTGCCGTCCTGTGTGCGCGTCAGTCCGAGACCTTCGATCGCGTTCTGTTCATCGAAATCGAGCTCCCAGTAATCTTCCCCGGCGGGCAGCGTCGGAAGCAGCAGCTCGCCGAGCCGGTTCCATTTGACATGGACCATGCGGAGCGTATCGCCGTACGCCGAAAGGTCCAGAGACTGAATCGGCGTTCCCTCCATCATGAACAGAATGAACTTGCCTTCCTGCGGCAGCTTGAGCTCCGTAAGCGCGGGCATCTGATACAGCTGCACGTACTCGAGCTCCTCGTTGGCGGAGAGGTCCAGGCGCTCGATCATCGTATCGTTCGGATCGAGCGACTCCAGTCTCGGATTGTGCGAAAGATCCAGTTTCGTCAGCGTATGGATGTTCGCGCAGACAAGGTTCGTGAGATTCTCATTGTGCGAAAGGTCCAGACTGTCGATCGGGTTGTTGCTGACGCAGAGTCCCCAGAGGTTCTCATTGTGCGAAATATCGATCGACGTGAGATAATTGTCAGAGATCCAGATGGAGCCGAGGTTCTGCAGCATGGACACATCGATCGACGTGAGCTGATTGTATGAGACCTCGAAATTCTCGAGATTCAGGTTCCCGCTGAAATCGACTGCCGTCAGATTGTTCCGGTTTGCATAGATCCGCATCAGACGCGGGAACAGCTCAATGCCCTCCAACGAATTGATGCCGTATTCGTTGCAGTCGATCAGCTGCAGAGAATCCGAGATGTAATACTTGCCGTTCTTTTCCGTCGCGTTGCCGGAATGATTGATCAGATAATCAAGGAACACGGGATCCGGGAAGTTCGTGCTGTTCAGTTCAATGTCCGTTCCGAACAGGATCGTCTGCGTAAACATCGGGTACGGATCTCCGTTCTCATCCATGCCGGTATTGACCGTATAACACAGTTCGTCCGGTTTACCGTCCGGGAATGTCACAACGCCTGTCGCAGGATCCAGACTTGCGGTTGTATTCTCCAGGTTGATGCGTCCCATATACTGCAGCGGGATCAGCGTCGAAAGATCAAAGGTGTACGTACCGTTATTGAATTCAGCCGAATACCCGCTGATCTGATCGGTATAGACGTCCTTTCCGTCCCGGCTGAGACCGTCTTTGAAAAGAATTACGGTCACCGGATTCGGCCCGACACCCAGATCGGTGATGACCGCGTCCGAAAGATCCAGCACCTTGATCAGGTTGTCGCCGCACTGCAGCTGCCGCAGCGAAGAGCAGCCGTTCAGTGCAAGCGCCTGCAGACGGTTTCTCTCGACGTTGAGCTCTGCAAGCTTCGTCATTCCGGCAACGTTCAGCTCTGTCAGCAGATTTTCTCTGACTTCCAGGATCTCCAGATCGGGATTCGTCGATGCGCCGATCGTCAGCTGCTCCAGTTTACATTCGCTGCAGCGAAGCTCTTTCAGCTTGGAATTGTGCGATACATCCAGTTGGCTGAAGCGATTGTTGCTGACGTTCAGGACCTCCAGATTCGGGAACAGCGCAATGCCCGTCATGTCTGTGATGTCGCGTGCCCAAAGATCAAGCTCGGTCACATCCTCTGCGTTGATCAGCGCGCCGTCTTCAATCGCCGCGGAATGTTCGCGCAGCGCGTTGCGGAGATTTTCATCCGGGAAGTTCGTCTGATTGATCGCAAGCGCGTCGCCGAGATAGACGGTCACATTGAACGACGGATAATTGCCTGCGCTGTTCGCCGGCTGATAGGTATAGGTCAGCTCCGAGGGCTTGGAGGCAAATTCGACAATGCCCGCCTGCGGATCCTTCCACGAAGCGTTGGTCGGCGTCACGCATGCGAATTCCGTTACGCCGAGCAATCCGAGATCAAAGGTATACGTCCCGTCCGCCTCCGCCGTCGCGTGATAGTTTCCGACGATCTTGCGCTGCGATTCGAGATAGATCTCGTCGTATTCGTCCGCGTTCTTGTCCGGAAGGATCAGTTCCGCGAGCCGATTCTCCGCGAGATTCACCCGCTTGAGATTCGAATAAGCGGACAGATCGAGACGGTGCAGTCTGCAGCCGTTCCATTCGCCGTTGCCGAGCACCGCCTCGAGATTCGGATGGACGCCGAGCGTCAGCGTCTCAAGATCTCCGCAGCCGCCGAATTCCACTTCGCGAAGCGCCGGAAGCATGCTGACATCCAGCTCGGTGATGTTGAGATATTTGCATGCGATCTTTTCCAATGCGGTATTGGACGCGTAGATCCAGTCTCCGTTCGAATCCTTCAGCGTCAGCGGCGTCGCGTCGACGACGAGCATGCGAAGGTGCGTATTGCCCGCAATGTTCAGAGACGTCAGACCCGAGCAGTTCAGAACCTCCAGCTCCTCCAGGTTCGTATTTGCCGAAAAATCGAGTTCGGTGATATTGTGGTTCGAATGGCAGATGAGCGTTTTCAGCGCGGTATTCTGCGAAAGCTCCGCAGACAGAGCGTTCGTAAGCTCGTTGTCCTGGCAGTTCAGCCGTTCGAGGTTCTGGAAATACCCGATGCCCTTGAGAGACGTCAATCCCTCATAACCGCAGTCAAGCTCGGTCACGGCGCTCGAAATCGTATAGACGCCGTTTCCGCTGTCATTGACGATACCTTTGTTCAACAGCCAGTTAAAGAAACCGGGATCGAAATCGTCCGGATCTACCGTCACCGCAACGCCGAGCGTCACGGTCACCTGCATCGGGAAGGCTGCATTGCCCGTATCATATGTATAGTCGAGCTGATTCGGAATTCCGGATCCGTTATATGTCGCAACGCCGGTGCCGGTATCCAGCGTCCAGTCCGCGCTGTTGATCGTCACCTTGCTTGCGTCGGCAACGCCGATCGACGTCAGATCGAAGAGATAGTGTCCGCTGTCTTCGGTCATCAAGCCGTCCGCGGTCTGATTCAGTTCGGCGCCCCACAGATTCGGACATGCGGACAGGTCGAGCGCGGCAATGTGATTTTTGTCGATATACAGTTCTTCCAGTGCCGGTACGATCGACACATCCAGCTCTGTCAGATTGTTGTCGTTGGCGTGGATGCGCGTCAGGTTTAACAAGCCCGAAACGTTCAGCCTTGACAGATTGCAGTTGTCGCAGCGGAGGTCATGCAGGTTGTTCCACGGTGTGAAATCGAGGCTCTCGAAATCGATGTACGCGCAGTCGAGTGTTTCAAGATCAAGTCCATACAAAAACGACAGGTCCGAAAATCCCGATGCGTCGACCTTGACGACACGAAGACGGCTGTTCATCGGGATTAGAATACGGGTTCCGTCAATCTGGCTGTTCCAGCATTCAAGTTCTTCGAGGTTCTCATGGATCTGGATCGTCCCCGAAAGCGGATTGCTGTGACAATCGAGCTTCTTCAGCGAAGGCATCGCCGACACGTCGATGTCCATAAGCTGATTGTCCTGGCAGTTCAGGGTTTCGAGGCTTGTAAACAGCTCAATGCCCTGCAGATTCTCAATATTGCAGAAGCCGCAATCATCGATGACCTTGATGTCTGCGATCTCCGCCGGCGTAAAGTACGACGGATCGACATGCGACAGATTGTTTTGCACATAATTCCGGAAGTTGTCGTCCGGGAAATTCGTGCTGTCGATCGAAACGTTTCCGGCGCGAAGCCCCTCCGCCGGTTCAAGGCTTTCCGCCGGCTCGGGATTCTCCGCCGCGGGATCTTCCTCCGCGAAGGAAGCGGGCAGCAGTACAAGGGTCATCATCAGGCTCAGAAGAAGAGCGATCAACCGTTTGCGCATGGTATACCTCCAAAGACAGTGATTATAGAACGAAGGATCGCCGTCGGACAGCGATCGATCGGAAAAGCCGTTACGGCGTATCGAGGATCACGCGGACCTCAAAGCCGATGTGCCGGAATCCCGTGTCGAACACATACACGAGCTCCCGCGGAACAGCGGCAAACGTGACCGTGCCGTTCTCGTCCGGCTGCGACGCTTCCCGCGTGCGGACCGTGACGCGGTCGAGATGTTCCGGCGAAACGAACGCGGAAAGATCGAACCGATACCCTCCGTTTCCGTCCGACTCCGCCTTGTACGGACCGATCATAACGGTTTCGGCGATCCGGAACCGGTCCGCGTCCGCCGCGTTGATCGGCATGCTCTGCGCAAGCGTCAGTTCGGTGATCGGATTGTCGTCGCAGATGCAGTATGTCAGCTTCGTATACGCGGACAGATCGAGCTTTGTGAGCCGGTTCTTGTCGCACAGAAGGATCTCGATCGGCATGTCCGCAGGCAGCTTCAGCGTTTCAAGCCGGTTGTTGCCACACGAAAGCAGGACAAGTCCCGTAAGGTTGCTGACGTCGAGCGACGTCAGCTGATTGAACGCGCAGTACAGGACCGTGATGTCCGGATTGCCGGAAAGATCCAGCTCGATGAGACCGCCGTAGTCGCAGTTCAGATAGGTCAGCTTCGGATTGTTCGAGACGTCCAGCTTGGTAAACCCTGCCTGCCACGCATCCAGCTTTTCCAGCGCCGGATTGTTTGTCACGTCGATGCTGCCGATCGGATTGCAGTAGCACTGCAGATCGACAAGCGCCGGGTTCTGCGTGACGTCCAGCCCTTCGATCGCGTTGTCGTTGCATTTCAAAACCCGCAGATCCGGATTGCCCGTGACGTCCAGCGCTGTCAGCCGGTTTTCCGAACAATCCAGCGAAACGAGCGCGCGATTCCGGGACAGGTCGATCGTTTCGATCGCGTTTTCGCTGCAGTTCAGCTCCTCAAGGTTTTCAAACAGTCCGATTCCGGTCAGATCGGCGACCTCGGCACGCGAGCAGTCCAGCGTCTTAACCGCAAGCAGCTCTTCCTCCGTCAGATAGCCTTTGTGCCGGTGCGGGATCTGCCGTTCGATCAGCGTGCGCAACGATTCGTCCGGGAAGCTCTGCGCATCGACGGCGGTCCACGTCCTGCGGGAGCTGCGAACGGCAAGGAATACGATCAGCGCCGCCGCAAGCAGCGCAACTGCCGTAGCGATCCCGATGATCCGGATGTTCCGACGCTTGGTCGGCTTCTCGACCGCCGGCGCGATCGCCGGTTCTTCCTGCACCGTTTCCGCTTCGGGTCTTTGCGGCGTGCTTTTTGCAGCGTCCGGCAGCGGTCCGCCCCGGAGAAACTCTGTCGCCGATATCTCAAAAATCGCGCAAAGCTCCAGAACCTGATCGTAATCGGGCAGGGTTTGCCCGTTCTCCCATCGGGAGATCGATTTATTGGAAACATTCAGACGCTCAGCGAGCTCTGCCTGCGTAAGGTCCCTTTCCTTTCGGAGAGACGCCATGAAGGCGCCGATCTGGTTCTTATCTGCCATCTGTACATACCTCGTCTATTATTGATTATATCAGCTTTTTTTACATTGAAAAGGACAGATTATGAGAATTCTTTTTTCTCAAACCGGTGGACAGTTCCCGAGAATTGTCAAAAACATGCCGGAACAGAGAACAAAACACCGGGAAAAACCTCCCGATGCTTTGAGAACTGCTTATTTTATTTCCGCTCGTTGATGTACCGGCAGGCGGCAAGCGCGGCGGTCGCGCCGTCCGCGACGGCGGTGGTGAGCTGCCGCACGAACTTACTGCGGCAGTCGCCCGCAACGTAAACGCCCGGCGTCTCCGTGAGACACTGTTCGTCAGTGTCGAAATAGCCGTAGGAATTGAGCTTTGCAAGGTCCTTGAACGGCTCGTTTTCGGGGATCAGCCCGATCGCGACGAACAGTCCGTCGCATGCGATCTCGCGCTTCTGCCCCGTCGTGCGGTTTTCGACCTCGACGCCCGCAAGCGCTTCGCCGTTTTTCAAAAGCCGGTTGATCTTCAGGTTCGTCAGCACGCGGACGTTTTTGCGCGATTCCAAAACCTGCCTGAGCCGCATCTCGCCGGTGAGCGCGGGCAGGTCCTGCAGAATGATGACCTCCTTGCACTTTTCGGCAAGCAGGATCGCCTCCTGCAGCGCGGAGTTGCCGCCGCCCGCGACGCAGACGGTCCGATCCGTATAGAAATCGCCGTCGCAGACCGCGCAGAACGAGATGCCCTCGCCGACAAGCTCGTTTTCGCCTTCAAGTCCCAGCATGCGGTGCTTGACGCCGGTTGCGATGACCACGGTCAGCGCCTCAAAGCGGCTGCCCTCTTCGGTTTCGACGATCTTGAGATCGCCTTCGGTCCTGACGGAAATCGCGCGCTCGAGCTCAATATCCGCGCCCTGATGCAGGATCTGCTCGAGGAAGCGGTCCGCGAACTCGTTGCCGCTCATCTGGATCGTGCCGGGATAGTTTTCGACCTTCGGGGAATGCGTGATCTGTCCGCCGAAGCCGTGCTTTTCGAGCACCAGCACCGTTTTGCCGTTCCGGAGCGCGTAGAGCGCCGCCGTCATGCCGGCGGGTCCGCCGCCGATCACGATCATATCGTACATGGATAATACCTCCTGAAAATACATATCCGTAAGGACAATTCATGCGCGAAGCGCAGTTCCTTGATCCGCGAAAAGCGTTCCGCTTTTCTGCGTGTCCCCTCATCACCGCCTATGGGAGAAGCCTCTTTTTCTCCGGATCGGCGGGCGGATGATATCCGCCCCTACGGACCGCTGTCGCGAGATCGTCTTCTTTCCGAAAACGATTCTCCGCAGGATCCTGCGGAGAATCAGATCGTGCGATGCGGGATCGCTTATTTGTGCATGAGCCAGCCCTTGATGTCGCTGACGCCGCGATAGCGTTCGATGCCGTCCTCCTTGATGAGCACGAGCGTCGGCGCCTGCTTGACGCCGTACTGTTCGACGAGCGCCTTCTCCTCGTTCGCGTTCAGCGCGGTGAAGGGAATGCCCGCCTTTTCGAGCAGCATCGTGGCGACCTTGCAGTTCGGGCAGGTCGGCGTCTTGAAGAGCAGGATCTTCGGATCCGCCGCCGTCTCAGGCACGACCGGCGCGCAGCACGGCGCTTCCTGCACCGCTTCCGCAGCGGCTTCGGCAACCGTGTCGTCGGGCGCGGGGTTCGGTCCCTGGTGCGTGAGGTGCGAACGGCCGATGTTGTAGACCTTGCGATCCTTGAATTCCTGCGCCTTGCCGTCGTTCCAGTTCTGGACCGGACGGTAGTAGCCGGTGATACGGGAGTAGACCTCGGTCTTCTGTCCGCAGATCGGGCAGGTGAAATGCTCGCCCGTGATGTAGCCGTGGTCCTTGCAGACCGAGTAGGTCGGCGACATCGTGTAGTACGGCAGCTTGTAGTTCTCCGCGATCTTGCGGACGAGGTTCGCCGCCGCCTTCCAGTCGGGCAGCTTCTCGCCGAGGAACGCGTGGAACACGGTGCCGGAGGTGTAGAGCGTCTGCAGATCGTCCTGGATGTCGAGCGCCGAGAAGATGTCCTCGGTGTAGCCGACCGGCAGATGCGACGAGTTGGTGTAGTACGGCGTGCCGTTCATGTTCGCGGTGATGATATCCGGGTACTTTGCCTTGTCGTGCTTGGCGAAGCGGTACGTCGTGGACTCCGCGGGGGTCGCTTCGAGGTTGTAGAGATCGCCGTATTTCTCCTGATAGTCGGAGAGGCGCTCGCGCATGTGGTTCAGAACCTCGCGGGTAAACTTCTGCGTTTCGGGATGCGTGAGGTCCTTTCTGAGCCACTTGGCGTTCAGACCGACCTCGTTCATGCCGATCAGACCGATCGTTGAGAAGTGGTTGTTGAACGTGCCGAGGTAGCGCTTGGTATACGGATACAGACCCGCCTCGAGGAGCTTTGTGATGACGGTACGCTTGGTCTTCAGAGACCGCGCCGCGATATCCATCATCTTGTCGAGCTCGGCGTAGAATTCCTTCTCGTTCTCGGCAAGGTACGCGATGCGCGGCATGTTGATCGTGACCACGCCGACGGAGCCCGTCGATTCGCCCGAGCCGAAGAAGCCGCCGGACTTTTTGCGAAGCTCGCGAAGGTCAAGGCGCAGACGGCAGCACATCGAACGCACGTCGCTCGGCTCCATGTCCGAGTTGATGTAGTTCGAGAAATACGGCGTGCCATACTTTGCGGTCATCTCGAAGAGCAGCTTGTTGTTCTCGGTCTCGGACCAGTCGAAATCGCGCGTGATCGAGTACGTCGGGATCGGATACTGGAAGCCGCGGCCGTTGGCGTCGCCCTCGATCATGACCTCGATGAACGCCTTGTTGACCATGTCCATTTCCTTCTTGCAGTCGCCGTAGGTGAAATCCATCTCCTTGCCGCCGACGATCGCCGGAAGGTTCTCAAGGTCCTTCGGCACGGTCCAGTCGAGGGTGATGTTGGAGAAAGGCGCCTGCGTGCCCCAGCGGGACGGCGTGTTGACGCCGTAGATGAACGACTGCACGCACTGCTTGACTTCCTTCTGGGAGAGGTTATCGACCTTGACGAACGGCGCAAGGTACGTGTCGAACGACGAGAACGCCTGGGCGCCCGCCCACTCGTTCTGCATGATGCCGAGGAAGTTGACCATCTGGTTGCACAGCGTGGAGAGATGGCTTGCCGGGGAGGACGTGATCTTGCCGGGAACGCCGCCGAGACCCTCCTGAATGAGCTGCTTTAAGCTCCAGCCCGCGCAGTAACCGGTGAGCATAGAAAGGTCGTGCAGATGGATCGCCGCACTGCGGTGCGCCTCCGCGATCTCGTTGTCGTAGATCTCGGTCAGCCAGTAGTTCGCCGTGATCGCGCCGGAGTTCGAGAGGATCAGACCGCCGACCGAGTACGTGACCGTCGAGTTCTCCTTGACGCGCCAGTCGTTGATCTTCAGATAGTTATCCACCAGATCCTTGTAGTTCAGCATCGTGGAGTTGATGTTGCGGATCTTCTCACGCTGCTTGCGGTACAGGATGTATGCCTTTGCGACGTCCGCGTAGCCGGATTCCGACAGCACCTTTTCGACGCTGTCCTGAATCTCTTCGACCGTGATCTTGTCGTCCTTGATCTTGCCTTCAAAATCGCTCGTGACATGCAGCGCCAGAAGCTCGATCACACTCGGATGATACTGCTTCCCCGTCGCCTCGAACGCCTTTGTGATCGCCGCGGTGATCTTGCCGATCGAGAATTCCGCGAGCTTTCCGTCTCTTTTAATGACCTCGTACATAAGAAAATACCCCCGCTGGTAAAGTGTGTAATCCTTTTGGGACCGCGGCGTTTCTGCCGCGATTCCGAGCAGTGCCACTTTACCATATGTGGGGGTTCGGTGTCAATATGTAGTGGTGATTGTTAACAAATCATACAATATCTTGTATTTATGCGTTGCATATGCAAAACGGCATATGCGGCGGACGAATCGACGAAAAACGCAGACTATATGCCCCTCAACGCCGTGTTCGGTACGGTTTTTCGGACAGCAGCGGCATACAGCTCCATGCATTCTTTTGTGGGCGCGTGGAAGTTCTCATACACCACCGTATCGCGGTCGGTGAACGCCTGCAGGTAGTATGCCTTCGCGCCCGCAATCCACTCGGAAATCGCCGTAAAATCGGACATGTCGTGCAATTCATCGACGACGGTCGTGCGGAATTCGTAGTCGATTTTGCTGTTCAGAAGGATGGAAATGCTCTCGGAAATCGGCGCAAGGTCGATTTTTTCCAAACCGCATATATGCGCATAATGATGCGGTCCGCCCTTGACGTCCATTGCGACGTAGTCTAAAAGCCCCTCGTCAAGCATCGCTTTGAGCCGGTCCGGATGCATGCCGTTGGTGTCGAGCTTCACGGGATAGCCCATCGCGCGGATCTTCCGGATGAGGTCGGGCAGGTCTTTGCGAAGCGTCGGCTCGCCGCCCGTGAACGCAACGCCGTCCAGAAGCCCTTTGCGCTTTTCGAGGAACGCGAGCAGTTCCGCGTCGTCCATGACCGGCTTTGCGGTGCCGTCGATCAGCTCGGCGTTGTGACAGAACGGGCAGCGGAGATCGCACCCGCCCAGAAACACCGTGCATGCCACGCGTCCCGGAAAGTCCAGAAGCGTCATTTTCTGTAATCCGTGAATGTCCATTTCCATTCCTTTCATGTGCGTAAGCGCAATTCATCTCTCCCTCCGTCGGCTGTTCGCCGACACCTCCCTCGTCAGAGGGAGGTCAAAGGGAATGCCGAACATTTCGACCCGCCCTTGTCAGGGAGGGTGTCAGACGTAATCTGACGAGAGAGCAGATGCTCAAATTCATGTGCCGTCAGGCATATCGCGTTCCGCGAGGGACATATCGCGCCGAAGGCATATCGCGTCCCGTCAGGGACATATCGCGCCGTCAGGCATATCGTTCCAAGGAAATATCGCGCTCCGAAGGAGCCTTTACGATATGCGGCGTTCCGCCGCACGATATGTTTGCGTTGCAAACACGATATACGCCTGCAGCGTACGATATGTTTACTGCCGTAAACGCAGAAGCGGCATATCGCGTCCCGCAAGGGACATATCGCGCCGTCAGGCATATCGCGTCCCGCAAGGGACATATCGCGCCGCAGGCATATCGCTCCCCGAAGGGGATTTCAGACGATATGCTGCTTCCGCAGCACGATATACGGTTTCACCGCACGATATGTTTGCAGGCAAACACGAGATACGGCTTGCGCCGCGCAGTTACACCGCCGCGAGAATATGCAGGTTGCGGATGCCGCCGTCGACGATCGAATCGTTGACCGAGTACGCGTGCTTTTCGAGGTCGCCGCAGATCGCCTTGGTCAGTCCCTGATGCATCAGTTCGTCGATCACGTCCGATACGGCGTCCTCGATCATGTCGATTTTCGTTTCCGCCGTTGCGGGTTCGTTGTCGGTCGTCAGCAGCACCTCAAGCGTTTCCGCCAGCATCGAAAGCTTCGGGAGCGCCCGCATCGCGCGGAAGCTCCATTTATAATACGGCATATAGGCGCCGTTCAGCAGAAACACCGTATGCATCGCCGCCTTCACAAACTCCGCGACCGCAAGCTGCGCAGCGCCGGTCTCACCATGGCGGAGACAGCGCGAATAGTTATACTGTCCCGCCTGCGCCATCAAAAGGAGGCTTCCCGCAAGCTTTTTTCTGCGAACGTCCTCGGGATACCGGGAAAGCCCCTCGCGGATGCGGCTGACCTCGCCGTATCCGTCAAAGAACAGTCGCCCGTTCGTCGCCTCGAACAGCGCGTGCTCCGGCACGGTCAGCCATTGCGAAACGGTGAGGATCCCGTCCGCCGCGCCGACCTTGTCGGTAAAGACGTCCGCCGTCCGCAGAACGCCGTGCCGCGCGCCGCCGACCGGCGCAACGCTGCTTCTTCTGCATCCCATGAACTCCTTCGGAAGCTTCGCATACGCGCGTTCAAGCGCAAACGCCGTTTTGCGGTCCACGACGTCCTCGCCCGGCAGCAGCAGCAAAAAGCCCGGCTCGAAATCGTGATCGCGGCTCACCTCGTCGTCAAAGCCCGCGCACTCAGAACCACTGCCGAACAGCCCCGCCGCAATAAGCGGCAGAAGCTCCGGAAACTGCGCTTCGAGCATCGGTTTTCCGCATTCGAGATAGAACCGTTCGGAAAGCTCAAGCCCGTTCATACCATGCCCTCGCGCGTTCTTTGAATTCATTTGCCGCCGCAAACCAGCCGTAATATTCGAACGTCGGCGCGCATTTCTCGCACACGAACGCGTAATACCCCTCGTGCGGGATACCCGGCGCGTCCAGAAGCCGCTGCGCCGTTTCAAGATACGCGTCGATCGTTTCCGACGCGTCCAGAAGTCCCTTTTCGTCCTCGGCGGCGTTCGCCATGTTGAGGTACGTGATCGCCTGCTCCAGCGCGCCGTGCGGCGCATTCGCCATCGTTTCGAGCGCCTTTGCATAGAGCGCGTTCGCTTCCCCGAAGCGCCCGAGCGATACGAGCGTCAGCGCCATATTGTTGTAGAGCCCGCCCAAAAGCTCCGGCTTCAGCGACGGGATCGCTTCGTAGTTTTTCCGCGCGCGTTCAAAGATCGCAAGCGCTTTCTCATGCTCGCCGAACGCCTGATACGCGGTCGCGGCGTTCACACAGGTCGTGCCCGCCGTGATCGAGCCCTCGAATTCCATTGCGTCGAGCAGCTGCAGCGCCGCCTCCGCCTGCGCAAAGGCCTTGTCGCGCTCGCCCGTCTTGCGGTAATGCCCGATAAGCTCATTGCGGATCATCAGCTCGCCTTTCCCGTCTCTGCCGAGCTTTGCCTCCTCGAGCCAGTAGAGGAGGTGACGCTCCACGCCCGCGTAGTCGCGGCGGGACATATATTCGTCCACCTTCTCCATGATCCGCTGCTGCGGGACCGGCTTCACCTGCGCCTCGGCGCCGTACGGCTCCTCACACAGAAGGCAGCGCGGCTCCATGTAGTCTTCCTTGTCGATCGGCGTCATTCCTTCATCCCTTCATTTCTTCATTCGCCGCAGGCGCTTATCCTTCCCTTGCGTCCATCAGAAGCCAGCCGAGGCTTACCGGCGCGGAAAACGCCGTGCCGCAGTACGCGCACACATGCGCCCCCACCGCCGGAAGCGGCGCGCCGCAGTTCGGGCAGTTGAAGCCCATCACCGGGCTTTCCGGATCGTCCGCATAGCCCGCAACGTACACGAGGATCAGCCGCCGCTCGCGCGGGGTATCCGTCTTGTCGGTAAATCCCACCGCCGCCTGACAGGTCAGAAGCTTTTTGCGCGTCGCGTTGTCATACGCGGCGATCGTCACACGGTGGATTTCAATGCCGCCCGCAACGTCGTCGGGCAGACGGTCCTCAAAATCCTCCCTGAACGTTTCGGTCGCGTCGTCCGTATAGAGCTGCTTGCCCTGTACGCCGCTTTCATAATACAGTCTCGCGTCGCGGCGCACACGCTCGGCAAACACCCTGGGATTGAAATCCGGAAAATCCTTCAGGATCTTCGGCAGCACGACCGATTCGAGCGAGCTCAATGAACGCGGTTTTTCCGGCTCCTTATCCGCCGCAATCGCATCGTCCAGCGCGTTTTTGATGTATCCGATCCGCTCGCGCACGCCGCGCGTGGCACGGCGAATCCAGAGAAAGCCGCCCAGTACCGTCAACAATCCGCAGCCTGCAAGCAGCGCGATGAGCCACCAATCCATAGACCTTCAGACCTCCGTTTCTTTGTTTTCAGTTTGGACGCAAACGAAGAAAAAGTCAAGAACAATCTTGCAAGGCGCTGCGATTTCCCGGCAATTGCGACAAATTTACACCAATCGCTTATTGACATTGCGCGCCGCTTCAAGTAAAATATATAATAAGAATGGTATGACATTCGATCCAAAACCAAATAGAAATGAGAGGGGTTTGCATGGAAGAAAAGAAAAGAACGATCACGAAAGTGCAGAGCAGCAGAAAAGCTGCGAGCGAAGCCGCAGAAGAAGTAAAGGCGACCGGCAAGAAGGTCGAAGGTATGACCAAAGCGGAAGAAAAGAGCAAGGCGATCACGCTGCGCATCGTTTCCGCGATCCTCTGGGTTTTGGCGATCGGCTGCGAAGTGCTGGCGATGCTCGTCATTCTCAAGGCGCTCCGTATGCCGGGAGCGGAGAAGATGAGAATTTGGTGGATCATCATCTTCCTCGTTGCTGACGCGATCCTGTGCATCATTGCCGGCTTCCTTTGGAAGAAAGCAGCTCACCTTGCTCCGTTCAAGAAGAATAATAAATTTGTATTCTTCATTTTGACGCAGCTCGGGATGATTATGGCGGCGGTCTGCTTCCTCCCGGTGATCATCCTTGTGCTTGCCAGCAAGGAAGATAAACTTGACAAAAAGTCCAAGATTATCGTAACGATCGTTGCGGTTGTTCTGTTGCTGATTACTGGACTTCTCGGCTTTGATTTCAATCCGATCGATGCCGACACAAAAGCCGCAGCGGAAAACCAGCTCGGTGACTACAAAAAGGTCTACTGGACCAGATTCGGTCACAAGTATCACCTGTATGAAGACTGCCAGGCGATCAAAAACTCCACCGACGTCAGTTACAGCGAAGGCGAGGAGATCGACGGTGAATTCGTTCCCGCAGTCAGAGTCGCGATGGACAACGGCTGCACAGGTCTGTGCGCTTTCTGTGCAAGGGATGCGGAAAAGGAAGGCAAGGAGCTCAAGGGCGTCGTTCTTGAAGACGGCACGATTGCAGAAGCCGACGAAACGGCAAATGATCTCACCGTCGCACCCGAGGAATAAGCCATGGCAGGGATTGATCTGAATTCCCTGATGGGACTGGTCGGCAGCGACGGCGTCGACGCGATCGCAAAGGCGACGAAGTCCGACAAAGGTCAGGTCACGGCAGTGCTGACCGATGCGCTGCCCGTGCTGGTCGGCAAGATGTCCGATAACGCCTCCACCAAGGACGGCGCGGCGTCATTGAACAAAGCGCTGAACGAACACAAGACGGGCGACGTCATCGACGTTGCTTCGTTCCTGAACAGCGCCGACAACAAGGACGGCAAGAAGATCCTCGGGCACATCCTCGGCAGCGACGAGGCGGCGGCAACGAAAGCGATCTCGAAAAAGAGCGGACTTTCCGGCTCCAAGGTCACTTCGATCCTTTCGCTGGTCGCGCCGCTGCTGCTCTCGCAGCTCGGCAACAAGAAGGACGACGACGAAGCGGACAGCTCCGCGCTCGGCGGACTCCTCGGCGGGCTTTTAGGCGGCGGCAGCTCGTCCTCGTCCGGCGGCATCGGCGCAACGCTTTTGGGCTCGCTGCTCGGCGGCAGCTCCTCGTCCTCGTCTTCGTCCGGCAGCGTGCTCGGCGGGCTCCTCGGCGGACTGTTCGGCGGCAAGGACGATGAAAAGGAAGAAAAAGAGGACAAGAAGGAAGATTCCTCGCTCCTCGGCGGACTTTTGGGCGGACTGTTCGGTGCGGAATCGGTAGACGACACCTCCTCCGCAAAGAAGAAGACCGGCAAAAAGACCGGCACGTCGACCGCAAAGAAGAAGACCGGCACAAGCACGACCGCAAAGAAGAAGACCGGCACAAGCACGACCGCAAAAAAGAAGACCGCGTCAAAGAAAACGACGACGTCTTCTGCGAAAAAGACCGGCACGACTTCGACCGCAAAGAAAACGGCGAAGAAAAAGACAACAAAATAAACCGGTCAGCCATTCATACGGGCGTTCGAAAGAACGCCCGATTTTTATGCAAAACGGTCTTGCAAACGGCGCCATAATTTGTTATAATAAAGTCAGAAATTTGTCTATTTGAATGAGGGGCTGTCAAATTGAACGAACGGAAGAAGGTCGGCCTTGCGCTTGCCTCCGGCGGCGGGCGCGGCATGGCGCACATCGGCGTGCTGCAGGTGCTGACCGAGCACAATATTCCCATTGATCTGATCTCCGGCTGCAGCGCGGGCGCGCTTGTCGCCGCGATCTATGCCGCCGGCACCGATCTTTACATGCTGGAAAAATATCTCTGCACGCTGATGCCGAAGGATATCATTGATCCGACGGTTGTCACGCGCGGCGGATTTATTTCGGGCAACAAGGTTTCCGAGATCGTCCGCACGCTGACGCACGATCTTTCCATTGAGCAGACGCGGATCCCCTGCTTTATCGGCGCCGCGGATCTGGAAACGTCCGAATTCCACATCTTTGAAAACATCAAACTGTATGAAGCGGCGCGGGCGAGCATGGCGATCCCGGGCGTCTTCACACCGGTCAAAATCGACGGGCACTGGTACATCGACGGCGGAACGCTCCAGGAGCTTCCCGTCGGCGTTCTGCGCGAGCACGGCGCGGACGTTGTGATCGGCGTCGATCTGTCGATCAAAAAGCGCTTTACCGTCGCCGAGGACAAAGCGCCCGGCGCTCACGCGTCGCTGCTGCGCGCGTTCGATATGATGCAGAAAGAAATCAGCCGTTTAAGAACGGACCGTCTTGACGTCCGAATCAAGCCGGACGTCTCCTTCATGGGCATGATCTCGACCGCCGGCGCCGAAGAAGCGATCCGCATCGGCAGGGAGTGCGCCGAACGCGCCATGCCCGAAATCGAAGCGCTGCTCTGCTGAGCCCTTCCATCAACGAGCGACCTCATCAACCGCCACGGAGGAATGAATCATGAAACCGAAATCCGAACTCCCCATGTATCTGAAGATCGCGGACGAGCTCCGCGCAAAGCTTCTGCTGCTGCCGGACGGCGCGCCGTTTGAAACGGAGCAGGCGCTGACCGATGAATACGGCGTTGCCCGCGGCACGATCCGGCAGGCGCTGAACCTGCTCGTGCAGGAAGGCATCCTTCTGCGCACGCAGGGCCGCGGCTCGTTCCGTTCCACGTCGAAGGAACAGCAGTACAACATGATGCTCACGCAGGAGCTGACCGAATCCATCCGCAAGGTCGGTACAAACAGCAGCGTGCGCGGACTGTCCATCACGGTCGTCAACGCAACGCCGGCGATCGCCGATCTTCTCTGCATCCCGCGCAGCGCGAAGGTCCGCAAGGTCGTCCGCACGCGGATCGTAGACGGCAAGCCGTACGCATACTGCGTCGGTCATCTGCGCACGGATAAGATCCCGGCGTTCTATAAGCGCGATTACAAGACCTCGCTCGGCAATCTGGTCCGGTACGAGTTCAATGTGCATATCGAATCGCGGCGCTGCGATCTCTGCGCGGTTGCCGCAGACGAGACCGTGGCGGGGGCGCTGTCGATCCCGGTCGGCACGCCGGTTCTGAAGGTCATGCTCGTCTGTCTCGGCCGCGAACGGGAGCCGCTGCTTTCGGACGTGTTCTATTTCCCGTCCTCGCAGTCGCTGCATTTCGAAGTATAATAAAGGCATCAAAAAAAGGAGCTTCGGCTCCTTTTTTTATTGTGTTCGGTCTTTGACCGGCGGGAACGTCACCGTGATCTCGGTGCCGATGCCTTCGGCGCTTTCCAGCGTGATCTCCGCGCCGTGCTCCTCCGCGATGTGCTTGACGATCGCAAGTCCGAGCCCGGTTCCGCCCGTTGCCTTGCTGCGGCTTTTATCGACGCGGTAAAACCGCTCGAAGATCCGCCCGATATGATGCTTGGGAATCCCGATGCCGGTGTCCCGCACGGAAAGCTGTCGATCCGTCGTCCGCACGGTGACCGTCCCGTTGTCGCGGTTATAGCGGATCGCGTTGTCAAGAAGGTTATACATGAGCTCGGAGAGAAGCGTGCGCACGCCGAATACCGGCGTCGGTCCGCCCGTCAGCCGCACCGACACGCCGCGCACCATGGCGGCGCTTTTCAGCGTTTCGACGGTCTCCGCCGCAAGCTCATGGAGATCGACCGTTTCGGCGTTCTTCAGGATCTGCTGTTCTTCCAGCTCGGACAGCGCGATGATATCGGAAACGAGCGAGAGCATGCGGTTCGATTCGCGGCGGATGCGTTCGGCAAAAACGCGGACGTCCTCGTCCTTCGCCATGCCGTTTTCGATCATTTCGGCATAGCCCGAAATCGACGTCAGAGGCGTTTTCAGCTCGTGCGAGACGTTTGCGGTGAACTCGCGCCGCATGCGATCCGCGCGCTGCTGTTCCCCGAGATCGGTCATGATCAGCACGGCGCCGGCGCGCATGCCGTTTTCTCTGAGATCCTGATAATGCAGGCGGACCGCCTGTCCGAACAGCTCGATCGTTTCGCTCCTGCCGCTGCGTACCCCGCCGAAGAACGCGCGCACCTCGTCCGGCAGATCGCCTATGCTTTTGAGCGCTTCCGGTTTTTGATGCAGAAGTGCGCAGGCTGCCGCATTGCAGAACAGCGCCGTGCCTTCGAGATCGAACACCGCCACGCCGTCCTCCATTGCATCCAGGATGCCGGGGAGCATCGTCTTGTTCATGCCTACCTCCCGAGCCGATAGCCCACGTTGCGGACCGTCTCGATGAGCCCTCCCGCCGCGCCGAGCTTTTTCCGCAGCGTTTTGATGTGCATATCCACGGTACGCGTTTCGCCTGTGAACGCAAAGCCCCACACCGCTTCCATGAGCCGGTCGCGTGTGACCGGCATGCCGCTGTTTTCAAGCAGATATTTCAGAAGCCCGTATTCCTTGAACGTCAGCTCCGTTTCCTGTCCGTCGACGGTCACGCGGTGCCGGTCGTCGTCCAGCTCGATCGACTCAAACGCAAGCACCGAGCTCTTTCGATGCGCGCGGCGCAGCAGCGCCTTGCAGCGGGACACAAGCTCCATGATGCCGAACGGCTTTGTGAGATAATCGTCGGCGCCCGAATCCAGTCCCTTCACCTTATCCGCCTCGGACGTTTTAGCCGTGACCATGAGGATCGGGATCGACTGCGTCGCGGCGTCCGCGCGCAGGCGCTTCATCACCGTCATGCCGTCCTCGCCGGGCAGCATGATATCCAGCAGCACAAGATCCGGAAGCTGTTTTCTGACCGCCGCAAAGAACGACGCTCCCTCCGGGAAGGACTCGACGGAAAGCCCTGCGCTCGAAAGCGCATAGGCTTCCATTTCACGGATGTCTGCGTCGTCCTCGACGATATAAACGAGCGCCATATTACTTGGCTGCGAGCCGGCGGATCGCCTCCGCCATGCACATGGTATTGAAGCGGATGTCCTCGATCGAGATGGATTCATCCGGCATATGACACATGCTCTCTTCGCCCTCGCGCACGATGCCGAACGCAACCGCGTTCTCTATCTCGCGCGCATAGGTGCCGCCGCCCATCGACAGCGGCTTCGAGTTCGAACCGTTCAGCTCGTTGTAAAGGCTCATCAGCGTGGAAACGAGCTCGCTGTCCGCCGGAATGAAATGCCCCGGCTTGATGACGGTATCGGTGCGGACAAAGCCCGCCTTGCCGTACGCTGCGTCCCACGTCTTCAAAAGATCCTCTGCCTTTGCGGAGAACGGATGGCGGCAGTCGGCAATGAAGCGAACGCCGTTTTCATCGAAGCGGATCACGTCGGGCTGATAGGTGATGCGGCCCGATTCGTCGGTGACGTCGATCCCGAGCGATTCGCCGTGCATATCGAGCTTCCAGAGCGCGTGCAGCGCGAGGACCGTCGCCTTGTCCTCCTTCGGAAGCGGCTGCTGCACAAGGATCAGCATCAGCGCCTGAAGCGCGTTCCTTGCATACTCCGGCATCGACGCGTGCCCGCCGCGGCCTTCAACCGTGATGCGGTTTCCTACAAAGCTTGCCGTATAGCCCTCCGGCACGGAAACCGGAACCGCTTCGCACGGAAGCTCGGCGCGGATCACGCCGGGAATGACGTTTGCCGCCGTGCCGCAGTCGATCGAGAGCTTCGACGCGTATTTCTTCTCATACGTTGTGTGCATGATGCCCATCTCGGAATTGACGACCGGGTATTCCGCGTCCGGCGTGAACGCCAGCGTCGGCTGCCCTTCGACCTTCAGATAATGCTCCACGCCCAAAGAACCGATCTCCTCGTCGCAGCCGAGGATGACGCGCACGCGGCGCTTCATCGGATAGCCGCAATCCTTGATCGCGGCAAGCGCATAGATCGCGGAAAGCGCGGGGCTCTTGTCGTCCAGCGTGCCGCGGCCGATGATGCGTCCGTCCTTCTCCGTTGCGGAATACGGCGGAACAGACCAGCCCTCGCCCTCCGGAACGACGTCCAGATGCGCAAGGATGCCTAGGACCTCCTCGCCCTCGCCGTACTCGACCACGCCGCAGTAGCCGTCGACGTCCCATGCGTTGAGTCCGAGCTTTCGCGCGATCGCAAGCGTTGCCTGCAGCGCCTCATACACCGTCTTGCCGAACGGCTTGCCGGGCTCGGCGGGGTCTCCGCGCGATACGGACGGAATGCGCACGAGCGCTTTCAAATCCTCGATCTGCTCACGCAGCGTCTGTTCGATCCGATTCTTCATAGCAAATTTCCTTCCTTTCTGTCAGTTGACTGCGGAGAAGCCCTTGCCGATGACCTCCCGCGTATCGATGATGGAGATGATGGCCTTCGGATCCTTTTCGAGAACGAGCCGGCGGATGGCGCCGAGTTCGATCGTCTTGGTCAGGATATAGACCAGCGTCTTTTCCTGATTCGTGTATGCGCCGCGGCACGGGATATACGTGACACCGCGGTGCATCTTGTTCAGCACGTCCGGCGCGATCTCATCCCACTTGTCCGAGATGATGAACAGCGTCTTGGTGCGGTTAATGCCTAAAATGATGTTGTTGAACGCAATACTCGTTACAAACAGCGCAATGAACGACAGCGCGGCGCTCTCCACACCCATGCGGTAACTGCCCGCGCCGATCGCGCGCACCACGCCGAGTGCCAGTGCGATCACGATGTTCAGCGACATGGAGATCGTGCCCATCGAGATCGAATACCTGCGGTTCAGGAGCAGGGAAACAATGTCCAGACCGCCCGTGCTGCCGCCGAGCCGCACGATCATGCCGCCCGCAACGCCCATGGTGACCGCTCCGAAGATCACGCTGACCACGCGCCACGCCGGTTCGCTCATATCGAACAGCGCCGGGAACTGCAGGTTGTCGAACAGCGCGAGCTCTGCGGCGAACAGCACCGTCATCAGCAGCGTATAAACCGTAAACCGGATGTGCAGATACCGGAACGCGAGAATCAGCAGCGGAATGTTCGCGATCGCGACGAACACCCAGTTCGGGATCATGCCGTTCGTTGCGTAGGTGATCAGCATGGCGATACCGGTCACGCCTCCCGTGACGACGCCCGCCGGGGTATACAGCAGCGTGACCGCAAGCGCTTCGATCGTGATCATCAGCGACATCAGCACGACCGCCTTTCCTTCGCGCAGAACCCTGCGCATGCGCTGCGGATCGGACGGCTTTTTTTCCGGATTCTTCATACATCCTCCCACATATTTTCTTATGATACAGTATACCAACTTTTTTCCGTGCTTGCAACCCCAAAGCCGACCGCATCGCCGGGACGGAGCGCTGTTTTTCGATCTGCTGAAATTTTGTTGACATTCTTTCCGAGTGCAGATATAATATAAAAAGGCGGATATGACTCCGCCGAAAGGAAAAATTGAGGAGGCATTTATAATGGAAACCACCCAGAAACCCATCAACCAGCTCCGGACCAACCGCAGCCTTGTGAAGTACATCCTTCTGTCGCTCGTCACGTTCGGCATCTATGCTCTGGTCGTGAACTGCCACATCTCTTCCGAGATCAACGAAGTTGCATCCCGTTATGACGGCAAAAAGACCATGCATTATGCATTGCTGTTCTTCCTGATCGCTCCGATCACGCTGGGCATTGCGGCGATTGTTTGGCAGCACAAGATCTCCAACCGTATCGGCGACGAGCTGAAGAGAAGAAATCAGAACTACGAGTTCAGCGCCAAGACCTACTGGCTCTGGGGCGTTCTCGGCGCTCTGATCATTGTCGGACCGTTCATCTACACGCACAAGTTCCTGAAGTCGATGAACCTGATCAATGCCGACTACAACATCAACGGCTGA
The DNA here is from genome assembly GCA_947168855.1 of uncultured Clostridia bacterium. Lineage (GTDB taxonomy): Bacteria > Bacillota > Clostridia > Christensenellales > CAG-138 > UBA3792. The sequence goes on from CAMVNO010000007.1 coordinate 116,285, forward strand.
TTCCTGATCTGTCAAAAACCGCCCGTTTCGGGCGGTTTTTTAATATGCTGAGCAGGCTGAAAAAAGCCTTTTTGCGGAAGCGCGCGACGGCTCCTCTGCAGCGAAATGTCGGCGGAGCGGATGTCACTCTTTTATTGACAACCTGAAAGGACGAAGCGGTTTGCTTCGTCCTTTTTTGTCGTTACGCTTCTTCGGTTCCCTGCGGTTTCTTTTTGCCGCGTCGGACAGCGAACACGGCGATGCAGGCGACGGCCGCGATCGCAATCGCGGAAAGCACAACCGGAAGGACCCACGAACGCGCGGAGGTCTGCGGCTCGCTCGTATCGCGCTCGATATCCCTGGTTCCGTACAGCGCCTGTCTGATCAGAATACGGTTCTTTTCAATCGCAGGCAAAAGCGCGTACGCGCCGTCGACGTTGAGCTCGGTGTAGGCGTCGTCAAACGGCACACGGATCGTTGAGAATGTCAGATCTTCCGCAACCGACATTTCGATGCCGATCTCACGCAGCGTATAGAAATCGACGTTGGTCTGGATGCTCTTGAAGATCATTTTGAAGAACGGATAGAGGAACGAGCTGTCGAATTTATCCTTCATGTACCAGAACGCATTCTCCACAATGCCGACCTGCCGATCCGCGCGGCCGAGATCGCCCTTGCCGTCCGACGTGCGGTCGAGCAGGAGCGTTATGATCTCCTCACCGGAAAGCTGCTGCTTTTGAGGTTTCAGCGAACCGCCGCATGCCGCGTTGATATACGCAGCTTCTTCCTCTGTCAGTCTAGCGGGAATTCCGCCGATCTCGTCCGCCAACGCAGCGAGCTCATCCGTTCCGGTCACGATATAGTTCTGAATGTCCAGCTCGAACACGTCGTTGACCGTATTGATCAGCTGACCGATACCGCCGCGCGAATATGCGGTGTTGATCCGCTTCCATTCGTCCTCCGAAAGCGGTACGAGCGTATCTCTCGCCACGGAAACGACCGTGAACTTCTGCAGCATCTGGTTGAACGACGCCAGGAAGATCATATCGGTCTGCTTGTCCTGCGATTCCAGCGAACCGTTCTGCACAACGATGATCATGGAGAAGATGTAGCGGTCGATCCGCTGCTGCTCGAAGATCGGGACCTCTTTGATTTCTCCGGTCTCGTAATAGTCGACGTCGCTGACCATCGCTTCGCTGAACAATGCCGCGTCCGGCGTCGGAAGGGATTCGACGTCGATCGGTCCGCCGGTGCGCTTTGTGGTTCCGACGCCGCAGGAGATCAGATGGAACCCGCGGCTGTCGCAGGAAAAGAAACGCATTTCACGGCACATCTGCACTTTGCTCGTGCCGAGAACGATCCCGAGCACGGCAAGCACGGCAAACGCGATGCACAGCGCAAAGAATACGATCCTGTGCGTTCTGACGAGGTCTTTCTGAGGCGCCGGCTGCTGATTTTGCAATTGCTTTTCTTCCATCGGGCGCCTCCTTACAGTACGATCAACACAACGTCGACCGCAAGCATGATGAACGTCAGCACCGACATGATGACGATGCCGACGATCCAGCCGCTTTTCTTTTGTTTCGATTGCTTTTCCATACTTACTCCCCGCGTACCCGATCCGCCGGCACATCGGTCAGCTCCGGCGCGTTGCCGTCTGCGTCATACTCGGCGATCAAAATCATATCTTTTGTTTCGCGATCGCTTTGGGGCTTCGAGTTGATGCGCCTGCCCATGAACACCATGGATGTGCTCTGACCGCCGTCCAGGTTGATCGCGTCCGTGCAGCCGATCGACGCCATGAGCTCGGCGCATTCCTCCGGATTCATGCCGAGGGTGTTGCCGTCGACCGTAACAAGCGCATAGTGACCCGGTTCGTAATACCCGAAGAGGGTGCGGGAGCGGCGAGAGAAGGAGTACTTCTTGAGATTCCCCTGAACCTTGCCGTTCTGGATCAGAACCGGTCCGAACTGCAGCGCCTGCCAAATGCCGCCGTGCTGCGCGTTTTCTTTTTTATAATCGTAGGTTTCATTATTAGCGCGGTTGATCAGCTTCACGGTGCCGTCCCGATAGAGGATGACGACGCCCGAACGGAAGACGTGCGAGCTTCTCTGGACGTTTTTCTTGACCTCTACGCCGTTATGGATCACCAGACCGGAATTCATCGTGCCGTTGGTCGCAAGAATCGCATGCTCACGCGTTGCAAACTTTTCCGGATTCTCGGTTCCCTTATTGAATCCGCCGCGTCCGAAGCCCATTCGGATGCTGTTGATGTTCCGGACCCAGATATCCGCAACATTATAAACCTTCTGGTCCGGTTCGCCCTCGTTGATCTTGACCCGCTTGACCGCGATACGCACCTCGTCGCTCTGATAGCTCCAGTCCGCATCGACGCCGGTGTCGTAATTCGGAAAGCGGTCGGTGGCAATATCGCCCTCTTTCGGCGCGCGCGTCGGCTGCGGCGTAGGCTCCGGCGTTGCGGTCGGCTCCGGCGTGGGTTCAGGCGTATCCGTCGGTTCGGGCAGTTCCGGATTCTGCGGAACCGTCTCGGCTGTGTTCTCAACTAAAATGACCGTCTCTTCGCCGCCGTTCTCCGACGGCGCGGCGCTTGCCTGCCCCACCGGATCCGGTTCAACGGCAGTCTGTATGCAGCCGACGGTTCCGAGCAGCAGAATCGTGCTGAATACGATACAAAGCCATTTGTTGATATATCTCTTCATAATCGCTTGTTCCTTTCCTTTGACTTGCCCGCGGCAGCCGTACTGCGCGGGCGCGATCCATTGACCTTGGTATGATCCGACTGCGTACAGTCCTTATTCGGTCCGCGTGCCGGACAGAATCCCCGCATGCGGATCACCTTGCTATTCTATCGAAAGCTGTTTGAAAAAGCAAGCAAAACGACAAACGTTTACCGTTTTTATACATTCCTGATACAAAACGGACGTCCGCCGTCTTTTGCTCCGGGACGATCCCTCGGTTCGGCTCCGAATCATTTCGCCGCCGTCTTTTTCGTCTTTTCGTCCAGAAAGCTCTCGTATGCCTCGTATACCTCTTCCGTCGCCCCGACCTTGCAGATCCTGCCGTGGTCGAGCCAGATGGCGTGCTCGCACAGTTCAAGCACGGGCGGCTTCGCATGCGAAACAAAGATCAGCGTAACGCCTTTTTTCTGCATTTCCCGGATCCTGTCACGGCATTTCTTCTGGAAAGACTTGTCGCCGACCGCGAGCACCTCGTCGATGATCAGAATATCGGGATCCACGACCGTAGCAACCGCAAAGCCGAGACGTGCGCGCATGCCGCTCGAATAGTTTTTGATCGGCAGATCCATAAAATCCCAAAGCTCCGCGAACTCGACGATATTGTCGTATTGTTCCTTCATAAACTTGCGGCTGTGCCCCAAAACCGCGCCGTTGATGTAGATGTTCTCCTTTGCCGTGAGATTCGGATCGAAGCCCGCGCCGAGTTCGATCATCGGCGCAATGCTGCCTCTGACCCGAACAGAACCCTTATACGGGGAAAGAATGCCGCAGATGAGTTTCAGAAGCGTGCTTTTGCCTGCGCCGTTCGCGCCGACCAACGCCCAGGATTCTCCTTTGTTGATCGTCAGCGAAACATCCCGCAGCGCGCAAAACTCCTTGAACCGCAGCTCGCGCTTCATAAGCTTTACGAAATACTCTTTCAGATTGTCCACTTTTTCGCCCGCCATATTGAACCGGACGGTGACGTCGTTGAGCTGTATGCAGGGCTCGCCCAGCCCGATCTGTTCCGTAATGTTTTTCATAGTCTCTTAAATATACAGAATAAACTTCTTTTGGGTCAGATTGAACGTCGCCACGCCGGCGATCAGGAAGACAACCGCAACGATCGCGCCGCGGATCATTAGCTCCGGCGTCGGGACCTCCCATGCGTCATGGTTCTGAATGATGAAGCTGCGGAACTGCTGGATGTACATGTACATCGGATTGAACCGGCGAATGAACAGACCGATCGCGTCGGACGCCAGGATCTTGTTCGGCTCGTTGTCGTTGTAGAAGCTTCCGAGGGAGTAAAAGATCGGCGTCAGATACATCCACGCGAGCGTGACCACGCTCCAGATGTTTCGGATGTCGCGGAAGAATACCGTAACCGCCGCAAGCAGCATTCCGAGCCCGACGCAGAACACGTATAATTCAACGGTCGGAATGACGATCAGGAGATTGCTCCAGCGGAACGGAACGCCGGTCGCGATCATAACGATGACCAATGCGCCGAGCGACAGGACAAAATTGACCATGCAGCTCGTGATCTTCGAGAGCGTAAAGATGTATTTCGGAACGTTTGCCTTTTTCAGCAGCGATCCGTTCTCGATCACCGACGTCAGCGCCTTGTTTGTCGATTCACGCATAAACGAGAACAGAATGTTGCCGCAGATCAGATATACCGGGAAATGCGGGATCTTGCGCTTGAACATCGCCGAAAACACGACCGCCATGACGACCATGGACAGGAGCGGATTCAGAACGCTCCAGATATAGCCCAGAAAGCTTCTCCGGTATTTCAGCTTCAGATCGCGCTGGACCAGCAGCACCAGCAGATCCCAATATTTCAAAAACCGTGTGATCCAGCACCGGCACATATGAATGAATTTTTTCATCGTCTGTTGATCATCTCCTTGATCGCTTTCGTTGCCCGCGGATGCGCGAAGCCCCTTGTATCTCTTTGAATGTCCGCCCGAACGATGCCGGCGGACGTCTTTATATCCAGTACCGTTTGACGCCGTGCAGACAGTAGCCCAGAAAACACCCGATCCGGCGGAACCATCCGATGCCGAGATACCGATAGGTGTTCCACATCATCGCGGCGGATTTGCGCTTGTTCCCGGTCTTCGATCCCTGCGTGACCCGGTAGCGCACCAGCGGTTCGTTGATCCCGACCGCCTTTGCGCCGTCCTTCAGGATCCGGTACCAGCAGATCAGATCCTCATGCAGATGGCTGCATTCCATCGGATGCCGCTCATATGCCTCGCGCCGAACGAGCACCGTGCTCGTCACAACGTCGTTTCCGGACAGCAGCCGGTTCGCCGCAACCGTCCCGGGAACGTGAAAGATCTTTCCCGTCGGCTGATCGTTTTCATCCATGCAGGCCGCCGCCGTATATACAAGCGTCGCGCCCGTTTCCTCCGCCGTTTTCAGCTGGCGGGCAAGCTTATCAGCGCTCCAGGCGTCGTCGCTGTCCAAAAAAGCGATCCAGTCCGCCCGCGCCGCCGCAGCGCCGCAGTTGCGCGCGTTCGCAACGCCGCCGTTTTCGGAAAGCAGGATTGCGTGTACGCGCGCGTCCTCCTTTTGCAGCCGGTCAAGAATCGACGGCGTGCCGTCGTCGGACCCGTCGTCCACAACGATCACCTCGATCTCGGACACCGATTGCGAAAGCGCGGAACGGATGCTCTGTTCCACGGTCCTTTCGCATCTGTATGCGGGTACGATCACGCTGACGCGCGGCGTCATTGCGCTTCCTCCTCTCCGTCCGGCAGCGGAAGCTCCCGAAGGTTCTCATAAACAAGGTCTCCGAACGCTTTCTTTCCGACGCGTGTGCACGTGCGCAAAAGCCGGATCGCGGGGTTCAGAAGTTTCGACCGTTTCGGCGTTCTTCCCTGCTCGCGCATGGCGCGCTCAATGAGCGTTCCCGTTGCGACCGGCGACGGCTCCTGCGGAAAAAACACGCCGGCGCGCGGTGCGTCAATGCTCGATCGGATCGCTTCGCACAGCGTCTCAATTGAAACCATACTGCGGCGATTGCTGAAATCCGGACAGAACGGAAGCCGCTCCGCGATCTTCCGAAGGCGCGCGGGATTGCCCTTTGCGCCGGGACCGAACACCATGGGCGGGCGCAGGATCGTGACGCAGAACGTGTCGTCCGAAAGCGGCGCGATGCGTCGTTCCGCGGAAAGCTTTGAACGCCCGTACTGTGTTTTCGGCGCCGGAACGGTGTCCTTTGTGACCGTTCCCGTCTCCATGCCGTACACGCTCATCGTGCTCATGAACAGAAACTGTTTCACGCCGTCCCGCTTTGCCTTTTTCGCAAGCGCGGCCGTGAGATCGCGGTTGACCGCGTCGTAAAGCGGCTGCGTCGTCTTTGTTTCCTTCCGATGGACGATCGCCGCGGCATGAACGATCGCGTCGACGCCGTGAAAATCGAACGAATCCGGCGCGGCATCGCGTAACGAAATCAGTTCCGCAGCGTATTGCTCCGGAAACTGATTGAGGTATGCAGCAAGCGACGTTCCGATATAGCTGTGTTCGCCCGTGATCAGAATGCGCTTCATTTGTCTTTCTTCCGCTCGCGGCCGCCTTCGCGGTAGCCCTCGCGCGTTATGACCGTCGAAATCGTTTTCCACAGACATTTCATATCCATGCCGAACGAAATATGCGCGGCGTATTCGCCGTCATACCGCGCTTTTTCCGCAATCGACAGCGAGTCGCGGCCGTTGACCTGCGCCCAACCGGTCAGTCCGGGCAGGACGTCGTTCGCGCCGTATTTATCGCGCTCGGCGATAAGGTCGCGCTGGTTAAAGAGCGCCGGTCTCGGACCGACAAACGACATTTTGCCGGTGAAGATCTGCAAAATCTGCGGGAGCTCGTCAAGGCTTGTTTTGCGAAGGATCCGCCCCGACCGCGTGATCCAGGAATTCGAATCGCTGAACAGATGCGTCGGAACGTTCTTCGGCGCGTCCTTCTTCATGGTGCGGAATTTCAAAATCTCAAACTCCGTCTTGTGAATGCCGACCCGCGTCTGCCGGAAAAAGACCGGACCCTCCGAATCCAGACGGATCCAGATCATGATCGCCAAAAAAAGCGGGGAAAGCGTCAGGATCGCAAGACCTGATAAAACAATATCCAGAACCCGTTTCCACAATTTTTGATACATTTCCGCTCCGTTTTCAGCCATTTGCAGATTGTGTCGAACCAAAGGACACACCTCTACAGTATAATACCATGACCATATCATAGCACAGGTATGCGAAAAAAGCAACCGCGCATCTTCGTGTTGTGCAAAATAAATAAGAACATTTTCCCGATTCCGTCGCATTCCCTCTTGACAAAGCCCCCTTTTTCGCGGTATCGTATACAAGGACAAAAACCGAATATCGTCCCGAACGACGGGCCCGGGAGAGGCCGCTTTTGCGGCGCCGAAGGGGAACTGCAAAAACTCTCAGGCAGAAGGATCGGACCTTGACGGGACTCCGGAAAGGAAAGGGCTCATCACCCTTTACGCCGACGGTGCAACCGCGATGCGGCGGGAATCTCTCAGGCTAAGAACGGAGGCGCAAGGTACGGGCGTACTTTGCGCTTTTTCATTTTTTCGCGGCAGGCGCCGCATCAGTTCAAATTCAAAAAGGAGGACTCTTATGAGCGAACTCAAACGCACCCTATTGTATGACGCGCACGTAGCGGCGGGCGCAACGATGGTCGATTTCGGCGGCTGGGAAATGCCGATCCAGTATCCCGAGGGGATCGTAGCCGAACATCTGTATACCAGAAGCGTATGCGGTCTGTTCGACGTTTCCCACATGGGACGCCTTCTGATCGAAGGACCCGACCGCGTGGCATTTTTGCAGCATGTGCTTTCGAGCAACGTGCTGAACCTCGACGTCAACCAGGCGCAGTACTGCATCATTCCTGCCGAGGACGGCAGCGCGGTCGACGACGCGTACCTCTATCGCTTCGAGGAGGACCGGTTCCTGCTCGTCGTCAACGCGTCGAACACCGATAAGGACCTTGCGTGGTTTGCGCCGATCGTGAAGAACTATGACTGCACGATCAGAAACATCACGGGCGAGACGATCTCGATCGCGGTGCAGGGACCGAAGAGCGAGGAGATCCTGAAGACGCTCGCGGGCGTCGACGAGGTCACCAAGCCCGCGCGCAACAACCTCAGCACGCTGATGATGGAGGGACATAAGGTCCTCGTTTCCCGCACGGGCTACACGGCGGAGCCGATCGGCTACGAGCTGTTCATCGAGAACAAGGACGCGCTCTGGGCATGGAACCGCCTCATCGAGCTCGGCGGCAAGCCCGCGGGACTCGGCGCGCGCGACACGCTCCGCATGGAGGGCATGCTCCCGCTGTACGGCGACGAAATGGGCGTCGACGAGGACGGCAAGCCGATGCCGATCTTTGCGCTGGCGCTGGCGAAGTTCGCGGTCTCCTTCGACGAAGCGAAGGGTGACTTCGTTGGCCGCGAAGCGCTTCTCAGGCAGTCCAAGGCGCAGGCGTGCTTCAAAGCGAAGGATTACAACCCCGACGCGATGGCGACGCTTCCGAAGCGCGTCCGTCCGATCGCGCTTCTCGACCGCGGCGTCATGCGGCACGGCATGGGCGTTTACAGAAACGGCGAGCAGATCGGCTGGGTCACCAGCGGCACGATGATCCCGTATTTCATGACGGAAGGCGAAGGCGCCGATGTGAAGCTTCTTCCCGAGACCGGCAAGCGCGCGATCGGCATCTGCTACATCAGCTCCGACGTGCCGGTGAACGGCGAAGTCGAGGTCGACGTGCGCGGCAAGCGCTTGAAGGCCGCGATCCCGTCGAAGCACATTACGAACAATGTCCCGCCCTATGTGGTGCCGGTCATTTATAAACAGAAATAATTATCAGGAGGATAGAATCATGACGATCAAACCCGAATTACAGTACAGCAAGGACCACGAGTGGGTCAAAAAGGAAGACGACCTCTTCGTCATCGGCATCTCCGATTTTGCGCAGGACGCGCTCGGCGATCTCGTTTTTGTGAACCTGCCGGAAGTCGGCGACGCGGTCACCGCGGGTGAAGCGTTCGGCGACGTCGAATCCGTTAAGGCGGTAAGCGATCTCCTTTCCCCGGTCTCCGGCACCGTTGCCGAGATCAATGAGGAACTCCTCGACGCGCCCGAAAAGCTGAACGAGGATCCGTACGGCGCCTGGATCATCAAGGTCGCAGACGTCACCGCAACCGAAGAGCTTCTGGACGCAGCGGCATACGAAGCGTTCTGCGCGGAGGCATAATCGATGGGAAGCTACGTTCCTTCCACCGAGGAACAGCGCCGGGAAATGCTCAAAGCGATCGGGCTCAACGATTACCGTGAGCTCTATCGCGACGTGCCGGAAAACATGATCCTGAACCGTCCGCTCGACCTGCCCGAAGGCAAGAGCGAGATGGAAGTGCGCAATGCGCTCGCCGAAATGGCGGCGAAAAACACGGTCTACAAGACCGTGCTTCGCGGCGCGGGCGCGTACGATCATTACATTCCGTCGATCGTGAAGTATATCCCCGCAAAGGAAGAGTTCCTCACCGCGTACACGCCCTATCAGGCGGAGATCTCGCAGGGCGTTCTCCAGTCGATCTTCGAGTATCAGACGATGATCGCGGAGCTCACGGGCATGGATGTAAGCAACGCGTCCGTGTACGACGGCGCGACCGCGGCTGCGGAAGCCGCCGCCATGTGCCGCGACCGCAAGCGCCGCGTGACGCTGATCTCGGCGACGACGCATCCCGACGTGATCAACACGGTCCGCACCTACTGCTACGGCACCAACGACGAATTGGTCGTGGTTCCCGCAAAGGACGGCAAAACCGATATCGAAGCGCTGAAAAACATGCTGAACGAAGGCGTCGCCTCGTTCTACGTGCAGCAGCCGAACTTCTACGGCGTCTTTGAGGACGCGGAAGCTTTGGGCGAGCTCGTCCATGCGACCGGCGCGATGTTTGTGATGGGCTGCAATCCGATCGCGCTCGCGATCATGAAGACGCCGCGCGACTGCGGCGCGGACGTTGCGGTCGGCGAAGGACAGCCGCTGGGTATGCCGATCGGCTTCGGCGGTCCGTACCTCGGCTTCATGGCGACCACGACAAAGCACATCCGCAAGCTCCCGGGCCGCATCGTCGGCGAAACGACGGACCATGACGGCAACCGCGCCTACGTGCTTTCGCTGCAGGCGCGCGAGCAGCACATCCGCCGCGAAAAGGCGAGCTCCAACATCTGCTCGAACGAAGCGCTGTGCGCTTTGACCGCAGGGCTCTATATGGCAACGATGGGTCCCGACGGTATGGCGGAGGTCGCAAACCAGTGCATGGCAAAGGCGCACTATCTGGAAAACGCGCTCACCGCGATCCCCGGCATACGCCTGCGCTACGACGCGCCGTTCTTCCATGAGTTCCTGCTCGACATGCCGAAGTGCAAAGAGATCGAACAGGCGCTTGCGGAGAAGGGCATCCTCTCCGGTCTTCCGTATGAGGACGGTATGCTCTGGTGCGTCACCGAAAAAGCTTCGAAAGCGACGCTCGACGAGGTCGTTTCCACGGTAAAGGAGGTGCTCGCATGAAGCTGATTTTTGAAAAGAGCGTCAAGGGACGCAAGTGCGATATTCTGCCGAAGTGCGACGTTCCCGCAGTCGAGCTGCCGGAAGGTCTCAAGCGCGAGACGGCGCCGCATCTTCCCGAGATGAGCGAGACCGACGTTTCCCGCCACTACACCGAGCTCAATAAGCAGGTGCACGGCGTGAACTGCGGCTTCTACCCGCTCGGCTCCTGCACCATGAAGTATAACCCGCGCATCGACGAGGAAGCGGCGGCGATGGAGGGCTTCACGAACATCCATCCGCTCGCGCCGAAATCCTCGGTCCGCGGCGCGCTCGAAGTGCTCGACACGCTGCGCGCGGATCTCTGCGAGATCACCGGCATGGACGGCATGACCTTCCAGCCCGCGGCGGGCGCGCACGGCGAATTCACCGGCGTGCTGCTCATCAAGCAGTATCACGATTCGCGCAACGATAAGAACCGCACCAAGATCATCGTGCCGGATTCCGCGCACGGAACGAACCCCGCGACGGCGGCAATGTGCGGCTATCAGGTCGTGAACATCCCCTCCGCGCCGGACGGCTGCGTCGATCTCGAAGAGCTCAAAAAGGTCCTCGGCGACGATGTTGCGGGTCTGATGCTGACAAACCCGAACACGGTCGGCATCTTCGACGAAAACATCCTCGAGATCACGAAGCTCGTGCACGAGGCGGGCGGTCTGTGCTACTACGACGGCGCAAACACGAACGCGATCATGGGCGTCGTGCGTCCCGGCGATATGGGCTTCGACTGCATCCATCTGAATCTGCACAAGACGTTCGCCACCCCGCACGGCGGCGGCGGTCCCGGCGCAGGCGCGGTCGGCTGCAAGGAATTCTTAAAGCCGTTCCTGCCGCACTCCGCGCTGATGGAGAAACCCGGCCGGCTGCAGGTCCGCGGTTTCATGGGCAACTTCCTCGTGTGCGTCCGCGCGCTCGCGTATGTGATGACGCTCGGCCGCGAGGGAATCCCGGAGGCGGCGACCAACGCGGTCCTCAACGCAAACTACCTGATGCAAAAGATCAAGGGCACGTTCACGCCCGCGTTCGACCGCATCTGTATGCATGAGTTCGTGCTCGACCTCTCGCATTACGAGAAGGAGACCGGCGTGTCCGCGCTCGACGTGGCGAAATCGCTGATCGACTACGGCATGCATCCCCCGACAATGTACTTCCCGCTGATCGTGCACGAAGCGCTGATGCTCGAGCCGACCGAAACGGAAAGCATTGAAACGCTCGACTGGGCGGCGGACGTCTTCCGCAAGCTCTACGAGCTCGGCAAAACCGATCCGGAATTCATGCACAACGCGCCGCATCACACCCCGATCGGCCGTCCGGACGAAGTCAAGGCTGCGCGCAACCCGATCGTGCGCTACACCTTTGCATGATCGAGCGGATCGCAGTCTATGAAAGCGAAGGGTTCGATCCCTATCGCAATCTTGCCATTGAGCAGCACCTGCTGGAAACCGTTTTAGGCGGGTGCTGCCTTCTTTATCTGTGGCGGAACGAGCGCACGGTCGTCATCGGCAGGAACCAGAACGCCTGGGCGGAATGCCGCACAACGCTGCTTTCGGAAGAAGGCGGCAGGCTCGCGCGGCGGCTGTCCGGCGGCGGCGCGGTCTATCACGATCTCGGAAACCTGAACTTCACGTTTCTGCTGTGCGAGGAGGACTATGACCTTACCCGCCAGCTTTCCGTGATCCGAAGGGCGTGCAGTCTCTGCGGGATCGAAACGGAGATCTCGGGCAGAAACGACCTGCTCGCTTCCGGGCGCAAGTTCTCCGGCAACGCGTTCTGTCACCATGAGGGGCGCGCGTATCACCACGGCACGCTGCTCATCGACGTCGACGCGGACGCGATGGGGCGCTACCTGAGCCCCTCGAAAGCAAAGCTCGAAGCCAAGGGCGTCGAAAGCGTGCGTTCACGGGTCGTGAACCTCAGGGAGCTCAACCCGGCGCTCACGGTCGACATGTTGAAAGCCGCCATGAAGCAGGCGTTTTCGGAAGTGTACGGACTGCCGCTCGACCTTCCGCCCGTGATCGACGAAGCGCGGGTCAAAGGACTTTCGGCGCACTACGCGAGCGACGCATGGCTCTTCGGACAGAAGCTTCCGTTCACGTTCCGCTGTGAATCGCGTTTTTTGTGGGGCGGGATCGAGCTGCAGATCCGTGCGGATCGCGGCGTGATCACGGACGCGAAGGTCTACACCGACGCGATGGACGACGGACTTGCGGACAAGCTCAAAGCGGCTCTCACAGGCTGCAGTCTCCAAATAGACGCAATTGCTCAGACGCTGCGCGAATCCGACGTCGAACAGGACAAGCGGGCAGATCTGATCGAACTGATCGCCTCCGTTCTATGAATAAAACCATATCCTTTGAAAGGAGCATCTTATGAAACTGATTGTAATTGATATGCAAAAAGCGCTCATGGACGACGAGCTTTACAATCTGAACGGACTTTTGGATAACGTTTCCAAACTGATCGAAGCCGCCAGAGCGAACCGTGTCGAAGTGATCTACGTACAGCACGACGCGGGCGAAGGCAGCGGATTCTCGGTCGGAGACGAGGCCTTCGAGATCGCCGACGAGGTCGCGCCGCAAGCGGGCGAGAAGGTCTTTGTCAAGAGAGCCAGCAGCAGCTTTACCAACCGGGAGTTTGCGACATATCTGGAAAAAGAAGAAGGTGATACGTTGTTGATCGTCGGCCTGCAGACGAATTTCTGCATCGATGCAACCGTGAAATCCGCTTTCGAACGGGGCTACGACGTATTTATTCCCGAAGGGACCAATTCCACGTTCGACAATGATTACATGACCGGGGAAACGACCTATAACTATTATATGAACGAGGTCTGGCCGGACCTGTTCGCCGATTGCGTTTCCATGGACGAAGCGCTTGAAATGATCCGGAAACAGAATCCATAACACGCTGCATCAAAGGAGAGCATCATATGTACGATTTTGATCTGATCGTCGTGGGCGGCGGCCCCGGCGGATACGAAGCGGCGCTGCATGCCGCAAAGCTCGGTCTGAAGACCGCTTTGATCGAAAAGGACTTTGTGGGCGGCACCTGCCTGAATCGCGGCTGCATCCCGACCAAGGCGCTCTTACACGCGTCCGGCGTCTATGAGGAAGCGAAAAACGGCGCGGTGCTCGGCGTTTCCTGCGAACCGGCGTTCGATCTTTCCGCGATCTACGCCTACAAGCAGCAGGTCGTCGAAAAGCTGCGCGGCGGCGTGGAAGGGCTTTTGAAGAGCGCGAAGGTCGCCGTGATCAACGGTCTCGGCACGCTGACGGCGCCGCATACCGTGACGGTCGGCGACGCGGCCTATACCGCGGAGAACATTCTTTTGGCGACGGGCTCCGTGCCCGCGCGTCCCCCGATCCCGGGTCTGGACCTTCCGGGCGTTCTGACCTCGGACGAGCTTCTTTCCGGCGTTACGCCGTTCAAGTCGATCGTCATCATCGGCGGCGGCGTGATCGGCATGGAGTTTGCAACGTTCTTCAACGATCTCGGCATTGACGTGACCGTGGTCGAAGGGCTCGACCGGCTGCTGCCGCTTCTCGATAAGGAGCTCGGGCAGAACCTTTCCATGATCATGAAAAAGCGCGGCGTGAAGATCTTCACGGGCGCGATGGTCAAGTCGGTCACCAGGACCGAAACCGGGCTTTCGGTCAACTTCGAGTCCAAGGGCGCGCCCGCAAGCGCGGAAGCCGAGGTCGTGCTCTGCGCGATCGGCAGACGTCCGTATACCGACGGGCTGTTCGGCGAAGGCGTTTCGCTCGAAATGGAAGGCAGGCGCATCAAGGTCAACGAGCGCTTCGAGACCTCGATGGAAGGTGTGTATGCGATCGGCGACGTTTCGGCGAAGATCCAGCTTGCGCACGTCGCGACGGCGCAGGGGCTTTATGCGGTCAACGAGATCGCGGGTAAGCCCAACGGCGCCGATCTGTCGATCGTGCCGAGCTGTGTCTACACGCGCCCGGAGATCGCCTCCGTCGGCATGACCGAACAGGAAGCGAAGGACGCGGAGATCCCGGTGAAGGTCGGTAAGGTCACAATGTTCTCTAACGGCAGGACCGTGATCGTGAACGGCGACCGCGGCTTTATGAAGGTGCTCGCGCATGCGGAGACGCGAAAGATCCTCGGCGTGCAGATGATGGGCACAAATGTTTCCGATATGATCGGCGAACTAGGCGAAGCGATCGCAAACGGGCTCACGCCGGACGATCTTTTGAAGGCAATGCGTCCGCATCCGACCTTCGAGGAAGCGCTCACCGACGCGCTCAGAGATCTTTTGCCAAAACTCGGCTGATCACGGCATAACCATTCCTATGCGGGGAACGCCTCTTGAATGGCGTTCCTTTTTTGATGTCCGCGATCACGAAATTTTGTACATATATTTCTTCTTATTTATACAAATAATTATGGACTTTTTATACGTTATATGTTATTATATATTCGTTGATGTGTCGTAACAGCGGCACAAATATATGAAGAGGAGACCTTAGATGAAACACAGACCCTTGAAGCTTCTTGCCCTTCTTCTCGCATTGGTTATGGTCGCGGCTTTGCTCCCGACCGCGGTGCTTGCGGAAGGAACGCAGGACACGGAAACGCCGCCGCCGAACGGATTTATCCCCGTTTATATCCCCGGCGGTCGTGCCGTCAGCAATGCCTTTGTCAAAAAAGACCTCAAGACGTATTATGAGCTGAACGGACTCAATCCGCAGAAGGACACGCTGCCGAGCTCATACGACAGCCGCGACTACAACTACGTCACCTCCGTTAAGAACCAGAACCCGTACGGCTCCTGCTGGGCGCACGCGGCAATGGCGTCGGTCGAGAGCTACATGATCAAGCACGGCATCGAAGTCGGCTCCACCGACTCCGCCGCAACGACGAGCCTGAACCTTTCCGAAACGCAGCACTGCTATTTCAACTACTCCACCGCATACGATGCGGAGGGCATGCTGACCGGCGACAAATGCACCTTGACCGGATCCGACTCCTGCCTCGATTCCGGCGGCAACGGCGAAATGTCTGCTTACACTCTGCAGCGTTGGTGCGGCGCTGCGGACGAATCCCAGTCCGCGCTGACGTACTCCAAAGCAAGCACGGTCGCAAGCTCGGGCCTTTCGAGCACGTATTCTTATAACTACAACGTCGCGCACGTGCAGAACTCCGAATGGATTCCCGGCACGGACATCGAAGGCGTCAAGCGTGCCATCATGGAATACGGCGCGGGCAACATCAGCTACTATGAGAGCGGCAGCGCCAACACCTATACCTGCACGATCGACAACACTTCTCAGGACAGCAGCTCCCATAAGTGGGCAAACCACGCGATCACGATCGTTGGCTGGGACGACAGCATTGCCGCGAGCAACTTCAAGCCGAACAAGCCCAGCGGCAGCGGCGCATGGCTCTGTAAGAACAGCTGGGGCACGAGCTATTTCAACAAGGGTTATATGTGGATCTCCTACGAGGACACCTCCGTTCTCGAAGGGTACATCTACTTCTATGATGCGGAGCCCATTGACAACTACGATCATAACTATCAGTATGACGGCTCCTGCAACGTCGTCACCTATGGCGTCGGCAACCGCGTCGGCTTTGCAAACAACACCAAGGTTGCAAACGTCTTCACCGCAAAAGGCAGCGAGCTTTTGGAAGCAGTCGCGCTGTGCAACTGGGACGAGGCGCTTTCCTATACGGTCGAGATCTACAAGAACCCGACAACCGGCAATCCGTCCTCCGGCACGCTGATGACCTCGCAGTCCGGCACGCTGACCTATTCCGGCTACTACACCATCAAGCTGGACAACCCGGTTGCGCTCGCTGCGGGTGACACCTTCTCGGTCGTCTTCACGCAGAGCTGCCCGACCGCGGACGATTCCGGCAAATATATCCACACGCCGTACGACGCCACGTTCAACGACAGCAGCGTGGTCTCCTGGGCGAACTGGACGCACACCAACCACGGCAACACCTCCTATTATCAGGAGCCGAACAGTTCCTGGAAAGACTGCCCGGACAACGGCGACTACCGCATCAAGGCGTACACCACCGATATTACCTACACCGTGAGCGCGGTCTCCAGCAACACCGCGTGGGGCACGGTCACGGTTTCCGGTACCAAGATCACCGCAACGCCCGCGGCCGGCTACTATGTATCCGACTATGAGGTCGTAAGCGGCACCGCAACGGCAACGATCAACGGCAACATCATCAACGTCGCGCCGTCGACCGACTGCACGATCAGGATCATCTTCGCGCCGAAGCCCACCTACACGATCAGCTACCGCTCCATCGGTTCTTCCGAAGGCAGCGTCTCCGCGCAGATCTATGACGTCATCAACCTGCCGACCTCCGTCAGCAACGTTCCGAGCGATTGGACCTTCGTCGGCTGGACGACGGCAGAGATCGCCGAGACCACCGCGGAGCCCGAATTCTACGCGCCCGGCGCGGAATACACCGTGACCGCGAACGCCACGCTGTATGCGCTGTTCACCCGCACGGAGGGCACCGGCGACCTGATCTACCGGCTCGTCAACGACAACCTCTCCGACTGGTCCGGCAACTACATTATCACCTGCGGCAAGGATACAAGCGCCTTGGTGCTGAAAGGTCTGTCCGGCAATACCAGCTATGAATCCTCAAGCGCAGGCGGTTCCGCCACCTTCTCCAATACGGGAATGACGTTGGACGGCGAAGTGATCCGGAATGCAAACAACGCATATGTGTTTGCGCTTGCTCCTGTCAGCTCCACCTATACCATCAAGAACGCCTCGACCGGCACCTACATGGGCAGCTATAACAGCTACCTCTACAGCCGTTCGTCGTATGAATCCAGCTACTGCAACTGGGGTGTGGAATATGACCTCTACAACATCTGCATGAAGGTCAGTAACTCCGCAAGCTCCAACTACCCCTATATGGTCAAGGGCTCCAACTCCTACTTCGTCATCAACAGCGGTTACACCACCAACAAAACGCAGTTCTGGAAGGAAGAGGTCGAGGGCATTACCTACTATAACAGCAACCCGGTCGCGCCGCATACGCACACCTACGGCGATTGGACCTCGAACAACGACGGCACGC
>CAMVNO010000008.1 GCA_947168855.1 uncultured Clostridia bacterium
TCGGCATCATCAAACCCAACGGATACCGGCAGTTCAACACCGCCTACATTGAGATTCCCAAGAAAATGGGCAAATCGGAGCTCGCGGCTGCGGTCGCGCTCCTGCTCACATGCGGCGACGGTGAGGAACGTGCGGAGGTCTACGGCTGCGCAGCGGACCGGCAGCAGGCTTCGATCGTGTTCGAGGTCGCTGCGGACATGGTCCGAATGTGCCCGGCGCTGAACCGTCGGGTCAAGATTCTGACGGCCACAAAGCGGATCGTGTACCTGCCGACGAACAGTTTTTATCAGGTGCTGTCGGCGGAGGCGTACTCGAAGCACGGATTTAACATCCACGGCGTGGTCTTTGATGAGCTGCACACCCAGCCGAACCGGAAGCTCTTTGACGTTATGACCAAGGGCTCCGGCGATGCGCGGATGCAGCCGCTGTATTTCCTGATCACCACCGCCGGGACGGACACGAAGTCCATCTGCTACGAAACGCACCAGAAGGCAAAGGACATTCTGGAAGGCCGGAAGATCGATCCGACCTTCTATCCGGTGATCTATGGCGCTGATGAAAACGACGATTGGACGGACCCGAAGGTCTGGAAGAAAGCGAATCCGTCGCTCGGAATCACGGTCGGGATCGATAAGGTCAAAGCCGCCTGCGAGTCCGCCAAGCAGAATCCTGCCGAGGAGAACGCCTTCCGACAGCTCCGTTTGAACCAGTGGGTCAAGCAGGCGGTGCGCTGGATGCCTATGGAGCGATGGGACCGGTGCGCGTTTACCGTTTCGGAGGATGACCTCGAAGGCCGCGTCTGTTACGGCGGCTTGGACCTCTCCTCCACGACGGACATCACGGCGTTCGTGCTCGTGTTCCCGCCGTTGGACGAAGAGGACAAGTTTGTGATCCTGCCCTACTTTTGGATACCGGAAGAGAACATGGGCCAGCGGGTCAACCGGGATCACGTTCCCTACGATGTGTGGGAACGCCAAGGATACCTGCAGACCACGGAAGGAAACGTCGTCCATTACGGCTACATCGAAAGGTTCATCGAGCGACTCGGAGAACGGTTCAACATCCGGGAGATCGCGTTTGACCGGTGGGGTGCTGTGCAGATGGTCCAGAACCTTGAGGGCATGGGCTTCACGGTCGTTCCCTTCGGTCAGGGCTTCAAAGATATGAGCCCTCCGACGAAGGAGCTTATGAAGCTGGTACTGGAGGAACGGATCACGCATGCTGGGCATCCGGTGCTCCGGTGGATGATGGACAACATCTTTATCAGGTCCGATCCTGCCGGGAACATCAAGCCGGACAAGGAAAAGTCCACCGAGAAAATCGACGGTGCCGTGGCGACCATCATGGCACTCGACCGTGCCATCCGGTGCGGCAACGATACGACCGAGAGCGTCTACGATACGCGCGGTCTTTTATTTTTGTGAAAAGGACGGTGATTCGGATTGGGAATCTTCAGCGGATTGTTCAAATCCAGAGATAAGCCTGAGAACAGGACGCCCGGCAGCAGCTTCGCCTTTTACATGGGCGGCAGTTCCTCCGGGAAGATCGTGAACGAGCGCAGCGCCATGCAGATGACGGCGGTGTTCGCCTGCGTACGCATCCTGTCGGAGGCGATTGCAGGGCTCCCGCTGCACCTGTACCGGTACAACGACGACGGCGGCAAGGAGAAAGCGGTCGACCATCCGCTGTATCTGCTGCTGCATGATGAGCCGAACCCGGAGATGAGCTCGTTCGTGTTCCGGGAAACGCTCATGACGCACCTGCTGCTGTACGGCAACGCCTACGCGCAGATCATCCGGAACGGCAAAGGCGAGATCATCGGGCTCTACCCGCTCATGGCAAACAAGATGAGCGTGAACCGGGACACCAACGGCCAGCTGTACTACCAGTATCAGCGCTCCTCGGATGAAGCGCATACCACCAAGGGCGACCTTGTCGTGCTCATGCCATCGGACGTGCTGCACATCCCCGGCCTCGGCTTTGACGGACTGGTCGGATACAGCCCCATCGCTATGGCGAAAAACGCCATAGGCCTCGCGATCGCCACCGAGGAGTACGGCAGCAAGTTCTTCGCCAACGGTGCTGCGCCTTCCGGCGTACTGGAACATCCGGGCACGATCAAGGACCCGGCAAAGGTCCATGATGCATGGATGAGCCAGTTCGGAGGCAGTTCCAATTCAGGGAAGATCGCCGTGCTGGAGGAAGGCATGAAGTACACGCCGATCTCCATTTCTCCGGAGCAGGCACAGTTCCTTGAAACGCGCAAATTCCAGATCAACGAGATTGCTCGTATTTTCCGGGTCCCGCCGCACATGGTCGGAGATCTTGAGAAGTCGAGCTTTTCCAATATAGAGCAGCAATCCCTCGAGTTCGTGAAGTACACGCTCGATCCGTGGGTCGTGAGATGGGAGCAGTCGATCCAGCGTTCCCTGCTCCTGCCCTCGGAGAAGCAGAAGTACTTCGTGAAATTCAATGTGGAAGGCCTGCTCCGGGGCGATTACCAGAGCCGGATGTCCGGTTACGCCACCGCACGACAGAACGGCTGGATGAGCGCAAACGACATCCGGGAACTGGAGAACCTCGACCGCATATCCGAAGAGGACGGCGGCGATCTCTATCTCGTAAACGGCAACATGCTCCCGCTTTCGAAGGCGGGTGCTTTTGCAAATACCCAACCCTACGGAAAGGAGGACGGAACCGATGAAGAACAGGAAGTTCTGGAACTGGAAAAACCAGGCGGACGAAGGCATGCCGGTCGAGAGAGTTCTTGAGCTCTACGGCACGATTGCCGAAGAAAGCTGGTTTGACGACGACATCACCCCGGCCATGTTCAAAGATGAGCTCTTTTCCGGCGAGGGGCCGATCACCGTCTGGATCAATTCACCCGGCGGCGACTGTATCGCGGCAAGCCAGATCTACACCATGCTCATGGACTACAAAGGCGACGTCACGGTCAAGATCGACGGCGTTGCGGCTTCCGCTGCGTCCGTTGTTGCTATGGCCGGAACGAAAGTGCTGATCGCGCCTACCGCGCTTATGATGATCCATAACCCGGCGACGATGGCGTTTGGCGATCATGCGGACATGGAAAAAGCGATCGACATGCTTTCCGAGGTCAAGGAAAGCATCATCAACGCGTATGAGCTGAAGACCGGGCTTTCCCGGGTGCAGCTTTCCCACATGATGGACGACACCACATGGATGAACGCACAGAAAGCCGTTGAGCTCGGCTTCGCGGACGGCATCCTGACGGATGAAAAGCACAGTACCGACAGTGAGGGCTATGCGTTCTCCGCTTCGGCGGTGGAACGTGCGCTCATCAACAAAATCTCCGTGAAGGCGAAAGTCGAACCGGAGCCGAAACCCGCCGGACGATCCGTACAGGACCTGAAGGCCGCACTCTACAAAAAACTACTGTAATAGGAGGATTCTTCAGATGAACATTACTGAACTTCGTAACAAGAGAGCCGCCCTGTGGAACACCATGGAGGGCTTTCTCAATACCCACCGTAACGACATGGGCGTGCTGTCCGCAGAGGATGACGCGACCTATTCCAAAATGGAAACGGAACTCGACGCCCTGACCAACGAGGTCAAGCGCATGGAGCGCCGTGACGCGCATGAGGCCGAACTCAACAAGCCCATCAGCCAGCCCATCACCTCTACCCCGGAAATGCCTGCCCGTATGGACAACGGCAAGGTCGGCAGAGCGTCGGACGCGTATAAGGAGGACTTCGGTCTCCACCTGCGCGGCAAGACCCTGCTCCACAACGTGCTCTCCACCACCCCCGGTCAGGACGGCGGGTATCTGGTCCCGACCGACTTCGAGCACAACATCGTGGCTGCGCTGGACGAGGAGAACGTGATCCGTCGC
This sequence comes from uncultured Clostridia bacterium, assembly GCA_947168855.1. Taxonomy (GTDB): domain Bacteria; phylum Bacillota; class Clostridia; order Christensenellales; family CAG-138; genus UBA3792. Next base: position 3,875 of record CAMVNO010000008.1, read on the forward strand.
CTTGCCAAGGTCATCACCACGCAGCATGAGCGTAAGATCCCGGTTGCCACTGGTCATTCCACTGCGCAGTGGACCGCTGAGAACGCGGCGTACACCGAGAGCAATCCCACCTTCGGCCAGAAGCAGATCGATGCGTTCAAGCTCACCGACCTCTGCCGCGTCAGCGTGGAGCTGCTGCAGGATGCCGAGTTCGACATCGAGGACTACCTCATCCGTGAGTTCGCCCGTGCTTTCGGCATTGCCGAGGAGCAGGCGTTCTGCATCGGCACCGGCACCAACCAGCCCACCGGTATCTTCACCGCGAACGGCGGCACCGTCGGCGTCACCGCTGCCGGTCAGACCGCGATCACGGCGGACGAGGTCATCAGCCTCGTGTATGCGCTGAAGTCCCCGTACCGCAGAAACGCCAAGTTCCTCATGAACGATGCTACGGTCTCCATTCTCCGCAAACTGAAGGACGGCAACGGCGCGTACCTCTGGCAGCCCTCCGTACAGGCAGGTCAGCCGGATAAGCTGCTGGGCTACGAGCTCTACACGAGTCCGTACGTTCCCACCGTCGCTTCCGGTGCGCTGACCATCGCCTTCGGTGATTTCAAGAACTACTGGATCGGTGACCGCGCAGGCCGTACCGTGCAGAGACTCAACGAGCTCTATGCCACCAACGGCCAGATCGGGTATGTCGCTACCGAGCGTGTGGACGGCAAGGTCATTCTGCCCGAAGCGATCCAGCTTCTGCAGCAGGCGTAAGGAGGAACCGGTATGACTAACGTCATAGACACTCCGGAACCTACCGGATACAGCGCACTCAACTACACCGAGCAGGGCGGCGAAGTCACACACATCGGTGGCACACTGGTCTTTGAAGAGGGAGCCGAGGTTGAAGGGCTTCCCCTTCCGTTTACCAAGATGGAGGGCCAAGAAGCAAGCACCGCTACAACGGTGGCAGGGTTAAAGGACGACTTCAACAGCCTCCTTTGGAAACTGCAGGCAGCTGGCCTGATGCAAGAAATCGTAAAGTAACGAAGGGAGGCGGCAGCGATGAACACTCTGCTTGAAAAAGTGAAGGCGAACCTGATCCTCGATCATTCGGCGGACGATGCGCTGATCGAGATGTACATTTCTGCCGCCGTTTCATATGCCGAGAGCTATCAGCACATAGCGGAGGGCTATTATTCGACGAACGATATGCCAGCAACAACGGAACAGGCGGTCATCATGCTTGCCTCGCATTTCTACGAATCCCGCGACGGGTCCACCGGCGGATTCTTTGCGGATCGTCCGGAGGCGGCAAAGCAGGTATGGCACACGGTCAACCTGCTTCTGCGCCTTGACCGGGATTGGAAGGTGTGAGTATGAGCTATGGCAGAATGAACCGCACTGCAAGCATCGTCGAAACACAGACCGTACAGGACAGCGAGGGCTTTGCATCCAAGGAGGATGTGACCCTCGCTTCTATTCGTGTCTATAGGGAAGGCCGCCACGGTTCCGAGCGCTGGGTCAATCTGGCAACGTTCTCGGAAGCGACGGACCTGTTCCGGTTCCGGAAGATCCCGGGCGTCACAGTCACGACCGGGCAAACCATTCTCTGTGATGGCGACCGGTTCGACATTGTCTCCGTCGAGGATGTCAAAGGACGCGGCATGTACCTTGAGGTGCTGGCAAAAAAGGTGGTGGGTTCGATTGGCGAAAGCTGATATCCAGATGCCGGAAGCTTTTCTTAAGAGCATCCAGCGGCTCGGCTCCGAAGAGGACCGGATCGCAGCGGATGTGCTGGAGGCCGGTGCTGCGGTCGTGGAGGAAAAGGTCCGGTCCCATCTTGCCGGAGTGATCGGGCATGGAACGAAACTGCCGTCCCGGTCTACCGGACAGCTGCTGGGTGCGCTTGGTGTTTCATCGGTGAAGCTGGACCATGACGGGAACCACAACGTCAAGGTCGGTTTTGCGGAGCCACGCTCCGACGGAGTCAGCAACGCCAAGATCGCAAACATACTGGAGTACGGCAGGCATGGACAACCGGCAAAGCCGTTTTTGAAGCCTGCAAAGACCGCATCGAAATCGGCGTGCATTGAGGCCATGCAGCAGAAGTTCGAAGAGGAGGTGAACCGGCTATGAGCATACTGGAGGACCTGAAAACGATCTTTTCAGGGCTCGATATCCCCTTGGAAACCGGCGTTTTTTCAAACATGCCGCCGGATCAGTACCTTGTGATGGTTCCCCTCTCGGACAGCTTCGACCTGCACGCAGACAACATGCCCGGTGTGGACATTCAGGAGGTCCGCCTATCCATTTACTCGAAGGGCAGCTATACGGCTGTGAAAAATCGGATCGTCCGTGCACTGCTGAATGCCGGATACACCATAACGGACCGGCAGTACATCGGGTTTGAGCCCGATTCCGGCTACCACCACTACAACGTGGATGTAGCGCATTACTACAAATATGAAACGGAGGATAGATAAATGGCAACTATCGGCCTTGATAAACTCTATTACGCATCCATCACCGAAGACGCAAACGGTGAGGAAACCTATGGAACACCTACCGTCCTTGCCAAGGCTATGACGGCGGAGCTTTCTATTGAACTGAACGAAGCGATCCTGTATGCCGACGATGGCGCTGCGGAGGTCGTGAAGGAATTCAAGTCGGGCACGCTGTCCCTTGGCGTGGACGACATCGGCGCAGAGGTCGCCAGTGCGCTGACCGGTGCCACCATCGACACAAACGGCGTCGTCGTTTCCGCATCCGAGGACGGCGGGAATCCTGTGGCTGTCGGCTTCCGTGCAAAGAAGTCGAACGGTAAGTACCGCTATTTCTGGCTGTACCGCGTGAAGTTTGGCGTTCCCGCAACGAACCTGCAGACGAAGGGCGATTCCATCTCGTTCTCCACCCCCACGATCGAGGGCACGATCCTGCAGCGCAACAAGGTGGACTGCAACGGGAAACATCCTTGGAAGGTGGAGGTCACCGAAGGCGCTTCGGGCGTTGACGATTCCGTGATCGAAGACTGGTACGAAGCCGTCTACGAGCCGGTCGGAACGCTGAATCTGTCACCGGTGAACTTTCCGGGTAACGCCTCTACGACCTAAGGAGGCAGCGTATGGATAACGATCGCAGCGCTGTCATCAACATCGGCGGCGAGGAGCATGAATTGATCCTCACCACCAAAGCTACCAAGGAGATCGCTGGCAGGTACGGCGGCCTTGAGAATCTCGGGGACAAGCTCCTCAAGGGCGAGAACTTTGAAATGGCGATCAGCGAGATCGTCTGGCTCATTACGCTTCTGGCCAATCAGAGCATTCTGATTTACAACCTGAAGCACAAGGATAAGCCCAAGCCCGTCCTCACCACGGATGAGGTGGAGCTTTTAACGGTGCCATCAGATCTGGCCGAATACAAGACGGCGATCACGGAGGCGATGTTCCGGGGCACCAAGCGTAACATCGAAAGTGAAACAGACCCAAAAAACGTGTAAGTCGGGTAAGCGATGAGGAGTTGTTTACCCGGCTTCTCTATTTTGGCATCGCACAGCTGAACCTTCCGCAGGACGAGTTCTGGCTGATGCCTTTCGGCCTTCTCCTCGATCTGTGGGAATGCCATAAGCAATACAACGGTCTGGCACAGCCCAAGCGGGAGCATTTCATAGACGAAATCATCCCGGACGGAATCTAACGGAAGGAGGCGGTTCAAGTGGCAGACAATTTCGGTCTGAAGATCGGACTCGAAGGCGAAAAAGAATTCAAGAAAGCGCTGGCCGACATCAACGCCTCGTTTAAGGTTCTGGGCTCGGAGATGAAACTTGTCGCTTCGCAGTTCGACAAGAACGATAAATCGGTCAATGCGCTCACCTCCCGGAACGAGGTCCTGAACAAGGAGATCGAGGCGCAGAAGCAGAAGATCGAGGTCCTTCGCGCCGCGCTGCAGAATGCGGCGGAGTCGTTTGGCGAAAACGACCGCCGGACACAGGCGTGGCAGATCCAGCTGAACAATGCGGAAGCTGCGCTGAACGACATGGAGCGTGAGCTCGCTGACAACAATGCTGCCTTGGATGAAGCCAACGCCGGTTACGGTCGAGCCGAGGATGCGCTGGACGGCATGGACCGGGAAATGGACAACGTCACCGACAGCGCAGACGACATGGGCGACGAGATCGACGAAGCCGGGGACGCAGCCAAGGATTCCGAGAGCAAGTTCGAGAGCCTTGGCAACGTTCTGAAAACGGTCGGAGCCGCTATGGGTGCGGTGCTCGTTGCCGCAGGTGCTGCAGCCGTGAAGCTGGGCAAAGAGGTCATTTCCGCTTTTGCAGACTATGAGCAGCTTGTCGGCGGTATCGATACCCTGTTCAAGGAATCGTCCGGCAAGCTGCAGGAGTACGCATCCAATGCGTACAAAACGGCAGGCCTGTCCGCAAACGAGTACATGGAGACGGTCACGTCCTTCTCGGCCAGCCTGATCGCGTCCCTTGGCGGGGATACGGAGAAAGCAGTCCAGTACGCGGATATGGCCATCACCGATATGTCGGATAACGCCAACAAGATGGGCTCCGATATGTCCGCGATCCAGAGCGCATATCAGGGGTTTGCCAAGCAGAACTATACGATGCTGGACAACCTGAAGCTGGGCTACGGCGGCACGAAAACCGAGATGGAGCGGCTTCTGAAGGACGCGCAGGCGATCTCAGGAATTGAGTACAACATCGAATCCTACGCGGATGTGGTCGAGGCGATCCATGTCATTCAGACCAGCATGGACATCACCGGCACGACCGCTAAGGAAGCGGAGCATACGATCTCCGGGTCCATCAACTCCATGGACGGCGCGATCAAGAACCTGATCACGGGCTTCGGACGTGCGGACGCGGATATGGACAAGCTCTGCAAGGATGTCGTGGACGCATTTAAGAGTGTGCTCAAAAACATCACGCCCGTTATCCAGAACATTGTTTCTGCGCTGCCCTCCGTGGCGGGTGCGCTGATCAGTGCAATCGGTGAGCTGCTTCCTATGTTGCTCGAAACGGTGACGAGCCTTTTCTCGGAGGTGCTGAACACCATCCTGAAACTGCTCCCGAGCCTGATCCCTGCAGCGGTGCAGGCGGTCATGACGATCGTCAACGCTCTGATCGAGAACCTGCCGCTGATCATCGAGGCAGCGGTACAGCTGATCGCAACGCTGGTGCAGGGGATCGGTGAAGCGCTGCCTACCCTGATTCCGGCGGCGGTGCAGGCGATCATCACGATCGTGCAGGGGCTGATCGAGAGCTTGCCCATGCTGCTGGATGCCGCGCTGCAGCTGATCGAGGGCTTTGCACAGGGCATCCTTGACGCGATCCCGGTCCTGATCGAGGCTTTGCCCGATCTCATTATGGCGATTATCGACTTTATCCTCGACGCGATCCCGCAAATCATCGATACGGGTATCAAGCTGCTGACCTCGCTGGTGAACGCGCTGCCTACGATCATAGCGAAGATCGTCGAAGCGATTCCGAAGATCATCAATGGGATCATCAAGGCCGTCATCGGCGCAATCCCGCAGATCATTCAGGCGGGCATCGACCTCCTGGTCGCGCTGATTCAGGCGCTGCCGGAGATCATCACCACGATCGTAAAGGCCATCCCGGAAATCATCTCCGGCATCGTCGACGCGTTCATCGGGAACATCGACAAGATCATACAGGCCGGTGTCGAGCTCTTCGTGGCCCTGATCGAAAACCTGCCCACGATCATTGTGGAAATCGTAAAAGCCGTCCCGCAGATCGTGACCGGCATCGTCGAGGCGATCGTCGGACTCACCAGCAAAATGGCCGAAGCCGGTTCCAGCCTTCTTAAAGGCTTGTGGGAAGGCATCAGCGCCAGTGCAAGCTGGCTGTGGAACAAGGTGAAAGGCTGGGCCAACGGACTCTTGAAAAACATCAAGGGTCTGCTCGGCATCCACTCTCCCTCCACGGTGTTTGCCGGAATCGGTGAGAACATGGGACTCGGCCTTGGCGAAGGCTTTGTCGACGCCATGTCGGATGTGGAGAAAGAGATGCAGAAAGCGATCCCGACCGATTTCGATCTGGACCCGGTCCGGGCTGCTGCCAATATCGACGCTTCCACGGTTCTGCCCTCGGGCAGTCTCTCTGTGGCTACTACGGTTACGGCTATGTTTGAGCTCATGAAGACCTACCTTCCGCAGATGGGCGTCAGGCAGATCGTGACGGACACCGGGACAGTTATCGGCTGGCTTGCTCCTGAAATGGACAATGCGCTCGGGCAGATGCAGAAGCTGAAAGTGAGGTATGCATGAGCTATATCCAGTTCGGAAATGTAAACACGCAAACGCACTATGGGCTCATCGTAGCCCCGTATGAGATCCCCATGCCGCTGGCGCAGACGAACTTCGTGCAGGTTCCCGGCAGGGACGGGTCTCTGGATCTGACGGAGGCTTTCGATGCGATCCGGTTCAACGATCGAATCATCTACATCACCTTGTACGCTACGGGCGAGTATGACGGTCGTGTCTCGAACTTCGTCAACACGGTCCACGGCAAGCGGATGCAGATCATATTCAGCAAGGACTCCACGCACTCTTACACAGGCCGCGTGGATGTGACGACTATCACGAAATATGACGGATACTGCGAGATCGCGCTGACCATCACGGCAGAGCCCTATAAGCAGGACCGGCAGGAGACCACTGTGACGGTGAACGGGAACGGAACCGCTGTCCTTACGAACGGCAGAATGCCTCTCGTTCCGCTGGTGACCAATTCGGAGCAGGCAACGCTGTCCTTCCAGTCCGGAGGCAGCACCGTCCGCCTAAACATGTCGCCGGGTGCGCATCTCAACGCGCAGTTCTATCTGCTGAGTGAGGAAGTGAAGCGAGTGACCGTTGAATCCACCGGAACGACGGTATTCGCCTTCAGAAAGGGCTCCCTATGATCTATACCATTTACTCGAATACGGATCTGCTGCATGATCCGAGGTTTCCCAAGTATACCGTGATAGACCCGATTCTTGATCTTTCGGTCAACGAACCGGGTCTTTTAACGTTCTCACTCCCGGACAATCACTCTGCTATCTCGCGGATGCAGAAACTGACGACGGTCATCAAGGTATACCGGGACGGGCGGCTGTTCTTTAAGGGCCGGGTCATCAAGGATGAGCGAACACTGTCCGGACAGACCAAGTACACTGCAGAAGGGTGTCTCGCCTATCTGATCGACAGTGTATGCGATCCGTATGAGTTCACCGGAACGCCTGCTGAGTTCTTTGCGTTTTTGATCAACCGGCACAACGCATCCGTTTCTGCAAACCAGCAGTTCCTGATTGGAAACTGCACGGTGACGGCGGACTCGGAGATCGAGTCGCATTCCGTGCTTTATGATTCCACATGGCAGGTGCTGAAGGAGCGGCTCGTCAAGCGCTATGGCGGATACCTGCATGTTACGTACAACTATCTGGAAAAGCCGGTCCTGAACTGGCTTGCAAATCCTCCCGATACGGCGACGCAGACGATCCAGTTCGGGGAGAACCTGATCGACATTGCTGTCACGAAAGACGCCGATGAGACCTATACAGCCTGTGTTCCGCTTGGTGCACGGATGTCGGCAATCGACCCGGCATACGAAACGGACGCTCGGCTCACCGTGGCCGATGTGAACGACGGCGATCCGCACCTGATCGATTCAGCAAACGCAGCTATCTACGGGATCATCTATGCCCCGCTGTCCGAGACCACGTGGGACAGCATCACGACGCCAACGAACCTGCTTCAGAAAGGTCAGGCGTGGCTGGCGTCGTCCGGCGCGAGGCTCAAGGAAACGATCTCGCTGACCGCTGTGGACCTGCATTCCATGGATGCGGATATCGAGTGCTTCCAGTTCCTCGATCGCGTGATCGTGACCTGCGGGAATATCTGTCCGCAGGCGGAGTTCATTCTGACCAAAATGACGATTCCGCTTCAGGACCCTGCGGCCATGCGGATCACGCTGGGCGACAGCCGGATCTCGCTGGTTGCAGACAACACGGGCCGGATGTCGGATGCGGAGAACCGGATCGAGAGCATCGAGGCCGATTACGTGACGAACAGCGAAGCGACCGAGATCGTGCAGCATGAGATCACGAACAACACGAGCATTATCCAGTCGGCGCAGCAGATCATCCTGTCCGCTCTGGAGGATTATGTCAAGACCTCTGATTTCAATGCGCTGCAGAGCTCGATCCAGACGACGCTGTCCGTCATGGCGGGGACCATCGAGGCGAATTTCACGGAAACGAGCTCGGAGATTTCTACGCTCAACGGCGATGTGTCCCAGCAGTTTGAGACGATCCGCAGCTTTATCCGCATGATTGCATCAGGCATCGTGATCGGGGAAAGCTCCTCGCAGATCAAGCTGAAGCTGGAAAACGACATCCTCTACTTCTTTACCGGAGCCGAGGATTCCGTTTCCCCGGAGAACGCGATCGCGTACTTCTCTGCCGGAAAGCTGTATGTGAACACGGTGCAGATCCTGACCGGGATGCGGATCGGGCCGTTTGCATGGATGCCGGAGTCCGACAACCTGAACTTTAAACTACTGGAGTGATGCTATGGCTACGATTTCTTCCCCGATCCATTCGGGGTACACGATTATAAACGGGTCCATTTCCGGTTCCTCTTCTTCGAAGATCGGCACATGGATGGAGTACAAAGTGGTCTCGCAGTCGATCGAGAGCAATACCTCGAAGATCCGATTCTATGTGATGCTTGCGACGTTGTCCGGGTCCTACAACGTCTATGCGAACAACCATTCCGGCACGAACCGTGGTGCCATGTCCGTCACAGCAAACGGGTCCACCATCTATACCCGTGAGAAGAATGGCTTTGCGACCGGTACCGTTCCGTCTGCCGGGAACTATGTATCGCAATATGACCAGGGGTACAGCAGCGCAGCCGGAGTCCCATTTCTGACGATACTGACCGATAACGCATCGTCGGAGTCGGGGGCATACGGGGAGTACACCGTTACCCATAACTCCGACGGTACCGGGAGCGTGACGCTGGCATGGTCCGGCGACTGCTCTTTCTCCTCTTCGATCGGAATCATCACGGGTTCGGCAACGATCTCGCTTCCAACGATCCCGCGATCCACGACGCCTTCCGTCGGTACGCTGACGATGGGCTCGGCGTCCACGATCACACTCAGTCCGGCGTCGTCTTCGTTTACGCACACGCTGCGGTACCAGGTCGGGTCCGCGTCGGGGACGATCATTACGAAAACGGCCAGCACTTCGGTTAGCTGGACGCCTGCGCTGACGCTTGCCAATCAGGTGCCGAATGCAACGGCGGCTGTTGGAACGCTGTACTGCGATACGTATTCAGGCAGCACGCTCGTCGGAACGAAGTCCGTTTCGATCACGCTGAACGTGCCGTCGTCGGTCGTTCCGTCTGCTACGTACACTCTGGCGGATTCCAACTCAGCCATTGCAACGAAGTTCTCCGCATTCATTCAGTCGAAGTCCAAGGTCAAGGTGACGATCACGGCCAGCGGCGCATACGGCTCCACAATCGCATCCGTGACGACGACCATCAACGGCACGACCTATACTGGCACGTCGTTTACCACGGACTTTCTGACCGGCAGCGGCACACAGTCGATCTCTATCACGGTAAAGGACTCCCGCTCTCGAACGAAGACCGTGTCAGGAACGTTCAGCGTGCTGGCGTATAAGTCGCCTTCGGTAACGGATGTGGCGGTGTTCCGCTGTAACAGTTCCGGCGTGGCGTCCCATACCGGGACATACGCGTCGGTCAAGCTAAAGGCAACGATCACCTCCCTGAACAGTAAGAACGATGCCTCGATCGTGATCCAGCAGAAGCGGAAGACGGCGACATCGTACTCGAACCTGAAAACATGGACCGGGTCGTATTCGATCAATGGGACCTATGTTGTGGGCGGTTCCCTATCGAACCAGTATGCCTACGACATCCGGATTTCTGTGTCCGACTACTTTGAAACCGTGTACGCATATGCGGACCTCGCCACGGCGGACACCATCTTCTCCATTCGCAACAACGGTCTCGGCCTTGCGATCGGCAAGATCTGTGAGCAGAACAAGTTCGAGGTCGGATGGCAATCCGAGTTCCATGAGGACGTCACCTTCGACGGTGACGTTTCTTTTTCGAGCCTTGCATGGCTCAGGGACGCGATCTTCCCGGTTGGGTCCATCCGCATGACGACCAGTACCACAGGCGCGACCACGTTCCTCGGCGGGACATGGGTGCTGTGGGGCGCTGGCAAGGTGCCGGTCGGTGTGGACTCCAGCGACTCGGATTTCAGCACGGTGGAAAAGACCGGTGGCGCGAAAACAGTCACGCTGGCAGCGGCGAACATGCCGAGCCACAACCATGCGCTGTCCAGCGGTACAGTGACCGTCACGGCGGTGGATGGGCATACGCATCAGGCATCGTCCGGTACCTACAAGGTCGGTTCCGGTTCGGGCAGTTCCTATAAGTACTTCACGAACGGCGGCTCGACCGGACCTACAACAACAGGATCAGGCGGCGGACACACGCATACGGCGACCTTGTCCGGGAACACCGGCTCCAAGGGCAGCGGCACGGCGCATAACAACGTGCAGCCGTACATCACCTGCTATTTCTATAAACGAACGGCATAAGGAGGATTTTTATCATGAAGGAATTCTGGATCTCGATTCAAGTGGCATTCACCGCTGTCGGCGGCTGGCTTGGGTGGTTTCTCGGCGGCTGCGACGGCCTGCTCTACGCGCTTCTGGCGTTTGTGGTGATCGACTACATCACCGGCGTCATGTGCGCGGTGGTCGATAAGAAGCTGTCCTCGGCCATCGGGTTTCGAGGCATTTTCAAGAAGGTGCTGATTTTTGCACTGGTGGGTATCGGGCACATCCTCGACACCTATGTGATCGGAACCGGCTCGGTGCTCCGGACGGCGATCATCTTTTTCTACCTCTCCAATGAAGGCGTATCCCTGATCGAGAACGCAGCACATCTGGGGCTTCCGGTGCCCGAAAAGCTGAAAGCGGTTCTGGAACAGCTGCATGACCGCGCTGAAAAGGAGGATGACGACGATGGCGAATAGGCTCAAGACCTTCCTCGACTACCTGCACGAGCAGGTGACCAACCACTCCATCTACGTCTGGGGAGCGCAGGGTCAGCAGGGACCGGCTATCACGGAGGCGTGGATCAAGCGCCGGGAGACGTCGGATGCGAACTATAAGCGTGCGGTCGCGTTCTGGAAGAAGCAGTGCGATGCTGGATACGGTGACGTGCTTCGGGCGTTCGACTGTTCCGGCCTTGGAATGTTCTGGCTGCAGAATGTGTCCGGGATACTGAAATCCGACTGCAACGCCCACGGGCTCTACGGCAAATGCAAGAAGATCACGAAAGCCAACCTCCGGGTTGGTGATTTTGTTTTCAAAATTAACAGCTCCGGCAGGGCGACGCACATCGGGTACGTGGCGGACACGGATATCAACGTCATCGAGGCGCTGGGCCGAGACTACGGCGTGGTCAAGCGTCCGCTTTCCAAGGGCAACTGGAACGGATTCGGCAGGCCGCCCTTCTGGACCGAGGAAGAGGTCCGGGAGATCGAGGGCGATCCTCAGCCGGAACCGGAGCCTGCACCGCCGGGCGGGTTCGTTTTCAACCGTCCGCTGAAGTACGGGTGCCGGGGCGAGGATGTTTGCGAACTGAAGAAGCTGCTTGCAGCGGCTGGCTTTGACGGGCTTACGATCGGAAACAAAAACTACTACTCGAAAACAAAGAAGGTCGTGAAAGCGTATCAGAAATCAGCGGGGCTTCAAGTTGACGGCAAGGCTGGGCCGCTGACGATCACCGCGCTCGGCGGCACATACAGGTAACATGAATGGCTCATCAGGGTTTTCCTTGGTGGGCCGTTCTTTTTTTGCCCTTTTTCGTCAAATCGGGTGCGTCGCCTCCATTGGGAAGTGAGGGGAACCCTCTCGGAATGGAGACACAACGCATGACCAATGAGCAAATAGAACACATTACCCGCTTACAGCAGAGCGGGAAAGGATACAGGGCGATTGCCGCAGAAACCGGCATCCCGATCAACTCGGTCAAGAGCTGGTGCAGGCGGCATCCCGTAGGAGCCGAATCGCAGACGGCTTGTCAGCAGTGCGGAGCCCCGCTCTGTCAGACACCCGGCAAACGCCAGCGCCGGTTCTGCTCCGATCGCTGCAGGCTGCTGTGGTGGGGCGAGCATCCGGAATGCAGGACGGGCCGCGCCAAGTATCTGCACACCTGTCGGTTTTGCGGACGGGAGTTCACGAACAACCGGATCACGGCCAGCTACTGCAGCCGTGCCTGCTTTGCGAGGGCCAGAGCGCAGGTGGCGTCGGATGGATAAGGCTCTGTACGAGAAGGTCAGGGGCTACCGGACTTCGCTTGCGATCGTGAAAGAGATGCAGGAAAGCGGACTCATCACCGCTCACGACTATGCCCAGATCAGCCTGATTCTGGCGGGAAAGTACGGTCTGAAAACATCCACAATATTCTCCGAAATTGACTTGCTATGTGTGGAGAGTAGAGGTAATATCCGACACTAACAAAGGGGGTGATGCATTGAACCGAGTCGTTGAAAAGCGCTTACTTGGCGGTCCGAAACAGCCGAAGCCCATGCGTGTGGCGGCCTACGCCCGTGTGTCCTCCGGGAAGGATGAAATGCTCCATTCCCTTTCGGCACAGATCAGCCATTACAGCGAAACAATACAAAACCATCCCGGCTGGCTGTACGCCGGTGTGTACTCGGATGAAGCCAAGACCGGCACCAAGGACAGCCGACCCGGGTTCCAACGGCTTTTGAAAGACTGCCGCGCCGGGAAGATCGACCTCGTACTGGTGAAGTCGATCTCGCGGCTTGCTCGGAACACGGTGACGTTGCTGGAGACGATCCGGGAACTTCGGACGCTTGGCATTGATGTGTACTTTGAGGAGCAGAACATCCACACGCTCAGCTACGAAGGTGAGCTGATGCTGACGATCCTCGCCAGCTACGCACAGGAGGAAGCACGATCGGTCAGCGAAAACCAGAAGTGGCGGGTTCGGAAGAACTTCAAGGAGGGCCGTCCGTGGAACTGTACGGTGCTGGGATACCGGAGCGTGGACGGAACGTTCGTGATCGAACCGGAGGAGGCAGCTATCGTGCGACGCATCTTCTCCCTGTTCCTTGACGGCATGGGCGTCCAGACGATCGCGAACACCCTTAATGCGGAAGGGCTCCGGACCCGGTACGGCGGAGAGTTCAATCACTCCGGGCTTCAGAAGATCCTGCGGAACTACGCATACACCGGGAACCTGCTTCTGCAAAAGACATACCGCCCCGACTGCCTGACCAAGAAGGACTACGTCAATTACGGGGAGCGCCCGAAGTACCATGCGGCAGAGACCCACGAGTCGATCATCTCTCCGGAGGTCTTTGAACAGGTGCAGGCAGAGCTCGCCCGCCGTGCTGATGTGTACGGCGCGGAGTATCACCCCGCCAACTACCCGTTCACGGGGCTGATCACCTGCGCGATCTGCGGGAAGCATTTTATAAGGAAGCACACGCGAACAGGTCCAACATGGATCTGTGGAACGTTGAAACAACGAGGCAAGGCGGCCTGTCCGTCAAAGCAGATCCCCGAAGCAACGCTCCTCAAGTTAACAGCGGATATGGATATGAGCCGGATCACCGGAATCACAGCGGATAACGGGAACCGGCTCACATTCTACCTGAACGACGGGAGCACCGTTGAAAAGATATGGCTTGACCGGTCCCGATCCGAATCATGGACGGACGAGATGCGGAAGCAAGCTGCAGAACATTCGAAAAAGAGGTACCGGAAATGACAGAAAGAAACGTGACCGTCATCCCTGCGACACTGAATCCCGTTCGCAGAATGAACCCGGTCGTCAAAAAGCGCCGCGTGGCCGGATACGCCCGTGTCTCCACAGACAAGGACGAGCAGTTCACTTCATATGAGGCGCAGGTCGATTATTACACGAAATACATCACGAGCCACCCCGATTGGCAGTTCGTGAAGGTCTACACGGACGAAGGCATCAGCGGGCTCGACACCCGCAAGCGCGACGGGTTCAACGAGATGATCGCGGACGCCCTGTCCGGTGCGATGGACCTGATCGTAACCAAGTCCGTCAGCCGTTTCGCCCGGAACACCGTGGACAGTCTGGTGACGATACGGAAGCTGAAGGAGAAAGGCGTCGAGGTCTACTTCGAAAAGGAGAACATCTACTCCCTCGACGGCAAGGGTGAGCTGCTGCTGACCATCATGTCGAGCCTCGCGCAGGAGGAGTCCCGGTCTATTTCGGAGAACGTGACATGGGGCCAGCGGAAGCGGTTCTCCGACGGCAAGATCACTCTGCCCTACAAACAGTTTCTCGGATACGATCGTGGACCGAAAAAGGACGACCCGCCGGTGGTGAATCCGGAGCAGGCTGCGATCGTTCGCCGGATCTACCGTGACTTCATGGCCGGAAAGACCATCGGCGCGATTGCGAGGGAGCTGACCGCTGACGGCGTCCCGAGCCCGTCCGGGAAACCGAAGTGGAGCGCATCCACGGTGAACAGCATCCTGCAGAACGAGAAGTATCGCGGGTCGGCGTTGCTTCAAAAGTGTTTTACGACAGACTTTTTGACTAAGAAGCGAAAGATCAATGAGGGCGAAGTGCCTCAATACTATATCGAGCACAGCCATGAGGCGATCATTGACCCGGATGAATGGGAAGCGGTTCAGGAGGAGATCAAGCGCAGGAAAACCATAGGCCGGGCATACAGCAGCACCAGCATTTTCAGCGCCAAGATCAAGTGCGACGACTGCGGCGGATGGTACGGCGGGAAGACCTGGCACTCGACTGACAAGTACCGCTCCACCATCTGGCGCTGCAACAGCAAATACGACGATGGCAAGCACCGCTGCCAGACGCCCGCTCTGCGGGAAAAGGACATTCAGGACCGGTTCGTGTCCGCGTTCAACAGTCTGATTGGATCAAAAGAACCACACCTTGCTGCCTGCGAAACGGCAAAAGAGGTCTTCATGGACACGACTGCTCTTGATACTGAGATCAATGAGCTGAACAGGGAGATGGAGATCGTTGCTGAACTAACCAGAAAATGCATAGCTGAAAATTCCTGCAACGCGCAGGATCAGGAAGAATACGCCATCCGGTACAATGGATACATCGACCGGTATGAGAAGGCCAAGGGTAAACATGATGCCCTTGTTACCGAACGTAATGACCGACTAACGAAGGCAAAAGCGATTGACCGGTTCATCCAAACGGTCGCATCACGAGACGGGTTACTTGCCGAGTTCGATCCTCAGCTCTGGCTCACTACGGTCGAGTACGTGACGGTAACGAAAAACGGCGACCTGCGGTTCCGATTCTATGATGGGACTGAGGTCGTCGCCTAAGCCAACATTGCAAGGCTGCAACATTTCGGTGGTAGCCGGAACGCTGCAGCCTTTTATACTTTTGGACATTTCAGTTTTCAAAAGGGCCAGAATTATTGCGGATTTTGTCAATTACGAAGGTTGAAAATCTCTAATGTCTTTGCAGTGTTCAAGAGTTTTAATCAAGTTCCCTCATTGAATACTTCATATCCGGAATCTGTAATCTTAATGAAGCAACTTCGGACACTGCCAGCAAAGCTTTTTTCAGAGGTAACTCTCAAAATGATTATTTCTCCCGGTTTGTACTGAGGATATTGGGTATATCCATACGCGGAATCCTTGGCAAACTCGAACACCAAGTCCTTATAATTCGGGAAGTTTTCCGCGTACCAGCCCTTGGCAAATTCAAGAATCTTCTGTTTTTCACCTTCAGAAAGGGCACCAAGATAGGAGGATTGCTCCGGAGCCGGGCAGTTCCCCTCAGAACTGTTCATGTAAAAGCCAATCAGATCGTTGAGCCTGCTCTTATCTGAAATGATGAAAAAAACCCGATCCTTTCCGCTGTTTGTGTAGCTTTCTTTCCCAATCTTGTCTGCTTCAGCTTTGATCTGCGAATCAACGAAATCCACTCCGTCTCCATAGACCACATCACCTGAACTGGTCGTTTTTACGGATTGCGGAACGGCATATGAACAATAGCCGACGATAGAACCATCTTCAAATAGAATTGCCTTATGATCACGGATCAATGCTTTTGCCTGATCGCTGCCGAATAGAGCACTCATGTCATATGGCTTGCTGTCTGACAGATTCAAGTTGGTTTTTGCCCACCTTACAATGCCTTCCAAAATGAAATCGGATGAAAAAGTCCCCGGGGATTGTGCATCACTTTCGGTTTCCGTCTGTACATCCACGCCAACCTCCAAGCCATAATTCCATTTGTCATCTCCCCAGTACCATTCATATGTTGGGTCGAGCCCATCGATCACGATACGTCCCTCACGAACGGAAAGTGGGAGGTATTCGGCTTTGGGTTCCTGGTCCTGAGATCTTTCTCTGATGATGCATGGTGAGCCATCTTCTTGTTCTCCGAACGACAGCTCTCCCCATGCAAGGTTGAATGTGTTTTTGTATTTGATGTTCCCGTTCACCGAGGCAGTGATAACTACCGTGAACAGTCCGGATGTCGGACCGTACGTGATGGTGCAGTCCTCGATAATCCCGTCGCCGTCGATATCGAAAGAGGCAGAATCGATAATCGGTTCTGGTGGCTTTGCAACGGATGCGTTGTCTTCGTAATACACGAACTCGACCGTGGAAAGGATTTGATTGATCTCCTCCTCGTACTCTTCATACCAGTTGTCGGCGGAGTTGACGATCACGCAGTCTTTCGGATCTCTTAGAGCAATAAAACTCCATAGAGATTGGCCATCATAGAATCCCTGCCATGCCTCATGACCATTGAAGACGATATCCTTCTGCACAAGTCCCGTTCCGCAAACTCCAAAACCATCGCAATGCTGTAGCGTAATGACGCCTTCTGTTCCGGGGAATACGGGCCGGATACTCACGACAAGATCGCTGGTCGGAGCATCATCTGACTGTATGACCTCGTATACCCAATCTGTCGGCAGCCGGAATGTAATGCCATAGGCCGGAGGGCACTGGGGCTTAACTTCTATAAAATCGCCTTCAAATTGATTGTTTCCTGCATCGCTTACTGGTACATCCACGGGAACGGATTCCTGCGTGATGGCAGGTTGCTCCTGTGCAACGGTATCGCCGGGTTCTGCTTCTGATGATATCTTTGCCCTGCAGCCGACAGCGGCTACAAGAAGCATGAAACAGATGCATATTATAAATAGTCGTTTCATCATAGCACCTCCTGAGTGTTTAAGGGCTTTTCGTGTTATTTGGCTGCCTTTTTCCAGCAGATGATCGCCAATGCTATGCAGACAATAATACCGATAGCAAAGGGAGTCGCGTATATAAAAGCGGTACTCGCAGGTGCGCTGTACCCGGCGTATTTCCCGCCCCACTGCAAATCGCAGTAGCTATACGCTACGATAGCGCACATAGCGTCGGAAAGAAGGGCAGCCAATACCCAGAAAACAATGGACAGTTTTTTCACGTGTTTTCCTCCACAAAAAGCCTTTCTACCTTATTAGACGACAAATACCATAAAAAGGTTTCACCAGTATCAAACTGATGTGAACTAATTTATAAATAATACCGTGTAAAACGCTGTTTGGTTGCAAATGATTATCAAGATGCACCCCTCCCTCTGGAAATGCACCCCGCCTACGCTAAAATGCACCCCTCCCCACAGTAATTTGCACCCCGCCCTATAGTTAAATGCACCCCACCCTATGGCAAAATGCACCCCACCTTTGACCCCGGGGTGCATTTGTATCCAAATTAGCGTGATTTGCCATAGAAGGACTCTAATTTGGATACGATTAGAGCCCTTCTTTTTTGCACCCCTCCCCTTCGAAAAAATCCTTGTACTATGGGATTTTTCGACTTCTCGTACACGAATATCTGTTCAGGCAATCTTATAATTCATGCTCATCCAGTCGATTTTCGACCACTTACAGCAAAACACCCTATCTCGACCGACTCTGAAATCGTGTGCGAGATGGGGTAATCGTGTACGAGATGGGTATTTCGTGTGCGAGATGGGGTAATCGTGTGCGAGATAGGGTAATCGTGTGCGAGATGGGTATTTCGTGTGCGAGATGGGTTGAAGTTACAAACCGGCATTTACCGACGTATCAAAATGCCTTTCATATACTGCGTTTCGTTATCCGCGGAAGACTCCGTCGGACTCGAAGGCGTTGTGTTTTCAGGCTGAACCGTATTCGACGGCTCATTGGTGTTCGCATTAATCTCTGTATTCTGTGTATTGTTTCCGGAGCTTCCGCAGGCTGCCAGAGACAGTATCAGAATCACCGCAAGCAGCGAAGCCAGGATAACATTGCCACCACCATTACTCGTGAAGGCGACAAAGCCTTGGCAGATATCGATAAGCGGTTGGAGGAACTGCAAACGGAACTGCTGAAGCTTGCCACCTCCAATGCCGATTATGATAAAGTCGGCGATGAGATACACCGACTGCGTGACCAGAAACAAAAGATGCAGCTTGAAAGTGCTAACCGTGATGAACTCAAAAAGCGCATGGCTGATATGAGCACATTCCTAAAAAAGCAATCCACCGCCCTCGCTGAATACGACGAGCAGCTTATCCGCCGGCTGATCGAAAAAGTCAGCATCTATGAGGATAAATTTATTGTGGAATTCAAGTCCGGCGTGACGGTGGATGTTGATGAGTAAGGTTGAAAACGCACGAGGCACTCTACGTTGTATAATTCTTGTAGAGTGCCTTGCCATTTTTTTCACTTACGGCCTCATTGTACCTTTATCATAACGCCTTGTCAGAAGGCGGCAAAGAATAGCGTCTGCCATCAACGCAACACCCGACCAGAAAAACCATGTATTCACACCTACGACCTCAACAACCGGACCTGCAACAAGCAGACCTATCGGCATAGCAAGAGTCATGGCAGTCATCATGAGGGAAAACACCTTGCCCATCATTTCAGGTGCAATGCTTTCTTGAACATAGGCCATAACTGGAACATTCATAAATGTACCGGAGGCACCCAAGAAGAAACAGCATACAACGAAAATCCAGAAACCACTTATTGGAAGCGCCCCACTAATCAGTGTAGTCAGTCCCATTAAGCCAATAGCTAAGGATGCCATGAAAAATCTCCTTTTCATGCCGCCCCACACACCGATAACCAAAGATGAAAGAAGCAATCCGCCTGCAAATACAAATTCCACAATGCCATTGTGCCATGCTTCGCCCATAAAGTGGCTGCGTACCAGCAGAGGAAACAAAGAACCTAAGGGCATGTAAAGTATGGTCATCAGCAGCATGGGGAAAAACACAGCCATTAAAGGCTTATTTGCTTTCATTGAGATAAAACCCTGCTTCATGTCAGACAATAGATTCATCTTTTCACTGGCTTGCGGAATATCCGGAATTATAATAAACAAAAGGCAAACTATCGCAAAAGCAGCCCCCAGTATATCCACAACCATAATGGCATAAATAGGCATAAATACCATGAGTGCAGCACCCAGCACAGGCCCCATCATGTTAGATACAGATTGAATCATGTTACCCCAGCCGCCTGCTTTGGTCAACATGTCGGTAGGCACAAACATTGGTATAGCCGCTTGCATAGCCGGACCATGAAAGGTATTGCCCAATCCGCGTATAAATAAAACAATGTAGATAAACCAAATAGGCGGTGTCTGTAAAAGTAAAAAAGCTGCGCCAAGAATGATGCTGGATACGGCTACTAAGCCGTCAGCTGCAATCATTACCGTGCGACGATTGTATCTATCGATCCATACACCAGCAAATGGTCCGATTAACATATTGGGGAGAAAAACAACAACGGATGCAATCGTCAGTGTGATTGCGGATTCAGTCTGGATGGTAAGCCACCAGATAATGGCAAACTGCACTGCGGCAGAACCCAATATTGAAAAAGCTTGTCCTGCATATATTATAGCAAATTGTTTTTTCCAATTTTCGATTCTATTCATCAAAAAATCTCCTTTAACAAAAATTAAAAACGAACAACTACCTAAGTGTTGTTCGTGCAAAAAGACATGATTTTACAAGGAGATCTCCAAAAGTGAGGGATGTACTCATGTAAATATGTCTCTAAGCACAACGAATAAGCCCTAAAAAAGGCAGTGCTTAAAAACTAAATTACATGAATATCAAAAACATATTTGCACCTCGCTTTTTATAATAACACGTTTAAAATTAAATCTCAAGATATGAATCGATTTTCTTTGTGTCGCTGACCCATGCATATTCCGGAAGCGGCCGGTCAAATTCCATGATGTTTTCTCGGGCCTCGCCGGTGGTCAGATAATCGGCGTACCAGTTCACGATCTGGGCATACAAGGCCACAGCATTCTGCAGCTTCTCTTCCTGTGTTTTTCCCATCAGCTCAAGGCCAAGATTCTGAAGAACGTACTGGTCCCAGATCGGTTTTGATGCATCAATCGTCGCCAGCATCTTGGAACTGAACGACGCCTCAACATTCCCGGTCAGCCGGTACAGTTCCGTGATGATCTGCTCAAAGGAGAAACGCTCAGTCTTTGCCTTGGCGAACAGATCGTAGTAGTGCTGCCTCCATTTTTCATTACGCCTGATGCGGTAGTACCCATTGAAAGCACGCTGGAATTCCGGAGAAGCCGGATCTCCGCGCATGATCTCGGCATATCTATCGAGACCGAGGCCACGTGCAAGCTGCGCCTGCAAGACTTCTTTTGCGTTAATCATCCGAGCATCCTCCTTTCAGCAGTTATCCCATTTTGCTTGCATGTTTATTTATAACACATTTGATCTTATATAGCAACGATTTCAAAATGCACCCCACCCTGCAAAAATGCACCCCACTTTCACGCTGGGGTGCATTTGTATCCTAATTAGCGTGATGTGCCATGTCGAGTGGTGATAACGGATTTCGTTATCACCACTCTTTTTACGTGTTCATCGTCAGTACGCGGTCGAACTTCTCAAAGGAATGTGTATGTTGACCGCCTTAAACCAAGTCCGTTATCAACACTCGTACCGTGTCGTCGCGGGCTTTGGTGAGCCCGCGGCGGTTTTTCATATGCGGCGCCCGCATCCTGCAACGGACTTTGCAATGACCTCAAAACAAAAAAGACCTGCGGGGAAGGGATTTCCGCAGGTCATATGCTGTGGCATGCCGGGCGTCCGCTCATGGCATGGCGTCGTACACGGGTTCGTCCGGATCGCTCTCCGGGTCGATCACACAAATGATGTCGCTTGTAAACCGACCGTTTTTATACGGAACATTGAACATGGAATCGTTCCAGTAGAACTGAGACGTCTGTCCGCCGTCCAGATTGAAAGCGACCTTGCAGCCGAGCGATTCCATCAGCTTCGCTTCGTTTGCGAGCGTCAGCCCGTTGGAATAGCCGCTCTTGCGTCCGTCGATCGTGACGAAGCAATAATGACCCGGTTCATAGTATCCGAACACCGTGCGCGGATTGTCACGGTCGATGTCATGGTACGCCTTGTGAAACGATTCCCGCGCGGCGCCGTTTTCATCCAGCAGGCTCGGACCGAACTCCCATGCCTGCCAGACGTTCGAAAGATCGGTCGCATCGGGATCGAAGGAATCGGAATCGAAGACGGCCACCGTTCCGTCGCGGTATAATAACAGGATCTGATGTCCCGGCCACGGCTTCCAGGGGTCCGGCGCATACCGCACGCCGTTTCGGATCACCAGCCCGGTGCGGATATTGTAGGAATAGTAATCGCCGTTGATCGCCGCGATCGCCTGCGCGTTGCGCGACATCCGCAGAAACGAAGTCCACAGCGCTTTGCCGCTCGTGCCGAAATTTCCGTCCCAGCTTTCGGCATGCAGCGCTTCAATATTCTGTATGTGGATATCTGTTACAAAATAAACCAGGCGTCTGCTCAAAGGCGAGCTGTCATAGCGGGTGACCTCGACCGAAACGGTGTCGCTTTTGTAGCTCATTTCCGTTTTCACGTGTCCTTCGCCGGTATAAAACCCGTCGTATCGTCCGCCGAGCAGACCGCTCGGCGTCGGTTCGGGCGTCGGTTCGGGCGTCGGAGTGGGTTCCGGGGTGGGGACTTCCGTGGGTTCGGGCGTCGGCGAGGGAGACGGCGTTGTGATCACAACAATCTCAACGACCGGTTCGATTTCATCCGCAGATTCGGTCGGCGCTTCGGTCGGCGCCGGGGTTTCCTCGGGGAGGTTCGTATCCTCGGTGTAGGCACAAGCGATCGCTGCGCACACAAGCGCGGCGATCAGAATCAGAAAAATGAATCGTTTCCGTGTCTTCATAGAATCCTTTCTTTACAGAACGGCAGGCATGCTCTCCCCAAAGTGTGCCGTCGACTGCAGCGGCGGTTCCGGCAATCTGTTTTTCGGTCAGAAGATCCGTGAAAACAGGCAGCTCTTTATTAGTTTTATGTGAAATTGCGGAAAAACATCCGTCCGGACCGGCGCGTTCAGCGCTGCGGCGTCATAATACGACGGGAAATCCTCTTTCGGGATCCAATAACTGCCGGTCCACCAGCGCAAATTGTTTTTCAGCGCGCCGGTGTTGTCAAAGACGGCGCTCATATCGTACAGCGTACACAGCCGCACGGAATACAGCGAACGCAGCTTCAGCTTCAGATACGGGCTCTCCATTTCCAGCACATAGTATGAATCGGACAGTCCGTCTTCATCGGTATCCACCCGATCCAGGATCATCATGGTATGCCCTGTTTTCGTCGCGATGATGTCGCCGGTATCGCCGGCGTCGAGCGGCAGCTTGTTGTCGCCTGCCCGTTTGTGATAGCCGGAATCAAATATGCCCTTGCGCCCGCTGGTTCTGCCGATGTGCAAACCCGCCTGCTTATACACCCATTCGATGATCGTACCGCAGTTCATGCCGAAATGCCGGTACGTTCCAGCGCTGTCCTTTTCCACTTCGCTGAAGCGTTTTCCCCAGGAGGGAGAGATCCCCCATTCATCCTGCAGCGTGTAGTTGCCGCGGGGCTGATAGGAAAGCGTCATATTGTATACCGCCATATCGGACAGCAGCGTCATACCGATATTCCCGACCGACGTGCGTGTATATATCCCGGCATCCGTCGCGCTTTTTGCGATACGCGCATTGAATGCATCGATGCTGTCGCCGTTTTCCGCAAGGAATGTCTCCATCGGTCTTGTCAGGTGCCCGAGCCCTTCCGCTTCCGTAATGTAGAAGAATTCGGATTCGACGACAAACGGCGCTGCGTCGCTTACCGCGCCGTTTTTATTGCGGACGCGCAGGAAATAGGAGCCGTCCGTTTTGAAGAAAGAGGCTCCGATTCCGTCGCAGGGACGCCAATCGGGATGATCCGCTTCGGGGATCACATCCTTCGTCGTAACGCAGTATGCCGTTACCCATTGATCGGCAAAGAACGTGACGATCGTCCCGTCCGTCTGGATCTGCACGATCGAAGGAGGCGTCAGAGCGTCTGCCGACGCAGATGCAAACGGCAGCAGCAGAACCGCTATAAACATGCAAAGGAAAGATCGTATCCGTCTCATAGCCTTATTTGAATTTATAACGCGGACTGTCTTTGAAGAAGGCGCGCATCCAGAAATACCGTTCATGCTCGCGCCAGCCGTGCTCGGTTTCCTGCCATACGGTGCGGTCGCAGATGCAGTTCGGGAGATGCTCCTGCAGCGCATTGTGGTCTTCGACCGTAAACTTGTTGTGAGAATAGTACAGCCGTTCGAGCGAGGTCATGGAATAGAACGGAGTAAGATCGCTGATGTAGTTGGTGCAGATATTCAGGTCCTTCAGGTTTGTGAGCCCCGACAGCGGCGAAACGTCGCTGATGCGGTTGATGAACAGCTCCAGATAGATGAGATCATGCATTCCGGAAAGCGGCGTAAGATCGGAGATCCGGTTGTCTGCAAGGATCAGGACCTGCAGTTTTGTAAGCCCCGCAAGGCAGGAGATATCCTCGATATGCTGATGACCGAGATCCAGCGCTACAAGATCGGTGCAGTACTGAATCGGCTGCAGCTTTTCCGAGGTCAGGCGGTATTTGATCTCATCGGGCGATTTGCTGCTGCGTGTGGTGAATGCGGTCGCATCCGTACGGAGCTTGCCCCAGAAACCGAGGCTGATCTCCCAGACGATGCCCTTCTCCGGAAACTCATCGCGCAGCGCAGCCATCGTTTTGTTGTCAAGTCCGCAGCCGACCATTTCCGTATGAGAAAGCTTCGGCAGCCATAACAGCACGCGCCGCAGTTCGTCAACGTCCGTGATCTTGATTTTCGTCAGATCCAGCGTTTCGGTGCTCTCATTCAGTTCGATGTCCTGATACGTAAACTGATACTGACAATCCACATCCAGCGCAGGCGCGGCAATACGGAATTCTCCGGCAAGAACCGGATCCTCACGCGCGCCGAGCAGGACGGTTTTCAGATTCGGAAGATACGGCAGCGCGGCCGCCAGCGTTTCGGGCGCAGGCGAATCCAGAGCGGACAGATCCAGCGTTTCGATGCTCGGAGAGACCTCCGTTCCGTAGATCGCAACCGTATAGTCCGCCATGCCCTCCGGCAGCAGCGCGACTTCAGCCGCCAGCTCCTCCGGAGTGCGTGTGCCGAGGCGGACCGTTGTCAGCGCGTCGAGATACGGCAGCGCAGCCGCGATATCGGCGACCGTACAGCCCTGTTCCGGATCCGTCGCGGTGAGCTCGGTCGTATACGGCGGAACATAGATCGCGCCGACCGAAACATTATACCGAAACTCCAGCGCGGGATACGTTTCGATCAACAAAGCGATCTGCTCGTTTTCGAGCGCGCCGTCGGCGATCTCGATCGCCCGAAGCTCCGGGAGTTCCGCGATCTGCGCGCGTACCGCGTCCGGATCGGTTTGTTCCGAAATCCTCATCGAATAGACCGGCTCGGGCGACGGCGTCGCAATGTCAATCACCTCTTCGGGAAGCGTTTCGACCAAAGAAGGCGGTTCCGATGTGTGGCAGGCAATCGATACGGATATCAGCGCGGCGATCGCCGTCGCTGTCAGCAATAATCCAACAGGTCTTTTCATGCGGTCAATCCTTTCGTTTCCGGATCAGAACGACAATGCCGACGATCGCGGCAGCGACAAGCGCGCCGGCGACGGCAAGCCAGAGATACGGGATCTGCGCCGGTTCCTCGGCGGTTTGCGGCGGTTCCGGCTGCTTCGTCTGCACCGGCTCCGCAGTCGCCGTTTCCGTTCCGGTCGCGTCTTCTTCGATCGGCAGCGGCGTCGGGGTCGGCTCCGGCGTCGGTTCCTCCGTGGGCTCAGGCGTCGGCTCCTCCGTGGGCTCCGGCGTCGGCTCCGGGCAGAGATACGTATGCTCAAACATATTGTTGATTCCCGTGTCAAGCCCGACGGTTGTAAACACGAGACCGAAGCGTTCCAGACTGTTTTCGTTCTGATTGTCGCACAGATGATTCCATGTGCCGTATTTGATATACTGCGACTGGTGGCAGAGATAGGCTTCCTGCGCAACCTCCCAGGCCGTTCTCCCGTCGAAAGCCCGGAGCGGCTCCGTGGCGGAGATGAAGATCGGATTCTCTTCGGCAAGGTGCAGATAGAGCTTCTTGACCTGCCAGACGCCGTATGCTTCGGCCGATTCCGGATCGTAAGCGGGATCGGCGGCGTCGACGACCGCAAGACGCGCGGCGGCGGCGACGATTTTATGCTGCCAATGCCCGTATTCGCCGTTGTCGTCGTGCGTGATCACCACTTCCGGCCTGACGCGCCGCAGGTACCGCACCAGCTGGCGTTCAACGTCCTCGGGCAGGAAGTCTTTTTTGTACTTTTCACGGTATTTCATCGGAATATCGGGAAGCCCCGCCATCATCGGATAGGTGCGCAGTCCCATGATCCACGCGCCGTTCAGCGCCTCGGTGCGGCGGATGCGCTCCCGCGTTGCCATATACAGAATGGAGCCCTCAAATCCGCACTCGCCGCCGTAGGTCGGAACGATATTGCCCATAAACAGCGTGTCGTCGTCCGGATGTGTGGCGACCACCAGAAAATCCAGCTTGTCGGGCGTCGGCTGCCACAGATGAAAATCGGAGGGAGCGCTTCCGGAAAACGCCATCAGGGTACAGAGGATCGCTTTTTCCGACACCTTAAGGCGTACGCCGTGTACGTTGTCTTCGATCGCAATACAGCAGTTCCAGTACGGTTCTCCTTCACGCTTTTCGATGACGGCTCCCTTTTGATCGAGCAGACAGACCGTATACGGGCGCGGCGCGATACCGTCGCCGTCCTTCTCGCCGTCCGTCCAACTGTAGCATACATAATCCACATTCGCATCGTCCCAGGTGATCGAGATCCATCCGTCCGCCTCGATCGCCTGCTTTTCTTTGATGTTGAGATTGGCAAGTCTTGCCCGCAGATACTTGCTTTTTACACTGCAGTCATATTCGCACTGCGAGGTCACGTCCGTCGGCGCCGGCTCATCGCCGCCGGTCTGCGCATAAGCTGTTCCCGCGTCTGCAAACAGCATCGTACAGGCAAGGAGCAGCGCGGTGCAAAACAAAAAAAGTCGTTTCATGTTGAATCTTATCCTCTTATTTGTAATATACCACTATTCTGTTTTGCTTGTCAACCGAACGCGGCGTTCCGCAGGCGCGGAAAACCGCCGGCCGGGATGATCCCGAACGGCGGTCGTTCGTTTCCGGTTGATGTGTTCAGACCCGGCAGACGTCGATCCATTCCGCGCCGGGACAGGCGCGTTCGAGTTCCCCGATCGTGAGTCTGACCGCGCTGTGGTCCGTGCCGGCGGCGGGATAGACGGTTGCGTGCAGCTTCAGGCTTTCGTCGAGGTACACGGTCACGTTTTCGTTCACGCCGAACGGGCACACGCCGCCGACGGCGTGTCCGATCAGATCTTCCACCTGCTCGGGCGGGATCATCTTCGCTTTCTTCTGAAACCGCGCCTTGTATTTCGCGTTGTCGATGCGCGCGGTGCCTTCGGCAAGGATCAGCACAGGCCGATCGCCCTGTAAAAACGACAGTGTTTTGGCGATCATGCCGGGCTCGCAGCCGAGCGCTTCGGCGGCCTCGGCGACCGTTGCACTGCTGTGATCCGGGATAATGATGTGATCTTCGAGACCCTTTTCTTTGAGATCGTTTCTTGCGCGTTCCAGCGACATGCTTCCTACCTCCGCGACAGTTTTCAACAGTATACCGCATTCCGGCGGGAAAGAAAAGCCTCTTTGCGGCGTTTCTTTCGCAAACGGCTTGCTTTTTAGGCGGCGCGCTGTTATACTTTTGCACGCAATCCAGAACAAAGGAAGCAACCGAATGATTACCGGAGAAAAACGAAAGATCCTGACAAAGAAACAAGTAAAGATCGACCTCGCGGAACAGGCGATCGCCGCGCAGGAGCAGCAGAAGCGGGAGAAGGACGGCATGTTCTATGAGGAGCTTTTGGAGTTTGCGGTTTCGCTCGCGAACAAGCTGCAGGCGTGCGGCGCGGAAACCTACCGCGTGGAGGAAACGATCAACCGCATCGTGACGGCGTACGGCGTGGAGCGCGTGGACGCGTTCGTCATTCCGAGCAGCATCATGGCAAGTCTGGAGACCGACGAAGGACAGATTTTGACGAAGATCCGGCGCCTGAAGAGCGGCGAAACGATGCTGGACGGCATCGAGCGCTATTCCGCGCTGTGCCGCCGCATCTGCGCCGAAAAGCCGGACATACAGGAGGCAAGAAAGCTTCTGCGCGAGACCGAAAAAAAGGTCTGCCGCTATCCGCTTCCGATCTTCTATCTGTCGGCGTTTCTGATCGGCATCGGCTTCGGCATCTTCTTCGGCGGCGGGATCCTCGAAGCGCTTGCGGCGGGGGTGTGCGGACTGGCGATCGGCGTGGGATCGAAGTTCATGGGCAAGTTCCACGCGAATACGTTCTTCACCTCGTTCGTCTGCAGCTTCATCCTCGGATTCCTGGCGAACGTGTTTACCGCAATCGGGTTCGGCAAGAACGCGGATATCACGGTCATCGGCGCGATCATGCTGCTCGTTCCGGGATTCCTGTTCACGAACAGTCTCCGGGACGTCATCTACGGCGATACGATGTCGGGACTCAACCGGCTCGTGCAGGTGCTGATCATTGCGGTCGCGCTGGTGTTCGGCACAAGCTCCGGCGTATCGCTCGCGCGGCACATCTTTCAAAACGTGGTGTTCACGCTGGAGCCAATCGACCATCCGCTGTGGATCCAGTGCATTGCGGGACTGATCGGAACGCTCGGCTTCGGGCTGATGTTCAACATGCACGGCAGGGGCCTTCCGTTCGCGCTGCTCGGCAGCGTCATCTCGTGGCCGGTCTGCGTGCTCTGCATGCGGCTCGGGCTTGCGGAGCCGATCGCGTACCTGATCGCGGCGGCGGTGTCGTGCTTCTATGCGGAGATCATGGCGCGCATCCGCAAGTTCCCCGCAACCAGCTATCTGATGAGCGCGCTCGTGCCGCTGATCCCCGGTTCCGGCATCTATTACACAACGGACTTTATCCGGCGCGGCATGCTGACGGAGGCGTATGACAAGGGGATGCTGACCGCGGCGATCGCAGGCTCCATGGCGGTGGGCGTGCTGCTCGTTTCCACCGGCTTCCGCATGTGGGGCGTGTGGATAAAGAACCGCAAACCGCGCAAAACCAGGGCGACCCGCGCCTGAAGCGGGACTTCATAAAAAAAGAGGGTGTTCAGAAACATAGAACTGTTTTCGAACACCCTCTTCGTGAATTCTCGCTTTGCTCCGTGAATTGTCCTTTGGACATGAATTGCGCCCAAAGGCGCATGAATTGACGGCAATGCCGTCATGAAGGTCGGTTTTCCGGACGGAAAACCTTCATAAATGACAACAAAGTTGTCAATTCACGGCGAAGCCGATTCATGCCGACAGGCAATTCATGCAGCTATGCTGCAATTCACAGGGGCTGTTAAGAAATGCAAAACGCTTTCTGAACAGCCCCTTTTATGGTACGGTCAATCTTCGACCTCGATCTCTTTGATGATGCACTCGTTGCCCTTTAAGAGCCACGTTTCGCCGCTTTTGCAGTACGGACACGTGCGCCCGTACTGCACGGTGGGGTAGGTCCGTTTGCACGAATCGCACCACGTCACCGCGGGCGTCGTGATGAGCTCCAGCTCGGAGGCTTCAAGCACCGGATGCTTTTTTTTGAAATAGTTCCAGCACTCCTCAAAATAGTCCGTCATGATGCCGGACACCTCGCCGACCTCGAGCGCAACGCGCGTGATTTTTTTGATCTTTTCCTGCTCCGCGGTCTCCTCAAGGGTTTTCGCAAGATGCAGGATGATTCCCATCTCGTGCATATCAGTCCTTCGTAAGCTCCTCGATCGTAACGGAATTGCCGGTGTGCGGGTGCGTCTTATGGAATTCCTTCGTTGCCTTGTTGTACGCCCTGCGCTTTGCCCGCATCGCCTTCGCTTCCTTCGAGCCGCTGTGCAGCAGGATCTTGATGCCGCGCTTTACGGCGTAGGAGAGAAGCCCGCCGACCTTGTCCTCCGCACGGCGCATATCCGAGTTTTGCGGATGATCGCGCAGAAGGTGGATCGCGTCGAACTCGCAGCGCGTGGTGCACAGACCGCAGCCGATGCATTTGCCCGTGTCGACGATCGTTGCGCCGCAGCCGAGGCAGCGCGCGGTCTCGATCTTCACCTGCTCCTCGGTGAACGGGAGCGAGGGATCCCGGAAGCCGTTCTTTGCGTCGATCGCAGGATCCGTGGGCGGCACCTGCCGCTGCGCGTGATCGTACTCGTCGATCGCGATGTCGGTCTTATCGAGCTCCTTGAAGAAGCGGCGGTCACGACCCAGCGTCTGGTTCACGCTGTTCTTCGACACGGCGCGGGCAAGCGATTCCGCCGCCATGTGTCCCTGTCCGATCGCGTCGATCACGAACTTCGGACCGGTGAACACGTCGCCGCCGACGAAGATCATCGGGTCGTCCGTCTGATAGGTGAACGGATCGGCGACGGGGTAGTTGCCGTGGTGGAACTTCACGTTCGTGCCGTCCAGGAGCTTACCCCACTCGATCGCTTGACCGATCGCAAACACGATCGTCTTTGCCTCGACCGTGACCGTTTCGTTCTCGTCGTACTTCGGAGAGAACTTTCCGGTCTCCGGGTCGATCGTGGAGACGCAGCGCTTCAGAACGAGCCCCTTGACCTTGCCTTCGCCGTCCACAAGGACTTCCTTCGGACCCCAGGAGGGGTTGATCTGCACGTTCTCTTCCTCGGCCTCTTTGATCTCCTCGGGGGAGGCGGGCATGGTCTCGCGCGATTCGAGGCAGAACATGGAAACGCTCTTTGCGCCGAAGCGGTGCGCGGTGCGCGCGCAGTCGATCGCCACGTTGCCGCCGCCGACGACGATCACGTCGCCTTCGAGTTTGCGGGAGTTGTCGGAAAGCGCCTTATTCAGGAAGCTCACAGCGATCTCGGTGCCCTCGGCACGCTCGTTCGGAACGCCGGGCAGCCTGCCGCCCTGACAGCCGATCGCAATGTAGAACGCCTCGTAGCCCTGCTTTTTGAGCTCTTCGATGGTGATATCCTTGCCGACCTCGACGCCGCAGCGGATATCGACGCCGAGCGCGCGGATCACGTCGATCTCCGCGTCGATGACATCCTTTTCGAGCTTGAACGACGGGATGCCGTAGGTCATCATACCGCCGGGCTTTGCGTCCTTTTCGAACACGGTCGGGCGATAGCCCATTTCGCCGAGATAGTACGCGGCGGAAAGCCCCGCGGGACCCGCGCCGATGATCGCGATCTTCTGCGGCCATTCGCCGGTCAGGTTGTTGATGATCTTCTTCGGCACATAGCGCGTTTCGGCTTTCAGGTCGCGGTCCGCCAAAAACCGCTTCACGTCGTCGATTGCCACGGGCCGGTCGATCGTGCCGCGCGTGCACGCGTCCTCACAGCGTTTGTTGCACACCCTGCCGCAGATCGCGGGGAAGGGGTTCTCGCGCTTGATCAGCGCCAGCGCTTCGTCGTAGCGTCCTTCTCTCGCCATCTTGAGATAGCCCTGGATCGGCACGTGCGCGGGGCATGCGCTCTTGCACGGCGCGGTGCCGGTCTTGTGCGTGTTGACGCGCGCGGAATCGCGGTAGTTCTCGTCCCACGCGTACTTGCCCCAGCGAAGCCGGTCGGGGGTCGGCGAGGTCGGATATCGGACCTCGGTGCCGTCCTTTTTGCATAGCTTCTGCCCGAGCTTCAACGCGCCTGCCGGGCAGAACTCCACGCAGCGTCCGCAGGCGACGCATTTTGTCTTGTCGACCTTGGCGGTGTACGCGGATTTCGACATATTCGGCGTGTTGTAAAGGAGCGAGGTCCTTAAAGCGTTGCAGATCTTGACGTTGCAGTTGCAGATGTCGAAGATGTGATCCTCGCCGTCGATGTTCGTGATCTGATGCACGTAGCCGTTTTCCTCGGCGCGCTTTAAGATCTCGAGCGCCTGTTCCTTGGTGATGTAGTGCGCTCTGCCGGTCTCGACCGTGTAGTCCGCCATGTCGCCGAGCTGGATGCACCAGTCGTTCTCATCGTCCGTGCAGCCCTCGCCGAGCATCGCGCGGGACGCGCGGCAGGAGCAGATGCCCGCCGAGATGTGCCCGTCGTATTTCTGGAGCCAGTGCGAGATCTTCTCGACCTTGATCGCTTCGCGGTTCGCGGCGACTTCCTTTTCGACCGGAATGACGTGCATGCCGATGCCGTCGCCGCCGGGACGGACCATCGGGGTGATGTGCTCAAGCGGCAGAAACGTCATGCGTTCAAACATCTTCGCCACCGGCGGATTCGCCTCGATGCGGGAGACGGAGGAATTGAACAGCTCCGCGCTGCCCGGCACGAAATAGCTCGTGCGGTAGCGGATCTCCTTCGGCGCGCCCGGGATCGGACCGTCGTCGTTGTAGTGATCGCCGTAGTCGTACTCGACAAAGCCGTGCACGCACAGCAGATCGAGGGATTCCTTGAAGAGCTGTTCGCCCATCGCCTTGTTCATTTCGAAGAGCTGCTCATAGGTGTACCATTTGCGCTGCTTCATCGAAAGCGCGATGTCGACCTCGTGCTCGTTCAGCACTTCGCGGAGCCCCCAGTATTCTTCGTCGGTCGTTTTGAGACCGAAAAGCTTGTGCGGGACGTTGTCCGTGATCTTTGCGCCGAGCTTCGCGTACTTCTTGTGCAAAACCGGCTCGCCGTCGTACTTGGATTTGGTGCGTGGATTTTTGTCGTAGGTCTCAGGCATGGCTTTCTCTCCTTATTCTTGATGGTTTGGGCTGTCGTATAAGGGGTCAGACCGTTTGCGGCGATGTTTAAGGGAATAAACTCCGATCGGTAGAAAAGGCAGACTGCCTTTTCTTTTTATTGGTTCGCCGCAAACTATCCGCGTTTTCGCTCGTCGCATACATGAGTATAGCTCCTCGCGAAGAACGCGAATTCTGCCTCCCTTCTCAACAGCCTGTCATTCTCTTTATTCCTGAATAATGGACGGTTCGTGTTTCCAGTTTCGGACAGCGCTTCTGAGCCAGTCCTCCCAGCCTTCAAAGCCGTCGCCGGTCTTTGCGCTGACCGCAAAGATGCGGATGTTCGGGTTCAGCTTCCTTGCGCGCTCGATACACTTGTCAAAGTCGAAATCGAAATACGGCGCGACGTCGGTCTTGGTGATGATCAGAACGTCGCTCACCGTGAACATCAGCGGGTATTTCAGGGGCTTGTCGTCGCCCTCCGGCACGGAAAGCAGCATCACGCACTTGCCTGCGCCGGTGTCGAATTCCGCGGGGCAGATCAGGTTGCCGACGTTTTCGAGCACGACGAGGTCGAACGATTCGTCGCCCAGACCCTCCAGCGCGCGGCGCGTCATGCCCGCGTCCATGTGGCACATGCCGTCGGTGTGCGCCTGCACCGCCTTTGCGCCGAGCTTTTCGATGCGGACCGCGTCCACGTCGGAATCGACGTCCGCTTCCATGACCGCAATGCGCAGTTCGTCCTTCATATCGCGGATCGTGCGCTCCAGAAGCGTTGTTTTGCCCGCGCCGGGCGACGCCATCAGGTTGATGAGAAGCGTGCCCTTTGCCTTGAGCTCCCCGCGCAGAACCTCCGCGTCGCGGTCGTTCGACGCGGTGATCGTTTCTTTCAATTCGATGATTTTCATGCAGATTCCCCTTATATTGTCGTATATTTTATTATATCAGCATATACGGTCAAACGCAAGAACAAAGCGCGCGGACTTTTTGCCGGAGCGGACGAGATTTTTCTTGCTTATTCACAAACTTATGGTATTATATACTGAAATGGAAAGAGGAAGGGTATTTGCAAATGAAAAAGTATCTTGCATGGGCGCTTGTGATCGTCACGCTGCTGTCGCTGTTTGCGGCATGCACGGACTTCCTGCCGGAAACGATCGCAACGCCGGAACCGACCGCGACGCCGGAAGCAGAGGAACCCGCGGAGGAAGAGGAGATCGTGATCGTCGATCCGTCCGAATGGGAGACTGCGGAAACGCCCGCGCTGACCGAGGAGACAAGGGCGCTGTTTGACAAAGCGTTCGCACATCTGCTCGGCGTGCACTATGTCCCCGTTGCGTATCTCGGCAAACAGGTCGTGACCGGAACGGTGCATACGTTTTTGACAAGAGCGACGGTCATCTATCCCGGCGCAAAGGAAACATACGCGCTCGTGTTCCTGTATGAGGAACGTGACGGCAGCGTCCGCATCATCGACATCTGCCGTTCCGAGGTTCCGACGGGCATGGACGAGCCGGCGGGCTTTGAGCAGGCGGAGGATCCGGTTCTGACCGAAGAGCTCGTCAACGGGTTCCGTGAGGCGATCTCGGAGATCGTGGGCGTTGAGTATACGCCCGTTGCGCTCTGCGGAACAAAGGTTGCTTCCGGGCTTTCGTTCGTGATCGTCGCGGAATCCGCGCCGGTCGTGCCGGAGGCGGAGACCGGGTATTCCTTTGTCTATCTGGATTGGAACAGCCAGGGTCATTACACGGTCGATCGGATCGTCGATTTCGACGCGGAGCTTGACCCGCCGGGCGAATACGATCCGACGCCGGAGCCCACCGAAGCGCCGACCGCAACGCCGGTCCCGACCGCAACCCCGGTCCCGACCGCAACGCCGGTTCCCACGGCGACCCCGGTTCCCACGGCGACCCCGGTTCCCACGGCAACCCCGGTTCCCACGGCGACCCCGGTTCCCACGGCAACCCCGGTTCCGACGGCAACACCGAAGCCGACGCCGACGCCGAAGCCCACCGAAGCGCCGACGGCAGAGCCCACGGCTGAACCCACGGCAGAACCGACGGCAGAGCCCACACCGGAACCCACTGTTGAGCCCACGCCGGAACCGACGGCTGAACCAACGCCGGAACCGACCGAAGAGCCGAAGCCCGAGCCGACGCCGATCCCGACGGAAAAAGCGCCCGGCGCATGGACAAAGCCGAAATCTCCGGAAGTCGGCAGCAAGCATCAGAAGCTGTTCAAAAAGATCTCCGATTCCGCCGTCGGCGTCAGCTATACGCCGGTCGCGTTCATCGGCAGTCAGCAGGTGAACGGCACGAACTACGCGTTCCTGTGCGAAACGTCGATCGCCGCGCCCGATTCGCAGGATCTGTACGCCATCGTCTGCCTGTATGAGGATTCGGACAAGAACGTTCGCATCACCGACGTCAACCTTTCGGAGATCCGTACGTACACGGATGCGGCGATGGGCGGCTGGACGAGAGCGAAGGATCCGACGGTGACTAAGGAGCTCAAGAACATGTTCAACGACGCTTTGAGCGGCATCCTCGGCGCAAACTATTCGCCGATCGCGCTGCTTTCCACGCAGTCCGGCTCCGGCACGAACTACTGCTTCTTCTGCGAGAGCGGCAAGATCACGGGCGAGCCGAACGCGAGCTACGCATTCGTATACATCTATCGGAATGCGGACGGCGAGGTCTCGCTCTCCGACATCCTGAACTTTATCGGAAACTGATCCGGGCAATAGAAAAGCGCTGCATTTTAAGGTGCAGCGCTTTCATTTTATACGCGTTCCCGTTCCAGCAGCGTTCGCTTTCGGTCGATCCCGGCGGCAAAGCCGGTGAGATCGCCGTTCTTTCCGATCGCGCGGTGGCAGGGGATGAACAGGAGCAGGGGATTTCGATGCAGCGCGCTTCCGACGGCGCGGGCGTGGCGCGGGCTGAGCCCCATCGCAGCGGCAAGCGCGCCGTAGGAGATCGTTTCGCCGTACGGCACGCGCGAAATCGCCTGCCATACCGCCTTCTGAAACGCAGTTTCCTTCGGCGCAAGCGGCGGGACCGGACCCGGGTCGCGCCCCGCAAAATACCGATCGAGCCACGCCCCGGCTTCGCATAGTACGGGCGAGGACGGCGCGGTCCTGTCCGCGTCTTCCGTGAACATCGCCGTCGTAAGCGCGCCGTTTTCTTCCGCGATCCGCAGCGTGCCGAGCGGCGAAGCATAGGAAAAGGCGTTATTCAAAGCGGTTCACCTCGCCGGGGGTCGGGTATTCCGTCACCTGAAAGTCGCCGTTTTCCGTTCTTGCGTAGGCGGTATCCGTTTCGAGCATCGGCACCGCAAGCTCGTCCGCCTCGACCTTCATCGGCGTGACGAGGAAGAGCTTTTCGCCGTCCCTGGACAGGTTGAAGCCGGTGCAGAACGGATCGGAATCGCTCTGCTCCGTGCCGCCGGTGCAGTACAGCACCAGGTATTCGCCGGGTTTTAGGATCGTGCCCTCCGGGAAGCGGTAGCGGAACTGATGGTGCTTGAGATCGTTCGTAAAGCCGTAGCCGGAAAGATCGATATCCGCGTCGGTGGGATTATGGATCTCGACCCAGTCGACCGAGCCGTACTGCGGGTGCAGATACGCCTCGCGGTTCGAAGTCATGACCTCGGAAAACTGCGGCAGCCCCGAAGGCTTGGGCAGCAGCCACACACTGACGACGGTGATCGCGGCGATCACGACGACGAGCACGGCGACAAGGATCAGCGCTTTCTTTCGCGTGAGCCCGATGTGTTCCTTGTGAAATTCGTTCTCAAAGGAGAGTTCTTCTGTGTTATTTTCCATATCTGCATTATACAGGAAAAAAACTGTTTTCACAAGCAAAAATCCGTGTTATAATAAATAATCGGGGAAAGGCGGTAGACATATGCAGAAATATCTTTTGTCGCTGGATCAGGGCACGACAAGCTCGCGCGCGATCCTGTTCGATCTTGAGGGGACCATCATCACCTCGGCGCAGTTCGAGTTTACGCAGCATTATCCGATGCCGGGTTACGTCGAACACGACGCGAACGAGATCTTAAAGACCGAGCTGGACGCAGTCCGCGAGGTGCTGAAAAGAGCAAACGTGCAGAAGGGCGAGGTCGCCGCGATCGGCGTCACCAATCAGCGTGAAACGACGATCGTCTGGGAGAAGGCGACGGGCAAGCCCGTGCATCCGGCAATCGTGTGGCAGTGCCGCCGCACCGCGCCGCTGTGCGAGCAGCTGATCCGCGAAGGCATGCGGGACTACATCGCGCAGTCGACGGGACTTCTCATCGACGCGTATTTTTCCGCGACAAAGCTGCGCTATATCCTCGACGCGGTCCCGAACGGACAGATGCTGGCGGAGGCGGGCAACCTTCTGTTCGGCACGGTCGACACGTGGCTCATCTGGAACCTCACCGGCGCGCACGTCACCGATTACAGCAACGCGTCGCGCACCATGCTCTATAACATTCATACGCTCTCCTACGATCCGGTCATCATGCGGCGGCTGAACATTCCGGCGTGCATGCTGCCGGAGGTGCTTCCGTCCGCGCATATCTATGGCTACGTCAAGGACGGCATCGAGGGGCTGGAGGTGCTTGCGGGCGTACCGATCGCGGGCGACGCGGGCGACCAGCAGGCGGCGCTGTTCGGACAGGCGTGCTTCGAGCCGGGGCAGGCGAAATGCACCTACGGCACCGGCGGCTTTCTGATGATGCAGACGGGCGAAACGCCTGTCGCGAGCAAGAACCGGCTTCTGACCACGATCGCGTGGGGCGTGAACGGCAAGGTCCGCTACGCCTTGGAGGGCAGCATCTTCAATGCGGGCAGCTCGATCAAATGGTTAAGGGACGAGGTCGGGCTGATCTCCTCGGCAAGCGAGATCGACCGGCTTGCCGAATCCGTGCCGGACGCGGGCGGGGCGTATTTCGTCTCCGCGTTCACGGGGCTCGGCGCGCCGCATTGGGATATGTACGCGCGCGGCGCGCTGGTCGGCGTGACCCGCGCCACGAACCGGGCGCATATCGCGCGCGCGGTGCTCGAAGGCATCGTCTATCAGGTGGGCGATCTTGCCCGCACGATGGAGTTCGACGCCGGAAAGAAGCTTGAGGAGCTCAAGGTCGACGGCGGCGCGTCCGTATCGAACGTGATGATGCAGTTCCAGGCGGACATGCTCGACGTGCCGGTCAACCGTCCGAAATGCGTCGAATCGACGGCGCTCGGCGCGGCGTATCTCGCGGCGATCGGCGTGGGACTCTATCAGGACGAAGCCGACGTTCTGCATTACTGGCAGAGCGAAAAGATCTTTACGCCCATGATGAGCGAGGTCGAGCGCGCAAAGCGTCAGCGCGGCTGGACGAAGGCGGTTGAAAAAGCAAAGAACTGGGAAGATTGATCCGAAGGGAGAGAAAGAATATGACGATCAAAGAAACAAGACCTTATGTGGACTGGGAAACCATCGGGAACTTCATCGTCGACGCGTTCGTCGCGTACGGCGTACCGCGTGAGGACGCGGAGATCTGCGCGGACGTTCTGATGGAGAGCGACCGCCGCGGCATCGAGAGCCACGGCGTCAACCGCTTCAAGCCGATCTATCTGGATCGCATCAAGGCGGGCATCCTGAACCCCGTCACCGAGTACGAAGTGCTCAAGGAGACCCCGACGACCGCGGTCGTCGACGGTCACGACGGCATGGGCATGGTCATCAGTAAGCGCGCCATGCAGACCGCGATCGACAAGGCGAAGAAATACGGCATGGGCATGGTCGCCGTGCGCAATTCCTCGCACTACGGCATCGCAGGCTATTGGACCACGATGGCGACCAAGCAGGGCATGATCGGCATCACGGGCACGAACGCGCGTCCGTCGATCGCGCCGACCTTCGGCGTGGAGAACATGCTCGGCACGAACCCGCTGACGATCGCGCTGCCGACCGACGAGGAATTCCCGTTCTGCATCGACTGCGCAACGAGCATCACGCAGCGCGGCAAGATCGAGTATTACGCCAGAAACGACAAGCCGACCCCCGCGGGCATGGTCATCGGAAGAGACGGTTCGGCGCTCACCGATTCCAAGCAGATCCTTGTCGACCTCACCAAGGGCGAGGCAGCGCTTGCGCCGCTCGGCGGCATCGGCGAAGAGCTTGCGGGCTACAAGGGTTACGGCTATGCGACGGTCGTGGAGATCCTCTCCGCGGCGCTGCAGGCGGGCAGCTATATGAAGATGCTGACCGGTATGGACGAGAACGGCAACAAGCGCCCGTATCACCTCGGTCATTTCTTCATCGCGATCGACCCCGAAGCGTTCATGGGTCTCGACACGTTCAAAAAGACCTGCGGCGACATCCTCCGCGCGCTCAGAAATTCCGAGAAAGCGCCGGGCGAGGAGCGCATCTACACCGCGGGCGAAAAGGAATGGCTCGTGTGGCAGGACCGCAAGGACAAGGGCGTTCCCGTGAACGAAGCCGTGCAGAAGGAAATGATCGCCGTGCGCGACGAAAAGCACCTCGATTATCATTTCTCCTTCGAAAACTGAACAGCCTTGAAAAGCACCCCTCCGCAGGATCGGAGGGGTGCTTTTTGCGCCGGACCGAAAGACGGCAATTGACGAAAACTGTCGGAAATGCTATACTGATTCCATCTTTACGGAGAGGACGCAGAGGATGGTTTTTTCCGGCTTGACGTTTCTGCTGCTCTTTCTTCCGCTGTTGCTGCTGCTGTATTTTCTGAATCGGGATGTGCGCTGGCGCAACGGCGTTTTGGTTGTATTTTCACTGGTCTTCTATGCATGGGGAGAGCCGATCATGGTGCTGCTGCTGATCGGATCGACCATGCTGCATTATGCCTTGGCCTGCGCGCTTGTCGCGGCAAAGCGCCCTGCTGTGAAAAAACTCTGGCTTACGCTCGGCGTCGTCGTTTCGCTCGGCGCGCTGTTCTGGTTCAAGTACGCCGGTTTCCTGCTCGGCTCCGTGCTGGGGCTGTCGTTTGACGCGCCGGCGCTGCCGATCGGCATTTCCTTCTATACATTCCAGATCCTGACCTATACGATCGACGTATACCGCGGCAAGGTCGCGGTGCAGAGGAATCCGTTCCGCCTGCTGCTGTACGTCAGCTGCTTCCCACAGCTGATCGCGGGACCGATCGTCCAGTACGCGGACGTGGAGCGGGCGCTTTCCGAACGGACGACCACGGTTGAGGATTTTGCCTGCGGCATGCGGCGGTTCTTCGTCGGTCTTGCGAAAAAGGTCCTGCTCGCCAACATCTGCGGAAAGGCGCTCGACGCCTGTCTTGCGGCGGCGGGCATGTCCGTCGCGGGGGCGTGGCTGTCCGTGCTGCTGTATTCGCTGCAGCTGTACTTTGATTTTTCCGCGTATTCCGATATGGCAATCGGTCTCGGACGCGTTCTCGGGTTTACGTATCACGAAAATTTCCGCTATCCCTTTGTATCGTGTTCCGCAAGCGAGCTCTGGCGGCGCTGGCACATCTCTCTCGGCGCGTTCTTCCGCGATTATCTGTATATCCCGCTCGGCGGCAGCCGCAAGGGCAGGGTGCGCACCGTGCTGAATCTGCTGATCGTGTGGACGCTGACCGGGCTCTGGCACGGCGCGGCGTGGAATTTCGTGCTGTGGGGCGTGTTCTGGTTTTTGTTGCTGCTTGCGGAAAAAGCGCTTTCACGTGTGCTGGAACGGATCCCGAAGCCGATCCTCTGGTTCGTTACGTTTTCGCTTTGGCTGATCAGTCTGGCGATATTCTATCACACCGACCTGTCGGCGGCGTGGACGCACCTCGGCGCGCTGTTCGGGATCGGCGCAAACGGCTGGATCGACGATACGACGGTCAAGGTCCTGAAGCAATACGCGCTGTATCTGCCGATCGCATTTGCCGCAAGCATGCCGATCGTGCCTGCGCTGAAGGCGTTTTCAAAAAAGCATGAAAAGCTCGGGCGCCTTGCTTCGCCGCTTGCGGCGGCGTGCTCCGTCGCGCTTGCGCTCGTTTCGCTTCTGTTCCTGATCGGACAGAGTTATAACCCGTTTATCTATTTCCGGTTCTGAGTATGAAGCATCGTATTTCGTTTTATCTGACATATGCCTGCATCCTGCTGTTCGGCACGCTCGGCGTACTGCTGCTTGTGTTCGGCGAAAAGGAGCCGCGCGCGTCACAGACGGAGAACCGCATGCTGGCGGGCTTTCCGACGTTTTCGGCGGAATCGGTCGGCAGCGGCGCGTTCATGTCCGGGCTCGAATCGTATCTTTCGGACGGCGTGCCCGCGCGTGATGCGATCGTCGTCGAAACAGCGGTGTGGATGAACGCGCTTTCACTG
Source organism: uncultured Clostridia bacterium (assembly GCA_947168855.1). Lineage (GTDB taxonomy): Bacteria > Bacillota > Clostridia > Christensenellales > CAG-138 > UBA3792. The sequence continues at coordinate 44,499 of CAMVNO010000008.1, forward strand.
GAACAGGACGTCAACACGGACGAAGAGCTCTATGCGGCGATTGAAGCGTTTTCTGAAGAGGATGAAACGGAAGATCTGCCGACGGAAGCGCCCGAGGACACGCCGGAGCCTTCCGAGACGCCCGAAACGCCTGCGGAGGCAGACAGCGAGACGCTGCAGCCGGACGCTGCGGCAACGGACGCGCCGGCGCCGACCGAAGCGCCGGCTTCAGAGAACAGCGTTCGGGACTGCGCGTTCCGGGTAACGATGAAAAACGGCAGGGTCGAAACGCTGTACACCTTCCCGAAGGAAAACGTACAGAACGCAGTCAATGTGCTGAATGCCTATCGCGCCGTTCTTCCGGAGAACGGGCATGTGTTTTTCACGCAGTCGCCGTATCCGGGCATCGGATTCGATCTTCAGAGCGGACGCGTCATTGAATGGGACTGCGACGTCGAGGAGACGATCCAGCAGAACGTGCTGCCGGGCGTGGAGATCGTCAGCACGTTTGAAACGCTGAAGGAGCCGCTGAGGCGCGGCGAGGATCTGTTTTTCACCACCGATCACCATTGGAAACCGAGGGCGGCATGCTACGTTGCGCAGGCAATGCTGGAGCGGATCGGGATCCATCCGCTGCCGTACGACGGGTACGCCTATTATCATCTCGACGGGTTTTACGGCGCGAAATACACCTCGCATCCCGAGCTGAAGAAGACGCACAAGGGAGACACGATCGACGTGATGATCCCGCAGCTGCCCGTGACAGGCTATACGATCGCGTGGGACGGCACCGAAAAGCCGTGCCCGTTTATGCTGAAGCAAGCGAACTATGTTTCCTATATCGGCGGAACGCTCGGCCCGTGGCGCTGTTATGAAACCGGCGTCGATTCCGGCAGAAGATGTCTCGTGGTCGGCGATTCCTTTCTCTGCGCCTTCGTCCCGTATCTGACGCCGTATTATGATGAGGTCCACACGACCGATTTCCGGGTAGCGTATTACGATGCGAAGCATGCATGCTGGACGCTGACGGACTATGTCCGCGACCATGCGATCGACGATATCTATATCATTCTGGGAACAGCGAACAGCATCAATGCAGGGTATATGCTGAATTTCTTGAACCGGTATCTGTAAGGAGGGGCGCGATGAAAACGGATAAACGCATGATCCTCGCCGTCGTCGTGCTCGGGCTGCTGATCCCGATCGTCACGACCGTCGTATGGCTGTCGGTCGCAAACCGCACGGCGCGGTATGAAGCGCTTGCACAGCAAGCAGCGCAAAACGGGGATTGGGAACGGGCTGCCGTGCTTGCCGCAAAATCGGATTCCGAACATGCGGAGGAGCTGCGGGCGGAGATCGCGTATCGGCGTGCGGAACAGGCGCTGGAGGAAGGCGATTACGCCTCCGCGGAAGAGGCGTTTTCGGCGCTCGGCACGTATCGCGACGCGCAAACGCGCGTGCGGGAATGCCGGTATCGTATGGCAAGAGCGCTCGAGGAGAGCGGCGACGACGCGGCGGCGCAGGACGCGTATTTCGCGCTGATCCCGTACGCGGACGCGTCGGAACGATACAGCGCATGCGGCTATCGCATTGCGGAGCGGATGCTGCAAAACGGCGAAGGGCACGAGGCGTTCCGCGCGTTTTGCGCGCTGATTCCCTATGCGGATTCGGAAACGCGCGCGACCGAGATCGCCGTTGCGCTGACCGGCGAGACCGATCCCGAAAAAGCGGTTTTGCTTGCAAAGGGCGTCTCCGAGGAGGATTGGAACCGACTGGAGCAGATCGCGCAGGCGCGCAGCACGCTGACGAGCGGGCGCATCGCCGCAGGACACGCGCACGCGGCGTTTCTGTTTTCCGACGGCAGCGTTCGCGCGTTCGGGGATAACGCATACGGACAATGCGACGTGGACGCATTTCAGACCGTCACCGCGATCGCCGCGGGATATCGACACACGATCGGGCTGAAAGCGGACGGCACGGTTGTCGCCGCGGGCGACAATACATACGGACAATGCGGCGTGACCGCATGGACGGACGTCGTTTCAATTGCCTGCGGACCGTGGGACAGCTTTGCGATCCGCGCGGACGGCACGCTGCTGCATTGCGGGTTTTCCGAATACGATCTGTCCGGCTGGACGGGACTTCAAAAAATCGCGGCATGCGAGATGGCGCTGATCGGCGTACGTGAAGACGGCACGCTGCTCTGTTCGCGTCCGGAGGAGAGCTTTGCCGGCGCATCGTTCTGCGACGCGTGCATCGTAAACGGTACGGCATTCGCGCTGGATGAGGACGGTCTCATTCACAGCGACGGTTTTTCGTTCGACGAATGGAAGGATACGATTGCGCTTTCAAGCAGCGCAGCGGTGCTGGTCGGCATTCGCGCCGACAGGAGCCTTTGCTGCCGCGCGCTGATGCCGTGCAAGGAAGCGTTTCTTTCGGCGCTGTCCGCCGAAACGGACGTTGCCGAGGTGGCGCCGGCAGGGGCGTTCGCGCTGATCCTGCATTGTGACGGAACACTTTCCGCTGCGGGAGACGTGCCGGAGGAGATAGCGGCTTTTATAAAGACGGATCCCGTGCTGTGATCTCCAAATTTCCCTTGCAACGCAAAGAAACCTGTGTTATAATATGCTCCGCGGTTCACAAAAACCGCTCTTGTGCCCGTAGCTCAGCTGGATAGAGCGTCAGACTCCGACCCCTAAGCTATATTGTCCTTGAAAAATGAATATTTGATGCATATGTGCCTGTAGCTCAGCTGGATAGAGTGACAGACTCCGACTCTGTAGGTCGCACGTTCGAATCGTGTCAGGCACGCCATGAAAGCCCCGAAAACACTACGTTTTCTGGGTTTTTGTTTTCCTGTTTCTCTTACTACACAAAACACTGAATACCTATTGTTCAAAATGCATATTTATCTCTAATATACATCACTGTTGAGCCGAAATTGACCCTGATTCAACAAGATTTACTACATTTTACTACATTTTTCTTATTATCCATTGTTTCCGACATCATTTATTTGCTCTTTTGACCATGTGCTTGACGCTGATAAAAGGAGGTCTTAGGAGTCTGCTTGCAGCGCACACCAAAGGATAAACTCCTCTAGCGAAGGTCTGGTTCCACGAAAGGGAGCATCATCCCATATGCCCTTGACTGCGGGATCTGGATTGTTGTACCCGGCATTAATTGCCTGTTCCATTTCTACGCGTATGGTCTCTTCGCTAACACCGTGAATGCTGGCCAGCTCGCGGATCACTTCCTTCACACGTAATAAATCCAATTCAGTAAACATATGTACCTCTCTATTGAAGGCGTCCTAGTGACTATGATGAACAACCGACCGAACTTCACGAAGGACCTGGTCGCCCAGCTTCGAGAAAGCTACGGTGGCATCTTCAAAGTGTTTGAAACTGAGATCCCGACGTCGATCCGGATGACAGAGAGCAGCGCCAGAGGCAAGAGCATCTTTGCGTTCGATCCGAAGGGCAAGGTCGCTGCCGCATATGAAAAGCTGACCCAGGAGGTGATCGAGAATGACCGAGAAAGACAAGAAGTCCAGTGCGAGCTTCGTTCCGTTCAGACCGCTCGATAGCCTTTTTGAACCGACGGTTCAGGAACAGCCCACGCCTGCTAAAAACGGTCTGACAGATCTTGAGTTAGTTTTTGTCGCTTTTTTCTCTTTTCGAAAAAAGAGAAAACTTAAGAAGGGGTCTATCTTTCGTTCGGAAAGCAAGACCCCTTCTTTATGTTTTTGGCGACGAATGTTTAATTCCTCTTATTCAAAACAGCCCGCACCAGGAACAGGGCGGCGATCATGAGCACCAGGGCCACGGGCAGGGCGACGAGGGCGTTGGGCACGAACCCGGTGAACAGGTACGCGAAGAAGCTGACCCCGGCCACGGTCATGGCGTAGGGGAGCTGGGTGGACACGTGGGTCACGTGGTCGCACTGGGCTCCGGCGCTGGCCATGATGGTGGTATCAGAGATGGGCGAGCAATGGTCGCCGCAGACCGCCCCGGCCATGCAGGCGGACACGCACACCACGCCCAGGGGGTCCGTCAGCGGGAACACGCCCAGGGTGATGGGGATCAGGATCCCGAAGGTGCCCCAGCTGGTGCCCGTGGCGAAGCTGAGCCCCACGGCGATCAGGAACACGATGGCGGGCAGGAACGACTGGAATCCGCCGGCGGACCCCTTCACCAGGGCCTCCACGAACTGCTTGGCGCCCAGGCTGTCGGTCATGGCCTTCAGCGTCCAGGCGAAGGTCAAAATCAGGATGGCGGGGACCATGGACTTGAACCCCTCGGGAATGCTGGCGGCGATCTCCTTGAAGTGGATCACCCGGCGGAGGAGGTAGTAGATCACGGTGACCACCAGCGCCACGGCGGAGCCTAGCATGAGGCCCACGGACGCGTCGGAGTTGGAGAAGGCCTCCACGAACCCGGCCCCCTCGAAGAACCCGCCGGAGTAGATCATGCCGGTGACGCAGGCGACGATCAGCACCACGATGGGCAGCACCAGATCCAGCACCTTCCCCTTGGGGTTGGCGGTCTCGCCGGCGGCGTCGGCCATGGCCTTCACGCCGGAGAACACGTCGCCCTTCTCCCGGGCGTTCTTTTCATGCCTGGCCATGGGCCCGTAGTCGAGGTTCGTCACCGCCAGGAAAATCATCATGGCGATGGTGAGGATGGCGTAGAAGTTGAAGGGGATGGCCTTGATGAACAGGTACAGGCCGTTCCCGTCCTCCACGTAGGAGCTGACCGCCGCGGCCCAGGAGGACACCGGCGCGATGATGCACACGGGCGCCGCCGTGGCGTCGATGAGGTAGGCGAGCTTCGCCCGGCTGATCCGGCTCTTGTCGGACACGGGCCGCATGACGGAGCCCACGGTGAGGCAGTTGAAGTAGTCGTCCACGAAGATCAGCACGCCCAGGGCGATGATGGAGAGCTGGGCTCCGGCCCGGGTCTTGATATGGGCGGCTGCCCAGCGCCCGAAGGCGGCGGAGCCTCCGGCCTTGTTCATGAGCACCACCAGGATGCCCAATATCACCAGGAACACCAGGATGCCCACGTTGTAGCTGTCGGCTAGGGACCCTACGAACCCGTCGCTAAAGATGTGGGTCAGGGTGCCTTCGAAGTTGAAGTTGGAATAGAGAAGCCCGCCCACCAGGATGCCCACGAACAGGGAGGTGTACACCTCCTTGGTGACGAGGGCGAGGCCGATGGCGATGACGGCGGGCAGCAGCGACCAGAAGGTCTGATAGAACCGGGAGGGGACCTCCCCGTCACCCTCGCCGGCGGCGAAGGTCACGGCGGTGGTGACGAGCAGCAGAATCAACAGGATGGGTAAAACGGCGAGGGCTCTTCTTGTGTTTCTCATGGGAAACTCCTTTCGTTGGCTAAGATGCAATCAACTGTGGGATCATGACCCGTCATGACGCCACAGTTGAAACAAAAGGATTCTCCCCATATCGTCTGACAGCTCTCCGCCCCTTCGGGCGACAGTTCAACGGATGTTCTCCGCTGCCCCGGACACGGACTCGCTCAGGCTGCTGGTCCGCTCCTCGGCGATCTCCCCTTTCCCCCGCTTGCGCTTGCCTGCCTGCACACGGGCTACTCTTGTCGATCGCGACCTCTATCATGAATATTCAGTTGATTGGGGTATTATATATTCTTTGGCCCGATCTGTCAACAGTTTTTTCGCCGATCCCGCTTGCGCCCCCGCCCCGGGCCTGCTATAATAGGCAGGCATCCGGAACCTGTGCCCGTAGCTCAGCTGGATAGAGCGTCAGACTCCGACTCTGAAGGCCGCACGTTCAAATCGTGTCGGGCACGCCACAAGCAAACGACTCCGCCTTTAGGGCGGGGTCGTTTGCTTATGCACGCTTTGCGTGCATGATTTGAACGTAGTGCACATACACAGCCCGGAGGGCTGTGTCGCCGGCGTCTTTTCTTCTGATTATGCAATCAGAAAAGACGCCGTATCGTGTCGGGCACGCCACGTCGTCGCAAGCTTCACTTGGCTTGCGGCGGCTTTTTTGTTTCACAAATAAGCCGCCGCGGCGCCTTGTTCCGTATCCACTCCGCTTCGCTTCGTTACAGAGGTGCCGTCGCGCGTTTGATCGCGCGTCGCCATGGCTCCTTTCCGCAAAAGGTCACGCTCGGATTTTCTGTTCGGTTGTAAACGCCCTCACGACGAAAATCTCTCGCTACCAACCTTTTGCGGGGCGTGCCTGCGGCACGATTTGCTTATGCACGCTTTGCGTGCATGATTTGAACGTAGTGCACATACACAGCTCGGAGGGCTGTGTCGCCGGCGTCTTTTCTTCTGATTATGCAATCAGAAAAGACGCCGTATCGTGTCGGGCACGCCACGTCGTCGCAAGCTTCACTTGGCTTGCGGCGGCTTTTTTGTTTCACAAATAAGCCGCCGCGGCGCCTTGTTCCGTATCCACTCCGCTTCGCTTCGTTACAGAGGTGCCGTCGCGCGTTTGATCGCGCGTCGCCATGGCTCCTTTCCGCAAAAGGTCACGCTCGGATTTTCTGTTCGGTTGTAAACGCCCTCACGACGAAAATCTCTCGCTACCAACCTTTTGCGGGGCGTGCCTGCGGCACGATTTGCTTTTGCACGCTCTACGTGCAGGATTTGAACATAGTGCACATACGCAGCTGAGCCGCGTGCTCGGCGCTGCTTCCTTGAATAGTGTTGTCCTTCCGTTTACGATCAAATCGGAGGGCTCTGTTTTGCCGTTTTTGGGTTGCCTGCATTTGACGCCCGCAGATGTATTGATACAGCGGCGAACGATGAACATTGACAAGTTATACGATTTCGATGTATTATATATAGGAATGTTTTCTGTCATAAAGTACGAATAGAATCGATATTTGCAGTGTTTTCGTACGGAGCGGACATAATTGTTTGAAACAGAGAGAAAATGAGGTTCAGGATGAATGGAATGACGCCGAACGGCAATCAAAATCAGGGCAGCACGTATTCGGAACAGGGTGAACTGCGCAGCGATTCTTCGCGGTACAGCAGCGGGATCGACTGGAAATCGCTGTTCTATTTTCTGCTTGGCAAGATCTACTGGGTTCTGATCGCAGCCGTTCTTTGCGCAGGGCTTGCGGGCGGCTATACGAAGCTGTTTGTAAAACCCGTATATGAAGCCACATCCAAGCTGTATATTGCGGGATCGGAGAAAACCATCTCCATGTCGGATCTGCAGCTCGGCTCCGTATTGACCGTGGATTATCAGGAAGTTTTCAAGATCGCAGAGATCCATGAAACCGTGAAGGAGAAGATGCTTTCGGAATACGGCGTGGACAAGCCGGACTATTTGGTGTCCGTCAGCAATCCGAAGGGGTCGCACTTGCTCTATATCACGGTGAGCTCCGGCAATCCGGAAGAAGCGAAACTGATTGCGGACGCATACTCCGAAGTCGTGCAGACGTATATCGAAAAACAGATGGAGCTTCGGAAACCGCAGATCCTTGAGAGTGCGCAGATCCCGTCGAGCCCGGTCACGCCGAAGCTCAGAAGCATCATTTTGAAGGCTGCCGGCATCGGTGCATTGGCGGCGATCGCCGTGCTGGTGTTTCTGTTTTTGCTCGACAACAAGATCCGGACCGGCGAGGATGTGGAAAAAGCGACCGGACTGGCAACATTGGGCATGCTGCCCAAACAAAGCGAGAATGCGGAGTATTATGAGAAGAGGCATCGCGGTGAAACGAACAACTCAGGACCCGTTGCGGAGATCAGACAGACTTTGGCATTGGATTACGCAGGGGACGAAGTGATCAACGCAATTTGTTCCAACATCGCATTCGCGGGGAAGAAGATCAAGCGAATTGCAATCACGAGTCACGATGCAAATAACGGCAAAACGTTTTTGGCAACCCGAATTGCTTATGGGATGACAAAGCGGGGGAAGACCGTTCTTTTGATCGACGGAGACCTTAGAAAATCGACCCTGATCAACCGGTACGGTATCACGCACACCAAGAACGGGCTTTCTCATTATCTGTCGGGACAGGCTGAACTTGACGGCGTCATTTATCAGACCGATATCCCGAATCTGTATCTGCTGCCGGCGGGTAAGCTGGTGCAGTCGCCGCTGTCTCTTCTGACGTCGGAAGAATTTGACCGACTCATGGAGGACATGGGAAGAGAGTTTGATGCGGTGATCGTCGATACGCCGCCTATCGGCGCAGTGATCGACGCTGCGGAGATCGCGAAACGCTGTGACGGGAGCATCCTGGTCCTTGCGTATAACAAGATCACAAAAGACGGTTTGCAAAGGCTTGTGCGAACGATGGAGCAGACACAGACGCCGGTGATCGGCTGCATCATAAACAATGTGACCATGAGCAAGCTGGATCGGAAACGGTACGATTACGGGTACGGTTACGGGTATTACTACGGGAATGCTAAGAAGAAAAACAGAAAGAGAAGCGGGACACGGCGCTGAAGCATAGGCTCAGGAAAATGTATCAGGCGTTTGTAAAGCGAATCTCAGATATCGTGTTTTCGGCTTTGGGACTTCTTGTGCTGTCCCCGCTGTTTCTTTTGATCGCGATTCTCGTGCGTTGCACCTCAAAAGGGCCTGCTGTCTTCCGGCAGGAGCGGCTGGGGCGCGATGCGAAGGTTTTCCGGATCTGCAAGTTCCGCACCATGGCGGAGAATTCGGAACACACCGGATCCGGCGTTTACAGCGATCGGAACGACAGCCGGGTCACGAAGGTCGGCAGGTTCCTGCGGGCGACCTCGCTCGATGAGCTTCCGCAGCTGTGGAACATCCTGCGCGGCGATATGAGCTTCATCGGACCGCGTCCGCCGTTGACCTACCATCCGTGGACGATCGACCGATATTCGGAGGAGCAGCTTCGGATGTTTCGGGTGCGTCCGGGGATCACCGGGTGGGCGCAGGTACACGGCAGACGGGAACTCGAATGGCACGAACGGCTGCGTCTGAATGTGTGGTACGCGGATCACGTTTCGTTTGCTCTGGATCTGAAGATCGTTTTTCTGACCGTCGGCGTCATGCTTTCCGGAAAGGGCAACGAAAACAAGGGCGCGACGGTTTGATCGCAAAACAAGGGAGAGGGCATTGAAGTATATATACATTACAAATCGACAGGAGATTGCCGCAATCGCACAAGGCGCGGGCGTCGATCGCATCTGCGTGGATATGGAGTATATCGGCAAGGCGCAGCGGCAGAACGGCATGAACACTGCGCTGAACCGGCATTCCTTCGGGGACGTCGCTTCGATCCGTCGCGTGATCGACCGCTCCGAACTGCTGGTTCGGGTCAATCCGATCCACGACACGCAGGAGGATGGGTATCCGGCCTCCGAAGAGGAGATCGACCGTGTGATCGCAGCGGGCGCCGATATCGTCATGCTGCCGTACTATAAAACGGAAGCGGAGGTAAGCCGGTTTCTGGAGGCGGTCGACGGACGGGCGAAAACGATGCTTCTCCTGGAAACCGCAGAGGCGGCGAAGCTGATCGACACAGCCGGCGTAACGGATGCGGCGGATGAGATCCATATCGGGCTCAACGATCTGTCGCTGTCGTATCATGAACGGTTTTTGTTTGAGCCGATGAACGACGGCACGGTCGAGAAAATCTGCAAAAAGCTCCGTTGCCATGGGAAAACCTACGGGATCGGCGGGATCGCCTCGCCCGGGCGCGGGCTCATTCCGGCGGAGATCGTGCTTCGGGAGCACTATCGGCTCGGCTCGACCGGCGCGATCCTTTCGAGAAGCTTCTGCAATATTCAGACGATCGGGGACCTCGCTGTCATCGAGGAGCTGTTCTCGCGGGCGATGCGAGGGCTTCGCGCGCTTGAAGCGGAATGTGAACAACGTCTTCGGGAGCAGGGTCCCGAGGGCAGTTACTTTATGAAAAACAAAGAAGCGCTTGCCCTTGCGGTGCGGCAGGTGCTTTCCGAGATGGACCGGTGAGGAGAAATCGGTGAATATTCTGATCACAGGCGCATGGCAATATGCCGAAGAAGCCCTTCCCGCGATACGGGCTATGGGACATGAGATCGCCTTCCTGAAACGGGAAGACGACGCGCTGCCGTGCCCCGCGGCATGGGTCGAAGGGGTCATCGGCAATCACCTGTTTTCCTGTCATCCGATCGAGAGCTTTCCGAATCTCCGGTATGTGCAGATCACCTCTGCGGGTTTCGACCACATGCCGACGGCATATATGCGCGCGCGCGGAATCGCGTTTCGCACCGCGAAGGACGTATACAGCATCCCGATGGCGGAGTACGCCGTGGGCGGGGTGCTTTGGATGTATAAACGGATGCGCGCATTTGATGCGAAGCAAAGAAGCGCGGTCTGGGAAAAGGATCGCTCGCTGATGGAGCTTTACGGAAAGACCGTGCTGATCCTCGGCTGCGGAAGCGTCGGCACGGCGTGCGCCGAGCGGTTCAGAGCTTTCGGCTGCCGCGTGATCGGCTTTGCGACAAAGGCGCGGGAGCACAAAGCCTTTGACATGATCCGCCCGATCGGCGAACTTGACGGGATGCTGCCGCGTGCGGACGTCGCGGTTCTTGCGCTGCCTCTGACCGAAGAGACGCGCGGGATTTTGAACGCGAGACGGCTTGATCTGATGAACCGGCACGCGATTCTGGTCAACATTTCCCGCGGAGGGATCGTGGATCAGAACGCGCTGGAAGAACGGATCGACAACATCGGCGGCGCGGTTCTCGACGTATTCGAGCCGGAGCCGCTTCCAAAAAGCAGTCCGCTTTGGACACGGGAAAACGTGATCGTCACCCCGCACAACAGCTTTGCGGGCGACGGAAACCGGGAACGTCTGAACGGCGTGATCCTGAGAAACCTGAAAGAGATCGGATGAAACGAGTACTTTTGATTGCAACGGTACAAAGCCATATCGGGCAGTTTCATAAACCGCTGATGAAGCTGCTGAAGGAGCGCGGCTGGGAGATCCACGTTGCCGCGCGGAACAACCTCGGCGAGAAGGACGGACTGGAACTGATCTATCCGGACGCCGTGTTCGACGTACCGTTCTCGCGCTCGCCGTTCAGCCGGAGTAATCTGAGGGCTTACAAAAAGCTCAAAGCCATCCTGCGGGAGAATCGCTATGACGTGGTGCATTGCAATACGCCCGTCGGCGGCATACTCGGAAGACTTGCGGCAAAAAAATACAGAAAGTCCGGCACAAAGGTCTACTATACGGCGCACGGGTTTCATTTTTATCGCGGGTCTTCGCGCCTGAGCTGGCTTACGGCTTATCCGCTTGAAAAGCTTTTTTCTCACTGCACGGACAAGCTGTTCACGGTCAATGCGGAGGATGATGCGCTTGCGAAGTCGAAATTCCGCTGCCCGGTATACCGGCTGCACAGCGTCGGCGCGAACAGCGAAAAATACCGTTCTGCGGACGAACGGACGCAGGCGGAGCTCAAACGGGAGCTCGGACTTTCGGGACGCATTCTGCTGAACGTCGGCGAGCTGCTGCCCAACAAGAATCAGAAAACGGCGATCGCCGTTTTGAAGGAAGTCTTGAAAACGCATCCGGACACGACGCTGCTGATCGCCGGAAACGGTCCCGAAAAAGACGCGCTCGAAACGTTCGCAAAACAGGAAGGCGTGGAATCGCATGTGCGGTTTCTCGGTTATACCACAAAGCTGGACCGGTATATGAAGGTCTGCGACGCCGAGCTCGCCCTCAGCTTTCGCGAGGGAATGCCGCTGAACGTCATCGAAGCGCTGCTTTGCGGCAAGCCGGTCGTCGCTTCGCGCAACAGAGCGCACTGCGAGCTGATCAGCGACGGCGTAAACGGATATCTGGCTGACGCGAACGACGTAACCGGGCTTGCGCAGCGGATCCGGTTGATTTTCGACGGGGAGAAGGATTACACGGCGGACGCGATCCGTTCCGCCGAGCCCTACAAGGATGTGAACGTTCAAAAGGAACTGGCTGAAGCCTATTTCGACGGAGAAGCGGAATGACGGAGTGTCCCAAGGTGTCCGTAATCATGGGCGTCTACAATTGTGAAAAGACGCTGCCGGAAGCGATCGAATCGATCCTGAGGCAGACGTACCCGAACTGGGAGCTGATCCTATGCGACGACGGCTCCTCGGACGGAACGTACGCAATTGCGGATTCCTATGCAAAGCGGGACCCGCAGCGGATCGTTCTTATCCGGAACGAAACGAACAAGAAGCTCGCCTATACGCTGAACCGCTGTCTTTCGGTTGCATCGGGCGAGCTGATCGCGCGTATGGACGGGGACGACATCTCGCATCCGGACCGGTTTTTGCGGCAGACGGAATACCTTCTTGCGCATCCGGACATACAGCTTGTCGGCACGGATATGCGTTGCTTTGACGAGACGGGCACATACGGCATCCGGCATGCAGCCGAGCATCCGGACAAGCTGACGCTGAAAACGCGCAGTCCGTTTTTCCATGCAACCGTGATGACCTATAAGAGCGTCTATGACGCGCTCGGCGGGTATTCTGTTTCCGAGCGCGCCGAACGCGCGGAGGATCTGGAGCTGTGGTTCCGGTTCTTCCATGCAGGGTTCCGGGGCGAGAATATCCCGGAGGCGCTGTACAATGTGCGGGAAAACCGGGAAACGCTGCAGCGCAGGACGGCGAAGGACCGGATGAACGTCGTGCGGCTGAAGGCGCAGGGCTTCCGGCTTCTGGGATTTCCGAAGCGCTGGATCGTGAAGCCTGCGGTTACGGCGGTGCTGAAGTCGTGCACACCCATGTTTGCGGTCAGGTTCCTTCACCGGCGCCGCGGGTTCGGAGGGTCCTGAGATGTCGATCGTTTATTGGGCGGTTCTTGCGGCCACGGTCATATTCGGCGGCATGGCGGACGCGTTTCCGAAGACGCGGATCGGAAGAAACGGGCGGGTTTATCTGCGCCCGGAGCCGGTTTCGGTGCTGTTGCTTGCGCTGATCCTGATATCGGTTTCCGGGTTCCGGTATCAGGTCGGCACGGATTTCATGGCGTATTACCATTGGACTGTCGATGACTGGAGCGAGATATTCAAAAGCATCGTTTCGCTCCAGAACGGCGGCTTTGAGCTGCTCGCAAAGCTTTGTCGTCTTGTCTTCGATCACGATCAGACGCTGATCTTTGTCTCCGCGTGCATCACGATCGGACTGTACGTGCTGACGATCTACCGGATAAGCCCGTCGTTTCTGCTGAGCATGCTGTTCTATCTGTTCCTCGGACAGTGGCAGGGCGGCTTCAACGGCATCCGGCAGTATCTCGCTGCGGCAATCCTGTTCGCGGGACACCGGCTGATCCTTGAAAAAAAACTGTGGCAGTACATTCTGGTCGTTGTCGCGGCGACAATGTTCCATTTTTCGGCGGCGGTCATGATCATCCCGTATTTCCTGCTCAACCGGAAGGCGGACGTGACACAGCTTGTGCTGCTGGCGATCGGCGCGATCGTGATCCAGTTTTCCTATGATTTCATTTTCTCGGTCATCGGGAGCGTCAAGGATAAGACGATGGACCTTGACAGAGTGTATCTCTCCGCAAGCGTCAGCATATTCCGCATCCTCGTTGCGTTTGTTCCGGTGATCCTGTACCTTGTTTTGTGCCGGAAGGACAATCTCAACCGGGAACAAAACTTTTATATGAATACGCTGTTCTTCCATGCGTTCTCGATGCTGGCGGGCATGGGAAGCACCTATTTCGGCAGGATCGGTATCTATACCGGCGCGGCTGTGACCGTCGGCTATGTGCATCTGTTCCGTCTGATCGAGGACGAGCGCTCCCGGAATATTACGGTCTACGCGGTGCTTGTCGGTCTGTTTCTTTACTGGATCTACTCCGTCTATGCGGGAGGGATCGGCAATTTCCAGTGGATCTTCAACAATCTGTGAGGTGCGTTCGGCGATGACGGAACAGAAAAGCAGCAAGCATCTGATCTCTGTGATCATCCCGGTGTTCAACGGGGAACGGACCGTTGAACGCGCGGTGCGATCCGTCCTTGCAAACAGGACCGACGAGATCGGAATCGAGACGATCGTCGTGGACGACGGATCGACGGACGCAACGCCTGAGATTCTCGATCGCCTTGCGCGGGAAACGGACATTCGTTTGATCCGTACGGAAAACCGCGGCGCGGCGGCGGCGCGGAATGCGGGATTGAGAACGGCAAAGGGCGCATTCATCGGCTTTGTCGACAGCGACGATCGGATCCAGCCGGATATGTACCGGAAGCTTCTCCTTGCCCTTTCGGAGCATGACGCGGATCTTGCCGGATGCGGCGTGATCCACGAAACGGAATACGGCGCGATCCCGGAGAAGGGCGACGGCGGGACCGCGGTCTTTGAAGGCGAAACGATTTACCGCGCGATTCTCGGTTCACAGGGCATGCGCGGCTATCTTTGGAACAAGCTTTTTAAGCGGGAATTGATTCATACGTCGCTGGACGAATCGCTGCTGCAATGCGAGGATCTTCTGTTCTGCGCGCAGAATCTCGAAAGCGTGCGGCGCGCAGTGTATCTATCCGAACCGCTGTACCGCTATACCAGAAAAGCGGACGGAGAGGAGCTTTCGCTTAAGCGCGGGCTTTCGCTTGCGGGCGCGCAGGAAAAGCTGCTTGCGCTTTATCGGGAGAAGGCGCCCGGATCGGCGTATATCCCGGAACGGAATCTTTTAAAGACCTTCCTGTATCTTCGCGCAAAGGCAAAGCAGGAACACGAGCGGGACGAAGCGGTCCTTTCGCGGATCCGGAGCGGGATCAAGACACATTTTTGCTGCGTGATGCGGGAAAAGGACGTGTCCGTAAAGACAAAAGGGAACATCGTTTTCACATATCTGTTTCCGCGCGCAAGTCTTCGGATCAAACGAAGGATCCTGAAGAAACGCCATCAGAACGGGATATGGGAGTCATAAAGGAGGAGCAAGGGAAACGGTGAAGATCGGCACAATGACGTTTTTCGGTTCGCATAATTACGGATCCGTACTGCAGGCGTATGCGCTGCAGCAGTTCATCGTCGACCTTTTCCAACAGCATCGCATCCCCTGTGAATACCGGATCATCGGCTTCCGCAGCGCACAACAGCAGGCGCTGTACCTGCCGCCGAAAGCGGATTCCCCCAGGAATGTCGTGAAGCGGCTGATGTATCTTCCGTACAAAAGGAAAATCGACCGGCAGCACGACAAATTCGAACGGTTTATCGCGGAGCGGCTTTTTGTGACGGAACCGTTTTCCGACCCTTCCGCTTTGCCGGAACGGGCGGCGGACTTCGACGTGCTGCTCTCCGGCAGCGATCAGGTCTGGAACGTCCGGGCAAAGGATTTCAGTTACGCGTATCTGTTCGATGGCTGCGGCGGAAAAAAGATCTCGTACGCCGCGAGTCTCGGTCCCCTGCCGATCGACCGGAGCCGGTTCGACGCGGAACGGTATGCGGGTCTGCTCAGAGCGTTTGCGTCCGTCTCGGTCCGGGAAACGCAGAGCCGCGAGGCGCTCGGCGCGTTCTTAGACGAGGAACGCATCGCGCTCATGCCCGATCCGGTGTTTCTGCTTTCCGCGGAAGAATGGCGGAAGCTCGAAAGCGAGCCTTATCCGGACCGCTATATCCTGTTTTACTGCCTGGAGCCTTCGAAGGCGCAGATCCGGCTTGCAAAGCGGGCGGCAAAACAGCTCGGCCTTCCGGTCGTGATCACAGGATATCGGAACAAAAACGATTGGATGAATCCGTTTGTGAAGCTTTATGACGCCGGCCCCTATGATTTCCTGTCGCTTATCGACCGGGCGGCGCTGGTGCTGACCTCGTCGTTTCACGGGACGGCGTTTTCGCTGATTTTCGGCAAGCCGTTCCTTGCGATCGACGGAATGGCGGACGCGCGCATCCGGGACCTTCTGACCCGGTTCGGCGCGGAACGGAACGGCATTGCGGCGGATGCGCGGGAGATTTCCGTGCCGCCCGTGATGAAAGACGCGGAGACGGTGATCTGCGGGGAACGGGCAAAGGCGCGGGCGTATCTCGAGGAAGCGTTCGGTCTTCGGGAGCCGGATCGAAAGCAGAAGGAGGCGTCGATATGATCAGCGTGATCGTCCCGGTCTATCGGGTGGAGGCGTATCTTGACCGGTGCGTCGAGAGCATCCGGTCGCAAACGGTCACCGATTTCGAGATCATTCTCGTCGACGACGGTTCGCCCGACCGATGCGGACAGATCTGCGATCGCTATGCGGCGATCGACGACAGGATCAGGGTCGTTCATCAGGAGAACCGCGGGCTGTCCGGCGCGAGAAACGCAGGGCTGGAAACCGCGCGCGGCGAATACCTTTGCTTTGTCGACGGGGACGATGAGATCGACCCCGGGATGCTGAAAAGCATGGAGCATGCGATCCGTTCAGACGCATACGATCTTGCGATCTGCGGGTACCGGCGGTTTGCAGGAGACGAAGCGATTCCAAAAACGGAAACGGAGAGCATGGGCGAGCCCCTGACCGAAAAAGCGCTGTGGGAGGAAGTATTCGGCAGGCTCAGCAACGCCGCGTGGGGCAAGCTCTACCGGCGGGAACGGATCGGAGAACTGCGCTTTCCGGAAGGGATGATCCACGGCGAGGATCTGATCTTCAATCTTCAATATCTGACGCGCTGCAAAAAAGGCGTGATCCTGAACGCGCCGTATTATCATTACCGGATCCGCGAAGATTCCATCACAGGATCGGCCTTCCGCGAGAGCCGGTTTGACGAAATCGCAGCAAAGGACGCCGCGCTGAAGCTGATCGAAGCGCATCGTCCGGAGCTTCTTGAGACAGCAAAGGTTTACTGCTTCCGGGCACGGATGAACGTGCTGCGCGCACTGTATGCCGGCGGCGAGGAAAAGAACTATGCCGAGAAGACGCGGGAATGCACGGCCTACGTACGGGAGCGTTATGCCGGGGTCTCCGGATGGCTCAGGCGAAAGGAGCGGATCGAGTTCCGGCTGTTCCGCGTTGCAAAGCCGCTGTATCGGCTTTTGGCCCGGCGGTATGCGATCGGAAAGGAGGCGGGGCGATGAAGGAGCGCGGCAAGCTGAGCATCATTGTACCCGTCTGTAATCTGGAACAGTATCTGCCCGCCTGCATCGAGTCTGTTTTACGGCAGACCTATGCGAATTTTGAGCTGATTCTTGTGGACGACGGATCGACCGACGGCAGCCTGGACGTCTGTCAGAAATATGCGCGGCAGGACAGCCGCATTCGAGTATTGCACAAGGAAAACGGCGGCGTGTCCTCGGCGAGAAACCTCGGACTCGAGCATGCGACCGGCGCGTATATCTCCTTTGTCGACGGCGACGATTGGATCGAGCCGGACCTGTATGAACGTTTGACGGACGATCTCGGCCGGTCCGGCGCCGGGATCGCCGCGTGCCAGCTGGACCGGATTGCGCCGGACGGGACCCGCATCGTGATCGAACGGCCGGAAGCCGCGGCTTACAGCACGGAGGACGTCGTTTCCCGCTTCTTTGAAAACGGGTTTGTCAAGGATTGTATGTACGGTCCGTACAACAAGATCTTCCGGCGGGAATGCATCGGCGATATCCGCTTCAAACCCTATGCTTACGGGGAAGACGTCCTGTTTGTGTTCGAAACGTTTTCCGAAGCGGAAACCGTCTTTATCGACGATTTCGTCGGTTATCATTACCGGCAGCACGGCGGCTCCGCGATGAAGAGCGGATTTTCTCTGAAACGGCTGGATTACGTGAAGGCAGCGCGCGAGGTCGAGCAATGCTGTGCGCGGCAGTTTCCGCGGCATGCGGCGCTTGCGCACAGATGGGTGTACGGTCACGCGCTGGTCACGGTGCGGCAGCTTTTTCGGAACGGAATGCGCAAGTCGCAGAAGGGGTACATCGCCGAGGAGAAACGGTACTTCAAAGCGAACAAGAAGTATCTTCGGGGTCTGCCGTTCCGGTACAGGGTCATGTACGGTCAGGTCATGTACGGCTCGTTTTTGATCCGCGGATATTTTTCGGCAAAGGAGAACGCATAACAGGTATGCAGACGGAAAAGGCAATACCGGCGAAAAGACAGAAAATGCTCGTTGCGGTGGATTCGCTCATCATGGGCGGCATCGCAAAGAGCCTTGCCGCGTTCGTCGCATATTGCAGGGAAACGTGCGACATCGACGTACTGATCTGGCGCAGCTCCCTTCCGGAGGAGGTCAGGCTTCCGGCCGGCGTCAACCGGATCTGTCTGCCGGGCACGGAAAGCGTTCGGACCGCATATAAAAGCCGAGGCGTACTGAGCCGCGGGTTTGCTGTATCGCTTTGCGGCGCGCTCCGAAAGAAGCGGTGGCTTGCGGTTCCGCGGATCCGCAAAGCGTACGATATCGCGATTGCGTATTCGCATGTCAGCAATCTGAAGTATTACGTGATCGACCGGGTGCGGGCAAAGCGGAAATACGCGTTTTACCATCATGGGGCGTATACCTTCCCGGAATCGGTGAAACGGCTCGACGCGGAGTACTATCCCCGATACGACCGCGTCTTTGCGGTATCGGAAGCGGCGCGCACGGTTCTGCGGGAAGCGTTCCCCGCGCTTGAAAACGTCTCCGTTCTGCCGAACCTGATCGATATCGAAGAGATCCGGCAGAGTGCGAAGGCGCCGTGTCCGGAGTACCCGGACGGCTGCGGAATCAGGCTTTTGACCGTCGGACGGCTCAGCCCGGAAAAGGACCCGCTGCGGATCGTCGAGACCGCAAAGCTTCTGGACGCGCAGGGTGTACCGTTTCGCTGGATCGTAGTCGGGGACGGCGAGTTGGCCGGCGCGATGAAAGAGGCGATCCTTGAAAACGGGCTCCGCGAAAAGGTGATCCCGGTCGGGAATCAGGAGAATCCGTACCGATTCATGGGGAATTGCGACTGTTACGTCCAGTTCAGCCGATACGAAGCGGATCCGCTGACGGTGAAGGAAGCAGCCGTACTCGGAAAGCCGATGGCGCTGACCGGCATCCCGCCGTTCAGAGATTGCAGCAGGGATCTTCGCAACGTGACGCTGTTCAACGACGAGGAAGAAGCAGCCAGTTTGATTCGGAAGATCCGGGGCATGACGATCGAAGAAACCGATCCGCAGGTGATCAACCGGAAAGCGCGCCGGGGGATCGATGCACTTTTGCATGCAAAACCCGCAGGGACCGGGAGCAAGCAGAAAGCCGGAACACCGGCGAACGACCGGGAGGAGGATTTGCGATGAAAAAACACAGAAGCATTAAAAGCCATATTGCAGGGAGACTGTATACGATCGCAAACCGGCTGCCGCGTTCGATGGCCAGACACGGACGCCGTTATCAAAAACTGCGGGAACGTATTGCAAGAGGATTCATTGCATACTGCGGACACAACGTGAATCTGGAGCCGCATATTTATTTCGATCTTGCCCTGAAGATCGATGATTATTCCGGGATCGGAGAGCATTCCGAACTGTACGGCGACGTTACGATCGGGAAATACGTTATGATGGGGACGGGCGTCAAGATCTATACCCGCAACCATGCGTTTTCCGACCTTGCGATCCCGATGTGTCAACAGGGATTTCAGGAGACCAAACCGGTCGTGATCGAAGATGACGTATGGATCGGCGCGAACGTGATCATCCTTCCGGGCGTGCACGTCAATAAAGGCGCAATCATCGGCGCGGGATCGATCGTCACAAAGGACGTTCCCGGATATGCGATCGTTGCGGGGAATCCGGCAAAGACGATCCGTTACAGGGATCGGCGGGAGACGAGCGAGTGAACGGCTTTTATCGGGGAATGCAGCGGCGGCTGCGGAAAGCGCATGAGGGGAACAAGACAGAATGACTGCGGAGCGGCACATATGAAAAACACCGGATTTCAGACAACGATCACATCCGAGCATAAGCTCATGGATCTGCATATCAAAGAGACGTTCCGGTACCGGGATCTCATCTTTCTGTTCGTGAAGCGGGATTTCACCGCGATGTACAAGCAGACGGTGCTCGGTCCGCTTTGGGCGATTATTCAGCCGCTTTTGACGACGCTCGTCTTCACGGTGATCTTCGGGAAGCTTGCAAAGCTGACTACGGCGGATGCGCCGGGGGAGATCCTGCTGCCGGGATTTCTGTTCTATATGGCGGGCAACATCTGCTGGAGTCTGTTTTCAACGACCGTGGAGGCGACGAGCAACACGTTTCTGAAAAACCGGACCACGATGGGAAAGGTATACTACCCGCGTCTGGTCGCGCCGATCTCGACGGCGCTCTCGAATCTGATCTCCTTTGTGATCCAGTTCGTACTGCTGATCGGGTTTCTGCTGTTCTTCGTTTTCACCGGCAAGGCGGAGATCCGCGTCACGCCCGCGCTCGCGCTGCTGCCGCTTCTGATCGCGCAGCTTCTGATCCTTGCCGTCGGCTGCGGAATCATCATATCGTCGGTCACGACGAAATACCGCGATCTCGCGATGCTTGTGGGCTTCGGGCTGCATCTGTGGCAGTACGCTTCGCCGATCGCATACGGTCTCGAACTGATCCCGGAATCGTGGAGGACGGTATACCTTTTGAATCCTGTGACGCCGATCGTCACGACGTTCCGCTATGCGCTGTTCGGAGCCGGTTATTTCAATTTCTGGTTTTACCTGATCAGCTGGGGAATGACGCTGCTGATTTTCTTTATCGGGCTGATCCTGTTCAGCAGGATCGAGCGGACGTTCATGGATACGATCTGATCTTTTGTACGGACTATGATGCAGCGAGGTGATAACGATATGCCGGACGTCGATCTGGTTGTGATGTGGGTCGATGGGAGCGATCCTCTTTGGCTTGCGGAAAAAAACAAATACTGCGCAGCCTCGCCTTCGGAAAGCGAGGCCGGTTACCGGTTTCGCGATCACGGAATGATGCAATACTGGTTTCGTTCCGTCGAACGGTATCTGCCGTGGTTCCGGAAGATCCATTTCGTGACGTGGGGGCATCTGCCGCCGTTTCTCGACACGTCGAATCCGAAGCTGCACGTCGTCCGCCATCAGGATTTCATGCCGGAGGGGACGCTGCCCTGCTTCAATTCGACCGCGCTTGAGATCAATCTGTTCCGGATCGAAGGCCTTGCGGAGCATTTTGTGTATTTCAATGACGATATGTTTGTACTGCGGCCCATGCGGAAGAGCGATTTCTTTACGGAGGATGGATTGCCCTGCCAGCAGTTTACGGAGACCCCGCCGGTTTTCAACGGCAATATGGGGACGTGGCAGATGCACGTTGTGAACGATCTGAGCATCATCAATCAGCATTTTCAAAAAAAGAACTGCCAGCACGGACGCTTTCGGCAGTATTTCAGCCTGAAATATCCGTGGTACGACAACGTGCGTTCCCTGGCGATGCGGTTTCTGTATCCGAACTGCTTTACCGGGTTCAAAACGGCTCACATACCTCAACCGTTCTGCAAGAAGACGTTCGAGACCGTCTGGAACGCGGAGCCGGCGTATCTAAAAGAGACGTCCCGCCACAAGTTCCGGGATTACAGGGACGTCAATCAGTATCTGGCGGCGTGGTGGCAGCTTGCGGAGGGCAATTTCGCGCCGAGAAAAACGGACGCGAAGACCATGATCGTCAACCGGGATACGATCGACAACGTTCATCGATGCATCACGGAACGGGCCGTGGAGACGGTCTGCATCAACGACGGCGCGTTCGATCCGGAATATCCGGCGATCCGGGCAAAGCTTGCCGATGCGTTTGACAGTATTCTGCCGGACAAGAGCAGCTTTGAACTATAATTCAAGACAGCCGGAGGATTTATGGAGTTTACCGAGAAGATCAGCGTCGTCATGCCGACGTACAATACCGCCGTTCCCATTCTCAAAGAAGCGGTCGACAGCATCCTTACGCAGACGTTCGGCGCGTTTGAGTTTATCATCATTGACGACTGTTCCACGAATGAAAGCCGCGCGTATCTGCAGGATCTTTCCGATCCACGGATCCGCCTGATCCGTAACGAGACCAATCTCGGCGTAACAAAATCGCTGAATATCGGCTTAGCCGCCGCAAAGGGGAAGTACATTGCACGGATGGATGCCGATGATATTTCGCTGCCGACACGGTTTGAAAAGCAATTCGCGTTCATGGAGCGGCATCCGGATGTGATCGTATGCGGATCCGCCTGCAAAAACTTCGGCGCCGACACTCGCCTGATCCCTGCCCCCCAAACGAATATTGATATGGAAACGTATCGCATTTCCGCTTTGTTTCGCAACCCGGGACCGATGCATCCGACCGCCTTTTTCAACCATGCGCTGCTGTTGAAATACGGTCTGAAGTACGACGAAAGCCTCACCTACGCGCAGGATTACGGTCTGTGGGTCGAGATCGGAAAGATCGGACGCGTCTGCATGCTGAAAGACGTGCTTCTGCTCCGCAGGGTACATGAAAACCAGATCTCCGGGAAGCTTCGGAAGGAACAGATCCGGTGCGACATGATAACGCGAGAAAAGCTGCTGCGGAAGCTGATCGGAAACGTGACCGCCGAGGAGGCGGATCGTCACCATCGGTTTTCGTCCGGGTACTGTGACGTTCCGATTTGTCCCGAAATGACGGAATGGTATCGGAGGCTTATAGAAGCGAACGACCGGGTCGGGATTTACGATCGAAAGAAGTTCAAAGGTTATATCGACAATACGATCATCAAGCAGGCGGTCATCCGGTCCTTCACGCCGGAAATGCCGATGAAAAAAAGAGTCGGTCGGTTCTTTCACTATTTGCCGCGGACGTTGGCTTTGAGAGCTTCCGCGGGGTATATCAAAAGAGAATTGACGCGGCGCTTGCGGAAAAAATAACGACGGAGGATGATCCATGGCGGAAGAGATTATGATCAAAATCGACCACATCTCCAAGGAGTATATGCTCGGACAGATCGGCGGAACGACGCTCCGGGACGAGCTGCAGCGGTTCGGCGCGCGTATTCGCAGAAAAGAGGATCCGACGAAAAAGATCGGCGCGCGGGAATACAAAAACGGCGAGACCTTTCTCGCATTGGACGACGTGTCCTTCGATGTGGCGCCGGGCGAGCGCATCGGCATCATCGGACGAAACGGCGCAGGCAAGTCCACGCTGCTGAAGCTGATCTCGCGGGTCACCGCGCCGACTGCCGGCATGATCGGTCTGAACGGACGCGTTGCTTCCATGCTCGAGGTCGGGACAGGCTTTCACGGGGAGCTGACGGGACGCGAGAATATTTATATGAACGGCGCGATCCTCGGCATGACCAAGCGCGAGATCGACGCCAAGATCGAGGACATCATCGATTTCTCCGAATGCCGTCAGTTCATCGACACGCCGGTCAAACGGTACTCCAGCGGCATGTATGTGAAGCTCGCGTTTTCCGTGGCGGCACATCTCGATTCGGAGATCATGATCATGGACGAGGTCCTGGCGGTCGGCGATATGGCGTTTCAGAAGAAATGCCTGGGAAAGATGAACGACGTTTCAAATGCACAGGGACGCACGATCCTGTATGTCAGCCACAATATGAACACGATTCGGCAACTGTGTACCCGCTGTATTCTGCTCGATCGCGGCCATCTGCTTTTTGACGGCGAGGTGGAGGAGGCGATCGCGCGGTATATGGACGCGGGCGGGGTTTCCTTTGAAAAGGAGATCGATCTCCGGAATGTACCGAGACCCAGCTGGATCTCCAAAAAAGTCCTGTTTGAAAAGGCGGAGATCCAAAGAGAAAACAACGTGTATTCTTCGGAAGAATCCCTGGATCTTATCTATACGCTGGACGCCGCCGATGATTGTGACGGGGTGCGGTTCATGATGGTCCTGTTTCATCAGGACAGCACGCGGATCGGCAAGACGGAGTCGGAGGGATTTGAAGTTCACCGCGGCAGAAACGAGATCGCGGTCTCCATTCCGCTTGAGGGGCTTGCCGACGGACAGTATTACTTTGAGATCAGTGTGCTGCAGCGCAATCGCTCTTTTGCAAGGGAAAAATGCGACTGCATTCGGAACATGATCCCGATCACGATCTGCAATACCGAGGTGTTCGGGATCAAGGGCGAGCACTGGCGCAACGATTACTGGGGATACGTGATGCTGAAGCCGATCCGGGTCAATGATTGCAGGTAACGGATTGAACCCGTATTTCTTCGCGTGCGGTTATTTCTTTTTCTGTCCGTGCACGCCCATCTCTTCGTCCGTCAGCTCCTGCGTATAATTGCCTTGCCACGGGAACATGATCTTCTTTCGGGTGAGACAGTACTTGCAGAACGGAATCTCCCGATGCAGTCTCCGCAACAGTTCGTATCCGTCTTTTACGTTGTAAAGATCCGTCCAGCATTCTTCGCCGACCTCTCTTTGCACGTGCAGATGCGTCATGTTCTTTTGATACACCATAGGAGGATCGCACAGGCACAGTCTGCCGTCGTCGGCCAGAATGTGACAATAGATAAACGGGCAATGCCGATAGTTGCTTGTTCCGTTCCCCGGGGTTTCGCCCACCTCATACTGGAAATACCGGATCGGTTTGGAAAAAGTATACGGGACCTTGTAATCGTCGAGCTTCTCTTTGATTTTTTCGGTCATTTTGACTGTCGGAGGATAATAGGAAATATGCACGACAGCTTTGCTTTCCCGGATGGTATCAAGGATTTCTCCTTTTACGTGCGGGATTAATAAACCGTTTGACACAACGTACAGCGTCGTGTCGGGAAACGCCTCCCTTACAGCGGCGGCAAACTGCCCGACGTCAGGATTCAGGAACGGTTCTCCGCCCACCAACCGGAAGACCTCGATATGGTCGAATATTTCACGAAGCCGCACCAGATGTTCCCGGAATTTGCTCAGATCTCCCCAGACAGGTTCCTTCTGAAGATTGCTGTAATGCGAGCATCCTTTGCATCTCAGATTGCAGTGACCCGAAACGTCAAATTCGAGATATCCCAAAACAGGCTTCCCGAACTTCATTATTTTGTCGCTTTTTACATCGTAGAAAAAGATCCGGTCGTTAAGGTGCTGCTTCTCCAACAGGATCTGAACCTCTTCATGAAGCCATCCATCGCCGGTTTTCAATTGATCGATCAGCAGGTACAGACAAATCCGACCGTCCGCTTTCTTCTCGCGTTGCAGCCTTCTTTTCGCTGAAAATAAAAGATACTTGATCCGTCGCTTTATTTTTTGGGTCTGCGTGATCCTTTCCGACAGCCTGTATCTGATAAACCGACGCATCAATCCGTTCATGCTCCCGGCCGGACGAACCCGGAAACCGCATTTCTGAAGAACAGCCTCCAGCTCCCGCACCCGCCGATCATCGGTCAACTGATAGTTGACAATGCATATATCCTTGATTCCGGTTGCCTGCAGCAATTCGATGTTTTTCATATTCTATCCTTGTTCCGTAAGTTTTGATGAAACCAGTCCGAATCTTTTTTCTTTTGTTATTTTGAGTCGGCAAACCTCTTATCCGCCTGAGCCTGCATGGACTCAGGCGTGATTTCCATGATTTCGATCCGGGCTCCATTCGGATCGTGTGTCCAGAATCTGAGGCATTGGGACCGTCCACGTTCGATTCCGGAATCAACCGGTCCCCCGGAAGCCAGGATCGTGTTATATGCGTGTTGAATATCCTCTGCGATGAGGCAAATATGGCTGATTTCACGATAGCCGGAAAGCTTATGAAATACGGAACGCAGTCGTTTCGGAAAACGGAAGCGCTTTTTCCCGGCGGGTTCCATAGAGATCAATTCCAGATACTGACCTGGCGTGATGATCAAATAAACGGCTGAGAGGGTTCCGTCGTCTCGCTTCAGTCGAAACGCCTCTTTCAGCCCGAGAACGTCCGTATAATACCGGATACTTTCCGTTATATTTCGGGTATTGATTGCCGCGTGATGCAATCCTGTCAGCGTTTGATCGCACAGACCTGCCGGACTCGATGTCTGCATGCTTTTCAAATCCTTCACCTTATTATAATTCCTATCTTAATACTCACCGCAAAACAATAAAAATAACGGTATCATAATAGCATAGGAGGCGTCAAATTGCAATGTCATGACCGGGTTTTGCTGCCAACCCTCACGCGTTGCCGCGTTTATCCGCCCGTTAGAGTCTGATCTCGAGACAGGGTCTTTCGTCGGGGGTCGAAAGAGATCGGATCAAAAGCAAGCGGGTGAATTCCAACAAAAGCAATATCCGTTCGCCTGCCCGACTGCGGCTCCTCGCCGTTTACGATTGACGGATATCTCTGAGGATACCGTTCTTGCGGATCACGCTTTTCAGCAGGGTCGCGTCCGTATTTGAACTGTCCGCCTGGAAGACGATGCTGGACATATCCTTTGGCAGGCAGCTGCCGCCGTAGCCTCTGTTATCATCATAAACGAAGGTATGGCTCGATCCGATTCTCGGATCCGCCAGCCATGCTTCGCGCGCGATATCATAGTTGGCGCCGAGGGCGTCTGCTATTTGCTTCATCTCGTTGCAAAAAACGACTTTCGTTGCGAAAAAGCAGTTTTCCATATACTTTGCCATCTCGATCGACTTGGCGTCGCCGTGATAGATCGAGACGTTTGCATTATAAACGGTCTGATACGTTTTTATGGCAAGATGGATCCCTTTTTCCGACCCTCCGAATGTCAGCCATCGTCTGGTTCGCAGATCTCTGAACGGATGATTTGCCGTCTCTCCGTAATACTCCGGTTGAAAAACGATCTCTTTATGATACTTTTCGCACATCAGGTCGGTAAAGCCGACATATACCGTCGATCGCAGAATGATCAGCGGAACATTGATCCACCCTATTACGCTCTCAACAATGTCGGTATTGCAACTTCCGTCTTCTCTGGCGGGAGTCGGCACACAAACGAAGACGGTGTCACAACTATTGATTTCTTGCTTCGACCCAAGATTGACATCGTAGCAAACTGCGTTCGGAAACAACTCGTGCATTGCTGAACCGACATGACCCTGACTGCCAACAATTCCTATTTTCATATGCATGTGAATCTCCCAAAGGAAAAGTATATAAAACAGAATCATAATAGCATAGGATGCTTTAAATTGCAATGTCATGATCAGGTTTTGATACCAACCTTTACGTATTGTCGCTTTTATCCGCCTTTTAGAGACTGATCTCGAAACATGGTTTATAGTCGGGATTTAGAAAAGAGATCGGATAAAGAATAAATAGGTGAGATTCAATAAAAGCGGCGTCCTTTCGTCAAACTACACATTCGCCTGACTACAATTTGACTACACAATGATATGTAAATACGGTCCATGTCTGCACATATTGTCATGTATCGGACACTTCAAAAAGTGCGATAATCCTTGATAGTATGGCATTTTTGCCTGATTTACTGAGTTTTGGGATACATCTTTTCACTGCTCCGACTCTGAAGGTCGTAAGTCCTTGAAAAATGCATAAAATGAACCCATGTGCCTGTAGCTCAGCTGGATAGAGTGACAGACTCCGACTCTGTAGGCCGCACGTTCGTATCGTGTCGGGCACGCCACAAGCAAACGACTCCGCCTTTAGGGCGGGGTCGATTGCTTATGTACGCCCTGCGTACATGATTTGAACGTAGTGCACATAGGCGGGCGGGATGCAGAGGGGAATTGTCAGACGCGGCGCGCTGTGATATACTGTGAAAAACAGCCGACGGGAGGGAACGTCATGCAAGAGCGCACGATATTCTATGAGAAGGTCAAAGAGCGTCTGATCCGCTATGCAAAGGTCGACACGCAGTCCGACCGTTACGGCAAGGATACGCCCACGACGCAGAAGCAGTTTGACCTCGCGCGCATGCTTTTTGACGAGCTCAACGCGATCGGCGCAGGCGAGGTCCGCCTCGACGAATCAACCTGCGTGGTCACGGCAAAGCTCGGCTCGACGATGCCGGACGGCGGGGGGAAACCCTTCGGTCTGGTTACGCACATGGACACCGCGCCCGACGCGCCCGGCACGAACGTAAAACCGTGGGTGCTCGAAGCCTACGACGGCGGCGATATCCTGTTGAACGCGGAGCGCGGCATCGTGATGTCGCCGAAGGAGTTTCCGAATCTTTTGAACTACGTCGGACAGGACCTGATCCTCACCGACGGCACGACGCTTTTGGGCGGCGACGACAAGGCGGCGATCGCGTCGGTCATGACGTTTGCGGAGCATTGCCTTGCGCATCCGGAGATCCCGCACGGACCGGTGTCGCTGGCGTTTACGCCGGATGAGGAGGTCGGAGGGCTTGCGAAGGATCTGGACCTCGACCGCTTCGGCGCGAAGGTCGCGTACACGCTCGACGGCGATCATTTGGGCTTCTACATGGACGAGACGTTCAACGCGTCCGAGGCGACGCTTGAAATCAAGGGGCTCAGCGTGCACCCGGCGACCGCGAAGGGCATCATGGTCAACGCCGCGGACGTCGCGGGCGAGTTCCTTGCGATGCTGCCGCGCTTTGAAAAGCCGCGGTACACGGCGGGACGCGAGGGCTTCTTCCACGTGATCGCGGTCAACGCAGACGTGGAGCGCGCGAAGGTCGTGCTGATCATCCGCGACCACGACCGCATCCGGTTTGAACACCGAGAGGCGTACCTTGAAAAATGCGCGGACGCGCTGCGGGCGGAGTACGGCGCGGACCGCATATCGCTTACGATCGAGCAGTCGTATCGCAACATGAAGGAATACGTCGGCCGCGAGCCGTACCTGATCGAAAACCTCACCGAGGCGATCCGCATGGCGGGGCTCGAGCCGAAGACGGAACCGTTCCGCGGCGGCACGGACGGATCGGCGCTTTCGGAACGCGGGCTGCCGTGCCCGAACCTCTCCGCAGGCTATGAGAACGCGCACGGACGGTTCGAATACGTCCCGATCCCATCGATGGAAAAGAATGTGGAAATTCTGCTGCATCTTGCCGCGCTGTTCGGCAGTCTGCAGGATGAATAAGGAGGAACATATGGAAGAAACCGAACGCAAACCGATCTTTTTGAACACCTATGTACCGAACGAACAGACCGGCCGGCAGATCTACAGAAACGTCCGCTTTGTGCGGCGGCTGCTGGTTTTCCTGCTCGGCACGGGATTTCTTGCCGTGGTACTGTATTATCTCGTTTGGCTGATCCGCTGGGCGGCGGATTACGATCAGCCGGTCTATACGCAGCGGCTGTTCTGGCTCTGCATCGTCGCCGTCGCGCTGTATGCGGTTCTGATCGTGCGGGAGATCTTTGCGCCGCGCACGTTCGCAAAGCGGGAGATACGCCGGCTGAAGGAAGCGTACGGCACCGACCGGGTCGAGATCCGTGCGGCGTTTTTCGATGACGGGGTTGCGTTTCATAACCTCGCGTCGAACGCCGAAATGCAGATCGCATATACCGCCTTCGGAACGATCACCGAAACGGAGGATCTGTTTCTCGCACAAACAAAGCAGAAGCAGCTGATCGCATTCAGCAAGCTCGGCTTTGAAAACACGGATATTCCGGGCTTCCGCGACTTTATGGATGAAAAATGCCCGAACGCAAAACGCAAATGGAGAAAGGCGGACTGAATATGAAAACGATCTATCTGGCAGGCGGATGCTTCTGGGGCATGCAGAAATTCCTCGATCAGTTCGAGGGCGTGAAGGAAACCGAGGTCGGCTACGCAAACGGACCGGATCATGCGCCGAGTTACCGCGAGGTGTGCGACAATTCCGGGCACGCGGAGACGGTGCGCGTCGCGTACGACGAGACGGTGCTGTCGCTTCCGGCGCTGCTGCGCTTCTATTTTCAGGTTATCGACCCTGTTTCGGTCAATCGGCAGGGTGAGGATAGCGGCATTCAGTACCGCACCGGCATCTATTATACCGACGAAAGCCAGCTTCCGGACATCGAAATGGTTTACAAAGAGATCGAGGCGAAGGAGAATCAGCCCCTTGCGGTCGAGGTGAAGCCGATTGAAAACTTTTTCTCCGCCGAGGTCTATCACCAGAAATACCTCGATAAGAATCCGGGCGGCTACTGCCACATTCCGGCGCGGTATTTCCATCTGGAAGAGAAACGCGGTGTCTGAGAAGGATCCGCATTGTTAACAATAAGAGGGTGTTAAGAAACAAATCTCTGTTTCTTAACACCCTCTTTATGAATACTCGCTTCGCTCCGTGAATTGTCCAAAGGACATGAATTGCGCCTTCCGGCGCATGAATTGACGGCAAAGCCGTCATGAAGGTCGGTTTTCCGAACGGAAAAACTTCATAAATGGCAATGGAATTGCCGATACATGCCGAAGTCAATTCATGGCGCAGCCGATTCATGCAGCCATGCTGCAATTCATAGGGGTTGTTAAGAAATGCAAAACACGTTCTAAAAGCCCCGTTTCCGTGCTTCTCAGTCTTTGCCGAGGAATTTCGACGCGGTCAGCGTGGAAAGATCGACGAATGCGTCGGTCTCCGCGTCGTATTCGCCGAAGCCGAGCATATTCGGGATCGGTCTGCCGTATACGACGGTGCCGTCCGGCATTCGGTTGTAAACCGGCTTGCTGATGACCTCTCCCATAAAAGTGAGTATCGTGCTGTTTTCGCCGTCAAGGTTGAACGCGTCCCTGACGCCGACCGATTTCATAATATCGACCATCATCACGTTGCTCACGCCCCTTGCTTTATCGCCGCGATGGTCTACAACCACGATCGCGTAATGACCGGGCTCGTAATAGCCGAGCATCGTGCGCGCCCGGTATCCCATTCGCTTGGATTTGGTCGCGCCGGGACCCTCCTTGTAATTGCGGATAATGATCGGACCGAACTGCCATCCGAACCAGGCGCCGTTCGCAATCTCCTTGTCAATGTCCAGTTCCCCTTTCGGAATATAGAAGGTTTTCATGGAACCGTCCTTATAGATCAGACAGACACTTTTGGAGTTCCAGCTTTTGGCTTCTTTGGCGTTCAGATAGAGCTTGCCCTCATCCAGGAACAGCTCGGGGACGTTGACGGTGTGGGTGGTGTTGATGGCAAGGATCGCGTTCCCTTGTTTTGCCAGTTGGTCGCCCCGGAGCGTACCCCTGTTGAACTGACCTTTTGCGAACAGCTGCCGCATCGAACGGATGTTCCGGACCCAGATATCCGCGACATAGTAGCGCGAGGGCAGGTCCCGGTTCTCCAGAACGTCCGGCAGAATCTCCTCGTGTACGGTGATCGCGATCCTGAGCTCATCGCTCTGATAGCTGTAATCCGCGTCGACGCCGGTATCGTAATCCGGGAAATTGACCGCGATGTCGCCCGGGCGCGTCGGCGTGGGCGAGGGCGTGGGCGTAGGGGTGGGAGTCGGTTCCGGCGTCGGTTCCGGCGTTGCGGGGACCTCTGTGGGCGCCGGCGTTTCAATCGCCACGATCTCCGGTTCCTCGGGCGTCGGTTCCGGCGTCGCTTCCGAAACCGCGGGCTGCGGCGCGGCGGGTTCCCCGCAGGCGGCGGCGAACAGGAACAGTGCGGCAAGGCAAAGGGTCAGCCATTTTTTCATGAAAAGTACCTCCGATTCGAATATGTTGGTCGGGAAACGCGCGGTCTTTGCATCGCGCGGAAAACGGTTTGAAAATACCGGGTCATTGCGGCGCGTCCCGGTCCGGGTCCGGTTCCGCTCGGTTCAGATATCCGTCCGAGAGGAGCTTTGCAAAGTCCCAGACGCTCTGCACCGCGGGGGACATTCCGTGCAGCCGGTACCGGAGGAGGCAGATCTCGCGCGTCATCGGCACGTCGGAGAACGGGATCAGCCGGAGATTGAACGTGTCGAGGATCGGAAGCCGCGGCATGATCGCGACGCCGGCGCCGGTCGTGACGGACGCGGCGATCGAGCTGTACTCGTCCGCTTCAAAGACGATGTTCGGCGAAAACGACGCCTTCTTGAACTTGTCGGCGAGCTCGCGGTAGATGACCGCTTCGTGTGAGATCGAGATAAACTGTTCCTTCCTGACATCCGCCAGCGTGACGGACGCGCGCTTCGCAAGCCGGTGCGACGCGGGTACGGCAAGAAACAGCTCCTGCTTTGCAACCGGCAGATATTCGACGGAATCGATCTCCGGTTTGCCCGCGATCAGCAGATCCAGCGAACCGTTCAGAAGCTGCTCGATGAGCCCGCCTGCCATGCCCTGATGGAAGCGGAACGCGGTCTGGCGGCTGCCGAGATGCGCGTAGAACCGGTCGACAAACGCCGGCAGCACCGAAAAACTGACGCTGTAAATGTATCCGAGATTGATGATCCCGGCGCTCGGCGCCTTGAGCTCCTTCAGGCGCTCCTGTCCCTTGCTGAGCTCGGACAGCGCGCGCTTTGCGTACGGCAGGAATTCCGCGCCGTAACAGGTCAGCGCGATCTGTTTGCCCTGCTTTTCAAACAGCGGCATGCCGATCTCCTTTTCGAGCTTCGAAAGCGCGTAGCTTAGGCTCGGCTGCGAGATGTACAGCAGTCCCGCCGCGCGCGTGTAGTGCAGAACCTCCGCGGTCACGCAGAAATACCGAAGCTGCTGCAGCGTCATGCGCTCACCTCCCAAAGATCCTTTGAAAGCGCGCGCCACGCGTCCAGAAGAAGCCCCAGCGCCAGCATGTCCGCCGCGCCGCCGGGGGAGAGGTTCAGGCCGATCATCTCCCGGTCGAGCGCGCAGAGCGCCGCGATCCGTTCCGCTTCGGGCAGAAACGCGATTTTGCGCGCGCGGGACTGCACAAAGGAGAGTCCCGCCTCGCCGCCGCGGTGCAGAAGGTTCGTATCGGAAAGCACGATCATCACGTCGCAAAGCGCGAGCGCGCCCGGGTTTTCGGCGTCCTTGTGCGCTGCGAGCCGGTCTGCGCAGTACTGCGCGTGGAAGAACCCGTCCGCCGCTTCGCCGACCGCGCCGCGCGCGCCGTATTGCGCAAGGACCTTCGCGCCGTTCGTATCCCGCTCGGTCTGCGCGCGCGAAAGCCGCTCATTCGCGTCAAGTCCTGCAAGCGCGGAGGCGTAACCGACCGCGTCGCCGCCGAAGCTGAGCGCCTTGCCCATACCGAAGAGGAGAAGCCCCATCGAGTAGATCATGCCCTTGTGCGTGTTCACGCCGTTCGTGGCGGCAAACATCGCGCGTTCGGCTTCCCGCCCGGCTTTTCTGAGCGGCAGCATGCCCGCATCCGCAAGTCCGAGGGAAACGGCGGTTCTGAAATAGGGGACGAGGGACGCGGCGCTTTTCAGGAACAGCGGCACGTTCATGTCCGTATGCGCGCCGTTGTTGTTTTGATCGACCAGTCCGGGCTTCGGGGTCGTTAAGAGTTCGCGTTCCAGCGCAAAGTGCGCGGCGTATGCCAGCGTGTCGGCGCAGAAATCGTCGAGAAGCGCCTCGGTCGCCGCCTTTACGGCGTCCAGCCCGTGCGCGCGGCTTCTTGCGCAGTCCGCCGCGGGACCGCCGCAGATCAGGCATCTGCGCGGAATGCTTCTGGAAAGCTTTTCGCCGCCTGCGTTCAGCACGTCGAAGTCGAAAAGCCTTGCGGCGGGGAAGGCGTCCTCAAGCCGTTCGAGCGCCGCTTTGACCTCGCGCGCGTCAGCTTGCAGCAGGATCAGCGCTTCCGTGCCGGTACGCGCGTCCGAAACGCGGCGTTCGCGCTCCGAAAAACCGAGCTGCCCGAAAGCGGAAAGCCCGCGGTCAAACAGCAGCCGCGTCTTTGCGGTGCGCTTGACGTCGCCCGCAATGTTCAGCGAAAACGAAACGAGGCAGCACGTTTTGTCCGCCGATGCGAGCATGGCGGACTGGGCGGCGGCGCGGTGTTCGCGCGCGTCAAGCATTTCTTGTAACGTAACGGAGGATGGCTGCATAGGTGGTTTCGGGGACAAGGTCCCGGCATAATTCCGGTTTGCCTTCGCGAATATACGCGCGCACGCGGCTTGCGCTGATCGCTTCAAGGCGCGGGATCTCGATGAGCTCGATGCCGCTTTCGGGCAGAAGCTCCTTCATGCGGCGGTTATAGGCGCAGGTGGTCGGCGAAAACGGCTCCTCGCCCACGAAGCGCTTTTTGATGTGCAGCGCCGGCGCGATCCGCTTGCGGAACAGCTCCACGTCGAGATCCGCCTTGACGGCGTCGGCGTGCTGCTCGTCCCGAATGAAATAGGCGGGGAAGGTCTCGCGCGAGACAAGGTACTCGTCCGCGTGCTCCACATGGCAGTTTTCGATGTGCGCCGTGCCCGCCCTGAGCATTTCGTAGCGCTCGTCCGGCGAGAACATGGAGCCCGGCTCGGAGACCGAGAACACATACAGCGCGTCGCAGTGCTTCGAGGCATATTCGCAGAGATGCAGATGCCCGCGCGTGAACGGGTCGCCGTTCACAACGATCGCGCCGCATTCGCCCTCGTAGCGCGGGAGCGAGGCAAGATAGTCCGAGAAACCGTTCTTCCGGTCCTCCATCAGCACGGCGTCCTTCGTTTCGACGATCGGGAAGAAGCCCATGGACTGAAACATCGCGCGGTTTTTCGGCTTCGTGCAGATGAACAGGCGCTTCTGCCCCGCGCGCGCGGCTTCGTTCAGAAGCTCCGAAAGCACCGTCGCGAAAAGACCCTCGCCTTCGAGATCGGGAGAAACGGCAAACTGCTTCAGCGTGTGCCCGGCGCGCGCGCCGCAGGCAACGATGTTGAAATCGTCGTCCGTCGCAAGCGCAACGACGTCCGCGTCGCCCTCGTCGCGAAGGTCCGATGAGGATAGAAAATCTTTATAACGCGCATCGAGCCGCTTCGGCAGCGGCGTGTAAAAGAGGGAAACGTCCAATCCCGCCTCCGATCTGCGGCAGAATCCTGCCGCATTTTCGTTGAAATCGCATGAAAAACGCCGGATCGCCGCGATCCTTCCGCCGAAAAACCGAAAAAACCCCTTGCGCTTTTCTTTTTTTCAGTATAGCAGATATGCGGCACGGAACGCAAGAGAAAAATACAAACGATAGAGAATCTCTATGAAATATGAGAAAAATACTATTTGAAATGTTACAGGAAAACTTATATAATCAAAAACAGAGGCGGCGGACGCGTTTCGCCGCAGATCTTCAAAAAACATGGGAGGAAACAAAAACGATGATCCAGTATCACGCACAGGGCATGCTTTGGCAAAACGGCGCGCCCGTCCCGGCGCCGGATGGCGTTGACAAGGCGGAGGCACGCCGCGGCACGATCGCTTACCAGATCATGGAAGCGCACTCCTTGTCGGACGAAGGCGGCGTCATGCACATCAAGTTTGACGCGCTCGTTTCGCACGACATCACCTATGTCGGCATCATTCAGACGGCGCGCGCAAGCGGCTTGAAGGAATTCCCGATCCCGTACGCCATGACCAACTGCCACAACAGCCTCTGCGCCGTCGGCGGCACGATCAACGAGGACGACCACGTGTTCGGTCTGTCCGCGGCGAAGAAATACGGCGGCATCTACGTTCCGGCAAACCAGAGCGTCATCCATTCCTACGCCCGTGAGGAGCTTGCCAAATGCGGCAACATGATCCTCGGTTCGGACAGCCACACGCGTTACGGCGCGCTCGGCACGATGGGCGTCGGCGAAGGCGGTCCGGAGCTCGTCAAGCAGCTTCTCAGCAACACCTACGACGTCAAGCCCCCGGAAGTCGTGCTGTGCTACCTCACCGGCGCGCCCAGGAAGGGCGTCGGTCCGCACGACGTGGCGCTGGCGCTCGTCAAGGCGACGTTCAAGGACGGTCTCGTCAAGAACAAGGTCCTCGAGTTCGTCGGACCGGGCCTCAAAAACCTCCCGTTCGATTTCCGCAGCGGCGTCGACGTCATGACGACCGAAACGACCTGCCTTTCCTCCATCTGGGCGACCGACGACGAGATTCAGAAGTATTACGAGATCCACAAGCGTCCGTGCGCGTTCGAAAAGCTCGAACCGGCGGAAGGCGCGTATTACGATTCGATGATCACGATCGAGCTCGACAAGGTCGAATCCATGATCGCGCTGCCGTTCCATCCGTCCAACGCGTACACGATCCACGAGTTCCTTGCGAACGCGGATGAGATCCTTGCGGGTGTGGAAGCGGAAGCGGCGAAGAAATTCCCGAAGGCGCATCTTGATCTCAGATCCAAGGTCAGCGAAAAGGGCGTTCTGGCGGATCAGGGCGTCATCGCGGGCTGCTCCGGCGGTCTGTTCGACAACATCGTGGAAGCCGCGGACATCCTGAAGGGCGGCAGCACCGGCAACGGTTACTTCTCCTTCTCGGTTTACCCGACGAGCGTTCCGACGAGCCTTGCGCTGACCAGAAACGGCAAGACCGAAGCCCTCCTCGAGGCGGGCGCGATCATCAAGCCGTCGTTCTGCGGACCGTGCTTCGGCGCGGGCGACGTGCCGGCAAACAACGGACTTTCGCTGCGTCACACCACGCGTAACTTCCCGAACCGCGAAGGTTCTAAGCCCGGCGAGGGACAGATCTCCGTCGTTGCGCTGATGGATTCCCGTTCCATCGCGGCGACTGCGAAGAACGGCGGCTACATCACCGCCGCGACCGACGTCGAATATGAGACCGAGCGCATCCCGTATGTGTTCGACGACGCCGTGTACGCAAAGCGCTGCTACAACGGCTTTGCGCATCCGCATCCCGAAGAGGAGCTCATCCTCGGGCCCAACATCACCGACTGGCCGAAGATGTATCCGCTGACCGACAACCTGCTTGTCGAGCTGGATGCGGTCATCCGCGACCCGGTTACCACGACCGACGAGCTGATCCCGTCCGGCGAAACGTCTTCCTACCGCTCCAACCCGCTCCGTCTTTCGGAGTTCACGCTCTCAAGAAGAGTGCCGGAATACGTCGGCCGCAGCAAGGCGGTCGCGAAGGACGAGGCGGCGCGCCGTGCGGGTGAGAAGCCCGAAAAGCTCGTGAAGGCGCTTTCCGCGGTCGGCAATGCGGACGAGCTTATGAAGAACACCCAGTTCGGTTCCTGCGTGTTTGCGAACAAGCCGGGCGACGGCTCCGCGCGCGAACAGGCGGCGTCCTGCCAGAAGGTGCTCGGTGGTTTTGCGAACATCTGCTATGAGTACGCGACCAAGCGCTATCGCAGTAACTGCATCAACTGGGGCATCGTGCCGTTCACTTTGAAAGAGGGCGACGCGTTCCCGTACGAAGAGGGCGATTTCGTGTTCGTGCCCGGCATCCGCGCAGCGATCGAAAACGGCGTGGAGGAGATCCCCGCAAAGGCGATCAGAAAGGACGGCACGGTCGAAGACCTCATGCTGTACGTCAAGGGGCTCACCGAGGACGAGAAGACGATCATCCTCGAGGGCTGCCTGATGAACTACTACGCGGCGCAGAACAAATAACACAGAACCGTCGGCGGGGCATTTGCTCCGCCGGCGTTCGTGCATTTTCAATATTCTTTATGGAGGAAGCTATGGAAAAGATCAGAATGACCACCCCGCTCGTCGAAATGGACGGCGACGAAATGACCAGAATCATCTGGAAGATGATCAAGGACGAGCTGCTGCTCCCGTTCATCGACCTCAAGACCGAATACTATGACCTCGGACTTCCGAAGCGCGACGAGACCCGCGACCAGATCACCAAGGACGCAGGCAACGCGATCAAAAAGTACGGCGTCGGCGTCAAGTGCGCCACGATCACGCCGAACGCGCAGCGCATGACGGAATACAATCTGCACGAGATGTGGAAGAGCCCGAACGGCACGATCCGTGCGATCCTCGACGGCACCGTGTTCCGCGCGCCGATCATCATCGACAGCATCAAGCCGGTCGTGAAGAACTGGGAGCTGCCGATCACCATCGCGCGTCACGCGTACGGCGATCTCTACAAGGGCACCGAGTACCGCGTCCCCGAAAAGGGCAAGGCGGAGCTTGTCTTCACCGGCGAAAACGGCGCCTCCTTCCGCGAGACGGTCTATGATTTCGAGTGCCCGGGCATTTTGCAGAGCATCTACAACAAGGACACCTCGATCGAATCGTTCGCGCATTCGTGCTTCAAGTACGCGCTGAACACCAAGCAGGACCTCTGGTTCTCCGCAAAGGACACGATCAGCAAGAAGTACGACATGAACTTCCGCAACATCTTCCAGCGGATCTACGACGAGTGCTATAAGGAAGAATTCGAAAAGCTCGGTCTCACCTACTTCTACACCCTGATCGACGACGCGGTCGCGCGCGTCATCCGTTCTAAGGGCGGCTTCATCTGGGCGCTCAAGAACTACGACGGCGACGTGATGAGCGACATGGTCTCCACCGCGTTCGGTTCGCTTGCGATGATGACCTCCGTGCTGTGCAGCCCGGACGGCAAGTTTGAGTACGAAGCGGCGCACGGCACCGTCACCCGTCACTACTATAAATACCTCCAGGGCGAGGAGACCTCGACGAACCCGATGGCGACGATCTACGCATGGAGCGGCGCGCTCCGTAAGCGCGGCGAAATGGATGGGCTTACGGATCTCGTCAACTTCGGCAACAAGCTCGAGGAAGCCTGCGTCGAAACGCTCAACGACGGCATTATGACCAAGGACCTTGTGAACCTCGTCGAGGGGCAGAAGCCCACCGCGGTCAACACGATCGAGTTCATCCGCGCGATCCGCGCACGCCTCGAAAAGAAGCTCGGCGCATGAAGATCGTAAAAACAGCGCAGGCGGGCACGGTCGAATCGAGCGATATCGTCGTAAAGATCGAGCCCCGGGAAGAAGGCGTTGAGATCGAACTGACTTCGTCGGTTCAGCAGCAGTACGGAACGCAGATCGAAAACGTGATCCGCGAAACGCTCAAAGAACTCGGCGTCACTGCCGCGCGCGTGACGGCGATCGACAAGGGCGCGCTGGACTGCACGGTCAAGGCCCGCACGCAGGCGGCGGCGTTCCGCGCCGCGGAGAGCACGGACTATCCGTGGAAGAACTGAAAACGAACCGAAAAAAGCGGATCCCCTCGCGCGAAGGGATCCGCTTTTGATTTGCCTTTATGATTCCTCCGCGTCGGTGCCCGCAACGGGGATGTTCTTCAGAAGCATCGCGTACGGACCGTCGTAGCCGATCTCGGCGTAGCGATCCGTGGAGAACACGAGATCCTTTTGCGCTTCCAGAATGCTGCCGTTGATCGAGCCGCCGGTGACGGGCGTCATCCTGCCGTTTTCGATCAGGTACGCAAGGCGGATCTCGCCGCCGAAGTGCCCGGAGAACGCGTCCATTTCAAAGCCGGAGAACGTGACCGCCCAGAGGCAGGGGCGCTTTTTCATCTCCGCAAAGGACATTGTGCCCGGATTGTCGCAGGAGTACTTGCGGTAGTCGCCGGTCGGCTCGACGCCGAGGTATCGGCAGAAGCGGTTCGATCCGTGCGTGGCGCACATCACGCCGTTTTCCAGAAGCCTAAGGTCGCGCATCGGAATGCCCTCCTTGGAGTACGGCGCAAGCGCCCGCAGCGTGAGCGTGATCCGCTCGCCGCGCGTTTCGCCCTGCACGTCGTCGCCGACCTTCCAGGACGAATAGCCGGGGTAGATCATATGCGCCGCGGAGCGGTCGCCGTAGAACCACAGCGTCATCATCACGTTTTCGTCGGTCAGGATCACGTCGTAATTGCCGCTCTTCAGGATCTTCTGCGCCCGCGCGCGGTCGCGCACGAACATCAGCGCTTCCTTTGCCTGCGCCGTGAGCGCGTCCGTGTTCAGCTCGGTGTACGCGAAATCGCGGTACATTTCGACGTCCTCGGGCTCCTTCGCCTGTACGACGTATTCGCCCTTGACCTCCGCTTCGACCCACGAAACGTCGGCGCCGCGGGAGCTCACGACATGCGCGCGCTTCTGAATGACGAAGACCTCCGCCGAGTTCAGGAATGCGCCTTCCTCGCAGTCCGCCGCAAACAGCGCTTTCGCCATCTCCCCGGCGGAAAGTTCCGGCGCCTGTTCAGCGAGCTTGCCGGTCGCTTCCCTGAGCGGCGCGGTCACCGGATCGGGCAGCTCGTAATAGGGATTCATCGCAAACTGCGCGGCAAAATACGCGCCCTTGAACGCGTCGAGCAGTTCGGCGTCCGTCATCTCGGCAAGCACCGTCACGTCGGTTGACGCGCGAAGCTTTTTTCCGTCCTTTTCACCCGTGCGATATACGGTCACGTTGAACTTTTCCACATCCTTGATGCGGCGCGTGTCAAGCTGCTTTTTCACAAAGAACAGCTCTGCCGTGCGCTCCGAGTATCCGTATACGATATAATCCGAAATGCCGGCTTCCTTGAGTAATCTCTTGATTCGTTCCATATGCATTCCTCCTTAACCCAAGCGGATGCGCGCCTTCATGTACGCGCCGCCGTCGGAGACCTTGACCCATTCCTTGTAGCCCTTGCCGCAGTAGCCGCCGCCGGCAAGCTCGACCTTGCCGCCCATCATTGAGACGGATTTCAGAAGATCCGGCACGTAGCCCGTCAGCACGATCGGAGAGAAAATGCGTCCGGTGAGCTTGCCGTCCCTGATCTCGCGCGCGGAGTTCACCATGCACTGGATGCCCCAGTTCTTCGGGTCCTCCATGCCGCTGGTCGGCTCCTCGAGCAGGAACCCGTATTTGATCGAGGCGATCATTTCTTCCTTCGTGGCGTCGCCGCCCTCGAAATACGTGTTCGTCATGCGAGTGTACGCCTTGCGCTCGTAGCTTTCGCGGCGTCCGTTGCCGGTGGGCTTGACGCCGAGCCGCATCGCGGAAAGCGCGTCGCACATGCCGGTTTTCAGAACGCCCCTGTCGATGATGACCGTGTCGCCGGTGAGCGTGCCTTCGTCGTCGAACGCCCACGTCGCGCATTCGTCGACCGTCGAGCCGTCGTGCATCGTGACCAGAGGACTTGCCACGTAATCGCCGATGAACTGCTTTGCCTGCGCGCGGT
Organism: uncultured Clostridia bacterium; assembly: GCA_947168855.1. Taxonomy (GTDB): domain Bacteria; phylum Bacillota; class Clostridia; order Christensenellales; family CAG-138; genus UBA3792. The sequence continues at coordinate 85,224 of CAMVNO010000008.1, forward strand.
CCTTCACGAACATATCCATCTCCACGCCGTGTCCGAACGCCTCGTGCACGATCATGCCGGTGACCTCCGGATTGCAGACGCATTCGTATTCGCCGGGAATCATCGGTTCGGAACCCAGAAGGTCGTTGAGCCGCTTCGTAATCTCGCCGATGTCGCTTTCGACGGTTTTGAGAAGCTCCGCGCCGCCGAGCACCGAGTAGCCCTTGTAGCTTTCCTTGATCTCCTCGCCGCGCGCGCCTATGGCGCCCACAAACGCGTTTGTCCACATATGGCTTTCGTCGAGATCGCGGTGCGGGGAGAGGAAGATCTTGCGCTCGGCGGAATAGTTCACGCCGCACATGATGTCCATCACGTTTTCCGCCTTGAGTCCCTTTTCACGGATGCGCCGGATGAGGTCGAGGATCGCTTCGTCGCCGAGCTCCATCGGGTCGATCTCATACTTCGCTTCCTTTTTGAGCACGGCGGGGGAGTCGTCCGGCATCGCGGTCGGCATCGGCGTAATCCCTTCGGGCAGCGCCGCGCGCTCCGCTTCAAAGCGTTCCTGCATCTCCCTGACGATCGCCGGGATCATGTCCTCCGAAAACGCGTTGATCGAATACTCCGCGCAGCCGGTCCTGTCAAATACACGGATCACATAGCCGTCGCCGCCGTCGAGCCCTGAGGCGGAAAGGTTGATCCCGTTCTTCGATACGCGCCATGAACGGTAACGCTCTGCGGTCGCAAGCACCGAGGCGTAGTCGTATCGTTCGCAAAGCACAGCGATGAGCTTTTTCAAAGCGGGCTTTACCGTATCCAGTCGTTCAAACATTGTGTTCCTCCTTTTCAGTCGATTCTATAGAGCTGACGGTTGTCGAGCGCCCACTGCCGCTCGGAAAAACCGTCCTTCGATACGCCGTCCAGCGCGGCGTCCATTTCGTACATCTTGCTGTCCAACAGGTCGCAGACAGAAAGCACCTCCGCTTCCGGGAACATCGGCAATCTCGGACTGCCGAACTCAGGCTTGCCGTGGTGCGACAGGATCATGTGCTCTAAAAGCATCGCGGTCTTCGGCTCGATCATCGTGATCTCCGCCGCCGCCGCGATCATCGCCATGCCGACGTTGATGTGCCCCAGAAGCTGTCCTTCGTTCGTGTACGCGCCGGCAATGCCGAGCGTGTCCGCGTCGAGCTCTTTGAGCTTTCCGATGTCATGCAGGATCGCGCCCGCAAACAGCAGATCCTTGTGCAGGTTCGGATACAGCTCTGCGATCCTCTCGGCCAGATGCAGCACCGCGCAGGTGTGGTGCAGAAGCCCGCCGCGCGTTGCGTGGTGGAGCTTGACGCCCGCGGGGTAGATCAGAAGCTGTTCACGGTTTTCGCGCAGAAGATACTGCACGATGCGCTTGAGCTCCTCGTCGGAAAATGCGCCGGCGGTGTTGTAGAGCTCATCGTACATCGCCTGCGGATCAAACGGCGCGGTCGGGATGATCCCGCCCATGTCCACGTTGTCGTCCTCGGTCGCAAGCCGGATCCGGTCGATCTTGAACTGCTCGGTGTCCTTCCACACCTGCACCGTGCCGCGGACCTTGATGATGTCGTTTACGTCGTAGCTTCCGTGCGTCACGCGCGAGTAGTTCCAAAGCTTCGCCACGCACTCGCCGTCGGAGTCCGCAAGCACCATGTCGAGGTATTCCGTGCCCTTCACGTCCGTGCGCACCGCCGCGCTCTTTACGAGACAAAAGCCCTCGGTCGTGCCGAACGCATCCCTGATCAATCGCATTTTACCCATGTTTCGATCCTCCTGTTTTTACCAGTATAACAGAGTTTTGCGGAAATTTCCACTATCCGTTGCACAAAATCGGACGAATATGGTATACTGAACCGTCGAAAGGACACGAAAGGATTGTTATGGAACGGCAGCGGTTTGACGTCATCATCATCGGCGCGGGGCATGCGGGGCTGGAAGCCGCGCTTGCTTCGGCGCGCATGGGTCTGGAGACGCTTCTTCTGACGCTGAACCTTGACAGCATCGGCATGATGCCCTGCAATCCCGCGATCGGCGGCACCGGCAAGGGACATCTCGTGCGCGAGGTCGACGCCATGGGCGGCGAGATGGGGCTTGCCGCGGACGACACGCTGATCCAGATGCGCATGCTGAACACGTCGAAGGGTCCCGCGGTCCATTCGCTTCGCGCGCAGATGGACAAGCGCCGCTATCACGAGCGCATGAAGCGCGCCGTAGAAACGCAGCCAAACCTCACGCTCGTGCAGGGCGAGGTCACGGAGATTCTGACGGAGAACGGCAGCGTGTCCGGCGTCAGAACCGACGAGGGATTCGATTACGCCTGCCGCGCCGTCGTGCTGTGCTCCGGCGTATACTTAAAGAGCCGGATCCTGATCGGCGAATGGTCTCGTCTTTCCGGTCCCTGCGGCATGCTGCGCAGCGAGGGACTGTCCGACGCGCTCAAAAATCTCGGCATTCCGCTGCAGCGGTTCAAAACCGGCACGCCCGCCCGCGTTCGGAAAAGTTCCCTGGATCTTGACGAAATGGAGATCCAGCGCGGCGACGAGCCGACGCCCGCGTTCTCGTTTCTGAACGGGCGGCTGCACATCGAGCAGGACCCGTGCTGGCTCACCTATACGAACGAAAAGACGCACGAGATCATTCTGAAAAACCTCGACCGCTCGCCGATGTACGCGGGGCGCATCCACGCGACCGGCACGCGCTATTGCCCGTCGATCGAGGACAAGATCGTGCGCTTTCCGGACCACGACCGGCACCAGATCTTCATCGAGCCGGAGGGCAGAACGACTGAGGAAATGTACGTGCAGGGCATGAGCACCTCGCTGCCCGCCGACGTGCAGGTCGATATGCTGCACACCATGCCGGGGCTCAGACATTGCGAGGTCATGCGGCTGGGCTACGCGATCGAATACGACTGCCTCGTGCCGAACGTGCTGAACCTTTCGCTGATGGTGAGAGACGTCCCCGGTCTGTTCACCGCGGGACAGGTGAACGGCAGCAGCGGCTATGAGGAAGCCGCCGCGCAGGGGTTCTACGCCGGCGTGAACGCCGCGCTGTACGTCAAGGGCGAGGAGCCGTTCTTCCTCGGAAGAAGCGACGCCTACACCGGCGTTCTGGTCGACGATCTTGCCACCAAGGGCACGCCCGAACCGTACCGCATGATGACAAGCCGCTGCGAATATCGCCTGCTTTTAAGACAGGACAACGCCGATCTGCGGCTCACCGAGCGCGCAAGGCGGCTGGGACTGATTACAGACGAACGGTACGCCGTGCTGCAGCGCAAAAAGGAGGGGATTGCCCGCGCCGTGGAGCGCCTCGGCACGCACGTGCCGCCGAGCGACGCGCTGCGCGTCTATCTCGAATCCGTCGGCGAAAGCGTTCCGGCGTCCGGCGTGAAGCTCTTTGATCTTCTGAAGCGTCCGAACGTGCGCTATACCAACCTTCTGAACCTCTTCGACTGCCTCGAGCCGCTCGAGCCTGCGGTCGAGGAGCAGATCGACGTCATGGCGCATTACGACGGCTATATCGAAAAACAGACCGAACAGGTGCGGCGCTTCCTTGCGATGGAAGAGACGCCGCTCCCGCAGGACCTCGATTATTCGACGCTCGACGGGCTGCGGCTCGAAGCGCGGCAGAAGCTGAACGCGCAGCGACCGGAAAACCTCGGGCAGGCGTCGCGCATCTCCGGCGTGTCGCCCGCGGACGTCGGCGTATTGCTGGTATATCTGAAGAGAGGACTACCCCATGCGTGATCTTTTGAAAGCCACGATCCCGAACTTGACCGACGAAGCATGCGACAAATTTGTCGCATACTATGACCTGTTGATCGACTGGAACACGCGGATGAACCTGACCGCGATCACGGCGCCGGAGGAGGTCGTCAAAAAGCATTTTTACGACTCGCTTGCGGCGCTAAAGTACCTTCAAAACGGAGCGAAGGTCGCGGACGTCGGCACCGGCGCGGGCTTTCCCGCGATCCCGCTTTTGATTATGAATCCGACCTTAAAGATCACGCTGGTCGATTCGCTCAATAAGCGCATCACGTTCCTCGGGGAAGTGCTGAAAACGCTTGATTTACCGACGGAATGCGTCCACGCGCGGGCGGAGGACTTCGGGCGCGATCCGAAATACCGCGGACAGTTCGACGCGACGGTCTCCCGCGCGGTGGCGGCGCTGCCGGTACTTCTCGAACTCACCGTGCCGCTTTTGAAAGTCGGCGGCAAAGCGTACTGCTATAAGGGCGATGTTTCCGAAGAGCTCAAAACCGCAAAAAGCGCCCTGCATCTTCTGCACTGCACGGCGGAAACGGTTCCTTTGGAATCGGACTACGGCGTGCGCACGCTGGTGATATGCACCAAAAACGCACCAACTCCGTCGACCTATCCGCGCAAGGCGGGCATGCCCGCGAAGAAGCCGCTGTAAGGGAGAAGAAGGGAAACGCCCATGAAACAATACATCGTCGACGCGTTTACGGATCGTCCGTTTCACGGCAATCCCGCGGCGGTCTGTGTTTTGGACCGGTGGCTCAAGGACGCGACGATGCAGGCGATCGCGGCGGAAAACAACCTTGCCGAGACCGCGTTCGTCGTAAAAGAGGGGGAGCGGTATCGCATCCGCTGGTTCACGCCCATGACGGAGGAGGAGCTTTGCGGGCACGCCACGCTTGCGGCGTCGTTCGTGCTGCTGACCTTCTTTGAACCGGACGCGGACGCGGTGCGGTATTCTTCCTGCAGCGGCGACCTGTCCGTGAAGCGGGTCGGCGATCTTTTTGAACTGAATTTCCCGACCTACGAGCTAAAAGAGATCCCGGTGACCGACGCCATGGAGCGCGCGTACGGCGCGCGTCCGGAAAAGGCGATCCTCGGGCTTGACCTCAACTGCATCTTTGCGGACGAAGAGACCGTGCGCAGCCTCGCGCCCGATTATGCGCTTCTTCAAAAGCTCCCCGGCCGCATCTGGAACGCCACGGCGCGAGGTCACGAATACGACTGCGTTTCCAGAAGCTTTACGCCGGAGACGACGGTGCCGGAGGATCCGGTCTGCGGCTCGGCGCACTGCCAGATCGCGGATTACTGGGCAAGCGTGCTCGGCAAGAAGATCATCCGCGCGTATCAGGCGTCCGCGCGCGGCGGCGAGCTTACATGCGAGCTTTTGGGCGGCGGCCGCATCGCGCTCCGCGGAAAGGCGGTGCTGTTCGCGGTCTCGGATCTGACGCTTCCGCAGTAAATAACACGGTATCAAAAAGATCCCGGAGCGATCCGGGATCTTTTGTATTGTCGGTGCGTTACGGGTTGACGAGCGCCTTGAACTGTTCGCTCTTTGCAAGCTCCGGCGCGTCGCTTTTGATCGTGACCTTCGTTTCCGTACGGCTGCAGCCGCATCCGCCCGATACGGTCGTGATCGTTCGTTCATAGGTGCCGTCGCCGACGAGCCAGTCGGTCAGCAGCTTGGAAGCCGTTTTTGCGGTCTCGGTGATTTTGGGAGAGTTCAGAACGGTGAAGCCGAACAACCCATCGTTCGTCTTCTTCTGCGCGTCGGTCCAGTATTCCGTTTCGGTCCAGCCCGCAGCTTCAAGCGCCCCGATCACGGCTTCGTCCTTCACAAGCGCGACGCCGGCGGTTTCGGCAAGGATCTCGTAATCGGTTTCCGCGTCCAGAAGAACACCGGTCACGGTGCATGCCTGGTTCGCCTGGAAATAGGTCATCAGCTCGCCGGTGAGCGCGTTGTCATACGCGATCCTGAGCTCGCCCCTCGCGGTCTGCGCGGTGCCGGAGGCGCTTCGCGCGCAGGCGGCAGCCGTGAACAGCAGGATGAAAATCAAAAAGAATGCAGTCAGCTTTTTCATGGGAATCTCCTTTTCGGATAATCGATTCATATTAGCATACTTTTTGCGGAACCACAAGCCCCAAATCCGGAAAAAACGCGTGAAAGCGCTTTCACGCGGGGAAACCTTGCATTTTATGCCGATCCCTGTTATACTAATCTATTATTGCAATTGCCTTTTTTCGGAGGAACGCTTATGCAGATCATGATCGTCGGCTGCGGGAAGATGGGATCGACGCTTGCCGTGCAGCTTGTGGCGGAGGGGCACCGTGTGACCGTCATCGACCGGAGCGAATCGGTCATCGAACAGATCAGCAACACGCAGGACGTCATCGGCTACGTCGGAAACGGCGCGGTCTTTTCCGTGCTGGAGGAAGCGGGCGCGAAGGACGCCGACCTGCTGCTTGCGGTGACGACGAGCGACGAGATCAACTTGCTGTCCTGTCTCATCGCGCATAAGATCGGCGCAAAGCATACGATCGCGCGCGTCCGCGACCCCGAATACGCGAACAACATGTACCGCATTTCCGAGGATCTCGGGCTTTCCATGACGGTCAATCCGGACCGGCAGGCGGCGGAGGAGATCGCGCGCGTTCTGCGGTTCCCGGCGGCGACGCACATCGAGCTGTTTGCGAGAGGACACGTGGAGCTTGTCACCTGCAGGCTGCCGGAAAAGAGTATTATGAACGGCGTTCCGCTGTTTGAACTGCCGCAGAAGCTCGGCGTCAAGGTGCTGATCTGCGCGGTCGAACGCAACGGCGTATTTACGATCCCGTCCGGCGGATTCACGCTTGCGGGCGGTGACGTGATCTACGTAACCGGCGCCCCGCGCGAGGTCGCAAAAGCGCTCCGGAAGGCGGGCGTGATCGCGAACCCGATCCGTTCGGCCATCATCGGCGGCGGCGGACGCATCAGCTATTACCTTGCGCAGGAACTTGTCGGAAGCAACATTTCGGTCAAGATCATCGAATACAGCAAGGACGCCGCGCGCAATATCGCGGAGCTTCTGCCCGGCGCGGCCGTCATCAACGGCGACGTCACCGACCACGACCTCATGCAGGAGGAAGGCATCGAGCGCGCCGACGCGTTCATCGGGCTGACCGGGCTTGACGAGGGCAACGTGCTTTCGGCGCTGTACGCAAAGCGGCACGGCGTGGGCAAGGTCATCGCCAAGGTCAACAACGAAGGGCTCGAAAGTCTCGTGAAGGAGATGGCGCTCGACTCCGTCATCTCCCCGAAGCGCGTCGCGACGAACGTGATCCTGCGCTACGTGCGCGCCCGTGAAGCGAGCGCGGACCACGGACGCATCCGCGGGCTCTACAAGATCGCGGACGGCTCGATCGAGGTGCTCGAATTCAACGCAAGCGACGAAAACAAGAATCTTCTGAACATCCCGCTGAAGGATCTGAAAACGAAAAAGCATCTGCTGATCGCATGCCTTGTGCGGAACGGCAAGGCGATCATCCCGGGCGGCGCGGACACCATCCAGGCGGGCGACGTCGTGCTGGTCGTGACCGAGCAGCGCAGGCTGAACGACCTTTCCGATATCATGGAGGAAGCAAGATGAACCGCCGCATGGTCGTATTCCTGCTGGGGCGGATCCTGCTCCTCGAGGCGGCGCTCATGCTCCCGTCCGTGCTGGTCGGGCTCATCTATCGCGAGGCGATCACCTGGTGCTTTCTGCCCGCGATGGGCGCGCTGGGACTCTTGGGTCTGTTCGGGATCAAAAAGCCGAAGGACACGACGATCTACGCGCGCGAGGGCTTTCTGACCGTCGCGGCGGCGTGGGTGCTGATGTCACTGTTCGGCGCGGTGCCGTTCTGGCTTTGCGGCGGATTCAAGACGTTCTGGGACTGCCTGTTCGAGATCGTGTCCGGCTTCACTACGACCGGCGCGTCGATCCTCGAAACGGTCGAACAGCTCCCGCACTGCATCCTGTTCTGGAGAAGCTTTTCCCACTGGGTCGGCGGCATGGGCGTGCTCGTGTTCGTGCTGGCGGTCATGCCGATGAGCGAGGAGCGCTCCATGCACCTGATGCGCGCCGAGGTTCCGGGTCCCGTCAAGGGAAAGCTCGTGCCGCGTATGCGCGACACCGCAAAGATCCTCTACGCCGTCTATACCGTCCTCACGGTGATCCTCATCATTCTGCTCTGCGCGGGCGGCATGCCGCTCTTCGAGTCGGTCTGCCACGCGTTCGGCGCGGCGGGCACCGGCGGATTCTCGGTAAAGAACGCAGGCATCAAGGCGTACGACAGCACCTATATCCACGTCGTGCTGTCCACGTTCATGCTGCTGTTCGGCGTCAATTTCAGCTTATATCACCTGATTCTGATCGGCAAATGGAAAAACGCCGTCCGCTCCGAGGAGCTGCGCGTTTACGGCGGGATCGTGACGGCGGCCGTTGTGCTGATCACGATCAATACGTTCTCGGCAGTCAAGGGATTCGGGCTGACGCTGCGGGACGCCTATTTCCAGGTATCGTCGATCATCACGACGACCGGCTACGCAACGGTCAATTTCGATCAATGGCCGGGCTTCTCCAAGATGACGCTGCTGCTTCTGATGGTCTTCGGCGCGTGCGCGGGTTCGACCGGCGGCGGTCTGAAGATCAGCCGCGTCGTGATCCTGTTCAAGGCGGCGCGGCAGGAGGTGCGGCGAATGCTGCACCCGCGCGCGGTCACGGTCGTCCGTATGGAGGGCAAACCGGTCCAGTCGGCACTGATCCGCGCGACGCTGACGTTTTTCCTGCTGTATATCGTGTGTCTGGCGACGGGCGTGTTCCTGCTTTCGCTCGGCCAACAGGACTTTCTGACGAACTTCACGGCGACGCTCGCGTGTCTTTCCAATATCGGGCCGGGTCTCGCGCTCGTCGGACCGACCGAAAACTACGGCTTCTTCAACGGCGCGTCAAAGGTGCTGCTTTCGCTCGAGATGCTTGCGGGACGTCTTGAGCTGTTCCCGATCATCCTGCTGTTCAGCCCGCTGACCTACCGCCACAGATCCAGATAAAGCGCGGTACTCCGCTCATATTTCCTGTCCTCACGATCCGTCCGTCCGGGCGGATCTTTTTTGCGAAAACACAGCCGCATTCTGCATATTTTTATTGCAAATTACTTGCAATCGTATGACGTATATGATATATTGTCTTCGGACAAATATGCGCTGCCCGGAACCTGTGTTCCGAGGCATTTCCGCGCATAACAAGAATAAGGGGGGTTATCATGAAAATCAAAAAGCTTCTGTCTCTGCTTCTGGCGCTCGCGCTCGTGTTCGGTCTGCTGCCGACGGCGGCGTTCGCGATCACCGCGGACGAAATGGCTGATGCGCCGGAGCTCGTCCTGGGCGAGAATACCGTCGAGGTCACGACTGCCAGTCAGCAGGCGTATTACAAATTCACACCGCCGGCAACGGACAAATACGTCCTGACCTCATACAGCGGAGACGACCCGAGGTGCTATCTGTATGACAGCAGCGGGTCGCAGTTGACGTCGCACGACGACATCAGCTACGGCACGAACAACAATTTCCGGCTGGAGTACACGCTGACGGGCGGGGAAACCTATTATTACGGCGTGTCTCTTTGGAACAGCGCTACGGGCAGCTTCACCGTGACGCTGGAGCGGGTCCATAACTACGTGCTTTCAAGCACGACCACGACCTGTCAGGAATTGGGCGAAGACACCTATACCTGTACCACGTGCGGCGACAGCTACACCGAGCCGGCGACTGCGCTGGCCGATCACGACGACACGATCGTGTCCAACAACGACGGTACGCACACGATGACCTGCTCGGTCTGCAGCCGCGTCGAGACCGAAGACTGCACCTATGAGACGGTGTCCGAAGGCGGCGTTGCACAGTACACCTGCACCAAATGCGGGTATTCCTATTCGGAAGCGGTCAACGAGCCGGAGGTCATACAGGGCTGGTACTTTGAATCCGACGATGAGCTGACCGGCTGGACCATGCTCGACGTCGATGGTGACAACTACACATGGGAGCGCTACGGTTCAAGCGCGTATGAGGGCAGCGGCTGTATTCGCGTGCATTGGAACACCAGCGGCGCCGACAACTGGGCGATCTCCCCGGCGGTCGATCTGCGCGGCTGCGAAAACGCGACGCTGTCGATCTGGTCCAGGAGACAAAGCATGAGTTATCCGGACAGATTTGAGCTCTACGCGGGCACCTCGAGCGATCCCGATCAAATGACCAAGGTGCTCGATGAAACGACGCCTTCCACGTCATACGAGAACTTCACTGCGGACATCTCCGCGCTTGCCGGCGAATCCGCAGTCTACATCGCGATCCGGCACCATACCACGGAAGATTCGTGGTATCTGTACGCGGATCAGGTGGAGATCACGACGCTGCGCGCCGCCGATTGCGACCACCAGATCGTTCTGATGCCGGCAGCCCCGGCGACCTGCACGGCGGCGGGCAATTCGCAGCCCTACTATAAGTGCACCGAATGCGGCAGACTGTTCCATGACGCGGAAGGAACGCAGCCCGCATTGACGAGCGATATCATGGACATCCCCGCGCTCGGTCACGCCTGGGGCGATTGGGAGTACACGACCCCGGCGACCTGCACGACGGCGGGCGAGCAGACAAGGACCTGTTCCCGCTGCGGCGAGACGGAGACGCAGACCGTTGCGGCGCTCGGCCATAACTGGGGCGAATGGGAGGACGTGACCCCGGCGACCTGCACGACGGCGGGCGAGCAGCAGAGGACCTGTTCCCGCTGCAACGAGACGGAGACGCAGACCGTTGCGGCGCTCGGTCACAATTGGGGCGAAGCGGTCTCCAACAACGACGGTACGCACACCTATACCTGCAGCCGCTGCAGCGAAACGGAGACGGAGGACTGCACGTTCGATCAGCACGTAGAAGGCGGCGTCGTGACGAACACCTGCACCGAATGCGGCTATTCCGTCTCGGAGCAGGCGATCGGCGAGCTGACCGTGGATACCTGGGACTTTGAAGAAGGGTCCACCGGCTGGACCCTGCTTGACGTCGACGGCGACGGCTACGCATGGTATTGGAATAATGAAGGTCTCGGTCACGAAGGCAGCGTCGGCATAATCTTCTCCTTCTCCTATTACAACAATGTCGGCGCGCTGACGCCGGACAACTGGGCGATCTCCCCGGCGTTCTCTCTGGAGGGGGCCGTCGAGGCGGAGGTCTCCCTGTGGGTGAGAGATTACGGGTACACCGAGAACTTCGCGATCTTTGCCGGGACCTCGGCGAATCCCGATCAGATGATCGCGGTGTCCGAAGATTTCACTACCACATCCGAATATGCACAGTACACGGCGGATCTCGCCGAGTTCTGCGGCGAATCGGAGGTCTATATCGCGGTCCGTCACTATAACTGCACGGACGGGTACTATATTTTCGTCGACGACGTGGCGATCACGGCAACTTTCGTAGCCGAATGTGAACCGGGCCATCACAACCTGTACCACGAAGAGGCGACGGAAGCGACCTGCACCGAGCCGGGCTATGCGGAGTATTGGTACTGTGACACCTGCGGCAGATACTTCACGGACGCGGAGGGCACGAACGCGGTTTCGCTCAGCTCCCTGATCACGTCGCCGGCGCTCGGTCATGACTGGGGCGATCCGGCAGATCATAACGACGGCACGCATATCTATACCTGCGACCGCTGCGGCGTAACACAGAGCGAGGATTGCGGGCACTTTGTGACTGTGGCGTTCAACGAGAAGTCGGAAGTGTGCCCCATTTGCGGACACGATTTCGGTGAAGAAGACGTCTACGGCGAACAGACGGCGATCGGCTGGTACTTCGAAGAAGCGTATGAGGTTGCGGACTGGGCCTTTATCGACGCGAACGGAGACGGCTATACCTGGGAATGGAACACGGATCCCAAGATGAGTCCGTATGAAGGCGTCGGCAAGATCTGTTCGCCTTCCTATGTCAACAATGTCGGCGCTCTGACGCCGGACAACTGGGCGATCTCTCCGGCGTTCTCTCTGGACATCGGCTGCAGGAACCCGATGCTGTCCCTGTGGGCAAAAGGACAGGACAGCACCTATAACAACGAGGTCTTTGCGGTCTATGCCGGAACCACGCCCAATCCGGATGACATGGTGAAGATGACGGACGACATTACCACCGACAATAACTATCAGAACGTCACGGTGGATCTTTCCGATTACCTCGGCGAGGAGACCGTCTATATCGCGATCCGGCATTATAACTGCGGGGATATGTTCTGGCTGAACGTCGACAACGTGGAGATCGCTGCCGAGTTCCCGTATCTCGTTGCGGTCGACGAAGCGATCGAGCACGGCGCGGTTGCCCCGGACAAGGAACTGGCATTTGCGGGCGATACGGTCACGCTGACAGTCGAGCCTGGCGCGGGGTATGAGCTCGAAACGCTGACCGTTACGGATGCGAACGGCAACCCGGTCGAGGTCACGGACAACACGTTCGTGATGCCGGCGTCGAACGTCACCGTCACCGCGACGTTCACGGCGGGAACGCTCAGCGACGGCTACTACCTGATCGGGCAGAACGGCTGGACGGTCGATACGCTCGATCCGGCGCAGGTATTCACGGTGAACCCGGAAAATGCAAACGAGTACATGCTCGAAACGACGCTTGCAGTGGGCGACACGATCAAGGTCGTGCGCGTTGCGGACGGCGCGATCGCGCAGTGGTATCCGGATCCGGGCGACAACTACACCGTAACATCTGATTATGCGGGCAGCGTCACGATCTACTTCAAGACGACCTATGACAATGCATGGTCCGCGTTCGGCGGTCATATCTGGATCGTGAAGAAGGCGCCGAGCTTTAAGACACAGTCGCTGATCCTGTCGGGTCAGATCGGACTGAGCTTCAATATGGACCTTCCGGCGATCGAGGGCGTGGACTGGTCGACGAGCTATATGACGTTCACGATCCCGCACGGCACGTGCACCGAACGCGCAAACTATACGGACACGCGCGCAAAGGCGAGCGGAAACCGCGGCTTCGTCTGCTACGTGAATGCGGTCCAGATGGCGGAGCCGATCACGGCGACGTTCCATTGGACCGAAGGCGGGGAAGAACAGACGATCGAAAAGACCTATTCGATCAAGGACTATTTCTTCTCGTATGACGCGAACAAGACATCGCTTGACGAAAATACGCAGAAGCTGATCGAATCGACGGCGGACTACGGTCACTATACGCAGGCGTACCTTGCCGATGTGAAGAACTGGACGCTCGGCGAGGACGGCGATTATTACGAGATGGACAAGTTCTACACCACCTCGTACAATTACAACGATACGCAGACCGGACTCAACGGGTACGGATTCACATGCGAAAACAACGGCGCGGCAATACAGAAGCTGTCGTTTGCGACCGTGCTGGACAGCGCGACGGCGATCCGTCTGCTGATCACGCCGACGAGCGGCTACACCGGCACGTTTGCGGCGGAGGCGGATGGCGAGACGATCGATGTAACGATGCTCGGTCAGCGCAAGGCGGTGCAGATCACGAACATCCCGGCGCATGAGCTCTCGAAGACCTACACGATCACGGTCACGACGGAAGGCGGCACGGCGACGATCACGGTCTCGGCGCTTTCCTATGTGAAACTGCTGTTCAATGCCTACGAAACGACGCTTGTGCGCGACGCGGCGTCGGCGATCCTCGGCTACGCGACGGCGGCATCCAACTTACACAGCCAGAACTGAAAAACAGTCAACACAAAGGGGCGAAGCCGATCGGCTTCGCCCTCCGTTTTTTTCTGTATTCGGTTCAGTGCAGGATGCGATCGAGCGCGTCGCGCTTTGCCACGGCGAACAGTTCGGCGTCTGCGGTCAAAGGCTGATCCGGATCCATCGTTGCGCTGGTCACGCCGTTTTCGCGGATCGCCATGATATTGAGCTGAAAGCGGTCGCGCAGCCGGAGCTCGCGCAGGGATTTTCCGATCCAGTCCTTTTTCGGCTTCATGCTGAACACGCACAGCTCCGAGCCGAGGTCGAAGAATTCGAGGAAATCGGAGGACATCAGTCTTCTGGCGGTCACCTCGGCGCTCTCCTTTTCGGGATAGATGATCTCGTCCGCGCCGACGCGCCGCAGGATCTCGCCCATGCGCAGCGACGCCGCCTTTGCGATCACATACGGAACGCCGAGCTCCTTTGCCACCATGACGCACATGATGCTGGCGTCCAGACTGCTGCCCATGGAAACGACGACGGTGTCCACGCCGGACAGCCCGAGCCCGCGGATGACCTCGGGATCGGTGAGGTCCGCTTTGACCGCGCAGCTTACCTGATTGGCAAATCTGTGGACAGTCTCCTCGTCGGCGTCGGCGATCAGCACGTCCGCGCCGTTTTTCGAAAGCTCGGCGGTCAGAAACTGCCCGAATCGTCCGAGCCCCAGAACAGCGATCGATTTTTTCATAGAAGCCTCCTTTTTTATCCGACAAAATAGTGTCCCTGCGCATAGCGGATGCTCTGTCCGCCGGACCGGTCCGTATGGAAGAACAGCGCGAGCGAGATCGGGCCGATCCTTCCGAGGTACATGCACAGGATGATCAGGATCCGCCCGAAAGCGGACAGCTGCGGCGTCAGCCCGCGGGACAGCCCGACCGTCCCCGTCGCGCTGAACACCTCATAGACTGCGTCCGAAAGCGGGACGCCGTCGACCGCGATCAGCAGGATCGAGGAAAGCAGGGACAGGAACAGACTGAAAAACAGGATCGCCGCGGCTTTTTTCACAAGTTCCGGCGAAATGCGGCGGCGGAACACCACGGTATCCGTCCGCCCGCCCACGTACGAAAGCGCGCTCAGCAGCAGAACGGCGAGCGTGACGGTCTTGATGCCGCCCGCGGTGCCCATCGGGGATCCGCCGATAAACATCATGACGCAGCCGAACAGCACCGAGCCGTCGGACAGCCCGCTCTGCGGGAACGACGCGAACCCGGCGGTGCGGTAGGTCACCGACTGGAACGCCGCGTGCAGGATCTTGCCGCCCCACGGCATTGCGCCGAGCGTTGCGGGATTGTTCGCTTCGAGAAGCAGCGTTGCGCCTGCGCCGGATACGATCAGGATCGCGGTCGCAAGCAGGACGAGCTTCGTATGCTCATTGAGGTGCCGGAAGAACCAGCGCACGCCGAAGCGGCGGCTGATCGACTCCTTCGCGGTCGTGAACGTATCGAACCACACGACGTAGCCGAGACCGCCGAACACGATCAGAAGCATCGTGACGATCAGGATGTACGGACTGGTTCCGAACGGGATAAAGCTGTCCGGTCCGATGAGGTCGAGACCGGCGTTGCAGAACGCCGAGATCGAATGGAACGCCGCGTACCAGAGCCCGCGGGCGAATCCGAACCGCGGAATGAACGCGATCGCGTACAGAACGGCGCCGATCCCCTCGACCGCGAGGACCCCGAGGATCACCTTGCGCAGGAAGGGGAGCAAGCCGTGCATCGTATCCAGATCAAACGAATCGCGCAGCATCGCGCGGTCGCGGATCGTGAAGGTCCGGCGCAGCAGCATGAACAGGCAGGAGGATACGGCGACGATGCCGAGCCCGCCGACCTGGATCAGGGCGAGGATCACGAGCTTGCCGAACAGCGACCAGTAGGAGAACGTATCCACGACGACAAGCCCGGTCACGCAGACCGAGGTCGTAGAGGTGAACAGCGCGGTCAGAAACGGCGCGCGATGCCCGCTCGCCGTCGCGAACGGAAGCGACAGAAGAACCGTGCCGACCGCAATCAGAAGCAGAAACCCGATCGGGATGATCTGCGCGGAGGACAGTTCTTTCCGTTTCATTGCCGCACCCTTTCCGTCCGGCGCCGCCGGACATGATTTGTATATATTATAGCGTTTACCCGTGCGTTTTGCAAGTCCGGACGCGGCGGTTTTCCTCTGCGGCGGGATTTTACATCTTTGCTCTTGAACGACGCGAAAAAAAGAGGTATGATATACTGAATGATTATGGAAAGAAGGAGGCGAACGCATGTCTGCGATCGGCTGGTACAACGGGACGCTCGGCGACCCCGGACAGATGACGATTCCGATGAACGACCGCGCCGTGTATTTCGGGGACGGCTGTTATGAGGCGTGCCTTGCCCGCGGAACGCGCGCGTTTGCGCTGGACGCGCATATCGATCGGTTTTATCGCAGCGTTTCCGCGCTTTCGATCCCGTTTTCCATGGACGCCGCGGCGCTCCGGAACGTGCTGTTCCGCTGTCTCGAGGCGGCGGACGAGCCCTGCGCGGTCCTCTACTGGCAGGTTTCCCGCGCGACGGCGCCGCGCACGCATGCGTTTCCGGCGGGCGAACATCTGCCGAACCTGCTTGTGACGGTTACGCCGAAGCAGCCGATGTCGGCGGACCGCACGCTGAAGCTCATCACGACGGAGGATATCCGCTACGCCATGTGCAGCGTCAAGACGCTGAACCTGATCCCGAACGTGCTGGCAAACGAGCGCGCGAAGGAAGCGGGCGCGGACGAGGCGGTCTTCGTGCGCGGCGGGTTCGTGACCGAGGGCTCGCATACGAATCTTCATATCCTTCGGAACGGCACGCTGTATACGCATCCTGCCGACCGATACATCCTTGCGGGCGTCACCCGCGCGATCCTGCTGGAGCTCTGCGAAAAAAACGGCGTGCCGTCTGCGGAACGCGCGTTCACGCCGGAAGAAATGCTGTGCGCGGACGAGGTGCTTGTAAGCTCCAGCACGCTCGGCGTGCACCGCGCGGAATCGATCGACGGAATCGCGGTCGGCGGAAAGGCGGAAGCGCTCCTCCGGAGACTCATCCGGGCATACACAGAACGATTTGACGGGGAAATGCGGTTATGAAGAACGAAACGAAACGCGCGCCGAAGCAGGGCGACAGCGTGCTTCTGCGCCTGATCCTGACGGTGCTTTTGCCGGTATTGGCGCTGGCGGTGTCCGTTTCGTTTGCGCTGCTCTGCGCCCGGTACGGCGGCGTTCGCAGAAGCCTTTGCATCGAGCTCGGCGAGCGATCGCCGGAGGCAGGCGCGTTTGTGCGCGGGGAGCGGGACGACGCCGCGTATGCCGCCGCGCCCGAGCCGGTCTATCATAGCGCGGGCAATTACCGCCTGCGCGTTGCGGTGAACGGGCGGACCGTGCCGGTGATTTTGCGCGTCAGGGATACGCGGCCGCCGACGGCGGAGGGGATCGAAACGACCGTTCCGCTCGGGCGATCGCTGAAGCCGGACAAGCTGATCCGCAATCTGCGCGACGAAAGCGTCGTCAGGGTCGCGTACGAAACGGCGCCGGACTTCGGCACGATCGGCGATTACGAGGCGGTCATCCTTCTGGAGGACGCGAGCGGCAACAAGGCGCGCGTTGTCTCGACGGTGCATGTGCGCACGGTCAACGACGGGATCGTGCTGGAGGCGGGCGATCCCGCTCCGACGGCGGAGGATTTTCTGGTCGGAAGCTATGAAACGGTTTCCATGACCCCGATCACCGAACAGATGCTGCGCGAGCCGGGCGTGTACCCGATCCGCGTCACGGCGGACGGGATCGAGGCGGAAACCTCCCTCACGGTCCGCGACACCGTCGCGCCGACCGGCAGCGGCATTACGTGCATCGCCGCTCCGGGGGATACGGTGCTGCCGGAAATGCTCGTGATCAATGTGAAGGACGAGACCGCGGTGGAGACGGCGTTCCTTACGCCGCCGAATGGGAACAGCCTGGAGCCGCAGACGGTCGGGGTCATACTCACCGACCGCGGCGGCAACATCACGACGGTGTATTCGACGCTGGTGTTTTCAAACGTTGCGCCGACCGTCGTTGAGGCGCGCGATATGGCGCTGACCGTTGCCGAGCTGCTGCCGGAGGGCTCCTACACCGAGGCGGATTTCAATATGCAGTTTATTCCGAACAAGCCCGGGCTGCACGTGCTTGCCGTGGACATCGACGGGGAGCGGAACCTTGCTTTGATCGACGTGCAGGACACGACCCCGCCCGCGATCAGGTTCAGGAGAAAGCAATGGTATCTCGGCACGCCGACCCCTGCGGACACGCTTGCGGAGGCGGACGACGTGACGGACGTCGAAATCGAATACGTTGCGGAGCCGGACTGGACGAAGCCGGAGCAGAAGGCGACGATCGCCGCGACCGACGCGAGCGGAAACCGAAGCGAAAAGACCTTTACGCTGAAGCTGATCCCCGACGCCGAGCCCCCGACGCTGTACGGCGTGCGGGACCGCAGCTGTTATCTGAACGAGCCGGTCGCGTACCTTGCGGAGGTCTTTGCGTGGGACGACTGCGACGGCGACGTGGCCGTGACGGTCGACGCGTCGGCGGTCGATCTCACCAGGCTCGGGGACTATCCCGTGACGTACAGCGCGCAGGACAAGTGTGGCAATACGGTGACGAAGAGCGCGGTGATGCGCGTCGTCGCCGCAAAGGTCGAGGAAAACTACGCGCAGTCGGTTGCGGAGAAGGTCCTTGCCGGGATCCTGACCGACGATATGAAGCTTGCCGAGCAGATCGAAGCGATCTACGATTACGTATTCACGCACGTGCGCTACGTGGCGACGTCCGACAAGCAGGACTGGCGCAGCGAGGCGGTGCGCGGGCTGAAGCTGGGCAGAGGCGACTGCTTTACCGCGTACGCGGCGGCGCGGCTGCTGCTCGAGCAGACGGACGCGCAGATCCTGAGCGTACAGCGCAGCGGCGGGGACACGCACCATTACTGGATGCTGGTGAACATCGGAACGGGCTGGTACCATTTCGACGCGTGCAACGCGTGGACGGGAAAGCAGCGCTGCTTCATGTGGACGGACGCGCAGACGAAGCTCATCAGCGGCAGCTACTGGCGCTATGACAAAACACAGTACCCGGCGGTTGCGACCGTGCCGTACAACGGAGGAAAATGACATGAAGACGGTTCTTGATCTTCTCGGAATGCGGGCAAAGGCTGAGCCCGACCGTCCGATGTTCACGGACGAAACGGAAACGCTGACCGCTTCGGACGTTGCAAAGCGCGCCGATTCCCTGGGGTCCGCGCTGATCCGGCGCGGCGCCGCGCGCGAGCCGGTGCTTGTCTTTATGAAGCGCGGCGGCGCAATGATCGCGGCGTTCTTCGGCGTATGGCGGGCGAACTGCTTCTATGTGCCGGTCGACGCCGAAATGGGCGAAAGCCGGATCCGTTCGATCCTCGACCGCGTGCACCCGCTCTATGCGGTTACGGACGAGAGCGCGGACGCGCTGCTTTCCGCATGCGGATTTGCGGGCGAAAGGCTCGACGCCGCGGCGCTTTTCCGCGAGCCTGCGGACGATGACGCGCTCGATCGGGCAGAGCGGGGAACGCTCGATTCCGACCCCGCCTATCTCGTGTTCACAAGCGGGTCCACCGGCGCGCCGAAGGGCGTTGTGGGCGTGCACCGCGCCGTGCTCGATTATGCGGAGCAGATCACAAAGACGCTCCGCGCCGATGAAACCGACGTATTCGGCATGCAGGCGCCGCTGTATGTGGACGCGTGCCTCAAGGAGATCCTGTCCGCCCTGAAATGCGGGTCGCAGGTCGTGCTCGTGCCGAAAAAGCTGTTTATGACGCCGGTGCCGCTCGTGGAGTTTCTGAACGAGCATCGGATCACGACGCTGTGCTGGGTCGTGCCCGCGCTGACGCTGATCTCCGCGCTGCATACGTTTGACGCGGTCGTGCCGCAGTATCTTAAAACCGTTGCGTTCGGCAGCGAGGTCATGCCGCCGAAGCAGCTCAGAATCTGGCGGGAGCACGTTCCCGCGCGGTATCTGAACCTCTACGGACCCACCGAATGCACCGGCATGTCGTGCTTCTATGAGGTCGACCGCACGTTCGCGGACGACGAGCGCATTCCGATCGGACGCGCGTTCGACAACACGGAGATCTTTCTCGTCGACGAGAACGGCAACCGCGCCGACGAGGGCGAGATCTGCATCCGCGGCACGGCGGTCACGTACGGCTACTACCGCGATCCCGAACGCACCGCAAAGGCGTTTGTGCAGAATCCGCTGAATCCGGACTATCCCGAAACGGTCTATCGTACCGGCGATCTTGCCCGCGTCAACGAGCGCGGCGAGCTGGAGTTTCTGGGCAGGCGGGACGATCAGATCAAGCACATGGGACACCGCATCGAGCTCGGCGAGCTGGAAGCCGCGGCAAAGACGGTCGAGGGCGTGGACGCCGCCTGCGCGGTGTTCGACCGCGAACGGAGCGTGCTGGGGCTCGTGTATACCGGCGCGGCGGAGAAGGCGGCGCTGACGAAAGCGCTTGCGGAGAAGCTGCCGGAATATCTGCTGCCGAAGCGGACGCTGCGCGTCGAGCGCCTGCCGCTGACCGAGAACGGCAAGACGGACCGGAAAGCGGCGACCCTGCTGTTATTTCGATAGGAGGAACGATGGAACAATTACTGGACATTTTGCGGGAGCTGCATCCCGAAACGGACTTTGAAACCGAAACGCGCCTCGTCGACGGCGGCGTGCTCGCCTCGTTCGACATCGTCATGCTGATCACGCGGATCGAGGAGGAATTCGACGTCGTGATCCCGGCGAAGGACATCGTGCCGGCAAACTTCAATTCCGCAGAAGCGCTGTACGCGCTGATCACAAGGATCGGGGAGCAGGACGACTGATGCTGTTTCCCTCGTGGGCGTTTCTTCTGTTTCTGGCGGTACTCGTGCCCGTGTACTACCTCGTGCCGAAACGGATCCAATGGATCGTGCTGCTGCTCGCAAACGGCGTTTTCGTCTGCTTTGCGGGTCTTTTGGGCGCGGTCTTTATGGCCGTTACGATCGTCACGGTGTATGCGGCTTCGCGCGGGATCGACACGCTGTTTATAAGCCAGCGCGACACGCTTGCCGCCATGAAGGCGACGCACACGAAGGAGGAGCGCAAGAAGGAACGGCTCCGGTTTGAAAAGAAGCGGCGGGGGATCCTCGTCGCCTGCCTCGTTGTGAACTTCGGCATCCTGTTTGCGCTCAAGTACGGCGCGATGCTCGGACGGCTTTCGGCGGGACTGTTCGGCACGAAGGCGTTCGGACAGGACCTTGCGCTCACGATGGGCATTTCGTTCTATACGTTTTCGACCGTGGGGTATCTGCTCGACGTGTACCGCGAGACGATTCCGGCGGAAAAGAATCCGCTGAAGCTCGCGCTGTTCACCTCGTTTTTCCCGCTTCTGGTGCAGGGACCGATCACGCGGTTCGAAACGGCGGGCAAGGCGCTCACGGAGCCGCATACGTTCAGCGGCGAGCGGTTTCTGTCCGCAAGCCTTCGCATCGCGTGGGGGTACTGGAAGAAGCTGATCGTCGCCGACCGGCTGCTCGTCGCGGTCAGGGCGCTCTGCGCAAAGCCGGACGTGTACCGCGGCGATTTCATCCTCGTCGAAATGCTCCTGTACGCCGCGTGCCTCTACGCGGATTTCACCGGCGGCATCGACATCACGATCGGCGTGGGCGAGATGCTCGGCGTTCCGATCGAGGAGAATTTCAACCGCCCGTACTTTTCCAAGAGCATTTCGGAATACTGGCGGCGCTGGCACATCACGCTCGGCGAATGGTTCAAGCGATACGTCTATTATCCGCTGTCGGTCAGCAAGCCGATGCGCGCGCTCTCCAAGGGCACGCGGCGGTTCGGCGTCGGGGTTTCCCGGCGCGTTCCGGTGTACCTTGCGACGCTTCTCGTTTGGGCGCTGACCGGCGCGTGGCACGGCAGCAACCTGACCTTCCTCGTGTGGGGACTTCTGAACGGCGCCGTGATCCTGCTGTCCGAGGAGCTGAAGCCGCTGTACGCGCGGTTTCACGCAAGGTTTCCGCGGCTCACGGAAAGCGCGTTCTACCGCGGGTTCACCGTGATCCGCACGGTGCTGCTTTTGTCGTCGCTGCGCATCCTCGACTGCTACGGCACGGTGAAGGACGCGTTCTCGTCGTTCTTTTCCATGTTCACAACGTGGAACTGGGGCGCGGTGTTCCGCGGCGGCGTACAGTCTTTGGGACTTTCGTATTTCGATTACGCGGTCGCTTTTTCAGGCGTGCTCGCAATGTTTGCGCTGTCGATGGTACAGCGCAGCGGCGCGATCCGTCCGCGCATCTTAAAGCGCGGAACGGTCTTTTCCGTCTGTGTGCTGCTCGTGCTGATCGGCACGATCCTGATCTTCGGGCGTTACGGCTTCGGCTTCGACGCCTCGCAGTTTATCTATAACCGGTTCTGATATGAAACGAAAGCTTCTCATCATCGGCGGCGTGCTGCTTGCCTGCATCGTGTGTTTCGGAGCGCTTTGGGCGGTCTCGCGGCTTTGCGCGCCGAAATATCACGACACGCTGATCGACGGGCATCTGACCGGCGAATACTATCGGGAAACGACGGACCACGACGTGCTGTTCATCGGCGACTGCGAGGTGTTCGAGCACTTCTCGCCGGTCACGCTGTACAACGAATACGGCATCACGTCCTATATCCGCGGCGGCGCGCAGCAGCTTGTGTGGCAGTCGTATTATCTTTTAGAGGACGCGCTTCTGACCGAAACGCCGAAGGTCGTCGTCTATAACGTGCTGGCGCTGAAGTACGGCGAACCGCAGTCCGAGGCGTACAACCGCCTGAATCTCGACGGCATGCGCTGGGGAAGCGCCAAGATCGGCGCGATCAGAGCGAGCATGACCGAGGGCGAGGATTTCATGAGCTACGTGTTCCCGCTTCTCCGGTATCACGACCGCATCGCGTCGCTTACGGCGGAGGACTTCACGTACTGGTTTTCGGACGGCGATCCGGTCTCGTTCAAGGGCTATGTCATGCACACGGGCGTCGATCCCGCCACCGAAACGCCGACGGAGACATACGAAAAAAAGCTGCCCGAAAGCAGCATCCTGTGGCTCGAACGGATGGCGGCGCTCTGCGAAGCGCACGGCGTTTCGCTCGTGCTGATCAAGTCGCCGTCGATCTATCCGCTGTGGCATCCGGAATGGGACGCCGAGATCGCGGCGTTTGCAAAATCGCACGGATTGCGGTATGATAACATGATCGCGGAGAACGACGCGATCGGCATCGACATGCAGACCGACACCTACGATCAGGGACAGCACCTGAACGTCTTCGGCGCGGAAAAGCTTTCGCGCTATTTCGGCGCGGTCCTCAGGGACGAATTCGGTCTTGCGGACCACCGGGGCGAAGCGGCGTACGACGCGGATTACGCGGCGCTGACCGCCCGCTATGAAATCGGAAAACACGAGTAACACGATCGGAGGAACATCACAATGAAACGAACGGCGATCCTCATTCTTGCGCTGATGCTGCTGGCGGCTCTGGGCTGCGGCGCGAACGGGACGGACGACCCGAACGCGGTGTTTATCGACCCGAACGCAGTGCACGGCGGCGAGTACGGCGAGCTGTATTTCGAATCGAACGGCGTGCGCTTCGGCATCTATGACGAGGCGGAGGCGGTGCTTTCCGCGCTGCCCGCGTACCGCAGCACGTTCACCGGCAAGTCCTGCGCGTTCGAGAGCGAGGACGTCAGCTACTTTTATGCGGGATTCACGATCATGACCAACGAGATCGACGGCACGGACCGCATCACGGGGATCAAGATCGACGACGACACGGTCAAAACCCCGCAGGGACTCTACATCGGCATGTCCGCGGAGGACGCCGCGGCGGCGTTCCCGGCGGCAAAGGAAGCGGACTGGAGCTATGCGGACGGAACGGCGCTTCTGTCCGTGACGATCGCGGACGACGTCGTGAAGGGGATCGTCTACACCCCCGTGATCCCGGAAGACTGAGCCATGAAGCGTTTCGGAGCATTCATTCTGATCGGCTGTCTGCTGCTGTGCGCCTGCACGGCGGGCGGCGCGAAGGACGCCGCATATGAACCGACCGCGGAACCGACTGCAGAGCCGACGCCCGAACCGATCGCGGAGGAAGTGATCTCGTTTGAGGCGACGCCGGAACCGACGCGTTTGCCGACGCCGGAACCTACGCCGACGCCGACGCCCACGCCCGCGCCCACGCCCACGCCCGCGCCGACCCCGGAACCCACCGGGCTTCTGGGCGTGCGGTACCTGGAAAAGTTCACCGACGAGCCGACGCTGGACGGCTGGCATTACAGCGACCGGTCCATGAGCCTGTCGGTCGAAAAGTTCACGGTGTACGAGACCTACGGCAAGGTGCAGACCTACTATGTGGCGGATATCTACGTGCAGGACGTGACGCTGATCCGCGCGGCGGCGGCAAGAGGCGACTTCAGGTACGGCTACGGACGTCTGGTCAAGGAGATCTCGGACGACGCCGGCGCGCTTCTGGCGATCGACGGCGATTCCTATTTCGGATTCAAAAACAGCCTCGTCTATCGCAACGGCGAACTGTATCGGAAGAGTCTGCGGGACAAGACGGATCTGTGCGTATTGTACCGCGACGGCAGGATGGAGACGAAGGCGTGGGGCACGTTCAGGCTGGCGGATATCATCAACGCCGATCCGTGGCAGGTCTGGAGCTTCGGACCGCGTCTTCTGGAGGAGGACGGCAGCCCGCGGACCATCAAGCACAGGCTCTCCTATGGAAACCCGCGCTCCGCGATCGGCTATTACGAGCCGGGGCACTACTGCTTCGTGATCGTGGACGGGCGGCAGGTCGTGGACGACAAAGGAACCTTTTCGGAGGGCATGACGCTGGACCAGCTCAGTCAGCTGATGTCCGATCTCGGCTGCAAGGCGGCGTACAACCTCGACGGCGGCGGGTCCGCGGAGATGTACTGGAACGGCGACATCATCAGCCATACCAGCAACGCGACGCGCGTGGTCAGCGACATCATCTATCTGACGCCGGAAGGCTGCAGCGCATCCGACGATCAGCCGTGATGCAAAAGAGCTGTTCAAAAACGCAGATTCGTTTTTGAACAGCCCTTTTTCTTTGCGTTTGCCCCGGTTATTTGATGAAACCGAGCTGCTTTGCCTGCTCCATGTACTTCGGAATGTCGCTTAAGGAGATCTTGACGTCGTGCTTTCTTGCGAAGGTCAGGAATTCGTTGATCGTGACCTTGCCGTCGGCGGTGATCGCCGCGACCTCGTCCTGAAGCGCTTTGTCGGTCTTATACTGTTCCACAAGTTCTTCTACGGTTGCCATAACATTGCCTCCTTGTTTTAATATACAATCATTATAGCATCTTTCCGCGCGGATTGCAAATGCGGTGCTGCTGTGCTATACTGAATCAAGAGAGGAAGGAGGCGAACGGGCGTGCGTCTGTTTCACAAATCCAAAGAACCGCGGTACGACAGCGAGCGGTTTCAGCCGGCGATCCGCAAGAGCATCTGCACCGGCGAGGCGGTAGCGGGATTCGTCAACCGCGAAACCGGTGCGTTCACCGAGTTCATACTGATCCGAAGCCCAAAGGACCTCGACGCCTTCCGCGCGGAGTACAACATCACCGAACCGATCAAAACGATCTGGTGACCCCGCAGTACGATCATCCATAACAAGACGGAGGAACGGGCATGCATATTCTGGTTCTGAACGGCTCGCCGAAGGGCGAAAACAGCATCACCCTGCAGACGGTGCGTTATCTCGAAAAGCGATTCAAGGACGAGACCTTCGAGGTCCTGCACGTCGGACAGCGCATCAAGGCGCTCGAAAAAGATTTCAGCAAGGCGGAAGAAGCGCTCGCGTCCGCCGATCTTCTGCTGTTCTGCTATCCGGTCTATACCTTCCTCGTGCCGAGCCAGCTTCACCGGTTCATCGAGCTTGTCAAGGAGCACGGGATCGATCTACAAGGCAAGTGCGCCGCGCAGATTTCGACCTCGCTGCATTTTTACGACATCACCGCGCACCGCTTCATCCGCGACAACTGCGACGATCTCGATCTCGCCTATCTCGGCGGGCTGTCCGCGGACATGGAGGACCTTCTGAAGCCGCAGGGCAGAAAGGACGCGGAGGAGTTCTTCCGCTTCATCCTGTGGCGCAAAGCGCGCGGGTACGCAGAAAGATCACGCTGTGAACCGAAGCCTTTTTTGCCGGTCCCGCTTTCGGAATCCGCAGCACCCGCCATGTCAGGCGGCGGCAGGGTCGCCGTCGTTGCGGACTTCGATCCGGAGGAGGAGAGCCCGATCCGCGCCATGGTCTCGCGGTTTCTGCGCGTCGCGCCGTTTGAAACGACGCTGGTCAATCTTCGGGAATTCCCGTTTGCGGGCGGCTGCCTCGGCTGTTTCCACTGCGCCGCAGACGGCACGTGCATTTATAAGGACGGCTTCGACGCGTACCTTCGTGAAAAGATCCAGACCGCCGACGCGATCGTCTACGCATTTGCGATCAGGGACCATTCGATGGGCTATCGGATGAAGCTGTACGACGACCGGCAGTTCTGCAACGGACACCGCACGGTCACGATGGGCAAGCCCGTGGGCTACCTCGTTTCGGGTCCGCTTTCGGAGGAGGAGAACCTCCGCACCGTGATCGAAGCGCGCGCCGAGGTCGGCGGGAATTTCCTTGCGGGCGTCGCGTGCGACGAATCCGATCCCGACGCGGGCATTGAAGCGCTTGCGGAGACCCTGCGCTACGCGGTCGATCACGCCTATCAGCCGCCGAAGACGTTCTGGGGCGTCGGCGGGATGAAGATCTTCCGCGACCTCATCTATCAGATGCGCGGGCTGATGAAGGAGGACCACCGCTTCTATAAGAAGCACGGCTTCTACGACTTCCCGCAGAAGCGCAAAGGACGCATCCTCGGCATGTATCTGGTCGGCGGCATGATGCGCAATAAAAAGCTCCAGAAGAAGCTTTCCGGCAAAATGACCGAAGGCATGCTGATGCCGTACAAAAAGGCGCTCGAACAGGCGGAGAAGGAGTAAAACCATAAGGGGATGTTAAGAAAGTGTTTTGCATTTCTTACCATCCCCGATGAATTGCGGCGTTGCCGCATGAATTGGCTGCGCCATGAATTGCCTTCGGCATGAATTGTGACCAAAGGTCACATGAATGTTGATTTTCCGTACGGAAAATCTTCCTGCATGACGCCGTTCGGCGTCAATTCATGTGCCGCAAGGCACAATTCATGTCCTTTGGACAATTCACGGAGCGAAGCGAGAATGCATTGGGGCTGTTCAAAGCGTTTTTGAACAGCCCCTTTCCTATATTATCCGAAACGGGGTGACAAGCCGGTCACGGCATGGTAAAATGTATGTAAAATCCAGGAAAGGCGGAAACGGCATGGAACAGCAAGCAGACATGAAGTATCTGAAGCTTTTGGCGCATGAGTACCCGACGATCGCGGAGGTCTCCACGGAGATCATCAACCTGAAGGCGATCCTGAACCTTCCGAAGGGCACGGAGCATTTCATTTCGGACATTCACGGCGAATACGAGGCGTTCCTCCACATGCTGAAGAACGCGTCGGGCGTCATCCGCAAGAAGATCGACATCCTGTTCGAGAACAGCGTGACCGAGGCGGATCGCAACACGCTCGCAACGCTGATCTACTATCCGCGGCAGAAGCTGGACCTTCTGAAGCGCGCGGGCGTCGTGAACGCCGAATGGTACAAGATCACGATCCGGCGCTTAGTCGAGGTCTGCCGTTTCTCCGCGTCGAAGTATACGCGCTCTAAGGTCCGCAAGGCGCTGCCCGAGGATTACGCCTACATCATCGACGAGCTTCTGCACGCGATCGAGACCGAGGACAAGGTCCGCTACAACAACGAGATCATCCGCTCGATCATCGAAACCGAACAGGCGGACACGCTGATCACGGCTCTTTCCAATCTCATCCAGCGGCTCGTCATCGACCGGCTGCACATCGTGGGCGACGTGTTCGACCGCGGTCCCGGCGCGCACATCATCATGGACCGGCTGCTTTCCTATCACACCGTCGACATCCAGTGGGGCAACCACGACATCCTGTGGATGGGCGCTTCCGCGGGCAACCGCGCGCTCATTGCGACCGCCATCATCAACTCGCTGAAGTACGGCAACGTCGACACGATCGAGGACGGCTACGGGATCTCGCTGTCCCCGCTCCTGAAATTTGCGCTCGAAACGTACGCGGACGACCCGTGCACGAAGTTCCTCCCGCGCGAGGTCGGCGACGCGCACCACGACAATCCCGAGCTGATCGCCAAGATGCACAAGGCGATGGCGATCATCCTCTTTAAGTTAGAGGGGCAGATCATCGAAAAGAACCCGGACTATCACATGGAGCACCGCCGCATGCTGCACCGCGTGGACTACGAGCGCGGCACGATGGTGATCGACGGCGTGGAGTACGAGCTTGCCGACAAGCGCTTCCCGACCGTGCTGCCCTCCGATCCGTACGTGCTGACCGAGGAGGAAGAGGACCTCATGGATAAGCTCCGCACGGCGTTCTATCACTCCGGCAAGATCCGCGAGCATACGAAATTCCTGTTCTCGCACGGCAGCATGTACCTCGTGTGCAACGGCAACCTGCTGTTCCACGGCTGCGTGCCCTCGAACCCGGACGGCACGTTCGCGTCCGTCACGATCGACGGCAAAGAATACGCCGGAAAAGCGCTGTTCGACAAGGCGGACGCGCTGGTGCGGCAGGGCTTTTTCACCAAGTGGGGCACGCCCGAGCGCGAGCAGGGGCTCGATTTCTTCTGGTACATGTGGTGCGGCACGAACTCGCCCCTCTTCGGCAAGGACAAGATGACGACGTTCGAGCGCTATTTCATCGACGACAAGACCACGCACGAGGAGCACAAGAATCCGTACTTCAAGCTCGCCGAGCATGAGGACTTCGCGATCAAGATCCTCGAGGAGTTCGGTCTTTCCGCCGATCCCGATTCGCACATCATCAACGGTCACGTGCCGGTCAAGATCAAGAAGGGCGAATCCCCGATCAAGGCGAACGGGCGCATCTTCGTCATCGACGGCGGCATGTCCAAGGCGTACCAGTCCACGACCGGCATCGCGGGCTACACGCTGATCTACAATTCCCAGCACATGATCCTTTCCTGCCACGATCCATTCGTCACGGTCAACGAGGCGATCCGCTCCGAGGTGGATATACACTCGACGCAGCAGACCGTATACACACCGCATACACGCAAGCGCGTTGCGGATACGGACGTCGGCAGAACGCTCCTGGAACGCATCGACGACCTCACGCGCCTGCTTGCCGCGTACCGTTCCGGCGCGATCAAGGAGCATTCAAGATAAGGACCGGCATACACCGCACGCATATTTATTTACATAATCGCACCGAAATACGCTTTGATATGCGACAAAAATGGGACGATATGCATCCATTTTGTGGAAAATAAAAGCGATTCTGTGCGATTTTATGCAATTTACGTTTGCTTTTTTACAACAGTACCGGTATAATAATATACGTACCTATACGCACTTGAGGAGGACATCATTCATGAAGAAATGGATATCTCTTTTGCTGTGTCTCGTTATGATGCTCTCGCTTGTTCCCGCGACGATCGCGGACGAAGCGGAGGACGAGCCGGCTTTGACCGAACCCGCAGAGGAGCCTGCGGCGGAAGAACCCGCCGAGGAGCCTGCGGAGGAACCCGCTGAGGAGCCCGCGGAGGAACCCGCAGAGGAGCCCGCGGAGGAGCCCGCGGAAGAACCCGCGGAAGAACCCGGTGAGCAGCCTGAGCTGCCGTTGCCCGAAAACCCCGGTCTGATCGGCGGCAACCCGGGCGATCCGCTCACGCCCATCGGACCTGCCAATCCCGAAGAGGATATCGAAGCGATGGTTTACCTCACTTCGAAAGCGTTCCCGGATGAGAATTTCCGCAATTGGGTCAAGGCGAACATCTTCGGCGGCGAAACTTCGATGACGCAGGCGCAGGCGGACGCGATCACGACGATCGACTGCAGCGGTCAGAACATCGAATCGGTGAAGGGCATTTCCATGTTCAAGAACCTGAAGGTTCTGTGCTGCAACGACAACAAGCTGACGAGCCTGGATCTCAGAAACAACAAGGCGCTGACGCGCGTTGAGTGCAAGAACAACTCCATCTCCAGGATCTATCTGTCGGGCTGCGCAAACCTCACCTATCTTGCCTGCTGCAACAACAGACTGACCTCGCTTGATATCAACAGCAACAAGAAATTAAAAAAGCTGTATGCGTACGACAACAACATCAAGACGCTGTACGCAGCCAATGTGAAGACGCTGACGGCGGTCGACCTCCACAACAACGCGCTGACCTCTGTGGACAGCCTGAGGAACAACACCAAGCTGACCAAGCTCTATGTCGACGGCAACAGGATCAAGACGCTGAACCTGTCCACGTTCACCAAGCTTGAGAAGCTCCATGCCTCGAACAACAGCCTGACGTCGATCACGCTTACGAAGAACACGCTTCTGACCGATCTCAGAGTCAACGGCAACGAGCTCAAGACGATCGACATTACGAAGAACACCAAGCTCAAGACCTTCGAGGCGTCTTCGAACAAGCTCGAAAAGATCAATCTGACCAAGTGCCCGGATCTGACCAAGGTCGCGCTTTCCGGCAACAAGCTTGAGAAGATCAACGTGACGCTGAACACCAATCTGACCTCGCTCGAGCTCAACGGCAACAATCTCACCAAGATCAACGTGAAGCTGAACACCAAGCTGGTCACGCTGGACCTCAACAACAATGCCCTTTCCGGCATTACGCTGACCTACAATACAAAGCTCAAGAATCTGTATCTGGCGGGCAACAAAATCTCCAAGCTGAAGCTCACGGCGCTGAGCAATCTGGTCAATCTGGACTGCAGCAGCAACCGGCTGACCGCGCTGAACGTTTCCGGCAACTCCAAGCTGGCCACACTGAACTGCGCCAAGAACAAGATCAGTGCGCTGGACGTTTCCTCCAACGGCGATCTCCAGAAGCTGTACTGCCAGAACAACCGCATCTCCGTGCTGGATACGAGCGCGAACTCGTACCTCACGGCGCTGAACTGCAGCAACAACAAGCTTGCCGCGCTGCATCTCAACTCGAACCCGGTGCTTTCGGACGTTTCCTTCTCCGGTCAGAACGTGGTCGATCCGCTGGTTCTGAACGCTAACCACGAGTACGATATGACGGCGATCCTGCCCGCGGCGACGGATATCGCGGACGTTGAGCGCATCAGCACCGCGTACACGTACGACAGCTCCACCGGCATCATGACCCTGCCGGGACCCAATTATTCGGAATTCCAGTATAAGTTCAAGACGGGCAAGGGCGACATGATCGTCAAGGTCGAACGCAGCTGGAACGCCGCTTATGACGTCAGCTTTGTGAACGGCGAGGTGCTGAGCGGCAGCCCGGCGTACGTGATGTATACCGGCAGCGCGATCTGCCCGCAGTTCACCGTCACCGATTCCGACGGCAAGACGATCGACGAGAAATACTATACGTTCAAGTACGTCGATAACACCGACCCCGGCATTGCGACGCTGGAGGTTTCCATGATCGGTCACACCGAAGTCAGGAAACTGACCTACAAGATCTGCCTTGCCGCGCCGGAAGAACTGAAAGTCACCAATGTCGACACGGGCATTAAGCTCGCATGGAAAGAGGTCAGCGGCGCAACCGGATACGTGATCTACCGCCGCGAACGCAGCGCGATGACGAACGGCAAGTGGACGGCGATGTCCAAGAAGAAGGACACCACGAGCCTGAAGTGGACCGACACCTCCGTTGATCCGAGCACGAAGTACGATTACGTCGTCAAGGCGTATTTCTCCGACCCGACCGACAGCGACCTGATCGGTCTCGGCACGCCGAAGACCCGCATGGTCCGCATCACGACGAGAGCGATCAGCAGCATCACGGCAGGCGTGCAGAAGCTCACCATCAAGTGGGATAAGGACACGACGTATACGGGCTATGAGATCCAGATTGCGACCGATACCGCGTTCAAGAAGAACGTCCGGACCGTGACCGTCACCAATACGAACACCGTCAAGACCACGATCTCCAACCTCAAGGCGAAGACCACGTACTATGTGCGTGTGCGTTCGTACCATGAGTACGATAAGAAGAACTACTACGGTCAGTGGTCGCCCGTGCAGAACAAGAAGACGAACTGACCCCAATCATAAGGGATGCTCCATCCCGCATAACGGAAAAAACAACAGCCGGCTCAAACAGAGCCGGCTGTTGATTTATGCTTCGTTCGGTTCCGCCGCGAATGCCGCAAACCGACATGGCGCAGCGGCTGCGGCGATCCCCGATCCGCGCGGGCGCGGATCCTTACGGCAGCGAGGGACGCGTTTCCTCCGTATAGGAGGTCAAAAACGAGCCGTAGAAGAACTGATTCCGCAGCTGCGCGTACCGTTCGGCGATCGAGCCGTCATCCAGATAACGCCAGCCTCCGCCGGTCGGGTTGTGCGTGGTCGTGTTGACCGTGCAGTCGGGCAGAAGCGCCTTGATCGTGTCGATCTGATCCTGCGGGATCGGATTGCGCGAGATCCAAAGCCGTTTGAGCTTTTTGAGCCCGTAGAGCGGCGTGATGTCGCTGACGTTGTTGAGCGCAATGTTCAGGTGCTCAAGCTCCGTGCAGGCGGCGAGCGGCGAGATGTCCCGGATCCCGCCGGACAGGAATTCGCAGTATTCGAGCTTGGTGCACGTCTCCACGCCGGAAATGTCCGTCACATACCCCACGGCAATGATGAGGACCCGGATCTCCGGCATATGATAGAGGAAGCGGGTGTTGGAAAAACGGTTGTGCCCGAGATCCAGATACTGCACCTCGTTGCAGTACTGCAGGGCGTCCACCTGTCCGTCATACAAACAAAACCCGTCCAGTTTGGAGCTGAACTTGATCATGATCGAATCCGTGCGGCAGGAATACTTGCCGACATGCACGCGCCAGACGATCTTCGGGTTCGGGAACTCCTCGCGCAGCGCCGCCATCGTCTTGTTGTCGATGCTGCATTCTTCCATATCGAGCCGTTTGACGTTCCGAAGGTACGGAAGCAGCGCGCGGACCTTATCCGTCTTATTCCGCAGATAGAGGTTGTTGAGATCGACGACCTCGTCGGCAAGCGAGAAGGTCCTGCCGTAAAAGGTCACCGGATAATCGACCAAAAGTCCCTCGCGGGCGCGCTGCAGCGCGTCTGCCTGATCGATCGTCCATTCCGACGTGCCGTCGGCGCCGCGCAGCGTGATCCGCTGAAGCGCCGGAAGCGCCGGGATCGCCGCGGCGAGATCGTCTGCGAACGCGGGCGAAAGCCCCGAAGCGTCCAGCTCGACCGTGTCGTTGGGGATCGTCAGATCGCCCGCCTGCACCGAACAGCGCAGGGAAAGATCCGATCGCGCGGCAAGCAGCGCCGCCGCCTTCTCCGGGACGAGGGGATCCGTTACCGTCAGCGTGCGCAGCGCCGGCAGGTACCGAAGCAGATCGGGATCGTCGATCGCCGGGATCTCGGCGCTTTCGGCGTCGTTGGCAACCGAAACGCCGCCGAGCAGCACGGTATACCGCACCGAAACATCCGGGTGCGCCTCCGTCCACGCAAGCAGCTCGGGACAGCAGGGACTGCCCGAAAGATCGACGGACGCGAGCGCGGGGAAGCGGTCGAGCAGCTCGTACTCGTCCGCATCCACAACGACCGTCAGTTCCGTTGCGTCCGGCGAAAAGGACGCGCCGCTTCCGAACACGACCGGTTCCGGCGTCGGGACGGACGTCGGAACGGCAGATGCGGGATCAGACGGTTCGGCGGCTGCGGGCGCTGCCTCCCGGGGCGCACATGCCGCAGGCAGCAGACACAGGAACACAGCGCACAGCACCGTAAAACAGATTCGTTTCATTGAACGATCACCTCATTCCGAAAAAGGGACGGGACATCCCTCTTTGAAAACAGTATAGCACGGCGGCGATAAAAAGAAAAGAGCCGAATCGCGTCGGTCACCGCCGCTCCGTCGCCGTAAAATGCCCCGAAAAAAACGCAAATGCCGATTGACTTTTCGACGGTATTTTGCTACAATATCATTGATGTCGGACACCCTTGAACGGTTGTCTGACAACTATAGAGAGGTACGACCGCACATGAAGGATTATTGGGTATTGCTCGGAGCGTTCGGCAGCGGGAAAAGCGAGCTGGCGCTGAATATGGCGATCCATGCCGCAAAGAGCGGACCCTGCACGCTGGTCGACCTCGACGTAGTGAATCCGTATTTCCGCACCAGCGAACGCGCCGACGTTTTGGAGCCCGCCGGCGTCGAGCTGATTATGCCCCCGTTTGCATTGGATAAAATCGAAATTCTGTCGCTTTCCGCCCGCGTGTATTCTGCATTTACGCCGGGAGAGGGAAGCGTTTTTTTCGACGTCGGCGGCGATCACATCGGCTCGGTCGCGCTGGGGCAGTACAAGCCACATTTTATGAAGATTCCGGAGGAGAACCTGCACGTTCTGTTCATCGTGAACCCGATGCGTCCGACGGCGGCGGACCTCGAAAGCGCGTACGCGACGCTTGAAAAGATCCAGTTCGTGTCGCGGCTCAACGTGACGGGCATCGTGAACAACGCGAACCTTGCGGGGGAAACGGACTACACGCATCTCCTCGAAGGATACGGGCTCGTGAAGGCGCTGTCGGAGCGCACGGGGATCCCGGTCTGGGGGACCTGCGGCATGCCGGATGCGCTTGCGGCGTTCGACGCGTACGCAAAGGCGCAGGGGCTCGAGGAACGGTACATCGGCGTTCGGCAGCCGATCACGGTGTACATGCACAGAAGCTGGGATAAGTTCCTGAAGGAAGGACTTTAAGCATACCAAAACCAAATTCGGAAAGAAAGGAAATGCCATGATCAAAGTAACCATCCACGAAGACGCATGCAAGAGCTGCGGGCTCTGCGTGCGTGCATGTCCCAAAGACGTGCTGGCCATTTCGAAGCACCTCAACACCAAGGGCTATTTTGCCGTTGAGGTTGCGCATCCGGAGGCCTGCATTGCCTGTGCGTCCTGCGCAAAGACCTGCCCGGACGTTGCAATCGAGATCGAGAAATAAGGAGGAACAGTATGGCTAAGAAACTGATGAAGGGCTGCGAAGCGATCGCCGAAGCGGCCATCCAGGCGGGCTGCCGGTACTTCTTCGGCTACCCGATCACGCCGCAGAACGACATTCCCGAGTACATGTCGCTGCGTTTGCCGCAGGTGGGCGGATGCTTCCTGCAGGCGGAGAGCGAACTCGCCGCGATCAACATGGTTTACGGCGCAGGCGGCGCGGGCGCGCGCGTTATGACGTCCTCCTCCTCCCCGGGCATCTCGCTGAAGCAGGAAGGCATCTCCACGATCGCAGGCGCGGAGGTTCCGTGCGTGATCGTCAACATGATGCGCGGCGGTCCGGGTCTCGGCAACATTCAGGCGAGCCAGGGCGACTATTTCCAGGCGGTCAAGGGCGGCGGTCACGGCGACTACCACAGCATCGTCATCGCACCGTCCTCCATTCAGGAGACGGTCGACATGATGCCCCACGCGTTTGATCTGGCGGACAATTACCGCATTCCGGTCATCATCCTTGCCGACGGTCTGATCGGTCAGATGATGGAGCCGGTCGAGCTGCACATGAATCCGAATCCCACGATGCCCGAAAAGCCGTGGGCGGCGCAGGGCTGGGATCCCAAGGGCACCCGTCCCCGTGCGGTCATCAACTCGCTGTACATCGAGACCGAGGATCTGGACGGCCTGATGACGCGTCTCAACGCGCGCTATGACGTCATCCGCGAGAAGGAAGTCATGGTCGAGAAGTACCACACCGAGGGCGCGGAATTCATCCTCTGCGCATACGGCACGGTCGCGCGCGTCTGCAAAGCGGCGGTCCGCATCCTCGAGGAGAACGGCATCAAGGCGGGTCTCGTCCGTCCGATCACCCTGTGGCCGTTCCCGACGAAGGAGGTCCGCGAGGTCTTCGCGCAAAGTAGCGTCAAAGCCGGTCTCACCGTCGAGATCAGCAACGGCCAGATGGTCGAAGACATCCGTCTTGCGGTCAACGGTCTGAAGCCCGTGGAGTACATGGGCAAGGGCGGCAGCATCATTCCGGCGGCGGAAGATATTGCCGAGCGCATTATGCAGATGAGGAGGGCGTAAACCATGGCAACCGTTTTCAAGAAAACTCCCGTTTTAACGGACGTTCCGTTCCATTACTGCCCGGGCTGCGGTCACGGCATCGTGCACCGTCTCGTCGCGGAGGTCATTGACGAGCTGGGCATCCAGGAAAAGTGCGCGGGCGTCGCTCCCGTCGGCTGCGCGGTCTTCCTGTATAACTACATGAACATCGACATGTACGAAGCGGCGCACGGCAGAGCGCCGGCAGTCGCGACGGGCTTCAAGCGCGTCCACCCGGATAAGTACATCTTCACCTATCAGGGCGACGGCGACCTCGCTTCCATCGGTACCGCGGAGATCGTCCATGCGGCGCACCGCGGCGAGAAGATCACGACGATCTTCATCAACAACGCGATCTACGGCATGACCGGCGGTCAGATGGCGCCGACGACGCTCGTCGGTCAGAAGACCACCACGAGCCCGCTGGGCCGCGATCCCGAACACTGCGGCAAGCCGATCCGCATCGCGGAGATGCTCTCCACGATCGAAGGCTCCGCCTTCATCGCGCGCTGCTCGCTCGACAGCACGCCGCACATCAACCAGACCAAGGCGGCGATCAAGAAGGCGTTCCAGGCGCAGATCGACCGCAAGGGCTTCTCGATGGTCGAGATCCTGTCTCCCTGCCCGACGAACTGGGGCAAGGCGCCGGTCGAGGCGATGGAGTGGCTGAAGGACAACATGATCCCGTACTATCCGCTCGGCACGTTTAAGGAGGTATAACCATGGTTGAGAGAAATATTTTCGCAGGCTTCGGCGGACAGGGCGTCCTGCTGATGGGTCAGCTCCTGGCGGCAGCCGGCATGATGGAGGGCAAGAACACCTCCTGGATCCCGTCGTACGGTCCCGAAATGCGCGGCGGCACGGCGAACTGCAGCGTCATGCTCAGCGATCAGGAGATCGACTCTCCGCTCGTCACGCGTCCGACGTCCCTGATCGTTATGAACCGCCCGTCCCTCGAGAAGTTCGAGGACAAGGTCGTTCCCGGCGGCTCGATCTTCGTCAACAGCTCCATGATCGACATCAAGGTCAAGCGCACCGACGTCAACGCGTACTATGTACCGTGCACGGAGATCGCGGCGGAGCTCGGAAACAGCAAGGTTTCGAACATGATCATGCTCGGCGCATACCTCGGCAAGTCCAAGTGCGTCGAGGTCGAAACGGTATTGAAAGCCCTGCTCGAAAAGCTCGGCGAGAAGAAGGCGAAGCTCATTCCGTTGAACCGTGAAGCACTGCTGCGCGGCGCGTCCTGCATCGAAGAATAACAGAAGCAAAAAGGGGTTGCCGACACCTTCGGCAGCCCCTGCGGTTTTTCTGTGTTTACGGCAGGAAACATATCGTACGCTGCAGGCGTATATCGTGTTTGCGGCGCAAACATATCGTGCGGCGGAACGCCGCATATCGTAAAGGCTCCTTCGGAGCGCGATATTCCCTTGGAACGATATGCCTGCGGCGCGATATGCCTGACGGCACGATATGCACCTGACGGTGCA
Organism: uncultured Clostridia bacterium; assembly: GCA_947168855.1. Classification (GTDB taxonomy): domain Bacteria; phylum Bacillota; class Clostridia; order Christensenellales; family CAG-138; genus UBA3792. The sequence continues at coordinate 122,552 of CAMVNO010000008.1, forward strand.
TGAATTGCGCTTCGCGCATGAATTGACCTTTCGGTCATGAATTGTCCTGCGGACATGAATTGCGCTTCGCGCATGAATTGTCCTGACGGCGCATGAATTGCGGCAAAGCCGCATGAAAAAGGAGAATTTTATGGCACAGTTTATTTCTGCCGCGGAGGCAGTCCGGCTGATCCGGGACGGAGACTGCCTGATCTACAACAACTTTCTGGGCATGAACAATGCCGAGCAGCTCAGTATCGCGCTGAACGAGCGGTTTGAGGCGGAGGGGCATCCCAAGGACCTCACGCTTTACTGCACCGCAGGTCTCGGCGGGTGGCTAAGCGGTCAGCCCTGCGAAAAGATCGTCCCGCTCGGCGGCGTCAAAACCGTCATCATGTCGCACTACGGCTCCATGCCCGACACGGCGAAGATGATCCTCGAGAACAAAATCGAGGCGTACAACCTGCCGTTCGGCGTCATGTCGCACGCGGTGCGCGCAGGCGCGGCGGGGCATCCGTACTACATTTCCGACGCGGGCCTCAATCTGTTCGTGGACCCGAAGTACAAGGGCTATCAGCTCAACGAGCAGTCGAAGCAGGAGCTCGTTGAGGAGATCGTCATCGACGGCAAGCGGCGCTTGAAGTACGCGACCCCGCGTCCCGACGTGGCGCTTCTGAAGGGCTCCAGCGCGGACGCTCTGGGCAACATTTCGTGGGAGGACGAGCCGGTCATCGGCGACGCGCTCTCCATCGCGCAGCTTACAAAGCGGCTTGGCGGCAAGGTCATCGTGCAGGTTAAGCGCAAGCTCGACCATCCGCGCCGTCCGACCGAGGTCGTGATCCCGTCGGTGCTCGTGGACTACATCTGCGTTTGCCCCGAACAGGACCAGATCCAGGGAATTCCGGGCACCGATCCGCGCTACGCGGGCGACGTGCCCATGACGGATGAGGAGCTTGAAACATACGTCCGCGAGAACGCGAAGGAGGACCCGAAGGACCTCGCGAAGCGTCTCATCGCAAAGCGCGCGGCAAAGGAGCTGAAGCCCGGTCACGTCGTGAACATCGGCGTCGGTGCGCCGGAGTTCGTGGCGGTCGAAGCGGCAAAGAGCGGCATGCTCTCGAAAGTCGCGCTGACCGTTGAAGCGGGCTCCATGAAGGGTCTGCCCGCGGGCGGGTTCGCCTTCGGCGCCGCCATGGGCGCGCAGGCGTGCTGCACCACCGCCGAACAGTTCGACCTGTACGACGGCGGCGGACTCGATATCTGCTTTATCGGCGCATTGGAGGTCGACGGCGCGGGCAACGTCAACGGGCATTATCACCCGAAGAAGCTCTCCGGCATCGGCGGATTCATCAACATCACGCAGTTCACGCACAAGGTCGTATTCTGCACGACGTTCTCCGCCGGCGGGCTCGAGATCGAGGACGGTGAAGAGGGTCTCAGGATCGTGAAGGAAGGCAAGTTCCTGAAGTTTGCCGAGCACGTCACGGCGCTCTCGTTCTCCGCGCAGAACGCGCACGAGAACGGGCAGGAGGTCACCTATGTGACCGAGCGCTGCGTGTTCAGACTCGGCGAAAAGGGTCTGATCCTTTCGGAAGTCCGCAAGGGCGTAGACGTAAAGAAGCAGATCCTGGATCTGCTTCCGTTCAAGGTCGATGTGGCGGAGGATCTGATCGTTTATTGATCAGTCCAGCGGAATGTGGAACGCGCGCATCGTGTTGATGATGTGCAGCTGCATGGCGGTCTTCGCGCCTTCGGGATTTCGGTCCTTGAGGTACTGCACCAGCACGCGGTGATCGTGCAGCGTCATTTCCGCCACCTCCGGCGCCTCGTTGGCGAGCAGGATGCCGTGGTGGATGGCGCGGTTGAAGATCGGCAGCAGCGACGTGATGAACGGGTTGTGCGTGGCGGACGCGATCGAGTTGTGGAATTTCTGCTCGGTTTCGTCCCACTGCGGATCGGCGGAGCGGATCATCTGCTCGTTCAGTTCGCAGTAGCGGAAGATCTCATTGAGCTCCTCGCTGCTTGCGCGCAGGCACGCGTAGTACGCCGCCTGCGGCTCGAACATGAGGCGCATCTCGTAGAGATCCTTGGTGCTCACGTTCGTGTTCCGGATCTTCAGAACGTCGTAATCGTCGCGGATGTTGCGGCTCTCGGTCACGAACGTGCCGACGCCGCGGCGCACCTCGACAAGCCCCCGCGTGGAGAGAATGCGGAGCGCTTCGCGAAGCGTGGTGCGGCTCACGCCGAGCTCTCCGGCGAGCGCAGGCTCGTTGGGCAGCTTGTCGCCCGGGGCGAACCTCCCGTGCACGATCATTTCGGCAAGCCGGTCCGCGATGCGCACCGACAGCGCGTTGTTTCCGTAAGGCATAACGATCACCTCCGATATCCGGATTATACCGCAGAAATCTGCGGAACACAATAAAATTCTAAAAGAGGAGAATCACAATGGAAGGTTTAACGATCATCAAAACAGAGCATCCCAAAGAGAAGCCCGCAAAGGGCGCAAAGCTCGGCTTCGGCGTCGTCTTCACGGACCACATGCTGGTCATGCAGTGGGATAAGGGTCAGGGCTGGCACGACGCGAAGATCGTCCCGTACGGACCGATCTCCATCAGCCCGGCGAGCACGGTTCTGCACTACGCGCAGGAGACGTTCGAGGGCATGAAGGCGTATCGTGCCGAGGACGGCAGAGTCCTGTTGTTCCGTCCGGAGGAGAACTTCAAGCGCATGAATCTTTCGAACGAGCGTCTGTGCATCCCGCAGCTCGACGTCGATTTCTGCGTGGAGAGCCTCAAGGAGCTCGTCATGCTCGACAAGGACTGGATCCCGTCCGATCCCGGCGCGTCGCTGTATATCCGTCCGATGTGCATCGGCAACGAGTCCCGTCTCGGCGTCAAGGAAGCGGACAGCTACCTCTATATGGTGCTTCTGAGCCCGTCCGGCGCGTACTATGAGAGCGGTCTGAAACCCGTCCCGATCTATGTCGAGGAGGAATACGTCCGCGCGGTCCGCGGCGGCACCGGCTTCGCGAAGACCGGCGGCAACTACGCGTCCTCGATGCTTGCGCAGGAGATCGCGCACAAGAAGGGCTATTCGCAGGTGCTGTGGCTCGACGGCGTCGAAAAGAAATACGTCGGCGAGGTCGGCGCGATGAACATCTTCTTTGTGATCGACGGCGAGGTCATCACGCCGGAGCTGGACGGCAGCATTCTCTCGGGCATCACCAGAAAGTCGATGATCGAGATCCTCCGCGACAAGGGCTACAAGGTCACCGAACGCAGGATCGCGATCCAGGAGGTCGCCGACGCGTACGACGCCGGCAAGCTCAACGAGGTCTTCGGCACCGGCACCGCGGCGGTCATCAGCCCGGTCGGCAAGCTCGAATGGGGCGACAAGGTCATGATCATCAACAACGGCGAGATCGGACCGATCAGCTCCTACGCCTACAAGACCCTGACCGACATCCAGTGGGGCAGAGCGAAGGATCCCTTCGGCTGGTCGATCGAGATCGGGAAGATGTAAACTGCGATCTCAATTCCCGTCCGTTCGGGAATTGAGATCATATCGTGTTTGCACAGGCAAACATATCGTACGCTTCAGGCGTATATCGTGTTTGCGACGCAAACATATCGTGCGGCGGAACGCCGCATATCGCGATATGCCTTCGGCACGATATGCCGCTGCGCGGCGCGATATGTCCCTGACGGGACGCATGAAACAGACTGTAGGGACGACCATCGGTCGTCCGTTCCGCTGTTTTTTGCGGACGGGCAATGCCCGTCCCTAC
>CAMVNO010000009.1 GCA_947168855.1 uncultured Clostridia bacterium
AGAGAGACAGATCCCCTACACCCTGTTCGGTCTTGCGAGGGCGGTGCGGCTGACGCCGGAAGAGGTGCTTTCGGCGTTTCACACCGGGCGCTGCTCCGAGGAGGAAGCGATCCTTCGCGACGCTGTTTTGCGGGTCGCCGCCTTTACGCTCGAGCGGGCGCTGCTCGGCGAGCTCAATTACCAGTCGGCGCTGGAAGCGCTGAAGGGCATGGGGCTTTCCGGGACGGCGGCACAGGCGGACGGCACGATCGAGATCGTTCTGGACGACGCGGCGGGGAGGTATTCGAAATGATCCTGCATCTTATGGGCACGCCGAACCCGAAACAGGAACAGTTCTTCCTCGCTTCCGCGCGGCACATTGCCTACGGCGGCGCGCGCGGCGGCGGCAAGTCGTGGGCGATGCGCCGGAAGTTCGTGCTCCTTGCCTTTCGTTATGCGGGGCTCAGGCTTCTGCTTTTGCGGCGGACGCTGCCCGAGCTCAACGAGAACCACGTGCTCCCGCTGCAGAAGGAGCTGAACGGCTTTGTCGCCTATCAGTCGACGCAGCGCGCGTTCCTGTTTCCGAACGGCAGCCGCATCAAGCTCGGCTACTGCGACCGCGAGGCGGATGTGTACCAGTATCAGGGACAGGAGTACGACGTGATCGGGCTCGAGGAAGCGACGCACTTTACCGAATCGCAGATGCAGTTTCTGACCACCTGCAACCGCTCGGTGCGCACCGATTTCTCGCCGCGCATGTACTACACCTGCAACCCCGGCGGCGTGGGACACGCGTGGGTCAAGCGCCTGTTCATCGACCGGAACTACCGCAACAGCGAGCGTGCGGCGGATTACGTATTCATCCCGGCGCGGGTCACCGACAACCCGGTATTGCTCCGAACGAATCCGCAGTACCTCGAAACGCTCGAAAACCTGCCGGAACACCTCAGAAAAGCGTACCTGTACGGCAACTGGGACGTGCTGGAGGGACAGTTCTTTCAGGAGTTCGACCGCAGCCTGCATGTCGTAAGCCCGACGAGGCTCCCGATGGAGTGGAAGCGCTTTCGCGCGATGGATTGGGGCTACAACGACCCGTGCTGCGTGCTGTGGTTTGCCGTTGCGCCGGAGGGAAAGCTCTATGTGTACCGTGAGCTGTACCTAAGGAAGACGCTTTCGAGCGAGATCGCAAGGCGGGTGAAGACGCTGTCCGAGGGCGAGCGCATCGCCTACACGGTCGCTTCGCCCGACGCCTGGCAGCAGCGGGGACTGAAGGGCGCGGAGGGCGAGAGCATCGCGGAGGTGTTCGCAAAAAACGGCGTGCCGCTTCTTGCGGCGGACAACGCCCGCGTACCCGGCTGGCAGCGCGTTCGCGAAGCGCTCCACACAGGGGACGACGGCACGCCGGAACTGCGGATCTTTGAGACCTGCCATAACCTCATCCGCACGCTGCCGACGCTGACCTTCGACGCGCACGACTGCGAAGACGTGTCGGATCTTTGCGAGGACCACGCGCCGGAAGCGCTGCGCTACGGGCTGATGAGCCGTCCGCGCCCCGCCGCGCCGGAGAAGCGGAAGCGCGTCTACCGCTACGATCCGCTGCAAAGCACACCGGAGACAAGCCCGGGCTTTCGGGGACTGTGACAGTGCGGACGATGAATTGCGCTCAGCGCATGAATTGACCTGCGGTCATGAATCGGCGGCGCCATGAATTGCGTCCTGCGGACGCATGAAGAATGAAAAGAAAGGAATTACGATGAAACCAAGACAATCCGAAACCAAACGGCGGTTAGCCGAAGAAGCGACTGCGCTGTTCAACGAGTTTCGCAACGCGTATGCGAACGAGTGGCGGCGGCAGGAGCACAACGAGCGGATGTATCGCGGAGAGCATTGGTACGATGTGCCCGTCACCGATCCGAACGAACCGCGTCCGGTCACGCCGATTTTGCAGTCCACGATCGAAAACGTATCCGCGGATCTCGCGGATCAGACGCCCGAGGCGGTCATCGAGCCGGAAAGCGCGGCGGACCGCTTTGCCGCGCAGGTCATCGACGCCGTGATCCGAAGAAATCATGACGCCGCCGCATACCCGGTCGAGTATCGCCGCATGATCCACGACCTTCTGGTCGGCGGATATTGCGTGCAGGAGGTCGGCTACGACAGCGCCGAAAACGGCGGCTTGGGCGGAGCGTTCATCCGCCACGTCGACATCCGCAGCATCCTCATCGACCCGCTGGTCACCGATCTTCAGGACGGGCGCGCCGTCTTCAAGCTCGCGCTGCGTCCGAAGGCGTGGATCGAGACACACTATCCCGACCTGTATCCTTTGATCGAGTCCCGCCCGATCGACACAACGGAGCTGATCACCGACGAGATCCTTTCGCCCGACCCGAAAAACGCCTGTCTTCTGATCGAATACTGGCGGCGCGAATACGACGCGAAGGAGGATGCGTACCGCGTGCACATGGCGCTTCTCTCAAACGGCGTTGTGCTCGAGGACAGCCGCGACGTCAAGCCCGAGGGCTATTTTGCACACGGTCGGTACCCGTTTGTACTGACGACGCTCTACCCGCGAAAGGGAAGCGCCCTGGGCTTCGGCATCGTCGACCTGTTCGGTACGCAGCAGCTCTATGCGGACAAGCTCGATCAGCTCGTGCTGAAGAACGCGTTCCTGGCGTCGCGCAATAAGCTGCTGGTCACCGACGCGTCCGGGTTCGATCCGGACGACCTTCGTGACTGGTCCAAGGACGTGCACACCGGCGAAAGCCTGAACGGCGTGACGTGGATGTCCACCGCGCCGCTGCCGGACTATCTGCTCTCTTACATCCGCGCGATCCGCGAGGACATCAAGGAGGAGAGCGGCGCGAACGATTCCTCGCGCGGAGCGGCGCCGGGCGGTGTGACCGCGGCGCGTGCGATCGAGGCGCTGCAGGAGATGAGCACCAAGCGCGCGCGGCAGGCGTCCGATCAGCTCCATGAGGCGTTCCGCGAGGCGGTGCGGCTCGAGATCGAGACGGAACGCGAGTTCAATTGCTTCCTGCGTCCGGTGACGATCACCGTCGACGGCGAACCCAAAGAGGTCCTTTTCGACAGCGAAACGCTTCAGAAGAGCGCGCCGGGCGGCGTGCTGCTTCCGGTCGAGTTTCTGATCTCGATCAAGGCGATGAAGCGCAACCGCTTCGCAAGCGCGGCGCAGAACGAGCTGATGATGAATCTGCTTTCCATCGGCGCGATCACCAAGGAACAGGCGATCCCGCTCATGGTCTTTGAGGGCAAGGAGCAGGTGCTGAAGCACCTGAAAGAGACAGCGGAGGAACCGTTGTTCCCCGAACGAACGAAACAGAAACGAATCGGAGGTAATCTATGATCTTCAAAAAGAAAGAGACGCCCGCCGTGAACGAACCGACGGAGACCGAAGAGGAAAACCCGTTCATCGAAGCGGCAAACACCCTGGTCGAACTGGAGCAAAACGGCGAGTTGCCCGAGGGCTTCGACCTCGAAACGGCGGTGCATGACCGCGCGTTTGCGGAGCTGATCAGCGAATTCGAGCCGAAGGCGGCGGTCCGCATCTACATTGCGGAAAAGCGCGCGGAGGAAGCGGAAGACAACGTGAAGACCCGCATGAGCGAGCAGGCGAGAAGCCGCAGCGCGCTTCCGAAATCCCAGCGTACCGATCGCGCGGTCGCGCCGACGCCCGACTACATGTCCATGTCGAAGGAAGCTTTTGCGGCGCTCGAGAAGCAGTACAGAAACGCCGCGCAGAGCGGTAAACGAGTTCATATCTAAAAGGAGGAACCTATGGCTATCAACACAACGATCAACACCGTTGAAAACGCATATTTCAACAAACAGTTCTACGACAAGAAACTGCTCGAGACCGCAAAGACGCGTCTCGTCCATGCAAACTTCGGTCAGAAGCGCAGCATTCCGCGTCACGGCGGCAAGCGCGTGGAGTTCCGCAAGTACAACCTCTTTACGCCCGACGTCGATACGCTGACGCTTGTTGAGGGCGTGACGCCGACCGGTCAGTCTTTGACGCAGTCGAAGGTCGAAGCGGAGGTCAGTCAGTACGGCGCGTATGTCGAGGTCAGCGATCTTCTGGATCTGACCGCATACGACGAAGTGCTCGCGGATTCCGCGGAGCTCCTCGGCGAACAGCTCGGCACGGTCATCGAGTGGGTCACGCGCGACGCAATGTGCGCCACGACGAATGTACAGTACGCGAACGGCAAAACCGGACGCGTCTTTGTCGGGCCCACGGATAAGCTGACTGTTGCGGAGATCCGCAAGGCAGTCCGCACGCTGAAAAAGAACAAGGCGCGCATGTTCACAAGCGCGTTCGACGGTTCCGTCCGCCGTCCGCACTTCATCTGCATCTGCTCGCCCGACGCCACGTTCGATCTGCAGAGCGATCCGCTCTGGCAGGATGTTTCGAAGTACAGCAACGCGGAGCAGATCTACTCCGGCGAGATCGGCCGCCTCTTCGGCGTGGTCTTCGTTGAGTCGACCGAGGCAAAGGTTTACAGGCAGACGATCTATCTGAAGGCTGCCGATAACGCGCCGCAGGAGACGTACACCGTTCGGTTTACCACGGTACCGACCGAGGAGCAGAAGCGTTATCTGTCCTGCGCGGGCAACACCCTGTACTGCGACGGCGACCTCTATACGATCGCTTCCTATGACGAAGCGACGAACACCGTCACGCTTCAGGATCCGATCACCTATACGGCAAACGATCCGTTCTATACGCTGGATGGGGGCGAACGGGACAGCAACAACCGCCAGAGCGACGTCCATGCGACACTCGTGTTCGGCGCGGATGCGTACGGCGTCATCGACGTCGACGGCTCCGGCACGATGGAAACGATCATCAAGCCGCACGGCAGCGAAGGCAGCGGCGACCCGCTGAATCAGCGCGCAACGGTCGGCGCCAAGGTCGCGGCATACGCGGCAAAGGTGCTGAACCCCCTGTGGATCGTGCGCATTGAGCACGGCGTGACCGCCTGACCGATCATACGGGGGAGGGGGATATATCCCTCCCCCCGATAACAGAAAGGAGTAAACTGATGAGCACAAAGAAAACAACGCCCGAAAAAACCGACGGGCGCACCGAAATGGTTACGGTATACATTCCGTCCGACGGAACGGGCGCGTTCCTCGAAGGCGCGGTGAACGGCGTGAGCTTCCGCGTCCCGACCGACAGAGCGGTGGAGGTCCCGAGATATATTGCGGACGTGATCGCCGAAAGCCGAAAAGAGATCCGCAAGGGAGCGAGCGCCGTTGAAGCGTTCGTGAAAAACGGCGGAAGAAGGATCGGGTGATCGACGTGACCGCTCTTGCACTCATTCAAAGCGCGCTCGCCGAACTCGATCATCCCGAAAACACCGCTTCGCTGCCGCTGTGGAAGGAAAAGCTGCTGCGGTTTGCGAATGAGGCTGTGGTCGATCTCTATGAGACCTTCCGTCCGTGGCGGCGCGATTCGCTGCCGCTTCAGAACGGCGAGATCGACCTGACCGCGCTCCCGTACACGGTCGGGAAGGTGCTCGGCGTCGAGCGCAGCGGCATGCGCGTTCCGTTTTTCTTCGGCGCGGATACGAACACGCTGCGCGTCCCCGGCGTTTCGGACGGTCCGATGACCGTCGTGTATCGGTATCTTCCGAAGACGCTCGTTGAGGATGACGACGAACCCGAACTGCCCGCCGCCTGCCATCCGCTGATCGTTCTGTATATGACCGGGCGGTTTTCGATGATCAACGACGCGCAGGGACTCAATCATACGTCCGCCGCGCTTTCGATGTACGAAACGCGCAAGCGCCGTCTGAAGCTCGATTTCGATGAGCCGACTGATTATCGGATCACCAATCGATTTTGAAAGGAGGCGCCTATGGCAAATCAGATCGCGACCCTGCCGTCGTTTACCAGCGTCCGCATGGACCTGAGCGAAGGGCTGATGAAACCGGACATGAGTCCGGACGCCTGCAACATGGATACGCGCAGCGGCGCACTGTGCACCTGTACGGGGTTTTCCCGCGTGCTGCCGGTGCTGACCTTTGCGGAAGAACCGTTTGAACGCATGTATGTCTACGCGACCGAACACGGCAACCGTTATATCGCAGTCGCGCAGGATGTGATGTATTACTATAACGAGCCGACCCGCGCGTGGCGTCAGCTCTATCAGTTCGAACACGACGTCAACGGCGAGCGCATGGATTTTCTGAAGGTGCGGATCGGCACGGACGACAGGCTTCTGATCGCCTGCGGAAGCGAGCCGATGCTGAAGTACGACGTGGAAACGGATTACGTCGAGGTGTTCGGTTCTTCGGAAAAGCTGTCCGATAAATCCGTGAGCTATGTCGAGCTGTATTTCGGCAGACTGTTCGCCGCGGGCGATCCGAACGCGCCGGCAAGGCTGTATTGGAGCAAAGCGCCCGGCGGCGGACGGACGATCGACGACTGGCGCAGCGACGAAGCGAGCGAAAACGTCTCCGGCGGGTTTGTCGACGTCGGCGTCGACGACGATCCGATCACCGGACTCTTTGCGCTTTCGAACCAGCTCCTGATCTTCAAGCGCGATTCGCTGTACCGGCTTCTGGGCGACCGCCCCGGAAACTACCGCATCATCTCCGTCGACGCGTCGTTCCGCCAGCCCCTGCACACCGGATGCGTCCGCTATGCCGACCGGCTGTTTTTCCTTTCCTCCGGAGGGCTTTTCTTCTATGACGGGCAGACCGTACGCAAGAGCGCCGCGTTTGCCGCGCTCGAGCCGCTGCTCCGGAACGCGAATCTTTCCGGCGTTCGCGCCGCCGCCTGCGGCGACACCCTGTACTTTGCGATCCGCGCGCGTTACGGCGCGCCGTACAACGACACGGTGATCGAATACGACGTTCTGCGCGATCGCTTTATGCTTCGCAGCGGCTTCACCGCCGTCGACTTCTGTACCGTCCACGGCTCCCTGTATCTGTTGACCGGCTCGGGCAAGCTCGTCGTGTTCGACAACAACACGACCTACGACGGCGATCCCATTCAGGCGCGGTGGAGCACACCGGCGCTCGATTTCGGACGAAAGGATACGGTAAAGACGCTTCTGCGGCTCACCGCGACCGGCGAAGGCAGGATCGGCGTGCGCGCCGTTTCCGACGGCGGCACGTATGAAACGCGGATTCGTCTGTCCTCCGTTCCGCTCGGCGTGACCGAGATCCCGCTGCGCGGCGTCGGGCGCGTATTCCGCCTCACGTTTTCGTCCGTCGGCGGAGAGCCTTTTACGCTCGACGCGCCCGTGACCCTGCTGTTCGACCAGCAGAAACGTCCCTGTTAGGAGGTGCTTTATGGCTTATACACCAACCGGAATGCAGGCGCTGTTCCCGGTCTATCTCGGCCGCATGCCGTCCGCGTCCCTCGATCGGGACGCCTACGATTCGAGCGTCGCGCAGAACGAAAGCAACCTCAACCAAAATCTGGAGATACTCTACAACAAGCTCTTGGAGCTTGAAACGGCTTTCGCCGAACAAACGGAAGGAGAATAATCACATGATCAGACTACCAATCAATCCGCTTACGCCGCCGATCCGCGTCACATCCCCGGCACAGCCCTCAAAGCCGACGACGCAGAATCCGGCAAGCCCGTCGCAGGGCGGCAGCGGCGGAACGTACAAACCGAACGGCGGCAAGTCGGGCGTTCCCTCGCTGGAAGCGCTGTTTCAGCAGATGCTGAAGCGCTACCTCCCCGAAACGGTCGAGTTTACCCCGCTGGACGAAAAAACCCTTTCCGAAACGATCAGCAAATGGCTGCGCCCCGCGTATGATCAGGCGATCCAAGCCCGCCGCGAGCAGACCGAGCGCGTCAACGCGGAGCTTGACGCAGACGCGTGGTCGCGGGGGATGGGGCAGAGTTCCTATCTTTCGGACGTCAAGGAACGGCAGTACCGCGGCGAGGAACGCGACGTCGACGCGCTCGAGGGCAGCTATGCGTCCGAGCTTGCCGGACATCTGTACGACGCGATGAAGGAACAGCAGCAGATGAAGATCGAAGTTGACAAATTCAATGCCGAACAGATGAATCACGCGCACGAGCAGGCGATGAACGCGGCGCAGGCGCTGTATCACGCGATGCTCTCCCGGGCGGGATCCGGCGGCGGGCGCAGCTCGTCTTCGGCAGCAAATGCGCAGGGAACGTCCGGGAGCTCGATGCTTCAGTCGCTGGTCGACGGCATGGGGAACGCGTCGAAAACGGACTATCGCACGATCGCCAACACGGTCGCGCGGATGTCGCCGCAGGAGCGCAGCAGGCTCTACGACCGGTCCGATCCGAAATACATCGGGCTGCGCAGCGAGATCCTCTGGAGCCTCAACGGCGACGAATACGCCAAGCTGATGAGGGCGTTTCCCGGCGCGTAACGCCGCACAACAAAAAGCCGCTCGATCCGAGCGGCTTTTCTGTCATCTGTGGTTATTCCTTTTTATCTTCGGGGTCGATCACGACCTCGGCTTTCGGAGCTTCCGTCCGCTTTTCTTCCTTTTCCGCCCAGTCCGAAACGGCCTTCGCGCCGGATTTGACGGTCTGTACGATGCTCTGTTCGAGGTCCTTGCCGATCGCTTCTATGTCTTCGCCGACCTTCTTCCAACTGTCCTTCAATGACGACATCTGCGCGCATCTCCTTTTTTTCTTCAGTATATCATATTATCCGGGAAAGGCAAGCGGAACCGATGTGTCTTTTTTGTGTCATTTTGATCAGTCCCAAATACGATACGCCATGAGGAAATGCTCCTTCCAGTAACTGCTCGAAAGCACGCCGTCCGTGATGCGGACCTTGCCCTTTGAGGAGGACGCGTCGATCATTTTGCCGTTGCCGAGATAGATGCCGACATGCCCGGTCCGCATCGACTTGCCCTTGAATACCAGCACGTCCCCGCGCTTTAGATCGCTCATCGATCTGATGCGCTTGTATTTCGAGCAGCTGCGCCATGCGATGCTCGTCATGTAGCTCTGCTTCACGCCCGCCTTGTTGAGGCACCAGTACACGAAGCCGGAGCAGTCGAACCGGTCGGGTCCCTTTGCGCCGCGCACATACTTGCAGCCGAGCCTGGATTCGGCGATCTCGATGAACGCCTCCTTGCCCTTGCCGTAGTTGATCGTGCTGCCGCCGGAGCCGGTATCGCCTTCGTCGGGCTTCTTTGTGGGCTTCGGCGTGGTACCGGGCTTCGGCGTCGTCGGCTTCTTCGTCGTGCCCGGTTTTTTCGTGGGCTTCGGCGTTGCGGGCTTGGGCGTCGTCGGCGCCTTCTTCGCGTCCTCGCTGAGCAGCTTCTGCATCGTTTCATAGTCGACGACGCCGCTGTTTTTGAGACCGTTGCGCTTCTGGAAGGACTTCACCGCCGCCTGCGTCTTGTCGCCGTAATAGCCGGTGACCTGCCCGGAGGACAGATATCCGAAATGCGCGAGCCGCTGCTGAATGCGTTCCACGTCCGCGCCCTCCGTGCCGGCGGTAAAGGCGAACGGCTCCGCCTTGCCGCTCTTCAGAAGGTCGACGGTGCTCTTGCCGAGGCAGCCGTCCACAACGAGACCGTTCTCCTCCTGGAAGCGGCGGACCGCGTTCTGCGTCTGCTTTCCGAACACGCCGTCCGGGAGGTATGTGAGGTAGCCGAGCGTATACAGGCTCTGCTGATACGTTTCGATCACTTCGTCCTTGTCGCCGATGGCGTAGAAATTGCCGACGGTGTCCTCGCCGAGCAGGACCTCAAACGTGTCGTTGTCGATGATCACGTCGTCGGAGAGGTTGTTCTTCTTGCGGAACCGGCGAACCGCCGCCTCGGTCTGCTCGTCGTATTCGCCGAGCGGCGCACCGTCGAGGTATCCCAGCTCAATGAGACGCTCCTTGGCAAGCGTGACGTCTTCGCCGGACGAGCCTTTCACCATCGCGTAGGTCAGCGCGTCGTCGGAGAACAGCTTTTCAAAGGTCGCGGCGTCGCACAAGCCGTTCGAGTGCATGCCGTTGCGCACCTGGAATGCGCGGATCGCTTCCGCGGTACCGTCGGAATACTCGTCGTCCGGCTGCTCGAAATCGAGGTAATCGAGCTCCATCAGCCGGATCTGAATGTCCAGAACGATCGGCTCCTCGTCGCCGGGCAGCAGCGTGTCGCCGTTCAGCGGATGCCGCGAGGGCGTGGGGGTCGGCGAGGGCGTCGGCGTGGGCGAGGGCGTGGGGGTCGGGTCAAAGGACGGTTCCGGCGTGATAAGCGCCGGATCGGGCGTGACCTCCGCCTGCTCGGGCGTTGCCGACGCTTCAAAGATGATGTCGTCCGCCGGGATCTCCGCCTCCGGAATGTGCGAGCCCGCCGTGGCGGCGCATCCGATCAGCAGCAGAGCAAAGATCGCCGCTGCAGCATACAGAACGCGTATGCGTTTCGGTTGGATCGGTCGTTTCATCGGTGGACGCTCCTTTGCTGTATACTCTCAGATGTTACCAGTATAGCGCCCGAATGCAAGCAAAGTGTGCCGTATTTATGAACAAACGGCAACAGTTGTATGAAATTCGCCGGAAATAAATGGAAAAAGACGGGCAAGCCCCGTCTTTGTCACCGGAATGCCGCTCCCTGCGTCCCGCGCAGGGTGCCTATCGTGATAATGAAAACGCTATTTGCCTTCCTCGATGTCGCACCGTTCTACGGCAAACGCCAAGAGCTTGCCGATCAACTCGTTACGACTGTAATTCGATTTGGCGGCAAGATCGTTGATTTTTTCGACCAGCTCATCCGGTATGCGGATGGAGAAGATCTTAAAGCCATCTTCTCCTTTCGGGCGTTTCGGCTGCAAAATCAGTTTTTCCATATCCATAGTATCTCCTTAACAATAATTTAGTATTGCAGGATAACAATGGATATGTTATTATTTATGTTAACATAATAACATAAACAGGAGGGGCATATGAAACGGTTTTTAGCTATTTTTGTCAGTTTGCTTCTCATGCTGTCGTTTTCGGCATGTATGTGTATAAGCATACCAAAGGCGTTTTTTGAAGCAAGTGAAACAAAGAATACGCCAAAAGCCACAGAGCATACAGTTGAAAACACGCAGGAGTCAAACAACGAAAAGAACGGCTTCGATGAAAAGACGAACCGGATTTATCAAGTAGACGCTTATTCGTTCCAGATTCCGGCTTATTATTATGAAAGGGAACAGACTGAAACGCTGCTTAAATTCGGAACTGCAAAAGTGGATGCAGACGCTATAATAATTGTTTTTTGTAATTCAATGGATATTACACAAGAAGAGTATATAGCAGGAATCGATACAGTTTCTACCAAATTTATAAACATTATTAGCAATGCGCATATCTCTACCGAAGATGATATAAACATATCGGGGCTATCAGGAAAAATAATAAAGGGAAAAGGATCTACCGATGGCATACCAACATCTTTTATAATAACCCATGTATTCGATCCGCATTTGAAAAAACTTGTGGTTGTTGTATTCAATCAAAAACAAGATAGTCCTTTTGATTATACCTCCGATGCGGAAAAGATCATCCGTTCCATAGAAGTAGATCCTTCCGTTACTGCAGCGCCGATGGCTACGCCGACACAAAAGCCCACGCAAAAGCCGACACCTAAGCCAACACCGACACAAAAGCCCACGCCAAAACAGGGATCTATAAGCTATGAAGCATTCTGTAAAATTCAGATGGGATCAAGCTTGGATGATGTAAATAAGATTTTGGGGAAAGAGGGTACGCTTTTCAGTTCTTACGAGGTAATGGGCATAAAAGAAGAGATATATAATTGGCAAGGTAATAATTTCTCAACCATATCAGTTTCCTTATCAAACGGTAAAGTCAGTACCAAATCTCAGTCTGGTCTGAATAAGGAAACGAAAGCTGTAACTTTAGCGCAGTACTCTCAGATTACAAGCGGAATGACCTATGATCAAGTGAAGGAAATCATGGGTGGTGATGGGTACATCTCATCGGAATCCTCCATTATGGGTGTTACAACGACAACATACGAGTGGAACGGAAATGGATGGTTAAGCAACGCAAGTATTAGTTTCACAAACGGTAAAGTATCGTCTATGTATCAATACGGTCTGTCATAAGTATGATCATCATAATTGAATAATTAGAAATCGGAGAAAGCATTTGCCTTCTCCGATTTTTACTATTTATACAGATAAAACCTGTGATACCGCTCCCGGCGTCCCGTGTAGGGACGTGCATTGCACGGCCGTTACCCGTGCAGCAGCACGTTTCTGAAATAGGTGCGCAGACTTTCGACGGTTTCGCAAAGCCCCGCAGGCGTTTTGGCGCTGCCCTGCGCGAGCGTGCCGCGTCCGCCGCCGTTGCCGTTCAGCGCCGTGTTGACCGCCGCGATCAGAACACCCATGTCCGCTTTGATCCCGTTCGAGGCGAGCAGGTACGAGACGCGTTCGCCCGTGACGGAGAACAGCACAGAGAGCGCCCGGTCCGTCATCGTCGCGCCCGCAAGGGTCCGGAGCCGCTTTGCGTCCACGCTTTCAAGCAGCTTCACGATCAGCTTGACGCCCTTCACGTCCTCGGCTTCGGCTTTGAGCGCGCTTGCAAGGTATTCGTCCAGCGTAGCGTACGCCTGCCGGAGCTCGCGCTTTGCCTCGGACAGGTCTTCCGCCTGCTTCTGCACCGCGGCTTCCGCCTGCTCGCGGGCGGTGGAGAATTTGAGCGCGATCGCGCTCACCGTGTCCTGCATCCGCTGCGCGTGGGCAAGAGCCCGCATGCCGCACAGGAAGGTGCAGCGCGTGCCGCCCTTGTACGGGATCGCCTCGACGATCTTCAATTGCCCGATCTCGCCGGTTTTTCGGACGTGCGGCGCGCAGCAGGTGCACGCGTCGCTGCCCTCGATCGTAACGATGCGGATCGGCGCCGTGAGACCCTCCGCATGCTTTCTGAGCGGAACGCCCTCAAGGTCCTTTTCGGTCGCGTAGATCTTCGCCGTGACCGCGGCGTTTTCGGCGGCGAGGCGGTTTGCGAGGTTCTCGATCTCCGTGATCCCCTCGTGCCCGACCGGCTTATCAAGATCGAGCGTCGCGTAACGCAGCGCGCAGTGGAAGCCGACGTTCTGCGCGCCAAAGAGGTGCCACGCGCAGTAGGAGAGCAGATGCTCGCCGGTGTGCTGCTGCATGATGTCGAAGCGGCGGGCAAAATCGAGTTCGCAATGCACCGCGGCGCCGACGGGGATCGCGCGGTCCGCAAGGTGCAAAAGCCGCTCGCCCTGCTCGTTCACGTCGGAGACTGCCGCGTCGCCGATCCTGCCGGTATCGCAGGGCTGGCCGCCCTTGTTCGGGAAGAACGCGCTTTGATCGAGCTCGATCAAAAACCCGTCCTTTGCGGGTTCGCAGGCGGTGACGACCGCGTCGAACGCGGAAAGCATGCTGTCAAGAAGATACAACCGTTCGGTCATGCAAGGATCCCTCCGAAGAATGTCAGATACAGAAATACGGTCAGAAGCGAGGCAACGGTCGTGACCGCAATGAGCTCGCCCGAAAGCTTCACGTCGCCGCCGAGCTCACTTGCCATCGGCAGGCAGGACATGGCGGTCGGCGCGGAAAAGATGATGAAGATCGAGGCAAGCTCCGGACCCCGGAGCCCGCCGAGAAAATACGCAATCGAGCAGACCGCGACCGGGAAGGCGATCAGCTTCACCGCGCTGACGACGGTGACGAGCTTCCAGTCCTCCTTAAGCGATTTGAACGACAGCACGCCGCCGAGCACCAGAAAGCCCAAAGGCGTGCACATGTTCTTGAAATACTCGATCGGGCGCAGGACAACGTACGGAAGCTCAAGCCCCGAGAACCGGACGATGAATGCAAGCGCCGCGGCAATCAGGATCGGGTTTTTGATCGTGTTCAGAAGAACTTTTCCGATCTTGACCTTGCCGCCGCGGTTCAGCTCATAGCAGAGCACGCCGGTGATGCCGAACAGCGTTGCGGAAATGACCAGCGCAAACGCCATCGTGCCGGTATTGCCCTCGCCCAAGAGCGCCGTTGCGACCGCGAGCCCGAAGATACCGTCGTTACTGCGGTACGCCGCCTGCGCGAGCGTGCCGCGCTTTGCCGGGTCCCTGCTGAGCGCGCGGGCAAGGAGCAGGGAGAGCACGAAGGCGACGAGCACGCTGCCCGCCACCCAAAGCGCGAATTGCCAGCGCGCCTCCGTGCGGTCGGTCACGACGGCGTGAAACACGAGCGTCGGAATGCCGATGTAAAACACGATGCGGTTGATGACGCGGAACGCGTCCTCGGAAACGAGACCGACCCTGCGAATGAGGATGCCGACTGCCATCATCACTACCAGCGGCACGACGATGTTGAAAGATGTCCAAAACTGTTCCATACCCGATATTGTACCGTATCCGCGCGTATTTTGCAAGCATGCAGCCGCGCCGGCGTCCGGTCGCTCCCCGCAACGATATATTCTGCGCGCTCGATTGACAAGGCGCGGGCGGGATCCTATAATGAATGCGGGAACAAACGTACAACGGCACGTCAGGAGGATGCATCTATGAAGAAACTCGTCATTGCGCTCGGCGGCAACGCGCTTGGCAACACGCCCTATGAGCAATTGAAGCTCGTCACCGAGACCGCAAAGCCCATCGTCGACCTCATCGAGGCAGGCAACCAGGTCGTCATCGCGCACGGCAACGGACCGCAGGTCGGCATGATCAATCTCGCGATGTCCACCGCGGCAAACGCGAAGGCGATCAAGTCGGATATGCCGTTCCCGGAGTGCGGCGCCATGAGCCAGGGCTACATCGGCTACCACCTGCAGAACAGCATTCAGAATGAGCTTTCGGCACGCGGCATCAAAAAGTCCGTGGCGACGGTCGTTACGCAGGTGCTTGTCGACGAGAACGATCCGGCGTTTCAGCATCCCAGTAAGCCGATCGGCGCGTTCTATTCCAAGGAGGAAGCGGATCGGATCGCCGCGGAGAAGGGCTACACGATGATCGAGGACGCGGGTCGCGGCTACCGTCAGGTCGTGCCGAGCCCGAAGCCCGTCGACGTCGTCGAAAAGGACATGGTCAACACGCTGATCGACGCGGGTCACGTCGTCATCACCGTGGGCGGCGGCGGCATCCCGGTCGTTGAAAAAGAAGGAAAGCTCGTGGGCGTTCCCGCCGTCATCGACAAGGATTTCGCGTCCGCAAAGCTCGCCGAGCTCGTGCATGCCGACGCGCTGGTCATCCTGACCGCGGTCGACCGCGTTTCGATCAACTGGGGCAAGCCGAACCAGACCTCGCTCGAGCGCATGACCTGCGCGGAAGCCGAGCAGTACTGCAAAGAAGGGCACTTCGCGCCCGGCTCCATGCTGCCGAAGGTTCAGGCGGCGATGAGCTTTGCGCGCACCGGCGGCGAAGCGATCATCGCGTCTTTGGAAAACGCGGCGGCGGCGCTGCGCGGCGAGAGCGGCACCAAGGTCGTCAAATAAGACCCATGCAATCCGGAAGCACCCCGCGCGGGTGCTTTTTTCGTTGACAGATCTGCCGCAGAACGATATACTTTTCTCAGAAAAACAAAGGGGGAAAGGGCAATGTTCAAAAATATCGGCGGCAAGATCAAAACGCTTGCAAAAGTCCTCTTTATCATTTCCGTGATCGTCTTTGCGCTCAGCGCGGCGGTTGCGGCGATCTATGTGGGACGTATGACCGCTTACAGCTGCGGAGGATACGCGTATCATTCTTCCTCGAGGAACGGTGTGGCGGGCTTCTTTGCGGGGCTCGGCACGTTCATCGTCGGCGCGGGCGTCGGATTCCTGATTTCGTGGATCGGATCATTCTTTATGTACGGGCTGGGGCAGCTCATCGAAGATACGGAGATCAACCGCAAGACAAATCAGGAGATCCTCAAAAAGCTGCAGAGCGCGCCGGAGCAGCCGAAAGCGCCGGAGCAGCCGAAAGCACCGGAACAGCCGAAAGCACCGGAGCAGCCCGCCGGATGGGTCTGCGCAAAGTGCGGCACGGTCAACACCGACGAGTCCAATTTCTGCTATAACTGCGGAACGCGCAAATAATCCGCGGACGCAAACGAAAAGCACCCCGCACAGGGTGCTTTTTTCGCGGAGAGAATCGGTAGGGGCGACGTCTCCGGCGCCCCGGAAATACCGTTACTCGTCGGATCGGTATGCGCCGATCACGTCGTCGTCGAGCACGACGGCAAGGAGCATTTCGCCCTTACTCGCCTTCGGCTCAATATGGATGCTTTCGGTGTCGATCGGCGTTTTCGCGCCGTGCCGCTGCTCGATCACAAGCGTGAACGGCGCCTGCACCGTGCCGGCATAGGCGATCTTCGTGCCGTTAGAACCGTTCTTCCGGAAGTCGAACGTCTTGACGCCCTTGCCGTTTCTGCCCTGCTGCTCGTAGTCAAAGAGGAAGCTCCGCTTGCCGAAGCCGCGGTCGGAGAGCACGATGAGCTCGCCCTCGTCGCCGACCGGCATGCACGCGCATACGCGGTCCTTCGGTTCCAGCTTGATGCCGATGACGCCCGCCGCCGCACGCCCGGTCTCCGGTACGGAGTCGGAGGCGAAGCGGATGCACATGCCCTGTTCGGTCACGAGCAGGATATCCATCGTGGGGAAGGGGTACGCGCCCAGAAGCGCGTCCTTGTCCCTGAGGTTCAGCGCCGCCGTGCGCTTGCCGCGCACGCGGTAGTCCGCGGCCTTACTGCGCTTCACCATGCCGCCGGTCGTGCAGAACAGGTAGCTGCCCTCGTCGCGGTCCGGGAACGCGCCGACGATCGTTTCGCCCTTCTCAAGCTCCACGATGCTGACGAGGTTCGCGGCGCGCGCGGCGGGACGCGTTTCGGGAATGTCCGAGACCTTGAGGTTCAGCATGGCGCCGCGGTTCGTAAAGAGCCGGATGCTCTCGTTGCTGTTGACCTCCAGGATGCGCTCCGGTTTGTCGGCGCGGATCTGCGAAAGATTGAACTGCTTTTTCAGGCACTTGCGGATCTTCAGGTCCGCGCAGACGGCGACGATCATTTCCTCGACCGTTTCCGGCTCGTTCGTCTGCACCGGCTCCTCAGCGTCCGCGGAGATGATCTGCGTCTTGCGCTTGCCGTCGAACAGCTTCTTCACCTCGGTGAGCTCCTTCTTGATCAGGTGCACGAGCTTCGTGTCGGAGGCGAGGATCGCTTCAAGCTCCGCGATCAGCTTTTTGACGTCTTTGTATTCCTTTTCGATCGCCAGAAGCTCGAGATTGGTGAGCTTCTGTAAGCGCAGATCGAGGATCGCCTGCGCCTGGATCTCGGTGAGACCGAAGGTCTTCATGAGACCCTCGCGCGCTTCCTTGGGCGATTTGCTCGCACGGATCAGCTTGATCACGCGGTCGAGATTGTTGACCGCGACCATGAGCCCTTCCAGAATGTGGCAGCGCTTTTTCGCGATCTCGAGCTCGGTCTTCGTGCGCCGCGTGACGACCGCCCGCTGATGGCGCACGTAGTATTCGATGATCTGCTTGAGGTTCAATTGCTGCGGCTTGCCGTCGGCGATCGCCACATAGTTCGCGCCGAACGTGCACTGCAGGTCGGAGTATTTGAACAGAAGCTGCAGGATGCGCTCCGGATCGCCGTCCTTCTTGATCTCAATAACGGCGCGGGTGCCCATGCGGTCGGATTCGTCGCGGATGTCGGAGACCGCCGCGAACATCGCTTTCTTCTCCTGCGTGATCTCGAGGATCTTCGAGAGGCACGCCGCCTTGTTGATCTGGTACGGGAATTCGTCGATGACGATGCGCGTCTTGCCGTTTTTGACCTCTTCAAAGTGCGTGCGCGCGCGCATGGTGAGCTTGCCGCGTCCGGTCTCGTAGCTTTGCGCGATCTCGGGGGAGTCCAAAAGGAACCCGCCGGTCGGGAAATCCGGCGCGGGCATGATCTTCAGAAGGTCCGCGATCTTGATGCGCGGGTTTTCGAGCACGGCGATGACCACGTCGATCGCTTCGACCGGGTTGTGCGGCGGGATCGAGGTCGCAAGCCCGACCGCGATGCCGTTCGCGCCGTTGACCAGCAGGTTCGGGAACCTGCCGGGCAGCAGCACCGGCTCCTTTAAGGTGTCGTCGAAGTTCCACGTAAAGTCGACCGTGTCCTTGTCGATGTCGCGCAGCAAAAGCAGCGCCGCGTCGGTCATGCGCGCCTCGGTGTAGCGCATCGCCGCGGCGGAGTCGCCGTCGACCGAGCCGAAGTTGCCGTGTCCGTCGACGAGCGTCACGCCCATATTGAACGGCTGCGCCATGCGGACCATTGCGTCGTAGACGGAGGAGTCGCCGTGCGGATGGTATTTGCCGAGGCAGTCGCCGACGATGCGCGCGCTCTTGCGGTGCGGCTTGTCGGGGGAGAGCCCGAGCTCCATCATGGTATAGAGGATGCGCCGCTGCACGGGCTTCAGTCCGTCCTCAACGCGCGGCAGCGCGCGCTCGAGGATGACGTGCTCCGCATAGGGCATCATCGAATCGTGCATGACCTCGTCCATGCTCTTTAAGAGGATGGTCTCGGCTTGCGTGGGGATCGTTGTCTTTGCCATGGCTTACTCCTTGATCTTTTCAAACGCCGTGTGCGCGTGATTGAAATCCGCGTACTCGAAGATGTATTCCTTGCGCGACTGCACCTTGTCGCCCATCAGCACGGTCACGAGGTGCTCGACCTCCGCCGCGTCCTCGATGGTCACGCGCGTGAGCCGCCTGCCCTGCGGGTTCATCGTCGTTTCCCACAGCTGTTCGGGGTTCATCTCGCCGAGCCCCTTGTAGCGCTGCAGCGTATAGTTCTTGCCGGAGATGCCGCGCATCGCGGCTTTGAGCGCCGGGTCGTCGTAGCAGTAGACGGGCGGCTGGTTCGCCTTCTGCACGCGATAGAGCGGCGCCATGCCGATGTACACATGCCCCTCGGTGATCAGAGGACGCATGTAGCGGTAGAAGAACGTTAAAAGGATCGCGCGGATGTGCGCGCCGTCCTGGTCCGCGTCCGCGAGGATGATGATCTTGTTGTATTTCAGCGAGGAGATGTCGAAATCGTCGCCGATGCCCGTGCCGAGCGCGGTGATGATCGAGCGGAATTCGTCGTTCTGCAAAACCTGCTCGAGCCGCTTCTTTTCGACGTTCAGCGGCTTGCCGCGCAGCGGCAGGATCGCCTGGAACTTGCGGTCGCGTCCCTGTTTCGCGCTGCCGCCTGCGGAATCGCCCTCCACGATGAACAGCTCGTTTTGGGAATAGTCGCGTCCGGTGCAGCTTGATAACTTTCCGACGAGCGGCGCGTTTTCGAGCTTGCTCTTTTCGCGCGCGTTCTCCTTCGCTTTCCGCGCCGCGCTTCTTGCCTTCGCCGCCTTGACCGCCTTTTCTGCGATCAGGTTTGCGGTGTTCGCGTTCTTGAGGTTTTCAAGCCACGGCACAAGCGTCTGGTTTAACACCGCTTCCACCGCGGGACGCGCTTCGGTGTTGCCGAGCTTGGTCTTTGTCTGTCCCTCGAACTGCACACTGCGCATCTTCAAAGACAGCACCGCGGTCATGCCCTCGCGGAAATCCTCGCCCGCAAGCGACGGATCCTTGTCCTTCAGCACGCCGTTCTTGCGGCAGTAGTCGTTGAAGATCTTGGTGATCGCCGCCTTGAAGCCGGTCTCGTGTGTGCCGCCCTCGGTGGTCGGGATGTTGTTGACGTACGACGCGATCGTTTCGGCGTATTCGTCGTTGTGCAGGATCGCCGCCTCCACCACGATGCCGTTCGACTCGCCCTTAATGTGGATCGGCGGATCGTAGAGCGCGTTTTTGTCCTCCTGAATGTAGCGGACGAAATCAGATAACCCGCCGTCGAACTTGAATTCGGCGTGGTGCTGTTTTTCGCGCTGATCGTCCAATACGAGCCTGAGCCCGCGGTTCAGGTACGCAAGCTCGCGGAGCCGCTTCATGACGACCGAATACTGCATGTCGATCGTTTCAAACACGCGGTCGTCGGGCAGAAACGTCACGACCGTGCCCTGCCTGCGGGTTCTGCCGGTTTCGGTCAGCGGGTACTTCGGCTTGCCCGAAACGATCTTGCCCTCGGCGTTTTCGACGCTTTCGAACTCCATCTTATAGGCGCGGTTTTCGTGATAGACCTCGACCGTGAGCCAGCGGGACAGCGCGTTGACGACCGAAGCGCCGACGCCGTGCAAGCCGCCGGAATAGGAGTACGCCGCGTTGCCGAATTTGCCGCCTGCGTGCAGCTGCGTGAAGACGACCTCAACGCCGGAAACGCCCAGCTTTTCATGGATGCCGGTGGGGATGCCGCGTCCGTTGTCGGTGACGGTCACCGAGTGATCGCGGTGCAGCGTCACGGTGATCTCGTCTGCATAACCGTTCGCCGCTTCGTCGATCGCGTTGTCCACGATCTCCCATAAAAGGTGATGAAGTCCCGGGAGCCCCGTCGAGCCGATATACATGCCCGGACGCATTCTGACCGCGTCGAGACCCTCCATGACCGTTATATTTTTGACGGAATACTCTTCCATATATATCCTCCGAATTCAGGTTCCCGCTATTATACCACAAGATATTGTGTTTATGTGCTGTTCGGCTTCGCATTTTACGTTTTATTCATATTTTGGGATTCTTCATGGAAAATTTGCTTTTCGGACGCATTTACGGGGTGACAAGAACGGGGGATTGGTGTATAATCTACGATGTATATATATGTGGAAATATGCCGTTACGGGGAAAGGAGCCGCATGGAAACCGGATTTCATCATGTGCCCATCATGGTCTCGGAAGTGCTGGCGCTTCTGGAGCCCGCGCGCGGCGGCATTTTCGTCGACGGGACCCTCGGCGGCGGCGGGCATGCGGAGGCGGTTTTGTCCGCCATGCCGGAGACCGGAAGGCTTTTCGGCATCGACCGCGACGACGAGGCGCTCCGGGCAGCAGGCGCAAGGCTTTCCCGCTTCGGCGACCGCTTTACGGCGATCAAGGGCAATTTCTTCGACATGAAATCGCTGCTGAAGGATTACGGCGTTGAAAAGGTCGACGGGATCCTTTTAGACCTCGGCGTATCGTCGCATCAGCTCGACGCGGCGGAACGCGGCTTTTCCTATAAGGCGGAAGCGCCTTTGGACATGCGCATGGATCGGAGTGCGCCGCTGACTGCCCGGACCGTGGTCAACACGTGGTCCGAAGCGGAGCTAAAGCGCATCTTTTACGAGTACGGCGAGGAGAAGTTCTCCGCAAAGATCGCGGCGCGCATCGTCGAACGCCGCAGAGAACAGCCGATCGAGACGACGACGGAGCTTGCGGAGCTCATCAAAGGCGCGATCCCGGCAAAGTTCCGCAACGAGCCGCAGCATCCGGCGCGGCGCTGCTTTCAGGCGATCCGCATCGCGGTCAACGGCGAGCTGGACGGGCTTCATGACGCGATTCAGGCGGCGCACGACCTTCTCAACCCCGGCGGACGGCTGGCGATCCTGACCTTCCATTCCCTGGAGGACCGGATCGTCAAGAACGCGTTCCGCACCTTCGAAAACCCCTGCACCTGCCCGAAATCCGCGCCGGTGTGCATTTGCGGCAAAAAGCCAACCGCAAAGGTTCTGACGCGCCATCCGCTGATTGCGTCGGAACAGGAACAGAAAGAAAACTCGCGCGCGACGAGCGCAAAGCTTCGCGCGATCGTGCGCATGGATCCGGAAACCGGATCATATTGATGTAGAAAGGAGATGCGGTATGGACGTTCAGTTCGATGAAGACCGGCAAAAAGGCACAAGCGCAAAGACCCGGCTTTATTCGCCGAACAAAACGGGCGATCCGACGCCGATCCTTGAGGATCCGTCGATGCCGATCCGACCGCAGCCCACGCGTGAGCCGCGCAAAAAGCGCGTCACGAGAAAAGAGATCCGGCTTTCGCCGATGAGCAAGATCCTGATCCTGCTGTCGATCTTCGCGATCGCCGGGACCGCGCTGTTCGGACTGTTCGGCGCGGCGGAATACGCAAAGATCATCAGCGATACCGCATCGGTCAACAAGGAAATCGAAAACTACAACGATCAGATCTCGCAGCTGAGGAAAACGCAGAGCTCCATGAACGACTTTGCGACCATCAATGAGATCTGCCGAAGGCTCGGCATGACGATGAACTGGTATAAAGGCACCACGGCGGTCTCCGACACGAACGCTCCGCAGACGTTCACGCCGGATACCCCTGCGCCCGTCACACCGAACCCGGACGAGACAGAGCCATGAGTATACTGGAAATGCGCACGCGCCGCCGCAAACCCGCGAATCGCGCCGGAACCGCATCCGGCCGTTCCGCGGCGAAGAAAAAACGGATCGACGCGCACAAAAGAAAACTGCTGTTCGCCATGCTGATCGCCGGCATCGGCTTTTTGCTGATCATTGTGAAGCTCTTTGACGTGTCCATCATCAAGGGCAAGTCGTGGACGCAGAAGGCAATGAGCCAATGGACGCGCGTGACGAGCCTGAAGGCGGAGCGCGGGCGGATCCTCGACCGCAACGGCACAACGCTCGCAAGCTCCTATACGACGTATCAGGTGTGTCTGAACCCGCAGAACATTCAGGAATCGGACCGCGAGCGCATCGCGTCGATCCTGTCGATGTACCTCGGGATGGATTACGACACCGTTATGAACAAGATCACCAAGACGCGCAAGAAGTACCCGAACGATCCGGACAACCACGAGCGCGTGCTGTATTCTCAGATCAAGCTCAAGGACCAGGTCGACAAGGAGGTCATCAGTAAGCTCAACTCCATGCAGCTCGGCAGCGGCGTCAGCTATTACAGCGACGTCAAGCGCGACTATCCGGAGTCCGGCTACTACGCGCAGCTGATCGGCTTTACGAACATCGACGGCGACGGACAGACCGGCGTGGAGCTGACGTACAACAAATACCTCGCGGGCGAGGACGGGTATCAGAAAGCGGATACGGACCGCGACAACAACCCGGTGCCCGGCGGCGAAGAGGAGTATGTGGAGAGCATACCGGGCGCGGACGTCATTCTGACGGTGGACACGGGCTTTCAGGGCATTCTCGAGAACGCGCTGTCGGAGGCGTGCGCGATCAACAACGCGAAGAGCGCCTCCGGGATTCTGATGAACCCGCAGACCGGCGAGATCCTTGCGATCGGCGCATACCCGACGTTCGACAGCTCAAACCCGCCGCGTTCCGACGCGAAAACGCTTCTGGAGCTTTCGAAAAACCGCATCGTGACGGACACCTATGAGCCGGGCTCGACGTTCAAGGTGATCACGCTTGCTTCCGCGCTCGAATCCGGCGCGATCGACGTGTCGGCACGCTTCCAATGCAAGGGCTCCATGCTGGTCCGCGGCGAAAAGATCAAGTGCTGGAAATCCGGCGGGCACGGCGAGGAAAGCCTTGCGGAAGCGGTCGCGAATTCCTGCAATCCGGCGTTCATGACCATGGCGCTCAAAATGGGCGTCGACACGTTCTATGACTACATTTTCCGGTTCGGCTTCGATGAGCCGACGGGCTCGGGCGTCATGGGCGAAACGAGCGGCACCGTCACGCACAAGAAATACATCCGCGACGCCGATCTTGCGCGCATCGGCTTCGGTCAGAGCATCAGCTGCACGGGCATGCAGCTCATTTCGGCGTTCAACGCCTGCATCAACGGCGGCGAGCTTTTGAAGCCGTACGTCGTTTCCGAGATCGTCGATCAATCGGGCAACGTGCTGATGAAGAACGAGCGCACCGTTGTGCGCCGCGTCGTCTCGCCGACGACCTCCGCCGCGATCCGCAGCTTCCTTCGCGGGGTCGTGGAAAACGGCAGCGGCAAAAACGCGCAGGTTCCCGGCTATTCGGTCGGCGGCAAGACGGGCACGTCGCAGAAATACGACGAGAAAGGGCAGGTGTCGAGCTCGAAGCTCGTCGCGTCGTTTATCGGCTTTGCGCCGGTGGACGATCCGCAGTTCGTCTGCCTGATCATCGTCGACGAGCCGCAGGTCCCGCAGGTGTACGGCAGCACGGTCGCGGCGCCGTTTGTGCAGCAGGTGCTTGCCGCGGCGCTCTCCTACGCGGGCGTCACGCCGGACATCGAAAGCGAGATCGCAACGGTCCCGAACGTGAAGGGCATGACGGTGGACGAAGCGCAGAGGGCGCTTTCGCATGCGGGGCTCACCGCAATCTATCTGGAATCCGAGAAGGACTCGACGGTTTCGAACCAGTCGCCGGCGGCGAACACGCAGGTCGTGCGCGGCAGCACGGTCATGCTGTATTCGACCGGATATACGTTCTTCTCCGAGCTTGACGAGGAGGTCGAGAAGGTCAAGGTGCCGAACGTCATCGGCAAGGACCGCATCGACGCGCAGGACGCGCTCAAGAAGGTCGGGCTGATCATGGACTATGACCGGCAGAACTGCGCGGGCACGGCATATTATCAGGATATTACGGAGGACTACGAGGTGCCCGTGGGTACGGTGATCCACGTGCAGTTCGAGGTCAAGAAGAAAAACAGCAATTGACAACACGGGGGAAAACAGGATGCTATTATCCATGATTGCGGCGGACATCGGCGCAACGGTCACGGGCGGCGACGCCGAAATCACATCGGTCGAATACGATTCCCGAAAGGTCAGGGACGGAAGTCTGTTCTGCTGCATGCAGGGGCTGGTGTCCGACGGACACAGCTTTGCCGCGCAGGCGGTGGAAAACGGCGCAAAGGCGCTGCTGGTCGAACGGCTTCTGCCGATCGACGTTCCGCAGATCGTGGTCCCGGACGGACGGGTGGCGATGGCGCATGCCGCCGCCGCGTTCTGGGGACATCCCGAGCGTGAGATGATCATGCTCGGCGTGACCGGCACAAACGGCAAGACGAGCACGACCTACATGGTCAAGTCGATCGCCGAAACGGCGGGCATGAAGGTGGGACTCATCGGCACGATCCGCAACATGATCGGCGACACGATGCTCGAGACCGGACGCACCACGCCGGAATCGGCGGACCTGTTTGCGCTTCTGCGGCGTATGGCGGACGAGGGCGTGGACCTTGTCGTGATGGAGGTAAGTAGCCACGCGCTTGCGCAGGATCGCGTTGCGGGCATCCGGTTCCGCGTCGGGCTTTTTACGAATCTCACGCAGGACCATCTCGATTATCACAAGACCTTCGATCACTATCTGGAAGCGAAGAAACTGCTCTTCAGGCAGAGCGACCTTGCGATCGTCAACATCGACGACGCCTATGCGGAACGCATGACGGACGGGCTTACCGTTCCGATCAGAACGATGGGCATTCAGCACCGCGCGGACTACACGGCGATCAACATCGACATCCGCACCGACGGCGTTCGCTTCCATCTCAGGACCCCGAACGGCGAGGGACCCGTGCGCATGCACATCTCCGGGCTGTTCTCGGTCTACAACGCCATGGGCGCGGCGGCGATGATGCAGTCCGTCGGCGCGTCGTTCGGCGACATCATCAAGGGGCTCGAGGCACTGTCCGGCGTTTCGGGACGCCTGCAGTCGGTGAACACCTGCGGGCGCCCGTTCTCGGTCTACGTCGATTATGCGCACACGCCGGACGCGCTTGAAAACGTGCTGACGTCGGTCAGGGCGTTTGCGAAGGCGCGCGTGATCTCGCTGTTCGGCTGCGGCGGCGACCGCGACCGCACCAAGCGCCCGATCATGGGCGAGATCGGCGGGCGGCATTCGGATTTCGTCGTGGTGACGAGCGATAACCCGCGCACCGAAAACCCGGACGACATCGTCCGCGCAGTCGAGCTCGGCGTTCAGAAGAGCGGCACGCCGTTCGTTTCGATCGTCAGCCGGAAGGAGGCGATCGCGTACGCGCTTTCGATCCTCAATCCGGACGACATTCTGGTGATCGCGGGCAAGGGGCATGAAAACTATCAGGAGATCAACGGGGTCAAGCATCATTTCGATGACCGCGAGATCGTCGAGGAGATCCTGAAGGAGAAAGAGGGGACGGAGCAATGAGTACCATCGTATTGAATTCCATGCTTGCGCTGCTGACGGCGTTCGGAGCCGCGGCGCTTTTGGGACCGCTGGTGATCCCGATCCTGCATCGGATGAAGTTCGGTCAGCAGGTGCGCGACGACGGGCCGAAGACGCACCTCAAGAAACAGAACACGCCCACGATGGGCGGCGTCATGATCCTCGTTGCGGTCCTTCTTGCAACGCTGATCTTCTCGCACAAGAGCTATTCGCTGACGGTCTGGGCGCTTCTCATGACCGTGCTGTTCGGGCTCGTGGGATTTCTGGACGACTTTATCAAAATCATCAAAAAACGCTCGCTGGGGCTTCGGGCGTGGCAGAAGATCGCGGCGCAGTTTCTGCTGTCGCTCGGGTTTGCGATCGCGCTGTATTTCCACCCGGCGGTGGGTCCGACGATCTGGTTCGACCGGCTCGATCTCGGCGTCTTCTATATCCCGTTTGCGATGTTCGTGATCATCGCGGTGGTCAATTCCGTCAACCTGATCGACGGTGTGGACGGGCTATCGAGCTCCGTGACATCCGTGTATTCGCTGGCGACCGGCGTGATGCTCGTGCTTTATGTGCTCACCTTCAACGGCGAAGCGCTCGGGCCGGAGGCTGCCGTTGCCGCATCCGATGCGCTGGACGGGCTTTCCGGACTGTCGGTATTCGCGTTCGCGACAGCGGGCGCGTGCATGGGCTTTCTGGTGCACAACACCTATCCCGCAAAGGTCTTTATGGGCGATCTCGGCGCGTTCACGCTGGGCGGTGCGGTCGCCGCGATGGCGCTCCTTTCGAGGACCTCGCTGCTGCTGCCGCTGATGGGCGTCCTGTACGTTGCGACGTCCGTTTCGGTCATTCTGCAGGTCGGTTCCTACAAGCTCCGGCACAAGCGCATTTTCCGCATGGCGCCGCTGCACCATCATTTCGAGCTCGGCGGCACGCCGGAAACGAAGATCGTTTCGATGTACACCGTGGTGACCGCGATCGCAAGCGCGTGCGCGCTCATCATCTTCTGGCTCTGTAAGTAAGGAGGATCTATGGCAAAGCAAAAAACGGCGTTGATCGTCGGCATGGCAAAGAGCGGCATCGCGGCCGCGCGGCTTCTGTATCAGGACAATTACCGCATCATCGTCAACGACATGAAGCCCGAGATCAAGGGGCTCTTCGAGCAGCTCAACGGCATTGCGTACGAGGTCAAGCTCGGCGCGAACCCGATGGATCTTCTGGACGGCGTGGACCTTCTGATCCCGAGTCCGATCATTCCGATGACGCGCAACTTCATCGTCGAGGCAAAGCGCCGCGGCATCGAGGTCATCTCCGAGATCGAGCTCGGCTACCGCTACTCGAAGGCGGACTTCGTCTGCGTCACCGGCACGAACGGCAAAACGACCTGCACGGCGCTGACCGGCGAGCTTTTCAAGGCGGCGGGACGCAAAACCTTCGTGCTCGGCAACATCGGCGTCGCGATCTCGGCGCACGCGCTGGAAACGCAGCCCGGCGACGTGGTCGTGGCGGAGACCGCCGCGCTGCAGCTCGAGGGCAACGTCCGCTTCCACGCGAAGGCGGCGGGCGTGTGCAACATCACGCCGGACCATCTCGATCATTTCGGCACGATGGAAAACTACATCGCCGCGAAGGCGAAGATCCTCGACAATCAGACCGCGGACGATTACGCGGTGCTGAACTGGGACGACGAAACGGTCAAAGGCTTTGCGAAGCTGACGCCCGCGCACGTGCTGTATTTCTCCCGGAAGGAAGAGGTCGAAAACGGCATGTTCCTGCGCGACGGCATGCTCGTGTACCGCATGAACGGCGAGGAAAAGACGCTCATGCCCGCCGACGAGATCCGCATCCCCGGCAACCACAATCTCGAAAACGCCATGCTCTGCGCGCTTTTGGGCCTCTCGCAGGGGATCGCGCCGGAAACGATCCGCGAGGTCTTCAGGACCTTCGCCGGCGTCGAGCACCGCATCGAATACGTCTGCACGAAGCAGGGCGTGGACTACATCAACGATTCGAAGGGCACGAACCCGGCGAGCACGATCCGCGCGATCGAGGCGATGAAAAAGCCGACCGTCCTGCTTTTGGGCGGCTACGACAAGCACATCGGCTTCGACGAGCTCTTTGAGGCGTTCACGCCGATCGTCAAGGCGTGCGTCGTGCTCGGCGACACGAAGAATCAGATCCTCGCATGCGCAAAGGCGCACGGATACGAGGGCATCATGCACACGGCGGACACGTTCCGCGACGCGGTGGACAAGGCGCACGACCTTGCCGAGAGCGGCGACTGCGTTCTTTTGAGCCCCGCGTGCGCAAGCTGGGACATGTTTGACAACTACGAAACGCGCGGCAGAGTATTCAAGGAGATCGCGCGCGCATACGAATAAACCGGAGGCAGTATGGCGGAGCAGAGGACCAAAAAAGAACCGTTGCTGAAACGCATCAGGGATGCGCGGCTCGTTCGCGGCAAGATGGACTTTTCCATCCTGCTTGTGATTTCCGCGCTCTGCGCGTTCGGGCTCGTCATGATCTTCTCCGCCAGCTACTACTACGCGCAGCACTATTCCGGCGCGAACAACGACAGCTTCTATTATCTCAAGCGCCAGCTCATCTATCTGCTGCTCGGGTATCCTCTGATGCTGCTGATCTCCATGATCGACTATCACATCGTGGAGCGTCTGCGTTCGGTGTTTCTTGCGATCTCGCTCATACTGCTCGTCGCGGTGCTTTTGTGGGGGCAGGACCTGAACGGCGGCAAGCGCTGGCTGAACATCGCCGGCATCTCGATTCAGCCGAGCGAGCTTGCAAAGTTCGGTCTGATGATCTTCATGTGCTCGTATATGTCGCGTCACAAGAACGAAATGAACACGTTCCGGTTCGGCATGCTCCCGATGCTGATCGCCATCGGCGCGATCGCGGGACTCGTCATGCTGCAGCCGAACATGTCCATGGCGGTCATCATCGGCTTCATCGGCGTCGTTCTGCTGTATCTCGGCGGCTGCGATCTGAAACAGCTGATCATCCTCGGCATCCTTGCGGTCGTCGCCGTGTTCGTGCTGGCGTTCGCGCAGCCGTACCGCGTCGCGCGCATGACGTCGTTTTCAAACCCGGAGAGCGATCCGCTCGGCAGCGGCTATCAGCTTCTGCAGTCGTATTACGCGATCGGCTCCGGCGGGTTCTTCGGCAAGGGCATCAACAACAGCTATCAAAAGCTTCTGTACATGACCTACGGCGAATCGGACTTCATCTTCGCCATTCTGTGCGAGGAGTTCGGGTTCATCGGCGGGCTGATCGTCATCCTGATGTACGGTTGGATCGTGTTCCGCGGGATCGTGATCGCCATGCGCTGCCGGAACCGTTTCGGAAGCCTGCTCGCCGCCGGTATCTCGATCGTTTTCGGGTTCCAGGTCTTTGTCAACATCGGCGTCGTCACGGGGCTTCTGCCCACGACCGGACAGTCGCTGCCGTTCATTTCGGCGGGCGGCACGTCGCTCATCGTCTTCCTTTCCGCAATGGGATTGCTTTTGAGCATCTCGCGCGATCTCAATCCGCGAAGATGATCACATTCCTCCGCGGTGCCGCATAAGATGTGGTATCATGCGGAAGGAAGGTTGAATATGTCTCTTTGGGTTGTGCGCGGCGGCTCCGCTCTTTCGGGCACGGTTTCGGTTCAGGGGTCCAAGAATGCGGCGCTTCCGATCCTGGCGGCAGCGCTCCTCGTGGAGGAGCCGATCGAACTCTTGAACGTCCCGGTGATCCGCGATACGGAGAACATGCTGAAGATCCTCCGATCGCTCGGATGCACGGTAAAGCGCGAGGGGACCGCGCTGATCGTGGACAGCCGCACGGCGACGGGCTTTACGCTGCCGACGGCGCTTTCCGGGGAGCTTCGCTCGTCGATCTTTCTGCTCGGGTCCGTGCTTGCGCGCTTTCACGCGGCGGACGCGCCGTATCCCGGCGGCTGCGAGATCGGCAACCGCCCGATCGACCTGCATCTGAACGGGCTCAAGCGCCTGCACGCAAGGATCGAGGAGAGCGGCGGACGCATCCGCTGTACGGGGGACGATCTCAAGGGCGCGGCGGTGGACCTCGGGTATCCGAGCGTCGGCGCAACCGAAAACATCATGCTTGCCGCGTGCCGCGCGGACGGTACAACGACGATCCGCAACGCGGCGTGCGAGCCGGAGATCGTCGATTTACAACAGTTTTTATGCGCCTGCGGGTTTTGTGTTCAAGGCGCAGGCACGCCCACGGTCGTGATCGAGGGCGTCAAAAAAGGACACGGCGCGAGCTATCGCGTCATGCCGGACCGCATCGTGACCGGCACTTATCTGCTTCTGGGCGCGATCACGGGCGGCGACGTCACCGTGACCGACACGCAGCCGGAGACGGTCGATACGCTTCTCTCGCGGCTGTCGGAATGCGGCTGTCTCGTCACGGTGCACGGCGATTCGGTCCGGGTCCGCTCGTCTGGGCGTCCGCGCGCCGTCGGGTTTACTGAAACGCGGCCGTATCCGGGATTTCCGACCGATCTGCAGCCGCAGCTCTTTGCGCTGCTGTCGGTTGCGGACGGGACCTCGGTGCTGACGGAAAACGTGTTCGAGAACCGGTTCCGGCACGCGCAGGAATTGAAAAAGATGGGCGCACAAAACCGCATCCTCGACCGCACGGCGATCATCACGGGCGTCGAACGGCTGCACGGCGCAGAGGTCACGGCGCACGATCTGCGCGGCGGGGCGGCGCTCGCGCTGGCGGGGCTCGCTGCCGAGGGCGACACGCGCATCCGGCATGCGGAGCGGATCGAGCGCGGATATGAACGAATGGACAGCGTGATCAACGCCTTGGGCGGATCGATCACACGAAAGGAAGAAAGCATTGGCGAAGAAAAAGAAAGACGGCGAACGGGCGAGCTTCCTGTTTGACGACGACGCGGGCAGGGACGAGGAAACGATCGACCTGTTCGGACCGGATGACGACATGCCGGACGCGTCGGACGGGGATGCGCCGGAGGAGCCGGATGAGGCGATCGCGGACGAATCGGACGCAGAGGGGGAGGAGCCCCAAACGGCGTCCGATCGGGAGGCTGCGCCCGAAAAGGCGCCGAAGGACAAGCCTTCCGAAGCGCCGCAGTTCCGCTTCGACCGGTACGGACGCCGCATCGGCAGGAAAAAAGTGCGCTACGGCAAGCGCAAGGACGCGCCGAAGGCAACGACGACGGTCGTTGAGCACGACACCGAAGCAAAGCGCGAATACGACGCGGCGCGCGAGCGAAGCGAAGCGCGCGCAAAGAAGCGCGCCCGCGAGGAAGCCAAACAGGCGGCGCTCCGGAAAGCGGAGCGCAAAAAACGCCGGCAGCGCAGCATGTCGACGATGGTGTTCGGAGGGCTGGCGCTCGTGATGCTTCTCGGCATGACCTGGTTCGTGACGCGGCTAACTAAGATCAACGTCCCGCATGTGCCGGAGGGGTACACAAAGCAGCGTATCATCGAGCTTTCCGGACTGGAATCGAAGCTCAAAAAACGGACCGCGCTGTTCATCAGCACGCACAACGTCGAAAACCACATTCGCGAAACGGACCCGTATCTGGATGCGACCGTGCGGTATTCGTTCCCGTCCACGATCACCATCACGGTGAGCAAGCGGGATGAGGCGGCATGCGTGCGCTGGGGACCGCAGAATGAGTATCTTGCGATCATCGACGAGACCGGCACGGTGCTGAACGCGTCGGCGGAGAGCGCAAACGGGCTTCTGATTGCCGACGGCATGAGCATTTCGAGCGCGGTCAACGGCACGCGGCTCGGCGATTCGAGCGATATCCAGGTCGCCGCGCTGATCCGGCTTCTGACCAAGCTCAAGGAGCTGGGGCTATTGGAGCGCACGCCGCGCATCAACCGCATCGACATGACGGAGCTGATGCAGATCCGCATGTATGTGGAGGGCTGCCCCTACACGATCGAGGTCGGCGACACGACGAACCTCGAAACGAAGCTGATGCTCCTCACGAAGCATTGGACGGAGATCATGGACGAAGCGTCCGGATTCATCCGCAGCGGCAAAACCACCGCGACGATCTACCTGTACAGCAAGGGCGGCGTCAACATATCCCCGTTTGAGGCGGGGCATATCATGGAAACGCCCGCGCCGTCCGCATCGCCCTCGGCGTCGACGGGCGAGCAGCCGGGCGAACAGCCGGGCGAACAGCCGGGCGAGCAGCCGACGGCGTCGCCGGATGAAGAGACCTACACGCCCGCGCCGCAGGTAACGCCGATGCCGCATCAGGACGACCCGTTTACGGGCTGAGACCGGCGTTAACGGCACCAGACCATTTGCGGCAAAGAAAAAATGAAATGATCCTGCAGCGAAGAAAGGGCATAACGCCCTTTCTTTTATCGGTTTTGCCGCAAATTAGCCGTGTTTTCGCCCTCTCGCAGTACATCAGTACAGCTTCGGGACGAAGAACACGGCTTCTGGTACCATTCTCACCGGTCTCCCTTCGGTCTGTTGAAACATCGTTTCAACTGACCGGTTTTTTCGTCTTCCGCCTAAAATCTTTCAGATTTCCGGGCGGCGACCCTGCAAGGAGTAAAATCCGCCGCGCATGTCGCCGGATTTTACGGATTGATCACCAAAAGCCTTCCCCTTGAGGGGAAGGTGTCGCCGTCAGGCGACGGATGAGGTGCCTTTGCGCATGTCGCTGAATTTGACGGATTGGTGTGATGACGGCGACCCATACATACGTGCCGAACGGCGACGCCGTTCTTTGCCCCAGTCTGTGCAGCAAAATGAACCGTAGGGACGGGCAGTGCCCGTCTGTTTTTGTACAAAAAAACGAGGCCCTTGCGAGCCTCGTGCTAAGCGGTCTTGATGTGACTGTTGAATAATTACTCTGCGCAGTAGGGCAGCAGAGCCATGATCCGCGCGCGCTTGATCGCGATCGCGAGATCGCGCTGATGCTCGGCGCACACGCCGGACATGCGGCGGGGCATGATCTTTCCGCTCTCGGAAATGAAGCCCTGCAGCTTTTTGATGTCCTTATAATCGATGGATGTGGCCTTCTCAACGCAGAAACGGCAAACTTTGCGTCTGCTTCTCGGACGACGGGGACGCAGTTTACGATCTTCCATGTGATGCCTCCTATGATTGATGAATTAAAACGGTAAGTCGTCGGAATTGATGTCGGTGAATCCGGCAAGATCCTGCGCGGGCGCCTGGGGACGCGGCGCGGAATAACCGCTGCCGGAATCGTCCGCCGCCTTGGGCGTCAGGAACTCGACCTCATCTGCCGAAACGTCAAGCGACATACGGGTCGTGCCGTCCGATGCTTCGTAGGTACGCGCCTGCAGCTCGCCGATGACGGCGACCTTGCGTCCCTTCTGAAGGTAACGCGCGCAGGTGTCGCCCAGCTGCCGCCAGGCATTGATGCGGAAGAAGTCCGTTTGTCTTTCTCCGCTCTGGTTTGCGAAGCGCCGGTTTACGGCGATGGTGAAGGTGCAGATGGTCACGCCGCTGGGCGTGCTGCGCACTTCGGGGTCGCGGGTCAGGTTGCCGATCAAAGTAATCTTATTCATGCTTTCAGTTTCCTCCGTTCTTTCGTGCTGTTACTTTGGGGGTTATGCTTCCTTGCGAGTGACCATGTAGCGCATGAGCCGTTCATCGTTGCGCATGTTGCGCTCCAGCTCACGGGGCAGTTCGGGATTCGCGCTGAACGCGACCAGAACATAATAGCCCTCGGTCTTGTAGTCGATCGGGTATGCAAGACGACGCTTGCCCCATACATCGACCTTCTCGATCTCGCCGCCGTTTGCGGTGATAATGTCGGCAAACTTATCCATGACGACCTTATCCGCTTCTTCATCAAGCTCGGGCGTGATCACGTACAAAACTTCGTACTGATTCATGTTTTTCACCTCCTTGTGGACTTGTGGCCTTCTTATGAAGGCAAGAAGGACCGTTAGCCTTCGTACTATATCACAACTCTTCCGAGAATGCAAGGGCTTTTTTCAGGTTTTTTCACACTGTGTTTTTTTCATGCGGCGCAGCCGCATGATTTCATTGTAATCCGTCTTGCCTTGTGGTACAATACAGCCATGACCGAGAAAGAGCTTTATGACCGAACAAACGCCCGGAAGTTATCCGGGGCATATCTCTTCGAGGGCGCGGAGGAGCTGACCAAGCAGCAGGCGGTCGACCGCGTCACGGCGCTTCTGGATCCCGGCTTTCTGGATCTGAACCTCAAGCGGGGGAAGGAGCCGGACGTGAACGCCGTGCTCGACGCCGCGCACGCCGTGCCGGTGTTCGACGCGCTGTGCGTCACGATCTTCACGGAGTTCGACGACGCCGCGCTTTTTGAGGCGCTCCAAAAACGCAACGCGCTCGACACGCTCTTTTCGTCGACCGATGCGGTGATCCTGTTCGTGCGGCGCGGCACGGCAAAGGAGACCGATCTCGTCCGCCTGTTCAGAGAAAAGGGACGCCATGTTTCGTTCGAGCCGTTTTCCGAGGACCGCGCGCGGGAAATGTGCATGCGGCTGTGCGCCAGGCGCCGCGTGCGGCTCGACCGCCCGGAGGCATATCAGCTTGTCGACATGGTCGGCACCGACGCGTACCGGCTGCATAACGAGATATCGAAGCTCTGCGACTACGTCGGCGACGGCGGCGCGGTCACGGCGGCGGTGCTGAAGACGGTCGTCACGCCGTCGGTCGAATACGAGGTCTTTCCGATGCTGAACGCGCTGCTTGCGGGCAACAAAAAGACCGCGATGCGCATGCTGACCGAAGCCGTGAAGGACGGACAGGAGAATCCGCTGCGCGTCGCGGCGTTTCTTGAGGGACGGTTAAAGCAGATGCTGATCGCAAAGGAGCTCATGGAGGACAAGCGCCCGCGTCCGGAGATCATAAAGACGCTCGGCGGCAATCCGAAGGCGGCGGAGATGACGCTCAAAAACGCGCAGAAATTCCCGTTGGACCGGCTCAAAAACGCCGTCGCGGCGTTCGCCCGTATCAACGCGGACATGAAGAGCGGGACCCTGAACGAGACGGACGCCCTGATCCTTGCGATCTATCGAAGCTTCTGAACAGAAAAAAGACCGCGTGAAGCGCTATTCTGAAAAGGGTGGTTTTCAAACGCATCCAAAGGCCTTCCCCTTGAGGGGAAGGTGCCGAGGAACGAGGCGGATGAGGTGTCAGATTCGAGTAAGCAACACCTCATCAGTCAACTTCGTTGCCAGCTTCCCCTCAAGGGAAAGCCTCTTTTTTCCGTAAGAGCGCACTTATACACCGCCATACGGAGGTGTACGTGCGCTTCAAAAAAACCTCCCGAGAAGATACTGTTTCCCGGAAGGTCTGTGCCTGTTTGTTTCAGACAAACAGGTTTTTATTTGATTTCAGCTAATCTTTGTTTGATCTGGTCTATTATAATCCTTTCTTTGAATGCATGATTCGCGTGCACTTGAAAACCCATTTTTTGCAACAAATGCCTGCTCGGTTCATTGTTTCCGAAATGACCGCAATGGACATACGTTACCGCAAGATCCCGAAACAAATGCGGAATGTAAGCGTTCAGTGCTTCCTCCATATACCCTTTCCGCTGATATGGAGGGAATACGGCAAATGCCAATGTTCGCCCTTTTCCTTCTAACGTTTCTAAAATGCTTTCCGGTAATTCCACATCAACATCCAGAAGAAATCCGATCATATTGCCGGTTGCTTTTTCGATCATAGAATACGATCCCTTTAATTCGCAAAAATGACGGAAGATCTTCAGCGAAACAGTTTCGTCCAATTCCTTTGGAAACCCATAGGCAATCCGCAATGCCCGATCTGCAATTCCATTCAGAAATGCATTTTGATCGGATTCCGTCATCGGTCTGATGAACAGTCTATTCGTTTCCATACCCTCTCACCTATCCATCCTGATTTGTCGCATTGATTCTATCACGGATTCCGATAGGACGCAACAAAAAAGCACAGCCGAAAACCGACCGTGCTTTTGAAAATCCCCCTTGACAGAACGCCTCCGAAGCGGTCTTTTTGTTTTGCGCTCAATCGAGGTTGTAGAGCTCGCTGTATTTCCTCGTGAGGTAGTTCGTGTAGTACGTCGGGTCGAACGGCGCGCCGAAGGCTTCCTCCATCAGCCTGCCCGGCTCCTTCATGCAGCCGAAACGGTAGATGTGCTCGGTCAGCCATGCGACGATCGGCTTGAGATCGCCCTTGCGCACGAGGGTCCATACGTCGAGGTCCCGCTCGATGCGCTTGATGAGCTGCGCGCCGTACGCGCTGCCGAGCGCGTAGGAGGGGAAGTAGCCGAACAGTCCGGTCGCCCAATGCGAATCCTGCAGCACGCCGCGGCGGTCGTCCGGCACGTCGACGCCGAGATACTCCTGATACATGCGGTTCCACGCCGCGGGCAGATCCTTCGGCTCGAGATCGCCGTTGAAGAGCTGTTTTTCGAGCTCGTAGCGCACCATAACGTGCAGCGCGTAGGTCAGCTCGTCCGCCTCGGTGCGAATGAGCGACGGCTCCGCCTTGTTGACCGCCGTGTAGAATTCGTGCGCGGTGACGTCCGAAAGCTGCTTTTTGAAGATCTCCTGCATCTTCGGGAAGATCGCCTCGATAAACGGCTCGCTTCTGCCGATGATGTTCTCAAAGAAGCGCGACTGTCCCTCGTGCACGCTCATCGAAACGCCCTTGCCGATCGGCAGCCGCGCGATGTCGTCGCCGATGTTGCGCTCATAGGTCGCGTGTCCGCCCTCGTGGATGACGCTGTACATCGAGGCTTCGACCGCGTCCTCGTGGTAGTGCGTGGTGATGCGTACGTCGTACTTGGTGAAGCTCGTGGTGAACGGATGCTCGGTTTCGCCGATGGCGCAGTGGTTTTTGTCAAGCCCGAGAACGTCCATCAGGTAATCCGAGAAGATCCGCTGTTCCGCGACCGGATAGTGCCGGTGCAGGAACGAAACGTCCGGCCGGCTCTGTATCTTTGCGATCACGGGCACGAGCCGCTCGCGCACGGTTTTGAAGAACGCGTCGAGCGTTTCGGTGTTCAGTCCCTTTTCGTATTCGTCGAGCAGCGTGTCGT
Organism: uncultured Clostridia bacterium; assembly: GCA_947168855.1. Classification (GTDB taxonomy): domain Bacteria; phylum Bacillota; class Clostridia; order Christensenellales; family CAG-138; genus UBA3792. Next base: position 36,986 of record CAMVNO010000009.1, read on the forward strand.
AGACCGGCGCGCCGGGCTGATAATAGTTTGCGAAGCGCTTCTTCGCCGCGACCAGCTTTTCAAGGTGCGGCAGGAACATCGGAAAATCGCTCTTGATCTTCGCCTCGTGCCAGACCTGATCGGCGGTCGTCTGATCGACCGTGTACTGCACATACTCCGCCTTCGGAATGCAGGCGATGCGCGCGCGCTCCTCCATGGCAAGCTCCGCGGTGCGCACGATGGCGGGATCGACCTCGCCGCGGTGCGCAAGGATCTCCCGCTGCATCGCTTCGGTCTCCGGCGAGGTCAGCATGTCGTATACGGCCTCGGAAAGAACGCCGAACGTGTCGCCGACGATCGCGCCTGCGCCCTTCGGCATCACGGTGCTCATGTCATAGGTCATCAGCCCCGTCGCGTGGTGATAGGCGCGGAGCTTTTCGAGGTGGGCGCGATAGCGTTCAACGGTTTTCTGTATCATGGCTCAGTTTTTTTCGGGTGTTTCTTCCGGTTCCCCGGGTTCTTCGATCACAACGGGATCGTTGGGCTTTTCGGGTGTTTCGGCAGGCTTCTTTGCGGCAGGCTTGCCGAACAGGATGAGCAGCGCAACGGAAAGCACGCCGAGCACGATCAGCGCAAGCATGCGGCGCGCGTCGGTCACCTTGACGGAAACGGTCGCCGCGCCCTCCTTTTGCGAGGCGGTCGCGGCTTTCACGGACAGCCGTGTTTCGCCCGTTCCGTGCGCGATCACATACAGCGTGCCGTCGTCCCGGAGAATGCCCTCCGCAACGGTCGGATCGGAAGAAGCGACCGTAAAGGTCAGCGCTTCGTCCCCTGCGGAAAAGCCCGCGGTGTAGGCGGGGATCGTCTTTGTAACGCCGTCCCGCGTGCCGAGCGGCAGCGTCAGCCTGAGATCCAGCGCATCCGGAACGGTCACGGCAGGCGTTTCGGGCGCCGGCGCCGGTTCCGCCGTGCAGGCAAGCGGCAGGCACAGCATGCATACCGCCAATACAATCAGCAATCGTTTCATACAGGTTCCTTTCATTCGTCGCCGAACATCCGGTTCAGAAACTCGTCGAGCGCCATGCCGCCGATGTCCCAGTCGCCGGTCCAGTCCTCATCCCAGCCGCGGAATCCGTCGAACAGGCTTTCCCAGCCGCTCCAGTCATAGTCGCCTTCGTAATCGCTCCAGCCGCCCCAGGTCCCGAAATCGAAGAATTCGGTTTCGGTCTCGACCGAGGTGAATTTCTGAAGCCACGTGACATAGCCTTCGTCGATGCCCGCGTTTAAGAATACGCGACGCAGCTCCCGATAGAACGCGTCGTCGCCGTACGGGAGCGTCACCGAAAGCCCCGCAAGCGTCTGTTCGCCGGAGGTGGCGTTAAAGTACACGATCGCCTGGTCGAGCGCCGCGCAGAGCGCGTCGGACGTCCCGGAGGGAATGTTCGCCGCAAGCGATAAAAGATCGGTGACGCAGTAGTCGTCGAGCGTGGCGTTGTCGTCAGAGAGCCAGCCGCCGACCGCGCGGCTGAGCCGCGGATGCGCGCGCCCCGTCGATTCTCGGAGCTGCCCGTAGTTTTTAGACAGCAGCGTATCCTCGTTTGCGTAGGCGAATTCCACCCACGCGGGGTACAGAAGCGTCATATACGCCTCGTCCATCAGCGCGAGCGTCATGCCGTCGTCCGGATCGGCAGCCTTTTCCGCAACGCGGATCGAATCGTCGATCGCGATCCGACCGAGCGCAGGCGTGTCGATCGCGGGGTTTTTCGCAAGCGCGGCAAGCCAGCCCTCGTGCGACCAGCCGCAGCCCGGCTCGAAGTCCTCGGAAAGAAGCGTGTAGTCGCAGTAGTCGTACAGCGCGCAGCAGACCTCGAGCGACGACATCAGACAGCTGTCCATGCCGATGAGATCAAAGTATACGCCGCCGTCGGACAGCGCCTGCTGCATCTCGTCGATGGTCAGCGTCGCCGTGTAGGGCTGATATTCGTCGTAGCCGAAGCCGTAGACCGGACCGCCGCCGTGGTCCCAAAGGAGCAGGATATACCGGTCCGCGGGGGAGGTCTCAACGCCCCAGCGGATGAAATCGGACAGCGTCGAGGGGATCGTCGTATCGAGCTGCGGGAGGCTGTCGTCCAGAAGCGTAAGCCCGTTTGCGGTCACGCGCCAGCGCTGGGCGTGATGCGGAGAGATGCCGAAGCGCTTCTCCCATTTCTTCGTGCCGACGGTCTCGACCAGAATATTCACGCGGTCGCTCTTCTCGGCGCGGACCATTTCAAGAAGGTCGTCCGTCGCCTCGCCGTATTCGGATTCGAGATCGGAGCCGTTCATCAGCACCAGGACCGTCACGGTGTCGGTGCCGTCGTTGCGAAGATGCACCTGTTTTTCCCGCACCCACGCGGACGGATCGTCCGGAACGGGCGTTTTCAAGGGCTGCTGTTCAATGTCCAGCGGCGAAAGGGACGTCGGCGCGGACGGTTCGGGCACGGCGGTCGGCGCGGCGGTCTGCGGCGGAACGGTCTCCATCCACGCGTCGCTGTGGTCGGGCAGCCATTCGATTTCATCAATCGAAGACGGGCAGCCGTCGGAAATGAGGCAGCTTCCGCAGGTGCACAGACAGGTACAAAGCGTGCCCAAAAACACGATGCCCGCGGCGATCGCGAGGACCGTCAGGATAAGCGTGGCAAGCTTGCCGTTTTTTTTATTTCCCTGCGCCATGTTCCGATCCCTTTCTCGAAGTGTTGTCAGCATACCACAAGCGGCGGCGAAATGCAATCAGCGCCCGCCGGCGAGCCGGTAAAACGGGATGCGCAGATACCTGCGCCCGAGCTTCTTTGCGTACGGATCGCGGTCGGTGCGCCGGTACGGCCCGTCGATTCCGAAAAAGTAGCGAAACGCCATCCGCTGGGTCAGCCGATAGACGTCGTTTGTGTCGATCTCGATCGAGCGGCACTTGCGCTCGATCAGATCCTTTTTGAACAGCAGCGTGGTGATATGCCGCGTCTTCCGGTACCCCTTCACGCAAAGGTACGCGTTGAGGTGGTAGAGAAGCTCAAAGGTCATGCACCGCGCCGAGAACAGAAACGGTTCGGAAAACCGTTCCCGGTACATGCGCCGGAGCGTTTCGGCGACAAACGCGCAAAGCCGACGCGTGCCGAGCTTGCGCGAAAGCGCCACCCATCCGTTCGGATCGGCGGAAAGATCGACGCGAAAGCCCTCCCGCAGCACCTCGGTGCAGGGGAGCAGCAGCTTTTTTGCGGATTCCGTTTCGTTTACATTCAGCGGCTTCATACCGCTATGGTAGCATATTTTCTGCGTTTGCGCAACAAAAAACGGCTCCCTTGCGGGAGCCGTTTTTCTGTCGTCTGATTATTCTGCTTTCGGTGCGCCGACGGGGCAAACCTCCGCGCAGTTGCCGCACTCGATGCAGACGTCGGGGTTGATCTCGTACTTGCCGTCGCCCTCAGCGATCGCTTCTACCGGGCATTCTGCCGCGCATGCGCCGCAGGAGATGCATTCATCCGTAATTTTGTATGCCATTGTTTGTACCTCCTCATTAGATTTCACCCTCATTATAACAAATGTTTATGATTTTGCAACCGTTTTTTTTATCCGTTTGATGCGGACGGTTCCGCACGATTTTTGCAGCAATTCAACGACCTTTGTCCGGCGCCTTTCTTTCGACAGACGCCGCGGCATATACTGTCGGTCGGAAAGGAGACGCATATGCAGTATTCATTTCAGCAGGGACTTGTCAACATGCCCGCGAAGGTGGATCCGGACCGCCGCTTGCTGCTTCTGCCGACCGAAGAGATCAAAACCGCAAAGGACCGTCTTCGGAAGAACATCGACCGCGCCGCGCTGACCGAGCTCATGATCAGCATCGCGCAGGTGGGGCTTATCGAGCCGATCGTCGTGCGAAAGCTGCCCGAAGGCTATGAGCTCATCGCCGGCGAGCGGCGGCTCAGGGCGTGCCGGCTTCTGGGGCATAAGGAGATCCCGTGCATCGTGATCCAGGCGGGGGAGGAGCGGTGCGCGCTCCTTGCGCTTACGGAGAACCTGCAGCGGCGGCCGCTGCATTATCTGGAGGAGGCGGAGCGTTTGAAGGGACTGCTGGAAGGGAGCGCGTTTTCGGAGGAGCAGCTTTCCACCCGGCTCGGCAAGTCCGATCCGTACGTCGAAAGCCGTATGCGGCTTTTGAAGCTGCCGCAGGAAACGCGTACCAGACTTCGGGCGGGGGGACTCACGGAGCGCCATGCCCGCGCGCTTTTGCGGCTTTCCGACGCCGAACGGCAGCAGCAGGCGCTCGATCTCATCGAACGGCGCAAGATGACCGGTCCCGCCGCGGAACGGCTGATCGACTCGCTGACGGACACGCCGGGCGCGGCGCCGATGCGCATCCTCCGGTTTTCGCGCGACTGCCGGCTGTTTGTGAACAGCGTCAAGGACTGCATCGGGCAGCTGGAGGGCACGGGCGTGACCGCCGACATGGTCGAGACCCGCCGCGACGACGGCGTGGATCTTCTGATCCGCGTCAGAACATAAAAGGGGCTGTTCAAAAACGCTTTGAACAGCCCCAATGCATTCTCGCTTCGCTCCGTGAATTGTCCAAAGGACATGAATTGTGCCTTGCGGCACATGAATTGACGCCGAACGGCGTCATGCAGGAAGATTTTCCGTACGGAAAATCAACATTCATGTGACCTTTGGTCACAATTCATGCCGAAGGCAATTCATGGCGCAGCCAATTCATGCGGCAACGCCGCAATTCATCGGGGACGTTAAGAACTGCCGATCAGAGTTTCTTAACATCCCCATCAACGATTCAGTTTTATTTCATAAAGTGAGAAACACAGGCGCGTTGTAAACGCGCGTACGAAAGCGACGGAAGAAAACCGGTCTGTTGAAACTTCTGTTTCGACAGACCGAAGCGTCAGCGCTATTTCATCCGGAACACGAGCGCGTTGTCGTCGAGGACTTCGCTTGCGGGCAGATACAGCCGCGTCGCGTCCGCCGCCTTGCGGAAGTGATAGAGGATCAGCAGCACGCCGTCGTAGCCCTTCGGCACCAGCACGCCCTCCTCCCAGGTGAAGCGCAGCTCGTGATCGTACCAGTCGTTTTCCACGGTCTCGCCGGTCTTCTGCCAGCAGCAGACCCGCATGCCGTACCAGTCGGCGGCAAACGTGCGCATGCCGGATTCGTCCTCGTGCATCGACATGGAATCGTCAAGAATGTAGTAATCGCCGAAGGTATACGCCGACTGCGCGCCGTCTGTCTGCGCGTCCTTGCCGGCGAACACAAGCCGGACCGTCGCGACATGCCATTCATAGCCTTCGCGGGCGGGGAAGATCTCGTCGCCGTCGATCACGCGATAGTCTGTGATCTCGGCGGTGCCGGTCACGTCGACGTCGCGGTCCTCATAGGACGCGGTCGTGTACGGCACGGGGGTTCCGACCTGCAGTTCGACGAACGTCCGTCCCGCAAGTGCGGGAGTGAGCGGTGCGCCTTCCGTGTATCCGCAGCGCGTGCACGCCGCGGGCTGCTGATAGGTCGCGTCGGCCATGACGTGCCCGAGCGGTTCGCCCCGCGTGATGCCGCAGCGCGCGCAGATCTCCGGTTCGGTACAGGTTGCGGGAAGCCATTCGTGCCCGAGCGCGTCGGCGTGATGCTCGCCGCAGCGGAGACAGACCGAAGGCTCGGTGCAGGTCGCCTCGCCGTAAAGATGCCCCAGCGGTTCGCCGTTCACGATCCCGCAGCGGGTGCAGATCTCGGGCTCGGTGCACGTCGCGGGCGAATACACATGGTTTCCGAAGATGCAGGTCAAACGGATCAGGCAAACCAGCACAACGGTCGCCGCGACCATGATCGCAACGCCGATCCATAACAGAATTCGCTTCATCGATTGCTCCTTTCTCCCCGCAATGCCTGTTTAGTGTATCATACGCATATCGGGAATGCAAGTATACATTGCGGGACGCGTCTCGCGGAGATTCGCCCGAAAAACAAAAAATCCCCGGAACGGGGAAGGCATGGCAATAACAGAATCGGATCGATCCGTAAAATCCGGCGACATGCGCGGCGGATTTTACTCCTTGCAGGACCGCCGCTCGCATCATGCGGAGCATGATAGGCGGTACTGAAAAACCGGGGATGTTAAGAAACTCTGATCGGCAGTTCTTAACATCCCCGATGAATTGCGGCGTTGCCGCATGAATTGGCTGCGCCATGAATTGCCTTCGGCATGAATTGTGACCAAAGGTCACATGAATGTTGATTTTCCGTACGGAAAATCTTCCTGCATGACGCCGTTCGGCGTCAATTCATGTGCCGCAAGGCACAATTCATGTCCTTTGGACAATTCACGGAGCGAAGCGAGAATGCATTGGGGCTGTTCAAAGCGTTTTTGAACAGCCCCAATCACTCAGGTTGTGTGGAACAGCACGATCGCAAAGAACGCGACCGGCATGGCGAAACAGAAGCTGTCGATGCGGTCGATGATGCCGCCGTGTCCCGGCAAAAGGTCCGAAAAGTCCTTGATGCCCGCCTGCCGCTTGATCATGGAGGCGACGAGATCGCCGAGCTGCCCCGCGATCGTGCAGAAGAACGACGTGACGAGGTACACAAACCACGGGATCGGGGCAAAGTTCTTCAGGATCACCCATGCGAGCATGCCGAGCGCGGTGCCCAGCACGGTGCCGGAAACGGCGCCTTCGACCGTCTTATGCGGGCTGATCGACGGGCACAGCTTATGCCTGCCGAACGCGCGGCCCAGAAAGTACGCGAACATGTCGCAGCCGGCGGCGGCAAACAGCGTGATGAGCAGAACGGGCCAGAAGATCGTGTCCGGCTGCACGGAAAGGTACGCGTAGCCGAGCAGAAACAGCGTCGGATACAGACAGATGATGCACGAGCCCAGAATGTCGCGCATCTGGATCTTCCGAAACAGCGCGGCCAGAAGCCCCAGCATGACGATGATGCTCGAGGCGGTGAGATAAAACGCGGTTTCATCCTTGACGCAGAACAGAACGCACGCCACGAACGCGATCGCCCGCGCGATCCACGGGTGGGTCTGGAAACCCATGCGGTTCAGCGCGTCGGACATCTCGCGCGCGGCGAACCAGATGAACGTGTAGAAGAAGCAGAGCCGCGTAACGGGACCGAGCCAGACGCAAGCCGCCAGCAAAGCAAGCAGCGCAACGCCCGTTACGATGCGTGTCGCCGTTCCGCTTTTTTTCATGCCCGCTTCCTCCTTTTTACGATTTTTAACAGTATAGCACGAACGCGCTTATTTGTCAGCCTTTTTTTGCCGATCCTTGCAGGGCGCGTTCTGCGCGCACGAGCAGCAGTCCCCGCAGCAGGAACCGCCGCGCTTTCTGCGGCGTACCGCAAAGAACGCCGCAAGCCCCGCGGCAAGCAGAACGGCGGCGAGGATCGCCCAATCGACGGGCTTCACAGCCGGAACCCTCCGCCGATGAAATGTACAAGGAATGCGACGACCCACGCAACGACGCACTGGAACAGCACGACGAGCGCCGCCCAGCCCCTGCCGAGCTCACGCCGGATCGAGGCGATCGCCGCCACGCACGGCGTATAGAGGAGGCAGAACGAAAGGAACGACAGCGCGGCAAGCGGGGACAGCACGCTTGTGAGCGCCGCCTCCGAGCCGAACAGCACGTTGATCGTGGCGACCACGCTCTCCTTTGCCATGAAGCCGGAGATCAGCGCGGTGGACATCCGCCAGTCGCCGAAGCCGAGCGGCTTGAAGATCGGGGTGATGAAGCCCGCGACGACGGCAAGGATTGAATCGTGCTGATTGTCGACGATGTTCAGCCGGAAATCGAAGGTCTCGAGGAACCAGATCACGATCGTGGCGATCAGGATGACCGTGAACGCGCGTTCGAGGAAGTCCTTCGCCTTGTCCCACAGGAGCCGCAGCACGTTCTTCACGCCCGGCAGACGGTAGTTCGGCAGCTCCATCACGAACGGCACCGCTTCGCCCTTAAAGAGCGTGCCTTTCGATACGAGCGCAAAGAGGATGCCGACGACGATGCCGAGCACATACAGCCCGACCATCACGAGCGCGGCATACTTCGGGAAGAACGCCGCGGAGAAGAACGCGTAGATCGGCAGCTTCGCCGAGCAGCTCATAAACGGCGTCAGCAGGATCGTCAGCTTGCGGTCGCGGGCGGAGGGCAGCGTGCGGCTTGCCATAACGCCCGGCACGGTGCAGCCGAAGCCGATCAGCATCGGCACGATGCTTCGTCCCGAAAGACCGATCCGTCTCAAAAGCTTATCCATGACGAACGCGACGCGCGCCATGTAGCCGGAATCCTCCAAAAGCGACAGGAAGAAGAACAGCACGATGATGATCGGGAGGAAGCTCAGCACGCTTCCGATGCCCGTGAAGACGCCCTTGATGATCAGCGAATGCAGCACGGGACTGACGTTCCAGCTTGTCAGCGCGCCGTCGACCAGGCTCGTCAACGCGTCGATGCCCATCGCAAGCAGGTTCTGCAGCCCCGCGCCGATCACATGGAAGGTCAGAAAGAACACGAGCCCCATGATCGCGAGAAACACCGGGATCGCCGTCCACTTGCCGGTCAGCACCCTGTCGATGCGCGCGCTGCGCCTGTGCTCCTTGCTTTCGTGCGGATGCACGACCGCCTGATCGCAGAGCTTTTTGATGAACGAAAACCGCATATCCGCAATGGCGGCGGCGCGGTCCAGCCCGCGTTCCTCCTCCATCTGGCAGATGATGTGCTCGACCATGTCGCGCTCGTTTTCGGAAAGCTTCAAAGCCTCGGTCACGAACGGGTCGCCCTCGACGAGCTTGCTCGCGGCAAAGCGCAGCGGGATCCCCGCGGCCTTGGCGTGGTCCTCGATGAGGTGCATGATGCCGTGCAGACACCGGTGCACCGCGCCGCCGTGCGCGTCCTTTTCGCAGAAATCGGTGCGCGCCGGCTTCTCCTGATACTGCGCAACGTGCATTGCGTGGGCGACGAGCTCGTCGACGCCCTCGTTCTTTGCCGCCGAGATCGGAACGACCGGAATGCCGAGGAGCGATTCCATGTCGTTGATGCGGATCGAGCCGCCGTTGCCGCGCACCTCGTCCATCATGTTCAGCGCAAGCACGATCGGCACGTCCAGCTCCATCAGCTGCATCGTGAGGTACAGATTGCGCTCGATGTTGGTTGCGTCGACGATATTGATGATGCCGGTGGGCTTTTCGTTGAGGATGAACTGACGGGAAACGCGCTCCTCGTCGGAATACGGGGACAGGGAATAGATGCCCGGAAGATCGGTGATCTCCGTGTTCGGATTGCCGCGGATCACGCCGCCCTTGCGGTCGACAGTCACGCCCGGGAAATTGCCGACGTGCTGGTTCGAGCCGGTCAGCTGGTTAAAGAGCGTCGTCTTGCCGCTGTTCTGATTGCCGGCAAGCGCAAAGGTCAGCTTCGTTCCCTTTTTCAAAGGGGTCTCGGTCTCCTTGATATGGAACCTGCCCGTTTCGCCGAGACCCGGATGCTCGCGCAGGCGGCGGTTCTGCGCCTTCGGCGCGTCCGTTACGGCGTCGGCAGGCAGGACCCCGATCTTATCGGCGTCGGCAACGCGCAGCGTCAGCTCGTAGCCGTGAATGCGGAATTCCATCGGATCGCCCATCGGCGCGAGCTTGATGAGCGTCATCCGCGCGCCGGGGATCACGCCCATATCCAGAAAATGCTGGCGCAGCGCGCCTTCGCCTCCGACCGTTTCCACGATCGCCGATTCACCCGGCTTCAATTCCCGCAGCGTCATACCGTACCCCCTCCGTTTTCGCATATGTGACCGGGGCAATTATACCGCAACGCGGCGCGGGATGCAAGGGATTATCCTGACGAAATAAAAAACGCCCGAAGAGGGCGCCGCCGTGATGTTTGCCTGCGGCAAGTGCTGTGTGCCCTGCGGGCATGTTCGGGAGAATTCTCCTGAGGAGAATCTCGGATCAAACGGGGCGCCGGGGACGTCGCCTCCTACGGAGACAAATACCCCCGTAGGGACGGGCATTGCCCGTCCGCCAAAATAGAAGAAACGGACGGTCGGCGACCGTCCTCACAAGGTCAGTTTCCGTCGGTTGCGCCCGCAGACGGCGCGGCCGATGTGACCGGCTCTGTCGGCATGACAGGCGCGGCGGTTTCCGTCGGCATTGCGCTCATCGTCGGCTGTGCCGTGACCGCCGGCGTCGCGTTTTTCGTCGGAACGGCAGTCGGCGCCTTGGTCGGCATCGACACGTTTCCGCGCATCGAACAGGTGCATCCGACCAGCGCGAGCATGAGCGCAAGCACCGGGATCAAAAAGAATCGTTTCATCATGCGCATCTCCTTTCGGTTCTTTTTGGTCAGTATGCCCGACGCGCCGCGCGCTATACCTTGCGGGACGCGGAAAAATATGCTATACTGCGCGCATGAGAGCAAGCGTCGAATTTGTCAAAACCGCATTACAGGAGCTTCATGCAAGCCCGAACCGCGCCCTGGGGCAGAATTTCTGCATCGCGGGAGAACGGCTTTCGGACTGCGTTTCGGGCATGACGCTTTGCGAAAACGTCATCGAAATCGGTCCCGGGCTCGGGGGATTGACCGAGCTGCTTTTACGCCGCGGCGTTTCGGTCACCGCCGTCGAAAAGGACGCGGCGATGGCGGAGCATCTGAAAACGACCCTGCCCGATCCGCGGCTTACGGTCGTGACCGGCGACGCGCTGAAATACAGGTATCGCGACGAAACGCAGCCGTTTTCGGTCGTCGGCAACCTGCCGTATTACATCACGACGCCCCTTTGCAGCGCGATCCTCAAAGCGCTGCCCGCGTCGTTTTACTGCATGGTGCAGAAGGAGGCGGCGGACCGCTTCTTTGCCGCGCCGAAAGACGACGGCTACGGACCGCTTTCGATCCTCGTACAGCTGTATTATGACGCAAAAACGCTCGCGGCATTCCCGCCGGACTGCTTCTTTCCGAGCCCGGATGTGCAGTCGGTGTTCGTCGGCATGACGAAAAAGCCCAACGCGCCGCAGGACGATCCGAACGCGCTGTTCGCGTTCTGCACACAGCTTCTTTCCATGCGCCGCAAGACGATCAAAAACAACCTGAAGCCGTATCCGAATGCGGCAGAGGTTCTGGAAACGCTCGGCATTCCGCCGGAAACGCGCGCCGAAACGCTCCCGCCCGAGACGTTCCTCGCGCTTTGCCGCTTGCTCTGAAACCGGACAAAATTCCCGGAAAAATGCGCCGACTTTTTTACACGGAAAAAAGAGGATTTTTCTCCTTTTTGTCGTATTATATAATAAACCTGTTTCTTAATAAACCTATTTTATAATAAACCTGTTTCTTAATAAACCTGTTATATAATAAACCTGTTTTATAATAAACCTGTTTCTTAATAAACCTGTTTCTTATTAAACATGATTTGAATAAACAGGTTTCTTAATGAAAAGAATGAACCTGTTCATAATAAAAAGAGGGATGTTAAGAAACTCTGATCGGCAGTTCTTAACATCCCCGATGAATTGCAGCGCTGCCGCATGAATTGTGACCAAAGGTCACATGACGGAGCGAAGCGAGAATGCATTGGGGCTGTTCAAAGCGTTTTTGAACAGCCCCTTTTATGAATCATCATGACATAAGAGCGGCGTCATCCTGAGAAGGCGGAACGCCGCCGAAGGATCCTGAAAGAAGCGTCACTTATGCGTCTTTTCCCTTGCGCGCCTGTGCGCACCGATCTGACCGGGCTTCAGGTCGCTCTTCTTCTGCGTCGGCTTTTCACCCTTCAGGGCAAGGATCGCGTCGCGAAGCTTCGCCGCGGTCTCGAATTCGAGCTCGCGCGCCGCCTGCTGCATCTGTTCGGTCAGCACGGCGATGCGCTCCTTCTTCTGCCATTCGGTGAGGCTTTCCGGCGGTTCGTCCTCGCGGCGCGAGATCACCAGCGTGTCGTAGACCTTCTTCTGAATCGTCTGCGGCACGATGCCGTGCTCCTGATTATACGCCATCTGCTTTGCGCGGCGGCGGGCGGTCTCGTCCATCGCGCGGCGCATCGATTCCGTGATGCTGTCGGCATACAGGATGACGCGTCCCTCGGCGTTTCGCGCGGCTCTGCCGATGGTCTGAATGAGGCTCGTTTCGCTGCGCAGAAAGCCTTCCTTGTCGGCGTCCAGGATCGCGACGAGCCCCACCTCGGGAAGGTCGAGCCCCTCGCGCAAAAGGTTGATGCCGACGAGCGCGTCGAATTCGCCGAGTCTCAGATCGCGGATGATCTCCATGCGGTCCAGCGTGTCGATGTCGCTGTGCATATAGCGCACGCGCACGCCCATGCGGTCGAGGTATTCGGTCAGGTCCTCCGCCATGCGCTTGGTGAGCGTCGTGATGAGCGTCCGAAAGCCCTTTTCCGCCTGCATGCGGACTTCGCTCAGAAGGTCGTCGATCTGCCCCTTGACGGGACGCACCGTGACCTCCGGGTCGACGAGCCCGGTCGGGCGGATGATCTGTTCGGCGACGACGTTCGCGCGCGAAAGCTCAAAGCTTGCGGGCGTTGCGGACACGCAGACGAGCTGCGGCACGCGCGCCAGAAATTCGTCGAATTTCAGCGGGCGGTTGTCCCTTGCGCTCGGCAGCCGGAAGCCGTATTCGACCAGCGCGTCCTTCCTTGCGCGGTCGCCGCGGAACATGCCGCCTACCTGCGGCAGCGTGACGTGGCTTTCGTCGACGAACATCAGAAAATCCTTCGGGAAATAGTCGATCAGCGTAAACGGCGGCTCGCCGGGTTTTCTGCCGTCAAAATAGCGAGAGTAGTTTTCGATGCCGCTGCAGAACCCGATCTCCTGCATCATCTCGATGTCGTGCAGCACGCGCGAGCGGATGCGCTCCGCCTCCAGCGGGCGGTTGGTGTCGAGGAACATCTGCTCCTGCACCTCCATGTCCGCTTCGATTTCGCGAAGCGCCTGCTGCATCTTTTCCTGCCCCGTCGCGTAGTGCGAGGCGGGGAAGATCGCGACATGGCTGCGGCGGGAAATGATCTCGCCGGTCAGCACGTTGATCTCCGCAATGCGCTCGATCTCGTCGCCGAAGAAGGAGATGCGCAGCGCCTTGTCGGTCCAGTTCACGGGGTAGATGTCGAGCGTGTCGCCATGGGAACGGAACGTCCCGCGCGAAAAGTCCATGTCGTTGCGCTGGTACTGGTTTTCGATGAGCCGGCGCATGACGTCGCGGCGGTCGATCTCCATGCCCTCGCGGAGCGAAATGGACAGCTTGAGGTACTCTTTGGGATCGCCGAGCCCGTAGATGCACGACACCGACGCGACGATGATGACGTCGTTCCGCTCGTTCAGAGCGCAGGTCGCGGAATGCCGCAGCTTGTCGATCTCGTCGTTCACGTCGATCGTCTTTTCGATGTAGGTGTCGGAGGCGGGCAGGTACGCTTCGGGCTGATAGTAGTCGTAGTACGACACAAAGAACTCCACCGCGGAGTCCGGAAACAGCTCCTTGAACTCGGAGCAGAGCTGCGCGGCGAGCGTTTTGTTATGGGCAAGCACGAGCGTGGGCTTCTGCACACGCTCGATGACCTTTGCCATGGTATAGGTTTTTCCGCTTCCCGTGACGCCCAGAAGCACGGACAGGGGATTGCCGGCTTCGATGCTCTTTGCGAGCGTTTCGATCGCCTGCGGCTGATCGCCCTGCGGCTCATAGGGGGAAACGACCTTGAATCTGCCCATCAATACTCGAAATCGACGGTCTTCGATTCCAGACAGTGCGCGTGGATATAGACGCGCGCCGCGTTGTGGTCCGGATGCTGATCGTAGATTTTGAGGTCCTCCTTCGTTTTGCAGTCGACGAGCAGCGCCATGTCGAAGCTTCTCGGGGAGTGCATGAAATCGGCGCCGATCTGCATCGAAACGATCTCGGGGATCTTGTCGACGAGCGCGTACAGGGAGTCGCGCACGACGGGGATGTTTTCCTTCGGGTTTTCAAACCGGAACAGAACGATGTGCTTGATCATAAAAATACCTCCATTTTTCTGTAACAGACAATAAAATGTTCAAATTGAGAACTGTATTGACGCGGGAAATTGAGGCTTCCCCTTTGAGGGGAAGGCAGGGCAGTTACTCCGCGATGGACAGCGCCACGCGGATCATCTGATCGAACGCGGTCTGCCGCTGTTCCGGCGTCGTTTCCTCATGCGTGCCGATGATGTCGCTGATCGTGTCGATCGCGAGCGCCTTTTTGCCGCAGCGGGCGGCGTTCATATAGAGCGCGGCGGCTTCCATCTCCGCGGCGAGCACGCCCATCTTGCGCCAGCTTTTCCACGCCTCGGGATCGTCGTCGTAGAACACGTCGGAGCTCATCAGGTTGCCGACCATGTACCGCGCGCCGATCGCCTCGCAGGCGTCGACCGCCTTTCGGACGAGCCCGAAATCCGCGATAGGCGCGAACGTGCCGGGCAGATTGAACTGCGCGGCATAGTTCGAATTTGTGCAGGCGCCCATGCCGATGACGATGTCGAAGAGCCGGAGATCGGGATGGTACGCGCCCGCGCTTCCGACGCGGATGATGCTGTCCACATCATAGAAATGGAAGAGCTCGTAGGAATAGATGCCGATCGAGGGATTGCCCATGCCGCTTGCCATGACGGATACGCGCTTGCCCCCGTAGGTGCCGGTATATCCGTACACGTTGCGGATGCCCGTGACGAGCCTGGGATCCTCAAGGTACGTTTCCGCAATGAACTTTGCGCGCAGGGGATCGCCCGGCATCAGCACGGTCTTTGCAAAATCGCCCTTGTTTGCGCCGTTGTGGGGAGTGATCGTCGCCATAGCCGCTCTCCCTTCCGGTTACGAAAGGAACTTGACCGCGGTGCCGTAAGCAAAGACTTCTGCAGCGCCCTGCATGACCTCGGAGGATGCGTAGCGGATCCCGATGACGGCGTCCGCGCCGAGCGCTTCCGCTTCCCTGACCATTCGGTCGGTCGCGATCTGTCTTGCTTCGTTCAGCATTTCGGTATAGCTCTCGATCTCGCCGCCGACGAGATTCTTGAAGCCTGCGAGGAAGTCCTTTCCTACATGCTTCGTCTGAACGGTTGCGCCCTTGACGAGACCGAGCGCGGCGATCGTTTTTCCGGGAACGGATTCAATGGTGTACAGATACATGGTTTTATCTCCTTTCTTATTTAAGACCGAGAAGCTTTGAAAGCTTCGCGTCCATGTCGTTCATCAGGTTCGTGAGCTTTTCTTCGACCGCCGCGTCGTTTTCCGCGTGCGCGCCGATGTACAGCTTGAGCTTCGGCTCCGTGCCGGAGGGACGCACCGTGACCCACGCACCGTCCGAAAGCGTATAGCGCAGCACGTTCGATTTCGGCAGCCCCGTCTTTGCGGGCTCGTTGAAGTCCTCCGCCTTTGTGACCGCGACGCCCGCGATCCCGGAAAGCGGCTGCTTGCGGAGCAGCGCCATCGCGTTCTGGATCGCCTCGATGCCCGCCTTGCCCTCGAGCGTGTAGGACTTGACCTTTTCGCGGTAGAAGCCGTAGATCCCGTAGATCTCCTGCAGCGCGTCGTACAGCGTCATGCCGCGTTCCTTGTAGACCACGCACGCCTCCGCCACGAGCATCGCCGCGCAGATCGCGTCCTTGTCGCGCACGAAGCTGCCCGCGAGGAAGCCGTAGCTTTCCTCAAAGCCGAACAGGAACGTGTGCTCGTGCGTCTGTTCGCACCGCGCGATCTCCTCCGCAATGAAGCGGAAGCCGGTCAGCACCTCTTTCATCGCCACGCCGAACTTTGCGCAGATCGCGTCCGCAAGCTGCGTGGACACGATCGAGCGCACGACAAGCCCGTTTTCCGGCAGCTTGCCGGTCGCCTTGTAACTCGAAAGCAGGGAGTGGATCAGGATCGCGCCGATCTGATTGCCGGTCAGAACCGCCCAGTCGCCGTCGGTCTTTTTGACCGCAAGCCCCAGCCGGTCGCTGTCCGGGTCCGTGCCGATGATGACCGTCGCGCCGACCTCTTCCGCATAGCGGAACGCCAGCGTGAACGCGTTCGGATCCTCGGGGTTCGGCGCCTTGACCGTGGGGAAGCTGCCGTCCGGCGCTTCCTGTTCTTTGACGACCGTGACGTTCGTCACGCCGATGCGCCGGAGAACCTCGCGCACCGGCACGTTGCCGGATCCGTGCAGCGGGGTGTAGACGAGCTTCAGGTCCCTGCCCTTTGCCTTGACGAGCTCCGGCTGCGTCAGAAGCGACATGGTCTTTTGATAATAGATCTCGTCGACACCAGCGCCGATCAGTTCGATCGTGCCGTCCTTGATCGCTTCGTCAAACGGCTTATACGCGGTTTTGAAGCCCTCAACCGCGCGGATGTGCCTGGTGATCTCGTTCGCAAGTTCCGGCGCCGCCTGCCCCGCGGTCGGTCCGTAGACCTTGTAGCCGTTGTACTTCGGCGGGTTGTGGCTTGCCGTGATCACAACGCCCGCGTCGCATTTGAGCTCGCGCACGGTGAAGCTGAGCTGCGGCACGGAATGGAGCGTGGAATAGAGATAGACGTGCACGCCGTGCGCCGCCAGCACGCAGGCGGTCTCCTTGGCAAAGAGGTCGGAGCAGTGCCGCGAATCGTACGCGATGCACACGCGCGCGGTGCCCCTGACGCTTTCGTCGAGATAGCGCGCAAGCCCTTCGGTCGCCTTGCGGACGTTGTAGATGTTCATGCGGTTGTCGCCCGCGCCCAGAATCCCGCGCAGGCCCGCCGTGCCGAACTCGAGCTCGGTATAGAAGCGTTCCTCGATCTCCGCGGGATCGTCCTTGATCAAAGCGAGCTCCGCTTTGGTCTGTTCGTCGATGTCGGGACTGTTCATCCAGAGTGCATAGCGTTCAGAAGCTGTCATCGTCTTTCCTCCGTAAAAAGGTTCAGATTGAGTTCCCGGGTGCTTTCAAAGGTCTTGCCGAGCACCGTCAGCCGCTTGTGCAGCAGGCACTGGCGGCGTTTTTTATATCGCTTGTTCGCGTCGCGGTCGCCGTACTTGTCGTCGCCGAGCACGGGGCAGCCGATCGCGCTCATCTGCACGCGGATCTGGTGCGTGCGTCCCGTAAAGAGCCGGATCTCACAAAGCGAAAGATCGCGCTTCGTTTCGAGCACGCGCACGGCAAGCTCCATGCGCAGAGCGTCCGGATCGCTTTCCGGACAGAGCCGCATATACGCGGCGTCCGCGTCCTTTTTCGCAAAATGCGTACAGCGTCCGTCCTTCGGGCGCCCGACGACGATCGCGTGGTAGATCTTTTCGGTCTCGTGCCGGTAAAACGCCTCCGAAAGCGCGTCGCGCATCGCCTCCGTGCGGGCGAAGACGACCAGCCCTTCGGTGTTCGCGTCGAGGCGGTGGACGGGGAAGAGCGGATCGAAGATACCGGACAGCTCGCCCAAAAGCTCGCCTTCGACCTCCGCGCCCGCGTTCTTGTCCACGACAAGAATTTCGTCGTCGAAATACACGCCGCTGCACACCTCGTACGCGGGCAGAAGCTTCAGCGCCGCGGGGTATTCCCGCCAAGCGGGGATCGACCAGAAGGTCATCGGTTCATTCTGCGTCGGGTGCTTCACCGTGAGCGTGTACGCCCAGAGCCGGATCTGCGTGCCGGGCTTTGCCTTCGGGTTATAGCGCATGTCGCCCAGAATCGGCAGTCCTCTGCTCGATAGCTGCACGCGGATCTGGTGCGGACGGCCGGTGAGAAGCTCCACGTCCAAAAGCGACGTGCCGTTTTCGCGGGCAAGCGTGCGGTAGCGCAGGATCGCCTTTTTCGCGCCGTCCGTGCCCTCGGGCACGACGCGCGTCGTGTTGGTCCGTTCGTCCTTATAGAGCCAGTCGACGCATTCGCCGGACGCGGGGGCGTTTCCCTCGACGATCGCGACGTAGCGCTTGTGCGCGGTGCGGTCCTTGAACTGACTTGTGAGCCGTCCCGCCGCCTTGCTGGTTCTCGCAAAGACCATCACGCCGCCGACCGGGCGGTCGAGCCGGTGCACCAGTCCGAGATACGCCTCGCCGGGCTTATGGTACCGCTCCTTGATGTACGCCTTGCACAAAGACAGCAGGTCCGCGTCGCCCGAAGCGTCCGCCTGCACCGGCAGGTTTTCGGGCTTTTCGACCACCAGGAGGTGGTTGTCTTCAAATAAAATATGCGGCGCGCTCATGCGTTCGTCCACCGTCCGCTCGCGCCGCAGGGCAGGATCAGATTGCCGCGCGCGATCGGCAGACCGATCTCGCCGGCTTCGGCGGTTCCGCCCTTGATCGCAAGCTGCAGCACGTTTGAAAGCACGGTCGGCGCAAGACCGGTCGTGTAGGAATTGATGAGAAAGAAACAGGGGTCGGGGGAGAGCAGCCCGGCGCAGAGCTCGACGAGCGGATAGAGGTCGTTTTCGATCTTCCACATCTCGCCGGTGGGACCTCTGCCGTAGCTCGGCGGGTCCATCAGGATGCCGTCGTAGCGGTTGCCGCGCCGGATCTCGCGCTTCACGAACTTCACGCAGTCGTCGACGATGTAGCGGATCGGCGCCGCCTGAAGCCCCGAAGCCGCGGCGTTGTCCTTTGCCCAGGCGACCATGCCCTTCGCCGCGTCGACATGCACGACCTCCGCGCCGGACTTTGCGCAGGCGCAGGTCGCGCCGCCGGTGTACGCAAAGAGGTTCAGCACCTTTGCGGGGCGCCCCGTGCGTTTTTGAAAGGCTTCGATCCCGCTTCGCATCCAGTCCCAGTTAACCGCCTGCTCGGGAAAGAGCCCCGTGTGCTTGAAGCCGGTCGGACGCACGATGAACGTAAGATCGCGATAGGCGATCGTCCATTGCTCGGGAAGCTGTTTTCTGTATTCCCAATGCCCGCCGCCGGAAGCGCTTCTGTGATAGATCGCGTCGGCGCGTTCGCCGGCGCGCGGGTCCATCGTCCAGACCGCCTGCGGATCGGGACGCAAAAGCGTCACGCCGCCCCAGCGCTCCAGCTTGTCGCCGTTGCCCGCGTCGAGGATCGCGTAGTCCTTCCAGCCGGAAGCAAGATACATAGGTTTCCTCCCGTTACTCGTCGTCGGCGCGCAGAATGTCCGCGCCGATCGCCCGGAATTTACTGTCGAGGTATTCATAGCCGCGGTCGATGTAGCCGATGTTGTGCACGCGCGTTTCGCCGCCCGCCATGAGCCCCGCCACGATCAGCGCGGCGCCCGCGCGAAGATCGCTTGCAAAGATGTCCGTTCCGCGCAGGTTCTCCACGCCCTTGACGCGCGCCACGCGCTTCGAGATCGAAATGCTTGCGCCGAGCTTTCGGAGCTCTTTGACGTGGTTGAACCGGTTTTCGAAGATGTTTTCGGTGATCACGCTCGTGCCCGTCGCCGTCGACAGATACGCCATCATCGGCTGCTGCAGATCGGTGGGGAAGCCCGGGTAGACCATCGTGCGGAAGCTTACGGGACGCGGGCGTTCCTTCATGGTGACGCGCAGGAAGAAGTCGCGTCCGTCGTCGCCCTCGATCACGCGCGCGCCGCTTTCCATCAGCTTCGCGGAGATCGCCTCCATATGCGTCGGGATCACGTTCTTGATGACCACGTCGCCGCGCGTCGCCGCCGCCGCGATCATGTAGGTCCCGGTCTCGATCTGATCGGGAATGATCGAATACGAACAGCCGCGCAGCTTCTTGCGTCCCTGGATACGGATCACGTCGGTGCCCGCGCCGCGGACCGAAGCGCCCATCATGTTCAAAAAGTTTGCCACGTCGACGACGTGCGGTTCCTTGGCGACGTTTTGAAGCACCGTCGTGCCCTCCGCTCTCGTCGCCGCCAGCATCACGTTGATCGTCGCGCCGACGGAAACGACGTCGAAGAAGATCTCCGCGCCCTTTAATTTCGTCGCCTGCGCGCGAAGGACGTTGCGGCTTTCGTCCATGTAGATCTTCGCGCCGAGCGCGCGCATGCCCTTGATGTGCTGGTCGATGGGCCGGGGACCGATCACGCAGCCGCCCGGCAGCGCAAGCTCGATCTCGCCGTACGTGCCGAGCATGGCGCCGAGCAGGTAGTAGGACGCGCGCATGGAGCTGACCTTTGCGGAGGTTGCGTCGCGCGTGTTGATCGTCGACGGGTCGATGCGCATGCAGCCGCCCTCGGTCATGTCGACCTTGGCGCCGAGCCCGCTCAGGATCTCGCGGAGGCTTTCCACGTCCGCAATGTTCGGCAGGTTTTCGAGGATGCAGGGCTCGCCGGCGAGGATCGCCGCGGGGATGATCGCAACCGCCGCGTTTTTCGCGCCGGAAATCGTCACCGTGCCCTCAAGCCGCTTGCTGCCGTGAATGCTGTAAAAAGGATTCATATGGTGTTCCATGACTTTCTTTCTGTCTTTACAAAGGGTTTCTATTTAGTTTAACGGATTTTCGGCTTCCCGTCAACCGTTCACGCCCCATTCCACGCCGTTTTCGCGCGCCCATTCCCGGAAGGTGCCGTCGAGCTGCCAGCTGTAGAAGAGCTCGCTCGTCAGGTCGAGCAGAACGGAGTCCTTCTTGGCGATCGCGTAATAGGGGATCGCGCCGATGTCGTACGGCAGGATCTTTGTGCGCGATTCGTGCCAGCTCTGCGCCACGGTTCGCGGCAGACACGCGCCGTCCGCCGTTCCGGCGCGCAGCATGACGCGCATGGAGTAGTAATCCGCGCACGGGCGGATGACAAGCGCCGGCTCGACCGACTTCACGTATTCCTTCAGCAGCTTTTCGGAAGGCGTGCTCTCGAGCACGGCGATCGTCTTCTCCGCAAGCGAATCGAACGATTCGTACGCAAGGATCACGCAGCGGTCCGTGAAGAACGGGACCGTGCTTCTTTCGTAGCCGTCCTGTTTGAAAGCGTCCATGCTCATGAGCACGAGATCCAGCTCGCCGTCGTTCATGCGCCACGGCGCGGTGTAGCGGTCGACCTCAACGAGCGTCAGACCCTCGGTGTCTCCGAAGATCAGCGTCGCAAGCTCGTCCGCGACCGATTGTTCGTAGCCCCTGCCGCCCCGATACATGCCCTCGAGGTCGGTATCCACGCCGATGCGCAGCACGCCGTTGCTCCGGATCACGTCCAGCTCCGGACTTGAAAGCGCGGTCGCGGTCGGGCGGTTGATCAGCACCAGCACGGTCACGAGCAGCACGCCCACGGCGGCGGCAAGGATCGGCTTGATCGGAAGCTTTTCCTGCCAGCCCGGCCGCAGGAGGCGTTTTTTCTTCGGTTTTAAATCCTCATTGAATTTTGTTTCCACGTCGTCGCGGGCTTCGCTGAGCTCGCGAAGGTTTTTTTATTTCATAAGAAAACCATCGCGTCGCCTTACTTCGCCGCTCCTCCTTTCCGCAAAAGGTCACGCTCGGTTTTTCTGTTCGGTTGTAAACGCCCTCACGACGAAAAACCGTTGCTACCAACCTTTTGCGGGGGTCGCGCCTCCGGCGCATTTTAATATACTCCGATAATAGTATAGCAAATAAATCATAAATAGAAAAGAGAAAACCTATACAAAAGTCCGAAAAAATCGTATAATGGAGGCAACGATCCGAAAGGAGCCTTTATATGCGCTTATTTATCGCCGTGCCGCTGCCGAAGGACGTGCAGCGCGCCGTTTACACCGCGGAGGAGGGGCTGCGCGTCGCGAGCACCGCGGGGCGTTTCGTTCCGGCTGGCAACTTTCATATCACGCTGCGCTTTCTGGGCGAGACCAATGCGCTTGCCGACATCGCCGCCGCCATGCACGAGGCGGTGAAGGACGCGCGTCCGTTCCTGCTGCGGCTCGGAACGCTCGGCTCGTTTACGCACGGCGGGGCGCGGACGAGCTACCTCTCCGTGACCGGCGATCTCGACGAGCTCTTCCGCATCCGGGAAACGCTCGAAGCGGCGCTGTTTGAATACGGCTTTGCGGGCGGCAAGGTGCGGTTTTCGCCGCATATCACGCTGGCGCGCGCCGTCGAGCACGGGGATCTTTCAAAGATCCGTATTCCGAACGCGGCGTTCACCGTGCGTTCGATCGTGCTCTTTGAAAGCACCAACGAAAACGGGCGCATGGTCTATACGCCCGTGCACACGGAACCGTTTTAAGGAGGGACAATGGCGGCTTTGACGATCTTCCGCGGCGGGGCGCATACCGGAAAGAGCACCGCGCTGTATGACAGGATCCGCGGGCACCGCGAAAAGGGCGAGCATGCGATCCTGCTCGTGCCGGAGCAGGCGACCTACGCCGCGGAGCAGAAGCTATGCAAGGCGCTCGGCGGGCTTTTGGGCGTCGAGGTCTATAGCTTCGAGCGCTTTTCCGAGCGGCTTCTCACGCGTGCGGGGCATACGCGTCCGTTTCTGTCCGTCGAAGGGCGGCATATGGTGCTGCGCCGCGCTGCGTACCGCGTGCGGGGAAAGCTCTCCGTCTTTTCGCGCGTGTCGCAGTCGCCGGGGTTCGCCAAGGTGATGGACGAGTGGATCGGACGGTTCAAGCAAAGCTGCATTGCGCCGCAGGACCTCGAAGCCGCGCTCGGCTCGCTCGATCCCGATTCCCTGCTGTTTCGGAAGCTGTCCGATATCCTTCTCATCTACCGCGAGAGCGAGGCGTTTCTCGAATCGCGCTATCTCACCGCGCAGGACCTTCTCACGGAGGCGCTTGCCGTGCTGCCCGACGCCGGGCTTTCCGACACATACGTTTACATCGACGACCTCGATCGCACGCGCGAGCAGGTGATGCGGCTCTTAAAGGGGATCATTCTGCACGCAAAGCATGTGACGGTCACGCTCCGCGCCGAAGCCGATCCGGCGCTTTCGGCGCTGTTCGAGCCGGAGGAGGCGCGCGCTGCGGCGCTTGCCGCGTTCTGCGCCGAACGGAGCATTCCGTTCTCCGTCCGCGCGTTCGAAACGCAGAGCGTCCGGGTCGATCCCGCGCTGAACCATCTGTGCCGCGAGCTCTTCAAACCGGAGCCGACGCCGTTCGAAGGCGAAAACGGCGCGGTTCGCGTGACGGGCTTTGCGACGCAGGCGCTGGAGGCGGAGATGACCGCGGACCGGATCCTCGACCTTTTGAAGGCGGACCCGACGCTCCGCTATTCCGACATCGCGATCGTCGTCTCCTCGCTCGACGCGTACGCGCCGCTTTTACGGCGCGCGTGCCGGCTTCGGAACATCCCGCTGTTTTTCGACGCGTCGCGTCCGATCCTCGGGCACGCGGCGACCGATTTTGTGCTGTCGTCGGTTTGCGCGGCGGTGAACGCGCTGAACGTCAACGACCTTCTGCATGTGCTGAAAAGCGGGTACGCGGGCGTATCCGCATTCGATACCGAGATCTTCGAAAACTATCTCCTGCGCTACGGGCTGTTCGGAAGCGCGCTTCAGAATCCGCTTTCGATCGGCGAGGTGCCGGAGGAGGCGGAGCGCGTAAGGGCCTCGATCGTGCCGAAGCTGCTTGCCCTCAAGGAATCGCTGTCCGAAAAGACGGCGGGTGGCAAGGTGCGCGGCGTGTACGCGTATCTGAAGACCATGGGGCTTATGGAGCAGCTCGAAGCCGAGGCGGACGCGCTGCAGCAGTCGGGCGAAGCGCAGGACGCGCAGACCTATGCGCAGATGTGGAACACGCTGATGACGCTGTTCAACCAGATCGACGCGATCATGGGCGACGTGCCGATGGGAGGTCAGGAATTCTGCGCGCTTTTGGAGGAAGGGCTTTCGAGCTACTCGATCGGCGTGCTCCCGGGACGCGCGGATCAGGTCGTGCTCGGCGATCTTGTACGTACGCGCCTGAACCGCAGCAGGGTGCTTTTGCTGCTCGGCTGCACCGAGGGTGTGTTCCCGCCGTCGAGATCCGACGACGCGCTCTTAAACGACGCGGAGCTTGACCGCATGGAATCGAGCGGGCTCTCCGTCTGGGGCAGGACGGCGCTGCTGACCGCGGCGGACCGGCTGCAGCTCTATACGCTGCTCACCAAGGCGACCGAGCGCATCTTTTTCTCATACCCGTGCGCCGGCGCCTCGGGCGAGATGGTGCCTTCGCCGATCCTCAAAACGGTCGAAACGCTGTTCCCGACGCCCGCGCCGCAGGTCGTTCTGAAACGGTCCGGCGCGCTGCCCGCGAATGCCGAGGTCGGCTTTGAGCGGCTGTCGGAGCTGCTTCGCATCTACCGCATCGAAGGCACGGTCATGACCGATCTTCCGCCGCTGCTCGCGTATTACCGGAACGATCCTGCTTATGCGGACGCCGCCGAAGCGCTGCTTTCGGCGCGCGCAGGCACAAGGACGGAGGCGCAGATCGGGAAAGCGCTTGCCGGGAAGCTCTACGGCGAGGCGCCGTCGATGAGCGCAAGCCGTTTGGAGCAGTTTGCGCGGTGTCCCTTTGCGCAGTACCTGAAATACGGGCTCGGCGCCGAGGAGCGCAAGGAGGCGGCGGAGCGCGCCGACAACGTCGGAACGTTCCTGCACGATGCGCTGGACCTGTTCGTGAAAACGGCGCAGGACGAGGGCAGGGACCTTCGCACCATGACGAACGCGGAAGCGGACGCGGTTTTAAGCCGCATCCTGCCGCCGCTCAAGGAAACGCACAACGACGGCATCTTTGAACGCAACGCGCGCCTCAGGGAAGCGCTTGTCGTGCGGGACCGCATGATCCGCTGGTGCGCGTACTCCGTGCTGCGCCAGATCCGCGAGGGACGCTTCACGATTGCGGCGACGGAGGCGGGCTTCGGCAAAAACGGCGATCTTCTGCCCGTTTCGCTCGTGCTTTCCGACGGCACGCGCATTCCGGTCGGCGGAAAGATCGACCGCATCGATCGGACGCCCGACGGCGCGATGTTTCGCATCGTGGACTATAAAACCGGCAGGAACCATACCTTTGACCCGTCGAAGTTCAGTAGCGGCGAAACGATCCAGCTTCCGCTGTATCTCGAAGCCGCCGGGCAGCTCGGCGGCGAGGCGGTCGGCATGTACTATATGCCGCTTTACGCGGACCCGCCCGAATCGCGGGATGAAACGCCGATGAATCCGCTGTCCGGCGTTACGGCGGACGACGAGGACGCGATCAGGGCGAGCGACGCGCATCTGGACGGCAAATCCGCGCTGATCAGAAAGCTTGCGGTCAAAAAGGACGGGTACGCGGGCGATCTCGTCACGCGCGAGGAGCTTGAATCGCTCAAGAACGCCGCGATCCGCACGGCGACGGTCAACGCGGAGCGCATTCTTTCAGGCGAAGCGAACATCTATCCGACCGAGTCCGCGTGCACCTGGTGCCCGTACGGCGCGGTGTGCCGCTTCGATCCGCAGCTCGGCTGCAGAAAGCGCGGCGTGCCGAAGCTGAAGCTATCTGACCTTCTTTCAAAGGAAGGAGGCGACGAAGAATGAGCTTTACCCGGGAACAGATCGCCGCGATCGAAACCGGCGGCAACCTGATCGTTTCCGCGGCGGCGGGCGCGGGCAAGACGACCGTGCTGAGCGAGCGCGTCTGCCGTCTGGTCAAAGAGGGCATGCCGGTGGACCGCATGCTGGTTCTGACCTTCACGCGCGCCGCGGCGGGCGAGATGAAGGCGCGGATCTCGAAACGGCTTTCGGACGCCGCAAAGAGCGCCTCGGGCGCGCAGGCGGCGTATTACCGCGAACAGGCGGCGGCGGTCGCCAACGCCAATATTTCCACGATCGACGCGTTCTGCGCCAAGGTCGTGTTCCGTCATTTCTTCCGCGTGGGGCTGACGCCGTCGGTCTCCACGCTCGATGAGACCGAAACCGCCGTGCTGCGCGCCGAAACGCGAAACGCCGCGCTCGACGCGCTTGCCGAAACGCAGGCGGAGGACTACCGCACGCTGATCGTTGCGTTCGGCAGCGAGGAGGCGCTTTCGGAGGCAATGGAGGGCTTCGAGGACTTTTTGTCCGCGCAGCCCGATCCGGCGGGGTGGATGGACGAAAACGAAGCGGCGCTTGCGGATCCGGAGGCGTTCGACCGGCAGCTTGCGTACGCGCTCGAAACCGATCGGAGGGAGCTTTTGCGCGTGATCGACGCGCTGCAGGCGGAGACCGACCGGGTCCCGCGGGCATACGAAAAGATCCTTTCGATCCTGTACGCGCAGCTTTCCCGCGCGCGCGGCGCGCTGACGATGCAGACGCGCGAAACGTACGCCGCGGCGCTTTCCGGCATTCTGGACGTTAAGGACGCGCTGCGCTTCCCGAACGGCACGCCCGACGCGGACAAGGCGGGCGTGCAGAAGGCAAAGCTTTTGTTCCGCGATACGGTGAAGCAGCAGGCGGAGCGCAACGCCGAGCCGGCGTCCGTTCTCCTGGAGCGGGAGCGGGCGGCAGCGCCGATCCTTCGCTCGTTCTACGCGCTGATGCGCGCGTACCGGACGGCGTTTGCCGAAGCGAAGCGCCGGAAGAACGCGCTCGATTTTACCGATCTCGAGCACATGACGATCGAGATCCTGAAGGACGACGAGATCGCCGCGGAGTACCGGAACCGGTTTTTAACGATCATCGTCGACGAGTATCAGGATTCTAACCGCGTGCAGGAGGCGATCCTGAACCGCATCGCAAGACCGGGCGGACTGTTCTTTGTCGGCGACGTCAAGCAGTCGATCTATCGCTTCCGTATGGCGGAGCCCGGGCTGTTCCTCGAAAAATGCCGCGATTTTCACGGCAAAAACGGCACGCGGATCGACCTCGGACATAATTTCCGCTCCGGAACGGCGGTCGTCGACGCGGTCAACACGGTCTTTGAAACGATCATGAAGGAGCCTGTCGCCGGGATCGAATACGACGCGCGCGCAAGGCTCATCAAGGGCAATCCGACCGTGCCGGACGGCTGCTGCGAGCTGCATCTGTTTGAACGGGAGAACGACCCGGACGACGAGGAAACGCTTGAGGACGCCGAGGCGGAGGCGCTGTTCGCGGCGAGAACGATCCGCGAACGCATGCGGCGCCCGGTTGCGGACGGCGAAGGGAGCCGCGCATGCCGCTACGGCGATTTCGCGGTGCTTCTGCGCAACAAAAAGCATGCCCGCATCTGGGCGCAGACGCTTGCCGAGGAGGGCATTCCCGCCTATGCGCAGGCGTCGGGCGGGTACTTCGACGCGATCGAAGTCAAGCTCATGCTGAGCCTGCTTTCCGTGCTCGACAACCGCAGGCAGGACATTCCGCTTCTGGCGGTGCTGCGTTCGCCGCTGTTCGGGTTTACCGACCGGGAGCTTGCGGAGCTGCGCGTAAGCGGCAGGAAAGTCCCGTTGCTCGACTGCCTGCTTGCGGCAAGGGATACCGATCGGAAGGTCGCCGCGTTCTTCGACGCGATCGAACGCTTTGCGGCGCTTTCCCGCCGCATTCCGCTCGGCGAGCTCATCGAGCGCATCCTTGACGAAACGCGCTACCGTGAGATGGTCGGCGTGCTCGCGGGCGGCGAACAGCGGCTTGCGAACCTTTCCGCACTGGTCCGCGCCGCCGCCGACTGCGACGCCGCGGGCATGAGCGGCGTGCACGGATTTCTGCGCTTCATGGAGAACGTCAGAGCGACCGAAAAGCTCGGCGCGGCGGCAACGGTCACGGCGGACGTCGTGCGCATCATGACGGTCCACGCCTCGAAGGGGCTCGAGTTTCCGTTCGTGTTCTATGCGGGGCTCGGCGGCATGTTCAACCGTCGCGACGAGATGAAGGCGCTTTTGCCCTCCGCCGCGCTCGGCACGGGGCTGCGGTATTTCGACGAGTTCGGCGTGAAGCATGAAACGCTGACGCATCATAACGCCGTACAGGAGGTCTCGGACGCGTCGTGGGCGGAGGAGCTGCGCGTGCTGTACGTGGGCATGACCCGCGCCAAGCAGGAGCTGTATCTTTTGGGCTCGGTCAAAAACGCGGAACAATGCGCCGCGGAAACCGAGGCGCCGACGCTCCTGTCGATCCGCAGATCCAACACGGCGCTGAAGCTTTTGCTGCCCGCGCTGAACGGGCATATCGCGCCGGCGGTGCACCGCAAAAACGAGTTTCTCCGCGCCGGAACGTGCGCGGCGGCGGGGACGATCCCGCTTCCGACGAAGCAGGAGCGCGAGGACTTATTACGGCAGTTCTCCTGGGTCTATCCGCACCCGACGGCGGACACGCTGCCCGACAAGACCTCGGTGACGGGGCTTTTGAAGGACGACGCGCCCGCGTTCAACGAGCCCGCGTTCGAGACAGGATACGACGTGCTCTCGGAGGGCAGCGCGGTCCATCGCGCGCTCGAATGTCTGCCGCTTCGGGACGCGGAAAAACGCGCGGCGTATCTATTGGACCTGCCCGGCGTTTCGCCGTTCCACGCGGAGGCGATCCGGCGCTTTGCGGCGTCGCCGCTCTTCCTGCGCATGGCGGCTTCGGACCGCGTCGAGCGCGAATGGAGCTTCCTTTGCCCGATGCCCGCAAAACGGCTTCTGCCGGAAACGGATTCGGACGAGCCGATCCTTTTACAGGGCGTGATCGACGCCTGCTTTATCGAGAACGGCGCGTGGGTGCTGCT
The DNA here is from genome assembly GCA_947168855.1 of uncultured Clostridia bacterium. GTDB lineage: Bacteria > Bacillota > Clostridia > Christensenellales > CAG-138 > UBA3792. Next base: position 65,430 of record CAMVNO010000009.1, read on the forward strand.
CGATTATAAGACCGACCGCGTGACCGGCGATCCCAAAGAATACGCAAAGAAGCACGCGCAGCAGGTCGCGCTGTACGCGGAAGCGCTCGAAAAGCTTTCCGGCATGCCGGTAAAGGAGCGGCATATCGTGCTGCTCGGCGCGAACACGGAGGTTTTGATATGAGAAGCTATCCGGAAGCGTTCCTTGCGCGCATGCGCGCACAGCTCGGGACGGACTTTCCCGCGTTCTGCGCGGCGCTCAGCGAGCCGCCGAAGAAGGCGCTGCACATCAATGCGCTGAAAACCGACCGCGCGGAGCTTTCCGCGCTGCTCGGTCTGCCGCTGCCCGCGCTCTCCGAAAACCCGGACGGCGCGGCGGTTTCACCCGATTTCAACCCGAACGCGGCGCCGCTGCACGCCGCGGGGCTCTTCTATATGCAGGAGGCGACGGCGCAGGCGCCCGTCGCCGCGCTCGATCTTCCGGACGACCCGGTCGTGCTCGACCTTTGCGCCGCGCCGGGCGGCAAGAGCGCGCAGCTTGCGGCGAAGATGCGCGGCGGCGTGCTGTTTTCGAATGAGATCGTGCCGTCGCGCGCGGAGATCCTTTGCGGCAATCTCGAACGCATGGGCGTTGTGAACGCGATCGTGACGAACGCCGAGCCGAAGGCGATCTGCGAACGGCTCAAAGGCGCATGCGACGCCGTGCTGGTCGACGCGCCGTGCGCGGGCGAATCCATGTTCCGCAAGGACGAACAGGCGGTGCGCGACTGGTCGGAAGAGCACGTGGAAACCTGCGCGGTCCGGCAGCGGGCGATCCTCGAGGACGCGCAGAAGGCGGTCAAAAAAGGCGGCGCGCTCGTCTATTCCACCTGCTCGTTTTCCCCGCAGGAGAACGAACAGACCGTGCAATGGTTTCTGGACCGGCATACGGAGTTTGCGCTTGTGAACATGCGGCGGCTGTATCCGCACACGAGCGCGGGCGAGGGACAGTTTTTTGCGGTGCTGATGCGCGCGGGCGAACGCGTTCCGTCGGCGTTTTCGACCGGCAAAAGCGACAAAGTCCCGGCGTTCGACGCGTTTTCCGATCAGGTACGGCTGCCAAAAGGGCAGGTCCGGCTTCTTCGGGACGGGCGCGTGCTGCTTATTCCGCCGATGCCGTTCCCGTTCGACGGGGTCAAGCTCGTGCGGGCGGGGCTGCTCCTCGGCGAGGTCAAAGGCAGCCGCTTCGAGCCCGCGCACGCGCTTGCCATGGCGGGACGCGAGACGCCGCTTTTCCGCACCTGCGCGCTCTCCTTTGACGAGGCGATGCAGTATCTTCGCGGCGAAACGCTGATGAAAGAAGCCGAAAGAGGCTACGGCGCGGCGACGTACGAGGGGCATGCGCTGGGGCTTTACAAAGCCTCCGACGGCATGCTGAAAAACCATTACCCGAAGGGGTTAAGACTGCTGAAATAGGAGGATCTGCCGATGGATCAGAGCAAATTCGAACGCTTCGATATGAAGAAGCCGCCGTGCCGCACGGCGTGGTATCTCAGACCGCTGACGTATCTTCTGAGCGCGCCGGACGTGAAAAAGCACGGCGCGATCATCAAAAAGACCGGCGTGGAGGGGCTGAAGCCGCCGTATCTGCTGCTTTGCAACCACAACGCGTTTCTGGATTTCAAGGTCGCGACGAAGGCGATTTACCCCGCGCGTGCAAACTACGTCGTGGCGATCGACGGGTTCATCGGGCGCGAGGGGCTTTTGCGGAAGGTCGGCTGCATCTGCAAGCGTAAGTTTACCAACGATATCACGCTGATCCGGCAGCTGAAGCGCGTCGTTCAAAACGGCGACATCAACGTGATCTATCCCGAGGCGCGGTATTCGCTCTGCGGCACGACCGCGGTCCTGCCCGCGTCGCTCGGCAAGCTCTGTAAGCTATTGGGCGTGCCGGTCGTCACGTTCATCTGCCACGGACACCACATCAATTCGCCGTTCTGGAATCTGCATGACCGCGGCGTGAAGCCCACGGAAGCCGAGATGACCCTGCTCTTTTCCGCGGAGGAGCTGAAAAAAGCGACGCCGGACGAGATCAACGAAAAGCTTGTGCAGGCGTTTCGGTACGACGACTACGCGTGGCAGAAGGAGAAGGGGATCCGCGTGACCTACGAGAAGCGCGCGGAGGGGCTTCATAAGGTGCTCTATCAATGTCCCGCGTGCCGAACGGAGTTTCAAATGGCGAGCGAGGGAACGCATCTCTTCTGCAAGGCGTGCGGCAAGCGCTGGTTCTATCAGGAGGACGGGAGCTTAAGCGCCGAGACCGGCGAAACGGAGTTTTCGCATATCCCCGACTGGTACGAATGGGAGCGGGAAAACGTGAAAAAGGAGGTCGAAGCGGGCACGTACGATACCGGAGATATGCCGGTCACGGTGCGCTCGCTGCCGAACGCGAAAAAGTTCATCCTGCTCGGCGAGGGCACGATGCGCCACGATATGGACGGATTCCACGTGCGCGGCGTCGATCCGGACGGCGATCCGTTTGAAATGGAAAAGAGCGTGCCGTCGCTGTATTCGTGCCACATCGAGTATGAATACCTCGGCAAGTTCGGCGACTGCGTGGACCTCAACACGCTCGAGGACACCTGGTACATCTACCCGCACGACTGCGACTTTGCCGTCACAAAGATGGCGCTCGCAACCGAGGAGCTCTACTTTGCCGACTGCCGCAAAAAGGGTATTCCGGTCAAACCGGGGCTGGCGTGAAAGGGAACCAATGGAACACGAAATGCGGCTGAACCCCGCGCCGTTTCGGATGATCCAAAGCGGGGAAAAGACGATCGAGCTGCGGCTGTATGACGAAAAGCGGCGAAAGATCGCCGTCGGGGATACGATCGTGTTTACCGAAACGGAGACGGGCGAAAAGCTTTGCGTGGCCGTGACAGCGCTGCATGTCTTTCCGTCGTTCGACGAACTGTACCGCGCGCTGCCGCTGCAAAAATGCGGGTATACGGAAGCGGAGCTTGAAACGGCAGGTCCGGACGACATGCTTGCGTACTATTCTTTGGAACAGCAGCGGCAATACGGCGTTGTCGGGATCGGGATCGAGAGGAAACAGTGCTTTTTAAGTTGTACCGGGGACGACTACCCTCCTGTCAGCTGATGCTGACACCGATGGTCTCACATGGTCGCAGCGCGTCGTATGCACTCCTTCTGCTTCCTGTTCGACCCGCGCTTCCGATTCGCTTCATCCCGCTCTGCGGGCGCTCATCTCCGCGCCCCGTGACAAGGGAGGGTCGGCTTGTAAGCAGCGTCGAGCTCCCCTTGTGAGGGGAGCCGGCACCGGAGGTGACTGAGGGGTAGTTGAAACGGTCAAAACGGAAGAACGGCGGCGTCCGAAAGCACACGGACGCCGTTTTTGCATTCCGTCGGCAGAACGGCGACGGTGAAGGCGTCGACCTTTTTGAAATCGCCCATCAGCTTCAAAAGCTCATACACGGACAGGCTGGAGGAAAACGCGCCGCGCGTGGCGCTTCTGAACGCGGGCAGATCCCACAGCGACACCCTGCCGAGAAGCCGCACGACGCCGACGCCGAAATGCGCCATGTCGCGGGCGCGGTCCGGCTCGCTTTCGCCGAGGATATGCAGAAACGCGTCGAGGTCGATCTCGCCGCTGTCCGCGGGCAGCTTCGGCGCGAACGAAAAGAACGCCTCCATGCAGGAAAAATCCACGCACAGATACGCCGGCGCGCGGTAGCCCGTGAGGTTCTTCACCGCCCAGATGAGGTTCCAGCAGCCCTCCCGGGCGCTTTCGGCGCGCGCGGTTGCCAGCGAGATCGGCGCGGTCTCCGTTCCGGTGATCTTCGCGCCTTTTGCGAGCGTATAGACCGTCGTCTGCGTTTCGCACGGGATCGCGACGACGGTCGCTTCCGGCGGTTTCACCCGGACAAGCAAAACGGCGATCGCCTCGCCGTTCTGCGTTCCGATCGCCATGAATTCCTTGATCTTATCGTTGTATTCCCCGTCCCGCGGGGGAACGCCCGCCGCCTCCGGCGTGTCCGCGGGCGTTTGGGAGGGGGACGCCGCAGGCGTTGCGGGAAGCGGGGAGGGCGTTGTCGCCGCGCCCTCCGGCACCAGCGGCAGATAATACGGCGTCGGCGTCGGGGTCTCGGTCGGCGCCGGCGAGGGAGAGGGCGTGTCCGAAGGCAAAGGGGTCGCCGTCGCGGGCGGCAGCGAAGGCTCCGCGGGGATCGGATCGCTCTTTCTGAATACGGTCAGAAACAGCAGAAGCCCGATGAGAAGCAGCGCGGCGACGCTTGCGAGCGAGACGATCAGGATCGTTTGTTTGCGGGAAAGATGCATGGAAAAAACCTCCGGAGCGGTTGTTTTGCGGTTAGTCTGTACGTTTTTCCGGGTTTTATCCGCGCCGTTTATGCCGATTTATATTATTTGAAACGGTTGCGAACGGGAACGAATCATATTATAATATGTGTATCTCTTTGATCGGAGGGGGACCCATGAAACGCAAAATGACGCGTGAAAGCCTGCGCAAAATGATCCTTGCGGCGATCTTCATTGCCCTGATCATTCTGCTTGCGTTCACGCCGATGCTCGGCTACATCAAGATCGGACCGCTGTCCATTACGACGATCGGCATTCCGGTCATCATCGGCGCAATCATTCTCGGACCGTACTACGGCATGCTTTTGGGCTTTGTGTTCGGCATGACGAGCTTTCTGCAATGCTTTATGGGCGACGCGTTCGGCGCCGCGCTGGTCGGCATTTCGCCGGTGCTGACGTTCATCACCTGCATCGTACCGCGCGTACTGGTCGGTCTCGTGCCCGCGCTGCTGTTCCGGCTCATCATGAAGCGCCCGACCAACAGCCGCCCGGTCGCGGTGTTCGTGTCCGCGCTCGCCGGCTCGCTCACCAACACCGTGTTCTTCCTGGGCTTTTTGGGACTGCTGTTCGGACAGACCGAATACATCAAAGCAATGCAGGAAACGGAAGCGGGGCATATCTCGCTTTTCGCGCTGCTGATCGGTTTTGCGGGAATCAACGCGATCGCCGAGGCGGTCGCGACGGCGATCATTGCGCCGCCGGTGTACTTTGCGCTGCAGCCGCGTAAAAAGATCGTCGGCGTCGACCTCGGCGCGTCCGGCACCAAGATCGTCATGATGCGCGGTGCGAAGCTTCTCAAGACGACGCTGAAGCTGCCGGAGGAAACGCTCGAAGAAGCGATCCTTCGCCTGCATCCGGAGGATGTGGACACGATCACCGTGACGGGCGTCGGCGCGGCGGCGCTGCCCGACACGCTCTTAAACCGCAAGGTCGTCAAGGTCGACGAGTTTGCGTCGCTGTACCGCGGCGCGTCGATCGTCGCAAAGCGGCTCAACATGATCGTGGCAAGCGTCGGCACGGGCACCGCGTTCGTGCGCGTCACGCCGTTCGGCGCGTGGCATCTCGGCGGCAGCGGCGTCGGCGGCGGCATGCTGCAGGGCATGAGCGAAAAGCTGTTCGGACGGTTCGATCCCAAGGAGCTGCAGGCGCTTGCGCTGGCGGGCGATCCCGAACGGTGCGACCTGCTCATCAAGGACGTCACCACGGGACAGATCGGCAATCTCACGCCGGAAACGACCGTTGCAAACCTTTCTAAGGCGGGCACGGCGGACGACGCATCGCTTGCGCGCGGGCTCTATACGCTGATCTTCCAGTGCATCGGCGTCATGGGCGCGTTCTGCACCAAGGCGCACCTCACCCGCACGATCTTCGTCTGCGGCACGATCCTCGATTCGCAGCCGATCGCAAAGGAGATGCTCGACGGCATCGCGAAGCTGCACAAGGTCAAATTCGTCATTCCCGAGAATTCCGCGTTCATCACCGCGATCGGCTCGACGCGCAACGTACAGAGCTGATCCGATTATTTTTCAGGAATTTGAAAAAAATGCTTGCATTCCGAACGCGTATTTGTTATAATGCGCGTTGCAGCGCTGATGTAGCTCAGTAGGTAGAGCACGTCATTGGTAATGACGAGGTAGTCAGTTCGAATCTGATCATCAGCTCCATCGTCGTCGCGGACTTCGCTAAGTTCGCGACGACTTTTTTTGTAAAAAGTCATCGCTCGCCCGCTCCGCCGCTCCTCCTCTCCGCAAAAAGTCACGCTCGGTTTTTCTGCTCGGTTGTAAACGCCCTCGCGACGAAAAACTGTCGCTACCAACTTTTTACGGGTATTGCGCGCCTCACGGCGCGCCAATGGAGGCTTCCCCTTGAGGGGAAGCTCCGCCGAGGGCGGTGATGAGGTGTCAACCCGAGCGTCAGCGGATCGGGAAGACCTCAGCGCCCCACGCTCGTGTGTCATCCTGAGGAACGCAGTGACGAAGGATCTGAAAGATTCTTCGCTTAGCTCAGAATGACACGGATCACCGTGCAGCTGCATTACGCCTTTGAGGAGAAGCTGAGCCCGAAAGGTGACTGATGCGGGGCGATTTGACATCCGCCGCGCGGATGGGTACAATGAAAGCATCAACGGGAAGGAGGCGTGCGGATGAAGCGGTCGACAAGGATCCTTGTATGGCTTGCGCTGGTCGTATTTGCGGCGGCGCAGGCGGTCGGGCTGTTTCTTTTGGTACGCACCGTTCCCGCCCGAAAGCTGACCCTTTCCGAAACGTCGCTGACGCTTCGGCTGGACGAGGGCTTTTGCATCACGCACACGGTCGAGCCGGAGCGGGCTTCGGCGCGGCTCCCGAAGTACAAGGTCACCGCGCCGGACGGCATCGTCGCGTGGGTCGACGAGCAGAACGAAATGATCGTCGCGCTCGCGCCGGGCGCGTGTCAGGTCAAGGCGACCATCGACGGGCTTGAAGCGGTCGTCGACGTGACGGTGACGGAGGATACCGCGATCGCGGGGGAATGGCTTGCGGCGGACGGCACGGCGCTTTCGATCGCAAACGACCTTTCCGGCACGCTGTCCGGCGAACCGATCCGATGGACCCGCGCCGCGTTTGCCGACGGCGAGGTCAGAAACACATACCGTTACACAAAGCTCACGGCGACGGCGGACGGCGCGCGGCTTGTCCTGTACTATGACCGGCTCAACGACGCACTGCGTCTCGACGCGGACGGCACGGTCACGGCGTTCGTGCGCAAATAAACGGATCTTCGGAGCGGAACGCCGCTCTTTTTCATTTTTCTGAAATTTCCCGTAACATTTCGACGCTTCGGCGTGTCTAATAGGTAAAAGCAATCATCGGAAGGGAGGGGGAGCGCTTTGAGAAGCAGAGGCGAGGACGCATGGTTTTCGCGTGAGATCGAGGCGATGGCGCCGATGATGTTCCGCGTCGCGTTTGCGATCCTCAGGAACCGCGCCGACTGCGAGGACGCCGCGCAGAACGCGGTTTTGAAGGCGTACACCCGTTTGGACACGTTGAAGGAACGTCGGTATTTCAGGACCTGGATGATCCGCATCCTGAAAAACGAATGCATGAACTATGCGCGGTCAAACCGCCCTGCGGCGAGCCTCGACGCATGCGAATCGGTCGGCTATGACATGGAGGTCCCGGACCTCGACCTGAACCGTGCGTTCGACGCGCTGACGGAGGACGAGCGGCTTGCGGTCACGCTGTTTTATTATGAGGGGTATTCGACCCGCGAGATCGCGAAGCTCTGCGAAACGACGGACGGCGCGATCCGGTCCCGGCTTTCCCGCGCAAGGGAAACGCTCCGGCAGAAGCTTTCGGAACAGGAGGCAATGCAATGAACCGCAGTTTCGATACAAGATTAAAGAAGGGTCTCTTTCCCGAAATGCCGCAGTCGTTTACGGACGGGCTTCTGAACGCTGCCCGGAAAGCTGAAGGAGCGCAGAACGCCCAGATGCACGATACACCGGTCAAGCCGAAGACCGCGCGCAGATTTCCGGTCGGCAAGGTGCTTGCGGGCGCGGCTGCGGTGGTGCTCGTCGCCGCGTGCGTCGTGATCGCGGTGTTCGGACCGGGCATCGGACGAAACAAACACGGCGCGGTCGATCCCGCCGCATACAATCCCCTGCGCGGAAGATGGACACTCACGGAAGTGGAGCAAAACGGCGAAACGGTCGATCCCGAAACGATCGGGCTTCAGATGCAGCTTCAATTTTCCGACGAAAGCGTCACGGTCTCGACGCAGACGGGCGGTGCGGAGGGACAGTATGTCTATCGGTACGCCTTTGCCGACAACGCGGTCGAACTCACGGCGGAGAGCGGAGAAATCCCGGTGCTGCCCGCAAGCGGCGTATATAACCCGGAAACGAACACGCTGCGCTTTGCGGGCGCGGACGGCGACGGCGCGCTGATTTTCTCGCGCGTGTTGAACAAACAGACGCTGCTCGGCGTCTGGAAGCAAACGCGGAGTGAGCATGCCGTCGATCCTTCTCCGTTAGACGGTTTCGATTACGATTATCTAAAGTGGGAAAAGGAGCAAACGTGGGAAGAAGATGCCAAGCCGCAGCCGTGGTATCTGGAGTTTACGGCAGACGGCCGCATGTATTATTTCTTATATGCGCCCGACGGCGGGGTGCAGGGAAATCAAAGCGCCCCCTATACGATTTCGGGGAACACCTTGCAGTGGTCCGGTTGGACGCTGCGTTACGAAGCCGAAACGGATACAATCTGCTGGATATTTTATGATCGCAGAGAGTATTACGAACGCGTCCCGGACGCGGTGATCGACGATCCGTATCGGCAGAAGATTTCCGACCTGCGGAAGCAATATCCCGAATACTTTGACCTCTACGCTACGCCGCGTTTGAAGGTCATCGTGTGGCAGATGGCGGAGGGTTCATACTCCTGCGCGTTGGTTCCCGGTTCGGATTTGCGTAAGGAAGCCGAGATCGGCATCGAGAGCAGAGGAACGACGATCGAGGAGATGCGCATGATCCTTTCGACCTACTATGAAGCGCGGGACTGCAATATCGAGCCGGAGCAGGTCGAGGTTGTTCCGTTCCATAACCCGATCTCAAGCTATTGGTATGAGATCGACGAAGCATATACGGGACGCCTGAGATGGCTGCTCACGGGAATCCCGTTCGAATGCGACGATCCGCTGTATTCGGCGCCGCTCGACAGCAAGGTTGATATCGGCGGCATTCTCAATCTGGAAGTCAGCACGGTCTGCGACGTCGACGGTGACGGACGGCTTGAGACCTGCATGTTGACATACGGACCGACTTCGGGGCTCTTTACGTTCACGCTGTCCGTCTACCGCAACGGCACGGCAGTCTATCGCAACACGTTCCAAACGGCATACGGGTATTTTCGCTTCCAACGCATGACGGACGGATTAAATCTGTATTACTATGATGCGGACAGTATCAAAACCACAGGGAGGAGTACTGCGGCTTACGCCGTCACGATAGAAAACGGCGCGATCGTGCTGACGGACGAGGAGACGGGAGAAACCATGGAATACTGGGGTCTTGCCGATCCGCATTGGAATATGAACTGATCTGCGCAAATGCGGAGAACCGAAGAACGATCTTCCTTTCGAAGGTCGTTCTTTTTTGTGCGCATTTTTGGCGCGCTTTGCGGCACAAACTAACGGCGTTCGGGCATAGGATACAGAAAAGGAGCGAGGCATGGTCGTTTACGAGATCCTGACATACGAATATGATTTGCCGCTTTTGAAGCTTTTGAACCGCCGCATGAGCGAGCTGGACTGCGCGTACGCGCTCGAGGCGATCGCGGACGGCGTGGTGCTGAAGATCCGCGGGGAAAGCGCGGAAAACGCCGCGGCTGAGGCGCTTTCGTTTGTGCTCGGGCGGGATCTCCGGTATTTTGCGCTCGCGGAGTACGCGGATGCGCTGCCGCTGACGCTTGCCGACAAGCAGACCGTGCTGCGGGACGCGCTGGAAGCGGCGCAGTGCCGCGAGGAGCGGAAGATCCTGAAGCAAAAGATCGCGGACTACCTCAAAACGCACCGCACGCTCATCTTGGAGGGCTTTCTGCGCTTTCGCATGCAGGAATTTGTGATGCTGTGGGAGCTTGCGGTGGAGCAGGCGGCGGCGCGCGTGCTCATGCAGAAGGAGTACGGCGAGCTGATCGAGACGCTGAAACGGTTCGTCGCGGGCCGCGCAAGCCGGGTCAATCTGCTTTCGATCTGTATTCACGCGGACGGCACGATCACGCTTTCTGACGACAACGACGTGCACATCGAATACGTCGACTGCGCGCCGGACGGGATATTAAACCTGCTCGTCAACATGGCGCCGAAACGGCTCACGGTCTACGATCTTTCCGGCAACGAAAAAAACCGCCTCACCGAGGCGATCCTTGCGGTTTTCGGCAGCCGCGTCAAGCTGTACCGGTAACCGTTTCAGCTTCCTGTTGACTCGTAGCGGCGCTCGCAGAGGGTCCAGACCCATGCGGCGACGGCGAAGAAGACGGCGGAACAGCCGATGATCGCAAGACAGAGAAGCCACGGATTGTATGTGCCGTAGAGCAGCGTATCGACCGGCAGCGAGATGAACAGCCCGAACGGCAGCACGAAGATCAAAAGCGTCCGGATGAGCCACGGATAGATGGCAAGCGGGTATTTTGCGTAAGACGAGAAGTTGTAGATGACCTGAAGCAGCGGACCGCTGCGCTTGAAGATAAAGGCAAGCGCCGCCATCGCTACTTTGAGCGAGGTGATGATGATCGCACCGAAGACCGCGCCGACGCACAGTACGACGATCGCGCCGAACGTGACTTTCACCGTAAGATTCAGGGCGCAGACCGTGATCAGCGCAACGCCGAGGATCAGCTCGCCGAAGCCTTCCGGCTGGAAGGTCTCGGCAAACACCTGAAACATCACCGGCACCGGGCGTAGAAAGTGCATATCCATGTCCCCGTCCTTGACCCGGCGATAGGCGACCAGCCAGAATTCGTCGCTGAATAGGTGGTCAAGCGCGATCGGCATCATCGAGAAGCCGTAAAAGAAGCCGACTTCCGGCAGAGAATAGCCCGCCAGCGCCGGGATGGCCTGCAGGATGAAATAGATCGCCGCGAGTGAGCAGAAGTTGGAGAAGAAGAACGAGAACAGCGCAACGATCGTATCCTTCTTATATTCCAGGCGGGAGATCATGCTCCGCTTGATGCATGTAAAATACAGATGAACGTACCGCATATCAGCCTCCGTGCACCGTGACCTTGCGGACGGCGTGCGAGAACAGGAGCTTTGCAAAAAGCTCCAGCACGACGATCCATGCGACCGACAGCGCAACGCAGCGCAGCGATTCCTTCAGGTCGTATTTCATCATCAGGATCAGGACAGGGTTCTGGCTCATGCCGGCAAAGGGCATCCAGCTCACGACGTCACGGAGCCCCTTCGGAAAGAACGCGATCGGCAGCAAGGTTCCGGAAAGGAACGAGATCAGCGTGACCTTGAGCGAATTCAATCCCCAGCCGGAGGAGGTGTAGAAGCACAGGATGCCGAAGATGTAGGAGATCGTGTCGTTCAAAAGTGACGCGCACAGCCCGGACAGCAGAAACAGCCCCAGGTGCGCAAAGAACGTCGGGAAGGTCAGCCCCGGAAGGAACCCGAGGACGCCGAGCGTCACGAGCGCCGCGGTGTACAGCGGCAGACCGAACATCAACGTCATTGTGAGCAGGTTGCCGAGACTGGTCGCGGCGAACTTTCCGCGATAGCTGATCGGCTTGATGAGATAATTGCCGACCGTACCTTTTTTGATGTCGGTATTGATGTTCCACAGCGTGTCGTTGTTGTACGTTACAAAATTGAAGATCGTCGTCAGCACGACGTAAGCGATCATCTCGCGGTAGGTAAAGCCGTGGATCACGGCGTCCATGCCGCCCTCGCTGGAACGGTAGACCGCCAGCCACAGAAAGACCATGCAGGCGACCTCGCATACCGTGATGACCGCCCAGATCAGGATATTGAACCGGTACGCCGTCGTATCGATCGCGCCGGCACGGAGGAAGGGTTTATACTTTTTCAGCATGCGCCGCCTCCTGCTGTTCAAGGATCGTTTTGACTACGTCGCCGATGGAGATCTCGGCAATCTTCATATCCATTGCCTTCAGATCCCGGAACGCATACTGGACCACCTGTTCGAGCGGGATCCTGTCCGCGTCGAAGCGCAGGATCAGACGGCTGTCCTCCTCGGAGACGGCGACTTCGGGCGAGAGCACGGGCGCAGTTTCGGCGCGGATTTCCGCCGGAACGGTCAGCGTCAGGGTCTTGATGTTGCCGAAGCGGGTCTTGAGGCTTTTCAACGGACCGTCATAAAGGACGCTCCCTTTTTCGAGCAGAATGATGCGCGAGCAGAGATTCTCGATGTCGGTCATGTCATGCGTAGTCAGCACGACTGCGGTACCGTAGGTTTTGTTCAGCGCGTGGATCGCAAGCCGGATCTTCTCCTTTACGAGCACGTCCATGCCGATGGTCGGCTCGTCCAGAAACAGGATGCGCGGGTTGTGAAGCATCGACGCCGCGAGGTCCGCCCGCATCCGTTCACCCAGCGAGAGCGTGCGCACCGGCTGCGAGAGAAACCGCGTGATGTCCAGGACCTCGCCGAGAAAGCCCATGCGCTCTTTGTAATCGGCGTCCGGGATCTGGTAGATCTCCTTGAGCACCTTAAACGATTCGACCAGCGGAATATCCCACCAGAGCTGCGTCTTCTGCCCGAAGACGACGCCGATGTGCTGCGCGACCTGCCGCCGTTTGCGGTAAGGCTCCACCCCGTCGATGAACACAGTGCCGGACGTCGGCGTGAGGATGCCGCACATCATCTTGATCGTTGTCGATTTGCCCGCGCCGTTCGCGCCGATGTATCCCACGATCTCGCCGTCGGGAACGGTGAAGGTGATCCCGTCCACCGCACGGATCTCTTCGTATTTTCTGGAAAACAGCGTTTTCACCATCCCGGAAAGACCGTTCCCGCGGATCGGTTTTTTGAACACCTTCGTAAGATCGTTGACTTCAATCATGGGTACGGATCCCTCTCTTCTGCAAAACTGCTGTCCTTATGTTTTCTTTTAGCATAAAAAGCGCGGATTTTCAAGGATTATCAACAAAAAAACCGCCCGGAAACAGTTGCCCGTCCGAAAAGGCGGTTCTCAATCAACAGAATGGATATTTGTCCCAAAATGAGACACGGCAAAGCCGATGCAAGCTCCGCCGCAGGCGGTGATGAGGTGTTCAGAACAACGAAGCTATGCGCTTTTTCGACATTTTATGCAATCGGAAACGGCGCGAACCAGATCCGAAACGGTTTTCGGATCCGCTACGGTATCCATCGGCGTGTGTATACGGCCGGTATAACAACCGATCAGACGGCGATAACGGCAGGCGCATACGCCGACTGAGCGAACGAAGCTTTTGTGGTCGCTGTTCATCCGCGCTTTGCGCCGCGGATAAAAGAACGCGTCGACGGTCTCGTTTTCGGTCAGAGCGTCTTTGAACGACAGATACAAAGGATCGCCGGACGCCGCTTCGGACGGACTGAATATGAACCGATCCCCGTTGCCGACGCAGTCAAAGTTGACGATCAGGGGATTCTGTTTGACGTCCGGATGCGCCGCAGCGTACGCTTTGCTGCCTTTTAAGCCTTTTTCTTCGTCATCGAACAGGATGAACGCGCAATCGGACCTTGTTCCGACGGTCTCGAGCAGCTCCATCACCGCAGCCGTACCGGAGGTATTGTCGTTGCGGTTGCGCTTGTTTGCGGGACCTCTGAAGAACAGGAAAAGCATAACAAAATAGACCGCATGATACACGAGTATCGTGATCAGACGATCCGAAGGCTGCGCCCAGTTGAGACGGAATCCGAAGAATACGGCGAAAGCCGCGCCGACCGCGGGGAGCAGCATCAGCAGAATTGCGCCGATGCGGTATGTCCAACGGAGAAACGGATTCGTGACCAGCATCAGGTTCGGCAGAAGCCCTCTCCTCGGCGTATCATAATGCGCCGTAAAGATCACGCGGGCGGTGTTCGGATCGCCGAAGATCAGGTTGACGTGACCGTTGTTGTCTTCCTGCCGACCGGAGGAAACGCTGTTTGCCTGCGCCTCCGAAAGCGCATATTCGCGGAACGCGGCTTTTTGCGCGGCGCTGTTGCGAATGGGGAAACGATTGTCGATCTCCGAAAGATAATCCTTCATGCGCAAATCTCCTGAAAAAGAACTGTTTTTTACGCAAACGCCCGGTAGATCGCTTCGACCGCGCGCTCGAAATCGCGCTGCTCGACGCCGACGATGATGTTCATTTCGTTGCTGTCCTGGTCGATGAGGCGCGCGTTGACGTCCGCGTCGGAAAGCGCCGTGAAGAGCTTTGCCGCAACGCCGGGGTTGCGCGCCATGCCGATGCCGACCGAGGCTATGAGAGCGATGCAGCTTGCGATCTCGACCGTGTCCGGCGAACACTCGATCATGATATCGTGATAGAGCTGATCCATTTTGCCGGTGAGCCGCTTGTCGTCAATGACGAGCGAGATCGTGTCGATACCGGAGGGCATGCGCTCGGCGGAGATGCCGTTTCGCGCAAGGATGCCCATCAGCCGGTAACTGAAGCCGAGGTCGTTGTGCAGGTTGTCCTTGGTCAGCGTGATGACGGTATACCCGCGCCGTCCGGCAATGCCGGTGATCGGTCTCGTATGCTCCTTGTCGGTCGCCATGCTGTCGGGTACGATCATCGTGCCTTTCGCTTCCGGATCGTTCGTGTTCAGCACATGGATCGGGATGCGCGCCTTTCTGACCGGGAAGATCGAATCCTCATGCAGCACCGTCGCGCCCATGTAGCTGAGCTCTCTTAGCTCCGAATAAGTGACCGTTTCGATCACCTTTGCGTCCGGCACGATCCGCGGATCGGTCATCAGAAAGCCCGAAACGTCGGTCCAGTTTTCATAGACGTCGCTTTCGGAACACTTTGCGACGATCGCGCCGGTGATGTCGCTGCCGCCGCGGGAGAACGTGCGGATCAGACCGTTCCGCTGCCGTCCGTAAAAGCCCGGGATGACCGCGCGCGCGTGCGCCGTCAGCGCGTTTGCGCGCAGGACCGTCGCGTCGTCGTCGAACGCGCCGTCGTCGCGGAAGCGGATGAATTCCGTCGCGTCCAGAAAATCAAAGCCGAGACAGGCGGCGAGAAGCTTTGCGTTCAGATACTCGCCGCGGCTGGCGGCAAAGTCCGGCGTCGTGCCCGCATCAATGCGTGAGCGGATCTCGTCAAGCTCCGCCTCGATGCACAGGTCCAGACCGAGTCCGTCGCGGATGCCGATGAAGCGCTCCGCGATCTTTTGATATTCCGCGTCGAACGAACGTCCCTCCGCGCGCAGCGCCTGACAGCGGTACAGCAGGTCGGTGATCTTGTCGTCGCCCCGGAAGCGCTTTCCGGGCGCGCTCACCACCACGTACCGCCGGTCGGCGTCGCGTGAGAGGATCGCTTTGACTTTTCGGAACTGTTCGGCGGAGGCGAGCGAGCTTCCGCCGAACTTGACGGTCTTTACCATACGGGTTTCCTTTATGTGTTTCATGCGCTTTGCGCAATTCATGTTCCGAAGGAACGATTCATGGCGCAGCCAATTCATGACCGCAGGTCAATTCATGCGCGAAGCGCAATTCGTTCATCCGCGAAAAGCCGGCGCTTTTCTGCGTGTCCGCCTCATCCGGCTCGCTTCGCGATCCACCTTCCCCTCGAAGGGGAAGGCTTTTGCCGCGCGCTGTCTGCGATGAGGGATTGTCATTCCGTTGTGATGCCGGGCGGATGATATCCGCCCCTACGGTTCGCGCCCGGAAATCCGAAGGATTTCAGGCGGGGGCTGCAAACTCTCGAATTATTTCTCGATCTTGCGGCACTCGAGATAGTAGCGCTTTTCGTTCGCTTCGCCCATCGAGAAGGTCTTGCGCGGCAGCGCGCCGTCGAACACGACGGTCGGGAACAGCTCGCTCTTCTGCATCGCGGGGAGCAGGAAGCCCATCGTGTCGGGCTTTTTCGCCAGATCGCGCACGACCGCTTCGCCGTGGATGTAGTCGACCTCGGCGCCCTCGGTCTCCTTGAGGAGCGCGTCGATCGCGTTCTGCAGCGTGCCGACCGCAAGCTGCGCCGCGGGCTTCTCGACGACGAACGCGCCGAAGATCTCGCCCGTGCAGAACGGGATGGTGTGCACTTCGCCGCCGGACGCCTTCGGCATGTCGTCCGAAAGGACGATCTTTGCGTCGCCGTTTTGCGCTTTCAGTTTCGCAAGCAGCTTCTCGGCGCCTTCCATGCCGCCGATGCCGAACAGCACGCGGTGGATCGGCTCAAAGATGATGCCGTCGTCGTGCACGTTCTCGACCTCGACCAGCGCGTAGCGCGCGGGATGATCCTTCTGCTCCTCGGGCGAAAGCGTCGCCTTGACCTTTTCCCAGTTCGCCTTTGCGGTCGCAAAGCTGTGGTTGCCGTCGCCCATTGCGAACAGCAGCGGCGCGTGATCGCCGTACTTTGCCTTGAATGCGTCCGCGTCGGTCAGCACGGTCATTGCGTCGATCGCGCCCTGCACGTCGTTTGCGCCGTCCACGAGCCAGCCGGTGATGTGTCCGCCGTCGAGCATCAGGTCGGTGTCATAGAGCTTATCGAGCGCTTCGGTCTTCGCGGCGAGCGGTTCGATGACGGTCCGCTTCGGGTCGTCGATCAGCACGAGAATGTGCGGCAGCTCCAGCGGCGCGCCCTCGCGGATACGGAGACGCGGGGGAATGCGCTCCACGATCGTGCCCTCGGTCGCGCGGATCAGCGTCGTTGCGCCCTTGTTATAATCATAGCATTCGAGGTCCAGCGCCATGACAAGACCCCAGCGGGTGTTTCCCGCCACGGAGCGCTTGACGAGCACGAAGCCCTGCGGCTTGGTCTCGAGGATGCCCTTTGCCATGTACTCACGCATGTTTTTGCGGATCGTCGCGATGCGCTCGGCTTCGCCTTCTTTACCGAGGAACGCTTCCGGCAGGAACAGGTCGAGGGTCGTCGGCGCGTCGCCGATGAACTTGCGCGCCGCTTCCCAGTACTCGGGCTGCGAAGTGAACTGGTCGCATGCCACGACCGCCCATTTCGAGAAATCCGTGCCCTTCGGGGGCAGCATCACGTTGGGGACCAGAACGCCGATCTTGTTTTCAAACATAATCATTCTCCTTTTCGAGCATATTTGTACTCCTACATTATAAGAGATATCCCTGCGCTTTGCAAGCATGAAAACAAGAGGGCAGCGCAGCGGAATTCTATCAATTTGCCGTTGAAAACGCCGGGTGTATTTGCTATACTATAAACAGCAATGCACTATTTGATGCGTAGTATGTACTTCGGGAGGGGAATCATGAAAAAACTGCTTTCTGTTGTTCTTTGCGTACTGATGCTCGCGGCGCTGCTGCCGCTCGATCTGCACACGGCAAGCGCCGACACGTCCGGTCAGTGCGGCGACAATCTCTACTGGTCGTTTGACGAAGATACCGGCACGCTGACGATCACCGGCAGCGGGGATATGTGGAACTATGATTCATACAATGATACCCCGTGGACAGATGATCGGAATGATATTGATATTATCAGCCTTCCCGACGGATTGACTTACATAGGCAACATCGCGTTTTCCGGTTGCACAGGACTTCAGTCGATCACGATCCCGGACAGCGTGACAAGTATCGGCATAGACGCATTTTACAGATGCGCGGGCTTGATGCAGATCACGATCCCGGAGGGCGTAACAGACATCGGCAGCGGGGCGTTTGCCGACTGCACGGGACTTTCATCGATCACGATCCCGGAAAGCGTGACAAGGATCGGATCGCATGCATTTTACGGCTGCACAGGATTAATAGATATCACGGTAGAAGAAGGGAACCAGGTATATTGCAGTATAGATGGAGTCCTATTCGATAAGTATCAGACAGCGCTGATCCAATTTCCGTGCGGCCGATCCGGCGCATATTCGATTCCGGAGGATGTGACATACATCTTCGACTGTTCGTTTTACGGCTGTACGGGTCTAACGTCTGTCACAATCCCGGACAGCATGACAAATATCGAAGTTTATGCGTTTTCTGACTGCACAGGACTGCAGTCAGTTATGATCCCTAACAGCATAACATACATAGGCTCCAACGCGTTTGACAACTGCACAAGTCTAACGGACGTCTATTACGGCGGGACGGAAGAACAAAAGGAACAAATCGAGATCGGTGAAAACAACGACCCGCTGCTGAATGCGACATGGTATTGTACCGAAGACCGCTACCTTGAGATCAACAGAACCAATTTCCCGGACGACAATTTCCAGCAGTGGGTGATCGAAAACCTCCCGGTTTCGGGCAATGAGATCGACGGGTATTACATGACCGAAGCGCAGGTCGCGGGCGTGACGGAGATCGAATGCGGCAACGGCGAGGTTGCTTCGCTTTGCGGCATCGAGCATTTCACGAACCTTGAGACGCTGTACTGCGACCCGTTCACGTTCAGCATGAGCGGCGCGATTACAAGCGTGGACCTTTCCGCAAATACCAAGCTTAAGGTCGTCGACCTCAGCTGTCATCCGCTGAACGCGATCGACGTGACCATGCTGCCCGATCTTGAGGAGCTTGCCGTCGGGTTCACGAACGTATCGACGCTCGACGTCACGAAGAACACGAAGCTCGCGCGGCTTACGATCAACGCCACCGGGCTTTCGACGATCGACCTTTCGCAGAATCCGCTGCTCGACTGGCTGGATCTGTGCGACGCGCCGATTCAGAAGCTGGACATCAGCGGCTGCCCGAACATGATGGCGTACTACCGCGCGGGCGAGCGGCATCTCGATCTTCCGTACCTGCAGGGCAAACACGTTTACGGTCCGGGCAACGAGGACGTTCAGTATAATCTCGCATTCAGCGACGGCACGACCGTTCTGACGGTCGCGCTGACCGCGTATGCGCGCTGCGGCGAAACGGAGATCGGCAGCGTTGCCGTTTCTCCGGAAGGCATTATCTTCCCGGGCGAGCAGTTTACACTGACCGCGCCGGAGGTCGAGGGATATACCTTCCTCGGCTGGTACAGGAACGGTTCGGAACAAATGCTTTCTGACGAGCTGGTTTATACGACCAGCACGCGGGAGGAAGAGATTTCCTTTGTCGCCGCATATCAGGAGAATACAACCGACGGCGGTCCGTGCGGAGAACAAGGCGGAGACAATGTATACTGGGTCTATGATAAGACCACCTATACGCTGACGATCGCCGGAAACGGAAAGGTCGAAGCGAATTCGGCTGAACCCCCGTGGTACAAATATGTTTACGACATCCGCAAGATCGTCGTTGAGGACGGCGTGACGTCCGTTCCGGGCGGTCTGTTCTGCGACGCCCGCGAGCTCACCTCCGTGGAACTCGGCAAGGACGTCTCCGAACTCAAATGGAATCCGTTTGCGTGGTGCGACAAGCTGGCGTCGATCGTCGTCGATCCCGGCAACGAAACGTTCCGGACAGTCGACGGCGTGCTGATCACCGCGGACGGCAAGCGGATCGTCGCGTATCCGGCGCAGCTGGAGGGCAGCAGCTATGCGATCCCGGACGGTGTGACCGAGATCGGCGCAAACGCATTCTGCACGGCGAAAAACCTGACCTCCGTAACCATTCCGGACAGCGTCACGGCGATTGACGGATACGCGTTTGCGCAAAGCGGTTTGACTTCTGTGACCGTTCCGGCAAGCGTGGAGAACGTATGGGGCGGCGCTTTTGAAGCCTGTGCGGCGTTGGAGACGGTCGTGATCGAAGGAAGCACAACCGGATTTGGATACAACGATGGGGCGGAGGAGGAAGGCGCTTTCATCGATTGCTCGAATCTTCGGTCTTTGACGATTCCGTGTGACCAACATCCTTATGAGCGTACATTCGCAGGATGTTATTCGCTGGAAGAGCTGCATCTGACTGCCGGCTCCGGCGAGATCAATGTTTCCTTGATCGGGGATCTGCTGTTCTGGTATCGGTATACGGAATACTGGTATTGGGATGAAGAAGCGCAGGACTGGGTGGAGGGACCTCTCCCCGATCCGAAGCCGATGTCTTTGATTCTCGATGAGGGCATTGCGGCGATCCCCGCAGGAGCCTTCGACTGCAATTACGAAGAAGAAGACGATTTCGAGGGCAACAGCGCGATCGCGTCGGTCACGCTGCCGCTCAGCGTCATCGAGATCGGCGAAAACGCCTTTATCCATTGCGGCAACCTCACCGACGTCTGGTATAACGGCACGCCTTCGCAAAAGGAACAGATCGCCGTTGCGGCAGGAAATGAAGATCTCCTGAACGCTGAATGGCATTGTCTGCCGGAACCGTTCAAAGGCACGATCGAATGGAACGCGGAGGACGTTGCGTTTAAGGACGGCACGCCGTATGTGATCGCAGACGGCACGGCAAAGACACCGCGGTTCACGGTGAAGGACGAGGACGGCAAAGTGGTCGATCCGGCGAATTACGATTGCGAATATAAAGACAACATCGAACCCGGCACCGCGTCCGTGATCGTGACGTTCAAGGGCGAATATGCCGGAACGTGCAGCGGCACGTTCGAGATCCTGTCGCCGACAGAGGTTGTGACGCAGCCGAAGGCGCAGACAGTCGCAAACGGCAAGACCGCGAAATTCACCGTCGCCGCGCTCGGAAAGGGCGTCAAGTACCAGTGGTATTATTCGACGAACAACGGCACGAAGTGGACCAAGTGGAGCGGCAAGACGAGCGCGAGCGTGTCCGTTACGGGCAGCGCCAAGACCAACGGTAACCTGTATCGCTGCGAAATCACAAAGGGCGATTACAGGAGCACGTCAAAGAGCGCGAAGCTGACGGTCTCGGGCGTGAAGCCGCGGATCACGGCGCAGCCGAAGAAGACGACGGTCGCGGTCGGCGAGACGGCGACGTTCAAGGTGGTCGCCGCGGGCACAGGACTCAAGTACCAGTGGTATTATTCCAAGGACAACGGCGCGAAATGGGTTAAGTGGAGCGGCAAGACAAAGGCGAGCGTCAATGTAACGGCAAGCGCGGCGAACAACGGCACAATGTACCGCTGCGTGGTCAAGAACACCAAGGGCAGCGTCACGTCGAGCGCCGTGAAGATGACGGTTTCCGGCGTGAAGCCGCGGATCCTGACACAGCCGAAGGCGGTAACCGTCAAGAGCGGCAAGACGGTCAAGTTCACAGTCGCGGCGGCTGGCGTGGGACTCAAGTACCAGTGGCAGTACTCGAAGAACGGCGGCAAGACGTGGACGAAGCTGAGCGGCAAGACGAGCGCAACGCTGTCTCTGAAGGCCGCGAAGAAGAACAACGGCTGGCTGTACCGGTGCGTGGTGAAGAACGACATCGGCAGCGTCAACAGCAAGGGCGTGAAACTTACGGTCAAGTAACATCACAATACAGCAACCGAAAGGGGCTGTTCAAAAACGCTTTGAACAGCCCCAATGCATTCTCGCTTCGCTCCGTGAATTGTCCAAAGGACATGAATTGTGCCTTGCGGCACATGAATTGACGCCGAACGGCGTCATGCAGGAAGATTTTCCGTACGGAAAATCAACATTCATGTGACCTTTGGTCACAATTCATGCCGAAGGCAATTCATGGCGCAGCCAATTCATGCGGCAACGCCGCAATTCATCGGGGATGTTAAGAACTGCCGATCAGAGTTTCTTAACATCCCCTTTTCGTTTTTTTTCGGGTTTTGAAAAATAATCGTTGACAGACGCGGGATGATTCGTTATAATAACTCTTGCGCTAAGTGCGTAGGGGAGCATAGCTCAGCTGGGAGAGCATTTGCCTTACAAGCAAAGGGTCACAGGTTCGAGCCCTGTTGTTCCCACCAAGATACGGCCCGGTAGTTCAGTTGGTTAGAATGCCAGCCTGTCACGCTGGAGGTCAGGGGTTCGAGCCCCCTTCGGGTCGCCATTATGCCTCGGTAGCTCAGTTGGTAGAGCAAGGGACTGAAAATCCCTGTGTCGGTGGTTCAAGTCCACTCTGAGGCACCATCCTGCGGGAATAGCTCATTTGGTAGAGCGCAGCCTTGCCAAGGCTGAGGTGGCGGGTTCGAGCCCCGTTTCCCGCTCCACGCAAAAAGGGCGGCACATTGCCGCTTTTTCATACAGGATACGGCGCCATGGCCAAGCGGTAAGGCACGGGTCTGCAAAACCCTTATCCCCGGTTCGATTCCGGGTGGCGCCTCCAAAAGAAGCCCCAAAAACCTCAGTGTTTTGGGGCTTTTTTCTATCTTGCCTTGTGCTCATTTGCCAAACTGGACACAAAGTGGACACAGTTTTTTCAAAACAGATTCAACGTAATATAGCATTTTCTGTCGCTTTTTCACTTTTCAAGATTGCATCAAGCATGGTATAATTTATATCATTATTGCGGAGGATAGATGATGGATTACGAAATGGTGAATTGTCCTGTTTGTAATAGTAATAATACAAAAGTTTATTATCCAGAAACGAGAGATACAAGGATATACGTTTGTCCGGTATGTGGTAAATTTGAACTTGATCACAATAGTTCTGATGGCATTAACAAAAACCATCTTGCAAGCTATCTGTTTTATCATGCATACTCGGATGAAAACGGAGGGCGGTATCATACGGAATTAAGCGAAGAAGCATGCACAGAAATAAGAAGTGCAAGCAAAGGAAAAAGACATCCGATTCACATGGATGCTCAAATCGTAGATAACTGGTATCCACATACTTTTTCAGAAAAAACTGATAAGATACTGTTATTCTTGGGAGAGCATGAAAAACATTTTGGAGAAATACAAAAATACGGGCTTACACCGTTGAAAGCTATGTTGTTTATCGATCTGCAAGAAACTGATTCAGAAAAGAAATATAAATGGAGACATGATACAAACACTATTAATGACGCGCGCCGAGTGTTAAGCATTCTAAAACAAACAAATATGATCTTTTATCAAGAACATCCAATGGGTCTCGTTGATATCGCTCTCGAACCAGAAGGGTATAAGCGAATCGATGAACTCCAAAGATCTATGTCAGTTGGAAATGATGTTTTAGTTGCTATGGAATTCGGTGATAAAACAAAAGCTGTACGAGAAGCAATCCGTAAAGGGATTATCAATGCGGGTTTTAATCCGATAATTTACGATGAAGTCGAGAATAATGATTTCATCATGCCGGAATTACTGAAAAGCATCCGCGACTGCAAATTTGTAGTTGCTGATTTATCCGATTACAATAACGGGGCATACTTTGAAGAAGGATATGCCATGGGGTTGGGGAAAGCTGTTATTCAGGTATGTAAGAAGGGTACAGAATTGCATTTCGATGCAGCTCAGAAAAATACAATTGTTTTTGAAACAGAAGAGGAGTTGACCACAAAACTTACGAGACGCATTCGAGCAACGATTAGCTAACTTATTCTTATGTGAAGGACAGGACGCCTCGCGTTGAGGCGTCCTTTATTTCTGCTTTGGTGTTTCATTATACGTTTTGCCCGAACAGCGTCCGCATCAGCGTATCGCTTGCGCGCTTCTTGCTTTGCTCCAGAACGTGCGCATACTGCCGCAGCATAAATCCCGGATCGGCATGACCGACGAACTCCTGCACGGTTTTCGGGTTCTCGCCCGCATCAAGCATATAGGTCACAACCGTATGCCGGAGATCGTGTAGCCGCATACCCTTCAACCCCACTTTCTTTGCCGCCTGCTGAAAGTGGTGGGAACACAGATTCGGTGTCAGCATCTGCCCGGCGTCGTTGATACACAGATATGGAATCTCAACGCCGAGATAATCACATACTTCCTTGTTCCGTTCCTTCAGCTTCAGCAGTTCCGCTTTCAGCATTTCCGGCAGCGGAAGCAAACGTTTGCTGTTCTTTGTTTTCAACTCGCCGATCTCATTCTTCTGCGTCAAAGAATTGTAGATGTAGGCACGTCGGATATGGATCGTGTTTTCCTTGAAATCAATGTCCTGCCATTGCAACCCGAGCGCTTCTCCGCGACGGCAGCCGAGCATCGCGCAGATCAGGATCGGATAATAGGTCGGGTGACCCGTGAGTTCTTCCAATAGCGCGGAGAGCTGTTCCGGGGAGGGAATCACGTAATCGATGCTTTCCTTCTTCGGAAGGCGTACGTAGGCGCACGGATTTCGCGGGATGAGGTTCGTGCGTACAGCTTGATCCAGAGCTTGCTTCAATGCAGAGTGTACGTTGTGGACTGTCTTGGCGCTGTACGTTTTTGCCGGGCTTACCAATACCTTCAATCCTTTGACTTCATTGTATACCGCAGGCTTCCACTCCGTTTTCATCATATCGTTATAAAACTTTTGAATCATGCCGGTCGTTACGCTCTCCAACGATACATTTCCCAAATGCGGAATGATATGAACTTTGACAGCCGTTTTCATATCCGCAAGCGCATTCGGGCGGAGATGGGTACAGTATACTTCCAGCCATTCATTCAGCACATCGGCAAGCGTTCTGCCCTTGGTATAGGAATACTGTCCGGTGTCGATCTCGTGTTCGACTTTTGCAGCGTATTCCTTTGCTTCCCGTGCGGTAGAAAACGATTTGTTTCGCTGAATGCGCTTCCCGTTCTCGTAGACCGCGTACCGCACACGGTAACGCTTCCCTCTTTTATCGACTGTTGCCATGCTACACCTCGATCAGTTCCGTGCGGACGATCTCGTCGGCGCGGGCGCGGATGTTGTTCATCGCGCCCACCCATGCCATCTGATCGCGGCGTTTGAGCGCTTCGGTTACGCCCTCGGACGCTGCCATTTGCTTTACAAGCGTTTCCATCATGTCCAAAGCCGCTTCATTCGTTTCGATCAGATGCTGCGTCAGCGTGCCCTTCATCAGCAGCGCGTTGTAGGCGCCTTTACGGTGTTCCTTGAGAAAGCGCTTGCGCCGCCAGCCCCAGGCGCCGATCTCGCCTTCCGGTTGCGGGTCCATGACAAGGTTCGGGATCAGATAATTGCCTGTTTTTGTGTACGTCAGTTCCATTGTTTGTCTCCTTTCGGTTTTCGGTCAGTTTAACGAATAGTACGTTTCGCATCGTCTTGCAAGGATGTCTCGCCGCGCTGTTTTTTCAGCGCGGCGAGAAGCTCTTCTTTCGTGATCGTTGCGTCCACGTACGGTTCGTCGGAGAAATAGATGCAGATGACTTCGTTGTCCATATCGTTTTTCTCCTTATGCGTCATCGTTCCATGTCTTTGGCGCGTTTCCGCTCCTGCCGGCGTTGGTAATCCGTCAGGATCCGGAACAGCGCTTCTTCGATTTCCCGCGGCGTGCTGTCCGGCGGGAAGAACCCGGCAAAGCGATCCATCGGAAGCGTCAGGACTTCCTTGCGCTTGCCTTTCCCTGCGAGCATAATTTCAAGCGGGGTGTCGAAGGTGAAAACGCCGCGAGTGAATGCTTCCTTCATTTCTTTTGCCTGTGCAAGCGTGGGCGAACTCTGTTCGGACTGGATCGCCGCCAGCACATAGGTCTGTTCCATTGTCGGAAGGTAAGACAGCTCGACAGCGGGATTCATCGCAAGCTTTCCGCTGTCCACCATATCGCGCAATTCCGGGATCAGGTACGTCAGCCGGATATAGCGCTGAATCTGGTTGCGGCTTTCACCGACATCCCGCGCAAGACGGTCCGCGGACTTTTCGCCGGACTTGTACCCAACTTGGGTACCGACGGAAGCCGTTCGCTTTCCCTGCCGCTTCATGGCTTCCAGCCGCATTTTGTAGGCGAACGCCTTTTCGCTCGGCAGAACGGTTTCCCGCTGCTGATTGGCGTCGATCATCATGAGGATTGCGGTATCATCGTCCATGTCCCGCACGATCGCCGGGATCGTTTCGATTCCCGCAAGCTTGCACGCTTCCACACGGTTATGCCCGGATACGATCTCATATCCGCCGGACGCAAGCGGACGGACAAGAATCGGGGAAATGACGCCGTTCTCCCGGATGCTCTCGGAAAGCTCCGCAAGCTTCTCCCGGGAATACATCCGAAACGGATGATTCTTGAACGGCTGCAGTGTGTCTACGGCAAGGCGCTGGATCGGAGTACGGCTTTGCGTGTCCTTCATTCGAGCGCCTCCTTTTGCCGTTTGTCGAGCCACGCAAAGAAATGATCGCGCGGGATCAGGATGCGCTTTCCGATCCGCATGGACGGAAAGCCCTTCGAGTGGCATAGGTTATAAGCTCCTACCCGGGAGATTCCGAGGTAGGAGGCAACGTCCTCTACAGAGAGGGTGATCGGCAGATCGCCGATACTGGTCAGTTTGGTCATTCAGTTCCTCCTTGAAATGAAATGATTGAACCTGCGGCACACAATTTCCGGTGCTGTTTATCCTCCTTTCCTGTTCATTTGAAAAAGTGGGCGCAGTGTTCATTTACAGATTGTTCATCCAGGGAGGGCGCAGATTGTGGTAAACTGTGCGTATAAGGGAGACGGAACCATGATAAAAAGAACGTACGAGATCTGGCAGATATCGGCGGAGACGATTTTAGCGAATGCCAAGCAAAGAGAGGACGGCACCTACCGGATTCATTTCGATGTAGAGAAAGCGGTCCACAACGAAAGCGTCCGAAAGACCGAGCAGCCGCAGTGCGCCCTGTTCGATCAGATCGAGCACATTTTCAATGAACCCGATTTCCCGGAGATCATCCGCGGACTGCGCCGGATGGAGTGGCATATCGTGTACGTGGATTTTGCCGGCATCTTCGACCGCGCGCCGGTCGGAAAAACCGCGGAACTGCAAAAGCGGGCGGAAGCTATGTTCCGTCCGGAAGGGATTACATTGGAGTTTCCCTATTCGAGATGGCAGTACTATGCGTTTGAACGATCCGCAAGCATGAGTCGTGTATCGCGGCTGACGTTTGTATCGGAGTACATATATGAAAAGCTGAAAGAACGCATCACGCTCGGCATGCGTTTCGATCAATGCGTTTTGAGCAAGGTATACGCCTACAACGGGCTTATGTTCACGGACGGATATCGTGTGAGCACGGTTTTCGATCCGAAGCGCATGATCGTTGTGGATGATTTCGAATCCACGCAGCGGAACGTTCGCATGATCACGGTGGAAGACGACGGCGGCGAAGGTGCAGAACGATCCTATCGGCGCGTGGAAACCGTCGGCGAGCTGACGGTCAAAGAGTTTGACGGCGAGGGTCTGATCAGCAGGGAGTTTGCGGCATTCGTCGACGACAGATGCGGGTTCCGGCACATCCATTCCTCCTTCCAGATCCGCATGCCGTATATCAAGGGTGTTCTGCATGAGGTGGATTTCCATTCGCTGTTCAAGGAACTGGACGTCCCCTATCTGATCGATACCTGGGGAAACCGCCATCCCGTGAACGAGGTGGACATGATCCTCACGAAAAGCATGTTCAAGGCGTTCGGCTGGATGACGGACAACGGACTTTCATGGGAGGAATACCTGAACCGCTGCGAACAGTACGGGCATTTCCTTTATATCTCGCAGTTCAATACCGTGAAGGTACCGACGCAGGTGGATATGAACTATCAGTTCCTGGCAACGGTCTCCATGACGCAGGACGAATTCCGTCCGACGGATCTGCCGGAAGGCTGGAATCATGATCCGAATGAAGACCCACGGAACTGGCTGACGAAGGAAAGCGAATCGGAATACTACCGCCTTGTCGCGGATCCGAAATCGCGGATGGAATACTTTACGTCCGTACTGGACGATCCGGAAATCAATCCGCTCAGCACCGAAGCGCAGAAAGCGCTGCTGCTTCAAAAGAATCCGCTGTTTATCAACGAACCGGTCTATACGGACGAACTGAAAAAGCGCGCGGAAAGCGTGTACCGCGACTTTGCGCAGGGGCATCTGCTGATTCGCGGCGAAAACCGGTATCTGTCCGGCGACCTGATGCGGTTTTTATTGTATCTGGCGCATCTGACCGCAGATCACAGAAAAGCGTCTTTGAAAGCCGTGCGCCGGCTCTCAAAAGAATGTTTGCTCGGAACCGTTGCCTACGCGCCGGGCTTTGTAAATGCGTCGGCGGGACAGGTCACGATCCTGAGAAATCCGCATATCGCGCGCAACGAGGAAGTCATCATTGACCTGCTTCCGAAGGAAGGAATTCTGCGCAAAAAATACCTGTCGCATTTGACATACGTGGTCATGGTCAATGCAAAAAGCCTGATCCCGGAACGTCTCGGCGGCGCGGATTATGACGGCGACATCGTAAAGGTCATTTCCGATCCGCTGATCAATGCCTGCGTCCGGCGGCATTATACGGAATTGGATTACCTTGCGTCCGACTACTCACGCAACTTGCCGCTTTTGAAGATCCCGTCGGTTTCCGCAAAGGAATCGGACGCAAACGACTGGCATGCGCGGTTTGAAACGGTGCGCGATACCTTTGCTTCGCGCGTCGGACAGATCTGCAACGCCGCGTTCAATCGCGCGGTCGTCGCCTACGACGAATCGCTGCCGGAAGCGGAACGCGAAAAATACCGGGAGGAAACGGAACTGCTGGCGATTTTGACCGGGCTTGAGATCGACGCGGCAAAGAACGGCGTCCGGCCGGACATCTCGCAGTATCTCAGAGCCGAAGACGTGGAAAGGAGCCTGTTCCTCGACTATAAGGATCTGATCGAGGGCAAGCGCGGAAAGAACCGGAAAGGTTGGAAGATCAAGCGGTTTCACGACAGCATCCTTTGGGAGAAGGTCACGTCCAACATTGAACGGCTGCCCCATCTTGCTGCGCAGATGAAAAAGCATACGCCGAAGGTGAAAGCGGTTCCCGCTTTGGATCAGGAGCTGTTTGCGTTTGCTGCCGATCCGAACTGGAAAGAGCAATTGCCTGCAAAGGCATTGAATGATATGCGTAATCTGATTTCCGATTACGAAACGGCGCTGAAACGCATCCGCACGGAGCGCATGAATCTGAACTACATGACGCGAAAGAAGGACATAGGGAGAATCCTCTTTGCCCGCGCGCAGACGGACGTTTCGATCGAATCGCTGTATGCGGCGTTCGTCGAATGCACCGAGGAGGAGTTTCGCAATGCGCGTGCTGCGCTCAAAGAGCAGCAGTGGCATTTGATTCGGGATCCGTATCAGCGGGAGCTGTTCCTCTTCGGGCAATTTCGGCATATGCAGTTTTACGAGTACAAGTCGATTCTGACGGACTTCCGCTGCGGCGGGTATCGCATCCTCGGGGACATCATCTGTGATTACGACGATTTCTACCGGAAGCGCGGGGTGAAACAGGCGCGTCTGCGCCGGGAAGACGACAGCGCCGATCTGAGGGCGATGCTGGACGGCGAGGATCTTTTGTACCGGTCGAATTATAAGGCGGAGATCCGGCACCGCTGCCGTGAGCGTCTTCGCAGCCGGATGGATGCCGGTCTCGCGCTGCGCTGTGCGATCGCACTCGGAAAGCGCAAGTTCGCGCTGGACGTCCTGAGCCTTGAAGTATATGAGAACGCGTTGGAGAGGACAGAGCGATGATCGACGAACGAAAAGAGTTTCAATGCTATACAACATTTCCGACCTATCGGACGGAGAGCAAGAAAGATACGGCTTTTCTGAACCGCATCTCGCTGCAGATGCTGAAAAAATGCGCCGGGTTTTTGCGTGTGCTGACGATCGTCGCAAGGGGATACTTATATATGGATGAGATTCCGGACGTCGAATACGCGCGCCGCGCGCTTTGCGCCTGGTGCAGCATCCCTGCCGAAAAGGAAGAAGAATGGCAGTTCGATACCAACTTTGCCGAACTGCACACGGAGTTTCCGGAGCTTGTGGATGAACAGGGAAACGGGTGGCTTGTTCGTCATGTAAATAACATTGCCGCGTTCGTTGAATCGTCACCGAAACAGGTCACAAAGACCGTTCGGGATAATGTGAAACAGATCATGGAGACGTTCGCGGAAGACTGGAAGAAAAAGGTGATTCAGTTTCAGATCCCGCTGTACACGGAAAGCACGAAAAACGATTGGCTGACGCTGTTCGACGACGTACTTGCAGATGCTTTGGAGTTGGGCCCGCTGCGCTCCTTCCGCGCGGATGTTTCCGAAAAAGATTCTGCATACATCCAAAGCCTTCTGCCGAAAGGCATGCTTCTGTCTGAAGCGATCGAAGTGATCGCGTATTACAAGATCAACAAAACGGAGGGAACCGACTGGGCGCTGTATCCGAGCATTCATTTTGAAGCGTATTTCGGAAACACGAACTTTACGCACAAATACCAATCCGCGTTCTTCAAAACGTTCGGTCGCAAAACAGAGGAGCACTGCGGCGTGGCGCGGTATTGTATTTTCGAGAATTTCGCGGATCGGGTCAATGTGACAGAAATCGTTGATTGACAAATACACCCAATGGGTGTATTATTTGATCGAGGTGAATCAGATGGATATTCATGAAATGCGAACAATGTTGGGCGACACACAAAGCGAGTTTTCGGCCCGTTACAACATTCCGTTCCGTACCGTTCAGAATTGGGAAGCCGGCGTGCGCAGACCGCCTGCTTATATGCTGGAACTGCTGACACAGCGCGTGCAGGAGGATCTTGTCAATCGAAAGACGGCAGTGCTGCCGGTATTTGATCCCAAGAAGCTGTCGCTGCCGAAGATGCGGGATTATCCGACGTCCCTTGCATGGCTGCGCGCTGTTCAGGAATGTATGGGCGAGCCGGTCGTATTCGGTCTGGATGAAGCGCTGATGTGTCACGGACGGTTTCTCGGTCGGGACGACGAGTTTCTGGTATGGGTGTACGGCAGCGATGCGCTTTCCCGCTTTAACGGCGTGGTCGTGCTGGGAAATCACATCAGCTCCTATAACGTCAGAAGCAGAAACGGCTTGCGCTTTACGGATTTCAGCAGAACCGTGTCCGACGCCCTTGCAAACGAGGCGATTTTGGACATGCAGGGCATCACGGAAGCTGTCAGCCATTATTATTTCACGAACAACGAGAGCGTTGAAGGGATCTCCGTTGCGCCGGAATATCAGGACCGGTTTGAAGCATTGGTTCGCGACGCGGTGGAATACTACGATAACTGAGAGGAATCGGAAATGATGAACAGCAAAGAAAAACTCATGTATGAGGTCATGAAGGCGATCTATGAGCAGAGCATGCCGATCTGCTTCAAAGGGTCCATGGTGCTGAAAGCGTGTCTGCTGGAAGCAGGATATGCCGAAGAGGTTCGTCATACCGTCGACATCGACGCAAACTGGAATTCGGACACGCCGCCTTCTGCAGATACGATGGTTTCGGCACTGCAAACCGCGATCGACAAAGCGGGGATCGATGCCAACGTACGCATTTACAGAATGTACGGAGAAGGACGATCCGCGGGATTCACATTCGCGGATCGGGAAACCGATGAAGAGCTCTTCCTTATGGATATGGACGTCAATCGACCGATCCCGGATACACAGATTTACGAGATCGAGGGGCTACGTTTCCGTGGTGTCTCGCCGACACAAATGATCGCGGACAAGGTTTCTGCGATCTCCACGGAAAAGGTCTTCAGACGGATCAAGGACGTGGTCGATCTATATTACCTTTCCAAGGTTTTTTCCTTCGATAAAGCCGACGTTTTGCGAACACTCAAAGCCAACGGACGGAAGTTGGATCATTTTCAAGGTTTTCTGCAGCAACCGGAGGAGCTTCGTCACGCATATGAGAAATTCCGTTTGGGCGGAGATGTGCCAAAGCCGCCGTTTGACGAAGTGTATGCTGCGGTAAAAACGTTTCTCAAAGACGTCCTGCCGAAAGAGAAGAGTCGCGAGCAGGAATGATAACAAAAAACAATTTATAAATACTGCGCCCACTTTTCGGGACGGTGAAGAGATCTGCACAGCAGGTCTCTTTTTTATGTTCGGAAGGAGATGATAAAAGAAAACACAGCTTCGCACTGTCGCTTCCGCGGCAGGAATGGAAAGGTTCTTTGCGTAGGAATTGGTGTCTGCGGCGATGGGTATTCGGGTCCCGTTGTCGCAGACTCTTTTTTCTGTCGCAGAGGTTAGCAAGCAGGGCATTTGTCCGGACAAATGCCGAAAGACGGCGCGCGGTACGCATTGCTTTACGCCGTCTTTCCTGCTTTAAGGGGACACCCCCTAACCCCCGGAGCGCGCTTTGCGCAAATCAAATATGAAAGGAATGATGCTTATCGACAACAAGAAACCACGAACCAGAATCGAGGTTCGACTGACAGAGAAACAAAAAGAACAAATCGAACGTGCCGCGAAAAGGTGCGGCATAACTGCAAGTGAATATCTGCGACAGCGGGCGTTGGACAGCGAGCCGAAAGCGGTGCTGCCCGACGCCTTCTTTGTATGCTGTGAAAAGCTGGATCGGCTGACGCGAGTGCCGTATGCAAAGGACGTCAACGAAGCTGCGCTTGCCGTGCTAACGGACATGAAGAACATTATGACCGGCAATGCGACCGTACCTGCCGAGAAGGAAGAACCGGCACAGCCGGAACCGAAACCCAAGCGCAAACTGTTCGGAAGGAGGTGAAAACGTGGCAACCACAGGATTCTGGCCCGTCAGTGGCAAGCTCAAGAAGGTGTTGGATTATGCCGACAATCCGGACAAGACCACGGCAAAGGAGTATCTTGATGAGGACTTGTATCAGGCGCTCCGATATACGGAGAACGATAACAAGACCGACGAGAGGAAATACGTTTCCGGCGTAAATTGTTCCGCGGCATTTGCCTACGAAGAGATGATGGCGGTCAAACGAAAATACGGTGAGCGCGGCAAGGTGGTCGCCTATCACGGCTATCAGTCCTTCAAGGCAGATGAACTGACACCGGAACAGTGTCATGCGATCGGGATCGAAACAGCGAAACGGATGTGGGGCAAGGACTATCAGGTCCTTGTCACCACACACCTCAATACGGATAATCTGCACAATCATTTTGTGGTGAATTCCATTTCCTTCAGGGACGGAAAGAAGTTCCGGAATCAGATTTCCCAGCATTACGATCTGCGGGAGATCTCGGACGCGATCTGTCGGGAACACGGTCTGTCGGTTTTGCAGAACGCGAAGTTTTACGGCGGTCAGTCCAAAGGCGCGCATTGGCGGGAACAGCGTGGACAGCCGACGCACCGGCAGCAGTTGAAACAGGACGTGGAGTACTGTCTCAAGTACAGTATGAACTGGGAGCAGTTCTGTCAGCAGATGCAGGCAAAGGGCTATACGATCGATCCGATCCGTATGTCGGTAAAAGCCGATGGCTGGCAGAGAGCCGTTCGCTTGGATCGGCTCGGTTATTCTGACGAAGCGATCTATGAGCGCTGGGATCAGAACGAGGCTGATCCGGAGTTTCGGTACAAGTATCAGAACCGCAAGCCGCACATCAGCGACAGCGCCGTGTTGATTACGACCGTCGTGGAGATGAAGCAGTACAAGCGGGCAAGAACGCCGCTGAAAGAGTTATATCGACAAATGGACTACGAGCAGGCGCACCCGCCGAAAGAACCGCGCTCGGAGATCGACAAGTATCTGGACGGATTGGTGTACGAGATGAACCACACAAAAGATACCGTTACGATCCTCGTCGATGCGGTTTTTGCGATCCTGATCGCGCTGATCGAGCTTGCAAGCCATTACGCCAAAGAAGTGATCCTGTCCGCCGATCTGCGGCACGAGTTAAAGAACTACGCGCAGTTCTGTTCCGATCAACGGTTTCTGAAAGAAAACAGGCTGCACACGCCCGACGATCTGGACAGGGATATCGAGCAGACAGAAGCGCAGATCACCGCCTTGGAGACCAAACGCGGCAAGGTACGCAATCAGATCCGGCACGAGACCGATCCGACTGTGCTTGCAGAAAACAAGGAACAGCGTGCCGCAATCTCCAAAGAGATCACGGCATTGCGAAACCGCGTCAAGCGCGTCAAACGCATACGAAAGGACGCGCCGCGACTGTTGAACCTTTTGAGAACCGAGTTGCAGCGCGAATACGAGCGCAAGCATCCGATCAAAGAGCAGCAGAAACAGCGCACACACAGAAACGAGCCGGAACGGTAATCCCGTTTCGGCTTATTATTATATCGCGTTTTGTTTTCACAGAAATTACATTTTGATTACATCCCCGTATGCCGGAAGTGTGCGAAATATGGTACACTTTAGGCAATGACTCGAAGGAGAATGCGATGAAAAACAGGATTCTTGTGGTAGAAGACGACGCGGCGAT
Source organism: uncultured Clostridia bacterium (assembly GCA_947168855.1). GTDB lineage: Bacteria > Bacillota > Clostridia > Christensenellales > CAG-138 > UBA3792. The sequence continues at coordinate 99,510 of CAMVNO010000009.1, forward strand.
CCGCGACGCGGTGCTTTTAAATCTGCAGTTTGCGGATTATGACGCCGTTGCGTTCGACGACGGCAGAAAGGCGGCGGATGCGCTCGAAGACGATCACGCGTTCGACCTTGCGCTTTTGGATATCATGCTGCCCGGCATGGACGGGTTTGAGCTGTTCGGGATCATGGAGCGATTCGGCATCCCTGTCATCTACATGACCGCAAAGACCGATTCCGCCTCCGAGATCAAAGGGCTTCGGGACGGCGCGGAGGATTATATCGTAAAGCCGTTCGATCCGCTGACTCTGATGGTGCGCATCGAAAAAGTGCTGAAGCGCGTCGGCAAGTGGAATGCCGTCTACCGCGTCAAGGATATCGTCGTCAACACCGAAACGCACACGGTCACAAAGGGCGGCGAGCCGATCGAGCTGCAGCCGCTGGAATTTGACGTGCTCGTTGCGCTTTTACGGCACAAGAACATGACCGTTTCGCGCGAACGGCTCCTGAACGAGGTATGGGGATTCGACTATCTCGGCGAGACGCGCATGGTCGACGTCAAGATCTCCGCGCTCAGAAGAAAGCTCGATCTGGAGGATGCGATCCGCTCCATCCATAAGCTCGGCTATCGGCTGGAGGATCGGTAAATGAAATTGTATCAACGCATTACGCTGCTTGTCTCTATCGTCCTGACTGTTGTCATTCTTGCGGTGTCGCTGTCGCTGCTGCTGTTCGCGAAGAATACGATCCTGTCGCTGTCGATGGAACAGGTGCAGCGCAAACAAAAGACGCTGCGCACCTCGTTTTCCGAGATGGCGAATTATTACGCGCGCAGCGACGATTCCGAAGCCGTGCACAACTCACTGATCAAGCTCTGCTTTAACCGCTTTTCGGATCAAAGCTCCGTGTTGATGCGCGACGGCAAGCCGGTCTCAACCGGTGTGACGATCGATCCGTCCGTTTACGTCACTTCGGACAGCGAAGCATTTTCGGAAGGCACGCCGGTTGCAATTACCGTGCAGGGCAGAAACCTGTTGATTGCGGGCAGCAGCGCGTCCGTCGGTACAGAGACTTACTCCGTATACGTGGTTGAGGATATAACGGACACCTATGCCCGCATTCAGCGCATGGCGTGGATCTTTGCGGGCGTCAGCATCGCGGCGATCGCGCTCGGCGCGGTGATTGTTATGCTGCTGGTGCGGCGCAGCACCAAACCGATCACTGCGCTTTCCGGCGCTGCAAAGGAGATTGCCGACGGCGCGTACGAAAAGCGCGTCGCCGTCCGCACCAAAGATGAGATCGGAACGCTCGGCGAGGATTTCAACCGCATGGCGGACGCGGTGGAAACGAAGATTTCGGAGCTTTCCGAACGCAACGAACGGCAGCGATTGTTCATCGGCGGCGTCACGCACGAGTTCAAAACGCCGATGACCGGATTGATCCTGCACGCCGGTCTTCTGCGGCGCGCGAACCTTTCCGAGGACGAGCGCGACGCTTCGCTTGCGCATATCGAGGCGCAGACACAATGGCTCGAACGGCTGACGCAGAACCTTTTGAAGCTGTTTACTTCGGACGAGGAGATCGAGCTTGAGAGCGTCCGGATCCCGGAATTGCTGGAAACCGTCGAAGAAGGCGTTGCGCCGAAACTGAAAGAAAAGGGCGCAGCACTTACCGTGCAATGCGAAACGGACACGCTCGTGCTGAATCCCGATCTGATGCACTCGCTCCTTAACAATCTGATCGTCAACGCGGCGAACGCCTACGACGCGGACGCGCCCGAAAAGCCGATCGTGCTTTCGGTCACCGGCAGGACGTTTTCGGTCTCCGATCGCGGCAGAGGGATCCCGAAGGAAGCGATCGACCGCATCTTTGAGCCGTTCTTCCGTGTCGACAAGAGCCGCAGCAAGAAGCAGGGCGGCAGCGGCTTGGGACTTGCGCTGGTCAAAGCGATCGCCGACGCGCACGGCGCAAGCATTGCCGTGGACAGCGAACCCGGCAAGGGTACGACGGTTTCGGTGACGCTGCCGTGACCCCCTCATCAGTTACCTTCGGTAACAGCTTCTCCACCCTAAAGGGGGAGAAGCCTCCGCATGGAGCCTTCCCCTCTCATGGGGAAGGTGGTGCCGACAGGCGACGGATGAGGTGGAAGCATAACACATTTTCATTACAACTTCATTACAGTTTCGCAATGTTTTTCCCGCGCAGACTCGGTATGCTGAAAGCAGCAAACCGAAAGGAGTTTTTCGATGAAAAAGCGATTGTTTCTTGTTCTTTTCGCGTCCCTTTTGCTTCTTTGCGCCTGTCAGCCCACGCCGGAAAGCCCGATCGTGGTCGGCAAGGACAACGAGGCAATGATCGAAAAAGCGAAGGAGACGAGCGCACCCGTACCGGTCGGGACCGCATTACGGGAGCAGCTCGGCTGTCCGGAAGTGTTTTCGGTTTCGATTGCCGATGAAGCGAAAAAGATCAGGATCACCGGCGAAGCCCCGATCATGCTGCCGGATACGGATGCAATGCCGCTTCTGTACGTGCAGGCGGGCAGATTCGGTCAGGAACAGGTATACGCTTTCTTCCGCACGCTTACCGCTGGGCAGGAAATGTACGAGCTCCCGACCGCTACGCCCAAAGAATACATTGCGAAACACATTCAGGAGGAACAGGAACAGTTGGATCAGCTCTTAGCGGACGGCAAGGGCGAGGACGACTTTGAGGTCCGCGCATACCGGGAGAACATCCAGGCGCTTGAGAAGGAGTATCAGACGGCGCCCGAAACGGTTGCGCTCGTGCCGAACGACGGCACGCTGAAGCCATACGAATACACGTTTGCGGGCAAGCAGCGCGGAACGGGAACCTCGGTTCTGGCGATCGGCAAGCCCTTTACAAACGAAGGCAGCTGGTTTCAGGTGACCAACGACGCCGATTATGCCGACGCAGGCAGCTATACCTTTATCGACGAGGACGGCAACGAGCAGTCTTTATCGCCCATGAGTTCGTCCAATCTGGAGTATGCCCGGGAGAGCGGTCATATGGTCGGCTCTTATACCGGGAGTACCGCCCTGCTGGACGTCACCGGGCAAAGCGAAACCGGTGAAGCCGCCGTGCTTCCGGACGGAGTCATGATAACTGGGTATTTGGAGCCGGAAACCCTGCTTCTTTCCGTCACGCCAGCCGAAGCCAGACGGCAGGCGGAAACGCTGATGCAGGAATGCGGGGTGACGGATATGTTCGTGGACGGCGTATATCTTCTGACCGATCGGCAGCATATCGATCCCGAATGGTGGCGGGAGGAAGACCTTGCGGAACTGCGCGCCAAGCCCGAGCAACAGGTATATGCCGTGCGTTTCTTGCGGCGGGCGGAAGGCGTTCCGGTGGAAAGCTATTTCGGCGCCAGCCAGGCACGGACCGACGACAGCGGCTACGGACCGGAGTGGTTTTACGAAGTGCTGGAGGTTGGCGTCGACGACGGCGGCATACAGTCCGTGTACTGGGTCGCGCCGCTGACGACGGAATCCGTCATCACCGATCACGCCGCGCTCCTGCCATTTTCCGACGTGCGCGGGATCTTTGAAAAGATGCTGCCCGTACGCTATGCAAACTATGCGGCGGATCTGGAATGGGATATCGAAATCGAGGAGGTACGGCTGTGCCTGTGGCGTATCTTTGATCGGAATTCCTTTACCCGCGGAATTCTGGTCCCGGCATGGTGCTTCTACGGCAGGATCAACGGGGACAGCGGCACCGAGTTTCAGCCGATCCTGATCGTCAACGCCGTCGACGGCACGATCATCGACCCGCTGTTCGGATATTGAAGGGAGGACAGGCATATGAAAAAGCATATTTGTATCATTCTTCTTGCAGCGCTGCTGTGCCTTTTCGCCTGTCAGCCGACGCCGGACAGCCCGATCGTCGTCGGCAAGGACCAGAGCGCGATGATCGAAAAGGCGCAGGAGGATTCGCCGTATGCGTCTCCCGAAACGGGGGAGCAGGCGGTCGACTGGTATGCGCGGCTCAATGCGCCGGAGCGATATACGACTTCGCTGACGAGCGCGGGCGGACATCTGACCGTGGAGGTTGACGCGCCGGTGATACTGCCGGACGTCGAGCTGCCGGTCGTTCGGATTGCGCCTTATGTGTTTACCGACGAGGACGCACAGCGTTTTGTGACCGCACTTTTGGGCGACGATCCGCAATGCGTAACAAGCGAAGATAACTGGCGGACCCGCGCCATGTGGGACAAGGAGATTTTGCAGCTCAAGAATGATCTGGATCATTGGGACGAATACGGCAATTTGATCTGGAGCGGATTCGATACCAGAGAAGAGTTTGAAAAATACCTGCAGGGGAAGATTGCCAAGGCAGCCGACGCCCCGGAACGACCGGAAACCGCACCGCTGACATGGGAATGGGAGACGCCCAATGTGTGGACCGCGGACGGCAAGCAGGAAACCACGGATCGCTATATCGCTTTTACTGTACTAAATGAGGATAACAGCGAATCCAGTCTTGCCATCGACAAAGCGTCGGAATACAGTCGTTGCGGGCTCCGGTATATGCGCGAGGCGGGCAGCGACGTACACTTTCCGTACGACATAGACAACTGCTGGCAGAACGAGCTTTCCATTACACAGGAAGAAGCACAGAAGATTGCGGAAGAAAAACTGCGGCAAATGGGGCTCGATCACCTTGCGTGTGCGTTCAAAAAGAATATACGCAGTTATCGCGGAGACAGTGTCGTGGAAGGCAACCGCTACGAACCGTTCTGGGCATTCGTGTTTACGCCGACGGTAAACGGCGCACCTATGAACTATACCTTTCAACCGATAGTAGAGCCGACGGATTATAATCGGGTATGGCAATATGAGCAGTGCAGGGTGCTGGTAGACGAGAAAGGCGTGGCGTTTCTCGAGTATGATGCGCCGTGCGCGGTAGAAGAAATCAAAGTGGAAGCGGCGACGCTTCTGCCTTTCCAAAGGATCTGCGAGATATTCGAGAAAATGGTGTTGATCGTGGACAACAATGCGGATATCTACGATTACGACATGCATGATCGGATTACTTCGGTGCGCCTGAGCATGGTAAGCATTCCGGAGCAGAACGGCGGCGGTCTGCTTGTTCCCTGCTGGGACTTTATGGGCGAATCGCCTTGGTTTAACGACACACCGCATGCGAAAGAGAGTATTGGCTCGGACGGAACGTATTGCTACCTGACGATCAACGCCATTGACGGCAGCATCATTTCCAGACAATGACCGGCGCAGAAAGGAGAATTGCTATGAAAAAAACGATTGTTATTTTTCTTCTTGCAGCGCTGCTGTGCCTTTTCGCCTGTCAGCCGACGCCGGAGACGGAGTTTGTCATCAACAAGGGCGATAATGTTCTGGAACAGAAGCTGTACGCGACGCCGGAGCCGGTCTCCGATACGGTGTCGCTGCATGAAAACGCGTCCGCAGCGCCGGAATCCGAGCCCGCAAGCGAACCGACCGCCGCACCGATTCGGCAGCAGACCTTTCCGGATCGTTGGGACGAGGACGGGATCAAGCTCCGCGAGCATGCAACGCTTTCCATCCATACGGACGTGGAGACGCGGGCGGACGGGCAGTATCCTGCTTACCGCACGCAAGCGGAGCCGTTTACGGAGGAGCAGGTAATCCGGTTTGCCGAAATCCTGCTGCCGAAGCCGGTCGAACTGGAGCTGATCGAAGCCAAGACGAAGCAGGAGCTGCAGGACGAGCTGCAGCAATACCTCGATGACGTCGCGGACTGGGAAGAATGGGTTGCGACCGGCAAGCAGGAAGACCGGGACGAGACGGGCTACGATCCGGAGGAAGTCAAAAAAACAACGGATTGGTATATGAACGAGATCAAACACGCGCCGGACACGCTCGACGCCGTTCCGGTCTCGGATTACAGCAGCTACTGTATCGGGCAGCAGGCGGGCTACCGACTTGAAAACGGAGAATCCGCCACGATCACAACATTTGTCGGGGACGTATCGAATGTACTGCAGATCTCCAACCGCTGTAAGCGTTACGGATATGTATATTATGAAACGCAATATCAAAAGGATCTGAACGATCCCGGATTCGGAAACGATAAGCTTTGGATGGATGCTGCTTTGTCACAGGAGGACGCCGAAGCAACGCTGAAAAAAGGACTCGATCGGCTCGGATTGAACGGCTTTGAAATCCGTTATGCGGAACGTGCAACGCTGCTCGATACCTCGGAAACGCGAACCGACAATGTTTCCGGCGGATGGGGCTTTCAGCTTTCGCGCAGCTTCGGGTACCCGCTGATTGATGTACCGTTTCGGGTGAGCGATAATCTGGATTTCGGATCAAGCGACGGCTATTCGGTGAACAAACCGATCCGGAATGAGGAGATCGAGGTCTTTATCGACGAATACGGCATCGAATGCTTTCTTTACAGCGGACAGAAGACGGTGCTCCGGGAGGTGAATCCGAACGTCGAGCTGCTTCCGTTTGCGGATATTCAGCGCATTGTTGAAAACACGCTGTCCGTTTCCTATCCGGGCTGGGCGATGGGAGACGATATGCGCACGTTCGACATCGAGATCTACCAGATGGTGCTGATGACGCAGACACTGCGCGTACCGGACTCGGACGACTATTACGAGGTGCCGTGCTGGGTCGTTCTGTTTGACGGACTGTTTGAACGGACGCCCGAGGGACGTGCGGCAACCCGAAACGATCGCGGCATGTCGCACGATGCAATCATCATCAACGCCGTGGACGGCACGGTCGTGATTCCCGAAGATGCAATTCCGGAGCCCGTTCCGGGCGAATAAGAGGTATCGCCATGAAAAAGCATATTTGTATTATTCTTCTTGCAGCGCTGATGCT
>CAMVNO010000010.1 GCA_947168855.1 uncultured Clostridia bacterium
GCGGGACAGCTTCGTTAGTATATCGCAGCTCCTTCCGTTTGTCAACACCTTTTTTTCAACTTTTTGAATCTTTTTTTCTCAAAGTTTTTTCCGGCATCTTTCCCCTCCGGAGCCCGAACGCCGCTTATATTACTCCTTCCTCTCTCAATTGTCAATACTTTTTTCGACGAATTTCACAATATATTTTAGCGTGCATAAAAAACAGGAAGCGGACCTTGATCCGCTTCCCGATTGCCGTTTGTTTGCTTAGGAAATCATGTCGCCCTGGTGCGCGATCAGGGTTGCGTCGTAGACGCCGTCGACGCGCAGGAACTTGTCGACGAAGCCGGTCTCGCTGGAGCGGACGCGAAGCTCAACCGCAAGCTCGATGCCCTCGCGCTGGACGGTCTTGGACTTGACGCGCGCGTACGGGATCTGCGCGACCATGGAGCGTACCTGCTTGCTTGCGCGTTCCTCATAGTGCAGGATCAGCAGATACGGCAGCGACGCCTTCTTCTTGGACGAAGCCACCAGCAGCATGAACACGCCGATCAGGATCGCGCCGATGATCGCTGCAAGATAGAAGCCCGCGCCGAGCACGATACCTTCCGCAATCGCCCAGAACATGAACACGGTGTCGATCGGATCCTTGATCGCGGTACGGAAACGCACGATGGACAGCGCGCCGACCATACCGAGGGACAGCTTGACGTTGTTCGACATGATCAGAATGACCATCGTCGTGACCATCGTCAGCATGACAAGGCTCATGTTGAAGGTCTTGGAATAGATGACGCCGGAGAACGTCAGCCGGTAGATCAGGTAAACGAACAGACCGATCACAAACGCCAGAATCACGGTGACGAGCAGCGGCAGGACCTGGTTGGTTGAGAAATTGAAGATTTCCCGCAAAGTAGTTGATAAATCCATACTATCCTCCAAATGTTTTCTTTCTTATAAAATCAGCAGTCGTATTGTCTGCAAAAGAGGTACTTACTTGCCGCCGTTTTCAGCGACGCAGGGAGCTGTACGAGCTCTGCTACATACGGATCGAGGTAGTTGTTGAACTTGACCTCGAGCACGCATTGTCCGATCAGCTCCGTTGCGGGATACGTGATCGCATGCGGATTGAAAAGATCGGTTGAAAAATAGCCGGTGCGGATGTTCCGGTCGAGCGTGACGCGTACTTCCTCAAGCGGGAACACGAACGGCTCGCGATAATAATCGACAAGCACTTTCGGTCTCAGGCCATCCGTGCGGAACGCGGCGTACGCTTCCTTTGCGAAGGAGCTGTTCAGATACAGAAGGAAGGTGTATTCCCCCGCGATCAGCGCTTCCGCCTGATTCCGCGTCAGCGACAGACTGTCCTTTTTGATGAACTGTCCGTTCTTGTGCTTGCGTTCCAACTTGATGACGCGATCGGAGAAATTATAGATGCGGATGCGCCACTTGTCACGGTACTGGACGCCCGCAACCTTCTCCTCCACCGCGGCGTCATAGGCGTCGTCAAAGTAGAGGCTTCGGATGTGATACCCGCCGCCGGTCTTTTGCGCGTACGGGTCCGGCTTCATCGCGGCGTTCAGCCGGATCGCCAGAAGCTCTGCGTCGGCGTCGGAAATCACATATTTGAGTTCGTGCCGATAGCCCTTGGCGTTCGGCTTCAATTTCAGATTCACGAGATCTTGCCCACCTTTCCGAACAGACGGATCATCTCGTCGTCGCTGAGACGATAATGCGTGTGCTCGTTGATGTAATGCTGGCAATAATACAGGTACCAGTCCTGATAATTCCTTGCGTACTGCCGGATCTTGTCGCAATGGCTGTTCCAGCCCTTGGTGGACAGATCGTGATACGGTCTCCAGCGGACGAGGTCGTAGGTTTCCATCTCCTTGCGGATGTTCTCCTGCAGCTCGTCCACCTTTTTGAGGATCTTTTCCGGTGTGAACACTTCATTATAGAAATAGGCGCACCATTTCAAAAACAGCTTGACGAACTCGTTGTTCGACATCATGGATCTTCCGAGCACCGTCGAAAATCCCTTGCCTGCGCCGTGTCCCGCCGGATCGAAATATTTCCAGAAATAGTCGCGCCGGTAGCCGGTGGAGCTGGAAGCCTCCTGATTCGGGTTATCGCCGTTCATCGCCCAGCAGTAGTCATACTGGATCCAGCGCCACTTGCTGTCCTTTTCGGACGAGCGCCACCACTTGATGTTGCCGGTGTCGGTATTGCCGATGATGATCTCAAACGCACAATACATCGCGAACTGATCGGCGTCGAGCCGCGCGCAAACGTAGTCGTAATCCGCCTCGTTCGACAGATCGCAGTGACGGTCCTCACAGAACTTGATCAGATCCTTATAGTCCTGCAGCCCATCGCCGCAGACCACGCACTGGTCGTTGTTGCCGTTCCACTTGAGGATGTCGAGCGAGTCCACATCCTGAACGCCGTAATGCTGCGCGATATAGAACTTGCTGATCTTCTCACGCAGATTGTACACGCCCCAGTACTGTCCGTTGATATACACGATGCACTGGATAAATGCCTGGTTCGCGAGATCGACGTCTGCGTCGTCCAGCAAGCTCTGCACCAGCACGTCGCGGATGCGCGAAAGCGCCGCGTCCTGTCCCGATGCGCGGAGCACCAGAGACTTATAGGAATCCCACGGACGGTTCGCAAAGAACGCGTAATTGATGCGGCTGCTGCTCCCGAGCCCTTTTCTGGCGATCAGCGCAATGCCTCTCTGCGCAAGCTTGCGGGAGAACGCGCCGAACGTGCGGATATACAGATCGGTCTCATACAGGACCTCTTCGCCGCCCGGCGTGGTGTAGGTCATCGTTGCGGGCTTCTCCCACATGCGTCCGCGCATGTTGAAGTTGGCGTACTTGCCCATCGTTTCGTTTCTGCCGATCATCAGCTCGTCCGCCTCGCCCTTGCCGGTATAATCTTCGCCCTTGACGTAGATGCCGTACTTGGTGTCCCAAAGGTTCTCGGGCTCGGTGACGAGAAACACGATCGGCAGGTTGGTACTGTGCGCCTCGACCGTTTCTTCGTTTCCGATGATGACATATGTATAGGAACGAACGTCGCTCGGATACCGGCTGTTGTCGGATGAGAAGGTGCGCACGCGCAGCACCGTGTTTTCTTTGATCGCGATCGGTCCCGAAACGCGCGTGTCCGTTTCCGTCGGCGCGGTCGTCTTGACCGGATCGTTCTCCTTGCCGCAGGAAAGCGTGTATGTGGCGTAACAGCCCTCCGGCACGGAGATGTTCACCGTCTGAACGCCCTGATAGATCCCGCTGTGCGTATCGGCAGTCGCCGCCTCGCAGTAGATCCCGCGTCCGCCGGCGTCGTTTGCCGCGCCTTCGGTGGGCTTGTCAAACAGTTTCCAGGCGCCGGTCGCATCGCGTCCGTAGGACACGCAGGAATGCGACGCCGGAACGATCACGCGGTCGATCAGCTTGCCTTCCGCATCGTACAGCAGAAGCGTTTCTCCTTCCGCCGCGAGATCGAAATTCAGCTGAAGCTGTTTCTGTTCCGCGGTTACGTCCTTTTCGGACTGACCTTCTCTGGGCAGACTGCCTTCCATCTGCAGGACGAGATATCCTTTTCCGGCGATACTCGTTCCGTCAGGAAAAACCCATTTCCTCGGTTTTCGTTCGTTGTCCGTAACGGAAAACCCGGAGAGATTGATCGGTGCGTCGGATTTGTTGTACAGCTCGATCCAGCTGCCGAGATCGCCGTCGTACGGGCGGTCGCTGTTCGTGCTGCTCGACCTTGCGTAGGTCACATGATATCCGTCGATGAGGATCTCGTTGAAGGAGATATCATGCACGCCCATCGGTCCGTTTTCCTTTTCCTCGAAGAGCATGCGCCCGTTCATCGTGTTGTCGTAGCCGGGCGTGGGCTTGTCCGAGTTTTCAAACGCCGCATTCGGATCGAACGAGTTGTTCGTATAGATCTTTGCGTAGGAGCAGTTCTTCTGCTGCGGTCCGAAATCAATGAGATCAACGATCAGGTCGGCGTTTGTCGTGAAGACGAGCGTTTCGCCGCCCTGTGAGGACAGACCGAAATCAAAGCTGTATACGTCCGCCATCGGTTTTTCGGTATGGTACAGCACCAGATAGGAATATGCTTCGATTTTTGTTCCCTGCGGGAAGGTAAATTTCTTCGGTCTTGTGACGTCGTCGGAGAGACTGAACCCGGACAGGTCAAACGCCGTGCTTCCGGAATTGTACAGTTCGATCCAGTCGCAGTAGGTGCCGTCGGGCGCTTTGTGCGCGGTTCCGTTCGACGCCATGAACTCGGTCACGCGGACCGGGCAATCCGTCGTTTCCGCAATGGCGGTTTCGGAATCCGCCTGCCTCGACGCGTTGTACGCGTTCCACCCTTCTTCCGTGTTCGGATAGCCGGGCGTCGGTTTCATGATCGTCCAGGCGCCGTCGTCGCTGTACGCAAACGCGTTTCCGCCGACGGCAACCGTTTCGCCGCCGATCTCATCCCCGACGCCGTACGCGTTCGAGCTGCCCTTCTGCCCCGCATAGAAGCCGGACAGATCGACCGTTACGATCGCCGTGCCGGACGGATCGACGAAGCGCAGAACGTCGTTTTTCGAGAGGGCAAAATCGGTCACGATGATCTTCTTTTCAGTGCCGTCGTCCCCTTTGATCTTCAGGTATCCGTTGCCGTTGGTCGGATCATCCTTCATGCACCAGACGACCAGGTACTCATGCGCATGGATGATCGACTCGCTCGGGAACATCCAGATCGAGATCTCGTCGTCGGTCAGGCCGTAGCCGAACAGGTCGATGTCGCTGTCGCTCTTGTTGTACAGCTCAATATAATCGCTGTACGTGCCGAGCGGATCGCGCACGGTCTGCTTGTTGCTGATAAGGATCTCGCTGACGATCACGTCGGACTTGCTCTGTGAGTTTGCCGCCGTAGTGCCGCCGCACCTGCTGGTGCCGCAGCTGATCGCCGCCGAGATCGCAATAATGATCGCAAGCAGAATCGCCAGCGCGATTGCGAGAATAGCCCGTTTTTGTTTTTGTTTATTGTTCATATCCGTTCCTCGTATTGCTTTCCATTCTGCAACGATTTTATCATATCACATTTTTCGCCGTCCGCAAGGCAGAACGCGAATTATTCACAAAAACCATACAGAAATGTTGCTTACAGACAGTCGTGCATGCGCTTCAGGAGCGCGCTGCGCTCGTTCTCTTCCGGATGCACGGCGCACCGTAAAAGCAGCGCATGCTTGATCTTTCCGACGCGTTCGCCTGCTTTTATGCCGAGCTCGCGCATGATGTCCTCGCCCGTGACTTTGAGCTCGCTTTCCGAAAACGGCGCGTGCTCCCGCTGCATCTGTTCATAGACCCTGCGCCAGTGTTCCGCAACGAACGCCGTTTTGTATCCGCTGCCGCGGACGTCCGCCTCGCGGATCATGATCAGATCCTGCGTCCGCTCCCTGCCGAAGCCCGCAAAGCGCCTGCGGAGCGTCTCGTCCGACGCTTCATCCCGAAGATCGAACATGTGCAGGCGAATCGCTCCGCAGACCCGGTCGATCAGCGCGGTCGGATACCGGAGACGTTCGAGCATCGTCCGCGCGATCTCCGCGCCGTACACATCGTGCGCGTAAAGCTTTCCGTCGCGTTTGAGCGCTTCGGGCTTGCCTGCGTCGTGCAGAAGTCCGATCAGCCGCATGCCGAGCTCGTCCGGCGTCTGCTCGCAGGTGCGGAACAAATGCGTCAGAACGTCGTATCGGTGGTAGTCCTTTCGCTGCGTCATGCCGTCGCAGGGAACAAGCTCGGGCAGCAGATACGGCAGCGCGCCGATCTCTTTCAGCATTGCAAGCGCTTCGTACACGCGCGGTCCCAAAAGGATGCGGTCGAGTTCCTGCCGCTTGCGCTCCCACGCGACGTCTTTGAGCAGCGCGGCGTTCGCTTTTGCGGCTTCCCATGTTCCGGGGTCGACCGAAAAGTCCAGCGCCGCCGCAAACCGCACGAGCCGCAGGATCCGCAGCCCGTCGTCGCGCAGGATCACGGACGGATCCGCCGTTGTGGTGCGCAGCACGCGGCGTCTGATATCGTCGAGTCCGCCGGTCGGATCGAGGATCGTCCCGTCCGAAACGGATTCATACAGCGCGTTGACCGAAAAATCCCGGCGAAACGCGTCCGTTTCCAGCGAATCGGAAAAGCGGACCGCATCGGGCTTGTGCGCGCCGCCCGCGCCGTAGGATTCGGTGCGGAAGGTCGTATGCTCGTAATCGACGCCGTCGACGGTGACGAGCACCGTGCCGAGCGTCCGCTGCACGATTTTCGCCTCGACGCCGAGCGCATGCGCACGTTCGAGCAGTTCCTCCGGTCTTGCCTTGCTTGCAAGATCAACGTCGTGCACCGTCCGCCCCAGAAGCGAATCGCGCACGCAGCCGCCGACCGCATAGAGCTTTACCCCGTCCCCCGAAAGGGCTTCGGCAAAGGCTTTGAGCGCAGTCGGCAGCTTCAGCATGGTTTATTCTTCTCCCTCGGGTTTGTCGGCAGCCGTTTCCGGCGCGGCGGGCGCTTCGCCCTCCTCCTCGTCCGGAACGACCTCCTGATGCGGCAGCAGCGCGACGCTCGCGATCTTCGTGTCGCCGTCAAGCGACATCAGCCGCACGCCCTGCGTATTTCTGCCGATGATCGAGATCTGATCGACCGGCATACGCATGATCACGCCGTCGTCGCGCACGAGCAGCAGGTCCTCGTCCTCGGTCGTCATTCTGAGGCATGCAAGTCCGCCGGTCTTCTCGGTCGCCTTCATGGCAAGGATGCCCTTGCCGCCGCGGCCCTGCACCGTGAACTGGCTCTCCTCGGTGCGCTTGCCGAGACCCTTTTCGGTGACGGTCAGCACAAGTCCGCCCGGCTGGACCAGGATCATGTCCATAACGACGTCGCCCTTGTCCAGCTTGATTGAGCGGACGCCCATGCCGCCTCTGCCGGTGGCGCGGACGTCGCTTTCGCGGAAGCGGATGCACTTGCCGTTGCGCGATGCGATGATGAATTCATGCTCGCCGTTGCTCATCTCCACGGAGATCAGCTCGTCGCCCTCGCGCACCGTCTGCAGCACGAGACCGCCCTTGCGAATATTCATGCATTCCGAGATGCGCGTCTTCTTGATGAGACCTTCCCGTGTCGCCGTGACAAGGTATCCCGTCTCCTCGACCTCGCGCGGGACGATGAACATTGCCGTGACCTTTTCGCCGGTACGGAGCTGCAGGAGGTTCACCACCGGAATGCCCTTCGAGGTGCGGCTCGCTTCGGGGATCGCGTAGCACTTGATGCGGAATACGCGTCCGAAGTTTGTGAAGAACATGATCGGCGCATGCGTGCTCGAAACCAGCACACGCTCGACATAATCCTCATCCTTCGTCGCCTGTCCCTTGACGCCCTTGCCGCCGCGGTTCTGCGCGCGGAAGGTCTCGGACGGAGTGCGCTTGATGTAGCCGAAATGCGTCATGGTGACCGCCATCTCCTCTTCCTGGATGATGTCGTCGAGGTCGATGTCGTCTAGCGCCTGTGTGATTTCGGTGCGGCGCGGGTCCGCAAGACGCGCCTTGACGTCCAGCGCCTCGTCCTTGACGACCTCGAGAAGCTTATGCTCGTCAGAGAGGATCGTGCGTAAATATGCAACGCGCTCACGAAGCTGTCTGTCCTCCTCCAGAAGGCGCTCGCGTTCGAGACCGGTCAGACGCTGCAGACGCATGTCGAGGATCGCCTGCGCCTGGCGTTCGGAGAACCCGAATTTGGCGCACAGACCGTCTTTAGCAGTCTGTCCGTTCGGCGACGCCTTGATGAGCGCAATGATCTCGTCGATCACGTCGAGCGCGCGCAGAAGACCGTCCAGAATGTGCAGACGCTCCTCGGCGCGGTTGAGGTCGAAACGCGTTCTGCGCGTGACGACGTCCTTCTGATGCTGGAGATAGTAATACAGGATCTCCTTGAGGTTCAGGATCTTCGGCTCGCCGTCGACCAGCGCGAGGTTGATGACGCCGAACGTGTCCTGCAGCTGCGTGTGCTTATAAAGATTGTTCAGAACGACGTTTGCGTTGACGTCCTTCTTGAGCTCGATGACGATGTGCGTGCCGTTGCGGTCCGTTTCGTCGCGCAGATCCGAAATGCCTTCGATGCGCTTTTCGTGCACGAGATCCGCAATGCTCTCCACGAGCCGGGCCTTGTTGACCTGATACGGGATCTCGGTCACGATGATGCGGCTGCGGTTCTGACTGAGCTGTTCGATCTCGGTCTTTGCGCGGACGATCAGCTTGCCTCTGCCGGTGCGGTACGCCTGCGCGATGCCGGATCGACCGAGGATCGTTGCGCCGGTCGGAAAGTCAGGACCGGGGATGTACTGCATCAGCTCGTCCACCGTGATCTCCGGATTGTCGATCAGCGCGACCAGACCGTCGATCGTTTCGCCGAGGTTGTGCGGCGGCATGTTCGTCGCCATGCCGACTGCGATGCCGTTTGAACCGTTGACCAGAAGGTTCGGGAAGCGCGCAGGCAGCACCGTCGGCTCCTGCTGCGTGCCGTCGAAGTTCGGCTGGAAATCGACCGTGTCCTTGTCGATGTCGCGCATCATTTCCATTGCCATCTTAGAAAGACGCGCTTCGGTGTAACGCATTGCCGCCGCGCCGTCGCCGTCGGCGGAGCCGAAATTGCCCTGCCCCTCAACGAGCGGGTAGCGCGTGTTGAAGTCCTGCGCCAGACGCACCATCGCGTCGTACACGGACGCGTCGCCGTGCGGATGGTATTTACCCATGCAGTCGCCGACGATACGCGCGCTCTTACGGGTCGGCTTATCCGGCGTGACGCCGAGCTCTTCCATCGAGTGCATGATGCGGCGGTGCACCGGCTTCATGCCGTCGCGCACGTCGGGGAGCGCGCGGCTCGTGATGACCGACATTGCGTACGCGATGAAGCTCTTCTGCATCTCGCGTTCCAGATTGATCGGCCGGATGCGGCCGTTGTTGGTTGCTGTATCGCTCATAGTCTTACCTCATCAGATGTCCAGGTCGGTGACAAGCTTCGCGTTCTGCTCGATGAACTCGCGCCGCGGCTCGACCTTGTCGCCCATCAGCAGCGTAAAGAGCCGGTCCGCCTCCACCGCGTCCTCCACGGTGACCTTCAGCATCAGGCGCTGTTCGGGGTCCATCGTCGTTTCCCAGAGCTGTTCCGGGTTCATTTCGCCGAGACCTTTGTAGCGCTGGATCTCCGGCTTCGGATCGGGTCCGATCTCTTTGAGCTTGGCGTCAAGCTCCTCGTCGGAATACACGTAGCACTGCATCTTGCCGCGCTTCACGCGATAGAGCGGCGGCTGCGCGATGTAAACGTAGCCCTCGTCGATCAGCGGACGCATGTGCCGGTAGAAGAAGGTCAGCAGCAGAATGCGGATATGGCTGCCGTCGACGTCCGCATCGGTCATGCAGATGATCTTGTGATAGCGGAGCTTCGATACGTCGAACTCGGTGTCGATGCCCGCGCCGAACGCCGTGATCATGTACTTGATCGCGTCGCTACTGAGCATGCGGTCAAGACGCGCCTTTTCGACGTTCAGGATCTTGCCGCGCAGCGGGAGGATCGCCTGATATTTCGGATTTCTGCCCATCTTCGCGGAGCCGCCTGCGGAATCGCCCTCGACGAGGAAGATCTCGCAGAGCGAAGCGTCCTTCTCGGTGCAGTCAGAAAGCTTTCCGGGCAGCGCCGTCGAATCCAAAGCGGTCTTGCGGCGGGTCAGATCCCTCGCCTTACGCGCCGCCTCGCGCGCTCTGGACGCCATCAGGCACTTATCGACGATCATCCTGCCGATCGGCGGATTCTCGTCCAAAAACTCGGACAGACCCTTATAGACCGTGTTGCTGACCAGCGGGCGGATGTCGGCGTTGCCGAGCTTGGTCTTGGTCTGCCCCTCGAACTGCGGCTCCTGCAGCTTGACCGAAATGACCGCGGTCAGTCCCTCGCGGATGTCCTCGCCGGACAGCGAGCTGTCCTTTTCCTTGAAGAGGTTCGCGCGCTTTGCGTAATCGTTGACCGCGCGGGTCAGCGCCTGCTTGAAGCCGTCGAGATGCGCGCCGCCCTCGTGCGTGTTGATGTTGTTCGCGTAGGTGTAGATATCTTCGTTGTAGCCGTCGTTGTACTGCATCGCGATCTCGACCGTTGCGGTCTCCTCGCCGTTCTCCATGCGCTTGGCGGAGAAATAGATCGGATCCGGATGCAGGACCTCTTTATTCTTGTTGTAGTGCGAAACGAACGAGCGGATGCCGCCCTCGAAGCAGTAGTCACGCTCAAGCTGCGGATGCTCGCGTTCGTCGATCGCCGTGATGCGCACGCCCGCGTTCAGAAACGCCAGCTCGCGAAGACGGGACTTCAGCTTATCGAACTCGAACTTGACCTCGTCGAAGATGTCCGCGTCCGGCTTAAACGTGACGCTCGTGCCGGTGTCGTCCTCGGCGCATTCGCCCACGACCTCGACCTTCGTCACCGGGATGCCGCGCTGATACTTCTGCCGGTAGATCTTTCCGCCTCTTCTGACCTCGACCGTGAGGTCCTCGGACAGCGCGTTGACGCACGAAAGACCGACGCCGTGCAGACCGCCGGAGACCTTGTAGCCCCCGCCGCCGAACTTGCCGCCCGCGTGCAGGATGGTCAGAGCGACCTCCAAAGCGTCCTTGCCGGTCTTTTCATGATAGCCGACCGGAATGCCGCGGCCGTTGTCGGAAACCGTCACGGTTTCGCCCTCGTGGATCACGATGTTGACATGATCGCAGAACCCCGCCATCGCCTCGTCGATCGAGTTGTCGACGAGCTCGTAGACGAGATGGTGCAACCCTCTCGAATCGGTCGAGCCGATGTACATGCCCGGACGGCGGCGAACCGCCTCGAGCCCCTCCAGTACCTGGATCTGTGACGCGCCGTAATCGGCGCTCACTTCATGCTGCAAATCTTCCATCTAATGCATTCTCCTATCGTCGCGGTCTGTTGAAAAGGATTTCAACAGACCGATATTTACAGTACCGCCTATCGCACTTCGTGCGACCGGGCGGCGGTCCTGCAAGGTGTAAAATTCGCCGCACATGTCGCCGAATTTTACGGATTGATGCTTCGTTCTTCCCTTGCAGTTTGCGTGCGCGCGTCTACAACGCGCCTGTGCTTCTTGCCATCTGGGGCTTCGTTTGGAAAAGTCACGGCATTGTTGTGTCGATTCTTTCCCGCAAAGTTTCCACCGCCGTTGCGGCAGCGTAAACGTAAGTCGTGCCCTCCCACGAGCAGATCACGTACGCCTTCGGGCGGCCGTAGGACGGATAATAATGCCCCGCCTCCGCGCAGTCGCGGATGATGCGTTCCGTCTCCGCCGTGGCTTTGTCCGCCGGCTGGATCGCAATCACGTCCTTGGTCGGCACAAAGCGGTTTTCTCCGATATGCAGAAGCATTATTCCTCCACCACCCTTCCGTTCGACACGCGGTACACCTGCATGCTGAGCGCGCCGGCTTTTACGAATTCCTCGAGATGCGTGCAGGTCACAAACGTCTGGCAGTCCGAAACGACCTCCAGCAGCCTTGCCTGCCGCTCCGCGTCGAGCTCCGAAAACACGTCGTCCAAAAGCAGCACCGGTCGTTCGCCGCGGACCCTTCTGACGAGGTCGATCTCGGAAAGCTTCAGGGAGAGCGCCGCCGTGCGCTGCTGCCCCTGCGAGCCGTAAACGCGCAGATCGCGTCCGTTCAGCAGTAAACCCAGATCGTCCCGATGCGGTCCGACCGAGGTGAACCCGCGGAATACGTCGCGCTCGAGCCGTTCGCCGAGCTGCACCGTCAGCGTTTCGCGCATCGTGTCGTAATCCTGCACCGGGATCGTCGGCTCGTAGACCGTTTCCAGAAGCTCTTTCGTGCCGCTCATCTTCGCGTGGAGCGTGTGCGCGTTTTGCGAAAGCTCCTCAATGAACGCCGCGCGGTTCTGCATGATCGCTGCGCCGAGCTTACTGAGCTGCTCGTCCCACAGCTCGACCATTTCGTACGGTACGGGATCTTCCTTCAGCAGCAGATTGCGGCTTTTCAGCGCCTGATTGTACTGCTGCAGCGTGTAGTAGTACGACGGTCTGAGCTGCGATAGCTCCATATCGAGGAACCGCCGCCGCTCCTGCGGTCCGTCCTTGACCAGCGCAAGGTCCTCCGGCGAGAACATGACCACGTTCAGACAGCCCATGAGCTCGCCCGAGCGGGAAAGCGGCGCTTCGTCGAGATATACCCGTTTCCGTTCCCCGCGGATGAGCTCGATGCGGATCGAGCGCGAGCCGCCGCGCGTTTCGAGAGAAAGCGCAACGCTGCCGTCCGTCATCCCGTCCATCACAAGCTCCGTGTCGTGCGGCGTGCGGTGGCTTCTTCCCAGCGCGCACAGAAAGATCGACTCGAGCACGTTGGTCTTCCCCTCGGCGTTCAGTCCCGAAAGGATGTTGAGCCCCGGCTCCGGATACAGGGTAAGGTCCGTATAATTCCGGAATCTATGCAGTTCGAGTCCCTTGATCCGCATGGGTATATTCTCCTCACAATTTACCATATGATTATAGCACAGACGCTCTGTTTTGTAAATATCAATATAGAAGAAAAAGCAAATCTTTTCATATATTTTACATCACGGATTCTATCGTTCCCGCCTTTCAGGGCACGAAAAAAGCCCGCCTTTCGGCGGGCGGGAAAGCGGTCGCTTACGGGATATCCTCCTCCACCTTTTCGGGCGGAACTTCGAGGAGCTCCGGATGCTTCAGGTAGTTGAAAAGCTTGCGGCTTGCGACGACGTACTGCGAGCCGGAGCAGACGCGCTCGTCCATGACGATCCCCATCGGAATGCATTTCTCGAACACGATCTCCCCCTTCTTCCGCTGCGGGACCTCATGCGGGATGCCCATCGCGATGATCATCGTCGTCGTGCCGAAATTGTACACATGATGATAGATCGCGTTCGTGCGGATGCTGGCAAGGTTCGTGATCGTCAGCGAGCAATGGAACGGGCTCGCGTCGATGATGCTCTTCGGAAGCAAGCCGAACTTGTCCATGAGCTTGAACACGCACACGCCGAAGCGGCAGAGTCCCGGAACCTTCAGAAGCTTGCGGATCAGATCGTCGGTCGAATTCGTATCGCCCTTCTCGCGGTTTTCCGTCACGTACTGATCGAGCGTTTTGTGCACGTCGTCAATCGTGAACTCCGGTCTGAAATGCATCTTGTTCATCGTGCCCTCGGTTTCGCCGGGCTTTAGGACCACCATGCCGACCGCGATCTCGTTTCTGGCATAGATCGTCTTGTTCACGACGAAGCGGTTGATGATCGGATACTCCGCAACCGTGCGCACGTATGCCGCAAGCACCAGCCCGAGGTGGGAATACACCTTCCCCTCGGCGCGCTTTTTGTTCAGGTACGCCTGCATCGGCTCGACCGGAACGTCGATCTCCATCATGTTCATGGAATCGCAGCGCTGATCCATGATGTGCGCCGCGACCTGATACATCGGCTGCGCGGTCTTGACGCGTCTCCCGTCTTTTCTCATTTTGTTTCTCCCTCTGTTGAATGGATTGGTTTTTCTATGGTGTCTGACTCGCCCTTCCTTGCAAACTTCTGCACGCCGTAGATCCCGACAAGGATCACAACGCAGAATACGGCGGAAAGCCAGGAAAACGGCTCCTTGAGGATCAGCGCGCCCGCGATCACGGACACCGCGGTCGTCAGGTTCGCATATACGGTCGAGCGCGTCACCGTCATATACGTCGCCATATAGGACAGCAAAAAGTAACTCACGACCGAACAGCACACCGCAAGGAACAGCACCGGCAGCAGGAACCGCAAATCGCCCATCGGCGCAAAGAAGGCGCCGAGATCGAAATGCGTCCGGATGAGCGCGATCGGCGTAAAGCACACCGCGCCCATGCCGATCATCAGGTACGTGCGCTCGAACGGCGTAAACTCTGCGGACAGTCCGCGATCGAGGATCCCGTACGCCGCGGCGGAAACCACCGCAACGACCAGCCCCGCAACGCCGATCCAGTCCAGTTTGCCGCTCGAATGCGTCAGAAGCCCGATGCCGATGACGCCGCCGACCGACAGGAAGCTGAACAGGATCTGTCCGACCGTCGGCTTTTCATGCAGAAACGGGATCGCCGCAAAGATCGCCACGATCGGGATCACCGCGATCATCACGCCCGAAAAGATCGTCGTCGAATGGATGACGCCGAGCTCCTCGCCGATGAAATACACCACCGGCTCCATGAGCCCCATGAACAGCGGTAAATGGATCCGCTTCCATTTGCCGCGGAAGTCGATCTTCACCACGCCGAACAGAAGCAGCAGATTCATGATCGCAAACGCGATCAGAAACCGGTGACTGAGCAGCAGGAACATATCGGCAACGCCGAGCGCCGATTTCGTGCCGAGAAAGCTGAAGCCCCAGAAAACATGGCTGATCACAGCCGCCAAAAAGAGTGTAATTTCTTTCTTTCTCATAACCCCGGTCAGTCTATCCGATACTCCAGAACCGTTTTGCGCGCGGTAAGCCCCATCTTTTGATAGAACGCGAGCGCGTTCACGTTGTCGTTCCAGACGTTCAGCGTGATCCAGTCGAAGCCGTTGTCCTTCGCAAACGCCTTCACATGCGCAAAAAGCCGCTGTCCGACGCCGCCGCGGCGCTCCTGCTCGTCCACGCACAGATCGTCGATGAACAGCTCCCTGCGCCCGACGACGGTGCCGCTGTCTTCGATCTCATGCACAAAGCAGATCGCATAGCCGACCGCCCGGTCGGTTTCGTCCGTTTCCACGAACAGCACGCAGTCCGGATCCTCCAGGAGCTTCAATACGCCCGCTTCGGAATACTTCTGCGTGCCGCTCCGGTACATATCGGGACGCACGGCGGCGTGCACTTCCAGCACCTGCCTTAAAAGCGCGGAGATGCGCGGCGCGTCCTTGGGTTCTGCTCTGCGGATCATATTGGCTCCTTTCATGCGGTTATACCGCAATTCATGTGCGCAGCACAATTCATGCAGCTTCGCTGCAATTCACGGCGCAGCCGATTCATGCAGCCGTGCTGCAATTCATCCCTGTGTTTCGGAATGAATTGTCCTTCGGACATGAATTGACCTGTCGGTCATGAATTGCCTGTCGGCATGAATCGACCTTGCGGTCATTGCATTATTCCTTCATCATCCTTGCCGCAAGCTTCATGCGCTGTTCCTTCGAAAGAATGCGCTTGCGCATGCGGATGCTCTTCGGCGTGATCTCGACCAGCTCGTCGTCCGCGATGAACTCGAGGCATTGTTCGAGCGTGAACAGCGTCGGCGGCGTGAGCCGCAGCGCTTCGTCGCTGCCCGCTGCGCGCATGTTGGTGACGTGCTTCTTCTTGCAGACGTTGACCACGATGTCGTCCGCGCGCGCGCATTCGCCCACGATCTCGCCCTCATAGACCGGAACGCCCGGTCCGATGAACATCCTGCCGCGATCCTGGGCGTAGAACAGCCCGTAGGAGCAGGAATCGCCCGTTTCGTGCGCGACGAGGCTTCCCGTCTTGCGCTCGGCAATATCGCCCTTATAGGGCTCGTAGCCGTAAAAGATATGGTTCATAACGCCGTTGCCGCGCGTGTCGGTCATTAGCTCCGAACGGTACCCCATCAGTCCGCGCGCCGGGATCAGGAACTTCAGGCGCGTGCCGGTGTCGCCGAGCGTCGTCATGTCGGTCATTTCCGCCTTGCGCATGCCGAGCTTTTCCATGACCGCGCCGACGTATTCCTGCGGCACGTCGATGGTGAGCTCCTCGATCGGCTCGGTCACAACGCCGTTTTCGTCCTTGTGCAGAATGACCTTCGGACGCGACACCGCGAACTCATAGCCCTGACGGCGCATCTGCTCGATCAGGATCGAAAGATGCAGCTCGCCTCTGCCGCTGACGCGGAACGTGTCGGTGGATTCGGTCTCCTCGACGCGCATGGACACGTTCGTTTTGACCTCGTTGAACAGCCGTTCGCGGAGATTGCGGCTCGTCACATACTTGCCTTCCTTGCCGGCAAACGGGCTGTCGTTGACCATAAACATCATGGAGACGGTCGGCTCGTCGATCTTGACGAACGGCATGGGCTCGACGCAAGCAGGATCGCACGCGGTCTCGCCGACGTTCAGATCCTCCACGCCCGCGACGCAGACGATGTCGCCCGCATACGCTTCCTCGACCTCGACGCGCTGTAAGCCCTCGAAGTTATAGAGCCGCGTGATCTTCGTGTCGCGGCGGCGGTTCTCCTGTCCGCCGCACAGCGTGATGACCTGTCCGCGCTTTGCCACGCCGCGCTCGATTCTGCCGATGCCGATCTTGCCCACATAATCGTCGTAGTCGATCGTCGAGAACAGGATCTGCAGCGGCGCGTCGGTGTCCGTTGCGGGAGACGGGATCTCCTTGAGAATCGTATCGAAGACCGCCTGCATGTTGTTCTCCATCTGATCCGGCTCGTAGCCCGACATGTTGTTGCGCGCGGAGGCGTACACGATCGGGAAATCGAGCTGCTCGTCCGTTGCGCCGAGCTCGATGAAAAGCTCCAAGGCTTCGTCCACGACCTCGTAGGGACGCGCTTCCGGACGGTCGACCTTGTTCACCACGACGACCGCCTTCTTGTTGAGCTCCAGCGCTTTGCGGAGCACAAACCGCGTCTGCGGCATGCAGCCCTCGAACGCGTCAATGAGAAGCAGAACGCCGTCCACCATCTGCAGGATGCGCTCGACCTCGCCGCCGAAGTCCGCGTGACCCGGCGTGTCGACGATATTGATGCGCGTGTCGCCGTAGGTGACCGCGGTGTTTTTGGACAGGATCGTGATGCCGCGCTCGCGCTCGAGATCGCCGCTGTCCATGATGCGCTCGGTCCCCTGCTCGCTGCGCCGCAGCGCGCCCGCGTCCTTCAAAAGCTGATCGACCAGCGTCGTCTTGCCGTGGTCGACGTGTGCGATGATCGCTACATTGCGAATATTCATAAAAGCTCCTCTTTTCTTCGGATTGTCTGTAATTCTCTCAAAAAAACAACCGGAATATTATACTACGCATTTCACACAGATGCAAGTTTTTCCCGCAAAAAAATGCGCCCGAAGGCGCATGAAATCATGAATCCGTTATGATTCCAGACCGACGACATGCCGCAGGATACCCGCAGCATCCGAGGCGTCCACGGTGCCGTCCCCGTAATAGTCCGCCGCAAGCAGGTTCCGATCCGTAATCGGATCCCGTTTCACCAGGAATCGCAGGATCAGCGATGCGTCGGCGGCGGTCACATCGCCCGAGCCGTTGACGTCGCCCCGCAAAACCGCAGGCGCATCGGCGCCGAGCGTGATATAGTTCTTGTAGATAAATGCGCCCTGTCCCGTTGCGCGGTCCATGATAAAGTACCAGTTCCCGGACTGATAGTAAACATAGACCTTGTCGCCCTTGTTCAGCACCCCGCATTTGTCAAAGTCGGTCGAGGGTCCGCGCCGCAGATTGGAACGGTCGGCATTGCATACGCCCTCCCAACGCGGCTTCGGCGCGCGTTCAAAATAGCTGACGTAATCGCCGTACACATAACCCGTCTTGCCGCTTTCTTCGTCAAACGCCTTGAGCCAGCTTCCGCTTTTGCCGGTGACCGCAAGGATCGTTCCGCGTTTCAGGGTCCGGATCGTCGCATAGGAGGTCGACGGACCCTTGCGCAAGCGCAGGGTAGCCGACGTCACGATCACGTCATAGCCGGACGATGCCGGTGCGGGCGTCGCCGTCGGCTTCGCGGTGGGCGCCGCGGTCGGAGCTGCGGTCGGCTTCGCCGTGGGCGTCGCGGTCGAATCTGCCGTGGGCGTCGCGGTCGGATCTGCCGTGGGCTTTGCCGTCGGCGTCGCGGAAGGAGCTGCCGTCGGGGTTGCGATCGGCTGCGGATCGTCGCCGTCTTCATAGGTAAAGTCGAAGTCCGCGGTCGATTCGATCGCATTGCCGTCCGCGTCAAAGAGCGTGGCGCCGCGGTAATAGAATTTCAGCACATCCACATAGGAATAGCCCTTCTTGACCATCTGCGCCGCGCCGCGATGCGAAAGCCCCGCGCGGTGTCCGCTCGAAACACCCCACACAAGCCTCCATTCCCGTTCGGCGGTGCGCACGGCAAAGCAGACAGCGCCCGCCGCGCCGGACGCCGCCGCGGTCCTGACCTCGCCGGGCGTGCAGGAAAACGAGACCTGCCGCTGCGTGCCGTCGCCGTCTTTGACCGTCAGCGTCCAGTCGTACCGTTTCTGCGGCGCGAGTGTGCTCGGATAACGCGCGGTGCCGGAGGGCTTGTTCGGATCGTAAATGCCGACAAGCGCGTCGACCGAAACGATCTCCGCCGCCCCCGCTTTGCCGAGCAGGAAGGAATACAGCTTCGAATTCATCTTTTCCGGCTCCGCTCCGTCGACCGTCAGAACGACATTTTTAGTCGATCCCAAAAGGTCGAACGGGTCGTATCCGAACCAGTATGCGCCGTCGTTTCCGGTGCCGCCCCAGCGAATGCGCGGCGTGATCGCCTGTCCGCCGTTGGCGGTGCTGTAATAGGTTTTCACGGTCTTTCCGCGATAACGCAGGGTCTGCGTCCAAACGGCGTCGACCGCGGCGATCGTGTTCCGATCTCCCGCCACATAGCCGTAATACAGCTGTGAGCTCGTGGTGTCGTACACGTCGAAATACTTGCTCTTTCTCGCCTCGACCTCGGCAAGCGCAAAGCCCTTGGCGCAGATCGCCTCCGTTTTCAGCAGTTCGGGATCCGACGAGTCGGACATCTCGCCGCTGACCGCGCCGTAGAGGTAATGATGCATATCCACATAGTTGATCAGCCGCAGCGTGCCGTTGTCGTTGTAAAACACGAAATCGCCGTAATACGTCAGCTTCCCGTGTCTCGGATTGTTGAATTGCAGCACCGTGGCGGCGGATGTGCCGACGCGCGTCAGACGGACCGACGCGGACGACGTCTGCAGAACCCCTGCGGACGAATGGGATACCGTGATCTTCCCGTTGTCGATGGCTGCCGTCACGGTCCCGCCGGAGATTTTTTTGCCGCCCACGGCGTATTTCCCGACAAGCTGTACCGTCAGGGTATCCGCACCGTTCGTGGACAGAAGCACGCGTACGATCGTTTCTTCCTCCGTCGCCGACGCCGACCGGATCGAGACCGGCAGCATGCACAGGCAGAGCAGCAGACACAGCAGACGTTTCATGTACGCGTCCTCCTTTCCTTCGTTTGTACAGTTTCTTTATATCACAGCTCCGTAAAAAAACAAACGCCGCCCGGCGTTTGTTGAAACTTTTTTTACAAGTATGACGAATCTATTTTGCAATTCCGGCAAATTATGGAAGCGGCGCGTAGATGCGCATGACGGCTTCCGCCGCTTTTCGCCCGTCGACCGCTGCGCTGACGATGCCGCCGGCATAGCCCGCGCCTTCGCCGATCGGATACAGTCCTTTATGCGATACGGATTCCATTGCGGCGTCGCGCAGAATGCGCAGCGGCGAAGACGTCCGGCTTTCGACCGCCGTCAGTACGGCGTCCTCCATGTCGTAGCCTTTGAGCTGACGTCCGAACGCCCTGAGTCCGTCGCGGATCCCCGCCGTCACAAAGTCCGGCAGACAGTCCGAGAGCTTTGTATACCGCACGCCGGGCCGGTATGTCGGTTCCACCGACTGCGAAGGTCCCGAGACCTCCCCGCGCAGAAACGCGCCGACCGTGGACGCGGGCGCCGTTCCGTCGCCGCCGCCCGAAAGGAACGCATCGCGCTCGAGCCGGTCCAGATACCGGAGCCCGTCCAGAGGATGCGGACCGAAATCCTCCGGCGTGATCTGCACGACGACCGCCGCGTTGGCGTTTTTCCCGTCGCGCGCAAAGTTGCTCATGCCGTTGACCACGACCTGTTCCGGACCGCTCGCGCTTGCAACGACCTGTCCGCCGGGGCACATGCAAAACGTATAGACGCCGCGTTCACCGCTCCGTGCGGTCAGGCGATATTCCGCCGCGCCGAGCCGCGGATGGCTTGCCATCGGTCCGTACTGACTTGCGTTGATCAGGCTTTGCGGATGCTCGGCGCGCACGCCGATCGCAAACGCTTTCGGCGCCATGACGACGCCTTTCTCAAAGAGCATCCGCGCGGTATCGCGTGCGCCGTGCCCGATCGCAAGCAGCAAGGCTGCGCAGGGTTCCCATGTTTCGCGGTCTCCCTCCCGCACCTGTACTTCGCAGATCGCGCCGTCGCGCATGCGGAAGTCCGTCAGCTTTGCGGAGAATCGCACCTCCCCGCCCGCCTTTTCGATTCGCGTTCGCAGGTTTTTCACCACGGTCCGGAGCCGGTCCGTTCCGATATGCGGTTTTGCAAGATACGCGATCTCCTCCGGCGCGCCGGAAGCAATCAGATCGCGCAGCACGCCGTCGATGTGCGGATCGCGGATGCGGGTGGTCAGCTTTCCGTCCGAAAACGTCCCCGCGCCGCCCTCGCCGAAGGCGACGTTGCTGTCCGGATCCGGGTTCTTTCCCCTTCCGGACCAGTACGTTTCCACATCCTTGACGCGTTCCTCGATCGGGCGTCCGCGCTCGATCACAAGCGGGCGATATCCGTTTTCGGCAAGCGTCAGCGCCGCAAACAGTCCGGCAGGTCCCAGCCCCGCCACAATGATCCGTCCCTGCGGCTGCTTTGTGCCGAAGGCAGGCGTTTCCTCTGCGGTTTCATTGACCGGCTCGGCTTTCAGGCGAGGATCTTTGAGAACGCGCTTTGCAGCCGCGTCGCTGAGCGTCAGCTCCGCGTGGATGCAGTAGAAGATGTCCTGTTTTTTGCGCGCGTCAAGCGCTTGCCGCACGATACGCACCCGAATGAGCGCGTCCTTCGGAATCCCGAGCTTTTTACAGCACGAAGCGGCGAACGATTCGTCCGTCGCGTCGAGCTCTTTTCTTAAGTTTTGCAAATAGACCGTTCTCATGCAGATCGGCTTATCCGTTTGTTTCCGTCTCCGTGCTGTTCAGAACGACCTCAACCGTATTGCTTACAAGCTCAATCTGGTAGGTCTCGCCGTTCTTTGTGACGTATGTGATCCGGATCGCCGGCTCGTCTTCATTGTCCGTTTCCCTGACAAGGTAGCTTTCCGCATACAGATCAACGCCCTTGAACAAAAGCTTGAACGGGAGGTTTTGCTTGCCCTGCCCGCAGCGGGCAAGATCGACCGATGCCGTCAGCCAATCCGGGTTGAACGCATTCATCGCATCGACAAGTCCCGAAACCCTGACCTTGATCGTTTCGGTCTTTTCCGCGAGCTTCATCCCGTTGTCCGGGTTGGAATACTTGACCTGGATCTCATATTCCGCGCCGTCGACCGTGCGTTTTTTCGTGGCGACCACAACGTTCACCGAATCCCGCTCCATCGTTATGTCGGCGTCTTCGGGGTACAGAAGCTCCGCTTTCACCGCCGTTCTGCCTTCCTGAGACTCCGGATAGATCAGCTCCGTTTCGATCTCCGTAACCTTGGCAAGCTCGGAAGCGTCGCCGTAAATACGGACCGTGTCTGTTTCTCCGCGTTTGATCTCGCAGATATATTCATAGACGTCTGTGTCGATCTGCTCTTCGGAGATGCTCAGCTTGATCGGAACCTCCTTATACCGGCGGATCACGATATCCTCTACATTCACCACGACCCCGTCCGTCGCATTTGAAACGATGACCTCACCGCTTGCGTCCCTGAACGTGACGGGAAGAATCCTCGAGAAGGTTCCCGTCACCTTGGACAGATCGTCATTGTCAAACGAAGACAGGTCAATCGTGACCTCGGCGCCGGAGATCCTGTCGATATCGGATTTCAAACCCGTGATCTGCGAAACGGTGACCTTCTTCGGCGGAATGCATTCGAAATACTCCGGAAGCGTGTCGTTCATTTTCACAATGGCAGGAAGGCTTCCTTCAAGCTGCACGGACGCCGTCATGCGCTCGCTGACCTTGACCCGTTCGATCGTGACCTTTGCCCGCTCCGTCGACGTGTTCTTCAGCACGCCGTATTCCGGGATCGAAGTCATGATGCCGACCTCGACCGTTTTGCGGTCCGGATCCTGGTCGGAAATCGTAATGCTTCCGAGATCCACATAGCACCGTACGCGCGAAGCATCCAGCATGCTGTGCATATCGATTCCGGCTTCGACATTGACGTCGACCGTCGACGGACTGATCTCAACGACTTCCCAGCCTTTTCCCTTCAATCTGCTTTCGTTCTGATAATCAATGCTGACGTCCGTTACCCGCTTGACGTATTTCGGCTTTTCTTCGGAAAGCACATAGCCCCAAAGCAGCAGTGCAAACACCAGCGCGGCGATCTTGATCGGAATATTCTTGGTAAAGACGCTCTTGAAAAACTGTCCGAGCGCGGAGAAAAACTTTTGCCGTTTTGTCATGTTATGCCTCCGCCCCCCTTTTCTTTCTCTTCCACGGGAGCACAAATCCCGTGTCGTCTTTCAAAAGCAGGCTTTCAAGCTGATCGTTCAGCGCTTTCTCATCGAGGAATCGAATCAGCTTGCCTTCGTGCGCAACGGAGATCGCGCCGGTTTCCTCTGAAACGACGATGACCACGCAGTCCGACGCGGAAGAAACCCCCAGCGCGGCGCGATGACGCGTCCCGAGCTCACGCGCGACCTTGGTGTCGTCGGACAGCGGCAAAAGGCAGCTTGCGGCAACCACGGTCGTTCCGCGCACCACGACTGCGCCGTCGTGCAGCGGCGTGTTCGGTTCAAAAATGTTCTCGATCAGCGCGCCGGAGATCTCCGCGTTCAGCGGAATTCCCGTTGCGGCAATGTCGCCGAGACCGGAGCGGCGTTCAAACACGATCAGCGCGCCGACGCGGCGCTTTGCAAGATGCAGGATCGAACGTTTCAGGTCCATGACGACCCGTCTGGAATCGGTCTCGCTTGCGCCGCCGAACAGTTTGGTCAGCCGGTTCGTGCCGATACGGCTCAGCATCCGTCTGATCTCCGGTGTGAAAAGAATGAACAGAATGATGAAAATGGAACCGCCGGCAAGCGTGCTGTTCAGCACCCAGTAGATCGTCCACAAATTGAGCAGGCGCGCCAAAACGGAGAACACGAACAAAAGTCCGATTCCCTTCATGACCTGAAACGCGCGCGTTTCCTTTGTCCACTCCAGAATTTTATACAGGAAGATGGTTATAATCAGCACGTCGAAGACAAAGCTTGCAAGACCGCTCGGGGTCTTGATCGCGCTGAAGATGGTTTGGAATATCGTAATCAGATCCAACTTCCCGATCACCTCTCTCTCATGCGTCCGCAGATGCGTCGCAGAATACTATGACAATCATATTATACCATCAATGTGTCATAATTGTCACGCAATTATTACAAATTCCGGCGAATTTGTTCCGCGTTTTTCATCAGGTGCAGATAGACCGCCGCCGCCGCGCAGAGAACCGCCGCCGCAATCGCCGGCGTAAGCCAATGCAGCCCGCTGAGCAGCGCCGGAAGCACGGAAACGGCAACGAGTCCAAGCCCGCTCAGCAGCATCACGAGCACCGAACCGCTTTGCTTTACGACCTCCGTGTCCGATTTCCAGGTAAGCCGCGGCATGCAGGCATTGACATACAGCCCGAACACCGTCGTAAACAGCAGCGCGGCGATCGGCATGAGTACGACCCCCAAAAGATCCGCC
This sequence comes from uncultured Clostridia bacterium, assembly GCA_947168855.1. Lineage (GTDB taxonomy): Bacteria > Bacillota > Clostridia > Christensenellales > CAG-138 > UBA3792. The sequence goes on from CAMVNO010000010.1 coordinate 23,695, forward strand.
GCCGTCAAAAAAGACCGGAAAGAAACCGTCAGCAGCACGATTGCAAGCAGCAGCGACGGACCGACGAGAAGCAGATTCATCAGAAGCTTGGCGCGAAGCCACAGCTTTGCGGAGACCGGCAGGGTCTTTGCGATCCAGATCCCCTTTCCCTCCATCGAAATCGCGCAGGACGTCGTCGGCGAGATCGTCGCGCAGAAGATCAGTACGCCGGTCAGCGCCGCGGAAGCGTACGCCTCCACGGACATCTGCTTCAGCAGAACGGAAAGCGTCCCCGAAAACGCCGCTCCCGCAATGCCGAGCACGGCGATCAGGATCGAGCCGATGATCGTATTGACCACCCACGCCGTGCTGTTGAAAAACCGCTTGCGTTCGATCCGGAACAGCGCCTGCAGCGCGCCGCTTCTTCTGAGCGATCCGAGCCGGTAGTTCTTCACATGATATCCGGCGGTCAGCCGGTCGTGCAGCGGCAGAAACGTCCGGTTCAGAATCAGAACAAAGAGCGCGCACAGCGCCGCAGACCCGATGATAAACAGCGCCGCATGAGAAAAGCTGCCCGTCGCGCCCTTTGCAAACCACAGCGCCGGCGGATAGATCCTTGACGTGACCGAAACGGCTTCTCCCAGCGCATGGATAAAGCGGCTGCTCAGCTGCGGAAACATATACGCGAAGATGATGAACCCCATCAGAAGGATCATCTTGATCGCCGATGTGATCCCCTTCTTATACTTGCTGCGGGCAAACGCCGCGGAAAGCAGCAGATCCGCGCCGCTTCCGATCACGACCGGAACGACCGGCAGAAGCAGCAGCATCACGGGAAACACCGGATAGAACCACCATGCCGGCGCGCACAGGATCGCGTAGATCACGCCGCACGGCACAAGATAGGCGGCGCAGTACAGCGCCTCCACCGAATACAGCGCGAAAAACCGCGCGAGCACGATCAGCGGGATCGGAATCGGCATCCCCATCAGCGTGTCGAAATCCGCAAAGCCGGACAGCGTCGCCCCGCCCTGCGCAAACGCCATCGCAAGCGCGAAAATGCTCGCCATCGTTGCGATCATCAGAAACGGGACCGCGGGATCCACGCCCGTCGAGATCATCTGATAGGAGGTTATGGCGGACATGCCGCCGTACACCACGACGATGAGACCGATTGCAACGACGCCCATGACGGCGTTCCTGCGCTCTCTGGCGTCCCTGGAATACCGGATCACCGGGAAACGGAAAATGCTGTTCAGATACAGCTTGATCAGCGTTCGGAAGCTCTTCATTCGTCCGACAGCTCCAAAAAGAGTTCTTCGAGGGAATTGTCGCCGCGCACCTCATCCATCGGTCCCGCCTTAACGAGCTTGCCGTTTTTGATGATCGCGATCTTGTTGCAGAGCTTCTCCGCAACCTCCAGCACATGCGTGCTGAAAAAGATCGCGCAGCCGTTTTCGCACAGCTCGTGCATGATGCTCTTCAGCGTGTGCGCCGCCTTCGGGTCCAGCCCCACAAACGGCTCGTCGAGCATCAGCAGCTTCGGACGCTGAATGAGCGCGCCGATCAGCGCCAGCTTCTGGCACATGCCGTGCGAATACGAGCCCACGAGATCGCCGAGCTTGGATTCGATCTCGAACGCCGCAGCGTACTGCTGAATGCGTTCGCGGCGCGTCTCTTCGTCGATGCCGTAGATATCGCAAAGGAAATTCAGGTATCCCTCCCCGGTCAGAAACGTGTACAGATCGGGATTGTCCGGGATATAGCGCATGATGCGCTTCGCCGACATCGGATCCTTCCGGATGTCGATGCCGTCGATCAGGATCTCTCCGGCGTCAAACGGCAGAATGCCCGAAATGCAGCGCAGCGTCGTCGTCTTGCCCGCGCCGTTGTGTCCGATGAAGCCGTAAATGTCGCCCGCCTCAACGGTCAGCGACAAATCGTCGACCGCGCGCGGTCCGTTTCCGTAGGATTTGATCAGGTTCCGGATCTCAAGCATGGATTATTCCTCTTCCTTTTTGCGATACAGCACGAGCTTCCGCCCGATGCACTGGATGATTTCGGCGCCTGTCGCTTCCGCAAGCTGCCCGGCGGCTTCCCTGGCGGAAAGCTCGCTCGTTTCGAGCACGGAGAGCTTGATGAGCTCGCGCTTTTTGAGCGCGGCGTCGACCGCCTCAATGAGCGGTTCCGTGATGTTGTCCTTGCCGATCTGAAAGATCGCGGTAAGCTGGTTCGCCTGTTTTCTGAATTCTGCACGTTCTTTGCCTGTCATATACCTTGTCCTTTCTTAATCCGTAAAATCAAATTCCCATTCGCCGAGGCGGATCGTGTCGCCGTCTTTGGCTCCCATTTCGCGAAGCGCGGAGATGATGCCCGTCTTGATCAGCAGCTGCTGGAAACGGCGCATCGAAACGTCGTCCTCCGGATCGGTCGTGTCGAGGATCCGCTCGACGTCGCCGCCCTCGACCACGAATACGCCCGCGTCGTCGCGGTGCACCGTGAAGCCCTTTTCATACTGCGCGCCGACGAGCAGCTCGGTCTCGTCGTAAACCCGCACCGGCGGGAGCGCGTCGAGCATCTGTACGATGCGATCGAGCATCGGACCGAAGCCCTCGGTCGTCGCCGCGGATACCGCGAACACCGGAACGCCCTGCGGCTCCAGCGCCGCTCTGATCCGCTCAAAGTTCTCCTCCGCGCCCGGAATGTCCATCTTGTTGCATGCCACGATCTGCGGCAGGCCCGCAAGCGCGTCGGAGAATTTCGACAGCTCCGCGTTGATCTTTTCGTAATCGTCCAGCGGATCTCTGAGCTCGCTGCCGGACGCGTCCAGCACGTGCACGAGGATGCGCGTGCGCTCGATGTGCCGTAAAAAGTCGTGTCCGAGCCCCGCGCCCTCCGCGGCGCCCTCGATCAGCCCCGGGATGTCCGCCATCACAAACGAGCGGTCATAGCGCGTCGCCACGCCGAGGTTCGGCGTCAGCGTCGTGAAATGGTACGCCGCGATCTTCGGCTTCGCACTGGTCAGCACGGACAGGATCGTGGACTTGCCGACCGACGGCAGTCCGATGATGCCGACGTCCGCGATCGTCTTGAGCTCCAGCTCGACGGTCCGTTCCTCGGTCTTGATCCCGTTCTGCGCAAAGCGCGGCGCCTGCTTGGTCGCCGTGGCAAAGCGCGCGTTGCCCTTGCCTCCCCTGCCGCCGTACAGTACGATGCGCTGTTTTCCGGGCTCGCTCATATCCGCGACGATGCTGCCGGTCTCGACGTCGCGCACGATCGTGCCGACCGGCACCTTGATCAGAAGGTCCTCGCCGTTTTTGCCCGCCATGAGCTCCGCCCTGCCCTGCTCGCCGTCCTGCGCGCGAAAATGCCGGTAGCGCTTGAAATCGAGCAGCGTGGACGCCTGCGGATCCGCGACGAACACAATGTTGCCGCCCCTGCCGCCGTCGCCGCCGGAGGGTCCGCCCTTCATGACGTATTTTTCGCGGTGGAACGACGCGCAGCCGTCGCCGCCGTTTCCCGCCTTGATATGGATCGTCGCTTTATCAATGAACTGCATGTTCGCAAATCTCCTTTAAGGGGCAGTCAGGACACTTCGGGCGCTGCGCCGCGCAGACCTGTCTGCCGTGATAGATCAGCCAATGGTGCGCGTCGCCCCAATCCTGTTCGGGGATATGCGCCATCAGCTGCTGTTCGGTTTTCTCCACGTTCTTTGCCTCGGTCAGTCCGATGCGGTTTGCCACGCGGAACACGTGCGTATCGACCGCGATCGCCGGGACCCTGAACGCGTTGGACAGCACGACGTTCGCCGTCTTTCTGCCGACGCCGGGAAGCTTGGTGAGCTCCTCGCGCGTTTCGGGGACCTTTCCGCCGTATTGTTCGAGAAGGATCCGGCTCATTTCGAGGATGTGCTCGCCCTTCATGCGGTAGAACCCGCAGCTCTTGATATACGGTTCGAGCGTTTCAAAATCCATCGCGGCGAACGCTTCCGGCGTGTTGTATTTCGGAAACAGCACGTCCGTGCATTTGTTCACCTGCTTGTCCGTGCATTGCGCGGAGAGCATCGTCGCGACCAGAAGCTCGAACGGCGAGGAAAAATGCAGCGCCGGTTTCGCGTCCGGATAGGTCTTTTTCAGGATGTCGAGCGCCTCGGCCCGTTGTGCTTCACTTAACACGGCTTGCCTCCAATGCACAGGTTGCGGCGATCGCGCCGTCCGCACACGCGGTCACGACCTGCCGAAGCGGGGTATTTCGCACATCGCCCGCTGCGAAAACGCCGGGGATGCTCGTCTGCATTTTTTCATCGGTGATCACGCTGCCGTTTTCCGCAAGCGCGACCTGATCGCGGAACAGCTCGGTGCGCGGCGCCACGCCGACCGCCACGAACGCGCCGTCGGTCGAAAGCTCGGAGCTCTCGCCGGTCACGCGGTTTCTGAGCCGGATCCCGGACAGCCTGTCTTCGCCGAGAAACGCCTCCGGAACGCTGTTCCAGATGAATCCGATGTTTTCGGTCTTCAGCGCCGCGTCGGCTAAAATCGCGCTTGCGCGGAGCGCGTCGCGCCGGTGCACGACATAGACCTGTTTGCAGAGCTTGGCAAGATACAGCGCGTCGGAGATTGCCGTATCGCCGCCGCCGATGACCGTTGCCGTGCGGTTCTTATAGAACGCGCCGTCGCAGGTCGCGCAATAGCTCACGCCGTGCCCGGTCAGCTCCTTTTCGCCGGGGATGCCGAGCGTTTTCGGGGAAGCGCCGGTTGCAAGGATCACGGTCTTCGCTTCGATGCGCGCGCCGTTGAACAGGAAATGCTTCGGGTCCTCGTCGAGCGCAAGCTCCGTCACCGCGCCGTATTCGATCTTCAGCCCGAACGCCGTCGCATGCTCCTCAAACCGCGCCGCCAGCGCATACCCGTCCGGTCCGTCGGAAATGCCCGGGTAATTGTCGATCCGGTGCGTTTTCACGATCTGTCCGCCTGCGAACATTTCTTCATAAACGCAGACGTTCGCGCCGCCGCGCACGGCATACAGCCCCGCCGCAAGTCCCGCGGGACCGCCGCCGATGATTGCGATATCCAGCATGATCTTCTCCTCGTTTCCGTAAAATCTCACAGATACAGTATACCGATATTCCGTCCCGCGGTCAAGCGAAACCGCCCGACAAAGCCGCCGTTCTTCCGTAAGTTTTCAACAAGTTTTCAAATACGCAAAAATGCCGCCGCTTGCGCGACGGCACAAAAAGACGTGCTTACCGTTTTTTGTTTTTTGCGGAGCGGACCGTGCAGATCTGCAGGATGATCGCCGCCGCAAGTCCGATGACCGGAAGCGGCAGGAAAAGATACCCCTTCACGAACAGGCTGTCCTCCGTCTGTTCCTGCGGCAGGATCCCGAACTGCGCGAGAGCAAGTACCGCAAGGTAGATGAGCGCCGTAAAAAGTGCGATCAATGCAACAACGGTGAGAATGGTTTTACGTTTCATAGCCCTGTCCCTCCTGTCAGTCCACGAGCGCGATGATATCGCCGATCACGCGCACATTGTGTCCGAAAAGCCGATTGTTCCAGTACATGCTGATCGATCTGCCGCCGTCCAGATTATACGCCGCCTTCATGCCGAGCGACGCGCAAATCGACGACAGCTCGGAAAGCGTCAGACCCGCCGCCTTGCCGCTGCCGGTGTTTTTGTTGTTGATGTCGATCTGCGAATAACTGCCGAGGACGCTGATAAACGCGTAGTGTCCGGGTTCATAGTAGCCGAATGCCGAGCGCGGATTGGGCTCGACCAGCGTGGAGTTGAACGTCGTCTTCGCGTTTCCGTCCGCATCGAGAAGCGTCGGTCCGAAATAGAAGGAATGATACGGCTCGTCCGCAATGATCTCGTTGTTGTCGATCTTGTCCTTTTTACAGTCGAAGCAGCGTACCGTGCCGTCCCGATAGATGACGCAGAGGTCGGAATACTTGCACGGATTGCTGCGGATCAGCATGCCGTTTCTTATGATCAGACCCTTGCCGTTCGCATTGTTCGCAAAGTAGTCGGAGCTGATCGCAATCAGCACCGGGCTGTTTTCCACAAACTTGCTCATCAGCTTTGCGTTGCCCTGGTCGTTTTCATACCGGGTCGTCAGCTTTTCGATGTCGCGTACGTACAGCTCGGCGATCTGATACTCCTGCTTGCCCTTCTGATAATGATACAGCTCGAACGCGGATTTCTGCCCGGCGTAGGTATAGATCAGCGTGCGCACGGTGCCGTCCGCAAGCGTTTCGCTCGTGTTCGGTTCGGTGATCACGGGCTCGCCTTCGGAGAACTTTTCTTTGTACTTGTCACCGAGAAGCCCCGGGATCGGCGTCGGCTCCGGCGTCGGCGCTTCGGTCGGTTCCGGCGTGGGCGTCTCCGGCGCGGGCGTTTCGCCCGGCGCCGCGGTCTTCTGCTCAGGCGTGGGTTCCGCAGTCGGTTCCGGCGTCGGCGCTTCGGTCGGCTCAGCCGTCGGTACGCGCGTTGCGATCGCGACCGGCGCGCTCTCTTTGGGTCTCAGCCATTTCACCCAGCCGAACGCGCGCGCGTTGACCGTCATCGCAAACGTGCCCGCAAGCACGATGTCGATCACAAGAATCCAGATCAGGCGTTTCTTTTGGAGGCGTTTTGCTTTCACGCCGCCCGCTGCATACAGAAGCAGATAAAAAAGCGCCGTCAGCAGCATCAGGATCGGGATCACCACGTGCAGGTATTTCGTCAGGAAAAACTCCGAACGTACAACGAAGCTAAACCCCGGGTTGAAGTGATCCAGAATAAAGAATACAATATAGTTTGCGGAAAGGATCGCCGTCAGATTCGCAAGAATCATCGCGATCGCGCGAAGCGCCGGATAGCGCGGTTCCCCGTTTTTGTTCATTTCATGCTCCCATCTATAGTCTTCCGGGCGTTTGCCCGGATGATTGGTTTCAATCTTGAGCACTATACCATATCATCCGCCCGTTTTCAAGTCCTCAGACCAAAAACGTCAGATCAGATACAGCACCCACCGAAGGATGAATCGCAGCGCCGGCTTGTCCGCGTACAGTGTCTGCTGCACCGTATGTACGCGTTTCAGAAGCGTTCGGTGTTCCGTCTTCATCGTATGGTTTGAAAAAGCGGCTTCCGTCGCCCATTCCCCGGCGTCCGGATCCTTCTCTGCGCCGAATCGTTCCAGCCGGCGAAGATACTGCGCCATATCCGGGATCGAACGTCTGACGTCCGGATCGCGGAAACGCAGGTCCCGCCTCCTTCGGATCAGCGATCCCGTTCCGACCCAGAGAAGCGGTATGAGCGGAATCAGGATCCACCATGCGCCCGCGCGTGCTTTCACGCTCTGCGCGCCGCCGTTTTCCGATCCTTCTTTTCCCGTCTGCGGCGCCGGCGTATGGGCGGGAACGTCCGGAACGGTCGTCGTCCGCGGCGTCGGGACCGGTGTTTCCTGCAAAGTCGCGGACGGCACAGCCGTGGGGATCGGCGTCGGGACCGGCGTCGGGACCGGCGTCGGCGCGGTCGTCCCCTGCCCGCCGCTCGGCTTTTCGGATTCGATGCTTCCGTCGCCGTAACGTCCCGGCGTGCTCTCGATCGGCACCCAGCCGACGCCGAGGATATACACCTCGGTCCATGCGTGCTCGTCGTTCTTTGTGATGATCAGACCCTCGCCGCTCATTTCCGCGGGGATCTCGGCATAGTAGCCGATCGTGTATCGCGCGGGATATCCGAGCGCCTGCAGAAGCGCAGTCGTCGCGCTTGCGAAATGGACGCAGTAGCCCTTGCGGTTTTCGGTCAGGAAATAGAGCACAAAATCCTTTCCTCCCGGCACGTCGCCCGGCGTCAGCGTATACTCTGCCGAACCGCGCACAAACGCCGCGACCGTTCTCGCCGTCTCCAGCGCGTCCTGCCCGCGCGTGATCCCCGCTGCTTTCAGTATGTCCAGAAGCGCATCTTTTTGTGCGCCGTCCTGCATCGTATATTGCTTCAGCGCAAAGGAATCGTAATACGCGCGTTCTTCCTCCGTCACGCGGTCCGCCTTGATCGCAAAGCGCGATTTGTATCGCCATGCGTAATCTCTCCAGCCGCCCGCGCGGACCGAGGACTCGTCCGCCGCCGGCAGGCTCAGCTTTTCCTCCGGATCGGTCGAAACAGGCTCGTCCGTCCATGCATACGGAGTGACCCGCTCGCCGGAGACGGAACCGTAGATCCACATGACCGCGTCCGTGTTTTCCTGACGCATGCCGAGCGCCGCCATGGAGTTCCATTCGCCGCGATACGCGTCGGCTGACTGCCAGCGATTGTTTTTGTACGCGCCGTAGGAGTGCGTTCTCAGAAGATACGTGCCGTTTCGCGCATAGACGGTAAACAGCTCCGTATCGTCCTCTTTGCGCTCTCCCTCGTCGGAAAGCCTGAAATCATGCGGACTTTTCGTGCCGAACCACGACATCGCCGTATCCGCGACCGGTCCGAATCGTTCGGAAAAGAACGCTTTGCGTTTCTCCGCCGAAATCGGAACGAAGCCGCTTTGCGGAAAAGCCGCGATCACAAGCAGAGCGAGCGCAAGCAGCGCCGGCGCGAGAACTGCGGCAAACGGACCGCGCGTCGCGGAATCGCCCTTTCTGAGACCGTTCCCGAGCAGCGCGCATCCGAAATACACGGTCAGAAGCACCATGGTCCAGAGCGCGGGCGGACGGTTCGTGTATACAAGGCTGACCAGCAGCATCGGAAGCGGAATGAGCAGCGGCAGCAGCGCCAGCCGGCTGCGGATCAATGAAAATGCCAGCATAAAGCCGAAAAATGCCGCGACGAGCATCAGGAAGAGCGAAATGCAAATGTCCGGCTCCCGGATCGGCGCAGCCGCTTCCTCCAGCGCTTCCAGATCGAACAGCCCGGAAAAGCCCTTCGGCAGTTCCGTCAGCAGCCGGTACGCAAACGCGGTCGCTCCGTCGCCGACGCTCTTCATGCGGAACACAACAAGCATGATCACGCACGTCAGAAAGAGCGCGCCGAAGCCGAAGCCGTATTTCGGAATGTTCATCCAGAGCGACAGCAGCAGCGCGGCGAAAACGCAGAACAGGATCAGCGGGGTCTTCGCAAAGCCGATCTGATACGCCGTCGTCACGGCGCAGACACAGGCGATCATGCCGCATGCGACCGGCACGGCGTCCCCGAGGCTTCTCAGCACGACGTCCGTACGTTTCATGCGCGCACCCCCTTCTGCGGTTCGATCCGGCAGACGAGCGTGTCGGTCCCGCCGACCACGGGCTGTGCTTTTTCATCCCGAACGGGCTCGGACAGCAGCGATTTCAAAAACCGCGTAAAATCGCCTTCCCCGCCGATGTGCGCGGTGCGCAGCCCGTACCGAATCCGATACGGAATGTTTTGTCCGATCAGCAGATCGGAAAGGAAGCGAAGCTGTTCCAGCACGCTCTGCTGCGCGGGATAATCCGCAAGGAGGTCTATCGAAAGAACGACCTTCTTGCGCAGCAGCTCCTGCGGCTCCCGCACGATCGGCGCATCCATTTTTTCGGTCAGTTTCCAGTGGATCAGATTCACGGCGTCGCCTTCGCGGTACGGACGCAGCTCATGCTCCTCGGAGAACCCGATCGGCTTCGGCTTCTGAATGCATTCGGAATCCTCCAGAAGCGTCGGCATCGGCACGGGCTGTTCCGCGTTCGGCATAACCGTCAGCGTCACGCTGCCGCTTCTTTTGATCGGGATCGCAAAAAGCCCGAGATAGTCGCATGCGCGCGCCGAACGGATGCGGTATGAAAGCGTTCCGAGCCGGTCGGTTTCGGGCGTGAAGATCTGTTCGCATTTGCGCGTTCCGTGGATCCGTATTTTGACCCGCGTGCCGGCGGTATTGAGAAACAGGTTGCGGTGTTCGACCGTGATCCGGTAGTGATCCGGCGGCAGAAAAAAGCGGCAGCCCACCGTGAGCCGGACCTTGCAGGAGCGCCCGCGCTGCACATCGGCGCCGCCGGACAGCTCCGCGCGCGAGGTCAGGATCGCCGGAAGGCTCAAAAGAAGGGAAAGGATCGGTAAAAACAGCAAAAACAGCAGTATGTACTGCGTTACATACTGCCCATAGGCAAGATGCAGCACGGCTGCCGCAAGCAGCGCCGCGCCGTATGTCGCTCTCCGGACGATCATCCCCGCACGGCCGGCGGCGCCGTATGCGCCAAAATGTCGTTCAGGATCGTCTCCGCGCTCTCTCCGGACGCCTTTGCCTCGGGCGTCAGGATCAGCCGGTGCGTGATCGTTGCCGGATAGATCAGCTTCACGTCGTTCGGGATCACATAGTCGCGCCCCTGCACCCACGCCGCCGCCTTCGCCATTGAAACGACCGCCAGCGATGCGCGCGGGCTTGCACCCTGCAGAACGGACGAATGCGTGCGCGTTGCGTTCGAGAGCCGGATCACATAGTCCATGATCTTTTTGTCGACAAAGGTGTTGTCGATCGAAACGCGGATCCGCTTCAGCCCTTCGCTGTCCGCGATGCAGCGTACATTGTCGAGGGGATTTCCCGCCTGCTTGCGGTTCAAAAGATCCAGTTCGTCGCTCGGGCGCGGATAGCCGAGCGTCAGGCGCACCATGAAGCGGTCGAGCTGCGAATCCGGCAAAAGCTGCGTTCCGCTGGCGCCGACCGGGTTCTGCGTGGCGATGACCACAAACGGATCCGGAACCGGATGTGTGACGCCGTCGACGGTCACGTTGCCCTCCTCCATCGCTTCCAGCAGCGCGGACTGCGTACGGCTCGTCGCGCGGTTCAGCTCGTCCGCAAGGAAGAGATTGCAAAGGATCGCGCCGGGTTTATAGGTCATCTGTCCGCTTTCGCGGTCATACAGGGAAAAGCCGACGATATCGCTCGGCAGAACGTCGGGCGTAAACTGGATGCGGTGGTATTCCAGCCCGAGCGCTTTTGAGAAAGCAAGCGCCATCGTCGTCTTGCCGACGCCGGGAATGTCCTCCAAAAGGATATGCCCGCGCGCAAGGATCGCCAGAAGCGCCATGATCAGCACATTGTCCTTGCCGACGACGGCTTTTTTCAATTCGTCCAGTATGGATTTCGGGTCGTTCATCGGTCTTCTTCCCCCACGATTGATAGATGCATCGATTTTATGTTGTCATTATATCACATATTTGCGTCCAAAATGTATCTAAACTGTAATATTATTCCGATTTATCGCGATACGGCGGCTGTTCGAAAAAAAGCGTGATCGCCTGCACGAAAAAAAGAGCCGTTAAGAAACCCGGGCGGGTACCTTAACGGCTCCTGTGTGCGATGGTTACCAGAGACGGATGCCGTCGTGATGCGGCAGCTCTTTGATGTGCCAGATCTCATCCGCATACTGGCGGATCGTGCGGTCCGAAGAGAACTTGCCCGCGCTTGCCGTATTGACGATGCACTTTCTTGCGAACGCGCGGCTGTCTTTATAATCGTTGAGCGCATCCAGCTTGCGGTCGATGTACGGCAAAAGCTCCTGCAGCACGAAATAGTAATCCGGCTTCTGCCAGTCGTTGCCGAACAGCAGCGAGCGGTGCAGATCGGTGAACACGCCGGTGCCGTTGTCGGAGAACGTGCCGTCGATCAGCGCGTCGACCACGCGGCGCACCCGCGGCTCATAGTCGTAGATCGCCTTCGGGTTGTAGTGCGGACGCAGCGCGTTGAGATCGTCGACGCTGTAGCCGAACACGTAGTTGTTCTCCTCGCCGGCCTCCTGCACGATCTCGACGTTCGCACCGTCGAATGTGCCGAGGGTCACGGCGCCGTTGAGCATCAGCTTCATGTTGCCGGTGCCGCTTGCTTCGGTTCCCGCAGGCGAGATCTGCTCGGAGATATCCGCCGCCGGAATGATGTGCTCGGCATAGGAGCAGTTATAGTTGTGCACGAAGACCACGCGCATCAGGTCCTTCATATCGGGATCGTTGTTGATCTTGTTCGCGATCTCGTTGATAAACTTGATGACCGCCTTTGCGCGAAGGTATCCGGGCGCCGCCTTCGCGCCGAAAATGAACGCCGTCGGCGTGAAGTCCTTGATGCGTCCGTCCTTGATCCCGTAATAGAGATCGAGGATCGCGAACGCGTTCAGAAGCTGCCGTTTGTATTCGTGCATGCGCTTGACCTGCACGTCGAAGCAGAACGATTCGGGAAGATCCACGCCCTCGCGCTCCAGAATCAGCTTGCGGAGCTGACGCTTCTTCTCACGCTTGACCTCGATGAATTCATCGACGTCCGCGTCGCTCATGTATGCCTTGAGTCCCTTGAGCTGTTCGAGATCGGTGATCCAGCCGCCGCCGATGCGCTCGGTGATGTACTTCGAGAGCTCCGGATTGCACAGTCCCAGCCAGCGGCGCTGCGTGATGCCGTTCGTCTTGTTCTGGAAGCGTTCCGGATAGACCTGATACCAGATCTTCAGAACGTCGTCCTTGAGGATCTGCGTATGGATCTCCGCCACGCCGTTTACATAGCTCGAGACGTATACGGCAAGGTTTGCCATGCGGATGATGTTGTTCGATACGATCGCGTACGGTTCGCAGTCCATCCCCTTCGCCATGATCTCGCCGCACAGCTTGGTGTTGATGCGCCAGATGATGTCGTAGATCTCCGGAAGCAGATCGCGGAACAGATTGACGTCCCATTTCTCAAGCGCTTCCTGCATGACCGTATGATTCGTGTAGGAGAAGGTCTTCTGTGCGATCGAGAACGCTTCGTCGAAGCTGAGCCCTTCGAGCATCAGCAGACGGATCAGCTCCGGAATGGAAACCGTGGGATGCGTGTCGTTGAGCTGGATCGAAACGAGCTCGCAGAACTCCCGGATCGGACGGTTCTCACGCTTGAAGCGGAACAGCAGGTCCTGCAGCGAAGCCGAGGACAGGAAATACTGCTGCTTGAGCCTCAGCCGCTTGCCCGCGGTGGTCGTGTCGTTCGGATACAGCACGCGCGTGATATCCTCGACCGCGTTCTTTTCGAGCACGGCAACGGCGTATTCCTGGTTGTTGAACTTCTGGAAATCAAAGTCCTCCACCGCTTCGCTCTGCCAGAGGCGGAGCGTGCCGATGTTGTCGGTGTGATATCCGATGATCGGCATGTCGTACGGCACGGCACGCACGGTCTGATCGGAGAAATGCACGAGGACCTCATGCGTGTCGCGGCGGCGGCTCCACGGATCGCCGAAGCGCTGCCAGTCGTCTGCGCTCTCGGTCTGGAAGCCGTTCGTGAAGGTCTGCTTGAAGAGACCGTACTTATAGCGGATGCCGTATCCGTCGAGCGGCAGGTTCATCGTTGCGGCGGAATCCAGGAAGCATGCGGCAAGACGGCCCAGACCGCCGTTGCCGAGCGCCGCGTCCTCGATATCCTCAAACGCCGCGAGATCCAGTCCGCGTTCCTCAAACGCCTGCCTGACCTCGTCAAGAATGCCGAGCGCGAACAGGTTGTTGTAAACCATGCGCCCGACAAGGTACTCCGCCGAGAAATAGTAGGTGGCTCTGGTACGCTCATGCGCGTGACGGCTTTCATACCACGGATCGGCAATCGCCGCCATCACAACCGACGCAAGCGCGGCATGGAGCTGATGCACCGTCGCTTCCTTCAGGGAGACCTGCGCGTCGCGTTTCAGAACGAGTTCAATCTGCTGCATAATCGTTTTTGTATCCATATTCCTGTCCCCATTCGTTTCTTTGAGTGCATTATATCATATTTTTTCTTATGATGCAAAAAAACCGGCAGATTTTCTGCCGATTTTTTGTAAAAAATGCGTAAAGACCGATCAACCCCAGGGACGTCTGGCGTTGACGAAGTATTTTTTCCAGTAGTTGGTGGACACGGAGCGCTTTACGACCTTGCCGCTGGAGCTCGAAGCGTCGATCATCATGCCGCTGCCGATATAGATCCCGCAATGGCTGACGCGATCGGATTTATCGCTCTTGAAGAACAGCAGATCGCCCTTCTGGATCTCGCTGAGGCTTGTGATATTCTTCCACTTCCTCACCTTGGAGAATCCGTTGGCGTCCAGACGGCTGGTGCTGACGCCCGCTTCTTTCAGGCAGTAATACACGAATCCCGAGCAGTCGAAGGAGTTCGGTCCCTTATCGCCGAGAATGTAATCGCAGCCGATCTTGGAATGCGCCACCTTGATCATCTTGTCCAGCCTCGAATCCTTCTTCGGCGTCGGCGTGGTCTTCGGCGTCGCTTTCGGCGTCGTCTTCGGCGTCGTCTTCGGCGTCGTCTTGGATGAGCTCTTGGAGGAAGGCTTCGGCGTGGTCTTGCTCGTCGCCTTGCTCGTTGCCTTCGGCGTGATCTTCGATTCTTCTTTCTGCTTTGCTTCCAGCGATTTTGACGTCTTCGCGTCCTCGCCGAACAGCCTTTCCAGCGTCTTTTCACCGGCTTTTCCGTCCGCAGACAGCCCGTTGCGCTTCTGGAATTCCTTCACGGCCTCGACGGTCTTTTCGCCGTATACGCTGTCCACATCGTCCGCGTTGAGATAGCCGAGGTCGACGAGCTGCTCCTGCAGCATCTTGACGTCACGTCCCTCTGCGCCTTCCAGCAGCATATAGCGCTGCGCCTCGCTGCTGAACAGAAGCGACTGCGTCTGCTCTCCGGCAACGCCGTCCTGTTTGAGCCCGTGCTGCCGCTGGAACAGCAAAACCGCATATTCAGTGGAATTGCCGAAATAATCGGTCGGCTCCTCGATCTCGAGGTATCCGAGCTCCATCAGCCGTCCCTGCAGCTCTGCAACGTCTTCTCCCTTGTCGTGCTTTTTCAGCGCCGTGTAGGAGCCGCTCTGCGTGTCGCCCGGCGTGTTCGTCTCGACGTTTTCCTCAGAAGGATCATCCGTCTCCTCCGGGTCCGTCAGGTCCTCCGGATCGATCGGCTCCGGATCCATGATCCGCTCCGCCTGCGGCGCGCGCAGCAATGCCGGAAGCTCCGCCGTCGTTGCTTCCGAAACGCTCCGCGCCTCTTTTGCGCCCGCACACGAAGAGATCCCGATGATGATCGCAATCACGATCAGCAGCACGGAGATACTGAAAATCAGCAGCGTAAGGATCGTGCGTTTCTGTGCGACGCTCAGGCTGCTCCAGTTTCGAATGATGTAAGGAATCGTCAGTTTTTGCTTTTCCATACCGAAAGTGTATCGCTCTTTGCAGAATTACGCAAGCATAAAATTCCGATGTTTAACAAAATTTCATATCTATTTTGCATTTCTGTTGCATCTCACGGCTTCGCCGTCTGCCGTTCGTACCAGTAGGTCACGATCCGTTCGATCGCAAGCGCGCCGGAGCTTCCGGACAACCCGTTCGGAATGAACACAACGATCGCGATCTCGGGGTCCTCACGCGGCGTGACCGCCGCAAACCAGCAGGTGTTCTCGAGGTCGATGTTATTGGTTGCGGCGGTCTGCGCCGTACCGGTTTTGCCGCTGATCCGTTCGAGGTATCCCTTGTGCGCAAACGCCATCGAAAAAACGGAGGAAGCCGTGCCGCCGTCCTCCGGCGAGACCACGCCCTTCATGCCCTCTGCGATCGCGTCCCAGAACACGTCCGGCGCAAAGATGGAATCGACGGCTTCTGGCTCGTTTTTCCGGTACACCGTGCCGTCCGCCGCGTCGATCTCCTTGAGCAGCGTGGTGCGCCAGGCCGTGCCGCGGTTGGCGATCGTCGAAACATACCGCGCGATGGAGATCGGGGTCACCAGCATAACGCCCTGTCCGATCCCGGTCTGAATCGTATAGGTCGGCTTCCACCGAAGCTCCTCAAGCCATGTCGAGATCGAGACGATCCAGTTCGTGTGCGCGTAGGATACGCCGACCGGAATGTTCATCTCCTCCTTGAGGATCTCACGGATCTCCGCGCCGCGCTCGCGCTGTTCGCCGTCCATCAGCCGCAAAAGCCGGTCGGCGCACGTTCTGAGCTTCGCATCCGGGATGTCCGTTTTCCGCTGGTCCCGGATCGAACGCAGCAGGTTGTAGATGTTGTTGTAGATCAGCCGCGGCAGCGAGGAGGTCTGCTCCGAAAGCGATTTCTCGCAGTCATAGCGCGCCTTCTGTCCGCCGATCTGCACGGTAAGCTCGCCGGGCAGCTCAATGCCGGTCGTGCCCTGCATGCCCAGCTTGCCCGCCCAGTAATTCAACCGTTCGATCCCGACGCGGTCGGCAATCGTGTAGAAGAAATAGTTGCACGAAACGGTCAGCGCGCGCGACAGCGTCAGGTTCGCGTGCTTTGCGGTGTTTGTGATCCAGCAGCTCGGCGCGTTCTGTTCGACCTTTGTGGTCGGGTCGTCGACAAAGTAATAGTACGGCGAATGGTCCGAGATCGTCTCGGTCGTCGTGAGCTTGCCCTCCATCAGTCCCGCAAACCCCGTCGCCATCTTGAACACGGAGCCGGACGCCGTGCGAATGCCGATCGCGCGGTTCAGCGTCGGCTGATTGCTCTTTGCGCCGAACAATTGCTCGTATTCCGTCTCGTCGATGCCGTCGGTAAACATGTTCGGATCATAGTCCGGATACGACGCCAGCGCAAGGATCTCGCCGGTCTTTACGTTCATGACGATGACCGCGCCGGTCTCGGCGAGCTTGATGTTTTCCACATGCCCGCCGCTCAGCTTCTCGTATTTTTTGCGGTCCGATTCGATCCGTTCTTCCTGGATCCTTCGCGTTTCCGCAATGTTCTCCAGAAGCGCTTCCTCGCATGCCTTCTGCAGCCCGATGTCTATGGTCAGCTGCACGTTCATGCCGTCGGTCGGCTGCGTGGAATCCAGCACCTCCACGATCGCGCCGCGCTTGTTTTTCAGGATCCGCGTCGTGCCGAGCCGCCCGTAAAGATGCGGCGTGAGGTATGCCTCCATCGTCTTTTCCACACCCGCTACGCCCACGAGATCGTTGTAGGAATAGCCGAGGTCCAGCATGCTGTCCGTTTCCTTTCCGTTCGGATCAAACTGCCGGAAATCCTCATACGAATAGCCGATGGAGGTCATGTCCTTTGTGACCTGCTTGGAAAGATACCCGATGATGTGCGAAGCGGTATGCCCGTACGGATATACGCGGCGGCTGCTCTTTTCGGTCAGAATGCCGGTCAGCCGGTCGCTTGCCATATCGAGCTCCGTCACGACCGCCAGCGAAACGTCGTACGCGATGCGGACGCCTTCGAACGCGCGATAGCTGTTCATGACCGCTTCCTGCCGGATCGACATGATCTTCTTGGCCTCGTCGAACGGCATATTGTCCGGAATGCACCAGGACGCGCGCAGGATGCGGTACGCCTCCTCCGCGGAAAGATCCGGATTGCTGAAATTGCACGCGTCGACAAAGTTCCGCTTGCGCGAAGCGGCAACGGACGGATCCGACGTGCGGAAATCGTAAACGAACGTGCCGTCGGACAGCATGTTGATGTAAAACGTGTCGATTGTCTTTCCGCCGCCCTCTTCGATGATGCGGATCGCTTCCATCAGCGAATTGGTGTAGCGCGCGCTGTCGACGGGCGTGCGGTTAGAAGGGTCGCGATAGAAAAGGACGTTGTAGGTCGTTTCGTCATAGGCGAGCACGGCGCCGTTTCGATCGGTGATCATCCCGCGGCTGCCGGACTGGTATGTGGTGACCTCGGTCGTCTGCTGGACCGCCGCCGAATACGCCTCCGTCTCGCGGATGGCGAGCTTGTCCAGAAAGATCAGCAGCACGCCGAGCATCACGGCAAAGATGCCGATGAGCATCCAGATTCGCGTATTCAGTTTTCCCTTTTCACCGCGTTTCATTTGCGAAAGGATCTGCCTTTCTCTCTGCTGCGGAGCATCGCCGCCAGAGGATACACGAGAAGCGCTTCGAGCACGAGCGAGGGAAGCGCCGCGCGCAAAAGCCGGTATGCGTCAAACTGCGCGCCGATCGCAAGCGAGAAGAGGAAGATCATCGTCTCCGCCGCCAGCGCTGCGACCAGCGCAAAAAGGATCAGAAGCGCGCGCCGCTGTCCGTTTTTTTTCACGAATCCGTACATGATCGCGACCGCGGTAAGATATGCCGCCGCCGAAAACCCGATATACGGATTGCAGAACAGGTCCGTAAAAAGCCCGCCGAAAAACGCGGTCAGCATGCCGTCCTGCACCTTCATTTCCGCCGTTGCCGCGAGCGCAAGGCTCATCGTGAACAGCGGTCGGATCCCGTTCTGCGAAAGCGCGGGAAGCACGAACGCGTCCAGGAAGAATGCGGCGAGCGCCGCAAGTATCAACAGGATCCGCCGTTTCATCCGATCGCCTCATCCACGCCTGCCACGATCAGCGCTTCCTCAAGATGCAGAAAATCAATGTCCATCGAAACGATCGCGTCATAGCTGCCCTTGCCCTCCTCGTTGACGGCAATGACAGTGCCGACGTAAATGCCCTTCGGGAAGACCCCGCCGATCCCGCTTGTCCGGATCGTGTCGCCGACGCGGATGTCCGCCTTGCCGGGCAGATAGTACAGAAGGGTCCCGATCCGCTCGCCGTCCTCGAGATACAGCCCGCCGAGCATGCCCTCGTCGCGCGTGCGCTGCACCATGACGCTGATGCGCATCTTTTCATCGCACATCGTCTTGACCCGGCACCAGTTCGGACCGACCTCCGAGACGCGCCCGACCACGCCGTGCGGCGTGATGACCGCCATTTTTTCGGTCACGCCGTTTCGCGAGCCCGCGTTCAGCATGATCGTGTCGATATAGGGATTGCTGTCCCGTCCGATGACCGACGCGGTCACGAAATGCAGATTCGGATTTGTTTCAACGTAGTTCAAAAGCTCCGTCAGCCGCGCGTTCTCCTTTTCGGTCTCGTCCAGAAGCGCAAGCTGCTGCTGCTGCAGAAGAACCGCCTCGCGGAGCCGTTCGTTTTCCTCCTGCACGGCGGACGGCGTGAATATGCGGATAAAGAATCCCCCGACCTTCTGCTGCGCGGTATGCAAAAAAGCCGCGACGGGCGAAATCGCCGTGCGGAACAGCCCGTCCTCCGTGCCCCTGCCGTTTGCGGTAAACGCAGCAAGGACGATCAGAAGGACGATCGCCGTCAAAGCAATCCACATCGGTCTCGAATTCCAAAGCTTCCGCATATCTGCCTCCGGTATACCTTTACAACATACAGTATACCACATCGCACGCGTGCGGAAGGTGAACAAACGGTTAATTCGTGTTTATTCGCGCAGCAGCATCCAGCCCGCCGCCAGCAGCGAAACGATCCCGATGATCAGAAAGACCCACCACGGCACACAGTAGAACACAAGCGCCGTCGCCGCGGCGCAGATCGAAACCAGCATCAGCCGCCTCGCCCTGCACTTTCGTTCGCATTTCCTTCGCATACGCCTTCCTCCTCTTTTTCTGTATCATACGCGAAATATGCCGGAACTGTGACGGTTTCCGGCGGCGGGAGCGATCCGTTTCCGCACCGCGGCGGAACGCCGCACGACGATTCGGAATACGATATCGTATCATTGCAGTAAGGAGATCGGGTATGCAATCCGAATTGATACAGCTTTCTGACGTTTCGCACAGCTTTCATACGGTCGCAGGCGAAACGATTGCCATACAGAATCTTGATCTGACCGTATACGAAGGCGAGTTCTTAGCGATCGTCGGTCCGTCCGGCTGCGGCAAAACGACCGTGCTTTCGCTGATCATGGGGCTTTTGTCCCCCACCGCTGGCAGCGTTCGATTCTCGCGCGAAAAGCTGCGGCTCGGCTACATGCTGCAGCGCGACCATCTTCTGGACCATCGCACCGTGGAGAAGAACGTGCTTCTGGGGCTCGAGGTGCAGCATCGGCTGACGGAAGAGAGCAAGGCGCGCGCGTTCGCGCTTCTGGACACCTACGGACTCGGCGAGTTCCGCACCTATAAGCCGCAGCAGCTTTCCGGCGGCATGCGGCAGAAGGTCGCGCTGATCCGCACCCTCGCGCTCGAGCCGGACGTGCTCCTTTTAGACGAGCCGTTCTCCGCGCTCGACTATCAGACGCGACTGAAGCTGAGTGACGAGGTTTACCGCATCATCCGCAGTGAGCATAAAAGCGCGATCCTCGTCACGCACGACATTTCGGAAGCCGTCTCGATGGCGGACCGCGTCGCGGTCTTTTCCGCACGCCCCGCCGGGCTCAGGGAGCTGATCGACATCGGATTTTCCGCCGATATGCCGCCGCTCGAACGGCGCAGCCGACCGGAATTCCACGACTATTTCGACCGGATCTGGAAGGAGCTGCAGTCATGATAAACACCGCCGTTTCCAAAGCGCATGCGAACTATCTTCTGCGCATCCGCCGCGATGCGCGTCTCGTCGTCATCGCCCGGATCGCCGTGCTTCTCGGGTTTCTGCTTCTCTGGGAGCTCGGCGCGGACCTTCGGTGGTTCGATCCGTTCATCCTCTCCTCGCCTTCACGCGTGATACAGACGATCGCCCGGCTCTACGCGGACGGCTCCCTCTGGACGCACATCGGCGCAACGCTCTTTGAAACCGTGCTCGGCTTCCTGCTCGGCACGCTGCTCGGCGCGCTCATGGCGGTGCTCCTGTGGTGGATGCCGAAGCTGAACCGTGTATTGGACCCGTATCTTGTCGTGCTCAACGCGCTTCCGAAGATCGCCCTCGGACCGGTGCTCATCGTCTGGATCGGCGCGGGGACCGCTTCGATCGTGGTCATGGGCGTGCTCGTTTCGCTGGTCGTAACGACCGTGACGGTCTTAAACGGCTTTCTCGCCGCAACCGATGAAAAGCAGCTTCTCATGCGCACGCTCGGCGCTTCAAAGCTGCAGATCTTTACCAAGGTGGTGCTGCCCGCGGGGATCCCCGATCTCATCTCGGCGCTGAAAATCTCGGTCGGCATGAGCTGGGTCGGCGTGATCGTCGGCGAATACCTCGTCAGCAAGGCGGGTCTCGGCTACCTGATCGTGTACGGCGGGCAGGTCTTCAAGCTCGATCTCGTCATGGCGTCGGTCACGGTTTTGTGCATCCTCGCCGCGCTGATGTACTATGCCGTCGCCTTTCTCGAGAAAAAGGTCCGCCGATAAAAAAAGGACCGCGCAAAGCGGTCCCGAACAGAGGGATTTCGGTCATTTCCCGTTGGAAATACGCCGTTTCTTCCACACATATGCGGCAGCGCCGACGGCGATCGCCGCTGCGACGGTGATCACACCGATCAAAATCAGCGGCAGCGGATCCTTTTTGGGCGTCTGCGGTTCCGGCACAGGCGTCTGAGGCGCCTCGGTCGGCACGAATTCGGATTCGGGTTCCGGCGCAGGCTCTTCGGTCGGTTCCGGTGTCGGTTCCTCGGTGGGCTCCGGCGTCGGTTCCTCGGTGGGTTCCGGCGTCGGTTCCTCGGTCGGCTCCGGCGTGGGCGGCGGTTCGTAGCCGGCAAACAGCGTTTCGTCGATGTTGTCAAAGATATCGTCTCCGACCGGCACGACGCCCTCCGCCATGCCGAAACGGTTGAACGCGTAACTGTCGTCGTCCTCGGTGACCCTGAACCGGTACTGCTGCTGCGATTCGTGCATCTTGTATGCCGCGCGCGCGACCTCAAACGCCGTTTCACCGCCGAACGCGGACAGCGGCGTATGCGAATCGACCGTGATCGGATTCTCCTGATAGAGGTGCAAAAACAGCTTCTGCACCTGCCAGGTTCCGTAAAGCTGCGCCGATTCCGGATCGTAGGTCGCATCCGCGGCAAGCCGGAACGCCTCGCGCGAAGCTTTGGATACGAACACATGCTGCCAGTGTCCGTACTCGCCGTTTTCATCCTGCGCAAAGACGACGAGCGGTCTGTACCTGCGGTAGATGCGAACGATGTTCTGAAGCAGATCCTCATACTTGAACTTTGCCCGCTTCTCCTTCGTCGCGTTCTCCACAACGTCCTTCATGCCGAGAAAGATCGGATAGCAGCGGATCCCCATTCGCCATGCACAGTTTTCCGCTTCGCGGATGCGCAGGTACCGCTGCGTCGTCACATACACGACAGTGCCCACATACCCCTGCTCCGCGCCGTAGGTCGGCGGAATGCTGCCGAGGAAGAGCACATCGTCGTCCATGTGCGTGGAAAGAAGAAGATAATCGAGATGATCCGGCGTCGGTTCCCAGTCGTGATACGGCTCCGGCAGCTCGCCCGGACCGTACACCTCGCAGGTCTGGATCTGCATTCCTTCCCCGCCCGCCTGCACGACTGCCTTGCGCGCATCCGGCAGGAGCGTCGTGAACGTTTCGTAGAACACCGGGAGCGCATCCTCGACGAGAAGCGTGCCGTCCGCGCCGTACTGCAGGATATGTACGTCGTTCGGCAGGACCTTCCATCTCAGGCACAGACGTGCGCCTTCAAACGCCTCCTTCCACGTCATCGAGAAGGAATCGTTCGGTTCAAAGATCTGATAATGATCCGAATCCCGCAGGATGCGGCTTGCCGCATAGCGGTATTCCCCGAAATCAAAGGTGTACCTGTCCGTCTCTTTTTTCGCTTTCTCCGTGTCCGCGTGCGCGGGTACTGCCGCCGGCAGGAGAAGCAGCATGCAAATGATCAAAATAAAAATCCGTTTCATGCGGTACAGTGTATCACACTTTTTTCTCCCGGAAAAGACTTTTTTCGAAAAAAACCGCAGAGAAAAACGGTCCGCAGAAGCAGACCGTTTCAAAAGCGCCGGGCCCCGGAGGAACAGACTTGCTCCGACCGTTTGCCCGTCATTCTTTCCGCCGGATGCAGGCGCTGCGGCACCGTCTCTGCGTGTGCCCCGCAGCGCTTTTCGGACTGTCCGGCTCTCTCTATTTCTTCCGGCTGTACGGCGTGTCCGGAAGCGGCAGCACCGTGCGGAAGACGCCGTCGCGGTTAAAATACGCGTTCTGTACCGCGGGCGCGGTCGGGATCGTGCAGATCTCGCCGATGCCCTTCGCGCCGCAGGCAAGCCCGTCTTTGGTCGCCTTCTCCACAAGGATCGCCTGCACCTCCGGCGTTTTGTCCGCGCGGAACAGCCCCAAAGTGCCGTATTTTGCGGTGGGTTTGCCGTCCTTTAAGGGGAAATCCTCCGTCAGCGCGTAGCCTAAGCCCATCACGACGCCGCCCTCGATCTGTCCCTCGGCGGACCGCGGATTGACCGCCACGCCGAGATCGTGGATCGCCGTCACGCGCTTTACCGTGCCGTCGTCGTTCAGCTCGACCACATGCGTCGCGTAGCCGTACGCGATGTGCGAAACCGGATTCGGCTTGTCGCTGCCGAGCTTATCCGTGACGCCCGTGTACTCGCCGAGGAACGAACGTCCCTCCAGCGCGTCCCACGAGCCTTCTTTTTCGAGCGCTTCTCTGATCTGCTTTGCGGCGCGGACGACCGCCTCGCCGGTGAACAGCGTCTGCCGCGACGCTGTGGTGTTGCCCGCGTCCGGCGCAAGCGCAGTGTCGGGCGTGCAGTAATGCACGCGTTCGTGCGGAATCTTAAGAATCTCCGCCGCCATCTGCGTCTGCACGGTTCCCATGCCCTGCCCGATGCACGCCGCGGACGAATGCAGGTATACCTCGCCGCCCTTCACCTCGATGCGGCAGCGTCCGGTGTCCGGTATGCCGACGCCGAGCCCCGCGTTTTTCATGGCGCAGGCGACGCCCGCCTTCGGATCGCGTTCGAGGATCGGACGCGCGGCGTCGAGCGTTTCAACGAGCGCAGTCGTTTCGTCGGCGATCTGCCCGTTCGGCAGCACCTGCCCGGGGCGGATCGCGTTGCGGTAGCGGATCTCGAACGCCGAGATCCCCACCAGCTTTGCAAGCTCGTTCAGGTTGCATTCGGTGGCAAAGCAGCTCTGCGTGACGCCGAACCCGCGGAACGCGCCCGCCGGCGGATTGTTCGTATAGATCGCCTTGCCGTCGATGTCGATGTTCTGATAGTTATAGGGTCCCGCGGCATGCGTGCACGCGCGCTGCAGCACCGGTCCGCCGAGCGAAGCGTACGCGCCGGTGTCACTTACCAGCGTCGCCTTCATGCCGGTCAGAATTCCGTTTTCGTCGCAGGCGGTGGTGAACTCCATTTCCATTGCGTGGCGCTTCGGATGGATAAGAAGGCTCTCGGCGCGCGAGAACGCGACCTTGACGGGGCGGTTCGTGTGCCATGCCAGAAGCGCCGCGTGGTGCTGTACGCTCATATCCTCCTTGCCGCCGAAGCCGCCGCCGACCATCATTGCGGTCACGCGGACCCTGTCCTGCGGCAGCCCCAGCATCTGCGCGCATTCCTTGCGCGTCTGATAGATGCCCTGATCGCCGGAAAAGATGCGCACGCCGTCGCCCTCGCGGTACGCCACGGCGCACTCGGGTTCCAGAAACGCGTGGTCCGTCGGCGGCGTGGAATAGCGATGCGTCACGACATACTTGCTGTTTCGGATCGCCTCGTCGGCGTTGCCGCGCACAAGGTGTTCGTGCGAAAGCACGTTCGTGCCGTTCGACGCGTGGACCAGGATCTCGTCTTTGAGACCGTCCGTCATGTTCAGCACGGGCGGAAGCTCCTCGTATTCGACCCGGACCATCGCCGCCGCCGCGCGCGCCTGTTCCCCGGTCTCCGCCGCGACCAAAGCGATCGCGTCGCCTAAGAAGTGCGTGATCGAGCCTTCCGGGATCATCACGTCGTAGTCCTGCTTCAAATGCCCGATCTTGACCGTGCCGGGGATGTCCTTTGCCGTCAGTACGCATACCACGCCGGGTGCCGCCTTTGCCGCGCTCGTGTCGATCGAAAGCACCCTTGCACGCGGATAGTCGCTGCGCTTTGCCGTGCCGTACAGCATTCCGTCGAGATAGAGATCGTCGGCGTATTTCGCGTCGCCGAGCGCCTTGCCCGGCGCGTCCACGCGGTCGAGGTTTTCGCCCACGACGCCTTTCAACACGCGCCTCGGAACCTCCCCGCCCTCGCGGAACGTCTTTGCCGCTAGCAGGATCGCTTCCTCGATCTTTTTATACCCGGTGCAGCGGCAGATGTTCATGCGGATCGCGTTCTTGACGTCCGCAATCGTCGGGTCCGGATTCCGGTCCAATAGCCCCTTTGCCGCCATCACCATGCCGGGCGTACAGAAGCCGCACTGGACCGCGCCCGCTTCGGTGAACGCGTACGCATAGACTTCGCGCTCGCGCGGGGTCAGCCCCTCGCAGGTGATGATCTGCTTCCCCTCCATGCGGTCGGTCTGCTGCACGCAGGCTTTCGTCGCCTTGCCGTCGATCAGCACGGTGCACGTGCCGCACGCGCCCTCCGAGCAGCCGTTTTTGACGCTCGTGAGATGCAGATCGTCCCGCAGGAAGCGGATCAGTTTTTTGTTTTCGGGGCAGGTCACAGCCCGTCCGTTGACCGTAAAGGTCGCCATAAGCCTCTCCTTTCGGCGTTCAGCCGATCAAGTAGTGGTAATCTTTGAGAACCGTTTCGATCAGCGCCTTCGCGTCCGGATCGATCGGATCGCGGTCGAGATCGACCGTTTTCACTTCGTCAAGACGCAGCTTCACAACGCGGTCATTGAGCGGCAGGAAGCCCCTGTTTTCGGAGCCCGTAAATTCGGCTTCGGTCGCAAACAGCGTGAACTTCTCCTTGTACGGTTTCGAATCGTACGGGCAGAACACGAGGCAGTTGCCGCACTCGTTGCACATCTTATCGACGTGCAGGATCTGCGGCTTCGCCTTGCCGGGCACGCGGATCGCGACGTTCGCGCGGTTCGGGCACACCTGCACGCAGCATTCGCACACCGTTCCGCAGTTCAGACAGCGCTCGCGCTCCTTTTCCGCCTGCTCGTAATCCTTCAATATGCCCTGCTTTGCAAAACACGCTTCTTCGGTCGTCTGCGCGGCTTCGGGGATCGCGTACGCATATGTGCCGACGATCGCGTCCGCAACGGTACGCGCGTCAGCAATGCCCTCCACGACGGTCGCGGGTCCGCGGCTTGCGTCGCCGATCACATAGACATGCTCGCGGGACGTCTTAAGGTTCGCGTCGGCGATCACCCTGCCGCGCGCGTCGAGCGCGACGCCGTTTTCCGTGAAGATCGCGGTCTCGACCTTTTCACCGACCGCCGCGATCAGCGTGTCGCAGGGCAGCTTCGCCTGTTCGCCGGTTTCGACAGGGCTGCGTCTGCCGGATGCATCCGGCTCGCCGAGCCGCATCACATTGCACAGAAGCTGTCCGTTTTCGAGCGCGACCGGCGCTAAAAGCTCGCAGAAGCGCACGCCGTCCTCCTTCGCAAGCTGCAATTCCTCCTCGTCCGCGGGCATCTGCTTTGCCGTGCGGCGGTAGACGAGCCGCACGGTTTTGACGCCCTTTTCGCGCTTCGCGGCGCGCGCGGCGTCCATGGCGGTATTGCCGCCGCCGATGACGATCACGTTTTCGCCCATCGGCTGAAGTGTGCCCGCCTTGCTCTCCTCGAGGAAGCGGATGACGTTCATCGCCTCGCCTGCTGCAAGGCGCATCTTCCCTTCCGCCCACGCGCCGATCGCATAGACGACGTCGGAGAAGCCTTCCGAAAACAGCGCGTCCGCCTTCGGCGCAGGCGTGTTCGTGCGGATCTCGACGCCCATTGCGCGAAGGATCGTTTCGTCGTTGTCGATCGCTTCCGAACCGATACGGAATTCCGGAATGACGTACCGCACGACGCCGCCGAGCTTTTCCCGCTTTTCAAACAGCGTCACGGACGCGCCCTGCCGCGCAAGGAAGAACGCCGCCGCGAGCCCAGCGGGACCGCCGCCGATCACGGCGACCTTTTTGCCGTTCGGCTCTGCGGGTTTGAGGCTTTTGAGAAGCGCATCCAGTCCGTTTTCCGCCGCGGTGCGCTTTGCCCTGCGGATGCGGATCGACTCCTCGTAAAAGTGTCTCGTGCACTTGTCCGCGCAGCGGTGCGGGCAGATCGTGCCGGTGATGAACGGCAGCGGATTCTTTTCGACGATGAGCTTCAAAGCCCCGTCATAGTCTCCCTTGCCGACAAGCTCGATATACTGCGGGATATCCTGACGGATCGGACAGCCGTGCGTGCAGGGCGCGGTGAAGCAGTCGAACAGTGGAACCTTGTCTTTGAGCTTGCGTTCCGGCTGCGGCTTTTGGGGCTTTGTGTTGCGCACGGATGCGCGCGCCTGTTTACTTAACAGCGCTATGGCGCCGACCTTCACGCCCGTGAACGGCTCATACGGAAGCGCGTCGCAGATCGTTCCGAGCTGTGTAAGCCGCTGATACCCGCCGGGCTTTAAGATCGTCGTGGCAAGCGTGATCGGCCAGATGCCGGCTTTGAAGAGTTCCGCGATGTTGAACGCGTCGACGCCGCCCGAGAACGACAGCCGGAGCTTGCCGTCAAATTCCTCGCTCATGCGTTTCGCCATCTCGATCGTTAAGGGATAGAGCGAGCGCCCGGACATGTACATTTCGCTGCTCGGAAGCTCGCCGCGCGTGACGTCGACCGGGAAGGTGTTGCTGAGCTTGAGCCCGAAGGTCACGCCGTTTTCCGCCGCAAGCGCAAGCAGCCGTCTGAACATCGGCACCGCGTCCCGATACTGCAGGTCCTCGTTGAAATGGTGCTCGTCGAACGCAACGTAGTCGAAGCCGAGCTCGTCGAGCGTTTTGCGCGCGTAGGCGTAGCCCAGAATCGTCGGGTTGCATTTCACGAACGTGTTCAGCTTCTTGGTGTCGATGAGATACCCCGCGATCCGCTCGATCTCCTGCGGCGGGCAGCCGTGGAGCGTGGACAGCGTGATCGAGGTGCACACATGCGGATCGATCGAGGCAAGATAGCGTTCGTCGATATGCTCGAACCGGTCGAGGTTTGCCCGCGTCCAGTCCATACACTCCGCCCAGATCGCGGTACGGCTTGCGTCCTTGAGCCCTTCGATGAACGCGTCGATCTTCGGAGACGTGATGCCCGCAAAATCGTAGCCGACGCTCATATTGAAGATGAATCCGTTCGGATCGCCCCAGCCGAATTTCTTGGTGAACAGCTTGAGCATGAACCATGCCTTGACGTACTCAGTAAGCGCCTGCGGCACGGTGAGCTCGGTGGACCATTCGCAGTTGTAGCACTCGTCCTTCGCCACGATGCAGGGCTTGCCGATGCAGGCGGCAAGCTCGTCGCCGTCCATGATCTGCACGGTCTTGAGCTCAAAGAAGCGCGCGCCGGCATAGTACGCGGCAAGAATGTTCTGCGTGAGCTGCGTATTCGGACCCGCGGCGGGACCGAACGGCGTTTCCATCGTCTCGCCGAAGATCGAAAGCAGCTTGCCCGGCACGGGTTTATAGGGGCGCTTTACCCCGAACACGCTGCCGGTTTTGTATTCAGATAGGACCCATTCGACGAGCTCGCGGAACGGGATCGGCGTCATTCGATCGGACATAGTGACCTCCTTTTACGCGTTCACCGCCGCCCAGAGCTTCTTTGCGCTCTCGCGGCACTTTGCCATGAGTTCCTTCTCATCGCAAACCAACAGTTCGCGATCCTTCATCAGCACTTTGCCGTTGCACATCGTGGTCACGACGGATCTGCCGTTCATGCCGAAGAGGATGTGCGAGTTTGCGTTGTTCCCGTCCATCGGCGTCAGCGGATCGTAATCCGTCACGATGATATCCGCGTACGCGCCGGGCTTCAGAACGCCCAAAGGCGCGTTGAAATACCGCCCCGCGATCGCCGCGTTGCCGTTGAACAGCATATCCGGGATCTCGCCCCACGCGACCGTCGGATCGCACAGGTGGTGCTTGTGGATGATGTTGCCGACCTTGTAGCTTTCGAGCATGTCGTTCGTGTAGCCGTCGGTGCCGAGACCCAAGAGAAGCCCGAGCTTTTTCATGTGGATGACCGGACCGCAGCCCACCGCGTTGCCCATGTTGGATTCCGGATTGTGCACGACCGCGGTGTCCGTCGCCTTCAATAGCTCCATCTCCGCCTTGTTGATGTGTACGCAGTGGATCGCAAGCGTTTTATTGCCGAGGATGCCTGCGTCATAGAATCGGTTGATGATGCGCTTGCCGTACTTATTGAGAGAGTCCTGCAGATCCCCCGGTCCCTCGGCGCAATGGACGTGGAAGCCCGCTTCCTTTCCGCCGTGCTCAAGGCAGTCCTCGAGCGTTTTGTCGGAGAGCGTGAACGCCGCGTGCAGACCCATCATGCCCTTGACCATATCGCTGTCGTCCGCCGCCGCCTTTTGGATGAAGCGCTCGTTTTCGAGGATCGACTGCATGCGCTTTTCCTCGCCGTCGCGATCACTTACCTCATAGCAGAGCGAGGTACGCACGCCGAATTCCCTTGCGGCTTCATGGATCTCGTCCAAAGAGCCGGGAATGTCGAAAAAGCTTGCGTGATGATCGAATACGGTCGTCACGCCGTTTTTGATGCAGTCGGCGTAGACCGCCTTTGCGGAGAGGAGATCGTTCTCCTTGGTGAGACAGCGGTCGATCTTCCACCACATGCCCTCCAGGATGTCGTTGAAATTATGCGGGTTGTAGCCGCGGATCGAAAGCCCTCTTGCAAACGCGCTGTAGATGTGGTTATGCATGTTGATAAGCCCCGGCATGATCACGCCGCCGTTTGCGTCGATCCACTCCGCGTCCGGATACTTTGCCCGAAGCGCCGCCGTTTCGCCGACCTCCTTCACATAGCGTCCCTCGACCGCGACCGCGCCGTTTTCAAAGAACTCCGCGCCGTTTCTCGTCAGCAGTCTGCCGTTTCCGATCAGGATCATAAAGCCACACTCCCTCAATGTAATATTTATGAATATATTATACATGATATTGCATGGAATGGCAAGCCGTTTCGGAACGCGGTTTTTTGCGTCCGTTCCGCTTCCGGTCCTCCCGCAGCGGCGTCGGAATTCCGGGAAAAAAATCCGAAGAAGTTCACAGGAAAAAAAGAGGATTTCGCCGTTTTCTGTCGTATTATTTAATAAACCTGTTTATTAAGAAACTTATTTATATAATAAACCTGTTTATTAAGAAACCTGTTTATTAAAACTTATATATAAGAAACCTGTTTATTAAGAAACCTGTTTATTCAAACCGGCGGGAGGCTTTTGCCCCGCCGGTGAACAAAGAAGGATGTTGCAAAGAACCCCGCTTCGGTGTATGATGAAAGGAGAATCGAAAAGGAGCGAACCCATGAGACGCGTATACGGTTACCGCTGCACCCTGTGCGGCAAGGAATACCCCTACGGACCGGAGCTTATGACCTGCCCTGCCTGCGGCGAAAAGGGCATCCTCGATATTCTGTTCGACTACGACGAGGTCAAAAAGGAACTGAACCGCGACACGCTGAAAGCCGATCGCGACAACAGCATGTGGCGCTACCGGGCGCTGATGCCTTTAAAAGGCGAGGGCTTATCGAAATTCCTTCGCATCGGCTGGACGCCGCTGTATGAAAGCCTGCGGCTCGGCGACGAGCTGGGCTTAAAAAAGCTTTTCATCAAGGACGACGGCATCAATCCGACCGCATCCTTAAAGGACCGCGCAAGCGGCGTGGCGGTCGCAAAGGCGATCGAGCTGGGCTATGACACGATCTGCTGCTCCTCCACCGGAAACGCGGCTTCCTCCTGCGCGGGCAACGCGGCGCGGATGGGATTGAAAACCGTCATCTTCGTGCCGGAGCGCGCGCCGAAGGGCAAGGTTGCGCAGCTTTTGATCTTCGGGGCGAACGTCATCTCCGTGAAGGGCGACTACCGGCAGACCTTTGAGCTATCGAAAGCCGCGATCGAAAAATGGGGCTTCTACAACCGCAACGCGGGCATCAATCCGATCCTGACCGAAGGCAAAAAGACCGTCGCGCTGGAGATCGCGGAACAATTGAACTGGGAACCCACCGACTGGGTGGCGGTGTCCGTCGGCGACGGCTGCACGATCGGCGGCGTCTACAACGGCTTCCGTGACCTCTTTGAAATGGGCATGCTCGACCGCATCCCGAAGATCCTGGGCGTGCAGTCCACCGGCTGCTGCCCGTTTGTGGACGCGGCGAACAACGACCGCGACCTCATGCCGACGCCCGAAAACACGCTGGCGGATTCGATCGCCGTGGGCGTGCCGAGAAATCCCCGTAAGGCGCTGCGCGCCGTAAAGAACAGCGGCGGAAGCTGGATCGCCGTGACCGACGACGAGATTCTTGCCGCGATGCGGCTCCTCGGAAGAACCGAGGGCGTGTTCGGCGAGCCCGCGGGCGTGACCGCCACGGCAGGCGTCGTAAGAGCCGTCAGAGAAGGCTTGATCCGCCCGGATGAGACCGTCACGGTCATCTCCACCGGCAGCGGCTTAAAGGACGTGAACAACGCGCTGAAGGCCGCAGGAGAGCCGTTCCTGTGCGAGCCGGACATCCATGCGCTCGAAGCAAGCGGACGGATTCGATAGTAGAAACATAGTAAAGGCGGATTCTCCATTGGGAATCCGCCTTTCGATACAAAGGTGCCATCTTGTTCCCACTCTCAAACAATTTTTATGTTAAACAAGTAGAAATGCGATTCCATAGATACTACTTTTTCTTCTGTGCATAAAAAGGCATCCCAAGCAAGGTAGAAACAACATCATTATTTGGAACAGACAAAATAAAAGCATCTCTCAAATTAAGTGCTAAATCAGATGACAAATGCATTTCCTTCTTACACTCATCATCAGAAAGAGAAGTATTATAAACGCTCTTCTCTAGGAGAACATATATGGTCTGGGGATTAGAGCTAGAGTTAAGCTGCTGTTTCACAATTGCATCAGCTAGTGTAACAGGATTTAATCGTATAGTTTTTATAAAAAAGATAATACACGATATACTTCCACAAATACAGGCTATCAAAATAAACCCCATCATTTTTGATAGACGGAATGAGTCATTTGCACATGAATTGCCTGATTCAACATATATGGATAAATAGATTGTTAGAGGGATAAGAACCAATGCAATACCAAGGGAAATAAGTTGCATTGTCCGTTTTCGCTGTTTTAGGCAATTCATGCATATTGCTGCAGAAAATACATTTGTCAAGGTCTCCTGAATAGTATTTCCATTTGTGATTACTTGTACTTCTGCAAAGAGATATTCATTTGCTTCGGAACTGCCACACTTAATGCAATTTGCCATATTTACCTCCTATTTTGTATCTAATGATAATATAGCACTCGACTTATTCAAATGTCAATCAATTCAAGGAGCAAGAGGCCAATTGAATCCCATTCAGAAAAGAGTCGCCCGCCCGGATGAGACCGTCACGGTCATCTCCACCGGCAGCGGGTTAAAGGACGTGAACAACGCGCTGAAGGCCGCCGGCGAGCCGTTCCTGTGCGAACCGGACATCCATGCGCTCGAAGCAAGCGGCAGGATCAAATAACGTCAAAACGCACAGCCCCGCATTTTTTGCGGGGCTTTTTTTGCGCCGGTTGACGATGGCTGTCCGATTTGCTATAATACGAGCAAATTCGACAACCCGGAGACCCTCATGATTCGAAACGGTAAAATTCTCTGCGCCGCTGCCGCGCTCCTGCTGCTTGCAGGCTGCGGCGCCCCCGCGCAGCAGGTAAGCGAGATTCCCTCACAGGTCGTTTCACAGACGGAA
Source organism: uncultured Clostridia bacterium (assembly GCA_947168855.1). GTDB lineage: Bacteria > Bacillota > Clostridia > Christensenellales > CAG-138 > UBA3792. The sequence continues at coordinate 56,146 of CAMVNO010000010.1, forward strand.
GAAACGCCGTCCCCTGCTGTTGAAATGGATTCGATCCATGTGAAAACGTCCGACGCGCCGGCAGAAACGCTTCCCCCGACGCCCACCCCCTATATCACGCCCGAACCGACGCCCACCGTGACGCCCGAACCGACGCCCGAACCGATCACCGCTGCGCGGCTCGACTCCGGAGCGTTCGACGCCTACTTTGACGACGCGCTTCTGATCGGCGATTCGCTGACGGATATCCTTTCGGGCTACGTGCGCAAGCAGCGGCAGACGAACGAATCGTTCCTCGGCGCGGCAAAGGTGCTCGGCACCACCAGCATGAGCGTGAAGATCGCGAGCACGAACAAGGCAAGCTCGAACGGCATCTCGTTCCGGTATCGCGGGCACGCGGTCTCCATCACCGAATGCATCAACGCCTGCGAAGCAAAAAAGGTGTTTATCATGCTCGGCGTAAACGACATCGGGACCCGTTCGTGGGATACGGTGCAGGAATACTACGCGACGCTGATCGACGTGATCCGTGAAAACTGCCCGGATACCGAGATCGTCATGCAGGGTGTCCTGCCCGTGACAAGCCGGTACACGAATGAACACAAGCTGAAGATCGACCGCTGGAACAGCTTCAATGAGATCCTTTCCGGGATCTGCACAGAGCACGGCGCCGTATTCCTCGATTTCTCGAAGCAGTTCATGGACGAAAAAGGATACCTTGACAAAAAGCTGTCGAGCGACAATCTGTTCCACCTGAACGAAACGGGCGAAGCGATCTGGATCCGCGCGCTGCGGCTCTACGCCGCGCGGCAGATGTCCCCGGACGCCGCGGTGCTTCTGCCGGAAGCGTGATCTTTTCCGAAAACAAAAAAGGAGATGCGTTTGCATCTCCTTTTTCTTCGTTTGCTTACAGATTGAACTGCTTCGTGATGAGGTCGACGATCTCGGCGCCGATGCGCTTCTGCGCTTCGACGGTGGTCGCGCCGATGTGCGGCGTGCAGGAGACCATCGGATGGCTGTACAGCGCGTGGTTGTTCGCAGGCTCGACCGCCCAGACGTCCAGACCCGCCGCGCGGACCTTGCCGGATTCGAGCGCCGCAAGAAGCGCGTCCTCGTCCACGTTCGTGCCGCGGCTCGTGTTGATGATGACGACGCCGTCCTTCATCTTCGCGATCGTTTCCGCGTTGATCAGCGCGCCGCCGTCGACTGCCGGCGCATGGACGCTGACGAAATCGGCTTCCTTCAAAAGCTCGTCCATCTCAACGTACGGAATGCCGAGTTCTTCCTCGATGCCCGGGATGTGGAAGATATCGTACGCGATGACCTTCATGCCGATCGCCTTCGCCATCTTGCCGAGCGCCTGACCGATTCTGCCGAAGCCCATGATGCCGAGCGTCTTGCCCTGGAGCTCGATGCCCTTTGCATAGGCTTTCTTTTCCCACTTGTCGTTGCGCATGGTGTAGCCCGCGATGGACAGGAAGCGCGCGCACGCAAACATGTGACCCATGGCGAGCTCCGCGACCGACTGGGAGGAGGCGCGCGGGGTGTTCTTCACGATCAGGCCCTTGCTCTCCGCATACTTCACGTCGATGTTGTCCACGCCGACGCCGCCGCGGATGATCATCTTGAGCCGTCCTGCTTCGACTGCCGCGTCGATGATCGGCTCACGGACCTTCGTTGCCGAACGGACGACGATGACGTCGTAATTTGCAAGCTCTTTTTTGAGGTCTTCCGGCTCATAGAACTGGGAAACGACCTCGCAGCCCTTTGCTTCGAGCGCGGCGATCGCGCTCTTGTCCATACCGTCAGATGCCAGAATACGAATCATAAATGCCTCCTTATGCGTTTTCCGCTTCGTACTTTTTGAGGAACTCGACCAGCGCTTCCACGCCCTCTTTCGGCATGGCGTTGTAGATGGATGCGCGAAGGCCGCCGACGCTCTTGTGACCCTTGAGGTTGTCGAAGCCCGCCGCCTTGGTCGCCGCAACGACCGCCGCGTCCTTCTCCTTGTCGCCGGTGACGAACGGGATGTTCATGAGAGAGCGGTCCTTCTTCTCGACGGTGCCGTGGAACAGCTTGGAGGAATCGAGGAAGTCATACATGACCTTCGCCTTCTCCTCGTTGCGCTTTGCCATTGCCTCGAGACCGCCGGTCCTCAGCAGGTACTTAAAGACCTTGCCGCAGACGTAGATCGCCCAGCAGTTCGGCGTGTTGTACATGGAGCCGTTGTTTGCATGCGTGTCGAAGCGCAGGTAGACCGGCACTTTGGGATCGATGTCCTCACGGATGAGGTCTTCGCGGATGATGACGATCGCGAGGCCCGCGGGACCGACGTTCTTCTGAACGCCGCCGTAAATGAGGCCGTAGTCGGACACATTGCAGGGCTTCGAAAGGAACATCGAGCTCTGGTCGGAAACGAGGATCTTGCCCTTGGTGTTCGGAAGCTTCGGGTAGGTCGTGCCGTGGATCGTTTCGTTCTCGCAGATGTAGACGTAGTCCGCGTCGTCGTCGATCGGCAGGTCGGAGCAGTCCGGAATGTAGCTGTAGTTTCGGTCCTCGCTGGACGCGATGACGTTGACCTTGCCGTATTTCTTGGCTTCCGTCGCCGCCTTCTTGGACCAGTTGCCGGTGACAATGTAGTCGAACACGCCGTTCTTGCAGAGATTCAACGGGATCATGGCAAACTCGAGCGTTGCGCCGCCCTGGATGAACAGGACCTTGTAGTTGTCCGGAATGCCCATCAGCGTGCGGAGGTCTGCCTCCGCCTCGTCGATGATCTGCTGGAAGACCTTGCTGCGGTGCGACATCTCCATGACGCACATGCCGCTGCCGTGATAGTTCAGCATTTCGTCACGGATCTCTTCGAGCACCTCAACGGGCATCGTGGCGGGACCTGCGGAGAAATTGTAAACGCGATCGTACTTCATTTGCATACTCCTTTTTTATTCTTGGCAAAAATGCCATATTTTTACGATATCATTGTAGCCCATCCGCAAAAGAAAAGCAACCGAAAAGGGTTGCTTTCATAAATATATTTTCCTGTCATGCCGTTCCGCCTTCATTCGATCCGTTCCAGAATGAGCTCAACAGAGCCGTCCTCGAGCGCGTTCCACGGATCCAGATGGATGTGGCTTCCCGCGGGCTCTCCGGCAAGCGCCTTCAGATGATTTGCAAGAGATAAAAGCCCCTCGCGGTTTGCGCGGATCACTGCCGCGCCGTTCTCGATGCGAACGTCGATGAAAAAGCCTTCCTCCCAGTTCAGGTCCATGCGTGTATCTCCCTTCGATAAGCGTCAGAAAACTCTTGTCGTTCCTTTAACCGCGGCGCGATCCGCGTATCCTGCGGCACAGCAGGACGGCGTAAACGACGAGCAGCGCGGCGTTCATCCGCTCTTCGGCGACATATGCTGCCCGGATACCGTCCGTATTGCTCTTCGCAATGCAAAACCGCCGCCCGTTCGGGCAGCGGCGAATATGCTATACGTCGAAGACGCCGAGGATCACAATGCCCGCGACGGCAAGCGCGATCGCGGCGTAGTGCTTCCACGAAAGCTTTTCCTTGAGGAAGATGCGGCTCCACAGCACCGACGCCGCGCAGTAGGCGGAGATGATCGCCGCCGAGAATCCGACGTGCGCCGTATCGCCGAGCGCATAGATATAGGCGAACTGCCCGGCGGTCTCGAATATGCCGCCGATCAGCTTTGCGCCGTCGTCCCTGACATGCAGTTTATCCCGCTTGATTCCGAGCACATAGATCGCCGCAACGACGCCGACCGCAAGCCACGTGAGCTCATACGCGACGTTTGCGACGCCTTCGTCGAGCACGCGCGGGAACACCGTATCGAGGAAGGTCCCCGTCGCCTCCTCGCGCAGCAGCACGGAATCCACGAACGTGCCGGACGCGTCGATCAGGCAGTACAGGATCGGGAACAGCAGCGCGATCCAGCTCTTGTCATACTTGACCTTGCTGTTTTTCTGGCGCATCTCGCGCGCCATATCGCTTTCGGTGAGCTCCGCCGCGCCGAGCGCCACCACGCCGACTGCAACGCACGCAACGCCGATCCACTGCCAGGTGTTCGGCATTTCCTGCAGAAAGACGAAGCACAGGATCGCGGCGATCGCGCCGGACGAATTGCAGATCGGCGACGAGACCGACAGCTCGATATAGCGCAGTCCGACGTAGCCGAGGATCATCGACAGCACATACAGCGCGCTTGCCGGCATATATGTCCAGATATCCTGAAGCGTGATCGTGACGCCGCCGAACAGCAGTTCATATCCCGCGTGCAGACCCATGACGAGACCGACCGCCATCGCCATCTTCCAATGGCTCAGCTTATCGTTCTGCTTCGATCCGATCTTGGAAAACAGATCCGAGCCGCTCCAGCAGAGCAGCGCGACAATCGACAGTATAAACCACATAATCCCTTATCCTTTTCTTCAAAAAACGGCTTCCGAAAGAAGCCGCTTAGCTTTACGAATTCTTCTCAGGCGCTTTCGGCGCATTGTTCGGACGGCGGCGCGGACGGCGGCGGAACTGTTTCTTTTGCCCTTCCCCGCTGCCTTCCTGCTTCTGCGCGGGCTTCGGCTGCTCGTTGGGTTTCTGCGCCGGTTTTTGTTCCGGATTCTGCGCGGGCTTCGGCTGCTTCTGTGGATTCTGCTTCGGCTTCGCATCGTTCGGCTTTTGCTGCTTCTGTTCCGGCTTCGGCTGCTCATTCGGCTTCTGCGCGGGCTTCGGCTGCTCATTCGGCTTCTGCGTGGGCTTCGGCTGTTCCGCTCTGCGCGGGGTATTGCGCCCGTTTCTGCGATTGTTGTTCGCCGCTTCCCTGCGGAATTGCGCGTCCGCATCCTTCTCCTTCGCCGTCTCGGTCTTCTTTGCCGCAAGCGCCTCCTCGGGCAGCGGTTCACCGGGCGCGGAAAGATGCGTGTACGGATATTCGCGAACGTCGATCGAGCCGTCCTCCATCGTCAGCCGGACCTTGGTGCGCTCGGTGATCGCGTTGTTCTCCACGACCACGCCGACGCCGTCGACCGTGTTGACTTCCTTTCCGGGCTTCGGCATCTGGCTTCTGATCGATTCGTACGCGCTCTGCTCATACTGCAGGCAGCACATCAGTCGCCCGCAAAGCCCCGAGATCTTGGTGGGGCTTAAAGAAAGGCTCTGCTCCTTTGCCATCTTGATCGAGACCGGACGGAAATCGTCGAGGAACGATTTGCAGCACACGAGCCGTCCGCACGGACCGAGCCCGCCCAGCATCTTTGCCTCGTCGCGCACGCCGATCTGCCGGAGCTCGATCCTCGTTTTCAGCGCAAAGGCCAGGTCCTTGACCAGCTCCCGGAAATCCACGCGCTCATCCGCGGTGAAATAGAACACGACCTTGCTGCCGTTAAACGTGTACTCCGCTTCCACGAGCTTCATATCGAGTCCGTGCGCCGCGATCTTTTCCTGACAGATCGCAAACGCGTCGGCTTCCTTTGCCTCATACTGCGCGCGCAGGCGCTTGTCCTCGTCCGTAGCGATGCGAACGACCGGTTTCAAAGGCGCAACGATTTCGCTTTCATCGACTTCCCTGGGATCGCCCTGTACCTCGCCGTATTCCATCCCGCGCGCCGTTTCGACGATCACGCCGTCGTTTGCGCTGACCTGCAGATCGAGCGGGTCGAACCAGTAAATGCGTCCGCTGGTTTTGAATTTTACTCCGATAACTTTGACCATATTTTCCCCTTACGGTACTTTTGCCAGAATCCAGTCGATCGTCATGGCAGGGCTTGCCTTATAGAAAAGCATCTCCTTTGCGTCGACCGCAATCTGTATCATACCCTGTATTTGTCCGATTGTAAAGATTGAATTGAAATTTGTTTCGATCTCGGCGCAATCCGTGTTGCGCACATCCCGAACGCCGTTTTTCATGCGCAGCACGTCCGAAAGAACCGAGAGCAGAATGTCCAGAAACGCGTCAAGCGATTCGGCGCTGACCTTCCGGGTCTTTTTCGGCGCGCCGTCCTCACCGCTCTCCGTTACCGTATCGGTACACAGCGCGGAAAGCGCCGCATACGGCTTGCTCTTGGTTCCGAAGCGCCGGATACACGCGATCGCCTCGCGCCGGAACGCAAGCGCGTCCTCCGAAAGAAACGCTTCCGCGCGCCCGGATACGCCGTCCGACAGCTTTGCCGCAAGCGCCGCCGTTTTCGGGTCCGCGCCCTTTGCAATCAGCCGGTCGCGGATCGTTTCCCACGGTTCCGTCTCCGTTCGCAGGATCATGCAGCGGGACAGGATCGTCGGGCGAAACCCGGATTCCGCGCCGGTCAGCAGCAGCAGCGTGTCTTTCGGCGGCTCCTCCAAGGTTTTCAAAAGCACGTCCTGCGCCGCCTCGCTCATGGTATGCGCGTCCGGGAACAGAATGCAATGCCGCCCGCGTTCGTACGCCTCCGCATTGATCACGGCAAGCGCGTCGCGCACCGTCCTGACCTGATAATCCTCCGGCTCCAGATAAAACGGGCAGTTGCCCAGCGCCGCCGTATCGTCCGTATGCAATAAAAACCGCGCGGCGGCACGGCGGGCAAGCGACAGCGCATCGCCTTCCTTCGGTCCCGCAAAGAGGATCGCATGCGGCACTTCCCCGCGCTCGATCCGATCCAGCCAGTCATTTCGTTGCATGCACAGCCTCCGAAAGCTTTCTTTCCAATGCGTCAGACGCATTCATACAGGCGACGCGCAGCTCACCGTTGCTCAGAAACCAGACCGCCGTCGCCTTTTCCCGCGCGCCGTGAAAGGTCCGTCGCTCCGGCCCGGCGTCGGTCTTTCGATACTTCCCGACCTCCGTCACCGCTTTCAGCGGCACGCAAAGGACCTGCTTCTGCTTTTTCCCGACGATCTCATAGATCCGAAGATCGGTGTCATACAGCTCGTACAGATAATCGACAAGCCGCACGCGATAGATCCAGTAGCCCGTTCCCAGCAGAATCGAGTACAGCCCGATCTGAACATACAGCTTGTTCACCCCGAAACGGCTTGCGAGAACATGCGACAGAAAAATGGCCGCAAATGTGCCGAGCAGCAGCAGAACATACAGCGCGCCGTCCGTTCGGATCAGCTTTCGCTTCGGCTCCGTGCGTTCCGTATGAATGATGTGCGGCATCCTTCGCTCCATGCGGCTATTGTACAACAAAAAAGCGGCTTCGTCAATCAAACCGCAAAATAGTAAGATATAATGAGATTTTAAGAGATTTTTATTTGTATTTACTTATATTATCCAATATTCGCCGTTGCGAAAAGATAACCGTACTGTTATTATAACGCTTGCAGCATTCCTCAGTAGCTCAATGGCAGAGCATTCGGCTGTTAACCGAAGGGTTGTAAGTTCGAGTCTTACCTGGGGAGCCATG
>CAMVNO010000011.1 GCA_947168855.1 uncultured Clostridia bacterium
GCCATGAAAAAAGCGTCTTTTGTCTACCGGACAAAAGACGCTTTTTTCAATGATATCCGTTCCTGCCGGAACGGGTGATATACCTTCGGCATGATATCCCCTGCGGGGGTGATATACGCCTTCGGCGTATGATGGAACGGATATCATATCATACAGACGCGAAGCGGCTATATATCATGCTTGCGAAGCAAGTATATCATATCGCGAAGCGATATATCATTGACACGACCTGCTTATCACCGTATAACTGACTTCGAGGTGATTGCTGTGTCCTAGAATATGCAAAAGGTTCGCCGCCCTCACACGAGGGCGGTAATTCTTCTTCGATTGTAATATCGGCAAAGCTGTGATAAACTTGACCCGAGAGATCGGGAGTTGAAAGGAGGCTTGCCTGCAGTGAACGATCGTTTCAGAAATCTGAGAAAAATCGAGTTTACGGTAACTCTGGCGTGTACCGGGAAGTGCAGGCATTGCTCGGAGGGCGACCACGAAAGATCCGCCGGGCATATCGACGCAGATACTGCCGTGGAAGCGATCAAAATAATCTGCGCGCATTACCGCATTCAAACCGTGATGACATTCGGCGGCGAGCCGCTCCTGTACCCCGATATCGTCTGCGCGATCCACAGGGCGGCGTTCGAGCTTGGGATCGAAAAAAGGCAAGTTATCACGAACGGATATTTTTCAAAAAACCCCGAACGGATCGAATCCGTTGTCGAAGATCTCAAAGACAGCGGCGTCAACGATCTGCTTTTGTCGGTTGACGCGTTTCACCAGGAGTATATCCCCCTCGATCCGGTCTTCCGGTTTGCAAAAAGTGCCGCAGAAGCCGGGATCCCCATCCGTCTGCAGCCCGCGTGGCTGGTCGGTCCCGATGACCCGAATCCATACAATCAAAGGACCCGGGAGATCATTCGCCGGTTCGATCCCTTGCAGATCTCTCTGAATCAGGGCAATGTGATCTTTCCCGCCGGGAACGCCCTGAAGTATCTTCGCGCGTACTTCGATGAAAACACAACGGTAAAAAGCCCATACGAGGAAGACCCGGAAGACGTCAGGACCGTCTCTTTCGGACCGGACGGGAGCGTATTAAACGGGAACGTTTATCAGACGGATATTCTGGAGATCATGGAACGGTATAAACAGTAAGGCATTGCTCGGAGGGCTTTTGCGCTGTCCTTTTCATTTGACAGATTTGCCGTTCCACTGTATCATGGTTTATCAGCAGATTTGAGACAGCGGACCGGGTTCCTGTATATTGACAGCAACCGAGAATGAAGGCGACGGGCGGAAAACGGCGTTCGATCGACGCGAAACGCGGTTCCGCATCTTTCGGTCCATACCGTCCGAATCAGCGGGACCGTTCAAGCTCCGGCCGTCAAAGCCGGAACCGACCAAAGTGAATAAGGAGATACCGATATGGCATCATGGATGATCCATCTGAGAATTGCAGACGAACTTCTGAAGCGTCTTCACCGAATTGATGAGACCGCGTTTGTCATGGGAAATATCGCTCCGGACAGCGGTGTTCCCAATGCAGACTGGACGGAGTTTCATCCGTCCAAAGCGACAACGCATTTCTATCAAAAGACGGAGTCTGGGAGAAGGATTGACATCGATGCATTCTGCGAAAGATATTTCAACGAATCCTTACTCTCTGCATACAGCTTAAAAGAGTATTCCTTCTTCCTCGGCTATTATCTTCATCTGCTGACCGATATCCGATGGACGGAGACGATTCTCTCCAAGCTGAAAACCGATTACCCCAAAGCATATGCCGAGAACAAGAAGAAACTGATCGACGCCGCAAAAGAGGACTGGTATGATCTTGATTTTCTCTATCTAAATGAGCATCCGGACTTCAAAGCTTTTTCTGTTTATGAAAACGCCGTAGGTTTTGACAATGCATTTATGGACATATTCAGCAGGGATGCATTTGACAACAGGCGTCAGTATATCTGCGATTTTTATCACAGTGCGGAGCACGGCGATCTTTACAGAACGTACCGATACCTGACGCAAGAACAGGCAGATGCTTTTGTGGAGGATACATCGAAGCGGCTTTCGGAACAGGTGCGTTTTGTTGCAAAGGAACCCGACAGCCGATCATAAAACACCGCATGCCCTTGAAGAACACGATACAAGAAAACCGACCATCCTTCGATGGTCGGTTTTCTTTCTCCCGGATGCCGGGGCAAGAGCGGTTTTTCGTTGTTTTATGAAGCTGAATATGGTAGAATAATCCCGATAAACACGAATCGGGTGAGGAAAAAAACATGTATGAGATCAAACCGTTGGAAAAAAGCGATATTGACAGGATCATCGCCTTTGAAGAGGAACTCAGAAGACAGGAACCGGATACATACTATTGGGAACCGGATGAATTATACAGACATCAATTAGAACGGAGCTTCACAGATCAACGGTTCAATACGGCAATCTCGTTTATCGCCATAAAGGAAGACAGAGTAATCGGAAGAATCGACGCCTCTCTTATCAGCAGCAGAAGCGACGCTTCCTGTTTCAGCGCATATATGGATTGGATCTGTGTTCTGAAAAGCGAAAGGCATCATAAAGTCGCACAAGCATTGCTGAACGCGTTAAGAGAAGAATGCAAAAAACAAGGCGCAGGCGTACTGATTGCATTGATGGCAAATAACGATGAAGCGCAGAGGTTTTACAAAAGCGTGAAAGACGCATCCGTTCACGACACCGGCATCTGGATCGACATATCATGATCGGATCCGGCAAATCCCGGTTTGTCAGGCTTCCCGCCGGCGTCCTTTTGCGCGGTCTTTCTATTCCGTGATGCACTTTTCCGCGCTCTTACACAAAGAAGAACGACCGTCTTCCGACGGTCGTTTTTCTTTCTCTTGTACGTTGGCTTACAACCCGAGGTTAACAGCCGCGGCTGAAACCTGTGCAGAGCCGAGCGCCCGCTGTGCGGGATGCAGCGAGGCGGAAACGCGGGTGAAACAGGGAGAAAAGCGCACAGTGCGCGGTTTTCGACCATGTTTCACCATGGGACGGGTTGTAAGTTCGAGTCAAACCTTAGGAGCCATCAAAGAAACCTCTTCTGTCTACCAAGGCAAAAGAGATTTCTTTGTTGTTTTATGGGGATGAATATGGTATTATTATCTCAACAAACCGGTATTTGTTGAGGGAAGTGTGTGTTAGAGCTTATAAAAAGATGTCCCAAATATGTGGCAGGGTACAAAGAGTATTGCCGGGAATTGTATGATAACCATGTCGCCTATTTCCGGCCCACAGACCCTAAGTTTATTGATGACGAATGGTTTTTTCGTACCAAATCATGGTATGACAGAAAAGAACAGGGACTTATTGAAGGTCAGCCTGTCAGTTTTCACTATTGGGCAGTTGATGACGGCAAATTCATAGGAGAATTTCAGCTCAGAACAGGATTCCCCGAAAAGGTAATGATGGATATCGGAAGCATTGGTTATGCAGTCAGAATATCGGAACAAGGAAAAGGATATGGCAAAGAGATCCTTCGCCTTGGGCTTGAGATCGCAAAGCAGCACGGCATGGAAAAAGTGCTGCTGACAATCAATGATGAAAACATAGCTTCCATTCGCGTATGCGAAGCATTGGGCGGTGTCTGGAAAGACACCATAGATGCCTGCAACGATGCGGAGGGACAGCATTTGCTGAGACGATATTGGATAACCCTTTGATCGTCACATTCCCGTTTTGTCGAGCCCTGCGTTGGTACACTTTCAGGCGTTCTTTCTATGGCTTGGTGCCTTTTTGCGCGGTCTTTCACAAAGAAAAGCGACCATCTTGTGATGGTCGTTTTTTTCATTCAGAAGATCAGGCAGACGGCGGCGCAGAGCGCGCCGAAGATCGATGCGATCAGGATCAGCGATAGCAAAAGCGTTAACAGCATAGGCGCCTCACTTTCTTGCAAGCACCGTGATCCACGGTTTGTTCGCAAAATGATCGACCGTGACGCCTGAAAAGCCCGCCGCTTTCAGCGCCGCCGAGAGTTCTTCGACCGTATGGCATTTCATGCCGTCGATAATCTTTTCAAACTTCAATCCGGTCTCGTCCGTGCCGTCGGATTCGTTGCAGATGAGAAACGTTCCGCCGGGTCTCAAAACGCGGCAGACCTCCGTAAAGCACGCCGTAAGCCCTGGCCAGAAATAGACCGTTTCAAACGCGGTCGCAAGGTCGAACGATTCGTCCGCAAGCGGAAGCGATTTCACGTCGCCCTGCAGCACGGTACAGCGGCCTGCAGCGATCTGCTCCCGGTTGTACGCCTTTGTTTTTTCGACCGACAGCGCCGAATAGTCCACGGCTGTGAGCTTTGCGTCCGGCCAGCGCTTCAAAAGCGCGCCGGCGTTCCGCCCGCCGCCGCAGCCGAGCTCGACCGTGCGGTCCTGTACGCATTTCGGATAGAAGAAGATGCCGCCGAGCGGACCGCGCCGGTGCACAAGGATCGCCATATACAGGATATAGCAGACCCACAGGATCAGGATCTCGACCGCCAGTTTCAGAATCAGCATCGGTTATCTCCCGAACAGACCGCGCTTTACATACGGCTCGACCGAAGCCGAAACGAACGTATAGCCGGTTTCTTCGATCGCCTGTTTGAGCTTCTCGCGATCGATCTCGCCCTCCGTGAGAAACGTCGCCTCGCCGTGCTTTCTCGACGCGCTCACCTTTTTCGCATCCGGAAACGCCTTGCGGATCGTGTCCGCAATATGCGCCTCGCACATGCCGCACATCATGCCTTCGATTTTGACCGTTACCTTGTTCATATGATCCTCCTGAATAGATTATCCGAGCGCCGCGTCCAGCGCCATCATCAATGTAAAGCCGAGCGCGAACAGCACGACGCCGATGTTGGAATGTTCGCCTGCCGACATCTCGGGGATCAGTTCTTCCACAACCACATACAGCATGGCGCCCGCCGCAAACGACAGCAGATACGGCATTGCCGGAACGAACAGACTTGCAAACAGCACGGTCAGAAGCGCGCCGATCGGCGTGGACCGCGTGATGATCCTGTCATACAAATTGGCGAATCCGCCGCCGAGCGCTTTATAGGATGCTTTGATCTCCTCGTGTCTGTCCATCATTCCCTCCCCGATCCTTTGTGTTCCGCAACGGTCAGCTGCTCGATCGGCGTGCCGTTTTGAAAGCGCTGCCGGTAGAGTTCGCTGCATCTGCGAAACAGGCGAAACGTCTTCTGCGCCTTTGCCGCGTCGCCGTATACCTTCCAGCAGCCGACGCATTTCAGATCGCATTCCCGATGCTCGATAAAGCCCGTCACATCCTCCGGCGGATAGCCGAGAAACAGACCGATCTCATGCGGAAAATCCCCGTTGTTTCGGATCCGCTTTGCAAGGCAGGAAAGGCATCTTTCGGGCGAGCCCTCGCAATAGCCGCAGTCCGACAGGATCCTGGAAGCCGCGCCGTCGGAAAGATCGCGGGAAAGCCTTTGGGGACGGTACAGATAGAGAAGCGCCTTGTTGTTTTCAAAGGTCAGCGGAATGACCCGAAGCCCCTTTCCCGAAAAGCGCCGGTTCCATTCCCTGAGCGACGCGCGCATCGCTTCGATGCTCTCGTATTCGCAGCGAAACAGACTGCCCGTTTTGATCCCCGCCAGCGTCGGCGCGCCGTGCAGGATGACCGCTTCTTCCGACATTCGATTCTCCTTTTGGTTAGCGTTTGCTAACCTGTTCCCCCAAAAAAGATGCTTTTCTTCAAAAGCACGCTCGTTTCGTTGGTTAGCGATTGCTAACCAACTATTATCATATCATGTTTCTTTCCGTTGTCAAGGGGGAATTCGGTCCTTCGGAGAGCGCTTCGCCGCCGGCGCTCTTTAGAAACGGCAAAAGGGGCTGTTCAAAAACGCTTTGAACAGCCCCAATGCATTCTCGCTTCGCTCCGTGAATTGTCCAAAGGACATGAATTGTGCCTTGCGGCACATGAATTGACGCCGAACGGCGTCATGCAGGAAGATTTTCCGTACGGAAAATCAACATTCATGTGACCTTTGGTCACAATTCATGCCGAAGGCAATTCATGGCGCAGCCAATTCATGCGGCAACGCCGCAATTCATCGGGGATGTTAAGAACTGCCGATCAGAGTTTCTTAACATCCCCTTTGATTGGTGTCTGTCAGATCTCGGTGTTTGCGTCGCCCATGAGATCGGCGAGCGCCTTTTCGCGTACGACGCGCACGTCGGTCTCGCGCACCTTCTGGCGGAGCGGCAGCACCGACCGCGGAGACACGGACAGCTCGTCGATGCCGATCGACAGGAACGTTTCGGTCAGCGCCAGATCCGCGCCGAGCTCGCCGCAGATGCCGACCCAGATGCCGTTCTTATGCGCGTTGTCGCAGACCATCTTGAGAAGGCGCAGCACCGCCGGATGATGCGGGTTGAAGAAGCGCCCGAGGTCGTTGTTCTGCCGGTCGCACGCAAGTGTGTACTGCGTGAGGTCGTTCGTGCCGCAGGAGAAGAAGTCGACCTCCTTCGCAAGACGGTCGGAGATGATCGCCGCCGCCGGCGTTTCGATCATGATGCCGACTTCGACGTCGTTGTCGAACGGAATGCCTTCCGCGGTGAGTTCCTTCTTAACGCGTTCGCACATCTTCTTTGCTTCGCGCACCTCCCAGACGGACGTGACCATCGGGAACATGATGGAAAGCTTTCCGAATGCAGAGGCGCGATAGAGCGCGCGGATCTGCGTATGGAAGATCTCGGGACGGTTCAGGCAGATGCGCAGCGCGCGGTTGCCGAGCGCCGGGTTCTCCTCGTTCGGGAGGTTGAAGTAGCCGATCTGCTTGTCCGCGCCGATGTCGAGCGTGCGGATGACGACTTCCCTGCCGCCCATGTCGGACAGCGCCTTTTTATATGCCTCGAACTGGTACTCCTCATCGGGATAGTCGTCGCAGTTCAGATACAGGAATTCGCTGCGGAACAGACCGACGCCGCCCGCGTCGTTCTTCAGGACCGCGGCAACGTCGTCCGGACTGCCGATGTTGCAGTAGATGCGCACGCTCTGTCCGTCCTTCGTCACGTTCGGCTTGCCCTTGAGCTCGTCCAGAAGCGCCTGCATCTTCTTCTGCTCTTCCATCTTCTGCAGCATCTTGGTCCGCGCCGCCTCGTCCGCGTCGACCAGAATATTGCCGTTGGAGCCGTCGATGATGACCTCGTGCCCCGCCATTTCCGGCTTCAGCGCGCCGCCGACGCCGATGATCGCCGGGATGCCCATCGTGCGGGCAAGGATCGCCGTGTGGCTCGATCCGCTGCCGCCCTCGGTGATGAAGCCCAGAATCTTGCTCTTGTCAAGCTGCACCGTTTCGCTCGGCGCGAGATCGTCCGCCGCGAGGATAACCGGAACCGGCGAATCCACGCCGCCCTGAACCGCGCCGGTCAGGATCCCGAGGATGCGTCCGGAAACATCCTTGACGTCCGCCGCGCGCGCCTGGAAATACGCGTCGTCCATCGACGCGAACATCTCCGCAAACTGCGCCGCGGTGTCGCTGACCGCCGCTTCCGCATTCAGTTTATTCTCGGTGATCGCGTTCTGGATCGTCTCCTCGTAATCGAGATCCTCCGCCATCATCGCATGCGTTTCAAACAGCATCGCCGCTTCGTCGCCCGCTTCGGCTCTCGCCTTCTCCGCAAGCTCGCCCAACTCGACGATCGCTTTCTCCTGCGCCGCCTTGAACCGCGCCCATTCCGCGTCCGTATCGGTGACCGTGTAGCGGGAAACCGTGCTCTTGGCACGCTGATAGAAATACAGGGGACCGAGCGCGACGCCGGTGCTGACGCCTTTACCTTGAATTGTAATCATACATTTTCCTCCGTGTTCAGAATGGACAAAGACGGCTGTCAAGCGGCAGCCGTCTTTTCGTTTCGGTTACAGGTTTGCTTTGAAGAACGCTTCGATCTCCGCCGCTGCGGTTTCTTCGTCTGCGCCTTCGATATCGACACGGATCGTATCGCCCTGCTTGATGCCCATGCCCATCAGCGCCATCAGCTTCAGCGCGTTGACGGACTTTTCGCCCTTATTGACGGTCACGGTCGACGCATACTTTTTGATCTCCTTGACGAGAACGCCTGCGGGACGCGCATGGATGCCGACCGGATCGGTGATGGTGTACTCAAATGACTTCATGGTAATGTCCTCCTATGTGATTTATTTGGCACCGCATTCGACGCCTTCGAGGTCGTCGGAGTTGGTGAGAAGCACCGCAACGGTGTCGCTGTAGCCCGCCGCCTTGATCTTTTCGCGGCTGAACCGAATGAGCGGCTGTCCGAGCTTGACCTCGTCGCCCTCTTTTACGAGGCATTCAAAGCCGTCGCCCTGCATATTGACGGTATCGACGCCGACGTGGATCAGCATCTCCATGCCGTTCGCCTCGATGCCGATGGCGTGTTTGCTCTCGGCGACCGAGCTGATCGTGCCGTCAAACGGCGCAACGACCAGTTCCGCCGTCGGCTCGATGCCGACGCCATCGCCGAGCACGCCGGAAGCAAAGGTGTCGTCCGGGATCGCTTCCCGCGCAATGACGTTGCCCTTGACCGGCTGCATGACCGCACCGGCTGCACAGCGGATGACGGAGACCGTCGGAAGCTCCGGCGCCGCTTCGGGTTCGGGCTCTTTCGCCTTCTCCTCCGGCTTGTCTTCCTTCCAGATGAAAATGGTCAGCAGGAATGCAATGCCCGCCGCGATCAGCAGCTCAACGAGATACAGCGGAATGTT
The DNA here is from genome assembly GCA_947168855.1 of uncultured Clostridia bacterium. GTDB lineage: Bacteria > Bacillota > Clostridia > Christensenellales > CAG-138 > UBA3792. Next base: position 8,743 of record CAMVNO010000011.1, read on the forward strand.
GTTGACCGCCGGGATCGCCGGTATGCCGGTGACGCCGTAAACCGGAGCGCCCAGCTTAAACAGTGCGCCGAACAGCGCGCCGACCGCGCCGCCCGCCATGCCGCAGAGGAACGGCTTCATAAAGCGGTAGTTGATACCGAAGATTGCAGGCTCCGTGATGCCCAGGGACGCGGACAGCGACGCGGGCAGCGCAACAGCCTTGGTCTTGGCGTTCTTGACCTTGATCGCGACCGCAAGGCACGCGCCGAACTGCGCGAAATTCGCGGCGGATGCGATCGGCATCCAGGTGTTCAATCCTGTCTGCGCGATCATGCCGGCCTCAATGACATTGTACATATGATGGAGTCCGAGGAAGACGGTCCACGGATAGATCGCGCCCATGATCGACGCGCCCCACGCGGTTCCCGCCAGCCACTCTGCGCCTTTCAGCACGTAGTTCTCCAGGACGGAGAAGACCGGTCCGATGATCGTGAACGTGGCGAACGCGGTGACCAGAACGGTGACGAGCGGCGTCACGAACAGGTCGATCATCTCCGGCACGATCTTGTGCAGCAGCTTTTCAAGCTTTGACATGAGTAAGACGGCTAATATGACCGGGATGACGTGTCCCTGATAGCCGACCTGATTGATCGGGTAGAAGAAGATATGCCATTGCGGTATGGTTTCCGCGGTACCGACCGTCCATGCGTTGATCAGCGCCGGATGGACCATCATCAAGCCGATAACGGCGCCGAGGAAGATGTTGCCGCCGAATACGCGCGCCGCGGAGATCGCGACCAGAACCGGCAGCAGCGCGAACGCGGTGTTCGCAACGAGGTCGAGGAAGGAATACCAGTCGGAATCGCCGAATGCCGGCCAGAACTTCGGGATCGCTTCGACGATACCCATCATCAGACCGGATGCAACGATCGCGGGGAGGATCGGGACGAAGATGTCGCCCGGGGTCTTTAAGATCTTCTTCCACCACGGCATCTTCGATGCTGCGGCAGCCTTGACGTCCGCCTTGGTTGCGGCGGATACGCCGGTGACGGCGAGGAATTCGTCGTACACCTTGTTGACGGTGCCCGTGCCGATGATCAGCTGCAGCTGACCGTTCGATTCGAACATGCCCTTGACGCCTTCGACGTCTTCCAGCGCTTTCTTGTCGAGCTTACTGTTGTCTGCAATGACCAGACGGAGTCGGGTCGCGCAGTGTGCCGCGCTGATGACGTTTGAACCGCCGCCGATATACTTGGCGATTTCTTCAGCGCACTTGCGGTAATCCAGTGCCATAGATTGCTACCCCCCTTTGTATTCAAACTCCCTCCAAGGCTGAAAGAAGCCTGTATTCTTATACATTATATCGCATGATTTCACAAAACGCAAACACTATTTCCGATTTTGTGCAAAGAAATCTTTTTGCCGCGTTTCCGCTTTTCTTTTCTCTGCCGCCGTGCTATACTGAAAGTTGAAAGGAGCGGCGCATGGAGGATCGCGTAATTACCAGATGGCATATTCTGTTTGAAGGCGACGTACAGTTCGTCGGCTTCCGCTATACCGCGCGGCTCATCGCGCGAAAGCTCGGCCTTTCCGGCTGGGTCAGAAACCTCCCTGACGGATGCGTGGAAGCCGAGGTGCAGGGACCCGTATCGGAGCTTCGCCGGTTTCTGCTGCAGATGAAAAGCCAGCCGCACTTTCACATTTCCCGCTACACGATCACGGTACGCGATCCCGATCCGAACGAACGGCGCTTCACCGTTCGCGATACCATGGAATGAAAAAGGACTGCAGCGCGCAGTCCTTTCGTTTTATATCAATCCGAGCTGTTCAAACGCGATCGCAAGCCCGTCGGCTTCCACCGCGGGGCAGACGATGTCGCTCAGCTCCTTGAGCTTCGGGCTGCCGTTGTCCATGCAGACCGAGGTCCCGACGGTTTCGATCATCTCGAGATCGTTCATGCTGTCGCCGAAGCCGATCGTGTCTTCAATCGCGATCCCGAACGCGTCCGCAACGATGCGAACGCCCTTGCCCTTGTCGAAATTCCGGTTGATGAGCTCGCCGTTCAGGCAATGATGCGCGGCGACGTCCTGCACGACAAACTTGAAATCCTTCTCCAGCGCTTCCCTTGCGGGAACGAGCTGGCTTGCCTCGGTGCACATGAACACGATCTTATAGACCGGGCGTCCGTCGTATTCGTGCATCGGCAGGATATTGAGCTCCTCCGCGAGCGCCTTGCGCCAGCGCACGAGTTCGCTGTTGCCCTCCCCTGCGGACGCGAGGAAATCGCCGAGGTCCTCATCGCCCCAGGTCGCGTCCTTCGCTTCGATCGTGCGGAACACGCCGTTCTCTTTGAGAAGCCGCATGCCGGTCTCGAGCTGCTCCGGCGTCATCGGGCAGTCGTAGAGCACCCGGTCGCCCGCAAACACATAGCCGCCCGCCGCGGCGACGGCACCTTCGAAGCCGAGCGCCAGCACCGGCGCGAGCATGGCGGGATTGCGTCCCGTGCAGAGGAACACGAGATGCCCGTTCTTCTGCGCCGCTTTGATCGCCCGCATCGCGCTTTCGGGCGGGGTGTTGCTTCCCGCGGGGGTCAGCGTGCCGTCAATGTCCAGAAAGATCAGTTTGCGATTCATACATTCCCTCCGTTCAAAACGTTTGATGCAGCCAGACGTATCCGCCTGCCGGAAGCTGTACCGCGCCGGCGTCGTGCCGTTCGCCGGTGATCAGATCCGTATACGTCGAAAGATCGTGCACCCATGCGACCTGCGGTTCGTCGGAAAAATTGAACAGCGCAAGCAGCTTTTCCTTTTGATAATAGCGCCCGATGCCCAGGACATGATCGTTCTGCGTTTCGAGCAGCCAGGTATCCGCCGCGTCGTCGAACACCCGGTAATACGCCCGCAGCTCCTCCTGCCGCTTGATCGCGCGGAACACCCTGCCCTCCGGCGTGTTTTTGTCGGTCCGGCGCGCCGCCTTTTCCCAGTCCAGCTTCCCGCGGTGCAGATAGCGGCTGTCCTCCGCCCGGAGGGGATCGCCGTGATAGCCGTAATCGTTGCATTGCGCGATCTCGTCGCCGCTGTACAGCACCGGCACGCCGCTCATCGTGAACATCAGCGCGTGCAGCATCGTGTCGCGGCGGATCGCATCCGAAAGCGCCGCTTTGTCCCGGCTATGCTCCGCCGCTTCGATGCCGCAGAGCGACGCGGTCGTGCCGCAAAGCCTTGCGTCGCCGAGCCGCGGATCGTCGTTGTAGAGCTCGCCTCTTGCAAAGCTGCCCTCCCATTTTCCGGTCAGATAATCGTTGAGGTATTTCTTATGCGGAACCTCCTCCTGCCCGAACCACCGGAGGAATCCGTAATCCAGTCCCCATCCGATGTCGTCGTGACAGCGCAGATAATTCAGGAACGTATACTCCTTCGGCAGCGCGAACACCTGCTCCATCTGGTGCTTCAAAAGCCGCACGTCCTTCGTTGCGACCGTGTGCCAGATCGACGCCATCGTCGTGACATTGTACAAAAGATGACATTCGGGTTTTTCGACCGTTCCGAAATACGGAACGACCTTGCTGGGTTCCATGACGACCTCGCCCAAAAGCAGCGTGCCCGGACAGACGATCTCGCACACCATGCGCATCATGCGCACGAGCGTGTGGACCTCCTTGAGGTTGCGGCACTGCGTGCCGAGCGCCTTCCAGATATACGGCACCGCGTCGAGCCGGATGATGTCCACGCCGTGGTTGCAAAGGTAGAGCATGTTGTCCGTCATGTCGTTGAACACGACCGGGTTCGCGTAGTTCAGGTCCCACTGATAGGGATAGAACGTCGTCATGACGACCTTTTTCGCTTCCTCGCACCACGTAAAGTTGCCCGGCGCCGTCGTCGGGAACACCTGCGGCACGGTCTGCTCGTACGCGTTCGGGATCTCCCAGCTGTCGTAGAAGAAATAACGGTCCTGATATTCCTTCTCGCCGGCGCGCGCATGCTTCGCCCATTCGTGGTCCTCGCTCGTGTGGTTCATGACGAAGTCAAGACACACGGCAATGCCGCGCTCGTGACACGCCTCGGACAGCGAGAGGAGGTCGTCCATCGTTCCGAGCTCCGGCTGCACCTTCCGGAAATCGCTGACCGCGTAGCCGCCGTCGCTGCGTTCCTTCGGGCTTTCGAGAAGCGGCATCAGATGCAGATAATTGACGCCGCAGTCGGTGATGTAGTCGATCTTATCCCTGACGCCCTTCAGCGTGCCCGCAAAGGCGTTGACATACATCAGCATGCCGACAAGATCGTGTCCCCGGTACCAGTCCGGGTATTCCTCCCGCGCGCGATCCATGTTCTTCAGCGACTCCGGACGCGCTTCATACGCGCGGTACAGCATATCGACGAAATACCGATACGCCTTCATGTCGCCGTGATACAGCTCGCAGTAGAGCCATTTCAGCTCGTCCTTATGAAACAGATACCGTGTCGTAAACTCCTGTGCCCAATGCTCCCGTTTCATCATAGCGTTATTCCTCCGTAAGTTCGTCTTCGGTCGGCATCGCGGGAATTGCGCCCGGTCGGCTTGCGGTGATCGACGCCGCGCGGTTCGCGTAGCGCACGTAGCGCTCGATCCGTTCCGGCTTCATGCCGACGAGCCCGCCGTGCTTTGCAATGCGGCTTAAAAACGCGCCGAAGAACGTGTCGCCCGCGCCGTTCGTGTCCGCAACCTTCACTTTGAATCCCGGGACCGTGCCGGAATCCTTCCCGTATCTCCAGTACGCGCCGTCCTTGCCGAGCGTGACGACCGCAAGCTTCACACCGCGGTCCATCAGCACCTCGGCGGCTTCGTCCGGCGCCTCGCGCCCCGTCAGCAGCAGCGTTTCCTCCTCGCTGATCTTCACGATATCGCACAGCGGCAGAACCGAACGCATGATCCCGATCGCCTCGCCCTCGCTGTTCCACAGCGACGCGCGGTAGTTCGGATCGTAGGTGATCAGCGCGCCGTCCGCCTTTGCCTGCTTCACCGCGGAGATGATCGTTTCACGGCAGGCGGTCGAAGCCAGCGAAACGCTGCCGAAATGCAGGATGTCCGTATGCCGGACCGCCGCAAGCGCCTTTCTGCGGCCGATCTGCGTGTCCGCGCCGGGTTTTCTGCAGAAGGAGAAGCTGCGCTCGCCGTGCGGATCGACGGTGACCACGGCAAGCGTCGTGTCGGCATGGTCGGTGACCTGCAGCCCGCTCGTATCGACGTTGTACTGCAGCAGCGTCCGTTTCAGGATCTCGCCGAACGGATCGTTGCCGACGCAGCCGATGAACGCGGTTTCCACGCCGAGCTTGCGCGCCGCAACCGCAAGATTCGCAGGCGCGCCGCCAGGGATCGCGGCGAAAACCGCGTTTCCGTTTGCGTCCGTGCCCGTCTGCGTCATGTCGATCAGGATCTCTCCGATGGTCGTGATTTTCATATTTATGCTTTTCTCCTCCTTCAAAGCAATTGCCTCGTTCGAGTAAAACGGCACCTTTGATAGTTCAGTATATCGTATCACGGATATGAATGCAAGGGAAAAAAGCATTTCCCGGACAATTGCCTCGGATCTGGTTATATTTTGATTTAGCGCTCTCATGTTTCGATTGACAACGACAGATTTCTCTGATAATATATATTCATACTGGCAAATAAATATACAGAGGGGGTTCTTGTTATGACCGGTATATGGCTCATTATTGCGTTCATCGTAGCGATCGTTGCGATGATCCTGCTGATCTCGAAGCTGAAGGTCCATCCGTTCTTCGCGATCATGCTGATCTCTTTGGTTCTCGCACTCTTGGCGGGGATCCCGCTGACGGATATTCCGGGCGTCATCGGTTCAGGCTTCTCCGGAACGTTCTCCTCCATCGGTATCGTCATTATTCTCGGGGCGTTTATCGGTACCGTGCTTGAGAAAACCGGCGCGGCGCTGAAGCTCGCCGACATGGTCATCAAGGTCGTCGGCGAGAAGCATCCGGAGCTTGCGATCGGTCTGATGGGCTGGGTCGTTTCCATTCCGGTCTTCTGCGACAGCGGCTTCGTCATTCTGAACCCGATCCGCAAAGCGCTCGTCAAACGCACCAAGGTATCGAGCGTCACGCTGACGATCTGTCTCTCCTGCGGTCTGTACATCGCACACGTCTTCATTCCGCCGACACCCGGTCCGATCGCTGCGGCAGATAAGCTATTTGAGGCGGCATTCGGCGCGAACAACGTCAACCTGCTTCTGGTCATCGGCATCGGCGTGCTGTGCTCGATCTTCCCGCTGATTGCCGGTATTCTCTATGCGAAATACATCGGCAAGAAGATCAAGAGCGCGGATGAAGTGACCGACAACGGCGAGGTCGTCAAGACCTACGAAGAGCTGAAAGCCGAATTCGGCAAGCTCCCGAACGGCTTCAACGCGATCGCTCCGCTGATCATCCCGATCCTTCTGATGGCAGCTTCCTCCATCGTCACCATGGTGCACTGGGTGGGCTTCTTTGCAGATCTCTTCAAGTTCCTCGGCACGCCGATCATGGCGCTTTCCGTCGGTACCGTCTTTGCGATCATCCAGCTGCTGACCGCGAAGAAGGGTAAGGATCTCTATAACCTGACCAACGAAACGCTGAAGACCGTCGGCCCAATCCTGTTCGTCACCGCAGCCGGCGGCGTGCTGGGCAAGGTCATTGCTTCGTCCGATATGGTGAACTTCATCACCGAGCATGCCAACGTCCTGCAGGTCCTCGGCATCTTCTTCCCGTTCCTGCTCGCCGCGATCCTCAAGAGCGCGCAGGGTTCCTCCACCGTCGCGATCACAACGACCGCCGGTATCGTTGCGCCGCTGCTTTCAGTGCTCGGCTTTACAACGCCGATTCAGCTTGCGCTCGTCGTTATGGCGATCGGCGCCGGCGCAATGACGGTTTCCCACGCGAACGACAGCTACTTCTGGGTCGTCACCAACTTCGGCGATATGACGCCGGAACAGGGCTATAAGACGCAGACGCTGATGACGCTGATCATCGGTATTGCGGCAATGATCGAGATCTTCATCATCAATCTGATCGTCGGTCTTATTCACTGATCTCAACGGACTGCGCGCTGTCTCTCCGGCAGCGCGCTCTTTTTACAGGAGGGTACTATGAATCAGGTTTTACGATCCCATGCGGATCAGATTGTTAAGGAAGCGATCGCCGCCGTGCAGCCGGACGCCGCCGTGCAGCGCGCGCTGAAGCGGATGACGTTTTCCGGACGCGTTCTGCTCGTTTCCGCGGGCAAAGCGGCATGGCAGATGGCGAAGGCTGCATCCGACGCGCTCGGCGACCGCATCGAAAAGGGCGTGGTCGTGACCAAGTATGAGCATGTCATGGGCCCGATCGCAAACTTCGATTGCTTCGAAGCCGGTCATCCCGTTCCCGACGAAAACTCGTTCAAAGGTACGCAGGCGGCGCTCGATCTCGTTGCGGATCTCAAGGAGGAGGACACCGTTCTGTTCCTGCTTTCCGGCGGCGGCAGCGCATTGTTTGAAAAGCCGCTCGTTCCCGCGGCGGAACTGCAGGACGTTACCGGTCAGCTTCTGGCGTGCGGCGCGGACATCACGGAGATCAATACGATCCGCAAGCGTCTGTCCGCCGTCAAGGGCGGTCGTTTTGCGCAGTTTGTGTGGCCCGCGCGGGTCGAAGCCGTCGTCCTTTCGGACATTCTCGGCGATCCGCTGGACATGATCGCGTCCGGTCCCGCCTGCCCCGACTCCTCCACCGCGGAGGACGCCATGCGCATCGCAAAGAAGTACGATCTCAAAATGAGCGACGCAGCACGGGCGCTGCTTGCGGTCGAAACGCCGAAGATCCTGAACAACGTCCGCTCGCAGATCAACGGCAGCGTGCGCGAGCTGTGCGCCGCCGCGGAAAAGACCTGCAGCGCGCTCGGCTATACGCCGATCCTTTTGACCGATCAGCTCTGCTGTCAGGCAAAGGAGGCGGGCAGCTTCCTCGCCTCGATCCTCAAAACGCACGCGGGCGACAACAAATCGCTTGCGTTCCTCGCGGGCGGCGAAACCGTCGTCAAGCTCGTCGGAAAGGGCTTGGGCGGACGCAATCAGGAGCTTGCGCTTGCCGCCGCTTCGGGCATTGCCGGCATGCCGAACGCCGCCGTCTTCTCGGTGGGCAGCGACGGAACCGACGGTCCGACCGACGCCGCGGGCGGCTATGCCGACGGCGATACGGTAAGCGAGCTTGCGGCGCACGGTCTCACGGTCGACGCCGTGCTCTCAAACAACGACGCCTACCATGCGCTCGAAAAGACCGGCGGGCTCATCATGACCGGTCCCACCGGCACGAACGTCAACGACGTCGCCGTCGCGCTGCTGCATTTTTGACGCAGACATCACAAGACAGAACTGCAAAAAAGCCTTCTCCTTGAGGAGAAGGGGGACCGCTTGCGGTGGATGAGGTGTGCGTTTCGCGCAAGCAACACCTCATCAGTCACCTATCGGCGACAGCTTCCCCTCGAGAGGAAGCCGATCGATTACCGCCAAATGCTTTAACGGAGAGGACAAACGCCCTCTCCGTTTTGTATTCTGACGGATTACTTCTGCGATACGGTGAACAGCGAGTAGAAGTATCCCTTCGCGTCCATGAGCTCTTCGAACGTGCCGCGCTCCTCGACCACGCCGTTTTTCAGCGTGAAGAGGCCGGTGCAGCGGCGGAGAATGTTCTCGTCGAGGTCGTGCGTGACGATCACGCGGGTGTATCCGTCGAGCTTCAGGATCGCGTCGAGCACCTCAAAGGTGGTCTCCGCGTCGAGCGACGCCGTCGCTTCGTCGACAAACAGCACGGGGGTTTTGCGAAGCAGCGCTCGAGCAATCGAGATCCTTTGCCGCTCACCGCCGGACAGTCCGGAGCCGTTTTCGCCGCAAAGATACCCTTCGCCCTTTTCCGCAATGAGCTTACTTAGACCGGAAAGCCGCACCGCGCGGTCGACCTCCTCCTTCGGGAATTCGGAAAACATCGTGATGTTGTCGCGGATCGTGCTGTTGAACACGAACACGTTCTGTTGAATGATGGAAACGAGATCATAGAGCGAGCTTGTTGAGATGCCTTTGAGCTCCCTGCCGTCATACAGGATCTCGCCGTTGTAGTTTTCGGACGACGCCATCAGAAGGTTCAGGATCGTCGATTTGCCGCTGCCGGAGCCGCCGACGAGCGCATAGCAGCCGCCCGCTTTCATATCCATATCGACGTCATGGAGAACCGTCTTTCCCTCCTCATACGCAAAGTTCAGATCGCGGAGCTCGATGCCGTTTTCGAGCTTCGGCTCGATGAGCTCGCCCTCGTCGGGGATGTTCTTGTTGAGCGCTGCCGCCAGCTTGTCAATCAGCGCATACGAGGATTTCATGCCGGCAAAGAAATCCGGGAAAAACTCGATCGGTCCGAGCACGTAGTTTAATAGCTGCACAAAGACGATCGCGGTACCGGCGGTGATGCCTCCCTTGCCGGACAGCGCGAGCGCCGCGGCGACGAAGAACACGCCGAACTGCAAAACCCCGCCCGCAAGGCCGGTTGCGTAGGCGACGAGCACACTTACCCGCGTGCGCTTTTTCGACGCGTCCGCAACGCCTTCGTTGCTTTCGTCATGGATGCGGGAGATGTTTTTCTCCGCCTTGAAGCTCTTGATGACCGAGAAGCCCGAAAGAGCGTCCTTCAGCAAACCGGTGTAGGATTCCTTTTTGTCGGAAACGCGCTTTTCCGCGACCGCCGCTTTATTTCCGAGCACGATGGAAACGATGATCGGCAGCAGCGAGAAGCCGATCGCGATCAGCGTCAGAAGCGGGCTGTACCAAATCATCATGATCAGCGCGCCGACAAACGTAACGGCGACCTCAACTACCTTTTGCAGTTTCCTGACATAATCCTGCTCGATCGTGTTCAGGTCATTAGAAAGCGCGGAGATATAGAGCGAGGTGTTCTCGCCGGAGAATGCCTGAATGCCCTTTTCCATCAACCGGTCGAAGGCGTATTCGCGGTACTGTTTCATCGCCTTTGCACGGAACTCGGAGAGGAAGGTCCGGTCGAGCACCCATGCCAGGATCAGCAGCGCAATGCCGACGCCTGCGACGAGAAGCAGCGTCCAAAAGCCGATCGAGCCATCGCCGGAGATCAGGTCGGAAACCCCCTTGAGCGTCCACGAGATCATCAGACCGGAAGCCGCCGACAGCAGCGAAGCGAGCAGCGTCAAGGCAAAACTGAACTTGTTCTTTCGGAACAGCTCTTTGAGAAACGGGCGGCGCAGCGCCTTTAATTCTTTCTTATCCATACAATACTCCTTTATTCCTGTGTTACCGGTCTTCTTCTCAGGCGGAACAGTCTTCTCTTTTCTTCCTCTTCGCCCTGCCATGCAAAGTACGTCAAGGATTCGACCTCAAAATACGGCGCAAGGATCGCTTCCCATTCGGCGTCCGTCCGGGAGACGAGGCGCAGAACGCCGTCCATGTACACCTTGCAGCCGTCCGTAAGCGCCATGCCTTTTTCCGCGGCGGCTTCCGACGAAAGCCAATGGTTGAGACCGACGAGTACCTCAGCGTCTTCGGTCACAACGCGGGCAGCCTCCTTGATAATCTCCTCAGCGGTTTCCGGCGGAACCGTGTCCAGCACGTTGCTGCAGAAGAACCCGTCGAACGAATCCGCCGGCACGGTTTTCAGCCAGTCTTCGCCGCTGCACACCGGATGCACCCGATCGGAAACGCCGAGCAGTTCGGAAAGGAACCGCGTCATTTCCGCGGCGTTCGGCGCGGGATCCGCCGCCGTGACGTTTTCGCATCCGCTCTTCGCCGCTGCGATCGCCGCCCAGCCATTGCCGCAGCCGTAATCCAGCACCTTCTTTTTCTCACTGAGCGTACACACCGCTTTCAAAAGCTTTTCCGACGGCGCAAGCGCTTCCCACGGGCCGACGCCCTCCTGCCGCGCGCCTTCTTTATCCGCTTCGGAAAGCGCAAAGGCGCTGTTCCAGAATGATACAAGCGTCTGATTGTCACGCATCGTTTGTTCGTTCATTGATCTGTCTCCTCCTTGATGCTGTTCCAAAGCGCGGTAAACGCTTCCTTTTCATATTCGTCGACGACGCTCTGGATCGCGTCCATTGCCGTCGCGCCGATGTCGTCGTGGACGCTTGCGCCCTCGATGCGGTCGATAAAGCGGATATCGCTTTCGTCATAGCTCGGGGACGCATCGAAGAATTCGGCATATTCTTTCGCCTTTATCAGGGATTCGCGCGCGGCGTCGGCGTCTCCCGCTTCAAACTGCACCTGCGCCTTTGCCGCAAGAAAAGCACTGTTCACCTTGTCGAAAAAGTTCGGCTTGCCGTCCATGCGAAGTCCCGAAAGAACGTCGACGCCCCAGTCCAGGATCGCTTCGGCGGAAGCAAAATCTCTTCTCTGACCGAAAACGTTCATATATCCGCTGACGATGTTGCACAGATCCGCGGTGAGTTTTACCATTGCCTCCGAAAGATACGGCGCCGCCTCCTCCGCTCGGTCGATCTGGGCGAGCGTATTCCCGATCTTGCTGTTGAAAAGCCCGCCGGCGTTGTTCTGCTTCATCAGTTCGATTCCCTTATCCACTTCATCCAGTCCCAGATACGTTTCTGCGATCTTTGCGCAGATCGTCTGGTCATTGATCTCCGGATCCGTGTTCTGATCCAACAGCAGACGGGATCGTTCGAGCAGCTCCAGCGCGCGGTGAAGCATTGCTTTATCCTTACATTCAATGCCGAACGCGCGAAAGATCGCGGCGCTTTCCTTTACGATCTGAAACGAGTGCGGATACCGTTTCAGCGCTTTCTCCGCCTCGGCAAGCCCTTCCCGATCCTTTCTGCGGCGGCATTCCCGCATGCGCTTTACGATCGCGTCGACGTGGTTGTCCCTCAAGGTATAGCCGAGCAGCGCGTCCACGGAGGTATCGAAAAAGTCCGCCATTTCCACGATCAAGGCGATATCCGGCACGGAAAGCCCCGCCTCCCATTTATAGACGGCGCCCGCCGTTACCATCAACACCTCGGCAAGCTGCTCCTGCGTCAGCGACCGTTCCTTTCGGAATCTGCGAATGTTCTCCGCAAGCTTCATTTCCATACGATCCGTCCCCCATATCGTTCCTACGGTATCATCATACAGGAATCGACGAAAATTGTAAACCGACCGTTCATACTAACAAGATATTTATTTTTCTACTGTCGGTATGTTTTTGCATACAAAAAGGAGCGATCCGTCCGGATCGCCCCTTCACAAAACCATCTCTTTGCTTTATTCCACCGCAAAGTCGTCGACGACCGCACGTTCGAGCTCCCACAGATGGATCGACGCGTCGCCGTGCGCAAACAGCCGCTTTTCGCCCGCCGTCGGGAAGATGCGGGACGAGAACACCGCGTCGCCGTCGTTGACGAAGATCTCGATCGAGCTGCGGTCAATGAAAATGCGCAGGTGAAACAGTCCCTTGGGCAGCGGACGGACGCGCGCCTCCCCCTGCTCCGTATTGAAGCGCCGCACCATTTGGGAACGGTCGACCGTGACGGTCTTTTCCGTGTCGTCGTAATCGATGCGAAGCCCGCCCGAGCCGTCCGCCTTTGCAAACAGCTTCAGGTTCAGATCGCCGCCGCGGCTGATCAGCTCCAGTTCGCATACGCGCGGCAGCAGGTCGGTCGCTTCGAGGTCGATCTTCATGCCGCGAAGCGCGCGCAGCACGTCCAGCGGCTGCTGGATCAATCGGCGGTCCCTGACGCGCAGCTCACGTGGGAGCGTCAGACATCCGGACCAGTCCTCCTCGTCGGTCGGATAGGACGCATCCGGCAGTCCCATCCACGCAACCAGCGTCGCCTTGTTCCGATCGTTCGGGTTCGCGGCGCATTCGGCGGCGTAGGAATCGAAGCCGAAATCGAGCACATGGAAACGCGTATTGTCCGGCGTGAAGGTCAGCGTATCCCAGTCCATGTGTCCCAGAAGATAGCCGTTGTGATGCACGGATTCCCCTCTTCCCGGCAGCTTCAGATGCTGCGGGCAGAAGATCAGAACGTCATATCCGCTGATCGTTTCGATCGACGGGCACTCCCACATATCGCCGAAATCCTCAAAGCCCGGGACTTTGAGCTGACCGGCAAACGTCCAGTCCTTTGTGGGCGAGTCGGACCGGTAGATGATGACGCAGCCTTTTTTCTCCTTGGTCTGCGCGCCGATCACGAGATAATACGTTCCGTTTTCCTCGTTGTAAATGATCTTCGGATCGCGCTGATGCTCGGTATAGTCCGGATTCGGACCGAACAGCGGCGGCAGCTTCTCCGCCGTTCCGTCGTCTTTGAGGTTCACGACGCAGGTATAGGGTCTGCGCGTCCAGTCCTCGTCGCGGTGATTGCCCGTGTAGTAGAGCCGCACCGCATCCGCGGTCGGCAGCGCGGAGCCGGAATACGCGCCCTTGTTGTCGTACTCCGTGTCCGGGCGAATGCACACGCCCATGTTTTTCCACGTCACGAGATCCTTGGAAACGGTATGATACCAGTATTTCAGCCCGTGCACCGCGCCCCACGGACACCATTGATAGAACAGATGCCAGACTCCGTCGTGGTATACAAAGCCGTTCGGATCGTTCAGAAGCCCGGTGACCGGCTGAATGTGATACTGCTGCCGGTAATCCGACTGCGAGATCCGCTCATGGAGATCCCGGACCTCCTCTGCGCTTTTCAGCACGCGATAGCGTTCTTCCTTCGTCCACGTTTTCATGCGCATCGTCCTTTCGGTTAATATGATATATAATTTTACCCGATTTCCTCGAAAAGTGCAAGAACCGATTTTCCGATCCGGTCTGTCCGTATTAAGAAAGCGTCTCCAGAAGCTCCTTCGCGCGCTGCAGAACGGGCAGTTCGCGCTGTCGGAGCAGCCTTCCGAGCCGGGAATCGGAACAGCGCTCGTACTCGCGCACGGCGTCCTCACAGCGCAGGCGGAGCGTGGACAGATGAAAACACTCGATCTCGTCCTGCGTCATGTGCTTGTCGCCGAAAGCGCGTACGCGGCAAAGGAAATAATGATTGATGTTATGCCGGTGGATCAGATTGTAATAATCGCTGACGACGCCGATCTTCAAAAGGACGTCCACGTCCGCGCCGAGCTCCTCTTTGAGCTCGCGCCGGATCGTCGCGTGAAGATCCTCGCCGGGCTCCACCCCGCCGCCCGACGTTTCGATCAGCGTCGCTTTGCCGAAATCGTCGTTGCGCAGAACGCGCACGAAATAGAAATACCCCGCCTCGTCAAATACGATCGCGCGGACGATCTGCCGGTCGTGGTCGGTATAGGTAAACGGCCATTCCGTGTCCGAATATTCCCAAAGCTGTTCCGTCATGCGTTCCCCTTCTTTCGTTTCGGCTTCGGCGCGGGCAGTTCTGCGGCGATCGCTTCGATCACGCGGCAGGTACGTTCCGCATCATCCACGTCCGCAACCAGCATCTCCTTTGCACCGTCGTACGGAATGTCCGTCGGCGCGTCCTTCAGCAGCGCAAGCGCGGACGGCGTCGGCTTCAGCAGAAGCCGGTCGTCATAGATCCCGCCGACGACCTTGCCGTCGTGATACAGCACATACTCGCCCATCATGGGGCGCACCGACACGTCGTCCAGCGCGGACAGCTGTTCGAGAACGAATTGCAGATATTCCTTTGAAGACGCCATATGGATTCCTCCGCCGATGGTTATTTTGTCGATTCCAGTTTGCGTAGCGGACGCTGCACCAGCAGCGTTCCGAGGATCAGCACGACGATACCCGCCGCCGTAACGGCGGACAGCATGATCCAGTGCCGCGCGGTCATTTCATATACGGAAAGCGAGAACACGCCCGGCAAGAATGCGACCGCCGATGCGAACGCGACCCACATCAGCACGCAGACCGCGATCCGCAGCTTCGAGAACGGGCGGCAGGTCAGAATCAGGTTACCGAGTCCGATGACGCCCGCCGACAGCACCGCCATGGTGGACGCGATCTCGTCCGGCGTGCCGAAGTAATTTGCGATCATCGCCGAGAGCGCGCAGCACACCACGCCTGCCGCGCCCGGCGCCGCTTTCAAAAGAACACGTTTCAGAAAATGTCCCGACGCGCGCTCGCTGCTCGGTTCCAGCGCAAGGAAGAACGACGGCGCGCCGACCGTCACCATGCTGATCAGCGTCAGATGGATCGGATGGAACGGATAGTGCAGCGGCAGAAACAGCGCAATGAGGATATTCAGCAGGCTGAGCACAAAGGAGTACATCGTCTTCTGCAGAAACAGCGACGCGGTCCTTGTGATATTGCCGATGACCCTGCGTCCCTCCGCAACGACCGCCGGAAGGGAATTGAAATCGTTGTTGAGCAGCACCAGCTGCGCTGCGTGCTCCGTCGCCTCCGCGCCGCCCGCCATCGCGATCGAGCAGTCCGCCGCCTTCAGCGACGGGATATCGTTGACCCCGTCGCCCGTCATGGCGACGTGGAATCCCTCCGCCTTCATCTCCTGCACGAGCATGCGCTTGCGGTCCGGCGTCAGTCTGCCGAAGATCACATTGTCCTTTGCTGCCGCGCGAAGCTCGTCGTCCGACAGCGCGGCGCAATCCACCAGCCGGTCGCAGTCCCTGAGCCCGAGTGCGCGCGCGGCGGCGGCAACGGTATGCGGATCGTCGCCGCTCATGATCCGCACCGAAACGCCTTCGTTTTCGAACCATGCAAGCGTATCCTTCGCGCTCGGGCGAAGCGTTTCGCGCAGAAGGATCAGACCGAGCAGCCGCGTGACCGGCGGCGCTTCCGTTTCGATCTCCCCGTCCGCCTCCGCAAGCAGCAGCACGCGATACCCTTCCTCCGCCGCCCGGTCCGCCTCCGGAACCGGCTCATCGGTCACGAACGACGGAGCGCCGAGGATCAGCGTTTTTCCGTCCGGGAATGACGCCGCGGCTTTCTTTCGTGTGGAAGAGAACGGCAGGACCGCCGTCGCCCGCGACACCGTTCTGCCGAACATCTGCGCGATTGCGCGAAGCGTGCCGGAGCTCGCCTCGAACGCAGACATGATCATGCTTGTTTTTGCGCGAAGCTCCTCCTCGTCCGCCGCAAGCGGAACGAAGCCGGCAAACGTCATCCTGCCGGTGGTCAGCGTGCCGGTCTTGTCCACGCAGAGCATGTCCACCCGCGCGAGCGTTTCAATGCCGAACAGCTCCTGCACCAGCGTCTTGCGCCGTCCGAGCTTGATGACGCCCGCCATCAGCGCAACGGAGGTCAGCAGAATCAGCCCCTCCGGGATCATGCCGATCATGGCGGCGACCGCCTTCGGGACTGCGTCCCCGATCGGCGATTTCAGAAGGAAATACTCCTCCAGGAACAGAATCACGCCGATCGGAACGAGCAGCTTGCTGACAAGGGAAACGAGCTTGTTGAGCTCGGTCATCAGTTCGGATTTCGGGGAACGGATCCGCTTCGCCTCCCGCATCAGCTGCGCGGCATACGCCTTGTCGCCCACGGAGATCAACTGCGCCGTTACCCTGCCTTCGGTCAGAAAGCTTCCGGACATCAGAAGCTCTCCCGCCCTGTGCGTAACCGGTTCGCTTTCACCGGTCAGAAGCGATTCATCCGCCGCGCAGACGCCTTCCCGGATCACGGCGTCCGCCGGGATCTGATCCCCGACGCGGAACACCGCGAGATCGCCGAGCACGAGCTCGTCCGGCACGCACTTCCGTTCAACGCCGTCGCGGATGACGCTGACCGCCTTCACATCCAGCAAACGAAGCTGGTTGATCGCGGCGCGGGCGCGCAGCTCCTGGATCGTGCCGATCAGCGTGTTGGAAAAGACCACGCCCAAAAAGAGCATGTTGCGCCAGGAGCCGACCAGCGCAAGACATGCCGCCAATGCAAAATTGAGCAGATTGAACAGCGTAAAGAGGTTGTCCGAAACGATCCGCGCAACGCTCTTGCCGGGCTGCGCTCCCTGCCGGTTGCCGTTTCCCTCGGCGGCGCGCTTCGCCGCTTCCTCGCCGGTCAGTCCTTCGGGCGGCGTCATAACCGTCCCGTCCGGCGGTGCGGTCGGGATCCTCAGCGCGGCGCGCTCGGTTATCGGATTGTTCGCGTGTTTCCTCATGTGTCGCTTTCCTTCGATCGTACCTACAGTATAATACACTTACCCGAAAAAAACAACGCCGGACCGTGCTTCGCGGCGACGAAAAAAGGCGAAGGAGCCGTTCCCCCGCCTGTTCGTTTCAATTGTCCGGTTCAGAGCCAGTCGACCGTGCCGTCGGCAATGTCGTATACCGCGCCGAGGACGGTAAGATCCCCGATCTCCTTCAGCGCTTCCCGCACGGTTTCAACGCCGCGCAGGACGTTTTTGCGGCACGCTTCGTTCGGATCGGTCTCCATGCCGATCGCCGCGC
Organism: uncultured Clostridia bacterium; assembly: GCA_947168855.1. Taxonomy (GTDB): domain Bacteria; phylum Bacillota; class Clostridia; order Christensenellales; family CAG-138; genus UBA3792. The sequence continues at coordinate 26,111 of CAMVNO010000011.1, forward strand.
GGATCTCGTCTGTGATGAAGGAAACGAACCCTTCCGCATGCCCCGAGAGCGCCGCCGCGACCGCGCCGCAGCCGGTATGCCCGAGGATCAGCACGAGCGGACAGCCGAGATGCTCCGCCGCGTATTCGATGCTGCCGAGCTGATGCCGGTCCAGAACGTTTCCCGCCACGCGGATCACAAAGAGATCGCCGAAGTCCGCGGAGAAGATGCGCTCCGGGATCACGCGCGAATCCGAGCAGCAGACCACGATCGCGTACGGGCGCTGCCCTTCCTTTGCCAGCCGTTCGCGAAGCGCTTCGCCGCCTCCGGCAAGATACCGCCGGTTGCCTTCGATCAATCGTTCCCGTGCGTTCAAGGCGAATCCCTCTTTATACCGTGATCAGCTCCGTGATCCCGTCGCCGCACGCGGCAAGCAGATCCTTGCCCGCGGTCACGCACACGGACGGGTCCTCTGCGATCCTGTCGAGCATTTCGCAAAGGTCCAGAAGATCCTTCGGCGTCGTGCGGATCAGCGCGCGATAGCGCTCTGCGATCTGCTCCTCCGTGATGCCGCGGAAATACCGGTCGTCGCCCGCCGCGATCTTGACGTCGGCGGTGCGCAGCGGATCCACGGTCGGAACCGAGCTCAGAATGAATCCCGTGAGGTCCGGGTTTTCGCCGGCGAAGCTGCGGATGAACGTCGCCGCCTCGCGCATGACGCCGAGCGAGCGCGCGGGCTTCGGATCACGGTAGGTATAGAAGGCAAGCTCGCCGCTGTCGCGACCGACAAAGCCGCAGCCGTACGCGCCGCCCTGCACGCGGATGGAATTCCAGAGATACATGAAGTTCAGCACGTTCGCAAGCACCGGAATGCTGCCGGAATACGTCATGCCGAACCGGCTGAGGTTTCCGCCCTTGACCGCAAAGCCGATTTGCGCCGGGATCACAATGCCCTCGCGCCGACTTCCCGCGGGCTGATACGCCGCTTCTTTCGGCATGCCGTTCCCCGCGGGGAACGCCTTCGTGAGCAGTTCAAGCGTTTCGTCGTCCACCGATTCCGCACAGGAGATCGTGAGCCGTTCAGAGGAAACGATCTTCGTTAAGATCCGCTCCATCGTCCGGAGCAGGTCGCGGATCGCCTCGCTCCCGCCTTCGATGATCGCATTCAGCTTCTGCATGAACGCAACGCCGCCGATCATCTCGTTTGCCATGCCGTACGCGGACTGATAGGAACCGAACCGCATCATCGCGTAGCGATGTCCTTCCGCCGGCAGCGAAAGCTTTGCGCCGACCGCCATCTGCTGCACCATCTCTTTGACGAGGTCCGCGTCGTCGAACACGGTCTCATTGAGAAGCTCGCAGAGCAGCTCCGCCGCGTCTTTCGTCTGCTCCCTGAGACACGCGACCGATGCGGAGAGCAGTACGCGGCAATGATCCGCGTCGCTTCCCGGGAACACCGTCGGCGAGAAATCCAGCCGTCCGATCGTGTTCTTGACCGCAAGCGGCAGCGCGGCGCGGCTGTGCTTCTTCGTCGCCAGGCTTCCGAGCACATGACACAAAACCGAGAACGCGGGCAGCTCTTCGAGCTGCAGATCGTCCGCGGCAAAATGCGTCTTGAACAGGGAAAGCTCGGTCCCGACCGTATGCTTCAGCACCGTCACGCCGTTCTTCTCCGTCCGCTCCCTAAAAAGCGGCTCCGGCTTTTCGTTGAGGTCCTCGAGCTTCAGCATCGGGATCGTTTTCAAGGCCTCCTCGCTGTCCGGCGTCTGCTGGAAGATCCGCAGCGACTCCGCCCGCTCGCTCTGGAGCTTGCGGTCCGCGTCCGTCCACGCGTCGCCTTCGGCTTTCACGCGCGCCGCTTCCTTTGCCCGCTTCTCATCGCCGAGCGTTTTACTCGGCACGAGCACGACCGTTGCGGTATGCGTATTCTCGAGGAACAGTTCCTTCAGAAGGTTCGCGAAATAATCGCCGGAAAGCTTTTCTTTCAGCGCGTTCAGCGGCGCTTCCACCGTGAGCCCGTCCATCGGGTCGCCGCCGTACAGCCAGGTGTCGAGCAGGGACAGTCCTTCGCTGAGGCTTCTCGGCAGCCAGCCCGCGCTGTCCTTGTCGCGCATACGGAACGCAAACGCGGAATAGCATGCCGAAAGCCGTTCGCGGTCGAGCCCTTCACGAACGATCGTTGCGACCGTTTCGCGGATCGCCGCCTCCAGCGCTTCGCATTTTTCGGCGTCGGTGTTCGTCACATACCAGCCGAAGACCGGCTGCTGCACGCTGTCGTCAAGCTCGACAGAGATATCCTGCGCCAGATTCCGGTCGATGACCGCGCGCTTCAGCGGCGCGTCGTTGTCGCCCGCGAGGTAGTCAGAAAGGATCGACGCGGCAAAGGTGCGCTCACGATCCGCAAAGCTTCCCAGCACCGACATCGACGCGATCATCGCGCGGCTTTCCGCCGGCTCCTCCGCGCCGATCTCGAACGGGACTTCCGTTCTGATCCCGGCGATCGGCTTCTGCATCGGGATCGTAAAGTCCGCTTCCAGCCGGTCATAGGGCGCCAGGAACGATTCGATCTTTTCGAGCACGGCGCCGATGTCGACGCTGCCCGAAAGGAAGATGCGTGCATTGCTCGGATGATAATACTTTTTGTGGCTTGCGATAAACTGTTCGTAGGAAAGATCCGGGATGCATTCCGGATCGCCGCCGGACACGTGCCGGTAGCAGTTATCCGGGAACAGCAGCCGCTCGAGCTCCTTGTACATGACCGTCTGCGGGGACGCAAAGGCGCCCTTCATTTCGTTGAACACAACCCCCTGATAGCAGAGGTTCTCCCCTTCGCCCTCATAGCGCCAGCCCTCCTGCCGGAAGATCTCGGGCTTATGATAGATCAGCGGATGCAGAACGGCGTCGAGATACACGTCGATCAGGTTCAGAAAATCGCGGTCGTTGCGGCTGGAAACCGGATACACCGTCTTGTCCGGATAGGTAAACGCGTTCAAAAACGTCCGCACCGAGCTCTTGAGAAGCTCAACGAACGGCTCCTTGACCGGATACTTGTCCGACCCGCACAGCACCGAATGCTCGATGATGTGGAACACGCCGGTCGAATCCTCCGGCAGCGTCTTGAAGGCGATCCCGAACGCCTTGTTCTCGTCCTTGCGGTCGATCCAGCAAAGCTCGGCTCCGGTCTTTTCGTGGACCATTTCCCAGAGGGTCGCGTGAAGCTCCTCGATCGGACGAACGCGCACAATCCGAAATCCTTTGATCACATCGTTTGCCTGCATTTTGTTTCCTCCCGTAGCATTTCATTTAGACTTATTTATGATGATACAGAATTCCGCGGCATTTGTAAAGACATTTCCGGAAAACGATCGCCCGATCCGTCCGTTCCGCCGTTCTTTTCCGCCGGTCAAAGGCGAATGCGGCAAACCGCATTTTTATGCGATTTTTTTGAAAAAAAGGCATTTTGGGGGGTTACAAAAACGCGTGGCGGGTGGTATGATAAATATGTAAAATACGGGGATCCCGTAAAAAATAAGGAGGATGCTCATGGTAGTTCAAAAGCCGGCGGTTGCCGGCACGGTGGAATCCAGCGACGCGCTTGTTTCGGTCGAGCCCGGAGACGGCAGGATCGAGCTGACGCTGACCTCAAGCGTGATGAATCAATACGGTCGTCAGATCCGCGAAACCGTATTGGAAACGCTGGAACGGCTGGACGTGAAAAGCGTGAAGATCAACGTTGTGGACAAGGGCGCATTGGACTGCACGCTTAAGGCGCGCGTGGAATGCGCGGTGTTCCGGAGCAGCGACGCGTCCGAAAAGGACATTCCCTGGGGAGGTGTGGTGAGATGATCCCGAGACCGAAACCCGAACGGTTCCGCCTGCGCCGGACCATGATGTTCATGAACGCGCAGAAGCCCGGCCTCATCAAGGACGCCTATATCT
>CAMVNO010000012.1 GCA_947168855.1 uncultured Clostridia bacterium
GAAATCCGCCAACGCGCCGTTAAGGCGCATTTCACTGCCCGAAGGGCAATTTCACCGTGTCAGCGATTTCACCCGCCTGTAAGGGCGGATTTCGTTGAAAAAAGCACGCTCTCGCGTGCTTTTTCGATATCGGCGTCTTCCGCTTGCATGGATGTGTGTGTGAAATAATGTGCTGCCGCACATTGTGAAATCTTCGGGCGGTGCCCGCTGGTGAAATCGTTCGCAGTGCTCACGGTGAAATGAAATCCGCCAACGCGCCGTTAAGGCGCATTTCACTGCCCGAAGGGCAATTTCACCGTGTCAGCGATTTCACCCGCCTGTAAGGGCGGATTTCGTTGAAAAAAGCACGCTCTCGCGTGCTTTTTTCTGGTGGGGATGTAGGGGCTCGTTTGCGGCAATGGATATCGGCGTCTTCCGCTTGCATGGATGTGTGCGTGAAATAATGTGCTGCCGCACATTGTGAAATCTTCGGGCGGTGCCCGCAGGTGAAATCGTTCGCAGTGCTCACGGTGAAATGAAATCCGCCAACGCGCCGTTAAGGCGCATTTCACTGCCCGAAGGGCAATTTCACCGTGTCAGCGATTTCACCCGCCTGTAAGGGCGGATTTCGTTGAAAAAAGCACGCTCTCGCGTGCTTTTTTCTGGTGGGGATGTAGGGGCTCGTTTGCGGCAATGGATATCGGCGTCTTCCGCTTGCGCTCCGCGCTGCGCGTACGCGCCTGCCGCAAACCCGCTTCGCTGCAAAACCATTCACAGGATGGTTTTGCGGGCGCTCAGTCGAGCCCCTTTCGATGATCAAACCAAACAAAAACCCACCGTAAAGGTGGGCTTTTGTTTGGTGGGGATGTAGGGGCTCGAACCCTAGACCTCTGCGATGTGAACACAGCGCTCTGACCAGCTGAGCTACATCCCCGTGCCCGATTATTATACAAAAGCGACCGGCGATTGTCAAGCCTCATTTTCAGCGCGCGCAAAACGGTTTTTGCGGTTCCGTAAACTTTTTTCCGAGGCTCTTTTCATTTCGGACCGCGTTTGCTATACTGTACACAATCGGAGGTATCGGCATGGATTCATTCAACACCGCATTTGCCGTCGGCAGCGTGGGACTGACCTGGAACGCAATCATGCTTGCGCTCGGCGTTCTGACAGCCGTTGTCGTTTCCGCTGTCCTTGTGAAAAAGCGCGGCGCGTATAAGGACCTTGCGCTTGATGCCTGCATCATCGGCATTCCCGCCGGGATCCTGGGCGGCAGGCTGTTTTCCGCGCTCTCCGGCAAGATCGCGTTCTCCGCGTTTTTCGACCTTACCCAAAACGCGGTGAATCTGCCCGGCGCGCTGCTGTTTGTCGGCGTCGGGATCGCGATCTACGCGCGGATCAAAAAGCTTTCCCTTTCGGATGTGTTCGACACGCTTGCTCCGGGCGCGTTCTTCGGGCTTGCCGTCGGACGCTGGTCCGATTTCTTCCTGTGCGACGGGCTCGGTCCCGTCGTCGAAACGCAGGCGCTCAAATTCTTCCCGATTGCGACGTTCACACCGCAGTATTTCACCGATCAAACCGTTGCGTACGCCGTGTTCTTCGCGGATTTCCTCGTGTGCCTTGCGCTCGGGATAACCGCGCTTCTGCTTTATAAACGCCCGCAGGGAACGGCTTCACGCGTGACGATCCTTCTGTATCTGTTCGCGGAATTCATCCTCGAATGGCTGCGCGACGGAAGCACACGGCAGATCGTGTTCGGACAGGTCCGCTTCAATCAGTTGATCTGGATGGCGCTGCTGCTGTTCTTTGTCGGGCTCTCACTGTACCGCGCAAAACGTGCTGCGCCCGAACAGCCGTGCGAAGCGCCCGAACCGCCGGAACCGGAGCAGCCCGAACAGCCGTCCGAGACGCCCGAACCCACGGAACCGGAACAGCCCGAACAGCCGTTCGAGACGCCCGAACCCACGGAACAGGAACAGTCCGAACAGCCGACCGAGCCGGGCGAGCCCGGCGGGGAGGAACGTGCATGAAACGGGTCCGGTTCCTACTGCTTGTTCTGATTTTGCTTGCTCTTACGGCAGCCTGCACCTCGCAGGAAGCGCATCTCATTTATCTTCCGGAGTCGACGCCCACCGCAACGCCGCTGTTCACGCCGACGCCGCCGCCCGAGCCGGAGCCGATCAACGTCGATCCGATCATGGGCGAGGGGTTCAAAACGGACGCAAACGGCATTCCGATCCTGAACGACAAGACGCATTATTACGACTATTATCTGTCGATCTCGCAGATGCGCATCTATGAGGAGAACGGCGAAACGCTGATCGACGCCGTGATCACGAACGACTACCCCGGCAAGCTCACGGGAGGACTGCGCATCGTATTCCGGCAGGAAGGCGTCATGTACGGCTATGCGGATTTCTACACGGCGGTCGGCGATCTTGCGCTGCTGCCGGGTGAAAACCGCGTCTACGGCGACGTGCTCACCGAGGTCGACGTGCAGATGATGGATTTCGAGTTCGAGGTGCTCACACCCTTTGCGCCGCAGCAATAAAAAACAGGACCCGTCGGGGTCCTTTTTTTATGCGCGGATGCGGAGCATGTCGCCGGGGGCAAGGGGAAGATCGGTTCGGATTTTCAAAATCTGCTGAACCCGGTTGGCGATCTCCACGGGTTCGCCGGCTTCGTCCGTGATGTCGTCGGCATGCAGCACGGCGTTCGTGAGCACCGGCGAAACGACCTCGAGCGCGTCGCCTTTGACGAAGCGGTTGCGCTGCATCACCGTTGCGACGCCGTTTTCGCAGGCGAGGACCGTACCGGCGAAGCGGTGCGTCTGCGTGTAAACGCCCGCGTTGCTGTGATCGGTCGGAAGCTCCCCGTGATAGAACCCGGTCGTGTACGGACGGTGCGACACGGAATCAAGCTCGCGCTGCGCGTCCTTTTCGGTCATCGTGCCGTCGAGCACGCGGCGATACGCGTTCACAACGACGGCGACGTAATACTCCGTCTTCATGCGCCCTTCGATCTTCAGCGACGTGATCCCCGCGTCGATGAGCTCCGAAAGCAGCGTGATGCAGTTCAGATCCCGGCTCGAAAGCACATAGCTCGTGTTGCCCTCCTCAACGATCGGGAAGCTCTGGTTCGGTCGCGTTTCCTCCACGAGCGCATATTTCCAGCGGCAGGGCTGGGCGCAGTCGCCGCGGTTGCCGCTTCTGCCGAGGATCGCGGAGGAGAGAAGGCACCGCCCGGAATATGCCATGCACATGGCGCCGTGCACAAACGCCTCAAGCTCGAGATCGTCCGGAATGTTCCTTTTCAGTTTGCGGATCTCATCGACCGTCATTTCGCGGGCGAGCACGATCCGTCTTGCGCCGAGATCGTACCATGCCTTCGCCGCGGCGTAGTTTGTGCAGCTTGCCTGCGTCGAAACGTGCAGCTCCAGCTTCGGGCAGGCGCGGTGCAGCGTGGTCAGTACGCCGAGATCGCTTACGATCGCCGCATCGACGCCGCAGTCAATTAGCCTGTTTCCGTACGCCGGAAGCTGTTCGATTTCATCGTTGTAGGCAAGCGCGTTGACCGTCGAGTAGAGCCGCTTTCCCTTTGCGTGGACGAGCTCTGCCGCGTGCGCGATGTCGTCGAATGAAAAGCCCGCGCTCTTTGCGCGAAGCTGCAAAAACGGTCCGCCGAGATAGACCGCGTCCGCGCCGAAGCGCAGCGCAGCCGAAAGCGCCGCCAAAGAGCCCGCCGGAGCCAGAAGTTCCGCCATAATGCCTCCGAAATCCGTGATGCGAACAGTATAGCGGGTTTTGACAGCGCTGTCAATCGTGCGGCGCATGAATACGGCTTGCGCGCATGGACGAAGTGTGTTACAATACAGCATTATCATGGATGATGATGGGCTTTGGAGGAAACATGCTGCACATCGGCTGTCATCTGTCGCCTTCGGACGGACTTCTTAACATGGCAAAAACCGCGTCGGAACTCGGCGCGGATACGTTTCAGTTCTTTTCGCGGAATCCCAGAGGGGGCAAGGCGAAAGCGCTCGATCAGACCGACGCCGACGCCATGCGCGCGTACCTTTTTGAAAACGCCTTTGCGCCGGTGCTCGTGCACGCGCCGTACACGCTGAACCCGTGCGCCGAAAAGCCGGAGACCGCGCAGTTTGCAGAGCTCTGCATGCGCGAGGATCTCATCCGCTGCACCGCGATGAAAACGCCGTTCTATAATTTCCATCCCGGCTCGCACGTCGGACAGGGGATCGCGATCGGCATCGAAAAGACCGCGGCGCTTTTGAATCACATTCTGGACGATTCGACCGACACGACCGTGCTGATCGAGACGATGGCGGGGCAGGGCAGCGAGATCGGCGGCACGTTTGAAGCGGTCCACGCGATCATCGACGGCACCGAACGTAGCGATCGCGTCGGCGTCTGCCTCGACACCTGTCATGTGTTCGCCGCGGGCTATGACCTCGTGCACGACCTTGACGGCGTGCTGACAGCATTCGACCGCGTCATCGGGCTCGACCGGCTGCACTTTATCCATCTGAACGATTCCAGATTTGAATGCGGCGGGCATAAGGACCGCCACGCGGCGATCGGCGAGGGCTGTATCGGGCTTGCGGGATTCCGCCGCATCGTGAACCATCCGGCGCTTCGTTCGCTGCCGTTCTGTCTCGAAACGCCGCATGAACAGCTTTCCGAATACGCGGACGAGATCCGGCTTTTAAGGGGGATGACCGAATGAATCCGAACCTCGTTTCGATCACGCCCTGCGAGACCTACGCCCCGGACGTCTGCGAGGCGGCGCTTCTTTCCGTGCTGGAGCCGCTCGGCGGGCTCGACTGGGTCACGCCCGGCATACGGATCGGGATCAAGGCAAACCTCGTTACCGGCGCAAAGCCCGAAAAGGCGGTGACCACGCATCCGACGCTTTTAGCCGCGCTGACACGGCTTCTCAAAGAACGCGGCGCGTGCGTCGTGATCGGCGACAGCCCCGGGAACCTCTATAACGCCTCGGTCTTAAACCGCGTGTATGCGCTGTCCGGTCTCGACGAAGCCGAACGCGCCGGCGCGGAGCTGAACCGAGATTTTTCCGAAAAGGACGGCTATTTTCAGGATGCGGTGCAGGCGAAGCGCTTCACCTATACCGGCTGGATCGACGGCTGCGACGCGCTGATCAGTTTCTCGAAGCTGAAATCGCACGGGATGATGTCACTGTCCGCGGCGGCGAAGAACCTGTTCGGCACGATCCCCGGCACGATGAAGCCGGAGTATCACTACCGTTTCCCGAACCCGAACGACTTTGCGGACATGCTCGTCGACCTCGACGAGTACTGGAAACCGGTGCTGCACATCTGTGACGCGGTGACGGCGATGGAGGGCAACGGTCCCACGCAGGGCACGCCCAAACACGTCGGCTGTCTGCTTGCCGCAAAGAATCCGCATCGCCTCGACGTGCTTGCGGCTGCGCTCATCGGGCTCGAGCCCAGGGAAGTCCCGACGATCGCGGCGGCTGTCAGGCGGGATCTCTGCCCGGATGCGGTCGAACGGCTTGAGATCGCGGGCGACTGGAAGGCGTATCTGCAAACGGATTTCGAGGTCATCCGAAACCGCAATTCGCTGCTGTTCGTGGGTGGGAACAACCTGTTCGGCAGGGCGATCCGCGGCGCCATGAACCTGTGCCTCGAATCCAAACCGACGGTGCATACGAGCGCGTGCATCGGCTGCGGCAAATGCCGCGACATCTGCCCGGCGCACACGATCTCGATCGTCAATCATAAAGCGGTCATCGACCGAAAACACTGCATCAAATGCTTCTGCTGTCAGGAGTTCTGCCCGGTCGGCGCAATGCGCGTGCATCGCGCGCCGGTCGCCGCGCTTCTGACGCACGGAAAGGAAGGATCGAAATGAAACGGATCATCACGCTGCTTTTGTGCATCGCGCTCGTTTTATGCGCGCTTGCGTGCGCCGCGCCGAAGCCCGAAAGCGACCGGCCGACGGTGATCTGCACGATCTTTCCGCAGTACGATTTTGTGCGGCAGATCGCGGGCGATCGCGTAAACCTCGTCATGCTCTCAAAGCCCGGCGCCGAGGTACACGGCTTCGATCCGAGCCTTTCGGAGATGTCGATGATCCTCGACTGCGATCTGTTCGTCTATGTCGGCGGCGAGACCGACCGGTGGGTCGACGATCTCCTGCACAAAAACGGCAGGGATCTGAACGCCGTCGCGCTTACGGACCTGGTCGACACCGTTGACGAGGAGCTGACGCCCGGCATGCAGGGGGAGGCGGAGGACAAGCCCGAAGCCGACGAACACGTGTGGACAAGCCCGAAGAACGCGATCCGCATCGTCGAAGGGCTCACGGACGCGCTGTGCGCGCTTCTGCCGGACGAAGCCGGCGCGATGCGGGCAAACGCCCAGGCATACATAAACGAGCTTCAAACGCTCGATGATGACTTTCGGGAGGTCGTCGGCGGCGCCAAGAGGGACACGATCGTCTTTGCCGAGCGCTTCCCGTTCCGGTATCTGTGCGACGAGCTGGGACTCCGTTATTACGCGGCGCTGCCCGGCTGCTCCAGCAACGAGGAGGTCAGCATTTCGACCGTATCGTTCCTCATCGAGCGCGTACGAGAAGAGCGGCTTCCGGTCGTGTTTACCATCGAGTTTTCCGACGGACGGATCGCAAAGACGATCGCGGACGCCGCGGGCTGCGAGGTTCTCGAGCTGCATTCGTGCCACAACGTGAGCCGTGAGGACTTTGACGCGGGCGTCACGTACCTCGATCTGATGCGGCGGAATCTCGAACATTTGAGAAAGGCGGTGAACTGAATGGCGCTGCTGACATTTGAAAGCGTCGGGCTCTCCTACGGCGGCGACAACGTTGCGCACGACGTGAGCTTTTCCGTCAACGCGGGCGAGTTCTGGGGCATCATCGGCGAGAACGGCTCCGGCAAAACAACGCTGATGAAGGCGCTTCTGGGGCTTCTGCCCTGCGCGTCGGGGCGGATCGTCATGGGCGAGGGGCTCAAGCCGAACGAGATCGGATACCTCCCGCAGCAAAGCGCGATCCAGAAGGATTTCCCGGCGTCCGTCTTTGAGGTCGTGCTCTCCGGCACGATCGGCTGGCGCGGCAGAAAGCCGTTCTACGGCAAACGCGAGCGCGAAACGGCAAGGGAGAACATGGACCTACTGGGTCTGCTGCCTTTGGAAGAGCACAGCTATCAGGAGCTTTCCGGCGGACAGCAGCAGCGCGTTCTGCTTGCGCGGGCGCTCTGCGCAACCAAGAAATGCCTCGTGCTCGACGAGCCGACGACAGGGCTCGATCCCGTGGTCACCGCCGAGTTCTACCGGCTTCTGAACGATATCAACGCGCGCGGCATGACCATCGTCATGGTCTCGCACGACGTCGAAGAAGCGGTCAGGAGCTGTTCGCACATCCTGCACCTTAGCTGCCACCCGCTGTTTATCGGCACGGCGGCGGAGTATAAAAACAGCCCGATCGGACGGAAATACTTAAAGGAGACTGCGGTATGATCGCTCTGTATTTTCAGAATATGCCGGACATCATGATCCGCGCGCTCGTCGTCGGCACGCTCGTGTCGCTGTGCGCAAGCCTCCTCGGCGTGACGCTCGTTCTGAAGCGCTATTCGATGATCGGCGACGGGTTATCGCACGTCGGCTTCGGCGCGCTGGCGATCGCGGCGGTGCTCCACGCCGGGAAAGCGTCGATGGCGGTTTCGCTGCCGATCGTGATGCTCGCGGCGTTCGTTCTCATGTGGCTCACCGAAAAGCGGCGCATGCAGGGGGACGCGGCGATCGCCGTGCTGAGTACCGGCGCGATCGCGGTGGGCACGCTCCTGTTCCGGTTCTCGGACAATCCGTACCAGGACATCTGCAATTCCCTGTTCGGCACGGCGTCGATGGCGCTTCTGTCCGACGCGGATATGTGGATCTCCGTCGGCGTATCCGTCGCGGTGATCGGTCTGTTCATCCTGTTCTACACGCGTATCTTCAGCGTCACGTTCGACGCGAGCTTCGCCAAAGCCACCGGCGTGCACGTCGGGTTCTACAGTCTCATGCTTGCGGCGCTCACCGCGGTCACCGTCGTGATCGGCATGAAGATGGTCGGCGCGATCATGGTGTCGGGGCTTATCATCTTCCCGGCGCTGTCCGCCATGCGCGTTGCAAAGCAGTTTAAGACCGTTATGATCACGTCCGCGGCGCTGTCGCTCGTCTGCTTCTTTACGGGCTTTTTCCTGTCGCTGCTTTTGGAAGCGCAGCCGGGTCCCGCGATCATCGCCGTGCATGTGCTGTCGTTCCTGATCTGCTGCCTGATCGGTTCGCTCAAAACCCGCATCCGCACGCGCAAAACCCGCGGCATCGTCGTCGAGCCGCCGTGTAAAGCTTCGCGGTGATATCCGCGCGGCGCAAGCCGCATATCGCGCTTGCGCAGGCAAGCATATCGAACCGCCGTTCTTCGGCGGTATATCGAGTTTGCGTTTCGCGAACATATCGCGCCGCGCAGCGGCATGAATTGTCCTTCGGACATGAAATAAAACATATTGCTCTTTTATCCCTGCGGTGTTATAATATATTCCGTAAAATCCATAAGGGGGTTCAAACATGAAGAAATTCTTTTCCGAATTCAAAGCGTTCGCCCTGAAGGGCAACGTAGTCGACATGGCAGTCGGCGTCATCATCGGCGGCGCGTTCGGCGCGATCGTGACGTCCCTCATCAACGACATCATCATGCCGCTTCTGGGGCTCATCATCAAGGCGGACTTCTCGAGCTGGTTCATCCCGTTGGGCGAGGTGCCCGAGGGAACCGCAATGACCGCGGAAGCGCTTGCGGAAGCGGGCGTGTCCGTATTCCATTACGGCAAGTTCATCTCCGCGATCGTCTATTTCATCCTGATCGCGCTCGCGATCTTCATCGTCGTCCGCGCGCTCAGAAAGGCGGAGGAGAAGGCGAAGGAAGCCAAAAAGAAGGAAGAGGAAGCGCCCGCGCCCGAAAAGAAGCCGCGCCTGTGCCCGTACTGCAGGCAGGAAGTTGCCGACGACGCGACCCGCTGCCCGCACTGCACCAGCGAGCTTCCGCCCGTCGAGGAATAATCCCGGCGAAAACCCGCGGACCGCAGCTTTGTCTGCGGTCCTTTTTTGCGTCCGAAATCTTGTGTTTCTGTGAACGATGCGGGATCATGGTTGCAAACGGGCAAGGCGTTTGGTATAATACAATTGAAAATCTGTACAGAAAGGCATCGAAACCGCGTTGAAGCCGTATCGCACCGTTTCTACGGCGTCGGAAACCGAATATGTGATCCATCGCTCGCGCTTTATCGGGCGCTGTTTCCCGGTAAGCGACGAAGCAGAAGCGCTTCGGATCCTCGACGGCATCCGTAAACAGCACTGGGACGCCACGCACAACTGCTACGCGTACCGGCTCCGCTCCGGCGCGGCGCGGTATTCCGACGACGGCGAGCCGCAGGGCACGGCGGGACTGCCGATGATGGAGGTGCTGAACAAGCGCGATCTCTACGATCTTCTGGTCGTCAGCACGCGCTATTTCGGCGGGATCCTTTTGGGCGCAGGCGGGCTTGTACGCGCGTATACGCGGTCCGCTTCGGACGCGGTCGACGCGTCCGGGCTCGTATCCATGGAGCCGTGCACGACGTTTTCGGTCCGTGCCGCGTATCCGTACCGCAACGCCGTCTGGAGCGTGCTGGAGCGGTTCGGCGTGATCGAATCGACCGATTACGGCGAAGCGATCGTCTGCCGGTTCCGCTGCCGGTCCGACGAGGCGGAGACCTTTTTGCGCGCGCTGTCCGACCGCACGGAGGGACGCGTCAGCGCCGAAGCGATCGGCGAAGGCTATTTCGGATTTCCCGTGACCGCCGAAAGCGACACGGAATGAACCTGTTCGGAGGCATATGATGAAGCGTATTCTGATCCTGATCCTGACCGCCGCGCTGCTTTTCGCAGGGCTTTCTTTGCCTGCGCCCGGCGCGGCCGACGGCGATCATCCGATCACGCTTTCGATCACCTGCGATCCGGTGCCGGAGCTCGAAGGCGCGGGCACGATCCCCGATCTCAAGTTTACGATCCGCAACAACAGCGCTTCCGACTATACGCTTTCCAACGCCAGGCTGTCCGGCGGCTATGAGAACGATACCAGGGTCCTGCCCGAGGAGATCACGATCATTTCCGGCGGCACAAAGGAATTCGATCTCTTTAACGTCCCGGTCGCCGAGGATCAGCTCGGGATAGAGATCACCTACCTGCTCGAATGGGAGGAACACGAGACCGTCATCGACGAAGTGACCGGCGACGCGCAGTTTCTGAAGCATGCGCGCGAAACGACCGCATCTTTCAGGATCGACCGGTTTATGATCCCGGAGCTTTCCGTTTCCGCCGCGTGCGACAATCCGTACGTGCGCGCAAACGAGAAATTCAAGGTCACCTATACCATCCGCAACGACACCGCGTTCGACATGACCGGGCTGAAGCTTTACGATCCGGAGCAGAGCACGGAGCCGATCAGGCTTCCGCAGGATGAGCTCACCGCGGGCGACTCCATCACGGTCGACGTCACCTATCGCATGGGCTCGGCGGATATGACCTTTGAGCCGCGCATCGAATACATCGCAAGGCATCGGGAAATGCAGACGCGCGCCGCGGAGGTGCTGACGGTGGAGTCGATCGTCGTCGATCTGACCATCACCGCGGAAATGCGCCAGCCGACCGCCGAGGGCACCACGTTTGCCGTCACGGTCCGCAACAACGGCAACCGCGCCGTCACCGACATCTGCGTGTTCGACGAGATCAACACGCAGATCGCCGAACCGTTTTCCCTCGGCGCGGAGGAATACCGCACCCTGCTCTATACCGTCATGCCGGCGGTGTCCTCCGACCGCGTGCGCTCGGTCCGCTTCCATCTGACGGCGGTGGACAACCTCCGTTCAACGGTCACCGTTGAGGATCCCGACGTCTACGAGGTCGTCCCGTACATCATGCCGGACTCGGTCGAGCTGAAGCTGTACGCAGTGCTGCAGTCGCCTTACTACGACAAAGACGGCAAGCTGTGCGCTTCGATCCAGTTCATCATCAGCAACAACAGCAACGTCAAGATCTATCGTGCAAGCCTTCGGGAGCTCTCGCTGTTCGGCGAGGTCACGTCCTATGCAGAGCTGCGGCACGGCGATACCTATTATACGCAGATCTATCAGCTCGACGGCGTCACGGAACTCCGGTTCCGCGTCGATGCGTACGATCCGGCAGGCGCGGTCTGCACGTCCGACACGATCCGCCTCGATCTCTCGGGGCTCAAGGAGCTTGCGGACAGGAAGAACGATCCCGTTTATGTGCAGACGCAGAACGTGTATTTGAAAGACCTCGATTCCAAGTATACGGGCGTTTTGCGGATCGTCCTCATCATCGGGCTTGCCGTTGCCGCGGTCTGCGCGATTGCGTGCATCGTGCTGTACACGGTCGAGATCCGTCTGCGCAACAAGCTTCCCGGCGAGTTTGAGGAGGACATGGACCGCGCCCTCAACGTCACAAAGCGCCGCACCGAAAAACAGCTCTTTTCCGACGCGCCGACCGAACAGTTCGGCTATACCGCGCCGATCAAGCTCCGCAATTACGGCGAGCTGACGGAGGAGGAGGCGAAAGCACGGCGCGAGCTGTACGCAAGAGGTCTTGCGGAAACCCTCCGAAAGGAAGGCGTGCAGCAACCGCCCAAGGCGGAGCCTGCGCCGCAGCCGACGCGCATCGACGTCGACGGCACGCGCGTGATGCCGGTCGTTCGCAGACATCCTGCGACGGAGATCCCCGTACCGGGCGCAGCGCCGATCCCCGCGCCGGCTGTTCCGCCGATCGCGCCCGATCCGATCCCCGAACCCGAAATGATCCGGATCCGCAGACCGAAAACCGAGCCGGTCATCGCGCCGGAACCGGAGCCTGTGATCGCGCCGGAGCCGGAACCTGTGATCGCGCCGGAACCCGAGCCTGTGATCGCGCCGGAGCCGGAACCAATCCACATTCGTGAATCCGAACCGGTGATCGCGCCGGAGCCGGAACCAATCCACATTCGTGAACCCGAACCGGTGATCGCGCCGGAACCCGAACCGGTGATCGCGCCGGAGCCGGAACCAATCCACATTCGTGAACCCGAACCGGTGATCGCGCCGGAACCGATCGAAGGGACTGAATTTGCAGTGCCCGCCGAACCGACGCAGAACGTCCGCGTGCCGCGTCCGGCAGGACCGAAAAAACTGTTTGAAAAGCCGACGCCCGCAAAGCGTCCGTTTGCCTGGCATCCCGTCAGAAGAATATCCGGATAATCAGTTATGGAATGGTATTGGATCCTCTTCATCGTCGTTGCAGCGCTGCTGCTGATTCTGTTCGGCAGCGCGTTTGCCATGTTTCTGCTTGCCTTCGGCGCGAACCGCAAACAGGTGAACCGTCTCTTTTTGGAGCGGGAAAAGGACCCCGCGCCGCTCGTTCGCATGCGCTTTTGCACCAGGGACTATATGGACGCGCTGCCGTATGACGCGCTGACGCTCACCGCTTCGGACGGCGTGCGGCTTTCCGCGCGGTTCTTCCCGAACGGCGGAACGAAGAAGGTCGCGATCATCTGTCACGGCTGGCACAGCTTCCCGTGGTGGGATTTCGGCAAGGCGTTCGACATCGTCTACGACGCGGGCTATGCCGTGCTGGCGGTTTCGCAGCGCGCGCAGGGGGATAGCGCGGGCAACTGTCTGACGTACGGCGCCAAGGAGTCCGACGATCTTATCCTGTGGATCCGTAAGCTTCTGAGCACGTACGGCGAGGACCTTTCGATCGCGATCATGGGCGTTTCCCTGGGCGCGGCGACCGTTTTGTGCGCTACGGGCAAGCCGCTGCCGAAGCAGGTGAAATGCGCGGTTTCGGACTGCTCGTTCACGTCCGCCCGGGATGAATTCGCGTCCGCGTCGAAGATCTTTTCGGCGATCTACCCGTACTCCGTGCCGATCGTACGCGTGTTTGCCGGTATCCGATACCGCGACGCCAGCCCGATCGACGCGGTGAAACGATCCGCCACGCCGACGCTGTTCATCCACGGCGACGCGGACGATTTCGTGCCATATCCCATGCTGCAGCGGCTCTATGACGCGTGCGCGGCACAGGACAAAGCGCTTTGGGCGTCGCCCGGCGCAGTCCATGCCGAAGCGGCGATGCGCAATCCGGACGAGTACGCCGCGCATGTGCTGCCGTGGCTTATGGATCATCTTTCGGACAGATAGCGCTGTCCCTGCAACAATAAACGGAATCGGCTTTTTCAACGATTTCTTGTTGAAATCAGCCGGTTCTTTTGTTATACTGTATTCAGTAGAAGTTTGAGCATTATCTCTTTGCAGGATATCTTTGGAGGATGACTATGAAAAAACGGTATTGGCTCGCGATCCTTTGCGCCGCCCTTGTGTTGGCGGTTGTGCTGCCGTTCACCATGCGCACGGCAAGCGCGGAGGGAACATATACCATCACATGGATGAATGATGATGGCACACAGTTAGCGGTCACCGAGGTTTCAGCGGGAGAAACCCCAGTTTATCCCGGTGAGACACCGACAAAAGAAACAGATTCGGATTACGTTTATACGTTCTATGGGTGGGAACCGGAACCGGAACCGGCAACCGCCGACGCAACCTATACCGCGATTTATTCCGCAGAGATTAGGCCGGATAAATGCGGAGATAATCTTTACTGGACTTTTGATGAATCGACTGGCACACTGACGATCACCGGCAGCGGAGATATGATGGATTACCGTTCTAATACTATCCCGTGGTATTCGATTCGTTCGAGAATTACAACCGTTATTCTCCCGGAAGATTTAACATGTATTGGTGATTATGCTTTCTACAATTGTACATCTCTGAATTCTGTTGAACTTGGAGAAAATGTTGCTAGAGTAGGATCATATGCATTTAGCAATACAAGGTTGTGGTCTAGCCAGTCGGGTTTGGTTTATTACGATTATCTTCTACTCGGTTATAACGGGACCTATCCGCAGACCGTTTCTATCAATGCTTCAACACGAGTAATTGCTGATCGTGCTTTTTCCGGATGCTCAACTGCTACGTCTGTTACAATCCCGGATAGTGTAATGGTTGTTGGGAAATTTGCGTTTTATGGGTGTACGGGCTTACAGACACTTACGATACCTTGCAGCATCAACATAAGCGAAGGTGCATTTTTAAATTGTACTAGTGTAACAAAGTTTCGCTTAACTATTGGATCGGGCATGATGACGAATTACTCTTCACATTTAGTTACGGATGACTCCATAAACCATTGTAGTTATACACCGTGGTATCAATCAAGAAATAATTCGTTAACAATAACTCTAGATGAAGGTATAGTCAATATTGGTGATTATGCTTTTTCTTATTGTACAGGTCTTGAAAGCATTATATTACCGAATAGTGTAACAAGTATAGGCAACCGTGCATTTAGTGGATGCACAGGCTTGGCGTCAATCACAATTCCAGATAGCGTGACCGATCTTGGCGATGGCGCGTTATCTTCTTGTACAAACTTATCAGAGCTTACTATGCCTTGTAGTATAAATATAACTGGCAGCAATCCTTTTTCTGGTTGTAATTCTATTGTCACAATTCGCTTAACTCCGGGAACGGGGTTGATGACAGATTATATTGTGGGAAGCGGTTATTCTTCATATCCAAACTATTATACGCATACTCCGTGGTATGCTTCCCGCGCTAACGAACTCACAATAATCTTGGATGAAGGTGTTCAAAATATTTCTCCGAATGCTTTTTACGATTGTTCTGGGTTGACAAATATAATTATCCCCAATAGTGTGAATAGCATCGGCTACTGTGCCTTTTCTGGTTGCACTGGATTGACAGAAATTACAATTCCTAATAATGTGACAACCATTGATTTGCATGTTTTTTACGGATGTACAGCGCTGACATCAATTGTAATTCCAGATGGAGTATCGAGTATTGGGGATTATGCATTTTACTATTGCAAAGGGTTGGAACAAATTATCATTCCGAGTTGTGTGACAGATATAAATAAAGGGGCTTTTTACGGGTGTAGTGGACTAATATCATTGACGATCCCGGATGGCGTGACAAATATTGGTGAAAGTGCATTTGGAAACTGTACTGAATTATCGTCCATTGTAATTGGAAAAAGCGTAATGAGCATCGGAAGGAATGCGTTTTATAATTGCACATCTCTTACGGATATTGATTATCATGGGACGCATCAAATGCGAAACAACATAATTGTCGGGTATTCAAATGAAAGTATACAGAATGCATTGTGGCATTATCTGCCAGTTAATTCGATTGAGTGGAAATCACTACCGAATAAGTTGACATATATAGAAGGCGAGCAGCTTGATCTGACCGGCGGCGCAATCACGACATATTATGAGTATGACATCGTTGAAGAAGAAGCTCTGACTACCAATATGGTTAGCGGTTTCAACAGTTCATCCATCGGAACGCAGACATTGACGGTCATGTTTGATGATAAAACCGCAACGTTTGACATTCAAGTTGTTGAAAAGCTTGAAATCACTACCCAGCCGAAATCGGTGACGGTGGCAAATGGCAAGAATGCGACGTTCAAAGTTGTAGGGAAAGGAAACGGTTCCATCAGCTATCAGTGGTATTACTCAAAGGACAACGGTGCGAAGTGGACACAATACAGCGACAAGACAAGCGCAAGTCTTTCTGTCAAAGCAAGCGCGACGAACAACGGCTATCTGTATCGTTGCGTGATTAATAACGCCGATTATAGCGAAACATCGGAGAGTGCAAAGCTGACGGTATCCGGCATCAAACCGAAGATCGTTGTGCAACCGAGTAAGTTGACAGTTACCATCAGCTATAAGGGGACATTTAAAGTAGTTGCGGCAGGCTCCGGTCTCAAGTACCAGTGGTACTATTCGAAGGACAACGGAACCAAGTGGACCAAGATGAGCGGCAAGACGACCGCAAGTCTGAAGGTCAAGGGCAGCGCCACCACGAACGGCTATCTGTACCGCTGCAAGATCACGAACACCAAGGGCAGTGTGACATCGAAGTCCGTCAAGCTGACGGTGTCGGGCGTGAAGCCGAAGATCGTGGTACAGCCGAAAGCGGTATCGGTCAAGTCCGGCAAAACGGCGAAGTTCTCTGTCGTTGCGGCGGGCACGGGGCTCAAATACCAGTGGTATTATTCGAAGAACGCGGGCAAGTCATGGACCAAGATGAGCGGCAAGACCGCCGCGACCCTGTCCGTGAAGGGCAGCAAGACCAACAACGGTTACCTCTATCGCTGCGTGGTGAAAAACACCAAGGGCAGCGTGACGAGCAAGAACGCGAAGCTGACGGTGAAGTAAGGCACACATTCGCAAAGACGGGAGGACGGGGAAGAATCCGTCCTCCTTTTTTGTTCAGTACTGCTTGAGGCTCGGGTTGTTGCCGTTGCAGTAGATCAGCACGGTCGCAAGCGCAACGCCGATCGCGCCCACGACGGGATGCATCGCAACGCCTGCGGATACCAGGCTCGTGACCACCGCTTCATAGATTGCGGACGCCAGTCCGATCCAGAAGAGGATGCTCTTGTTTCGACTCTGCAGTTCCATGTCGATTCTCCTTTCTCAAAACAGTTTTCCGATCGCGTAGCCGATCACGCCGACGACGACCGCGGAGATCGCCGCAAGGCTCAGCGCGTCCATCCGCTTTCCGTTCTTTTGCTCCAGTTCCCGAAGCCGCGCCTCGTGATCTGCGCTGTTCTTTGCGATCGTCTTCACATTCGTCTCGATCCGCGCAAGCGATTCGAGGATCTCGGTAACGGTTCGCTCAGCCATGTTCCGCCTCCGTATACTGCGGCTTGTCCGTGACATACGCCTTCACGCCGCGCCATGTGATGCAGTACCAGCCGGACGCCGCGCGCCCGACGAGCGGATAGCGCTCCCCGCGGTGGACGATGCCGATGCACGGGGTATCGACGCCGCCGCCCTCGCGCACGCGGACCGAGCCGCCCTTGATGCGGACATACGCCGAGCCCTCTTCGGTCTGAAACGCGGGCAGCCTGCCGAACCGGTTCCAGTAGCCGGACCTGCGTTTGTTCTGCACAACGCCCACGTCGCGTCCCCTGCATTCGACCTGCTCCGAACCGACGCACACGCCGACGTGTACGATTTGCTTTCCGTCGTGGCGGAACACGAGATCGCCCGGCATCAGATCCTTCTGCCCGATCGGACTGCACAGCGCGTACAGTCCTCTGCTCGACACGTCGGAACGCTGTACGCCGAGCGTGTGCAGCGCCCAGTATACAAGCCCCGAGCAGTCGAACGCGCGGATATTGCGTACGCCGTTCTTTCGGCGCTGTTCGATCAGCCGCAGCGCGCGCTTTGCGTTTTCGGCACTCGTTTCATGCCGCGCGATCCATTCCTCCGGATCCGCCATGCCGTCCAGGATCTCGCCGTTGCCGCCCCAGACATAGACGCCCTTTCCGACCTGGTCCGTTACCATCTGCACAAACTGACTGCGCAGACTCTGTTCTTGGATATTGTCGTTCATGTTCATCTCCTTTCTATCCCGACACAAACAGCATAGCACAGAAACCCGGCACAATTTTCCCGGAATTTTGACGTAATTCGGATGCGTAATCGCGAATACCACGATCGACAAAGACAAACGACGGAAAAAACCTGTTCGGTAAAGAAACAGGTTTCTTCCAAAAACAACAATAAACCGGTTTTATAAAGAAACAGGTTTATTATATAAAAAATAATAATAAACAGGTTTATTATATAAAAATCATAATAAACAGGTTTATTAAGAAACAGGTTTATTACCATAAAACAAGCAAAACAGAATTCATATAAAACCGGCATCGGACAGACGGCGCCGGTCGGTATGACGTGAAATAAGGCAAAATTCCGGGAAAATTGTGCGTGGTTTTTGTGTCATACTGATTACGGAGGTGATCGGAATGATCGAACGAAGCAATGAAAAGACGCCTTATACGGCGATCAAGAACAAGGTTTTGCGCAGCGGATTTCTTGCGCTGGAAGAACTCGGACTGTATGCTGTCATGCTTTCGAAGCCGGACAACTGGGAGTTTTCGGAATTTGTGCTTGCACGGGAGCTCGGGACATCGCAGAAGGAGGTACACGGCATTCTGAAGCGCATGGAACAGAAGGGCTTTGTACGGGAACGCAGCGGACGCTACGGCACGGTGTGGGACCTTTTCGAGATGTCGGAGCAGCTTCCGGACCGGGCGATCGAGCCGCGCAGAAACTACACGGTGCCGCAGACGACGGCAAAGGCGTTTGTCGACAGCGTGATGCGCAAGGTGCGGGACAGCAAACCGGACGCGGAGCGGGAACAAAAGGACGAGCCGGAGAAGCCGGAGGAGCGTCAGATGACGAGCGAGGAGATCGCGCAGGCGTTTTTCAAAAAGGCGGAGGAGCTCAGAAAGATCGCGGCGGAGCGCAAAGCGCAGGAGCAGGCTTGCCGAAACGCCCAAAACCGGGTATAATACCCGTATGAAAATGCTTACTGCCGTCGTGACAACCGAACAGGAGAATCGAAAGGTTCAGGACGTCCTGCGCGACGTTTACGGCGTGTCCGAAACGTATCTCCGCCGGCTCAAGCGCCGTCCGGGCGCGCTGCTCAAAAACGGCGCGCCGGTCTATACGACGACAAAGGTGCAGGCGGGCGATACGGTTGCGTTCGACCCCGCGGATCCCGAAAAGCTTCCGATCGTGCCGATCAAACATCCGCTTTCGATCGCGTATGAGGACGAATGGCTGATCGTGATCGACAAGCCCTCGAACATGAGCGTGCACCCGGCGCGCGATCCCGGGGAACACACCGTGGAAAACGCGCTTGCGGCGTACCTTGCGGGCACGGACAATCCGCATCCCGTGAGCCGCCTCGACAAGGGCACGACCGGGCTTCTGACCGTTGCCAAAAGCGGATACGTCCATGCGCGAATGAAGGCGCTGCAGCACGAAGGACGGTTTCAAAAGACCTATCTTGCGATCGCAGTAGGCACGCCGGAACAGAATCGGTTCCTGATCGACGCGCCGATCGGACCGGCTTCGGGCTCGACCTACAAACAATGCGTCCGACAAGACGGCGCGCAGGCGAAAAGTCTCTGCGAGGTTCTGAAAACAGGGGACGGGCTTTCGCTCGTGCGGCTTACGCCGTATACCGGGCGCATGCATCAGCTTCGCGTGCATATGGCGCACATCGGGTACCCGCTGCTCGGCGACTGGCTGTACGGCGAACGCGCGGAACGGATCGACCGGGCTGCGCTGCATGCGGCAGCGCTGACCTTCCCGCACCCGATCACGGGGGAAACGCTTTCGCTCTCTGCGCCGCTTCCGGAGGATATGCGGCAGATTTTGTCGGTGTGACGGACGTGCAATGCCCGTCCCTACATATTTCGAGCGCTGAAAGCGCATATCGTTCCGGAGGAATATCGTACCGAGTGACGTCGTTATTCCAACTGTTTTCCGAGGTAGAGCGCGGCTGTTTTGAGGATCGACAGCTCGGTTTCCGAAAGCTTCAGCCTGCCGTCGTCGGTTGCGATCAGCACGCTGCCCAGCACGTCGCCCTCTGCCGTGATCGGAACGGAGGCGATCCGCAGCGGTTCGGCGTCTCCTTTGAGAAGCGCAAAGCCCTCCGGCGCAAGCGTCGTCTGACGCGCGCGCATGCGCTCGATGAACGCGTCGGACAGCGACGCTTTCAACAGATGCTTTTTCAGAGAGCCGGAGCCGAACAGCACGGTTTCCGTGTCCGTGACCGCGGCGGAAAAGCCCAAAGCGCCGGTGAGCGCCTGACAGTACACGTCCGCGTAATCGCCGAGCTCACGGATCCGCGCGTATTTCTTCAGCACAATGCTGTCCGCATCGGTGAAGATCTCGATGGGGTCTCCTTCGCGGATGCGCAGAACACGGCGGATCTCCTTGGGGATCACGATCCTGCCGAGCTCGTCGATGCGCCGTACAATGCCTGTTGCTTTCATACTGATGTCCTTCTTCCGTGTTTTGGAATCAGTATTGCCGCATTTCCCGGATTCCATACGCGCGTTTCATGTTGCAATTTCATTGCCGTTCCTGTATAATGCAGAATGAAAATCGAATCAAGCTTCGGGAGGACAGCATACATGAAAAAAACGGTTCTGGTAACGGGCGGCGCAGGCTATATCGGGTCGCATACGGTGGTGGAGCTTCTGAACGCGGGTTACGAGGTCCTGATCGCGGACAATCTCTATAATTCGAAGATCGCGGTACTCGACCGCATCGAGACGATCACAGGCAAGCGTCCGGGCTTTGCGCTGGTCGACGTCTGCGATAAGGAAGCCATGCGAAATCTCTTCAAAGAGAACGATTTCGGCGCGATCATTCACTTTGCGGGGCTCAAGGCGGTCGGCGAAAGCGTCGCAAAGCCCGTCGAATACTACCGCAACAACCTCGACGCGAACCTGACGCTTCTCGAGTGCATGAAGGAGTTCGACGTGCGGCACATCGTGTTCAGCTCGTCGGCGACCGTGTACGGCATCCCGAAGGTCCCGATCAAGGAGGACGCGCCGCGTTGGTGCACGAATCCGTACGGCTGGACCAAGTTCATGGGCGAGCAGATCCTTTCGGATTTCGCCGCCGCCAATCCCGAAATGTCGGTTGTGCTTCTCCGGTACTTCAACCCGATCGGCGCGCACGATTCGGGTCTCATCGGCGAGGACCCGCAGGGGATCCCGAACAACCTGCTGCCTTATATCAACCAGGTCGCGACCGGCAAGCTCAAGAAACTGCGCGTCTTCGGAAACGACTACCCGACGCCGGACGGCACGGGCGTGCGCGACTATATCCACGTCGTGGACCTTGCGGTGGGACACCTTCGCGCGCTCGAATACGCCGACGCGCACACCGGCGCGATCGCGATCAACCTCGGCACCGGCATCGGCTATTCCGTGCTCGACGTCATCCACGCTTACGAGGACGCGAACGGCGTGAAGATCCCATATGAGATCGTGGACCGCCGCCCCGGCGACGTCGCGGAAAACTACGCGGATCCGTCGCTTGCCAAAGAGCTTTTAGGCTGGGTTGCCGAACGCGATCTTGTCAACATGTGCAAGACCGGCTATCACTGGCAGTCCATGAACCCGAACGGGTATGACGCGTAACTGCGCTGCGCGGTGAGATCCGCCCTGCGGGCGTGTTAAGGAAAAAGGTCCTCGGCTGAGGACCTTTTTGCATATTCTAAATTACAGTTCGCCTTTGATCAGCTTTTGATGCGCCCGGAACGCCTTTGCAAGGTAT
This sequence comes from uncultured Clostridia bacterium, assembly GCA_947168855.1. Classification (GTDB taxonomy): domain Bacteria; phylum Bacillota; class Clostridia; order Christensenellales; family CAG-138; genus UBA3792. Next base: position 21,315 of record CAMVNO010000012.1, read on the forward strand.
TCCTCGGGACCCATGCCGAAATAGGGATCGTCCGCCGGGGAGAGAAGCGCTTTGCCGAATTCCGAGGTCTGCGCGTGTTCGATCTCCAGCGACCACGGACCGGTATAGGCGGACGAAATCAGCTCTTTGCGCACCTCGGACCAGTCGATCGTGCCGTCGCCGGGGAGGTTGTGCGCGTCGCGCGTGCCGTCGTTGTCGTGCAGATGCACCGCCTTGATGCGATCCTTGAAATCGACGCAGATCCGCCGGTCGGGGCAGACGAAATGGTTGTGTCCGGCGTCGAAGCAGACGCCGACGCGGGGCGAGTCGACGCGCCGCATGAATTCATACAGGTACTCCGGCGCGCGCAGGTTTTCAAACGCCAGATCGACGTTCGCGCGCTCGGCAACCTCGCAAAGCCTCAAATAGCGGGAGAAACCGAGCTCCGAAAACGGCGGGGGATCCGTGCGGCGGGTCAGATGCACGACAAGCGTCGGTACGCCGTACACGCCTGCTTCGGCGATCAGTCCCGCAAGCTCCGCCGCGTAGTGCTCGCCCTCGCAGCCAGGCTGCCACAGCGAATTCATATGCGCAAACTGCAGATGCGCGTTGACGACGGAAAGCCCGTACTTTGCCGCGGTTTCGACCTTCATGGGCACGGGCGGCTCGTACGTCGATTCGACCGCCCACCAGAGGAGCACGCCGCGAAAGCCCGCGTCCCGGATGAGACGGAGGCGATCGTTTAATTCGAGCGGATAGCCGAACCATCCGGCCATGGCGGGGGTGGGGCTGAACATGCTTATCTCCTGTATTTTTTGAAGATCGCTTTGTACGCGACGATCAGCCCGACGATGCCGACGAGCGTACCGACGCCGATGACGGGTCCCGCGGCGCGCGCGTTGAAGATCCCCAGCACGGCGGCGGTCCAGTAGATCAGCGAGAAGCAGATCCACATCATCCCGTTCGCGCGGTTATAGGCGGGCACGTCCGTGATCTCGTTTTCTTTCACCGTGCTGCCGGACCAGAACCACATCGGCTTTTTGCACGTCCATGCGAAAATGCCGATCCCCGTGAAAAAGGCAGCGAGCGGAACGAGGATGCAGAGCATCACGATGCTGTCCTTGCTCATGGGGGGTCTCCTTTCACGCGTACATTTTTCCGAGGATATAATTGGCAAGCCGGGCGGGGAGGAGCTTCACAAGGATCAGCACCGCCGAGTAGGCGAAGCCCACCGAGCAGAACGGCTTCGGGTTCTTTTGCAGGCTCAGCCGATAAAAGCGCTTTGCGATGCGGTCCGGGCTCATGCCGTGCTGCTCGTCGTGCTCCATCTTCGCGACGGATTTGACTTCGTTCGGGTACAGCTTCTCATTGACCGGATTCTTCTCGCGCTGCGCGGTGAAATCGGTCTTGACGTCGCCCGGCAGCACCGCCGCAACGCGGATGCCGGTGCCCTTCAATTCGTTGCGGAGCGCCATCACGACGCTGTTGATCGCTGCCTTCGCGGCGGAATAGAACGCCTGATACGGAATCGGCGTGACCGCGGCGACGGAGGAGGTGAACAGGATATGTCCCTTGCTTTCACGCAGAGCGTGCAGCGCGGCTTTCAGCACGCGGACCGCGCCGAACAGGCACACGTCGAACTGCTTCTTCGCCGCTTCGAGCTCCGTGGTTTCGACCGGTCCGGAGATGCCGAAGCCGGCGTTTAAGATCAGCACGTCGATGCGTCCCTCGCGCTCCAGAACGGCTTGTATTGCCTGTTTGCACTGCGCTTCGTCGGTCACGTCGCAGCGGATATGGACGGCGTTTTCGGTCGTCTCACCGCTTCTTGAAAGGTTATAGACGCGATCGCCCGCGCGATAAAACACGGCGGCGGTCGCCTTGCCGATGCCCTTGGACGCGCCGGTGATGACGACGATGCGATCAGATGCCATACTCGGTGAACACCTCTTTGATGATGCCGAGCGCCTCGTCGAGGAGCGCTTCGGTGTGCGTCGCCATGTAGGACGTGCGCAGCATGCACTCGCTCGGATGCACGGCGGGCGGCAGGACCGGGTTGACGTAGACGCCGCGATCGAACAGCGCTTTTTCCACGCGCAGGGTCGTTTCGATGTCGTGGGTGTACAGCGGGATGATCGGCGTGGTGCTCTCGCGGATCGCGATGCCCTCGCGCTTTAAGCCGTTTCGCATGTACATGGACAGCTCCATGAGTCGCTTCGGGAGCTCCGGCTGTTCGATCAGGATGCGCAGCGCTTCGTTGACGGTCGCGCAGGAGGCGGGGGGAATGGACGCGCAGAAGATGAACGGGCGCGACGTATGCCGCACGTAGTCCACGACCTCCGCGCTTGCCGCCATGAACCCGCCGATGCCCGCAAGCGATTTTGAGAACGTGCCCATGATGATATCGACCTCGTCGGTGAGCCCGAAATAGCTTGCCGTGCCGCGGCCGCCCTCGCCGAGGACGCCGAGTCCGTGCGCGTCGTCGACCATGACGCGCGCGCCGTACTTTTTGGCAAGACGCACGATCTCGGGAAGGTTCGCGATGTCGCCGCCCATGGAGAACACGCCGTCGGTGACGATCAGCCGTCCCGCCTTGTCGGGAACCTCTTTGAGCTTCTTTTCGAGGTCCTCCATGTCGTTGTGGCGGTAGCGGATCATTTCGGCGTAGGAAAGCTTACAGCCGTCATAGATGCTGGCGTGGTTTTCACGGTCGCACAGGATCACGTCGCCGCGTCCTGCGACCGCGCTGATGATGCCGAGGTTGCTTTGGAACCCGGTGGAGAAGGTCATACAGGCATCCTTGCCGATGAACGCGGCAAGCTCGCGTTCCAGCTGCGTGTGCAGCACGAGCGTACCGTTCAGAAAACGCGATCCCGCGCAGCCGGAGCCGAACCGATACAATGCGTCGACGCCCGCCTGAATCACGCGCGGATGCGTGGCAAGACCCAGATACCCGTTCGAGCCGAGCATGATCCTGCGCTTGCCTTCCATAATGACTTCGGGCGCCTGCATGGATTCCAACTCGTGGAAATACGGGTAAATGTTCTTTGCTCTGATCTCTTCCAGAACCGGATTGTGAAATTTGGAGAAAAGATCCATAGGATCCTCCTTTCCTGAAAAAATACCGCTAGCTATTATAGTACAGTTTTCGCCCGAATGCAAGAAAGAGATGCAAAAAGACGGGGAAAATGTTGGAGGATTCAGGCGCCGATCAAGACGGATTTTTGTAAATTTGAAAAAAAGTCTTGCATTTTTTCTCAGGATGTGTATAATAAGATGTCGCAAGGGGTTATAGCTCAGTTGGTTAGAGCGCCACGTTGACATCGTGGAGGTCATTGGTTCGAGCCCAACTAACCCCACCAAACAGAAAAATCCTGCGGTGTGCGTTACGTTTTATGTGATAAACCCACAGAGTGATTACGGGAAAGCACGCGTCGGTCGACCTAAAATCAAGCCCGCTTTGACGGGACGATTGCGGGCTCCGCAGTGTACCCACCTGCCGAGTGGCGGGTATTATCACCCCAAAGCGGACGGCACGGCGGGATTTTCTCGGGATATTGCCGAATTGTGTAATGGTAGCACCTACGACTCTGACTCGTATTGTCTAGGTTCGAATCCTAGTTCGGCAGCCA
>CAMVNO010000013.1 GCA_947168855.1 uncultured Clostridia bacterium
ACCATGATGTTCATGAACGCGCAGAAGCCCGGCCTCATCAAGGACGCCTATATCTACGGCTGCGACAGCATCATGCTCGACCTTGAAGACGCCGTTGCGGAGAATCAAAAGGATGCGGCGCGCTTTTCGCTGTACCATGCGCTGAAGACGATCGACTACGGCGACACCGAGGTCATCGTCCGCATCAACGGACTCGATACCCCGCACTGGCAGGAGGACATCCGCGTGTGCGTCGCGGGCGGCGCGGACGGCATCCGCATCGCAAAATGCGAGAGCGCGCAGGACGTCAAGACCGTCGAAGCGGCGGTCGAAGCCGCCGAGAAGGAATTCGGCGTCGAGGTCGGCAGAACGCTCTTAATGGCGGCGCTCGAAAGCCCCAAGGGCATTCTGAATGCGTACGAGATCTGCACGGCTTCCGATCGTATGTTCGGCGTGGCGATCTCCGGCGGCGATTTCCGCAAGTGCATGCAGACCAAGCCCCAGCCCGACGGCGTCGATATGCTCGTTGCCCGCGGGCAGATGCTGATCGCGGCGCGCGCGGCGGGCGTGCAGTGCTTCGACACGGTCTACACGAACCTCGACGATATGGCGGGCTACGAAGCCGAGCTGCGCCAGAACAAGGCGATGGGCTTCGACGGCAAGAGCCTCATCAACCCGAAGCAGATCCGTCTCGTGCACGAGCTGTTCGCGCCGACCGAGAAGGAGATCCTGCAGGCGGAAAAGATCGTCCGCGCCTACCGTGAACAGAGCGCGGCGGGCGTCGGCGTCTTCACCGTCGACGGCAAGATGATCGACATCGCATTCATTCCCGGCGCGGAGCGCACCTTGAAGCTCGCCCGTGCCTGCGGACTTTGGGAGGGGGATCTGGTATGAAGAATTTCGTCGGAAGAGATATTCCCGATTACCTGCTGGTAAACGGCAGGGAAGTCTATCAGGGCAAGAACTACATGGACGGCAAGTACATTCAAAAGGCATCGCCGCGTACCCGCCGTTATGAAAAGCCGCAGGAGAGCAAGATCGTCGAAACGCTCGCGGACGCTTTGCGTCAGTGCGGCGCGAAGAGCGGCATGACGTTCTCCTTCCATCACCATCTGCGCGACGGCGACTTCGTGGTCAACATGGTCATGAAGGCTGCCATCGAAGAGCTCGGTCTCGACAACCTCACGATCGCGGCGACGAGCCTCGGCGCGGCGCACGACCCGGTTGCGGAATACATCGCCGAGGGCAAGGTCGTCGGCATCCAGACGAGCGGCATCCGCGGCAAGATCGGCGAGGTCGTTTCCAAAGGCTTATTGAAGACCCCCGCGATCGTCAGAAGCCACGGCGGACGTCCCCGCGCGATCGAAGGCGGCGAGGTGCACATCGACATCGCGTTCGTCGCGGCGCCGACCAGTGACTGCGTCGGCAACTGCCGCGGCATCGGCGGAAAGAGCAACTGCGGTTCGCTGGGCTATGCCATGACCGACGCGAAATACGCCGATCACGTGGTCGTCGTCACCGACTGCCTCGTGGACTTCCCGAACATGCCGGCGTCCGTTGAGGCGATCGACGTGGACGCGGTCGTCGTCGTCGATTCCATCGGCAACCCCAAGAAGATCGCTTCCGCGGCGGCGCGCATCTCGCAGAACCCGCGCGACCTGATGATGGCGGAAAACGTCGCGAAGGTCATTGCGGCAACGCCGTACTTCAAGGACGGCTTCTCGTTCCAGACCGGCGTCGGCGGTCCGTCTTTGGCGGCGAACCTGTTCCTCGAAAAATACATGGACGAGCGCGGCATCAAGATGGGCTGGGCGATCGGCGGCATCTGCGGACCGATGGTCGAAATGCTCAAGAAGGGCAAGGTCGGCAAAGTCATCGACGTGCAGGACTTCGACCTCGACGCGGTCAACTCCATCAACCAGACGCCGAACCACTTCGAGATGAGCGCAAGTCAGTACGCGAACCCCGCGAACAAGGGCGCGTTCGTCAACAAGCTCGACTTCGTCGTGCTCGCGGCGCTGGAGATCGACACCGGCTTCAACGTCAACGTCCTGACCGGCTCGGACGGCGTGCTGCGCGGCGCGCCCGGCGGACATCCGGACACCGCGGCGGGCAGTAAGTGCTGCGTCATCGTTACGCCGCTGATCCGCGGCAGAATGGCAACGGTCTGCGAACACGTCGTGACCGTCACCACCCCGGGCGACTGCGTGGACGTGCTCGTCACCGACTACGGCATCGCGGTGAACCCCCTCCGTCCCGACCTCATCGAATGTCTCGACAACGCGGGCATCCCGCACGTGTCGATCGAATGGCTCAAGGAAAAGGCATACAGCCTCGTCGGTCGTCCCGATGATCTCCAGTGGGAAGATAAGGTCGTCGCGATCCTCGAAGCGCGCGACGGCACGATCCTGGACGTCGTCAAGAAGATCAAACCCTATACGCTCGACTGAGCACGTTTCTGATCCCGGGAAGAGTCCCCTCTCCCCGGGATTGTTGATTCCCAAAAGCGACGCCATAGAGGAGGGTATTTATGGGCAACTTTTTCGCTTCTGTCTGGGGATTCATGCAGAGCGACGTCTTCGTCGGCATTCTCGGTCTTCTGACCATCGCCGCGATCGTCCTCATGCTGTTCCGCAGCAAAATGCAGCCGGCGTTCGCGTTCATCGTCTTCCCGGCGATCCTCGCGATCATTCTGGTCCTTTTGGGCCGCTATTCCTTTGACGACATCGCAACGATGATCAAGTCCGGCTTCTCCAGCACCGGACCGACCGCCGCGCTGTTCGTCTTCTCCGTCCTGTACTTCGGCATAATGACCGACGCGGGCATGTTTGACGTGATCATCGGCAAACTGATGAAGCTCGTCGGCGACAACGTCATCGGCGTCTGCATCGTCACCGCGGTCATCGCGCTCGTCGGTCATCTCGACGGCGGCGGCGCGTCGACGTTCTGCATCGTCATCCCCGCCATGCTGCCGGTGTACAAGCGCATGCACATGCGCCCGACCACGCTCCTGAGGATCGCAGTCCTCGCGATGGGCGTTCTGAACCTGATGCCCTGGGCGGGTCCGACCATGCGCGCGGCGTCCGTTATGGGTATGGAAGCAGGCGCACTCTGGAAGACGATCCTGCCGATCCAGATCTTCGGCATCGTTCTGGCGCTTGTGCACGCTGTCCTCTCCGGCTTCCTGGAGAAGCGCCGCGGCGCGGGTCTGCACGGCAAACTTGCCGAGGTCGAAGGCGAGGTCGACCTCAAGGAAGCTCTGCATGAGCAGGCGGACAACGAGCTTGCGCGTCCGAAGCTGTTCATCGTCAACATCATCCTGACGCTTGCGATCATCGCCATGCTGATCTGGGACGTGTTCCCGAGCTATGTGCCGTTCATGATCGGCTGCGCGCTGGCGCTGTTCATCAACTACGGCTTCAAGGCGAAGATGCACAAGAAGATCATCAACCTGCACGCCGGTCCGGCGCTGATGATGTGCTCCACGCTGATGGGCGCGGCGATCCTGATGGGCATTCTGACCACCAGCATCGGCGCCGACGGCAAGGCGATCTCCGCAAAGACGATGGAACTCCCGCCCGACGCGATCCCGTCCGTCGTCCGCTGCCTGGCGAACATCATCTCGTCGATCCTGCCGAAGGCGCTCGGTCAGCATCTGCCGCTGATCATCGGCATCCTGTCCGTACCGCTGGCGCTTGCGTTCGATACCGACAGCTACTTCTACGGCATGCTGCCGGTCATGATCGGCATCGGTCAGGCATTCGGCGTCAACGCGCTGCCGATTGCGGTCGCGATGGTCGTCTGCCGCAACTGCGCAACGTTTATCAGCCCGATGGTACCTGCAACGCTTCTCGGCACCGGTCTTGCCGAAGTCGAGATCAAGGACCACATCAAGGCGAGCTTCCTCTATGTCTGGGGCTTCTCGATCCTGTGCATGCTCTTTGCGGCGCTCTTCGGCATTATGCCGCTGTAAGGATCATTGTGACAAACAAAACGCTCCCCGTCCGTGCGGCGGGGAGTTTCTTTACGCGACAGATTCTATTTCAAATAGAATTATTTCAATTTTCTCGTTATTTACGAATTTTATCTTTTGCGCTATGATGATAACGCAGGCTGCAGAAAACGAAAACACAAAGGAGATACAACAATGGATACCTTAAAAATCGGACACTATATTCAAAACTTACGGAAGTCCTCCGGCATGACGCAGAAGGAGCTTGCGGAGAAGCTGAACATCTCGTTCCAGGCGGTCTCGAAGTGGGAGAACGGCGACACGCTGCCGGATACGGGCATTCTGCTCGATCTCTGCGACGTCCTCGGCACAACGGCGGATAAGCTGCTGAACGGCGGCACGCTCGCGGCAAACGATCGCCGACTGATGCGTCTCGAAGACGTCGTGACGGGATTCAACAACATCGAAAGCGTCGGAACGCTGTTCGGCCGGGACTGCACGTTCTTCACCGGCATGATCGAGGGCATCAATGAAAAGATGAACATCGACATCCTGACCTATCTCGCCGATCCCAAGACGCGCGAAGTCATGTACGCCGAAGTGCTGATCCAGGGGATCATGCTCGGGCGCACGGTCGATATGGAAGAGATCGAGGCGAATTTTAAGAACAAGCATATGGTCGAGACGATCCGCCGCTACCTTGCAAAGGCGAACGGAACGTCCGATAAAGAAGAATGAAGCAACGGTAAAACGCGCCCGCAGATGCGAGCGCGTTTCTTTTCGTTCGGTCAGTCGACCTTTTCAAACATGTCCTTGCCGACGCCGCAGATCGGGCAGCACCAGTCCTCGGGAAGCTCTTCAAACGGAGTGCCGGGCGCGATGCCGCCGTCCGGATCGCCCTCCGCCGGGTCATAGATGTAGCCGCAGGGGCCGCACTGATACTTGTCCATGTCATATCCTCCTTGCATGATTATCTGACTCCGGTGAAACCTGTCATCATTCGATTTCCCGGAAGCGGCGTTCTCCGCCGCCTTCCCCTTGATTATACCCTGCGGCTGCGCGTTCGTCAATCCGTTCCGTGTGCTTTCCGTCAATGCTCTCCGCGCGTGTCGTAGTCCCGTTCGATCTCTTCCTTCCAGTTTGCCGCAAGCGGTCTGCCGGCGCGGACGCAGCCGATCGTATCGCTGAGCACCTTATAGTTCAGCGCCGTTCCCTTTGCGTCGCATTGATAGCGCACCGCGCGATCCTCACGAATGCCGAAATGCCGCGCTGTCGAAACGGCGTCCATGTTCGCGCCGAGGAACAGAAACTCCCAGCCGTACCTGTCGCGCTGCCGCTCGATCATGCGCCGCACCTCGTCATAGGTATAGCGCCGGCTTGCGTTTTCCATGCCGTCCGTGGTGATCACAAAGAGCGTTTTTGCGGGACGGTCCTCCCTGCGGGCGTACTTGTGCACGTTTCCGATATGATGCACCGTGTCGCCGATCGCGTCCAGAAGCGCCGTACAGCCGCCGACAAAGTACTGCCGCTCGGTCATCGGCTCGACCTTTTTGATATTCACGCGGTCATAGAGCACCGTGCTGTTGTTGCTGAACAGAACGGCGGAAAGGTACGCCTCCCCCTCCTCGCGCTTCTGCTTTTCCAGCATGGCGTTGAAGCCGCCGATCGTGTCCGATTCAAGCCCCGCCATGGAGCCGCTGCGGTCCAGAATAAAAACGAGTTCGGTCAGATTGCTGTTCATAAGAAATACCTCCTTTGTTTTGCTGATCCCATGATAGCAAACGCAAAGGAGGTTTTTGTCAATTCCCGGTTGACATTTTCAAACGGCGCCGCCGGTTTTCAGAAGCGGCAGACCGCAGTCAAACAACGCCGTATTGATCTCCACGATGCTGTACCTGCCGTGTTCGATAAAATACTGCACGACAAGATCTGCCTTGCTGCTGCGTGTCAGCGCATACCCCGCCTTACGAAGCAGCTTCTGCGTTTCCGCAAGGTCCAGCCGAAGCCCCAGGGCAAGCTGGACGGCGGTGCTTTTGGTCGGCTGATAGTCCTTACGGCTGATGATCTTATGGAACAGCTGACGGCTGATCTCCGCGCGGCGATAGACGTCCGAATCCTTTTCGCCGCACTCGTTCAGAAGATCCAGAAGATGCTCGGAAAACGTGCTCTCCGCCTTTTTCAGGAACGATTCGAGATCGTCCGCTTTGTTCGGAAGCGCGACCTGTCCGCTTTGCGCCGGATACAACGGTCTTTCCGCAAGCGGCGCGTCCGGTTCGGCGAACGTTTCCGCGTCTGCCCGCATCTCATCCGGCGCCGTATGCCGCGCCTTGCGGTTTTCAAAGGGCCGGAACCGGGCGGTATGCGCCGTCTCCCTCGCTTTGCGTCTTGCTGAAACGCCTGCCGTAAAATCGCCGTATTCGGCCTTTTCCGCCGCTTCGACGTAGTTTGCGTCTACAAAGCTTTTGAGATCGCCGAACAGCCCGCGCGCAAGTGAGCAGGAATCCTCGCCGAACACGACCAGCACGATCCTTAGATCATGGGTCAGCAGAAAATCGGTAAACGCCCGGATCGCAACGGACAGCGCGACGTCCTTCGGAAATCCGTAACTGCCGGATGACAGCAGCGGAAACGCAACGGAACGGCATCCGAGCCCGTCCGCAAGCGTGAGCGCGGCGTCGTACGCCTGTCTCAACAGCCTCACCTCGCCGTGCGCGCCGTCGATCCACACGGGCGATACGGTATGGAGAACGTATGCCGCGGGAAGATCGTACGCACGCGTTTCGACTGCGCTTCCGACCGGGATCTCTCCGATTCTTTCACGCGCGGACAAAAGCTCCGAACCCGCCGCGCGATGGATCGCGCTGTCGGTGCCCGCGCCGACGACGGGATACGGATTTGCGGTGTTGACGATCGCGTCTGCGCGTACATGCGTGATATCGTCCCGGATGATCTCAAACGGCATAAAAACGCTCCATTTCGTTCGGTTTCAGGGATTTCGGAGTACGAAAAAAGACGCCGGAACAGGCGCCTTTCCCGTTAGAATCAATAGCGCAATTCGGAGATCAGATCTTCAAACGGCACTTCCTTATCCTCGATCACGGTATTGTCCGTGAGGATCGGCGTCGTTGCCTTCTCTTCCATGGTATCGTCCCTCCGCTCTTGTTTTCATCTGTATTGTACTCCGAAACGGGGGGACGGTCAACGGGTTCGAGACGATGTTAACGGAAAGTTAAAACCGTCTTCACACATGCGCACAAACGGTTTCCCGGCTCAAAAATGCTCCGGCAAAAACGTCTCGCTCTCGATCTCAATGACGTCGCCGATATCCAGGACCCGTCCCGAATCGAGGGTCAGATAGCCGTACAGAAAATCGGCGTTTGCGATTTTTCCCACGACCTCTTCATAGGTTCCGCCGCTCTTTTTGGCGTCCTGCACAAAGCAGGTGAAGACCGCTTCCCGCGGCGTATCCGCATTCAGAAGCGCATGAAGCTTGCGGTTCAGCTCCTCTTTTCGGTTCTCATCCAATACGATCCGCCGCTCGGTATACCGCGCCGCCTCGTGGATCAGATCGTCGTAACCGGTCAGCGCGGCGAACGGCGCAAACTGGGCGGCGCGATTCTTCCGGGGCATCTTCGGATGCTTCGGAGAGGTCGGGTGCTCCCGATCGATGATGTCGCCGTACTGCTCCCTTGCTTCGCTCATGCGCGTTCCTTTCCGTCAGTTCACGATCTCGGCGATCGCTTCGATCTCGACGAGCACATTTTTCGGCAGCGTCTTCACCGCCACGCAAGACCGCGCCGGCGCGCCTTTGATATAGCTTGCGTAGACTTTGTTGAACGCAGCGAAATCCGCCATGTCCGCAATAAAGCAGGTCGTTTTCACAATGCTGTCCATCGTCGCGCCGCCCGCCTCGAGGACCGCTTTGACGTTTTTCAGCGACTGCTCCGCCTGCGTTTCGATCGTGTCCCCCGCGATCGCGCCGGTCTTCGGATCCACCGGGATCTGCCCCGAGGTATAGACGAGATTTCCCGTGATCATGCCCTGCGAATACGGTCCGATCGCCGCGGGCGCTTCGTTCGTTGCAATGATTTTCATACCGATTCTCCTTTGATTCTTATTTCCCCGATGCGATCTTTTCGATCGTATCGTTCTCATCTGTTGAAAAACTGCGTTTTTCAACAGGTCGATCCTCAGTATCGCCTAAAATGCTGCGCATTTTCGGGCGGCGATCCTGCAAGGTGTAAAATCCGCCGCACATGTCGCCGGATTTTACGGATTCCTGCTTTCCGTTCCTTCTGCGGAGCGACTGCGCATACATTTGCCGCGCTCGTATGCCGTCGATCCGACAGATTTATTTCCCCGATGCGATCTTTTCGATCGTATCGTTGTAGATCTCCTTACGCAAAGCGGTCAGCCAGTCCGAAAACGCCACGGTATCGAACGCGTAGGTCTTGTTGAGCTCGTACTCGTTCGGCTCCCACGTTTCGATCGGCGACTCGTTGTGCTGGATCACCGCTTCGAGCTTGTCGAGCGATTTATAGATCTTCGCCTCCGGCGTCTTCTGCGCGTTCATCTCGGCGTACAGTGCCGAAAGCTCGTCGTCGAGCGGCGCGGGCAGCGATTTCACCCAGCGGTCCAAAAGCTGATCCTCCGTCTCTGCGTCCGCTTCGGTCTTCAGAAACGTCGGAATGTCGCCGGTAAAACACTCTCCGAGGTCGTGGATGAGGCACATCCGCGTGACCTTGTCCATGTCGGCGTCCGGGAACACATCTTTTAGCAGCATCGCCATCAGCGCGATCCTGTAGCTGTGCTCGGCAACGCTCTCGCGCCGTCCCTGCGACGTCGTGCAGTGCCGCATCGTGTCCTTGAGCCGTTCCGCCACGTGCAGAATGTCCAGAAATTCTCTCGGTTCCATATGCTTGTTTCCTTTCCGATAATCCTCTTCCGTCAGTTCGAGATATACCATACCGTCCAAGCGTCCGGTCTCGCGGAAGCCGACCGCGCGATGCATCCGATACGCCGCGTCCCGCGTCGTCTCAAACTCGTTGTGCAGGCACGTCACGCCGTGCGAGAACGCGTGTTCCGCAAGAAGCCGCAGTCCCTGCGTTCCGTAGCCCTTTCCGCGCTCCGGGGCATAGATCAAAACCTCCGTGTCCCACCCGCCTTCCGGCGTGCAGCGAAAGCACACGTCCCCGACAAAAGCACCGTCGGAATCGCGCTTCAGATACGCGAAAAACCGCTCCGGCTCACGTCCGATCCAATCCGCATACCATCTCTCCCACGCGGACTGCGGAAAATCAATGCATCCATCCGGCGGAAACCACGGCGCGTTGTATGCCATCGTTTCGGGGTCGGACAGCATCCTTTGCCGGAAAGACAATTCCTTCGGCTGCGGGATATACAGCGTCAAATTCTTCATTTCTTCATTCCCTCCTTATGCCTTGTGCCCGCCGATCTGTGAATTGCGCTCGATCGCCGTCGCGCCCTCCTGCAGGTTCAGTCCGCGCACCACGGCGTTCTTGCCGTATTTGTCGCGAATGTCCAGAAGCGCCTTCTGCCGCCGCCCCTCTTTTTCAAGCGCGGCGTCCTCCGCCTTGCGCGCGGCGTCCTCCGCTTCGTAATCGGTAAACAGATCGAGCTGTTCCGGTTTTGATTCCGCTTCTTTGACCTCCGCCGCGGTCTTGAGATTGCACACCGCCACGGTGAACCGCCGCATCAGAAGCGTTTCATCCGCGATCCGGTCGAAGATCGTGCGCGTCGCCTCCACAATGCGCTCGGTCGACGCCATATGCCGTCCGAGGTTCACGGAGCCGTGCACGGGCTTCGGGACTTTTCTGCCGTACCAGTCCGAAACGACCTCGCCCTCAAACAGTTTCGCGCGCGTCACGTCGGTCAGGTTTTCAACGTCGTAGCCGATGTCCAGCACGACCTGATCGGTATACAAGCCCTTCCGCACCAGATCCATCGACAGCTGATCCGCCATTTCCTGCACCACAACGCGCCCCTCCGCGGCGGTGTACGGGCGTGACAGCACCTGCCCCTGGCTCAGGCTCTTGCCCTCGGGCGTGTAATCCTTGCAGTCCTTGATCTCGGTCGGCTCCCAGCCCCACGCGTGGTCGATGATGAGCTCCGCGTTGATCCCAAACAGCCGATACAGAAGATCCTCGTTCTTGTAGTCCGTCGGCTTGCCGATCGAGCAGCGCGCAACGTCGCCCATCGTGTGCATGCCGTACGTTTCGAGCTTCCGCGCAATGCCCTTGCCGATCCGCCAGAAATCGGTGAGCGGCCGATGGCACCACAGCGCTTCGCGGTAGCTTTGTTCGTCGAGCTCGGCGATGCGCACGCCGTCTTTGTCCGCGGGCATCTTTTTCGCCACGATGTCCATGGCGATCTTTGCAAGGTACATGTTCGTGCCGATGCCAGCCGTCGCCGTGATGCGCGTCTCCTCGAGGACCTCGCGGATCAGCATCATCGCGAAATCGTGCGCCGTCGTCCTGTACCGCGCCAGGTACGGCGTGACGTCGATGAACACCTCGTCGACCGAATAGACCAGCAGATCCTCCGGCGAAACGTGCCGGAGATAGATCTCCACGATGCTGCGCGAATAGTCCATATAGTAGTGCATGCGCGGCGTCGCGGCGATGAAATCGAGCTCCAGGGACGGATCGCGGTTCAGCTCGGACGCAAGGACCGACTTGCCGGTGAACCGGTGCCCCGGCGCATGAATGCGACGCTCTGCATTGATCTCCGCCACCCGTTGCCGGACCTCGAACAGCCGTGCGCGTCCCGCGATCTTATGCGCCTTCAGCGCAGGCGACACGGCAAGACAGATCGTCTTGTCCGTGCGGCTCTCGTCCGCAACGACGAGCAGCGCATCCAACGGATCGAGCCCACGCTCCGTGCATTCGACGGAGGCGTAGAACGATTTCAGGTCGATCGCAACGTACTGCTTCTGCATCAGATCCTCCGTCCTTTCCCTGTTTGATTCATTATACCATAACCTGCCGCCGGAATCGAGAGGTATTTTCCGGTTTGTTCCGAAAAAGGTTGCCGTGCTCCGCATCCCTGTGGTATACTGCCTTCAGAAAACAGGAAGGAGCCGCGCCGTGCCGACCTTTACGCCCACCGTCTGGACCTATCTCATCGTCTGCCCGCTCGTATTTTTGGCGGGCTTTGTGGATTCGGTCGCGGGCGGCGGCGGGGTCATTTCGCTGCCGGCATATTTGATCGCAGGGCTCCCGCCGAAGCTTGCGATGGGCACGAACAAGCTCGCAAACGGCTGCGGCACGGCGACCTCGGTCGTGAAATACGCAAGAAGCGGCAAGATCCGCTGGGACTGCGCGATCCCCGCGGCGGTCGGCTGTCTTCTGGGCGCAACGGGCGGCTCGTCGCTTGCGATCAGCCTGCCCGACAACGTGCTTGAGATCATCATTCTTGCCGCGCTGCCGGTCGCTGCGCTGATCCTTGTGCTTGCACGGAACAAAACGGACGAGCGCGAAAACCGGCTTCCCCGCGGCAAAACGATCCTCCGGTCCGCTCTTATCGGTCTGGTCCTCGGCGTGTACGACGGGCTGATCGGTCCCGGCACCGGCACGTTTCTCACGATCGCGTTTTCGCTCGTGCTCGGTATCGGGCTTCTGAATTCGGCGGGCTGCGCGCGCGTTGCAAACCTCGCGTCGAACATCGCCTCGCTGATCGTTTTCCTTCTGGACGGAAACGTTCTGTTCTCGGTCGGCGTCCCCGCCATCTGCTGCTCCATGCTCGGAAACTGGCTCGGCGCGCGCTACGCGATCAAGGGCGGCAGCAAAAAGATCCGTCTTGTCATGTTCTTCGTGCTCGGTCTGCTCTTTTTGAAAACCATCCTCTCCCTCACCGGCGTGATCGACTTTTGAGCACAGTCTGATCCTACCAAAACAGCGGTCCGTTTTTTCGGATCGCTGCCGTTGTTTTTGGGGTATGAAAACTGCCCCCGGAACACGTCGCAAAGGGGCGGAACAAAGGTCCTGAATTGAGCGACTTTTCGTTGACAGTAAGGAACGGATATGATATATTAAACGTGGTATATTATCGCTGTTTTTTCGGTTTTCCCGGAAAAAACAGGGATAATGATTTTGTGCATGCACTGCAAAGGAGGATCTATGTCAAACGCTTATTTCACCATCAAACGACCGGACAACGATGCGTTCCGCGGCTATCTGCCGGGGTCCAAAGAGCGTGCGGAGCTGAAGGCGGAGCTTGCCCGCCAGTCCGCAGAGGTCGTGAAGATCCCGCTGATCATCGGCGGAAAAGAGATCTTCACGGAAAAGACGTTCAAGGTCACGATGCCGCATGATCACGGTCATGTGATCGCCGAATGCTCGATCGCCGGCGAAAAGGAACTGACCATGGCGGTCGACGCCGCGCTGGCAGCCAAGAAGGCATGGGAAGAAATGCCGTGGGAACACCGTTCCGCGATCTTCCTGAAGGCAGCCGACATGATCACGGGACCGTATCGCAAGGTTCTGAACGCCTCGACGATGCTCGGTCAGTCCAAGACCGTGTTCCAGGCGGAGATCGACATTGCGGAGCTTGCGGACTTTCTGCGCTTCGGCGTCTGGTCCGCGCAGGAGATCTTCAAGGATCAGCCCGCCTCCATCCCCGGCATCTGGGACCGTCAGGACTATCGCGCGCTTGACGGATTCATCTGTGCCATTACGCCGTTCAACTTCACCTCCATCGGCGGGAACCTGCCCACCGCGCCGGCGATCGTCGGCAACGTTGCGGTGTGGAAGCCGTCCCGCACCGCGGTGCTTTCGAACTACTATTATATGAAGCTTCTGATGGACTGCGGACTTCCGGCGGGCGTCATCAATTTCGTGCCGTCGAACGGCAGCGACGTGGCAAAGTATGTCATCTCGAGGAAGGAGCTCGCAGGCTTCCACTTCACCGGCTCCACCGAGGTCTTCCAGAGCGTCTGGAAGCAGATCGGCGAGAACATCGCCTCCTACCGCAACTATCCGCGCATCGTCGGCGAGACCGGCGGCAAGGATTTCATCTTTGCGCATAAGAGCGCCAAGGTCCGCCCGCTCGCGGCGGCTCTGATCCGCGGCTCCTTTGAGTTCCAGGGGCAGAAATGCTCGGCTTGCTCCCGCGCGTTCGTTCCCGAAAGCATCTGGCCGGAGGTCCTTTCGACCATGAAAGAGATGATGAAGGAAGCCACGATGGGCGACGTGCAGGATTTCGATACGTTCCTCGCCGCGGTCATCGACAAAGCCTCCTTCGATCGCTGCAAGGACTATCTGGACCGCGCAAAGCAGAGCCCGGACTGCGAGATCGTCATCGGCGGCAGCTGCGACGACACGAAGGGCTGGTTCGTGGAACCGACCGTGATCGTCTGCAAAAAGCCGGATTATGAATCCATGGTCAACGAGATCTTCGGGCCGATCGTGTCCGTGTACGTCTATCCGGACGACAAGCTCGAAGAAACGCTGAAGATTTGCGACGAGGCTTCCCCGTACGCGCTGACCGGCGCCGTGTTCGCGCAGGACCGCGAAGCGATCGTGATGATGGAAAAGGCGCTGCTGCATTCCGCAGGCAACTTCTACATCAACGACAAGTGCACCGGCGCAGTCGTCGGGCAGCAGCCGTTCGGCGGCGCGCGCGCGTCCGGCACGAACGACAAGGCGGGCACCGTGCTCAACATGATCCGCTGGATGAGCCCGCATTGCGTGAAGGAGACCTTCAATCCCTCCGACGCGATCGCCTATCCCTATATGTCGGAAAAATAAAGCAACAGTTCGGAAGAAAGCCACGCATTGCCCGGCTTTCTTCCTGCTATATGAGAACCATTCGGAATTTCATGAAAGGACAAACGGAAATGAGGATTACCGAACACCCGATCCTTACCTTCGAACGCGGTAAGGAACTCAATTTCACCTTCAACGGGCAGCCGATGAAGGGATTTGAGGGAGAAACGATCGCGGCGGCGCTCCACGCGGCAGGCGTCAAGGTGCTTGCGAAAAGCCCGGAACTGCATCGCCCGCGCGGATTCTACTGCGCGATCGGAAACTGTGCTTCCTGTCAGATGGTCGTAGACGGAGAGCCCAACGTCCGCACCTGCATCACGCTTCTCAGGGAAGGCATGCGGGTCGAGACGCAGGACGGAAAGGGGAAGATCGAATGAGAGAAGTCGAATTGCTGATCATCGGATCCGGTCCCGCGGGACTTTGCGCCGCCATCTCCGCGGCGTCGTCCGGCGCGAAGGTGCTCGTTCTGGAACGCAGCTTCCGTCCCGGCGGACAGCTCATCAAGCAGACGCACATGTTCTTCGGCTCCGAGAGCCAATATGCCTCCCACCGCGGCGTGGACATTGCCGGCATTCTTCTGAAGAAGGTCGAAGAATTCGGCGATCGGATCGAAATCATGCTCAACGCGACCGCCGTCGGCTTCTATGAGGACAACGTGGTCACCGTTCTGAAGGGCGAAAAAGAGTATTTCAAAATCAAGGCGAAATCCGTCATTTGCGCCACCGGCGCGTATGAAAAGTCCCTCGCCTTCCCCAACAACGACCTGCCCGGCATCTACGGCGCAGGCGCCGTGCAGACGCTGATGAATGTGTACGGGGTCCGTCCCGGCAACCGCGTTCTGATGGTCGGCGCGGGCAACATCGGCGTGATCGTAAGCTATCAGCTCATGCAGGCGGGCATTGAGGTCGTCGCGGTCCTCGACGCCGCGCCGCGCATCGGCGCGTACCTGGTCCATGCCTCCAAGCTGGCGAGAATGGGCGTGCCGATTTTGACCTCTCACACGGTCAAGGAAGCGATCGGCACCGACTGTCTCGAAGCCGCGATCGTATGCGAGGTGGACGACAGGTTCCGCCCGATCCCCGGCACCGAGAAACGCTATGACGTCGACGTGATGTGCATCTCGGTCGGTCTGAGCCCGCTGAACGAGCTTCTTGCCATGCGCGGCGTGGAAATGAAATACGTCGCGCAGCTAAGTGGCTACGTTCCCATGCGCACCGAAAACTGCGAGACCTGCATCCCCGGCATCTTTGTTGCGGGCGACGCCTCCGGCATCGAGGAAGCAAGCTCCGCCATGGCGGAAGGGTATCTCGCGGGGCTGTGCGCCGCCGCCAAGCTCGGTCACGTCCCGGCGGATTTCGAGCAGCGCAGAGAGGCGTATCTGAAGCAGCTCAACGATCTGCGCTCCGGTCCCGTCGGAGACCGGATCCGTGCCGGCATGAAAATCAGTCAGCTGTAAGGAGGAATGAATATGTTTGAGAAAACAGGCGTGGCCTCCCGTGAAATGGTCATGACAAAGTTCCCCTCCGTCGAGCGGATCAACAAGGGTCCCGTCGCGGTCGTGGAATGCTATCAGAAGATCCCCTGCAACCCCTGTCAGACCGCCTGCCCCGTCGGCGCGATCAAGATCGGCGACGACATCAACAACATCCCCGATCGGGATGAGAACCTCTGCGGCGGCTGCGGCGTATGCGTTGCGAAATGCCCCGGGCTGTCCATTATGATCGTTGACGGTTCCAAATCGCCCGATACGGTGGAGTTCCGCATCCCCTACGAGTTCCTGCCGCTGCCCGAAGCGGGCGAAACGGTCATCGGGCTCGACCGCGCGGGACAGCCGATCTGCAAGGCGAAGGTCAAGCGGGTCATGAACCCCGCCTCCTTCGACCGCACGCCGGTCGTCACGCTGGAGGTGGACCGCGCGTTCCTCTATGACTTCCGCAATTTCAGAAGGGAGGCGTAAACGCATGGATGAAAACACCATCATTTGCCGCTGCTCCGACGTCACGCTGAAGCAGATCAGAGATCTCATCGCGCAGGGCTATGTGACCTACGACGAGATCAAGCGCATCACCCGCATCGGCATGGGTCCGTGCCAGGGCAAAACCTGCGGACAGCTCGTGCTCCGCGAGATCGCCAACGCAACCGGTCAGAACATGGCGGATCTCAGGTTCCACAACATTCGTCCCCCGGTGGTGGGCGTCAAGCTGCATCTGATCGCAGAGGAGGCGGAAAGACATGAAGACTAAAGCGGATATCGTCATCATCGGCGCCGGCATGTCCGGCTGCTCCATCGCCTATAATCTCGCCGTCCGCGGCGCGAAGAACATCGTCGTTCTCGAGAAGGGCTTCATCTGCTCCGGTTCCACCGGCGCGTGCGGCGCAGGCTTCCGCATGCAATGGGGTACCGAAATGAACTGCCGCATGTCCAAGTTCTCCACAGAGTTCTATGAGCACGCGAATGAGATCCTCGAGTACGACGGCGACATCGAGCTGCGGCAGAGCGGCTACCTGATGATCGCCGACACCGAAAAGGAGCTCACCCAGTTCCGGAAGAACGTCGAGGTCCAGCACGCCTGCGGGATCCCCTCGCGCATGATGAGCCTCGAGGAAGCCAAGGAGCTGGTCCCCCACCTCAACACCGACATTCTCTCGGGCGCAGCGTACTGCCCGAAGGACGGCTTTTTGAACCCGCACAAGACCACCGACGCGTTCTATAAAGCCGCCAAGCGGCTCGGCGTCGAGTTCAACACGTTCACCGAGGTCACCGGCATCAAGGTCGAACACGGCAAGGTCGTCGGTGTGGAAACGAACAAGGGCTACATCGAGACCCCCATCGTCGTCAACGCCGCAAACGCCTGGTCGCAGGGCATTGCGAAAATGGTCGGACTGGAGCTGCCGCTCTATTCGGAGCGTCACCAGATCCTCGTCACCGAGCCCGTCGAGCACATGCAGGATCCGATGGTCATGGCGTTCAACCTGAACCTGTACGTGCAGCAGACGCCGCACGGCTCGTTCATCATGGGTCGCAGCGATTCCGGCGAACCGAGAGACCTCCGGCGCACCTCTTCGTGGCACTTCCTTGAGGAGATGGCAAAGACGATCGACAACGTGCTTCCGGCGATCGGCAAGCTTCGCGTGATCCGCCAGTGGGCAGGTCTCTATAACATGTCCCCGGACCGCCAGCCGATCTACGACAAGTCGGAGGAGGTCGAAGGCTTCTACATGGCGGTCGGCTTCAGCGGACACGGCTTCATGTTCGGTCCCGTCACCGGCACCGTCATGTCCGAGATGATCCTCGGTCTTACGCCCACCATCGACGCCTCGCGGCTCAGACTCTCCCGCTTCGCCGAGGGCAATTTGTTCACCGAACCCTCCGTTGTATAACGCAATACAAGCAAACAGCGGTCCGAAAATCGGGCCGCTGTTTTTGTTTTGGATGATTATAGTTTGAAGATCAGCGCGGCCAGCGTAAACAGCCAGTGCGCTGCGATGCCGGCGCAAAGACCGCCGACCGTGTGACAGAGGATCGCCTTGCCGGTGAAGCGGTTGCATTTCAGCGCGTCCATCATGGAAACATGCGTGGACAGGTATCCGCTCCAGCACATGCAGATCGCGGTGAACACGGAGATGTCGTTCAGGATCGCTCTCGACGCAACACCGCTCGCCGCGCTGTCCTTTACGATCGCCTCGATCATGGGGAGCGCCGCGCCCGCGCTGCCGAGCGCCGTGACCGGAACGCCGAGCGCTTCGGTGCTGGCAAAGCCGAACAGCGGCTTTAAAAGGAAATTGATCTTTTCCGCAAGCCACGGGATCGCCCCGATCCCTTCGTACGCGCCGCCGGTATAGCCGCCCTCGGGCATGCCCTTGGTCAGCATCATCACGACGGAGCAGATGATCAGCACGCCCGGGATGATCGCAAGACCGAGCTCAACACCCTTCTTGCCGCCGTCCATCAGCGCGTTCAGCACATGCAGAAAGCCCTTCGGCGCCTCCGTCAGCTTGTCCTTTTCAACCTCCGGCTCCACGTCCGCAGGTCGATCCTTGCCGAAAAACCGCTTCGTGAAGAACAGCATCAGCCGCGTGGAAACGATCGCGCCGACGATCGTGCCGAGGTTGCCGCACAGCGCCGCCCAGATCACGCCGGAGCCGAGCGTTCCGCCGCCCGCCATGCTCGTGTTCGAGAACGCAAGCATGAAGCTCGTCACAATAAGCCCCATCCCGAACGACGTGCCGAGATTGGTCAATGCCGGGACCTGATACGCCTTGAAGAAGCGACGGAACTTCGGATCGTTCGCAAGCGTCAGGATCGCGGGGTTGTCTGATAGGTACGTGGTGACCATGCCGAGCGCGGACGCGCCGGGCATGCCGAACAGCGGGCGCATCAGCGGGGACAGCACGCGGTTGATCAGATCGACGACGCCGAATACCGTCATCAGCTCGGACAAAGCGCCTGCGATGACGGCGAGCGCCATGATATAGAACACCGTGTTGATCAACAGATCGAACGCCGTTTTCATCAGCGTGTTGATCGAATTGCTCAATCCCATCGGGATCGCGAAAATCGCAAAAAAAGCGACAATCGAGAGCAGGCAAACGATCGCAACGACGAGTTTTCTCCGCCGTGCGCGTGCCGGTCCGACCGACCTTCTTTTGCCTTTGATCTGCTTTTCCATGTGCCGGAACTGCCCCTCCGCCCCTGCGGGTTTTTACATGTTGTAGTATTTCTCGAACTCCGCCGGATGCGGGATCTTGGCAAGCTCGAAGCATTCGCTGCGCTTCCGCTTGATGTAGTTCGTCAGCAGTCCCTCCGGGAACACGCCGCCCGCCGTGAGGTAGTCGTGATCGGCCTCGAGCGCGTCGAGCGCCTGCTCCAAAGATGTCGGCAGCTGATGCAGCTTTGCCTTCTCCTCCGGCGGCAGTTCGAAGAGGTTCATGTCATAGGGACCCCAGCCGTTCGCGTGCGGGTCGATCTGATTCTTGATGCCGTCGAGACCCGCCATCAGGATCGCCGCGTAGCAGAAGTACGGGTTGCAGGTGCCGTCCGGGTTTCTGAGCTCGAAGCGGCGGAGCTTCGGCGACTTCGCATATGCCGGGATACGGATGACCGCGCTGCGATTACTGGTCGCGTAGCCCACGGTGACCGGCGCTTCAAAGCCCGGAACGAGGCGCTTGAAGGAGTTCGTGGACGGGTTCGTGATCGCGCAGAGCGATGCGATGTGCTTCAAAAGTCCGCCCATGAACCAGTGCGCTTCCTTGGAAAGGTGCGAATAGCCGTTGTCGTCGGAGAAGACCGGCTCGCCGTTCTTATAGAGCACCATATGCACGTGCATGCCGCTGCCTGCTTCGCCGTAAACGGGCTTCGGCATCAGCGTCGCGCTGAGACCGAACTTTTCGGCAACGTTTCTGATGATGTACTTGATCATCATGCTGCCGTCCGCCATCTTGGTCATTTCGCCTAGCAGCGGTTCGATCTCGAACTGACCTGCGCCGCCGACCTCGGGGTGATGATACTTCACGGGGATGCCCGCTTTTTCGATCTCCATGCACATTTCGCTGCGGCACTCATACGTGCGGTCGAGCGGTTTTGCGACATGATAGTGCTTCTGGAACGGAACGACACAGCCGCGTCCTTCGGTCTCGCTGTTCCAGTATGCCTGATCCGCATCGAGGAACGCCGCGATCGCGTTGTGATCGACCTTCCAGCCGACCTGATCGAAGAGATAGAATTCAAACTCCGGCAGGATCTTCATCTCATCGGCAATGCCCGTGTCCTTCATATACTGCACGGCGGCGTTGACGATGTTTCTGGGATACTGCGCCAAAGGACGATTCTGCGGATAGTCGATGATCATGGCGTTGCCGATCATTGAAAGCGTCTTGACGCTGCAGAAGGGGTCGATCATGGCGGTGTCCAGATCGGGGATATAGACCATGTCGCTCTTCTCGACGACGGCGTAGCCATAGTTGGACGCGTCGAAGCCGATGCCGTTACTTAACGTCTCCTCGGTGAAATTGGCGGCGGGAATGGTCACATGACGGAACTGTCCGTCGATGTCGACGATCTTGAAATCGACCATCTTGATATCCTGCTCGCGGATGAGCGCCATAATTTCCTGTGCGGTCATAAGAATGCAAATCCTCCGTTTTTTTCTTTATTAGGGGCGATTTCCACCTCTATTCGACCATATTTTAACATACGTTTCCGCGTTTGTATACCGTTCCGGCACGTTCCGAAAAAATATAATAAATTCTTTGACGAAATACCTGCGGCATGTTAGAATACAAGCAATCGACACAGGAAAGGCGGACGCGTACATGGACCCGAATCCCCTGCTCATCACAGGCTTTATGCCGTTCGGCGGCGAAGACAGAAACCCCTCGTGGGAGGCTGTAAACGCGTTGCCCGACCGCATCGGCGCATGGAAGCTTCATAAGCTTCTTTTGCCCGTGGAATACGGCCGCGCTGCCGCGCTCGCCTTCGAAAAAGCGCTCGCCTGTCACGCGGATGCGGTCATTTGCGTCGGGCTTGCCGCGGGCCGGACTGCCGTCACACCGGAAGTGATGGGCGTCAATGTACGCGACGCGTCGATGCCCGACAACGCCGGATACCGTGCCGAGGGCGAGCCGATCAGCGCGGACGGTCCCGCCGCGTACTTTTCCACGCTGCCCGTTCGAGCCATGACGAAAGCCGTTGCAGATGCGGGGATTCCCGCGTCACTCTCCTACACCGCGGGGACATACGTGTGCAACGATCTTCTGTACACGCTTCTGGACCGCTTTTCCGGGACGCGGACGCGCGTCGCGTTCGTGCACATTCCGCTCGAAAGGACGCTTCCCCTGCCCGACAGCATCCGTGCGCTGACCGCCGCAATCGAAGCGATCTGACCGATTGATTATGAAACATCTGTTCACCAAAGCGTTCTTTCGCGAGATGCTGCCTCTCGCGATCCCGATCGCGCTGCAAAACCTGCTGATGGCGTCGTTTCGCCTCGTCGATATGCTGATGCTGGGGCAATTGTCGGGCGATGCGCTTGCCGCCGTGGACCTCGCAAGCCAGATCTCGTTCTTTGTTGATCTGATCTCTTTCGGCGTGTCCAGCGGCTGCGCGGTCTTTTTGGCGCAGTATCACGGTGCGAAGAACACCGACGGCATCCACCGCGTGATGGGCGTCGCGCTCGTGACGCTCGTTCCGGTCGGCGTGCTGGCAACCGTGCTCTCGATCCTCTTCCCCCGCTCCATCATGCAGATCCTGACGAACGACGAATCGCTCCGGACGATCGGCGTATCCTATCTGTCCGTTGCGGCGTTCTCCTATATCGCGATCGTTCTGAACTCGATCCTGTCCACGGTCCTACGCTCGACCGAGCGCGTGCATCTGCCGCTGATTGCAAGCGGAACGGCGGCGGCGCTGAACGCGCTTTTGAACTACGTGCTGATCTTCGGGCATTTCGGATTTCCGGCGCTCGGCGCGCGCGGCGCAGGGATCGCAACGGCGATCAGCGCTGCAGTCGGACCTTTGATCCTGCTGACCGTTTCCATCGTCAGGCGCAACGTGCTGATCGCGCCGCTTTCAAAGATCTTTGACATCAAGCGCTTCTTCATCCCGTTCTGGAAGCGCAGCCTTCCCGCGTTTCTCAACGAAACGCTGTGGTCGCTTTCGATCGTCGTGGTCAACATGATCTTCGGGCACATGGGCAAGGAAAACTACGCCGGGCTCTCCACGGTCCGCACGATCGAAAACCTCGTCTTTGTGTTCTTCATCGGCGTCTGCCATTCGTGCAACATCCTCGTCGGCAAGCACATCGGCGCGGAGGATGAACCGGGCGCAAGGCAGATCGCAAGGTCGTTCCTGATCCTGACGCCGCTTCTCGGGCTGGTTCTGGGCGCGATCGTGCTCGTTCTGCGCGGACCCGTCGTCGATCTCTTTCAGATCGAAGAATCGTCCAAGGCGGTTGCGCGGGCGCTGCTCTTCCTGTACGCGTTCGAGATCGGCTTCCGCAACATCCCGTACATCGAGGTCGTCGGCATCTTCCGCGCCGGCGGCGATACGCGCGTCGGATTCTTCGGCGATCTCGCCGTGCAGTACCTTGTCGTGATCCCGATCGCCGCGATCCTCGGGCTCGTTGTGAAGCTGCCTTTTGTCACGACCTTCGTGATCATGCAGATCTGCGACGACATTGCAAAGAATCTCATCTATCTCATCCATTACAGAAAGGGAAACTGGATCAAACCGGTCAGCCGCATCCGCTATGATTGATTTTGACGTCTCAACAATCGATTGGATCTTCTTCGACCTCGGTTCCACGCTGATCGACGAAACCGAGGTGTACGCGCATCGCTTCCGGGAAACGGTTGCCGGAACGGATATCGGCGCATCGCAGTTTTATGAGACTGCGGTCCGTTTCTGGGCGCAGGGACTGGACGGATACCCGGAGGCATGCCGATTCTTCCGGCTGCCAAAAGCCCCGTGGCGTTCCGAATACGAGCGCCCGTTCGACGACGCAGCCGCTGTTCTGCAGGCGCTGAAGCGCAAAGGGTACCGGCTCGGCGTAATCGCGAATCAGATTCCCGGCACGGCGCAGCGTCTGGAGCATTGGGACCTTCTCCGATACTTTGATGTGCTTGCCCCGTCTGCGGAGCTCGTCATTGCAAAGCCGGACCCCGCGATCTTTCTTTGGGCGCTGCGGGAATCCGGCTGTGATCCGGAAAACGCGGCCATGATCGGCGATCGCATCGACAACGACGTCCTTCCCGCAAAGGCGCTCGGCATGCGGACCGTGCATATCCTGACGGGTCCCGCCGCGATCTATGCACCGGAAGACGATCCCGCAGACCTGACGGTCCGCTCGCTTTCAGAGCTATTGACCCGGTTTTGAGTATATGAAAACACCCGCGACGCACGTCGCGGGTGTTTTATTGTGTTCCGAAAAAACCGGTGCGGTCCCGTTTGGGACCGCACCGGAGTCGATTAGGTGTTGTTTTCCTTCGGATCAGTGGCTGCTGTTACCGTTGGTCTTGTTGATGTCCGACGGATTACCATTCACGATGTTCGCGAACTTCGAGTAGCGGTAAATCGCAATCGCCATGTTAACCGCTTTCTC
>CAMVNO010000014.1 GCA_947168855.1 uncultured Clostridia bacterium
TTTTCTTGGGTTCGGCGATCGTCATCTTGACGCTTTGGCTCTCGAAATGCTTTTCTCCGTTGACGTCCTCATAGGAAATCTCGATGCTGCCGTAGGATTCGCCGTATTTCTGCGAACCGGACAGCGTGGTGACAAATACGGTCATTGCCTTGTCCGCGCTCTCCTGCGGGGCAAGGTTGCCTAAGAATGCCGAGGAGGAAATCAGACCGTCGCAGTTTAAGGAGCAGCGAACATTGAAGATCTGTGAAAATCCGGTGTTGTAAACGCAGATCGGCAGCGTAAAGCTTTCGCCGCTTACGATCGACTCCGGCAGACGCACCTCGTCATAGCCGAGCGACGCCTTCTGCACGACGGTCAACGGATATTCCGCGCCGTTTTCATAGGAGCCGGTGTCCTTTGCATCCTTGTAGGAGCAGTTGAACCGGAACGTATGCTTCCCCTCCATTGCGCTCGGAAGCGCCCGCAGGTCAAAGGTCAGGGTCGTCGATTCGCCCTTTTTGAGGTTTTCGATCGTCTGGTGATCCTGGATGCCCTTGTACCGGATCGAATCGTCCTCCGAAGCGTACTGCACCACCACATTCTTTGCGTCGCGCGTGCCTGTGTTCTGAATTGTCAGCGTGACCGTGAAGCCGTCGCCGCCGTTGACGACGCTGCTGTATTCACAGTTCGTGATCTCGATCTTCGGCTGTGTGATATTGATCGTGTATTTGCCTTCTTCGGTATATGAACCGCCGTATTTGTCCTCATAGCTGATCTGAACGGCCACGACCGCGGCGCCTTCCGTGGCGCCCGGCGCGATGCTGAGATCAAAATCCGCCTCAAGATCGCCCTTGATCGGAAGCGTGTCGAAGAACCGGGCGTTCAGATTGCCGCGCAGCGCGATTGCGTCCGATTCCGGGATCAGCGACACGCGGATGTTCTTCGCGTCGTAGTTCCCGACGTTGCTCATGGAGACCGAAACGGACGCGCGTTCGCCGCCGGACACCTCCTTCGGCGTGATCGTGCAGTTCTGAATCAGGATGACCGGCTTTCGCACCGCCGTCTGCCCTCCTCCGCCGCCTCCGGTGGACTGCGTTTTACCGCCCGTGATCCGGACCTGCAGCTGGAAGGTCTGCTCTGCCGGATCGCCTGCGGGCGTTTTGTACGTCACATGGAGTACGACGGTGTAGGTGCCGTTGTAATACCCGCTCTTGAGCGGCGCGTTGAACTTGACCAGGTACGCGCTCATTTTCCCGGTTTTCTTGCCATGCGTGACGTCGTATGACTTCTGACGCACGTCAAACTGCAGATTGGACGGCGCAAACGGTCCGTCGGAAGGAAACTCGGGTACCACACGGATCGTATTGCCGAGCGTTTTGCCGACCAGCGGCATGAGAAACTGCACCTTGTTGCCGCTCTGCACCGGCAGATATCCGCTCGCATAGCTCTTCTCCATGCCGGGATACTGCCAGTATGTGTCGATCTTCAGAGGATCGTTCGTTTCGTCGGACGGTTCCGGTGTCGCTGGCGACGTCGTTGCGGGCGGCGTCGTTGCGGGCGGTGTGGTTGCGGGCGGTGTGGTCGCGGGCGGTGTGGTCGCGGGCGGCGTCGTTGCGGGCGGCGTGGTCGGATCCGGTTCTTCGCTCGGTTCCGATGAAGCGGGCGGTTCCGTTTCATCGCCCTCCGCGACCGCCAGCACCGGCGTCAGCGCCAGAATCAATACCAAAATCCATGCAAATACTCTCTGTTTCATACCTTTATCCTCAATTCCTGTGTTATAGCATCGTCATCACGCCCGCGTCCATCTCGCAGACGGTATCGCAAAGCACTTCGATGTCCGCGATGTTGTGGCTTGCAAGGAGGATCGTCCGCCCGTCGGTGGCAAGCGATTTGAACAGCTCGCGCATTTCGGCGACGCCGTTCTTGTCGAGACCGTTCATCGGCTCGTCGAGGATCATGAGCGACGGATCCTCCATGATCGCCTGCGCGATGCCGAGGCGCTGCCGCATGCCGAGGGAATACTTGCCGACGGGTTTAGAGCTCATCGGATCGAGCCCCACGCGACGGATCGTGTCGGCGATCTGCTTTAGGTTGATCTTGCGCTTCAAGGACGCGAGGATTTCAAGGTTCTTAAGCCCCGAAAGCTGCGGCAGAAAGCCCGGTGTTTCGATGATCAGCCCGATGTCCTCCGGGAAATCGACGTCCTTGCCGATCTGCTTGCCGTTGACGAACACCTTGCCGCTTGTCGGCTGCAGAAAGCCGCAGATGCACTTGAACATGACGGTCTTGCCGCTGCCGTTGTTGCCGACCACGCCGTGGATCTTTCCCGCCTCAAAGTTGCGGTTGATCCCCTTCAAAACCGTATCCTGTCCGAACACCTTTACCAAATCGTGTACTTCAATTGCGTTTGTCATAGTAATTCTCCTTAATATCCGTTATACGGATCAATGACCGTGCCGTCGACCGCGTTGATGATCAGAATATCCGTGTCACGCGAATCGTCTCCACCGCTGTCCCGATAGGTCAGGTCCAGATAAAAGCAATAAACGGGAACCAGCAGTCCAGCGTCGATGTTGTTCTTTTCGCGAATGCGCCAGAGACCCAGCTCGATCCGCTGCACCCTTGCCTCGCAATGCTCGTATCGGTTGATGCTCTTTTCCAGAAGCATCGGCAGCTTGTTTTCCATCTCGCTTTGGATCTCGGAAAACGGCAGCAGCCGACAATTCGGTTCGATTACCTCCAGCGTTTCGATCGGCGCGCCCCAATCAAAGGCCACATCTTCGCTGTCGTCAAAGAACGCAACCATCGTCTCATAGATCCATTGCGGCGCCATCTTTTCCTCATACCAGAACAGCTTGCCGCCGAGCCCGTTTTTTGCACAGACCGGAACGCCGTTGACCAACCGTGTGTATGTGATCTGGTACCCATAGCCCAACAGCTTGTAGGTGTGACCCAGGCCTTCGACAATCCCTGCCCACCGCTTGTCCGGAATCAGACGGATTTCAAAAATCCCGAATTGATCGGAAAGGCCCATCTGTTCAAGCAGGGCGTTTGCGCGCGCCTGAATCTCGGTGGGCGTGGTATGGATATAGTCATTCGCTTCCTCCGGGATCGGGTCGCCCGGCTTCAGCATAAATTCGGGATCATTCGCAGCGTTGCTGACATGAGGCCGATCTGTGGTGCTGTAGGAGAAGAAGCCGCCGCGCGTCACCATGAACGCGCCATCGCTGTCATAGATTGTTTCCGTGTTGTCGTTGGAGTTTGACACATGGAACGATAAGCCGTATCCCGGCTCGTATGCATTCAGCTCGGTCCGGTGCGCAATGACATTGCCGTTCGCGTCCTTTACGTCGACCGTAACCAGCGTGCCGTCCGAATACAGGATGGGGACATCGTCCGGCGCGTTCTGATAGCGTTCCTGTAACGCGCGGATTTGCTCCGCCGCTTCCTCCGGCGTATACATATCGTTCACGATCTCGCCGCTTTGGATCTGCATCCAGAACTCAATTTCTCTTGCGATAACTTCCTTGGATACAACGTCCTGATCCAGAATCATTTCACGGTCGCCGACAAGCCGGTTCCAGAGGTCATAGACCTGCTCCTGCGAAAAGTCCTTCGGCACGGTGCGCACGATCGGCAGCGGCTGATCCGGCACGTTGATATCCGCATCAACGATGATCGTCACCTTGTCGGACAACCCGGAGAATTCTTCGGAAAGATGCTCCGGGATGCCATACATCGCGCGGTAATCGAGCGTCGTAAGCTCCTTTTCGCTCTCGGTGGGGTTCTGGTTTTCGACCGTGTCGGTCCCTTCTCCGCGCGCCATCTCGATCATGGCGTCCTGATTCTTTTGCCGCACAGCGTCCGTTTCCGGTGTGGGCTGACACGCAGCGAGCATGACAAGGGACAACAGTACAAGGATGATTCGTTTCATAGCTGCACCTTTCAATATCCTTTCCCGAGATCGATCGCCGTGCCGTCGAGCGCGTTGATCACGACCACGTTGTATTCCCTGAAATACCCGTTCGTGTCGCCTTTCACAACGCCGTTGTTCCGTTCCAATATCGCGCGCTCGTCCCGATAGAAATTCTCCCATCCGGAATGGTACTTGCTTCGGTATTCTTCGGTCTGAACAATATCCAGATAGAAACAGTATGCCGGAACATAGTAGAAGCCGCCGCCTTTTTTCGCAATGCGGCAAAGACCGAGCTTGACCTTGTCGATCTTTACATAGCTGCCGGGATCGCGTTCAAGCTCATACGCCCAATGCGCGACGATCATGTTTTTACCCTTTGACACCGCCTCGTCAAACGGAAGCAGCGTCTGGTCTGCGCCGAGGATGCGGGTTACTTCCATCGGCGTCTGCCAACGGAGATAAACCGGTCCTTCATCGTCAATTACAAGAAACAGCCGTTCATAAGAAGGCATGTCGTTCGCTTCATCGTCATCCATGCGATCCCCGATTTCACGCGAAGCATACGCAGACGGGAAGCCGTTGATCCGGCGCATATAGACAAGTCCCCATCCCCAGTTCCGCGCAACGTTGTAATCATCTGCAAAACGCGCGGCAGCGGGACCGCAGAAGCAGAGCGAATAGTTCTCGTCAATCTTCTGCACAATCGCGTTGCCCTGCGCGATTGCATCGCCTTTTGAGAGCGACACACCCCACGGCGTATCGATCACCGGATGTCCGTCGAAGGACGAATGACCGAACACGCTCACATCCGTCTGCTTGCCGTCGATCGCGATTTCAAGAATCTGCATGCCGTAATTCTGATTGAGCTCCACCACCCATTGTTCGCCGTCAATTGTTGCCCGCGCCAACAGCCCGTGTTTCGTGCGAACCGACTCGCCGCCCCAATCCTCTGTGTACTCTGTCGGAGCAAGCGGGATCGATTTTAGATCGCTCTCGGACGGCGCGCGGTTGTACGCTTCGCTGAGCTCTTTGATGCGCTGCATCCAGTAGGTACTGTGCGCTTCGTCCTGCGCCGTGGGCAAAAGCGCCTGCCAGTATTGGATCATCTCCGCGATTCTCTCCTTGGTATACGTCCCGTAATCGTACCATTCAATCTGTCGCTTTCCGAAGAAGGCGTTCACCGCCGCGTTCAGCTCGGCTTCGGTGAAGGCAACGGTCTGCGCCTCGACTGCCGGAACACGATTGACCGTCGGGAGTATGACCGGCGCATTCTCCGCAACCACGCGCACACCGTTCACGTCCAAATCGGCCGTCCAATATTTCGGCGCGCCGAGCTTCTCATAAAGAGCGCTTTCCGTCGGCGATTCGGTATCGATCGTTTCGACCCGATCGGATATCGTCTTTCCGTCCGCAACAGACTGCACGGTCTCGACCGTTTCACTTTGTTTTTGCCAGTCCTTTTCGTCGCCCTTGTTGACTACAAACTCCTCCTCCGGCGTGGGCACGCAGGCGAGGAGCAGGGCGAGCGATAAGAGAATTACAAGTAATCGTTTCATAGTCCCTCCAAAGCTTCGTAAACTACATCAAATCCTTGTATGTCACGCGCGGTTCCACATAGGTTCCGTCCGCTGCGTCGAAAAAGATACATTGCGGCTGCCCATGCTTACCCAGATACGTTACGGTATAGCGAACCTCCCACAGCGGAACGTTCAGACCGACCGAAAAATCGTCCTTCTTCTGGATCGTGCCGCGCATCAGCCTGATCCGATCGACCGTGACCGAAAAGTCGACGTCCGTCAAGCCCTGCACCTGCGTCGCCTGCGCCGAGTACATGTACAAAAGCTGATTCTCGAAAAGCGTCAGCATGCGGCCGAACGGGACGAATGCGTCCCGCGCGTCCGGTTCCGCATACATCGCAGGGCTTTGCCACACAAACTTCATCACGCCGTCCTGTCCGACGTATACTTCGATCCGTTCGTTGCTCCACGGCGCGCCGACGGACGGCGGGGCGGATTCGATCACTGTCCACCCATCCGAATAGCAGCAGGGGATGTTTCCGATCTGCGGGGTAAAGAGGAACCGATATCCCCACTCCACCGTGCGGTTCAGCCGAAAGAACGCGCATTCCTCCGTCTGATCCGTAAGCAAACCGACATGTTCGATGTGCAGCGCTTCGATCAGCGCCTTTGCATCTTTTTCGGCTTCCTCGCGGGAGATGCGCGGCGTCTGCCGTTCGAGCGGATCCTCCGGCGCGATCCCGCTTTCCGGGGTGAAATCCAGCGTGCTGTCGCGGCTATAAAGGATCTGCGTATCGGTATAGGACAGAAAACTCTTGCCGTCCTCGCCCGCCACATACAGGCTGCAAAGCGTTTCCGAGGGTGCGATGTCTTCCAAAGAATACGGGATGTGCTCGACCTCCAAGGGCGCGCTCTCAAACGCTTCCCGCAGATATTGGAGCATCATCATGTCCATTTCGTTTGTTTCGTCCGCGATCGCTCCAAAATCGAGGAGTTTTTGATAGACCTCCGCCTTGTCGTCCTCCCAACAGCGATACAGCGGGCGACCGTCCGCAAAAAACTGCAAAAGCGACGTGACCGTTTCGCGGTCAAACCGAACCTCGCGCACCTCCGACACGCCGAAGGCGGCGTTCTCCGGCGTCACGACGTCCGCATCGATCGTCAGGTATGCAGCGCCGAGCTCGCGCGCGTCCGCTGTGATATGCTCCGGTAGGTCGAGCGCCGAAAAAGGCACCGGCTCCCGTACATCCGAATCCTTCTGCGCGATCGGCTCATCCTCCGGCGTGGGTACGCAGGCGAGAAGTAAGGACAGCGATAAGAGAATAGCCGGTAATCGTCTCATAGCTTTCGTTCCTTTCTCAGTATCCGAGCGCGGGATTCAGGACGCTGCCGTCGATCGCGTTGATCTGCAGATAGCAGCCGCCCG
Organism: uncultured Clostridia bacterium; assembly: GCA_947168855.1. Classification (GTDB taxonomy): domain Bacteria; phylum Bacillota; class Clostridia; order Christensenellales; family CAG-138; genus UBA3792. The sequence goes on from CAMVNO010000014.1 coordinate 6,839, forward strand.
GGACGTACCAGACTGCATCGCCGTTGTCTTCGATGGTCCATCCTGCGAAGCGAAGGTCGCTTAGGTTTTCCCCGTGCAGTACCAGGCGTCCGTAGAACGTCCATGTCGGCACAAGCAGAAAGGTTCCGGTCGCACCCTCCTTGCGGATACGTACGCTTTCGAGCGCGATCCGGTCGATACAAAGCGTCGTGTCGTTGATCGTCATATTATCGCGCAGATCCGCATTCACGCGCGCCTCCTCAAGCGCGGGGAACGCCTCCACGACGATCTGCTTACGGAACGTTTCGAGGATCGTTTCAAACGGTACAAGCGCCACGTTTTCGTTGACGATGCGGGTCACCGTCGAAGGCGCAACCCAATCGAACCAGTTGACGCCGGAATCGCGGATCAGAAAATATGCATACTCCTGATCGCACGGCTCGCTGTATACCCTGTCGCCGCCGTTCTGCGAATAGACGCCGTAAAGGTCCTGCTGGCTTTGCGTCATTGCGCCGGGCATATTGCCTACGGGCCGCGTAAACCAGATCGCATACGCGTGCTCGTCGCGCGGATCATCGCCATACCGCCGCCCGTTCGCATCCAGAACAAGCACGGGTTCCAGTCCGGTTTCGCCGAGCTTTTGTAAGAATGTCTTTGCGACCTCGATCGCCTCGGTTTCGGTCAGCGCTACGCCGGGCAGAGACCCGGTCACCGGCCCGCGCTGTTCGGTCTCCCCGTAAGTCATATCCATATTCATAAACGAAACCAGTCCGGTGCTGTACACTTCGATCGGCGAATGATACGCGCGTTCCGGCCGCGTGCAGTCGATTTCCGCAAACATGCGTCCGAACGCTTTGTATGCCGTATCGGAAAGATCCGCTTCGAGTCCGTCCGTATTGTCCGGCGCTTCGCGCCAGTAGGCCTGCCAAGCTTCCAATGATTCATTCAACTGCGTGCGGATATCCGCCTGTTCCGATGTGGGCAGGTTCCCGTAAAGCTCGTCAAAGCATTCTAGACTGTCCTGCACCGCCTGAATTTCACGCAAAATGCCCTCGCGCGTCATGTTCGACTCGGCTTCGCTTTCGTGCACCAGAAGCATTTTCCCGTCCGCGATCCCCGTCAGCATATCCCGCGCCCATGCCGCGTCGTACGTCTTCGGCACGACCTCCGCAACCGGATATTGCCCGCCTTCCGGCAGCACGACTTCCGCGGCAAGCTCCACGGTCAGGTCATTCGCCTCGATCACCTCGTCCACGCGAGTCGGCGCTTCAAACGGCTTTTCCGCAACGGGCTTTTCAGCGATTTTCTCCGTCAGCACGCCGTCGCCCTTGTTTACCACAAATTCCTCCTCCGGCGTGGGTACGCAGGCGAGAAGCAGGGCAAGCGATAAGCAAAGAATGATAATTCGTTTCATAGTGCCACCTCACCAACCGGAACCCGTATGCACGACGGACCCGTCGACGGCGTTGATGATCAGATACTCGCCGTGCTGTCCCGGCTTATCGCGACCTTCTCTGATATCGTCCCATGTCCAATTCGGATTTGAGGTATAGCTCAGTATATCAAAGTTCACGATCCAGCACGGCATTTCATAATAATCTGAGCTGTTTTTCTCACGGATCGTAAATGTAGACAGGTACATATCGAAGATTTCAGCTTCGGCAGGACGCGGATCAACCGCGGGATCCGTCGCCCATTTATCATACGGGAAGCAGACCGAAAGCGCATTTTTGATGCGCACCCGGATCTCGTCAAACGGCAGCAGCTCCACGTTTGCATTGACCAGTCCAGCTATTTCTTTCGGTCCCTGATATTCAAGAAATTGGATCCCGTCTTCGGAAACGAACAGGATGAACCGTTCCGCTTGGATCTCTGCGTTCATAAAGAAATCGACGCTGCTGCCGTAGTACAGACTGCGCGATGCATAGACGTTGCCTGCAATCTGCGGATACCCGCCGTAGCTGCGCTTCAGAACGAGCGACCACCCGCCCGCAACGCCGCGTTCTGATACCAAAAGTGTTGCTGTGGAAGCGTCGGAAACGGCATATCCGGTGTAGCCGAGCCGTTCCAACTCCGAAAGCGCTATGCTTTCCGCCTGTTCACGGCTGAGGTCGGTTTCGATCCAGTACTGATAACTGCCTTCTTTCCACCGCAAATCATCCTGATATTGGGCAAAAGAATAGATGTCCGGATAAGTTTTGCATCCTTTTGCGATCATATACTCGATTTTGCCAAAGGAAATCCATGCCACGTCGCCGGACGCGAGCGTAAACGACTGCGGTTTTCTGATTTCCAACCCGGAATAGTCGTTGACCGCCTGCTCGGACAGCGAAGCCGGCGCATTACGGATCTGCTCCATATACCAGTTCGTCCTCTCCTCGAGTTCTTCCGGCGTTTCATTCAGGTCCTCAACGTCCGTCCACCCATCGGGCTTGCCCGCTTTGGCCCATTCCTCGCTTTTCGCAATTCGATCCAGATACTGCTGCAGCGCCCGTCCCCAATCCTCCTTGGTCAGAAGCGCTTCCGAAGAAGCCGTCGGCTTGTCCAGAAACTTGATCGCAACGTTTTCGACCATCTCTTTGGTGATCTCTGTCGGCCGCGTGCGATAGACGGGATACAGCCCGTCCGTTCGCACATGGATCTCCGTATTCGCGCGAACGATCAGCCGATCATTTTCAACGATCGGGTCCTCGTCCCAACGGTCGGGAAAGGTCTGACGCGCGGCGATCGAGCCGCTGTCCGGGTCCGACGTTTCGTTCAGCTTTTGCTCCACGGTGTCGTCGCCCTTGTTGACGACAAACTCCTGCTCCGGCGTGGGCACACACGCAAGAAGCAAGGTAAGCGATAATATAACCAAAATCAGCTTTTTCATAAGATTCTCCTTTAAGACTGCTCCGTACCGAGGAACATAAAGTTGTATTTGCGGATCGCACGGAGGATGCCGAACATCAGCGCCGCGATCAGCGCAAGGAAGATCAGATACGTCTGCCAAAGCCGCGGTAAGAGGTCGTAGCCGAAGTTGTGCATGTGGTACGTCGCCTGGTTCAAGGGGCTTAGCCAGCCCACCGCGACATTTGCCTTATACATCAGCTCGTCCGGCAGATTGAACATCTGCTTGATGAGCTCCGGATTCAGCAAAAGCCCGTAAAGCGAGAAGCCGAACGCCGCCACCACGCCCGCGCTCTTGCCGCGGAGGAGCTTCATGAACAGCATAAGCAGCGCGAGCACGAGCGTGTACAGCAGCATCAGGAGGAAAATCGTTGCGGCGCATTGGAACGGACGCGACATCTCGAGCGTTTTGACGAGCGCCGGCAGCGCAACCGCCTTGCCCGCGCCGGAATAGCCGAGGATCGCCGCCGTTTCCGACCACATGTTGCCGATGAAGCTGTTCTGCATGCAGATCAGCGTCGTCGCGATCAGAATGAAAACCATATAGATGAGCGTCGCAAGGATCAGATACACGAGCTGTCCCCACGCCCACGTCGAGCGCTTCATGCGCACCAGATAATACGGTACGCCCGCGCCGAGGAACGGAATGTCCGCAAAGAGCAGAACGAGCAGCAGCGATATGAGCAGCACGGAGTTCGCGTCGCCGAAGGTCCAGACGAACGGCTCAAACGCCTGCATCGCCGTGCCCATGTCGTAGGCGAACGAAGCCGCCTTGTCGGACAGCAGGAAGCACAAAATGAACGCAAGTGCAAACGTCAGAATGATGCGAACGTTGCCGCGCCACATGCGGAAGTTGTACCGCACAACCGCCCACACCTGCGACAACGTATAAAGAACGGGATTCTGCTGTTTCACCGCTTTCGGCTTTGCTTGTGCAATGCGCTTTTCGAGCAGCTTCTGCGAGAAATTCTGTGCCACGTAGTGATGCCGCTGTCGCTTGTCGTCACGAAGCTCCGTCTGCGAGGTCATGTAGAACACAAGCTGCAGAATGAGCACAAGCATCAAAAGCGTCAGCGCCGCGCTCTTGCCCTCGAGTGGCCACGCGCCCTGCATGGTGAGATAGTTTTTCGGGTTCAGCATGAAGGTGGAGCGAAAATAGCGCTCCTGCAGGATGATCAGAACATAGTAGAAGATGAACGGCGCGGCGTATGCAAGGTACACGTTCTGCGTCAGCGACGAGCAAAGTAAGCCCACGCTTGCCCACATGGCGCCGGAGAGGAAGAACAAAAAGCAGCGCAGGATGATGTCCGGAATCTTCGATTCGACCGCCCATTCGCCGTACGCTTCCATCGGGGAGAACACAAGCATGAAGACGCCGAGCGCGGTGAGAATGCCGAGCACGAGCGCCAGCCCGCCCGAGACCGCCGCGCCGATGCCCTTGCCGAGGATGTAGCGCGTCACGCTGGTGCGCGTCAGGTACGGCTTCAGATACCCGGACTTCACGTCGTCGGTGAACGCGGTCGTGTAGGGGATCGCGGCAAGGATCGGAACGGCGAACAGGATGATATCGCTTGAGAGCGCGTTCAGCAAAAGCTCACGGTGATAGCCATAAAGCACATAACCGTCCTCCATGCGGAATACGCGCAGCGCGTCCGAAAACGCGCCGATCAGAAGGCACAGTACCATGCCCCCATACGCGATCAGAAACGACCGCCCGAATATTGCTCTTCTGATGTCTCCCCAGATTTGTCTCATACTGTTTCCCTTTCATGCGCCGATGGCGCAGTTCCTGTGTACCGTACCGTTCATGGCGAAGCCAATTCATGCCGCAGGCAATTCACGGCGAAGCCAATTCATGTCCGCAGGACAATTCATGCGCGGAAGCGCAATTCGTCCGCAAAAGGTATCCTGTTTTCTGCCGCTCAATATCCGTTCGTGCGGTTGATGCGCGTGCCGTCGACCGCATTGATCGTAACGTAGGCGCTGCTCAGCCGCGCGGGCTCACCGTCGCCCCAATCCGGGGAGTAGCCGAGAAAATCCCAGACCGGCACAAGATAGTAGGCGTCCTTGACGTCCTTGCGCTTCATGCGCATCAGATTCAGCTCGACGCGCGTGACGATCAGCGTCCGGTCCACGCCCTCATCGGTGAAATAGCCGGTGAAGATCGCGTTTTTGAACGCCTTTTCGATCTCGAAGAACGGCAGCAGCTTAACGTTTTCGTTGATGCGTTCGCCGCGCGCAACATAGTTGCTCCAATCGAGATGCACGATCCTGCCGTCTTCGACGGTAACGATCATGTTCTCCGGTCCGAGGTACGCGTCAAATTCCGGCATTTCGTGCAAGCCCTTTTCCGCGGCTTTCTGCTGCGCGGTGTCCGAGCCGCTCGTCGTCCAGTATGGCTGCGCCTTCACACCGTCATAGACCGGCACATAGGAAAACTCATAGCCCGATATGACCTTGCTGCTGCCGGTGCCGTCCTCCGCCGGGCTGACCGCCTGCACGCGCTCCAATACGAACGTCTCCGAAAGCCCGGAGCGCTGCATAAAGTCCTCCGCGATCGCCTTTGCCGCCTCGACCTCGGCGCTCGGCTCGGCGTCCGGCTTTTCGTAATAGATCCCGTAAACGGTACTCCTGCGATCGTCGGAACCTAAGGCCAGCCGGTTCGGGAAGGAGCGCATCTTGTTGTAATGCTTATCCGCGATCCGCACCATCAGCCCGTCCGAAAACGAGCCGTTCCACGGTTTACATTGATAATCCTCCGGCGCGTCGGCAAGCAGCCCCGCAAGGTACTGCATATCCTCCTGCCACTGTTCTTCTTCGCCGTCCCAATGCTCCTCCGGATTTGTTTGGATCGCCTCGATCCGCTTCTGGTCCGTCCGGATCCCGTCCTCCAGCTTCCAGCGCAGCGTGCCGTTCTCGCTTGCATAGCGTTCGGCGTCGCCGAACAGCGCCTGTGCAATCGCTTCAAGCTGTTCGTCCGGAATGGTCTTGCCGGACGCTTCATAGACCGGGATCGCGCTCACGTTCGGCAGCACCACAACGGCGTTCGCCGAGACCGTCAGGTTCGAGAACGGAACCGTACGTGTTTCGGGCTCCATCGTGAAGCGCTCCGGCACGCCGAGCTGCGCGTACAGCGGGCTCTTTTCGTCCGGTGCGGGCGCATCGGCACGGTCCGGCGCCGGTTCCGTATCCGCATGTATGATCTCCTCAAGCGTTCCGTCCGTCTTGTTTTTTACAAACTCCTCGTCCGGCGTCGGCACGCATGCAAGCAGCAGACATGCAAGCAATAAAACCACGATTCGTTTCATACCGTTTCCCTTTCATGCGCCCAAGGCGCAGTTCCTGTGCACAGCATAATTCTATACAGCTCAATAGCCCTTGTTTGCGTCGATGATGCTGCCGTCGATGGCGTTGATGACCAGTAACGGGCTGAGTTCCCGATGATCGCCGTCTGCGCCGTAGTACGTTCCACCGAAGATCCATGCGGGCACCATCAGCCCTGTTTCCATGCTGTTCTTCTCGCGGATGCGGAACAGGCCGAGCTTGACGCCGGTGATCTGCACCTTCGCGCCGCTGCCGTACAGCTGCCGGTTCACTTGCTGTTCAAAAAGACGCATGATTTCATCGAACGGGAGCAGCGGCGTCGATTCCGAGGTCGTCTCGGTCACCTTCGACGTTCCATACCATGCAAGGGACAGAGGCGTTCCCTCTGTCGAAACTGCGGCAATCACACATTCGTAATTCCACTCGGGCGCATACTGCAATTCCTTTTCATCCCTGTCCGGGTGGATCCCGTAGACGTTGATATACGGCGCCGCCGAGCCGTCATAAACCGGCGTCAGACGAACCAGATAGCCGTATGCGCCAACGACCCCCGCTCCGTCGCCATCGGTGTCGGCATTGTTGCTCCAATAGATATCATCGACGCAAAGATCGACCAGTCCGTCAAAATACGACAAAATCGTTTCTGCCGCCGCGCGCGGCGTGACCGTCGCGCCGTCGTGCAAAATGTCGTAATCCTCCTGTTCGATCCGCTCAACGCCGGGCTTGTCCGTGATGTTGAAGCCGAACGCATTTGCGTTCTTTGTCCGATCGCTTTGCGGATTGGTGTATTCGATCGCGCGTCCCCGGTCGTCCCGGAACACGAGAACGTGCGGTTGAAACGCAATGTTCGTCCTGCCCTCGGATTCCGTTACTATGATTGTAAAGGTCGTTTCCCCGGTCGGCGCGGCGCCGTCCCATTTTTGGAACGGCATCGGCGCGTCATCTGCCGGGATGCTGCGATAGTATTCCTGCCAGTAGGCGAGCTGTTCCCTGCGGTACGCTAAGAATTCTTCATATTCTTCCGTTGTTGCCGTAGACATACCGTAGTCCTTCCGGTATTCCTCAAACGTCGGTTCGTTTAGCAATCCGCGGATCATATCCTCAACACTTCGTCGATCAAGTACATCCTGATAGATATACAGATTCTCCGATTGCAAAAACCTTTTGGCGAGCGTCAGTCGTTCAGCGTCCGAAAGACTGCGGCGTTCGACGCGCAACATCGGAAACGCGTCGTCCGTCAGAACACGGATCGGTACGTCGCCCGTAATCTGCGCCCCGTCGTTCGTCTCAAAATCGCATTGAAAGCGTTCCGGCATCTGCATTTTCACCGGCGTTGGTGTGGAAATAGATTCACGCGGCTGATTTGGCGCCTGTTCGTCCTTCTGCTCCTCTTTTTTCACCGTATCGATCAGCACATTCGTGTCCTTTTGTTTCACCGCGTCCTGTTTCGGCGTGGGCTGACAGGCACAAAGCAGTATGATGATTGCAAGCAAAACCGCGATCCGTTTCATTTCTTCTCCTCCGATTTCATCCTAATGGTTTTGGGGAAAAAAGTTGTTGCCGTTTTGTAATCGAATTGTAATCATTCGACCGTTTTTTCTTCTATAACATCATTATAAAATCGAGATGTCACCAAAACGTCACAAAGTTGTCACGGAGTTGTAAAATCTTATCTGAATCTGACGTCTTATTGCAAAAAACAGCATATCCTTCCCGCTGCGATCTCGCCGTCCCATCCCCCTGTAAAACGATCGGAGAAGCCGTTTTGCTGCAGAAACCGGAAAATGACACCCGACACGGCGATTGCTGCGGCCCTGCCGCAGGAAAAAAGGAGCCGCCGGGGATTTCGCGTTTGCGCGAATCGGGGAGGGTGTTCCCCAGCAGCTCCAAGACTCATTTTCCCGTATCAATAGCCGTAATCCGTATGCACGATCGAGCCGTCCACGGCGTTGATGAACAAGGCTTCGTGCATCAGGTTCTGATCGTCGCGCATCCGTGCCGGGACGTCGTACTGTTTTTCATCGAAGAACACGACCCAGCACGGCATCTCGTAATACTCGCTCGAATTCGGAATGTGCAGCGTGTAGCTCGTCAGCAGAACGCGGTAGACCTCGATCTCCGCCTTTATATTGTTCTCCTTCAGCCAATCGGTGCGGTAGCAGGTCGCAAGCGCGTTTTTGATCCGCATCTGCGCCTCTTCCCACGGCACCAGCTCAACGTTCGTACTCTCGACGCCGACGATCTCCTTTTTATCCGAGTATCCGAAATACCGGACGCCCGTTTCATCGACCATGATCTCCAGCGTTTCCGCGGGAATATAGGCGTTTGCCATGGTGTTTTCGCTGCCGTACTGCAGGTTTTGCGCCGGTTCGTACGGCACGCCCACCGTCGGATACCCCGCGGGATTGCGGTGCAGCTTGAACACCCAACCCTTGGTCACGAACTGCGCATAACCGCCCTCGTTGTGGTCCATCAGATTCGCCTTCGTCACGCTGTACGGCGTATAGTCCGAAAATCCGAGCAGCTCCAGCGCCGGCGTGAGCAGCTTTTCCGCATCCGTCTCGGACATCGTCACGTCCTGCCAGAGCTTGGGCCACACCATGTCGTCCTCGTCCTTCTCATCCTCGTAATAGTAATCGTAGTACACGTACGGATTTGCGACACAGCCCTTTGCAATGCCGATATAGCCCGGCGCATACACCTGGATGTTCGCATCCGTTCCGTCCGAAAGCGTATAGTGCCGCGGTCCTTTCGGCAGATCGCGGAAATCGGAAACGGGCTTCGTTTCGTTCTCTGCCGGCGCCTTGTTGATGTACTCCTGGTACATCCGGTACGTCTCCTCCATCTCCTCATCCGACGGGACATATTCGTCGCGGTCGATCCCGTCGTCCGGTCTGCCCGCCGCGATCCATGCCTTCTTTGCTTCGATCTCATCGACGTACCGCTGCAGCGCATTTTTCCAGTCGTCCTTCGTCATTTCGAGCGTCGAAACGCTGACCGGCGAAGCCAGAAGCGCCGTTGCCCACGTCGTCGCGTCCTCGCTCTTGAGCTCGACGCCGCGCGTGCGGTAGACCGGGTACTGCCCGTCCGCCTTGGTCAGTACCTCCGCGTTGAACGCGATCGAAAGGTAATCGTTCACCTTGTATTCGTCCTCATCCCAGCGTTCCGGGAAGGTCTGCGACGATTCCAGCGACACGGAAAGCTTTTCTTCCAGCGTTTTATCGCCCTTATTGACCACAAACTCCGTGCCCGGCGTGGGAAGGCATGCCGTGAGCATGCAAAGCATCAGCATGATTGCAATGATCCGTTTCATTTCAGTATCCTCCTTATGGTTTCTGCCCTCATGCTAACACCCAAATGCGTACAAATTGCAACAAAGTTGTAATCGACTTGTAAGAGAGTTGTAAGAGAGTTGTAAAATCCCCCGTTCCCGCGGTTTTCGCAAAAAAGCTCCCGCACCCTTCATAACGATGCGGGAGATTCGTTACCGTATGGGTTTTCAATATCCCTTCTGCGGATCGATCACTGTGCCGTCGATCGCGTTGATACTCAGCAAGGGCAGATAGCCGCAGGTTCCGGCGCTGAAGACGCCGCAAAGGTACGTGTGCGGCACACCGTCCTCACCGGTGCGAAGGTCTACGCCCCAGAAGTTCCACGTCGGCACCAAAAGTCCGTATTCGAGGTTGTCCTTCTCGGCGACGCGCTGCAATGAAAGCGTGATGCGATCGATGCGGTACACGAGCTGATCGTGATCATGAACCTCCTCCTCGTGCAGAATCGGCAGCATCTTTTTTGCAATGTCCAGAATATCGGAAAACGGCAGCAGCGTCGCGTCCTCCACCACCGTCGTCACGGTCTCGATCGGCGCCAGATGATACAGTTCGCAGACGCCGTCACCGCTGACGCGCACATACAGCTCCTCATACTCCCAGCTCGGCGCATAGGCGCCGTTCTCGCTGTTGTTTGAGGATGACGCAAAGAAGGTCGGCTTCACCACGGGGATGCCGTTGACCGTGCGGCAGAAGCGCACCTCATAGAGATACTGATACTCGTAATCCTCCGGCAGCAAGTAGTTGATGCAATAGCCCTCGTTTCCCTCGTTCAGCACGCATTCGCGCATCAGATACACGCGATCGACCGCCATATCCTTTGCGCCGATCCTTTGGATCAGCTGTTCGGCTTCGGTCTGTGCCTCAAGCGGCGTTTTTGTAAGCTTCGTTCCGGTCGGGATCGTCGTTTGTCCGGTTACATCCCTGTAATACTCAAATTGATGCCGCGCCTTGGTCTTTGGCTCCTTGCGTGCATCCTCGAACAGGACGGAGCTTTGGACGAACCGGATCTTGTGCCCGTTCTCCTCCTGCTCGCCGTCCAGTCGGAACGTAAACTGCGCCTGTTCGTCGGTCGTCCAGACGCCCAGCGGATAGTAGTACGGCACCTTGCTCCAATCGTAGTCCGCAAGGACGCGCATCGGGTTTTCCGGCTTGTCCTTGGCGACCATCCAGCGTTCCTGCAGCTCCTTGATCTGCGATTTCCAATGCTTGATCTCCCTCTGGACGTCCTTTTCGGACAGCCCGTCGCGGTCCATTGAGGGCATGCCCGCGTCGACCTCCGCCTGCATTTCGGCGATCTGCCGCTCGAGGTTTTCCTTGGTCTCCAGCTCCTCGCGCGGGTAATAGTATTCGCCGCCGCAGAGCGCGTCAAAGTATGGCTGCGCCTTGACCGCGTTGAACTCATCCGGCTTGACCCGCACGACCGGCAGCGGTCCGTCCGGCACGATCACGTCGGCGTCGATCTCCACCCGAAATGCGTCCGTCCGCCCGGTGAACGATTCGGTGATATGCGCATAGCGCGGGGCGTCCGTGTTCTGCGGCGATGCAGTCGGCGCGTCGGATCCCGGCGTATCGCTCTCAAGCACAACGGTGTCCGACGCCGGCATTTCCTTCGCCTTCTCGATCATCTGATCGAAATCCTTTCGGATCACGATCTCTTTCTCCGGCGTCGGCTGACAGGCGCAGAGCAGCATCAGCGCTGCAAGAAGAATAATACAAATATGCTTTTTCATGGCGATACCTC
>CAMVNO010000015.1 GCA_947168855.1 uncultured Clostridia bacterium
TGGAAGATGGGCGGCGTGACCGAGACCACGACCTATACCACGGTCATCGGCTGATTCATCGGTAAACGCAAAGCGCTGTCCCAAACGGGACGGCGCTTTTGTTTTGCCCGCGGGCATTGAAAAGGGATCCGCAATATGGTATAATAAAAGGTAAGGAAAAAGGGGGACCGCGTATGGAAACACAATGGACGCCGGACGCCGTGCTGTCGCAGTTTGGCTTTGCCGCGTCTAAAGGAGAGCCGACCGTTTTTCTGCATGAGGAAGACGAGGACGGATATTTCAAGCACATCATCGGCGTTACAACGACGGACGGACGGTGTCTTGTGCTGAAATTTGTCCACGAATTTCTGGACGGCGAGCTGTCCGAGCTTTCCGCAGAGCGTGCTGTCAGGGAAAAGCAATGCGCGTTCGCTTCCTTCCTGCGCGAAAACGGCATTCTGACGCCGCGCTTCTATCGTTCGGACGGACACTTCTGTTTGGAAACCGCCTGTTCGGGTGTCCCCTGCATTGCGACCGTTGAGGATGATTGCGGCGAGGAGATCCGCGAGATCACGGAGCCGCTTGCCTTCCGGATCGGCGCGCTGGTCGCACAAATCCACACGCTGTCACTGGCGCACGGGTATCGGATCGGCTGCGGCACGCTGTTTTCCGCTGCGGAACAAAACGACGTTGACTGCATGGATCGATTTTTGACGCTTGCAAAGTCCGACGGGATCGATCCGTCCCTTTTGGCGCAGATCGAAACGCACATCGAACGAAAACGCGCCGCGCTGACCACCGAATGGGATACGCTGCCGAAGTCCGCCGTGCAGGGCGATATATCGATCAACAATCTGATCGACACGCCGGACGGACTGCTCGTTTTCGACTATAACAACGCGGGCGACGTGGTCCTTGTCTCCGACCTTGTTTTGGAGGGGCTTTTGACCGCATACGAAATGGATCTCCCGGAAAACGTACCCGCATCATATCGCGAACGGCTGTTCCCCGCGTTTCTGAACGGCTATCTGTCCGTCCGGGAGCTGACGGAGGGGGAGCAGCGTATCGGCTGGGAGATTTATACGCTGTACCATGCGCTTTGGTTTACACGCATCGTTTACAACGAGGATTCCCTTGAAAAACGGCTGCAGCGCAACGATTATGACGGCGCAAACGCGCTGCTGCGCCGTATGCTGGAAGATATCACGGAGCCGGACGACGGCAGATTCGCCCGCAAGCCGGCATGACACGCTTTTAACGACCTTTCAAAAAGGAGATTCCCATGAACGAGCAGCAAACGCTTTTGAACGCGGCGCTCAGAGAACCGCTTGCGGCGCGTCTGCGCCCCGAAACGATCGACGAAATCGTCGGGCAAACGCACCTCATCGGTCCGAACCGGATCCTTCGCCGCATCATTGAACAGGATGCGGTATCTTCCATGATCTTCTGGGGCCCGCCCGGCGTCGGCAAAACGACCCTTGCACATGTGATCGCCAACCAGACAAAGGCGAAATTCATCAATTTCTCCGCGGTCACGAGCGGCATCAAGGAGATCCGCACCGTCATGCAGCAGGCGGACGAGAACCGGATGTTCGGCGAAAAGACGATCGTGTTCGTCGATGAGATCCACCGCTTCAACAAGGCGCAGCAGGACGCTTTTTTACCGTTCGTTGAAAAGGGCAGTATCATCCTGATTGGCGCAACCACCGAAAACCCGTCGTTCGAGGTCAACGGCGCATTGCTTTCGCGCTGTAAGGTGTTTGTTTTGAAAGCGCTTTCGGAGGACGATCTCTTTACGCTGCTGCGCCGCGCGATCGAAAGCCCGAAAGGATTCGGCGCACAACAGGTTGAAATCTCCGACGACGTGCTGAAAATGATCGCAGTGTTCGCAAACGGCGACGCCCGCACGGCGCTTTCCACGCTTGAAATGGCGGTTCTGAACGGCGATTACGCGGACGGTGTGACGACGGTAACGGTCGATACGGTCGAGCAGTGCACGTCCAAAAAGTCGCTGCTGTACGACAAGACAGGGGAGGAGCATTATAACCTGATCTCCGCGCTGCACAAATCAATGCGCAATTCCGATCCGGACGCCGCGGTCTACTGGCTCGCGCGGATGCTTGAAGCGGGCGAGGACCCGATCTATATCGCACGGCGCGTGACGCGCTTTGCAAGCGAGGACGTCGGCCTTGCGGACCCGCGAGCTCTGGAGCTTGCCGTCGCGGCGTTTCAGGCATGTCACTTGATCGGTATGCCGGAATGCTCCGTGCATCTGACGCAAGCCGTCGTATACCTGTCGCTTGCGCCGAAGTCGAACGCCCTCTATATGGCGTATGAGAACGCGAAACGCGACGCGGTCACGCAGCTTGCGGAGCCGGTGCCGCTGCACATCCGCAACGCGCCGACCAGGCTTATGAAAGAGCTCGGCTACGGCAAGGGCTATCAGTACGCGCACGATACCGTCGACAAGCTGACCGATATGCGGTGTCTTCCCGATTCGCTGCTCGGCAAGGTGTATTATGAGCCGACCGGGCAGGGGCTGGAAAGCCGCTTCAAGGAACGGCTCGAACAGATCAAAGCGTGGAAGGCCGCGCAGGAAAAGAAATAAACGAGATCTGCAACGAAATATACGGAAGAGATAAAAGATCCTTTCATCCGTCAGTTGACGCCGACAGCTTCCCCATCCTGAGGGGGAAGCTTTTTTGTTGCGTATGATACGCCTTTCCCGTGAGCGGGAAACGGGATGAAGTTTGCATCAGCTCGTATTCCGCACAAATTGTTGAAGCGTCAAGAAGCGACAAATTCCCTTGCAGAATCTGCAAGGGATTGTTTACAGACGGAAAAGCGCCTCTCCCGCATTGGGAGAGGCGCTTTGATTCTATGCTGTCGCTCAGAACAGATCTTCGAATCTGAATGCATCCGCATCCGGCTTGGTTTCATCATACGTGAACGCCTTGCCGGTGGCTGCATCGACCGTGTCGAACTTGACCGTATTCGTATCCGGATCGATCTTCACGATTCTGACGATGCCGAGACCGTTCTCTTCGTCCGCAGCGTAGTTGAACATCGCAACCGCAACCTTGCGCTCTCCATAGGTCATTTCCTTATGGAATGCGCCGTCCGCGTTGCCGCAGAGGATCATGCAGACATTCTCGTTGTCCTTCACGATCTTCTCCTCGATCAGCTTGCCGAACGCCGTCAGCTCGCCTGCCGCATCCATGTAATCGTTGACAAGCAGGATCACATGATCGCCGCTGCGCGATGCAATCGCGTTATTGACGAAGCTGAGCCACTTCTCTTCGCGTTCCTTCTCCTCGTCGGTCTCCGCGATCTTCTGGTAGCCGATACCGACAACCAGTACCTGCTTATCTGCGAATCTGCGGAACCAGATGGAGTCGTCCTCGAAGGTCGTCGTGTTGCTGTTCAGCTTGGCTGCGAGATACGCGTCGTAGCTCATCTCATCGCCGTTGACGTCCTTCGTACCTGCAACGCTGAAGAACTCCTTTCTGAGACCGCTCAGAATGTTCTTTGCGGAGGTCCATGCCGCTTCGTTGTCGAACGCGTCGACCACGTTACCGGTGCTGACCACTGCATCGAGCTTGCCGGTCTTGTTCGCATAGTCGACGATCGTCTTGAACGCGTCGTCATATGCGCCTTCACCCTTCAGCAGCGTGTCGGATACCCACAGGAGCGAGAAGCCCTTGTCAGGCAGCGGCTTGATCTCGAACGTACCTTCAACGATCGTGATGTTATAGTTCGACACATCGAATGTCGATCTTGCAACGGTCTCGTCGTAAAAGACTCTGTTCCAGATCAACCTGCCGGTCATTCTGGTGATCGCCTTGACGCCGGTCTTGCCGTGGATCGTGTAGGTGCCGACTTCTTCGCCCTCGTCACGGAACAGCGTGATCAGGTCTGCCGGGATCGTCTCGCCTTCCACCAGTCCTTTGACCGTGTAGGTGAACTCCGGATCCTCGGCGCCGTAGTACTTCCACGCATCGTTGATCGTGATCGTCAGATCCTTCGGCAGGACCGTCAGCGAATAGCCATCCTTCACGACGTCGTTGTACGCCGGATGCGTCGCCTTGATCGAGAAGCTCGTGGTGCCGACTTCGATGCGGCTCGGCGGCGTGGTGGTCCACGTTGCGCCGCCGTCGGTGCTGTACCAGACGGTCGAGCCTGCCACCGTCGCCTTTGCGGTCAGGGTATGCGCCTTGCCGTCGTAAACGACCGTGATGCTCTTGCTGTCGACATCCATCTCTTCGCCCGGATCATCGGGATCGGGTTCCGGATCGACGTCATTGCCGTCGCGCTTCTTGGTTTCGTCGGTGACCTCAGCCTCCGCCGTGACAGCCTTGCCGTCCGGATCGGTTGCCGTTGCAGTCGCCTTGTTCGTGACGCTGCCCGCAACCACGTCGTCCGCCGTGACGGTGTACGCCGCAGTCGTGAACGCCTTGCTCTCGTTCGGCGCCAGGGTCGCGAACGTCCGCTCGTCGCCGGTCAGCGGGTCAGTGATCGTAACGTTCTTCAGCGTGACGTTGCCGTCGTTCGTGACCGTCACCTTGTAGGTGATCTCTTCATCAATGACGTACTTCTCATCCGCCGGCGTGGAGGTGGTCTCTTTCTCGAGCTTCATGCTCGGCTTCGGGTCTTCCGTCGGTTCCGGATCCTCGCCCGGCTCGACCGGTACGTCAGGATTCTCCGGATCGGGGCTCGTGCCCGTCGCAGTTGCAACGTTCACAACTTCGCCGTTGAGGACGTCAGCTTCGGTGACCACATAGCTAGTCTCGAAGAACGTGCTTTCGCCCGGCTCGAGGCTCGCGATCGGCCACGTGTCGCCCGTCAGTGCGTCCGTGACGGTGATGTTCGTGATCGTCAGGTTGCCGTCGTTCTTCACCGTGATCTTGTAGGTGATCGTCTCGCCCAGCGCGTACGCTTCGCCGTTTGCCGGAGTAGAGGTCGTCTCCTTCGTGATCGTGATATGACCCTTCGGGTCTTCCGTCGGTTCCGGATCCTCGCCCGGCTCGACCGGTACGTCAGGA
>CAMVNO010000016.1 GCA_947168855.1 uncultured Clostridia bacterium
TCGGCTTCATTGTCGGGAAGAGCAGAATGTCGCGGATGGTCGGCGCGTCGGTCAGAAGCATGCACAGACGGTCGATGCCGATGCCGATGCCGCCCGTCGGGGGCATGCCGAATTCCATCGCAAGCATGAAGTCCTCGTCGATCTGCATGGCTTCGTCGTCGCCCTTCTGGCGTTCCTTCGCCTGCTGTACAAAGCGTGCACGCTGGTCGATCGGGTCGTTCAGCTCGGTATACGCGTTGCCGTACTCATGGCCGCAGATGAACACCTCAAAGCGGTCGACGATATCTTTGCTGCCGGTTTTCAGCTTGGTCAGCGGGGAGTTCTCGATCGGATAATCCGTGATGAACGTCGGCTGGATCAGCTTGTCCTCAACGAACGCATCAAACGCCTCGGCAAGCACCTTGCCCTTGCTCGATTCGGGGTCCTTGAGCTCCAGACCGAGTTCCTTTGCGATTGCGCGGGCTTCCTCGTCCGTAGCGCAGGCGTAGATATCCCTGCCGGTGTATTCCTTCACCGCATCGTTCATGGTCATGCGGCGGAACGGCGGCGTGAGGTCGATCTCCTGTCCCTGATAGCTGATCTTCGTCGTGCCGTTGACGAGCTTCGAGCAGCGGGACATGATCTGCTCGCACAGTTCCATCATGCCTCTCAGGTCGGTGTATGCCTGATAGATCTCAATCGTGGTGAATTCGGGGTTGTGCGTGGCGTCCATGCCCTCGTTGCGGAACAGGCGGCCGATCTCATAGACGCGTTCCAGCCCGCCGACGATGCACATCTTCAGATGCAGCTCGGTCGCGATACGCATGTACATGTCGATGTCGAGCGTGTTGTGATGCGTCACGAACGGACGCGCGGACGCGCCGGACGCAACCGTGTTCAGCACGGGCGTTTCGACCTCCATGAATCCTTCGCTGTCGAGGAAGCGGCGGATCTCCGCGATGATCGCGCTGCGCTTCTTGAACGTTTCGCGCACGCCGGCGTTCATGAACAGATCGACAAAGCGCTGACGGTAGCGAAGCTCCGGATCCTTGAGTCCGTGGAATTTCTCGGGCAGCGGACGGAGGGACTTCGAAAGCAGCGTGAGCTCGGTCGCGTGAACGGAGACCTCGCCGGTCTTCGTTTTGAACACAAAGCCCCTGACGCCGATGATGTCGCCGATATCGTATGTTTTGAAATCCGCGTACGCATCCTCGCCGACGTCGTCACGCTTCACGTAGATCTGGATATCGCCTGCGGCGTCCAGAACGTGCGCAAAGCTCGCCTTGCCCATGATGCGCTTGGACATCATGCGCCCGGCGATGCAGACTTCTTTGCCTTCCAGCGCGTCGTACTGCTCTGCGATCTCCTTGCTGTGATGCGTCTGCGGGAACGTAATGACCGCAAACGGGTCCTTGCCTGCCGCGCGCAATGCGGAAAGCTTATCTCTGCGAATCTGCAGAAGCTCGGAAAGCTGTTCTTCGCTGAGCTCCTGCGGAATGTTTGTTTCTTCCACCATAATATGCTCCGATTCAGACGATAGAAATGATCTCCAGATGGATGATGCCGCCGGGGGTGACCACCGGAACGGCGTCGCCGACGGAGTGTCCGAGCAGCGCTTCGCCGATCGGCGATTCGTTGCTGATCTTTCCGAGGACCGGATCCGCCGCCATCGAACCGACAATTTCCAGCTCCATTTCGGTTCCGAGCGCGGAATTCAGGACGGCTACCTTGGAACCGATGTTGACCTTATCGCCGGACTGCGCCGAATGCTCAATAATCTGCGCGGTGCGAAGCTCTTCCTCGAGAACCGCAATGTCGTGTTCGTTTTTCGCCTGCTCATCCTTTGCGGCGTCGTATTCCGCGTTCTCGGAAAGATCGCCGAAACCGCGGGCGATTTTCAACATCTCCGCGATCTCAAGGGTGCGGGTCGATTTCAGATATTCCAGATGTTCCTTACGCTTTTCATAGTCTTCGCGGGTCATCAATATTCCTGCCATGCTGTTTCTCCTTTTACTCCGTATTGGAAATCATATCATTATATAGTTATGTTCTTGAGACTGTCAAGCAAAAACTCACGGATTTCCGAAGCGTTTTTTGCGTCGTTCAGCCGTGTGCGCAGTGCGGCGGAACCGCGTATCCCGTAAAGGTATCGCGGAAGATGCTTGCGCAGTTCGACAAGTCCGTGCGGACCTTTTGCCTGTTCGATCCGCTCTGCGTGCAGGACGGCAACCTCCAGCCGCTCGGAAAGGGACGGCTCCGTATACGGCGTTCCGGCGATCGCCGCTTTGATTTCCCGGAAGATCCAGGGCTTTCCGAGCGCCGCCCGCCCGACCATAACGCCGTCGCAGCCGGTTTCGCGGATCATGGATACCGCGCTTTCGCCGTCAGTAATATCGCCGTTGCCGATCACCGGGATGCGGACGGCGGCCTTCACTTCGCCGATCGCCGACCGATCGGCAGTCCCGCGGTATTGCTGCATGCGTGTGCGCGGATGCAGACAAAGCGCATCCGCACCGGCGGATTCCAGCGTTTTTGCAAAGGCTACGCAGGTATCGTCCTCCCAGCCCTTGCGGAACTTGACCGTCACGGGGACGGGAGAGACCTTTTTGACCGTTTCCGTGATTGTCCCGGCGAGCGCAGGTGTGCGCATCAAAGCGCTGCCGTCGCCGTTCGCAACGATCTTCTGCGCCGGACAGCCCATATTGATGTCGATGCACCGAAGGCGCGGTCCGAGATGATCCGCCGTGATCCTTGCCGCTTCCGCCATGCGATCGGGCTCGTGTCCGAACAGCTGTACCGCAATCCCGGTTTCGTCCTCTCCGACCTCCAGATACGCGGCGGTCTTGCGGTTTCCGAACGTCAGACCCTTTGCGCTGATCATTTCCGTATAGGCAAGATCGCAGCCGAAGGATGTGCAGAGCGCACGAAATACGACGTCGGTATAACCCG
This sequence comes from uncultured Clostridia bacterium, assembly GCA_947168855.1. Lineage (GTDB taxonomy): Bacteria > Bacillota > Clostridia > Christensenellales > CAG-138 > UBA3792. The sequence goes on from CAMVNO010000016.1 coordinate 2,929, forward strand.
CCATCGGCGCAAGCAGAACGGGGTGTGCTGAGGGATAGGGATCAATCATGTTACGGAGCGGGCGTATCGGTGGGAGCGGGGGAAGGCGTGATCATCGGAAGCGGATCGGCGCTCGGATCCGGCGTTGCGGCAACATCCAGCTTCGGGTTCAGTTCCAGAAGCTCGACGGAATCGATCAGCCAGCGTCCTTCCGCTTTTCTGAGAAAAAGACGGTATTTGCGCGGCGTCCATTCCGGAACGGCGCCGGAAGAGCCGGATTCGGCGGAAAAGGATCCCTTGATGCCGCGGATCTGTTCCACCACGTCCACATAGGTGCTGATCTGCCATGGCAGAATATGCAGGTCGCGGATCTTCAGACTATATTCATAGGAAGAGATGACCATGCCGGCGTACAGCGCGGCGTTGTTTGTTCGTTCTTCGGCGTCGCTTTGAATGCAATGGTGACTGAAATACGCGGTCAGATCGTTCTCGGAGCTGTTTTTCAGAATACATTCCGCACGCATGTTCATGCCCTCGTTGACGAGAATGTACGCATTGCTCAAACGGGACGCAGATATAAAGGAAAGAATGCACAATGCACCGATCGCCAGAAGCGTCAGGATGGTGCGCATGAAATAGAAAACGGAACGGCGCACGGCAGACACCGCGCGAAGCTGCTTTCGCGCCGCGCGGATCTCTGAAGCTTTTCGGACTGCTGCCATGGCAAGACCTCCGTTTTCTGCATATCTTAAAAAGGATGCAGGTATTATAGCATATTGCAGACGATTTTTCAACCTGCATTCCGGGAAACGGAAAGCCGGAAAAGATATACGAAAAAAAGTATTGACAATTGGGAGAGGAAGGAGTAATATAAGCGGCGTTCGGGCTCCGGAGGGGAAAGACGCCGGAAAAAACTTTGAGAAAAAAGATTCAAAAAGTTGAAAAAAGGTGTTGACAAACGGAAGGAGCTGCGATATACTAACGAAGCTGTCCCGC